>JBIIWA010000002.1:0-237299 GCA_044339115.1 Crocinitomicaceae bacterium
GTTGCCGCATTACTTCTAGTACCGTTCTTTTATACTCTGGTAGTTCGTCTAAAAATAACACCCCGTTATGCGCCAAAGAAATTTCACCCGGTTGCGGAAAACTACCCCCACCAACCAACGCGACATCTGAAATGGTATGGTGTGGTTTTCTAAAAGGTCTTTGAGTGATCAATCCACTTTTCATTTTTAACTTCCCTGCAACACTATGTATTTTTGTGGTTTCCAAAGATTCTTCCATGGTCATGGGAGGTAAAATACTCGACAACCTCTTGGCGAGCATAGATTTTCCTGATCCTGGTGGACCGATCAAAATAATATTGTGTCCGCCAGAAGCAGCAATTTCAAAAGCTCTTTTGATATTCATTTGTCCTTTTACATCTTTAAAATCAGCATCATCAAGAGAGGCTGAAGCACTAAAGTGTTTCTTTTCATCAAAATCAGCTAAGAATAGAGGTCCTGTTCCGTCCAAAAAAGAAACCACTTCCTTCAAGTTATACGCTCCTCGCACTTCAATGCCAACTACAACAGATGCTTCTTCACAATTTTCAAACGGAATTATAATTCCTTTATAACCTTCTTTTTTTGCTTGAAGCGCTATGGGTAAAACGCCTCTAGTAACTTGGATTGATCCGTCTAGGGAGAGTTCACCTATGAGGATGTATTCTTTGAGTAGGCTTGTTTGTACTTGTTCACTCACCGCTAAAATGCCAATTGCAATAGGAAGGTCGTAAACTGAACCCTCCTTTCTAATATCTGCCGGCGCAAGATTCACTGTAATTTCTTTTCCAGGAAATTTGAAATCATTATTCTTAAAAGAGGCACGAATGCGCTGCTGACTTTCTTTAACAGCATTGTCTGGTAAGCCAACCATAAAAAAATTGACCCCAATTCCTAAGTTTACCTCAATGGTTATGGTGGTAGCAGTAATTCCGAAGACACTGCTGGTATAAGTTTTCACTAACATGTAATAGATTTTTATTTATATCTACTTAAGTTAATGAATATTTTGCGGTTTCTTATTTTTTTAACATTCTAAGACACTACTTGACGTAAATTATAATTTCAAATACTTCTTTCGAGTAGCTTTGTTCCATATTGGCTTTAATGCATAGAATTCTACCCATTTTTGCTTAATTATTGAGCAATGTGGGTATGGAATTGAAATTCTAATTAATTTTAAACATGGCAGGATTATCTAAAATAAATTGGTTAGAAAATATTCAAGAAATATCGATAGAATTTAAAAATTCTTTGGTCCTTGAAACTTGTTTGCAATTTCAAAAGGACTTATACTCTTGCGGTTTGGAGCTTAGCGAATTTCATACCCATAAGGCTCATGAGTTATATGATTTTACATTCAATTATTTAAAATGTTTAGAGGTTTCCAAATTGCAAGACTTGCTTTATCGTGTAGATGTTCCAGAATCTTTAATGAAAAACATTAGTCTTGAGGAAGATTATTTTGAGGCACTTACAGATTTGATTCTGCACAGGGAAGCCATGAAGGTATTCTTTCGACATTACTATTCTTCCTAAGGTATTTATTGTCCAAGCCCTAAATTGAAAGTGTATTTAATCCCTAGCGCAAAAAATAATTTAGATTTCGCTCGAATTACCTTACTTTTGCAACATTCTATTGACAAAAAATATGAGTGATTTACTTTCCAAATTAGAGGCGATCCATTATAGATTTGTTGAGGTTGGTAAAATGATTACCGATCCTGACATCATCTCTAATATGGAGCGCTTTGTTAAATTGAACAAAGAATATCGTGATTTGGAAACGCTTGATGTTGTTTTTAAAGAGTATAAAAATCTACTCGATAATATAAGCAGTACCCGTTCTTTACTGGAATCTGAAACGGATCAAGAAATGAGGGAAATGGCTAAAATGGAATTGGATGATCTTGAAACGAGACGACCAATTTTAGAGGAAGAAATCAAATTAATGCTGATCCCAAAAGATCCTGAAGATGATAAGAATGCCATCATGGAAATTCGCGCTGGAACAGGTGGGGATGAAGCTTGTATTTTTGTGGAGGATATTTTCAGGATGTATACCATGTTCTTCAAAGAAGTTGGTTGGCAATATGAAATAATTAATTCTTCTGAAGGTACCGTAAAAGGATATAAAGAAATTTCCTTGAGTGTCTCTGGTCAAGGGATATATGGAATGCTCAAGTTTGAATCTGGTGTACATCGCGTGCAACGCGTTCCTGAAACTGAATCTCAAGGTCGTGTGCATACTTCTGCGATCACTGTAGCAATTTTACCGGAAGCAGAAGAAGTGGATTTTGTGCTGGATATGAATGATGTCCGCAAGGATACTTTTCGTGCTTCAGGTGCAGGGGGACAACACATTAATAAAACTGAATCAGCCATCCGTCTTACCCATATTCCAACAGGTGTCGTGGTGGAATGTCAAGATGGTCGCTCGCAACACAAAAATTTGGCGCAGGCAATTTCTGTATTAAGATCTCGTTTGTATCAAGCTGAATTGGATCGTTTGCATGAAGAAAGAGCAGCGCATCGCAAAACATTGGTTTCTACCGGTGATAGATCCGCTAAAATTAGAACGTATAATTATCCTCAAGGTCGCATTACAGATCACCGCATTAATAAAACTATGTATAATCTAAGTGTCTTTTTGAATGGTGATATTAAGGAAATGATCGATGCTCTTAAGATGGCTGAGAATGCAGAAAAATTGAAAGGAGAAACGCTATGACAAAACAGGAATTAATTCAGCAAATTAAAATAAAAAAATCCTTTCTTTGTGTGGGATTAGACCCTGATCTTTCTAAGTTTCCACCTCATATCTTAGAACTTGAAGATCCGATTTTTGAGTTTAATAAAGCCATTATTGATGCCACTAAAGATTTGTGTGTAGCCTACAAACCAAATACTGCTTTCTATGAAGCATACGGTGTTAAAGGTTGGCAAGCGCTTGAAAAAACTATAAATTATATACCGAAGGATTGTTTCATCATTGCTGATGCAAAAAGAGGAGATATTGGCAATACTTCTAAGTCTTATGCGAAAGCATTCTTTGAAACTTTAAACGCAGATGCCATAACGGTTGCTCCTTACATGGGAAGCGATAGTGTTTTGCCCTTTTATGAATTTAAAGATAAATGGGTAGTGCTCTTAGCGCTAACCTCTAATCAAGGAGCCGCTGATTTTCAAATGTTGCCTATCGGGAATAAAAAATTATATGCTGAAGTAGTCGAAAAAGCAACTCAATGGGGAACTAGTGAGAACACTATGTTTGTAGTGGGTGCAACGCAAACCTCAGAAATAGCTGAATTAAGATCCTTGGCGCAGGATTATTTCTTTCTTGTTCCTGGTGTAGGAGCTCAAGGCGGATCGTTAAAAGAAGTTTTTGATTTTGGTGCTAATGCCGATTGTGGATTATTAGTCAATTCATCGAGAGCGATAATTTATGCCCAAAAAGATGAGAATTTTGCACTTGCTGCAAAAAAAGAAGCGCTGAAGATGCAAACCGAAATGGCTCTGTATCTTCAGCGCTTAGTTGATTAAATTCTTATTTAGAAGCTAAATCGCTAGTTTGAATTACTGTAGTTCCATTAGAACCATAAGCATCACAACCAGCTTTGCGAGAAGCACCACAAGAAGAAAGAATAACTGTTACTGCAGCTAAAAGAAGAAATAAATTTAATTTAGTTTTCATAATGTTTGTTTTTGTTGTTTGTGACTTCTCTAACGGCACCACATATAGTAAAGTTACAAATTTTAAAATTATGGGAGCGTTTTTTTAAAATTCTTTCTCTAAATAAATTAAAATTATCGCATTGAAATTGGTTAAGAAATATGCTCTTCTTGTACTTGTCTCGCTACTTTCAGTCTATATACAGGCTCAAGGTTCGATAGGAAAATTTCATTATCAATCCGGTGAAGAACTTTTGAAAAAACCTGTTTATTTTAAATCAAAATCGCTGCTTGCATCCAATAGTTATCTTCAATCCATGCGACTTGAATGGATTGGTAAAGGATATCTTTTGGCAAATATTGATTCTGTCCGTATCGTTAAAGATTCTCTTCATGCCTATGTTTATATCGGACCTAAATTCCCAAAAATAAATCTTGATTGTTCGGCGTCTATTGATTTTTTAGAATCTATTGGAATTTTTAATACCGCTAAAAAAGGAGCCCTTAAGCCAATAGAGGCAAAAGAATTGAGTGTGTTGATGCAAAATATTCTTTTTATACTCAACTCAATGGGATATCCTTTTGCAAAGGTTAGTTTGTTGAATTCAGAAATTAATGGAACTCAAATTAGTGCCGCATTAGCCATAGATATTGGTCGACACATGGTTTGGAAGTCCATAGAAGTTAAAGGAGATTCAACTTTTTCGAGTAATTCCATTGCTCATATAACAGGAGTGCACATTGGGGATGATTTTGATGAAAATTTATGGCGTTTTGTTGATTCAAAATTGCAACAAATGAGTTACTTACAAATTATTAAACCTTCTGAAATTCTTTTCACTCCCGAAGGAGCTGAGCTTTTTATTTTTCTTAAAAGTGCAAAAATTTCAAGTTTTAATGGTGCAATTGGTTTACAGCCAAATCCTGTTAGTCAAAAATTAGCTTTAACAGGTGAGTTGCAACTCAAGTTAATTAATGCGCTGCATCAATCTGAACAATTTGATTTTCATTGGAAAAGTATTCAAACGGCAACACAATATCTTGCTATAAAACTGAATTATCCCTATCTGTTTAAAACAAATTTTGGAACAGATTTAAAATTTAATCTTTATAAAAGAGATTCTACCTTTTTAGAATTGAAATCAGCATTGGGAATTCAATATCAATTGAAAAGCGGTCTTTTTATTAAAGGAATTTATCAGTTTTTTGAAACAGATCGCTTAGCAGGTGCTGGAGGAAATAGCCTTTTTAATCAATCTGTTTCCTGTAAAACACAATCGTATGGTCTTTCAATTTCTCAACGAAAAATAGATTACATTCCAAATCCATCAAAGGGTTTTTACTTTTATTTAGATGCTTTTGCGGGTCGTCGAAATTCCATTAATAATGGAGTAGCTGAGTCGTCGACAGTTTTTAAAGGTTCCTTCTCTTTTGAAAAATACATCCCTCTTTTTAAACGAAATATTCTAAAGTTGGCATTGAATTATGAATGTTATCAAGCGCCAATTATATACCAAAATGAGCGCTACCGTTTTGGTGGATTAAGCAGCTTAAGAGGTTTCAATGAAGAGGAATTGTTTGCAACCTCAAAAGCTATTTTTTCACTTGAATATAGATTTCTTCTAGATAAAAATTCTAATGTTTTTCTTTTTTATGATCAAGGATATTATGAAGATCGTTCTGTTACTTATGCAAAAGACCACCCTTTTGGTTTTGGATTAGGGACTTCGATTGGATCTAAATTTGGCATCTTTTCAATAAGCTATGGGCTGGGGCGGCAATTTCAAAATCCATTCGACTTAAAGCAAGGTAAAGTTCATTTTGGTTATACGGCCTACTTTTAAATAGTATCTTTGTTTGTATGACAAAGCACGTTTTATACTTGTCTTATGATGGCTTAACGGAAGCGTTAGGTCAATCTCAAATTCTTCCCTACTTAACTGGACTTGCACCATTAGGGTATCATTTTCATATCGTCAGTTTTGAGAAAGAATCTGATTTTGAAAAAAGAAAGGAGGGAGTTTATAAAAGTATTGACCAATTGAATATTTCTTGGCATCCTTATATCTACACCAAAAAACCACCTGTACTTTCTACGCTTTTTGATTTATATAAAATGCATGCTAAGGCGAAGGAATTAGTAAAAAATTATTCAATCTCTTTAGTTCATTGCCGAAGTTATTTGCCTGCAATTATTGGTAAAAGCCTCCAGAAAAAATATCAAATACCTTTTCTTTTTGATATGAGAGGGTTTTGGGCAGATGAGCGAATTGAAGGAGGTATTTGGAAGCTTTCACATCCATTGTATCGTTTGATTTATAAGTTCATTAAAAAACAAGAAAAACAACTTTTTGAAAAAGCACCAGCTATAGTTTCCTTAACCGAAAACGGAAAAATTGCCATTCAAGAAATCTATCCAAATCTAAATACGGGACAGAAAACTTCTGTAATTCCTTGCTGCGTTAATCTCAAGCAATTTATACGAGATGAAAATTTAGAAAAGATTCAGCTCTTAAAATCTAAGCTCAATATTCCATTATCAGATAAAATATTAGTGTATCTCGGTTCAATAGGTACTTGGTATATGCTGGATGAAATGCTACTTTTTTATAAGTGCCAACTGACTAAAAATCCTGCCTTACGTTTTCTATTTATCACGAATGAAAAGGAATCTTTTATTCATCTGAAAGCTGCGTTTCACGATGTTCCGATCACTAAAATTCAAGTTGTTTCGGTTCCTTATTCCGAAGTTGCGACTCATTTAAGCCTGGCTGATTATTCGATCTTTTTTATTCGACCTACTTTTTCAAAACGCGCCTCTTCACCTATCAAACAAGGTGAGTTAATGGCCATGGGTATTCCTATAATTTGTAATGATCATATCGGAGATACCAGCCAAATTATTTTGCAAAATGCTGCAGGTGTGGTAATCGAAGAATTAACAGAAACAGCTTTTAATGCCATAGACCTCGAGCAAATTTCTTTTGATCAGCCAATAGCGATAGCAGCGGCAAATACAATCTATTCTCATGAGAATGGTGTTGCTTCTTATGCCAAGATTTATTCTAATTTAATCGGAACGCATGAATAGTTCCAATCGCATCGCTATATTGGCCCCATACCCCAGACATGAAGCCCCATCTCAGCGCTTTAGGTTCGAACAGTATTTAGGTTTCTTAGAGGAAAATGATATTTCGATTAAGTTTTATCCGTTTTTGAATCATAAGGCATGGACAATTTTTTATCATGAAGGCAAGTATTTTCTTAAAGCAGTTTTTTTACTGCTAGGATTTATAAAAAGATTTCTACTCTTGTTTTCACTTTTGAAATATGACTTCATCTTCATTCATCGAGAAGCAGCTCCGATAGGACCTCCAATTTTCGAATGGATTATTGCTAAGGTGCTTCGAAAAAAATATATTTATGATTTTGATGACGCCATTTGGATGCCAAACTATTCCCAACAGCATGCTCGTTTTCACCGTATGAAAGCGTATTGGAAAATAAAACACATCATTAAATGGTCCTATAAAGTAAGCGCCGGAAATGCTTTTTTAGCAAGGTATGCTCAGAATTATTGCAACAATGTGGTCTTGATTCCAACGACTATTGACACGGAGCATTTGCATATTTCCAATACTAAATTAGCTTCATCAGAAATCGTTATTGGCTGGACTGGATCGCATTCTACACTTCCTTATTTAACCATGTTGCTTCCTGTACTTAACTTACTTTCTAAAAAATACACCTTCACTTTTCGCGTCATTTCTAATGAGGAACCAAATTTTGAATTAAAGAATTTGTCCTTTATAAAGTGGAACAAAGAATCTGAAATCGAAGATCTTGCTACTTTCTCTATAGGTGTAATGCCCTTAACTAATGATGCTTGGTCGGAAGGAAAGTGTGGTTTCAAGGCGCTTCAGTATATGGCTTTAAGCATCCCTACTGTGCTCTCTCCTGTTGGTGTGAATGTTGAAATCGTTCAAGATCAAGTCAATGGCTTGTTTGCTGATACAGAATCTGAATGGCATGCTCAATTGGAGCTTTTAATAAAAGAGGAGGCCCTTAGAAAACAAATTGGTGAGGCAGGAAGAAAAACAGTTGTAAATGCTTATTCTGTTCTTTCACAAAAAGAAAATTATCTAAAATTATTTAAATGATTCAATTAATTTTTGCCAGTCATAACGAAAATAAAACAGCTGAAATACGCGCCATGTTGCCCAACGATGTGCAATTGATTTCACTCAATGAACTCAGTTATTTTGATGAAATTGAGGAGACAGAGTCAACACTTGAGGGAAATTCATTGCTCAAGGCAAGGACAATTTTTGAGCATTTTCAACTTCCTTGTTTTGCAGATGATTCGGGTTTGGAAATAGATTTTCTAAATGGTAAACCAGGCGTTTTCTCTGCTCGATATGCAGGTGAACCGAAGAATGATGAAGAAAATATTAAAAAGGTACTGGAAGAACTTAAAGATACGGAGCAACGCCAAGCTAGATTTAGAACAGTGATTACGCTTGTTGCTAAGAATCAAACAAGGGCTTTTGAAGGAATCATACATGGTACTATAACAAAAAGTCAAAGAGGAACGGATGGATTTGGTTATGACCCTATTTTTCAACCGGAGAATAAAACGGTGACTTTTGCCGAAATGACTAAATCTGAAAAAAATAATTTAAGTCATCGCACTTTAGCCTTGCAAAAGATGATAAGCTTTCTAACTTTGAACAAAATAACACTTCAATGATAATTTCAAGTATAGAGGAACGCTTTCTTAGGTATGTTCAAATTGATACGACTGCAGATCCAGAGGCAACTTGCTTTCCATCTACAGAAAAACAAAAGGATTTATCCCGCGTATTGGTTACTGAACTTAAAGCAATGGGCATAGTTGATGCAGAAATGGATCAGTGGGGTTATGTTTATGCTACTATTCCGAGTAATTCAGAAAATAAATCGATTCCTACTATTTGTTTTTGTTCGCATGTTGATACCGCTCCAGATTGTAGTGGCACTCATGTAAAACCAATTGTACATAGAAATTATCAAGGGCAAGATATTATTTTACCAGATGATAACAGTCAAATAATTACCACAGCAAAGCATCCTTATCTAAATTCGAAAATAGGGGATGATATCATTACCGCAAGTGGACTTACCCTTTTAGGTGCTGATGATAAAGCTGGAGTTGCCATCATTATGGATTTTGCTCAATTTATGATGCAAAACGCTTCGATACTTCATGGAGACATAAAAATTCTTTTCACTCCCGATGAAGAAATTGGAAGAGGGGTAGAGTATATTGATATGAATCGTCTGAATGCTGATTTTGCTTATACCTTGGATGGTGGGCCATTAGGTGATATTGAAGATGAAACGTTCTCTGCTGATGCAATGGATGTTACTTTTGAGGGATTGAGCGCTCATCCTGGCTATGCCAAAGGAAAAATGATCAATGCCATTAAATTGGCCGCTGAATTTGTTTCAAAATTACCCAATACGAACTTATCTCCTGAAACCACTTCGGGAAGAGAGGGATTTGTTCATCCTACCTCTGTTTCTGGTGGATTAGAAAGTGCATTGGTTCAATTTATCATTCGCGATCATGACACGAGTAAATTAAAAATTTATGAAGATTTCTTGGTCGAATTGGCTCAATCTATAGTTGATCAGTATAAAGGTTCGAAATTCACTTTTAAAGTAAAAGAACAATATCGAAACATGAAGGAAGAATTGGTGAAGGTTCCTTTTGTTGCAGATTATGCCGTTGAAGCTATGATTAAAGCAAATGTTACGCCTAAGCGAGCTATTATAAGAGGTGGCACTGATGGTTCAAGACTTTCTTTCATGGGACTTCCTTGTCCGAATATTTTCACTGGAGAAATGGCAATTCATTCTCGCCATGAGTATGTTAGTGTTCAAGATATGCTGGCCGCAAAAAATACTTTAATTGAGTTGGTGCAAATATGGACAAATCACAAGACTAAAAATGGATAGTAAGTCATTAATTAAAGATATTAAAGCGGGTAAATTTTCACCTGTCTATGTACTACATGGAGATGAAGCATATTACATTGATGAGATTTCTGATGCCATACAAGAACATGCTTTGGAAGAACATGAAAGGGATTTTAATCAATCGATTGTTTATGGTAAGGAAGCAGATTTATTGACCCTCATAAGCGACCTTCGTTCCTACCCTTTGATGTCGGAAAGACGACTGCTCATTTTGAAGGAAGCCCAAGATTTTAAGTTATTGGAAGAACTAAATACCTATATCGAAAACCCGTTAAGTTCTACTGTACTGGTAATTTGTCATAAATATAAGGCCATCGATGCCCGTAAGAAGTTATTGAAATCAGCTGCAAAAGTAGGGGTGATTTTTAAGTCAGATAAGGTTAAAGAATATCAATTGGTCGATTGGACTTTAAACATGGTTAAAGCAAAAGGTTTTGGAATTACTTCTAAAGCAAACATGCTCTTGGTGGAGTCTCTTGGAAATGATCTGAGCCGAATTGTTAACGAAATTAATAAGTTGGCCATATTTATTGAGCCTGGAACAACCATTAATGAAGTGCATATTGAAGAAAATATTGGTATTTCAAAAGACTATAATATTTATGAATTGGCTAATGCCGTCGCGGTTAAGGATTATTTAAAGGCGATGAAAATTGTTAATTATTTTGATCAAAATCTTAAACCTGGAGATTTCATTCCTATTTATTCGAGTCTTTTTAAGTTTTTCACGCAAATTATGAGGATTCATTTTCTCCCTAATAAATCTCAAGAAGCAGTCGCAAGAGCTTTGCAAGTTCATCCCTTCGTGGCGAACGGTCTCTTGAGTTCTAAAAATAATTATTCACCTAAGAAAATCGCAGCCAATATTGAGTTATTGCACATATATGACCTTAAGGCAAAAGGTGTCGGCAATCAATCCATGCCTGCTGGTGAAATTATGCGTGAATTGGTATTTCAATTACTACACTGATGGCTCAATTCTACGCTCCCAATCTTCAAATAACAGACACTTCATATTTTTTAACTGAAGAAGAGTCCAAGCATTGTATTCGTGTATTGCGCATGCAAGTGGATGATTCTTTAGAATTGATTAATGGAAAAGGATTGTTATTCCAAGTAATAATTATAGAAGCGCATCCAAAAAAATGTTCCGTCAAAATACTCAGCGTTGTTCAAATGCCTGCTCCAAAGAAAGAAATTCATATCGCTATTGCTCCCACAAAAAACATGGATAGGATGGAGTGGTTCGTTGAGAAGGCTGGTGAAATTGGCTTGACTAAATTGTCCTTGATCAAATGCCATAATAGTGAACGAAAAGTTTGCAATTTAGAGCGTATGCAGAAAATTGCAATTGCCGCAATGAAACAATCAAAACAGTATTATTTACCCGAAATAGAAGAGCTGATTTCATTTAATACCTTCCTTGCTAAATATCCAAAAGGAATGATAGCACATTGTTATCAAGAGGAGAAAACTGAAATTGCTACGGCTACTCAAACCGGCCCACTGCTGATTGGTCCAGAAGGAGATTTCTCCAAAGAAGAACTTGCGCTTGCCCTTAAGTCAGGATACCTTCCTGTAAGTTTAGGAGAAAATCGCTTAAGGACTGAAACAGCGGCTTTACTTGGGGTATTTCATCTTTCTATTCGATCGTAGTTTTACAAGTGTTTTGATTAACTTCGTGTTAAATTAATATGAAGTTAATATTATGCTAAAAGCTATTTTAAAAATAGTATTTATTCCACTTATTCTAGCTTGTGTTGATGTGTATCTCAGGTCATCACTTCTCGCTTTGTACAGTACAAAACAGTTGGCTTTTTATTTTTTTTCGGTACTGTTATCGATCAGTTACTTTATTTTGGTCTCCCTGTTTTTAAAGAGGATATCCGCAAATAAATATAGTTTTTACCTCTTTGCAATCCTATTACTTTCACCACTTTTATTATCTTTTATTGCATCCTACGCTTACTTTTTACTCAATGGGATTTTCCCAAATTATTATACCCTGCTCTATTTTAAAACAGAACCAAAAAGCGCTATGATGATTGTGCGTGATGTTGCAGGATGGCGCGAAGTAATTTTCTTTGGATTATTCTTAGCACTTGTCCTGTTTGGAATGCGTTGGTTTGTGAAGAAACAGATCCCGGAAATTAAGCGTTCTAATCTTTTAATTTATTTAGGGATTCAATTTATTGCCTTTCAGTTTTTGGTTTATCACCACAAAAAATTTGATCAATGTGCCATGGTGGACACTAATTTTGCAGCATGCTTTCAAAGACATTTATTTACTTGGGATGACCATAGTGAATTTAAAGGCAAAGGTTTAGCTTGCCATGAAGCGTATCCGTTTAGTTCATCTGCTCCAGATCAAAAGGTAAATGTGTTGGTGGTTGTATTTGAAAGTTGTCGAAAAAATAGTATGCAAATTTATGGTCATGATAGAAAAACAACGCCCTACTTGTCTAAATTCGCATCTGAAAACAGTAATGATTTTTATACTTTTCAGCAAGCTGTAAGCGTCTCCACCACTACCATGTTGGCCGTTCCAGCTATACTAACCGGAATTGGACCTTATCAAGATTCTAGTGTGCTTTATCAGCAACCTTTTATTTGGGATTATGCTAAAATGGCTAATGCGTCTACCTTCTTTCTTTCTTCTCATACTTTGAAGTGGTATCGTTTTGATCGATTCTATCAGAAAGCCAAATTAGATTTATGGTGGAATAAAGACAATTCGGGTTTGCCTTTCTATAATGATTTGGGAATAAGGGATGCTGCCACCATTCAAAAATTGAATAAAACCTTATCCTTGCAAAAAGATCGAAATTTTATGGGTGTAGTCCAGTTAAATACTACTCATTATCCGTATAAGATTCCTCAAGAGTATTTAAAATGGAAGGACACTTATGCTTCTTCTTACGATAATGCCATGTTGTATCAAGATTTTTTGATCGGGAAAATGCTTAAACAACTAAAGGCTCAAAAAATATTAGATAATACAGCGGTTTTTTTTGTGAGTGATCATGGCGAATCTTTGATGGAGCACAAGAGCATTGGACATGTTGAAAATAATTACACCGAAACGATTGGCATCCCAATGATGGCCTATATTCCAAGTAAATTATTAAGCAAAAAGCAAATAAAAGCCTTGCGATACAATACCAAACAATTAACTTCTAATGTTGATTTAGCGCCAACTCTTGTTGATTTATTGGGACTTAAAAATGAAAAAGAAGTACTTCCGTATTTATCGAATTTTACCGGATTCAGTTTGCTACAAGCTATTGAATCTGATCGAAAGGTAATTTCTTTGAATAACAATCAAATCGCTTCCTTTAATACTGGAATCTCTATAGCGCATAAGGACTGGCATTATCTGTACCGCACAAATATTGTTCCTAATCAGGAAGAATTGTATTTTTGGAAAAAAGATTTGGGCGAATGGCATAACGAGATAAATTCTTTATCAAAATCAAAAAGACAAGGAATCATAAATTTTATTTCTTCTTATCCAGTTTGTTCCAAGTTTATTATGCTAATGTCAGCAAAATAAGGATTTTTTCTTGTGTCAAAATTAACTTGCCTAGATGATAAAATTTGGTTTCCTCCTCCAGAGGAAGCTCAAGAAGATGGCTTACTTGCCTATGGAGGTGATTTGAGTGAAGAAAGATTACTATTGGCATATCGTTCTGGTATTTTTCCTTGGTTTGAAGATGAACTTCCATGGTTGGAAGAAAGCTTGCCGCTTTGGTGGCATCCCGATCCTCGTTTTGTCCTTTATCCGAAAGATTTGAAGATTTCAAAAAGCATGCGAAAAATCTTAGAAAAAGGTCAATTTGAGTTTAAAGTTAATTCCGATTTTGAACAAGTTATTCGTTCTTGTCAGAAAATTGAACGCAAAGATCAAGACGGTACTTGGATTACCAATAGTATGGTTGAAGCTTATTCTAGCCTTCATTTATCTGGGTACGCTTTTTCTGCTGAAGCGTGGTTGGATGGAAAATTAGTAGGTGGACTTTATGGCATCTTACTGGGAAAAGTTTTTTTCGGAGAAAGTATGTTTAGTCATGCTAGTAATGCAAGTAAATTTGCATTCATTCATTGGGTAAAGTTATTGGAAAGTAAAGGGATTGAACTCATCGATTGTCAAATGCATACACCTCACCTTGAAAGCCTCGGGGCAGCATTTGTAACGAGAAAAAAATTCATGGAATTATTAAATCAATTTATTCCCCCGCTGAAGTAATATTTGCCTCTGAAACCAGTCCTTCTCCATTCATTTTGAGGTACAATTGAATGAGTGCAATGACATCTTTCTCACAGTAAATTCTTATCCTGTTTAAATCTTTCTCTTCATAATATACTCTTGCTACATCCGCTCCAGTGATATCGTCTTTGGGTGTTGGGATTTCAAAAACATGACACAGAAGTGATAAAGAAGTATAGGCTTTGTAATCTCCAAATTTCCACATTTCCATTGTGTCTATATGTTTTATTTCCCAAGGTTTTTTACCCGTTAAATTCAAAATATTCGGAAGACCAATTCCATTAATCAGCATTCTTCTGCAGAGGTAAGGGAAATCAAATTCTTTGGCATTGTGCCCACAAAGTAAATGATCATGCCCGTTGTAATGGTCTTCTAAAAGTCGCTTGAATTGCAGCAATAAAGTCTCTTCATCATCGTGAGCAAATGACTTTAAGCGAATCGTCCTGCCTAAAGTTGAATTGCGCAACATCCCAACTGAAATACATATAATTTTTCCGAATTCTGAAAGTATTCCGCCTTTCTCATTGTAAATCATTTCAAATGATTTCTCTTCATTTTGTGCAAATCTGTTTTTTGCATTAAATAATTCCTTGGTCTTATCATCTAAATCTTGATAAGCATAGGTTTGAGGTACAGTTTCTATATCTAGAAATAATATTTTATCGAAGGACATGCTTGGTGATCATTGGTTATTAATATTTATTGAATATACAATTTCTTTTTGTTTTATCCAACTAAAAATGTGATTTTTGTCCAATAATAGTTGCATTGGAACAGATTCATTTTACCGGCATAAGTAAGGAAGATAAGTATAAGAACTTATTGCCTCAACTGCACGCGCTACTTTTAGATGAAAAGGATCGTATTGCAAATTATGCAAATGTCTGCGCTGCGCTTCAATCTATTTTTAATTTTCATTGGATAGGTTTTTATCGCGTGGTTGAAGATGAATTGGTTCTAGGTCCATTTCAAGGTCCCGTTGCCTGTACAAGGATTAAAAAAGGTAAAGGTGTTTGTGGTAGCGCATGGGAACAGAAACAAACTATTAGTGTCCCCAATGTGCATGAATTTGAAGGGCATATTGCGTGCAGTCCTTTGTCTAATAGTGAGATTGTAGTGCCTATTTTTGTGAATAATGAGCTGGTAGCGGTCCTCGATGTTGACAGCAGTGCTCTCGATTATTTTGATGCGATTGACCAAGAATATTTAGAAAAAATATGCGAATGTTTAAATTAATTTATCTTTTTGTATTTAGTCTTCTCTTGTTTTCCTGTGCGCAAATAGGAACCATTACAGGTGGACAAAAAGATGTTTTCGCACCCAAAATTGTGAAAATTCAACCAGAAAATTATCTTTTGAATTTTAATGACACGCAATTGAAAATTACTTTCGATGAATATTTTACTTTAAATAAAGCAGAGCAAAATATCATTATTGTTCCACCAGATGCTGCATTACATGCTCTAATCGACAGAAAAAGTTTAATTCTGAATTGGGAAGAAGGCTTAAGAAAAAACACCACCTATTCCATTTATTTTAACAAAGCAATCAAGGATGTGACAGAAGGAAATGATTCTATTATGAGTATTGTCTTCTCAACAGGATCCACAATTGATTCTCTTTCTCTTACGGTTATGCTTAAAAATGCTTTTACCAATGCTCCCGTAAAAAATGCAGTGTTTGGTTTATATGATTCTTTGTCAGCACTGCGTCCTCGATATTTTATTTCTAGTGATGTAGACGGTAAAGCTACTTTAAGCCATATTTCAGAAGGCACCTATTTTCTTAAAGCTTTTGAGGATGTTAATAATGATTTGTCAGTCCAAGCACAAGAATTACAAGGTTTATTATTCAATAGCATTGCTTTCGATGCCGATTTTTCGGATACTCTAATCATAAGATTATCCCACCCTTTATTCGAAACAAGAATTAAAAATGTAAAATTTCTTCCTCCTGGAATGGTAGGAATGCATGTACCTGAAAATTTTAATCCCGAACAGCTTACGTTTCTCGACAAAACGGTAAAATCAGATGCGTATTTTTATCCTAAAAGAGATAGCTTGATTCTTTTTACAGGACCTATGGCCCTAGATAACGGATTCCTAGTATATGAGCAGGATAGTATTTCCATACGCTTTCCTGAGAAAGATCGTAAATTGAATGTTAGTGTGAAGTTAAAAGCACCAGATCAATTGCTCAGTAATGAAAGTCCAATGGTGCTGGAAATAAATGATCAGGTTGCTGCAGTCGATGCGTCAAAATTTAACTTGCTAAATGCTGCTGATAGCACTTCAATTTCCATCGATTCCGTCAGATGGCAACAACAACAAATTTTTATTTTTGCTGATTGGAAGAATTCAAATAAACTTTTCATTCAGCTTAAGAAAGATGCCGTTAAGGGTAAGTCTGAATCATATAACAATCCCGCGACTTATGCTCTTAAAAGACAAATCGTTAAAGATTTCGGAACTTTAAAGGTCACTTTATCAGATACCATTACGAAAGGAGTATTGGAGCTTGTAAAAGGTGTTGAAGTACTTAGAAGTCAAATTATTGATGGGAAAAGTAATTTTGTCTTCACGAATTTGATTCCAGGGGAATATTATTTCAGAATTATTTTAGATGAAAATCAAAATGGAATTTGGGATCCTATTCAACCATCAACGCTAAGACAAGCAGAGCATATGCTCTGGTTCAAAACTCCTATAAAATTAAGAGCCAATTGGGAAGTGGAATCTCAGTTAGAAATTAACCAACCTTAATTTCAGAATTAGTTTTCAACAAATAGGGATTTAATTTACAATTTCCTTAACTTTAAAATTCCAATTTTTCCCAATTATGTATTTGGTTTTTGATACTGAAACAACAGGTTTACCACGTAATTTTAATGCACCTATTACGGATGTAGAGAACTGGCCAAGAGTGGTTCAGTTGGCTTGGCAAATCCATGATGCGGATGGTGTACTTGTTGAACAGAAAGATTTTTTAATCAAACCTGTTGGTTTTAATATTCCAATTAAAGCGGAAGAAATACATGGAATTTCGACTGCCTTGGCCGATTTGGCTGGAGAAGAATTGTCAGATGTACTTTTTTTGTTCAGAAAAGCAATTGAAAAAGTTGATTTTGTGGTAGGACACAATGTCAATTTTGACATCAATGTAATGGGATGTGAGTATGTAAGGAATCAGGAAGAGACTCCTTTTACGATACCAGTTTTAGATACCTGTACTGAAAAAACTGCAACATTATGTCAACTTCCAGGAGGAAGAGGCGGTAAATTTAAACTTCCTACGCTATCTGAATTATACCGCTTCTTATTTAACGAATCATTTTCAGAAGCACACAATGCAACGGCGGATGTCGAAGCAACTACAAGATGTTTTTTAGAATTAGTCAGAAAAAATTATTTTTCCAATACCGAACTCAATAAAGATCAAGGATATTCAGCTCAGTTTAATACAGTTAATCCTGGAACTATTCCCTTAATTGGTTTACAGCACTTAAATCTAAAAGCGGAAAGTGCCAAATTAAGTGCGCCCAAAGAAGTAAAGGTTGCGCCACCGTCAACGATTTATAATCTAGGAGAACTTACAGATATTCCCTTTGTGCATTTGCACAATCATACCCAGCATTCTATTTTACAATCTACTACTGATGTAAAGGCTTTGATTTCAAAGGCCGTTTCCTTAGGAATGCCCGCTGTTGCATTAACGGATACAGGAAATATGATGGCAGCTTTTCATTTTGAAAAGGCCGCAAATGAATACAATCAAAGTGTAAAGCGAGAACGCATTGCCGCAGAAAATGAAGGGGTTCCCTTTGATAAAAAAGAAATCATACCCATAATTGGTTGCGAATTTAATATTTGTCGCAATCACATAGATAAGTCTGTTCAAGATAACGGATATCAAGTTGTTCTCTTAGCAAAAAACAAACAAGGATATAAAAATCTGATCAGATTAGCTTCCATTGCTTACACCAAAGGAATGTATTATGTTCCACGAATTGATCGGGAATTATTACTCGCGAATTGTGGTGACTTAATCGCTTTGTCGGGTAATTTAAATGGTGAAATACCGAGTTTAATACTCAATGTTGGAGAGGTTCAAGCGGAAGAAGCTTTGCTCTGGTGGAAAGCAACATTTAACGATGATTTTTATATAGAATTAGGGCGTCATAATCTTCCTGCTGAAGATTTGGTTAACAATAATTTACTCGAGCTCGCGAAGAAACATCAAGTGAAAATTGTCGCTACCAATAATACCTATTACATTGAACAGAAAGATGCCGTTGCTCATGATGTTTTACTTTGCGTAAAAGCAAATGAATTGGTGGTTACACCAAAAGGTCGTGGTCGTGGTTTCCGTTTTGGTTTAGAAAACAATGAGTATTATTTTAAGTCGCAAGAGGAAATGAAGAGCTTGTTCCTAGATCTTCCCGATGCCATAAGTAATACAATGGAAATTGTATCAAAATGTGAAATTTATCATTTAGCACATGAGGTTCTATTGCCTGCATTTGACATTCCTAGTGAGTTTATTGATGACGGTGATGCGGCTTCAGGAGACAAAATAGGGGAGAACAATTATTTGAAGCATTTGACTTATGAAGGTGCAAAAAAACGCTACGGAACCCTCAGTGATGCACTTATTGAAAGAATAGATTTTGAACTTGCAACGATTAAAAATACGGGATACCCCGGCTATTTTTTGATTGTTCAAGATTTTTGTCACGCAGCTCGAAAAATGGGCGTTTCTGTTGGTCCAGGCCGTGGTTCAGCAGCCGGTTCGGTGGTTGCTTACTGCAATTGGATTACGAATATTGATCCTATTAAATATGATTTACTTTTCGAAAGATTCTTGAATCCAGATCGTATTTCCATGCCCGATATTGATATTGACTTTGATGATGAAGGCCGGAGTAAGGTGATTGATTATGTTATAGATAAATATGGAGCCAATCAAGTTGCTCAAATAATTACCTATGGTACCATGGCTGCAAAATCTGCAGTAAGAGATACGGCACGGGTCATGAATTTATCATTGCCTGAAGCAGATCGATTGGCCAAATTAATTCCAGATATTTCTCTAAAAAAATTATTTGGCTTAGAGGATATGTTGCTCAGTGAGGCACTAAAGAATAATCAAGAAGCGCTCTCTAACGCTAAGGAATTACGCCGTATTTATAGAGGTACAGATATGCAAGCGGTGGTTCTTCAGAAAGCAATGGAAATTGAAGGTTCACTTCGGAATACTGGAATTCATGCCTGTGGTGTCATCATTACTCCTGGTGATATTTCTGATTTTGTACCCGTTGCTACGGCAAAGGATTCAGATATGGTTTGTACGCAATACGACAATTCAGTTGCCGAAGCAGCGGGCCTATTGAAAATGGACTTCTTGGGATTAAAAACGTTGACTTTAATTAAAGATGCGGTCAAAATAATTAAAGAAAATAGAGGGATTGATCTCGATCCTGAAGAATTTCCAATTGAAGATCTAGCGACTTTTGAGTTATTTCAAAGAGGAGAAACGGTGGGTATTTTTCAGTACGAATCTGTTGGAATGCAAAAGAATTTGAAGGAGCTTAAACCTACCGAGTTTGCCGATTTAATTGCAATGAATGCTTTGTATCGTCCAGGACCTATAGAATACATTCCTTCCTTTATTAAGAGAAAACATGGAATAGAGCCTATTATTTATGATTTAGATGATTGTGCGGAATATCTTAAAGAAACTTATGGTATTACTGTTTATCAAGAACAAGTAATGTTGCTCTCTCAAAGCTTGGCTGATTTTACGAAAGGTGAAGCCGATACCTTGCGAAAAGCGATGGGTAAAAAAGATGCGAAGGTTCTAGAAAAAATGAAACCTACTTTCATAGAAAGGGGTGGTTTAAAAGGACATGACGCTACTAAATTAGAGAAAATCTGGAAAGACTGGGAAGCTTTTGCTTCTTATGCTTTTAACAAATCTCACTCTACTTGTTATGCTTGGGTTGCTTATCAAACAGCCTATTTAAAAGCAAATTATCCAGCTGAATACATGGCTTCAGTCTTGAGTAATAACATGAGTGATATCAAACAAGTAACTTTCTTTATGGATGAATGCAAACGAATGGGAATTCCAGTTCTTGGTCCGGATGTAAATGAGTCTAAATTGAATTTCACCGTAAATAAGGACGGAGCCATTCGCTTTGGAATGGGAGCCATCCGTGGTTTAGGTTCTGTTCCTGTTGAAGAAATCATCCGAGAACGACAAAATGGTCCTTTTAACTCTGTCTTTGAATTTTCAAAACGGGTGAATTTAAAGTTGTGTACGAAACGAATTTTTGAAGCATTGGTTTTTGCTGGTGGTTTTGATTCTTTTTCCGGAGTGCATCGCGCTCAATATTTTGTCATGGATACTAAAAACCGCAACTTCTTGGAGATTGCTTATAAATACGGAGAATCATTTCAAAATAATAGCAACTCCAATCAAGAAGTTTTATTCGGTGAGGGTTCTGAATTTTCACTTCCCGAACCAATGGTCCCTATGTGTGATCCATGGTCGAGTAGTTATGCACTCAGTAAGGAGAAAGAAATGATTGGAATTTTTATCTCCGGACATCCACTAGATGACTATAAAGTAGAAATCGACTCATTCTGTTTTGCTAATGTGGGCATGTTACAAGATCTAGAAAAGCATAAAGGTGTCGATCTCATGATGGCAGCTATTGTTACCCAAGTGGAACATCGATTGACAAAAAACGGAGATCCTTTTGGCACTTTGGTTTTTGAAGATTATACAGATCAGTATAGACTTAACATTTTTCAAGAAACCTATCTCAAGTTTAAACACTTCTTAACTCCTGGGGTTTTTATTACGGTTCGTGGTCGCATTGAAGTGCCGCGAAGAAGAACTGAATTGGAGTTTGTTTTAAATAATATTGAACTCTTGCAGGATTTGCGTGAAAAACGAGCTAAAAACATGCAATTAAAAATATCTAATAAGGAATTAAACCATCTGATGATTGATAAATTGAATGGTTTATTTACCTCAAATATTGGTGATATCCCAGTTCAGTTTATTGTTTATGATCATTTAGATGGTGTCGAAGTGAGCTTGCCTTCTAAATCAATTCGCATTAAGCCAAATCCAATTTTGTATAAGGAATTGTCCGAAATGGATATTGAATTCAAACTGAATTAATGGACAAAAAAAAAGCCCTGCAGATGCAAGGCTTTTTTTATAATTTTTATATTTATTCTTCTCCAGAAAAAGGTGTTAGAATACGACCACAATGTTCGCAAACTAATATTTTCTTCTTAGTAACAATGTCTAATTGTCTTTGTGGTGGAATTTTGTTAAAACAACCTCCACAAGCACCTCTTACCACTTCTACTACTGCAAGACCATTCTTAGAATTCAATCTTAATCTTGAATAAGCAGCAAGTAAACGCTCTTCAATGTTCTTCTTTGCATCAGTTGAAGCTTTTGTTAAGCGGTCTTCATCTTTCTGAGTTTCACTAACAATAGCATCTAGTTCAGCTTGCTTTAACGCTAAATCTGATTTCTTTTCTGCTAGACGCTCTTCTGCTTCTGTAATAATTTCTTTTTTTCCTTCAATCTTAATCTTCCCTTCTTTACCCTTCTTCTCGTGAAGTTTAATTTCTAATTCTTGAAATTCAATTTCCTTAGCAAGAGATTCGAATTCTCTATTATTTCTTACATTATCTTGTCTTTCTTTGTACTTAATGATAGCAGATTCTGAATCTTTAGATTCTTGCTTTCTGTCTACCATTTCAGTTTCTAAGCTTTTCAACTCATCATTCAGCTTCGCTAAACGCGTTTCTAAGCCACCAATTTCATCCTCTAAATCTTGAACCTCTAATGGAAGTTCACCACGAATCGTTCTTATACGATCTATTTCAGAGTCAATTTTTTGAAGTTCAAAAAGTGTATCTAGCTTATTTGCTATTGTTACTTCTTTTTTGCTTGCAGTTGCTGCCATATTCAAAGGTAGTTAATCGGATTTGTATTTAATTCACTTAAACGGACGGCAAAGTTAGTAAAATTTTCTTTAAGTTTTTCTACCAATAAATTTGAAGTGAATTGCTCACTTTCATAATGCCCAATATCTAGGTACATAATCTTATCTTCAGCATCAAAAAATTCATGATATTTCATGTCTGCAGTGATGTAACAATCTGCCCCTGATGCAAGTGCTCTATGTCTTAGAAAACTACCTGAACCCCCACATAATGCTACAGTTTTGATGTGTGTGACGTGTGTTTTTGTATGACGAATCATACCACAATTAAAGGTGTTTTTTACCTGTGCTAAAAATTGAATTACCTCCATCGGCTCGGCTAATTCACCAATCAAACCCGCACCGAAAGATGTTTGTTTATTTTTTAATTGGATTAAATCATACGCTACTTCTTCATAGGGATGAGCTGATTTCATCGCCTCCAATACTTTTGCCACTTTCGTTTGGTGTACAATGTATTCTGCACTGTTTTCTTTGATGGAACTGCGCTCACCAATTTTTCCAATGCTGGGATTTGCATGCTCTTTCGGAGTAAATGATCCAATTCCTTCACTAACAAAGTTGCAGCTTTCATAGTTTCCTATACTGCCAGCTCCAGCAGCGAATAAAGCAGCATCAAGTTTTTCTTGATCTTCCTGCGGGACAAAAACCACCAATTTATTCAATTGCTCTTCCATTGGCTGCAATACGCGCGTATTGACAAGACTTAGTCTTCTCCCTATTTCTGCATTAACGCCAAATGGATGATTGTCGAGGTTGGTATGGATTGAAAATAAGGTTATATCGTTTTTAATACATTTTCTTACGATTTTTTCAATAGAGGTATGATTTCCAATTTGCTTTAAACCAACAAATAACAATGGGTGATGACTTATAATCAAATTACAGTTTTTTGATATGGCTTCATCAACGATTGCCTCTGTGCAATCCAAGGAAACTAAAACATTTTTTACCTCTAAATCAATTTCACCTATTTGTAATCCTGAATTATCGTAATGCTCCTGTAATTCAATAGGAAATTCATTGCTAAGCCAATCGCAAACTGCTCTAATTTTCATTATTCGATGTTTTTACTTAATCCAAAACTTAAACCCAGTCCTTTTGAAAGGTGTTGATAATCTGCAGTTTTTATAAACGTATTGGTGATTTGATAGCGATAGGTCATCTTGCAAAATACACCGTAATTATTTTTACCAAAATAATGCAAGCCCATTTCACCTAAAGCGCTAAGCGCAAAGGAATTGCAAGAAATATTTTGTTCTATTTTGGCTTCTTTTGGGCCGCCTAAGATTGTCGTCCACTGTTGATTTTGTAAATAGTTGATGTAAAGTTGTGCTTGTAATCCTCCTCCAATTGAAAATCGAAATTGATTTCCTTTTTCCCATTTTAAAAGTAAAGGCATGCTTACATAACGGTACTTACTTTGTGACTTAAAAGTGCTGTCTCCTCCTAATGAACCTTGATAGGAGTATTGCTCGCCCGTTTGTAGCAATCTCATCCCCCCTTCAAATCTTAAATTTGGTTTGATTCCAGTATTGATTCCTAATTGGTAAGACCAAATTTTCAAAGGGACTTCAAGAGCACGCTCACCTAAGGGAATGGTTAAAAAATCGGTGTTTTGTGACAAATCCCGAAAACTATTGGTGTGGTTAAAATCAATAAAAGCATAAGTAGGTGCTATTTTCTTTTCCTTTACTTTTTTCAGCTCTTCTGCATTATTTCCAATGATTTGAGCCTTCAAGGATGGGCTAATCAAAAGCATTAATAAGCTCAAAAACATAATATTTTTCATCTTGTAAATTTACATAAATAAAGTAATTCATAAAATCATAACCTAGGTCATTTTTTCTTGCTCCCGATGGACTTAATTTTGTCCTTTAATTTTTAAAATATATAATTATGACAACTACATGGAATTTAGACAGCATGCACAGTGAAATTGGTTTTAAAGTGCGTCACATGATGATTTCAAACGTGAGTGGATCTTTTGGTGCCTTTTCAGCAAACGTTGCAAGCGAAGGAGATGATTTTGCCAATTCAAACATCAATTTTGAAGCAGAAATAGAAAGTATTAATACGGGTGTTGCTGATCGTGATGGTCATTTAAAGTCTGCTGACTTTTTTGATGGAGCAAAGTATCCAAATTTAAATTTTAAATCAACTTCAGTTGCTAATAATGGTGAAGGTAACTTAACGATTTCTGGTGATTTAACCATCAAAGGTGTTACTAAAGGTGTTACTTTAGAAGGAGAATTATCCGAAGTTGCAGTTGATCCTTATGGTCAAACTAAAGTTGGTTTATCTTTAACTGGAAAAATCAAAAGAAGTGAATTCGGTTTATCTTGGGGTGCGGTAACTGAAGCTGGACATGTTGTTTTAGGTGATGATATCAAAATTAATAGCGAATTGCAGTTCATTAAACAATAAGTAACTAAAACCAATATCGAGATCCCTTTTAGTTTTTACTAAGAGGGATTTTTTATTAAAGTCTATTTTGATTGATATTCTACCTCCTAAATTCCTAAAAATTACGCTAATTCTCCTTAACTTTGAACCATGGCAGGATCGAATTTTGGTACTCTTTTTACACTGACTTCTTTTGGAGAGTCGCATGGAATTGCCCTTGGTGGAGTCATCGATGGTATGCCCGCCAATATTGAAATTGACTTCGATGCCATTCAATCGGAATTAGACAGAAGAAGACCTGGACAATCTGATTTGGTAAGTCCAAGGAAAGAAAAAGATGTTGTGGAATTTCTATCTGGTTTTTTTGATGGAAAATCTACAGGAACTCCAATCGGTTTCATTATAAAAAATGATGATCAACATTCAAAAGATTATGAAAATATAAAAGATAGTTTCCGTCCCTCACATGCTGACTATACTTATGCCGAAAAATATGGTATCCGGGATTATCGCGGAGGTGGTAGATCTAGCGCCCGAGAAACTGTAGCAAGGGTAGTTGCAGGTGCCTTAGCAAAACAAGTATTAAATCATTTAGACATTAGATTCTCGACTTATGTTTGTCAAGTAGGACCAATTGAATTAGAACCATTAGGATTTTATTTAAAAGAACTTATTGAAGCTTCATTGGTTCGTTGTCCAAATGAAATAACTGCTAATAATATGATTCAATTTATTGAACAAACACGTTCAGAAGGAGATACTGTAGGTGGCGTTATTGCCTGTTGTATTGAAAATGTCCCAGCGGGAATAGGAGAGCCTGTGTTTGATAAATTACACGCGGAATTAGGTAAAGCCATGTTATCCATAAATGCAGTAAAAGGATTTGAAATTGGAAGTGGTTTTGCTGCAGCTGCAATGAAGGGATCTGAACACAATGATTTATTTAATGCGGATGGAAGTACTAAAAGTAATCACTCAGGAGGCATTCAAGGTGGCATCAGCAATGGCATGCCCATTCAATTTAAGGTTGCCTTTAAACCCGTTGCTAGTATACTTCAAAAACAAGAAATGTTGACCAATGAAGGTGTACTGAAATCTTCTGAAATTAATGGGCGACATGATGCTTGTGTTGTGCCTAGAGCAGTTCCTATTGTTGAAGCCATGGCAGCAATGGTGATTTTAGATTTCTACCTTCGCAATAAGTCAGTACATTTGTAAAAAAAATAAAAAATGATTCAACGCATTCAACATTTATATTTGACTTTTGTAATCGTAAACCTTTGTGTATTATTGAGTGGTATTCATTTGGCCAGTTATGAAGCAAAAAACTTAATGCATCAATGCACTGTTTATGGCTTCTTGGAAGGAAAAAATATGGTTCATAATTTCCCTCTATATATTATTGTTTTACTACTTATTGCATTCTTGATTTTTAGCATAAGCCAATTTAAAAAGTTAAAACTCCAACTGAAAATTGTACAATTGACTTTTGTCCTTTATCTACTTTTTACTTTAGGAGTCACAGCATTATTCTTATTCAAATTAATGCCCAACGTCCCTGAAAAAGTAAGTTTCGAAATGGGTTATTATTTATTGGTTCTTGGTTTACCTTTTACTTATTTAGGGATGCGAGGAATTAAACGAGACAAGAATTTACTTGACTCTCTCAACAGATTACGTTAACATGAATTATTTATCGGTAGAAAACCTCACCAAATCTTTTGGTGAACGCATACTTTTTGAAGATCTAACTTTTGGAATTGATCAAGGACAAAAAGTGGCAATTGTTGCAAAGAATGGAGCAGGTAAAACTACGCTTCTGCGTTGTTTAATGGATATGGAACAGTATGATAGTGGTCGTATTGTTTATCGAAATGATATTCGCGTTGCTTTTATGGAACAAACAGAATCGCTCAATCCTGATCAATCTATTCTAGAAGCGGTATTTGATCATGATATTCCAGCACTTCAGTTGATTAAAACTTACAATCTTGCTATGGCAACGAATGATGAGGATGCATTAGCAGATTGTTATCAAGCAATTACTGAAATGAATGCTTGGGATATAGAAGTGAAAGTGCAGCAAATTTTATCGGTTCTTAAATTAGATCAAACGGATCAAAAAATTGGTTCTTTGTCTGGAGGTCAAAAAAAGAGGGTAGCACTAGCAAAGGTGTTGTTGTCTGAGGCTGATTTTTTAATCTTAGATGAACCTACCAATCATTTGGATTTGGACATGATTGAATGGCTCGAGTCTTACCTCTCTGCATCCAAGTCTACGCTATTGATGGTTACCCACGATCGCTACTTTTTGGAGGTGGTGTGTGATACAATTTTTGAATTAAGCGATCGTACGATTTATAAGTATAAAGGTAATTTCTCTTATTATTTGGAGAAGAAGGCTGAACGAGAAGAACAATTACAATCTACTGTTGAGAAAGCAAAAAACACTTTCCGCAAAGAGTTAGATTGGATTAGAAGACAACCAAAAGCAAGAGGTACCAAACAAAAAGCCCGAGTTGATGCCTTTGATGGTATTAAAGCAACGGCACAAATGCGCTTGGATGAGGATGAAATGGAATTGCCAATTAAAATGGAGCGTTTAGGGTCCAAAATAGTGGAGTTCCATAAGGTAAGTAAGTCTTATGATCCTAAGGTTATTTTAGAAGACTTCTCTTATCATTTCCAGAGAAAAGAACGCTTGGGTATTGTTGGTAATAATGGAACAGGAAAAAGTACTTTTCTAAACATGCTGATTGGTGAAGAGCCAACAGATAGAGGGAAGGTAGTTATCGGTGATACTATAGTCTTTGGTTATTACAGTCAAGATCTTATAAAGGTTGATGACAATAAGAAGGTGATTGATGTGGTAAAGGATGTTGCAGAATTTATTCCGCTAGAAAAAGGAAAAGAGCTTTCTGCAGCACAATTATTGGAGCGGTTTTTATTTAATCGCGATATGCATTATAATTTCGTGCATAAATTAAGTGGTGGTGAAAAACGCCGTCTGAAGTTGCTGAAGGTCTTGATGAGTAATCCTAATTTCTTAATCTTGGATGAACCTACAAATGATCTTGACATTTTTGCGATGAGTGTCCTAGAAGAATATTTGCGTGGATTTCAAGGTTGCCTAGTGGTGGTATCGCATGACCGCTATTTTATGGATAAAATGGTGGATCACCTTTTTGTTTTTGAAGGTGAAGGCGTTCTAAAGGATATCGTAGGTAATTATACGGAATTTAGAAAAGCTCAAATTCAAAAAGCACGCAATTCAAAGGACAATAAGACTACAACTGAAAAACCTGAAAAGGATGAGTTTAAAGAAAAATTAATTTCAACTTCTAGCGAAAAACGCAAGTTGAGTTTTAAGGAAAAGGCTGAATTTGAAAGTTTGGAGCGTGACTTGGAATTACTGGAAGAGAAAAAAAATGCTTTAACGGAAGCCTTACTTAATCCTGAAAACAGCGCTAAATTGTATGAAATCGGACAAGATTTAGGAGTACTGGTAACGGAATTGGAAAGTAAAACGGATCGATGGTTGGAATTATCCGAATTCGTCTAGGGTTTATTTTTCAATGCGTCCAAGTGAAGTAATTTTTCAGCGACAATACTACCGGTCTTATCTCTAAGTTGAACTTCAATTGTTTTTTCCAAAGCATCTATTTCTATCAGTCCAAAATTATTCTGCATCATGGGTCCCGCAATCCTATTTTTGTTAGGTGTGGCAAAACGCCATTCTTGGGTGAGACCACTGGAAGTAAAATCAAATATCGGGTAAGATTCTTTATTTATCAATTCAGAAAATTCTCCGTAATGCACATCTCCAGATATAAAAATCACTCCATTTGCTTGCGTTTCTTTAATCAATTGAAGCATTTTATTTTGTTCAGAAGGAAAATTTGCCCATGATTCATAACCATTGTATTCGATTCCAAATTGTGTAGAGGAAGCAATAATTCTGTAATCTGCCGCTTGAGATAATACTCCCTTCAACCAAGTCCATTGTTGTCTTCCTAAAATAGTTTTACTCGAATCTGTATGCGGAGTATAAGTAAGTTCATACTCTGGATTGTTTGTCCCACGATTTTTACGCTTCGTCCTAATCAATTGATCTCTAAAGGTTCGGGTGTCAAGTAAAATCACTTGCACTTTGGCGCCTTCAAGTTCAAAAATATAACTGGTATAAATCCCATCGTGCACCCATCGATCTGAAGTAAGAGGTTCCTTGAAAAAGTCGAGAAAAATCTTTTTATTTTGTTTTTTCTTGGTGTATTCTTTTCCGGCATCATCTTTTCCAAAATCATGATCGTCCCATGTGGCAAGGATGGAAGTATTGGCTTTCAAAAGTTGAAAGGAGGGAATAGCGCCAAGCTGCTCGTATTTTTTTTCCATTACAGATTTTTGCTTGGAATCTCCGTAGATATTGTCTCCTAAAAAAACAAAGTAATTGGGTTGTAGCTTGGCTACTTCAAAAAGTATCGGCAAGTCCGTGTCTTGATGTCCGCACGAACCAAAAGCAAGGGTCAACTTCGTTTGCGAATGACAGATAAGTTGTGCAAAAAGAAAAACAAAAAATAATTTCACAAGCTAAAGATAAAGGATATTATCTTTATATAAACTCGCTTTTTATTTTTCATTACTTTTAACTTCCACGAAAGCACCCTGCTTTCCAATTTATATTTAGTGATTATGGCAGAAGAAAAACATGATTTTCAGCGCTCTTTAGGATTAATGGATGCTACAGCAATTGTAGCAGGTTCCATGATTGGATCCGGAATCTTTATCGTAAGTGCTGATATGGGGCGCATGGTGGGTTCAGCAGGATGGCTTTTGGTTTTGTGGCTCTTGACGGGTTTAATTACCTTGATGGCTGCTTTGAGTTATGGTGAATTAGCAGGCATGATGCCTAAGGCTGGTGGACAATTTGTTTATATTGAAAAAGCATGGGGAAAATTCACTGCTTTTCTATACGGATGGACGGTTTTTACAGTAATTCAAACCGGTGTAATCGCCGCAGTGGCAGTTGCATTTGCAAAATATACTGCTTATTTCTTTCCCGAATTGGGACCTGATCACATACTCTTATCATTAGGAAATTTTGAAATTTCAGCGGCTCAAGTTCTTGCTATAGCAAGTATTTTCCTCCTGACTTTCATCAATAGTAGAGGAATAAAAAGCGGTAAAATCATTCAACTGGTTTTTACAAGCGCCAAACTTTTAGCGCTACTCGCGTTGATTGTTCTCGGATTAGCGATTGGTTTAAAGGGGGATGTCTTTTCTCAAAATATGTCTCACATGTGGGATGCAGCGCCTACTTGGATCAGTAGTGATGGGGGTAAAAACTGGACAGAATCCATTTCACCAATTACTGGAGTTGCCTTGATGCTCGCGCTTGGAACTGCTATTATCGGTTCCTTGTTTTCAAGTGATGCTTGGAATAATGTGACCTTTATTGCAGGTGAAATTAAAAATCCGAAGAAAAATATTCCTTTGAGTTTACTCCTGGGTACCAGTATTGTTACGGTTTTGTATGTATTGGCCAATTTAGCTTATTTGGCCTTGATTCCTTTACATGGAAATCCAGACGGAACAGACATCATGTCTCAGGGAATTCAATTTGCAGGTGCAGGAACAGATCGCGTTGGAACAGCCGCCGCTTCTCAAGTCTTTGGAGATTTTGCTGCAGGATTTATGGCCATTCTGATCATGGTTTCTACTTTCGGATGTAATAATGGATTAATTCTCTCAGGGGCTCGAGTTTATTATGCTATGGCGGAAGATGGATTGTTCTTTAAAAGAGCAGCTCAATTGAATAAAAATTCGGTGCCTTATTTCTCTTTAATGATTCAGGCCGTTTGGGCTAGTGTGCTTTGTTTGAGTGGGTCTTATGGAGATTTGTTGGACTATGCTACTTTTGCTTCTTTGATTTTTTATATTATTACTATCGCAGGGATTTTCAAACTCCGTATCAAAGAACCTAAAGCAGAAAGGCCCTACAAGGTTATTGCTTATCCGTTTACCCCAGCGCTTTATATTCTTCTTGCAACAACTATTTGTGTTATTTTATTGATTACGAAAACTCAAAATACACTCTTAGGCCTGCTTATTGTTAGTCTAGGAATTCCTGTGTTTTTTATTCGAAATTATTTCGCTAAAAAAAATAATGCGGTATGAAATTATTGATAGGTTTCTTGCTCTTGATTTTACCAATGGGAGCTCTATGGTCTCAAAAATATAACCATCAAGATTCATTGAGGGGAAGTATTGGAAAGGAAAGGGCATGGTGGGATGTGCAAAAGTACAGTCTTAGTTTTGAAGTATTCCCATCTAGTAAAAGTATTAAAGGAAAAAATATCATTCGTTATAAGGTGCTATCGGCTCAACAAAAATTGCAGATTGATCTTCAGTTTCCTATGAAAATGGTTACTGTGACGCAAGATGGAATTCCCCTTGCCGTTCGTGATGATGGGAATGCCCATTTTATTTCATTGGTAAAAAAACAAGTGGTAGATTCTATCTATGATTTAGAAATTATCTTTGAGGGTATTCCAGTAAGAGCAAAAAATCCACCTTGGGACGGGGGATTTACTTGGACGAAAGATAAGTCTGGTAAAGATTTTGTAGCAACCTCTTGTCAAGGAATAGGAGCAAGTCTGTGGTGGCCCTGTAAAGATCACATGTCTGACGAGCCGGATCAAGGAATGTTGATTGCAGTTGAAGTACCCCAGGGTTTAATAGCTGTTTCTAATGGTCGCTTGAAAGCTCAAAGTGCTACTGCCACCACAAGTACTTTTATTTGGGAGGTGCTGAATCCAATCTGTAATTATGGTGTCAATATAAATATTGGAAATTATGTCAATTTCAAGGAGCTTTATCAAGGAGAAAAGGGGCCCTTGGATATGGATTTTTGGGTACTGAAGGAAAATTTGGATGCTGCAAAAATTCAGTTTAAGGATGCAACAAGAATGATGAAGGCATTTGAGCACTGGTTTGGTCCTTATCCTTTTTATGAAGATTCTTATAAGTTGGTTGAAGTACCTTACTTGGGTATGGAACATCAAAGTTCTGTTACCTATGGTAATAAGTTTAAAAATGGTTATTTGGGAAGTGATTTAAGTGGTTCTGGATTTGGATTAAAATTCGATTACATTATTATTCATGAATCTGGTCACGAGTGGTTTGCCAATAATATTACCGCAAAAGACAATGCGGATTTATGGATACATGAATCTTTTACTACTTATTCTGAAGCGCTATTTGTTGAGTATTATTATGGAAAACCTGCAGGAGCAACTTATGTAAAAGGAATGCGCACCCACATAAATGACATAGAGACGGTTCCTCTAGTGGGACAATATGGGGTGAATGATTCGTATTCAGGGAATATTTATTACAAAGGCAGTAATGTGCTGCATACTTTACGGCAATTGGTCAACTCAGATGAGAAATGGCGCAGTATTTTGAGAGGTTTAAACAAGGAATTTTATCATCAAACAGTTACCACTGAACAAATAGAGTCTTATATTGCCCGGGAAAGTGGATTAAATCTAGATGCTTTTTTTGATCAATACTTAAGAGATACGCGCACGCCGACGCTCAGTTATAAATTGGATAAGAAAAATATTCTTCAGTTTAAATGGGAATCCTGTATCCCTACTTTTGATATGCCGATTAAAATAAAATTTGAAGATACGATTCTGTGGATTAAACCGAGTACTTCATGGTCGAGTATAAAATTGAATTCTAAGGAAACGATAAAAGATATTGTAGTCGATAAGAGTTTTTATGTGAATACCCAAATTGTAAATTAAAATTGATGCGATATTTATATGAAGATCAATTGTATTCTGTTCGATTGTGTACTAGATTCCTTAGGCCTGAAGACATGGAGACTTGGGAGCCATTTTTTGAAAATAAACTGTGTACGCAGTTTTTGTCAAATTTTCCAGATCTATCTCCAATGGAGAAAGCCAAACATATGATCGACAAACAATTAGAAAGATATGATCAAAAGCGCTATGGACTTCAAATGATTTCGAATCGCATAGATAATAAACCCTTGGGCTTGTGTGGCTTGTTGTTGCAGCAAGTAGATGATGTTATTGAGATAGAAGTTGGATATCATTTTTTATATCAACATTGGGGATTTGGCTATGCAACCGAGGCAGCTTCCATAATGATTGAATATGCTAGAAAAAATAAACTTGCAGATTCTTTGATTTCAGTTATTGATTTATTGAATTATAAATCTCAAGCTGTAGCGGAACGCAATGGTTTTGTTCGGGAAAAAGAACTGCTTTATTTTGGAGATGAGGTATATATCTATAGAAAATCACTTCTTTAAAAAAGAAATATTTCTCTTCAACCCTTCAAATTTGGTGCGTTTCACAGCACTATGCTTAAATAAATTTTGAAAAGTTTCCTTTTCTAAATCAATCCAATCTCCCTGATTTAGATCTAGGAGTTGTGCACTGGGAACGAAGCGTTTTTCCGTATGAACTTTCGCAAATTTATTCCACGGACAAACCTCCTGACAAATATCACAACCAAACATCCAATTGTCCATTTTCCCTTTAAATTCATCTGGCAACAAGGCATCCTTGAGTTCAATGGTTAAGTGAGAGATGCATTTTGAACCATCAATGACATAAGGAGTAATTAGGGCCTCTGTCGGACAAGCATCCAAACATTTCGTGCATGTTCCACAATAATCTTTCATGGGACCATCAGCTTCAAATTCTAGGTCTGTTATGAGTTCTGCAATAAAGAAATAACTTCCTTCTTGAGGATGAATGAGATTGGTGTTTTTCCCCATCCAACCTAAACCCGCTTTTTTGGCCCAAACTTTATCCATTACGGGAGCAGAATCAACAAAAACTCGTCCTTGAATATCTCCAATGGTCGTTTTCATATAATCAAGTAACTCCTGTAATTTATCTTTAATTACAAAGTGATAATCTTCACCATAAGCATATTGAGATATTTTTGGTGCTTCAGGATCTGTTTGCTTGATTGGATTGTGATAATTGAGCAACAAGGAAATTACACTTTTTGCATCATCAACCAAAAGCCTTGGGTCTAAGCGTTTATCAAAGTGATTTTCCATGTAGGACATAGAACCATGATAGTTCTTTTGAAGCCAATGCTCGAGTCGAGGTGCTTCTTCGTTCAAGAATTCGGCCTTCGAAAATCCACAATGGAAAAATCCTAAGTCCGCAGCTTTGTTTTTAATATCCTGTTTGTATCGGGTTGCATTCATGAATTAGAATAAACCTCCTTGTGCCCAGCCCAATTCTTTACCCAGATGATTATATGCTTTTTCAGTAGCTTTTCTACCTCTTGGAGTACGCATTAAAAATCCTTCTTGTATCAAGAATGGTTCGTAAACTTCTTCTAAAGTCCCTGCATTTTCTCCGATTGCAGTTGCTATAGTCGTCAATCCTACTGGTCCACCACTGAATTTATCAATGATGACTTTCAGTATCCGGATATCCATTTCATCTAAACCATTGGCATCAACATTTAATGCTTTTAAGGCAAATTCTGTAATAGCATCTTCTATTTTTCCGCTTCCTTTTATTTGAGCAAAGTCTCTAACGCGGCGCAATAGTGCATTGGCAATTCTGGGTGTACCACGACTTCTACTCGCAATTTTGAACGCTGCGTCTTCATCAATGGCAATGTTCAATAATCCTGCTGATCGCTCTACAATACTGGTCAATGTTTTTGCGTCGTAATATTCTAGGCGGGAATTAATTCCAAATCGTGCGCGTAATGGAGAAGTCAATAAACCTGATCTTGTTGTTGCACCAATTAAGGTAAAGGGACTAAGATTTATTTGAATAGACCTGGCATTTGGTCCTGTATCTAATAATATATCAATTACATAATCCTCCATTGCAGAATACAAGTATTCCTCAACTACTGGACTTAAACGATGTATTTCATCAATAAAAAGTACATCGCCGTCACTTAAATTGGTTAATAAACCAGCTAAATCTCCAGGTTTATCAAGTACTGGACCGCTTGTCACTTTAAATCCAACCCCCATTTCGTTGGCAATAATATTGGCTAAGGTAGTTTTTCCTAATCCTGGAGGTCCGTGGAGCAATACATGGTCTAAAGGTTCATTCCTCAATCTTGCGGCCTGAACAAAGACTAATAAATTTTCGACAATAGCAGGCTGTCCCGCAAAATCTGCAAGCGACTTGGGCCTTAATACCTTATCAATTTCTTGTTCAGGTTGTTCGGCGTTGTCTCTATAGTCAAATGATTCTTCCAAAAGAATTGTTTTTACAAATTTACAAAAGCACTTGAATTGACATTCATTTTATGCGTTTAATAAAGAAAATCAAACATTATCTTAGAAACTAACGGATGGTTTCTAAAAAAGCACTCATGGTATCAAATTGAAAATCAGCGAGAATTATTCTTGGATCTACCAAGTGCGTTTTTTCTGGAATGCAAACTACTTTCATCTTGGCTGCTTTACCCGCTATAATTCCATTAACTGAATCTTCGAGTACAAGACATTTTTCTGGGTATACAATTAGCTTTTTGGCGACACTTAAATAAACCGCAGGATGAGGTTTGCCAAAGTGTTCTAGTTCCGCCGAGTGGGTAAAGGTAAAATAGGACTTAATATTTAAGGACTCCATGACTACACGAATCAATCTACTGGAAGACGATGTTGCTAATCCAATGGGCATATTAATGCTTTGCAAATAGTTTAATGTATCGATTACTCCAGGCAATGGAAATGGGTTTTCTGAAATTAATTTTTCCATTGCAGCAATGATCTGCTCTTCAACTTCTGATTCATCTGTCACTCCCCAATTTTCATGGAGATTCCAAAAGTGAATTACTTCATCAATTCTTAAGCCAACGGTTTTTTGAAAGTCTGATTTGGTTAAAGTGGATCCAAGCTTGGAGAAAACTTCTTCCATTGCTATTTTCCATAAGGGTTCGGAATCAATTAGGACCCCATCCATATCAAAAATTACAGCATCAAAGTCTTGTATTTCTAGATTCATCAAAACTTAATCAATTACGAATACTCGGACCAGTTCAATTCTTCGTTCACTTACTTCTTCGATTACAAAACGTAAGTTTTTGATGATGAAAGTGGCTCCAACAGCAGGGATTTCTTCTAATTCATCTAGAATAAATCCTCCTAGTGTTTCATATTCATCAGATTTCTCGAATTCTAATTCATATTCTTCATTCAAATAATCTATTTCAACTCTGGCGGAAAATAAATACTCCTTATCAGTGATACGTTCTTCCCTTAGGTCTTCCTTATCATGCTCATCCTCAATTTCACCAAAAATTTCTTCAATAACATCTTCAATGGTCACCAATCCTGCTGTTCCGCCATATTCATCTGTCACGACTGCGATACTTCCTGATTGTTTGGTAAACATTTCTAATAATTCTTTTCCTGAAATCACCGCCGGAACAAATATGATTGGTTTCATGACCAATTTTATTGATTTGGGAGATTTAAATAATTCGAACGAGTGCACATATCCAATTATATTATCGATAGAATCTCTGTAAACTAGAATCTTAGATAAACCTGTTTTAATAAACAATTGTTTTACTTCTTCTAATTCATCTTCAATGTCAACTACTACTATTTCTGTTCGTGGAATCATGCAGTCGCGTGCTTTCACATGAGAGAAATCTAAAGCGTTTCTTAAAATTGTCATTTCGTTACTCATGTGCTCTTCTGCATGAATACGCGATGATATATCGTCTACATAATGTTCTAAATCTACTTTCGAGAAAACTTTTTCAGATGATTTTCCTTTAGAACCGGTGATTCTTAAAAATAACCAACTGAATAATAAAATGAATTGAGTTGGAATATAAAGCAGAATAAAAACAAGCAATAAAGGAATACTTCCGATATTAAGGAAGCGATTGGGATTTATTTGAACAATTGCTTTCGGTAAAAACTCTGCTGTAATGAGAACTAATAAAGTAGATATTATGGTTTGTGATATCAGCAAAAGAGCTTCATGTTCAACACCAAAATGCTTAAGAACAGGATTAAGAATTGCTGCCGCGCATATTCCATAAATAACCAACGCAACATTATTTCCTAGCAACATCATGGCAATCATGGTAGATTGCTTTTTGTAGAAGATACTCTTCAATTTACCTTGCCATGTTCCTTGTGATTTTTCTACTTCTATCTTTAATCGATTGGAAGACAAATAGGCAAGCTCCATTCCAGAGAAAAATGCTGAAAAAAACAAAGCAAAGAAAAGTAAGATATAGTCTATTGCCATGCGAAGTTATTTGATGACATCCTTACCGATGTCCTTCCTGTAGTAACTGTTTTCGAAGGAAATTTTTTGAATGGATTCGTATGATTTTGCAACCGCTACCTCTATATTTTTTCCATAAGAAGTTACTGCCAATACGCGTCCACCATTGGTGAGAACTTGTGGACCATCGGCACTTGTTCCGGCATGAAATACCAAACTATCCGCAATATTATTCAAGCCATAGATAGGAATTCCTTTTTCATATTGATTAGGATAACCACCTGCAACCATCATTACTGTTGCTGTACTTTTGTCAGTAAACTGCATGTCGCGCTCAGATAGGGTATTGCTTGCAATTCCTTCAAATAAATCTAAAAGATCTGATTTCATTCTTGGTATCACCACTTCAGTTTCTGGATCACCCATGCGACAGTTGTACTCAATCACATAAGGATCTCCTTTGACATTGATTAAACCGAAAAATATAAATCCTTTATATGGAATCCCTTCACTTCTTAAACCTTTAACGGTTGGAACAATTACTTGATTGTGGACTTTATCCATAAAAGCAGCATCTGCAAAAGGAACAGGCGAAACAGCTCCCATGCCACCAGTGTTTTCACCGGTATCACCTTCACCAATTCGTTTATAATCTTTGGCTTCTGGCATGAGTTTAAACGATTGACCATCTGTCATGATGAAAACTGAAAGTTCAATACCATCCAAAAATTGTTCAATAACCACTTTCTCACTTGCTGCACCAAATCTTTTATCCTTCAACATCGAGGTTAATTCCTTCTCAGCTGTAGCTAGTTCGTTTAAAATCAACACACCCTTTCCTGCAGCCAATCCATCAGCTTTCAAAACATATGGAGCAGCCATTCCGCGTAAAAAATTGATGCCTTCAGTTAGTGTTGCTTCTGTAAATGTGCCGTATTTAGCAGTTGGAATTCGATGTCTAGCCATGAATTCTTTTGCATAATGCTTACTTCCTTCTAATTTAGCACCTTCTTTGCTTGGACCAATAACGGGACAATTTTTTAATTCTGGATCAGCTTGAAAAAAGTCGTAAATCCCTAAAACTAATGGTTCTTCTGGACCTACAACAAGCATGTTGATTTGGTTTTCAAGAACGAATTTTTTAATGCCTTCAAAATCTACAATAGATAAATTAACATTTTTACCAAATTGTTTTGTTCCAGCATTTCCTGGCGCAATGAACAATTCATCAAGAATTGAACTTTGTGAAATTTTCCAAGACAATGCATGTTCTCTACCTCCTGAACCGAGTAATAATACTTTCATTGATTTAACAATTTTCTAAGATAGATTCAAATAATAATTTTCCGTCTGTATTGGCCAAAATACTGTCTGCAGCCCTTTCAGGATGAGGCATCATTCCAAATACATTTTTATTTTTATTGGTAACACCCGCGATATTATTCAGTGAACCATTTGGATTGGATTCTAAATCTATTTTTCCGGAGGCATCGCAGTATCGAAATAATACTTGATCATTTTGTTCTAATTGATCAATTGTCTTGGCATCGGCATAAAAACGACCTTCTCCATGGGCAATAGGTATTTTGAAAGCGCGCTCTTTATCTAAACTTTTAGAAATTCCTGCACTCTTAGAGTCTGCCTTTAAAAAAATATTTTTACAGATAAATTTTTGCTGATCATTGTGCAATAAGGCACCATCAAGCAAACCAGATTCCGTTAATATTTGAAAACCATTGCAAACACCTAGTACATAACCTCCACGATTTGCATGAGCCATTACTTCTTTCATGATTGGAGAAAATTTTGCAATCGCTCCAGATCTTAAATAATCACCGTATGAAAATCCACCGGGCAATACTACCATGTCTACATTTTTAATGCTGGTATCCTTGTGCCAAAGCTCTTCAACTTGCTGTCCCATTAGGTTTCTCAAGACATATATCATATCCTGATCACAATTAGAACCTGGAAATGTAATCACACCAAATTTCATGGTAAATCGAATTAAATTAATTGTTTATTAAAATCAACTACAAATGTAATGAAATACTAGCTTGACCAGATTTGCGGAACGAAAAACTTAAGAACAGCATACCCTATGGTTAAGTAAAATAATACACTTGCCATTATACCGAAACGCTTGTTAAGAAAAGAAAAAGAAAGAAGCATAGATAGTGGAATCATGAGTAAACTGAAGCGCTCAATTTGTTGATAAAAAATATAATCAACGCCTCCGATTACTATTGAAATTATTACCAATAGCCAAATAATTTGAATTTGTTTTTTAAGTCGGTTAGAACTTGTAATTAATCGTTCTCGAATCCCTATTAAACTTAGTAGGAGTGAAGCGCTACATAATGAAAGAGAAACTATAAAGTCCTTGTGTAAATGTATTCGAGAATGAGAGAAAATGAGGTTCATATCAAAGTGGTGCCTATGGAATATCAAAAAGTAGGCTCCGAACAATAGGGGACAAATATATCCCGCCATAAACAAAAGTAATTCGCGAAAGATGAAAGGTCGTATTATCAAAAACATAGCAATAAATACAGGGAAGAAAAGTAACAATGGTGGGTGCAGACTTGCAGCAATTCCAGCGTAAAAGGCACCGTTGAAAACCTGCATCTTTCCATCTTCATTCTGCTTTAGTAAGAAAAACTGATATAAAGAGGCAATTATAAAGAAATGAGCCATTAATATTCCGTCTAGCCGGTAGAAAGAAAAATAGAAACTTAATGAAATGACATAAAGCAAGGATACGATATATGAATTTCGATCCTGGAATTCGTGTTTGTTATAAATAAAATTTAAAAAAACAGCATTAATGGTCACCAAAATGAATGCGAAAATTTGTGATAACATCAGGGAGGAGGGAAACAAACCCGTCCATAATCCAAAGTCAACTTTCTCCGAGAAATCATAATAATTCAATTGCCCATTTAGCACATAAAAGGCTCCAATAATGACAGGAATAAAAAATAAAGCAATAATTCTATTGCCGAGAAAGAAGCGAATCATATTGCGAAAATAGAGATAATATTTTTGTCAAACATCAGCAAAAAATGGTATTTAATTTAAACTTAATCTTTTATTTCTCTTTACACAAATGGAAAAATTATATATTTGTTTTCCTTTTGTTTTTGGAAGGGATAAATAATTAGTTTATGTCAACGATAAAAAACAGGTATTCTGACCAAGACTTGGAAGATTTCAAGAACTTAATCAATGAAAAATTAAAGGTTGCTCATGTAGATTACAGTCTATTGGTAGGCTCGCTTTCTCATAATGATGACCATGGAACTGATGATACAGGTCGTTCTTTCAATATGATGGAAGATGGTTCAGAGACACTTTCTCGTGAGGAAGTTGCACAATTAGCAGCGCGACAAGAAAAATTTATACAAAGTTTAAATGCTGCGCTAGTGCGTATCGAAAATAAAACGTACGGTGTTTGTCGTGTTACAGGTTTATTAATTCCAAAAGAAAGATTGCGTCTAGTTCCACATGCTACAATGAGTATTGACGCAAAAAATGCACAAAAAAATTAGTGAAAAAGAAGATTAGCATTGTCGCAATTATTGTAATTGCTTTATTAATTTTAGACCAAGTACTAAAAGTATACATCAAAACTTCTTTTCAACCAGATGAAACTAGGTATGTATTTGGATCTTGGTTTGCTTTGCATTACATAGAGAATCAAGGAATGGCTTTCGGAACCACTTTTGGATCTGGAATGTTACCCAAATTAGCCTTAAGTATTTTTCGAATTGTTGCCATTGTATTTATTGCGATTTACTTCACACGTGAACTTAAAAACGAAGCAAGTTTATTTTTTTTAGTGGCCATTGGGTTTGTATGGGCTGGAGCAACAGGTAATTTGATAGACTCCATGTTCTATGATTTTATTTTTCCATTCAATCCATGCGATGGATTCAATCAAGTGGAGGGCTCAGGTGTAAAGCGAATTTGTTCGGATTATGGGTTTTCATATCCTGTACAAGTTAGAAATCAAGGCTTTCTTCTTGGCAATGTAGTAGATATGTTTCAGTTTGATGTTGCTTACCCGAGCTGGGTCCCTTATTTGTCTGGTAAACAAGTCTTTCCCGCCATTTGGAATTTAGCCGACGCTTCTATTACCACTGGGGTAGGTTTGATTATTATTCGTCAACGTTCTATTTTTTCTAAGAAAAAACAAGCGTAGTTTAGAAATTCCACTTCATGTTTCGATCGTCTAAGATGGCAAACGAAACTTTCCAAGTAGCTTTTAAAGGTGTTTGATTTCCGTCGGAAACCACCCCGTAAATACCAATTCTCAAGCGTCTTCGCGACAATTTAAAATTTCTTTCCAAACCAGTTAATAATTCATAATGCTGGTAATTATACTCCTTTACATACATGGCGCCACCTCCCACAACCAATCCAATTCTTGTTTTTTTCATGAATGGAATTTTATTAATGATAGAACCATTATCATGATGAACAAAATGTGCTTCATATATAAAGTCTTTGGTGACAAGACTTGAATCCAAACCTTGAAAAGAATAAAGTGGATTTGAGAACCAAATGGGATCACTTCTCCTCTGATATTTATAATCAGGATCTCTCAGAATTTTTGCACTCAGAAACTTTCCAACAGCGACCCTGTAACTTGTTGTTCCTAAAGTTTTGAATTTAAAGGTTTGCATGATGTTGAAATTCATGTATTCATGATTGATATCACTTCCGAATAATTTTGGAATTCCTCTCTCGTAAAATAATGAAAATGTAGGATAAGCAGAACCTAGAAGCACTTTTCGATAGGGCTCTCGCATATATTTTTGGAAGGGTGTGTAACTGATGCTCGCAATTCCAAGTAATGCTTGATAGGTATTAAATTCTGTAGGGTTGTTGTTGGGAATTGCATTATTGAATAGCGTTACAAATTTATAATTCTCAATACTTCTCCTTTCTGAAAATTCTGTTTCTAGGCCAAAATAAAATCCATTGAATAATTCATAAGAAAACGAACTCCTTAGTTTTGTTGTCTCAATAAAGTTTTCTCGTTTATAGACCTGTGTAATGGCATCAAAGCCACGAATTACATCAAAATCATGATTTATAGAAGCGCGAACAGTACCAAAATGAAAAGGGTCAAATCTATATTTCCACCAAGTGTCTCCTTTAATGTCTCCATTGATTAATCCATAAGAAACTCTTGTGTAGGATTCAAGAGTGCGTTCATCTTTCCATTTTTTAAAATAATCGAAACTAGGTGTAAGTCTCGGTCCTGCTATATAAATTGGCTGCACAAAAGTCGCAACTGAACCAATGGTCCATTGCGTTTTGTTGGGCCGGTTTCTGTGGTCAACACCAAACCAAAGAATTTTAAGTGCAGTTATTTTATTAAATATGCGATCAACCGAATCTAAATATTCCACCCTGTTTTGAGCGTCATGAATACTGTCCTTGATAAGTATGAACCGTTTTTCTGCTTCGCTTAAATTCGCTGGTCTATTCGCTGCCCAATAACTTGTGTCTTTTTCATAGGCTTCTTGTGTTGTCACAGCCAATTCTGTACCGAAAAATTTTGAGTTAAATTTTGGTTTGAAATTGTAATTATCGAAAAGTGCAATTGTTGTACAGGTAGATGTCTCCGTTTTATATTTAACACCATATTCCAATGTTTGGGCAGAAAGTACACAAATGGAATCCCCAGGATGTGAGTAGGTTTGTTTTATGGTGAAGTGATCGTAGATTAATAAATTTCCTTTATTCATGGTCAGCTCTAATTTTTGTACCAACCATAAAGTATCAATGACCCAGATGTAGCCTTCTAAGGTAGAGGTAGCTGTATTGCGCGGACTGATTTTAATCTTAGAAATCATTTGGCCATTCTCTTCGTATTTCGCCTCCAATTTGTATTTATAAGAGAGTATTCCAGGACTTGAAATAGGTGAACTTACCGGAGTTTGGTGTAAATCATCTAAATGTAATAAGTTCTCAAAAAAGTTAAAATTAGATTTAACCGTTGTGGTATAATAAAGTGTTTTAGCATTACCTCTTAATGTATAGGCATTTCGAAATTCTTTAACCTTACCAATAGGCATGTAATTTCTTTGAAGATTAACTTCCACCAAGTTCATCTTATTGGCTTCCAAATTGATTTCTTTTTTTTCTTCCGCTAAAGGATCATCCTCCACAACAATTTCGGTTTTATTTTTTATGTCCTTCTGTTTAAAATCTATTGTCTCACTTGCTTTTATATATACATCTACCGAATGAGGGTAATTCCATGGATTAATCTGATCTCTTTTTGCAACTACTTTTAACATAATATCCCTTCCAGGATTAGTTTTTTTGACACTAAAATCTATGGATTCAAATTCTTGCACTTTACTTGGGAAAAGTGTCATGTCTTTTTGCTGATCAGAATTGTTGACACTTATATAAGTTTCGCGTTCTTCAAATCCAGCAGCATTAAATATTAAAAAATACTCACTTGGCATTAGAGAAAGTTCATATACTCCCCCAACATCGCTTACGGTGCGATATTCCGGTGCGTTTTTGACATAAATTTTGGTAAAGGGAATAGGATTATTTTTTTCATCTACGACTTTACCTCGAACAAATTGTTGGCTAAAGGAAATAGTCGCAACCAATAACATGAAAAAAGATAGAAATAATCGCATACTGGTAGAAAAATCTAAAGGTTGATTGGTTATTATTTTTTATTGTTGGCCGCTTGTTCGGCTAAAAATGCTGCATGTTTCTCAAAGCGTTTCATCATCCAGGTTTTAAAAAAGTACATTCCTACAGCCATAGCTACAATTATATAATAGGAAGCCCATCGATCAAAACCAACGGTGATTCCTTTAACCGTTACTATTAAAAATAAGACTACACTTAACAGCAGCCAAAAATACCTCATTACTTTATTATAGATTCCCATAACTTTAATTTATTTCTTCTGATTTATCAATAGTAACTCTTCCACTAGGTTTTAAAATTTCAAAGCGACTGAAATCCTGTTTGGTTTTAATTCCTTGTCCAATTAAAATTCCTTTAGGCGATTTGACAATAACTTGCGATGGAGTGAAAATAGTACTGTCTTTTTGAGTCCAATACAAAACTTCTGTCTCTAATGTTTGTTTTTTAGCGTAATTGTAAAGCCGAACAGAATCTCTCACCATAAGTTCCCCTTTGTTGTAATTAATTTCCCCATAAAGAGCAGTTAGTGTAGATATTATCTCACCTTTTTCAGAGAAAAAATTTACGCGTAAACTATCTCTCAATTTAGTAATATGATCCGGATGGTGATAAGTTTCTGCTAGAGATGTTTTCAACTCAACACGAGCATATCCTGCTTCAGCAAAAATCATTTCTAAATCTTTTATAGTCTCGTCAGGTGATTTGGGATTATAAGTAACCTTTTGAACTGCACTTAGATCATTTTCACAGGAAAAGTTGAGCCCTATGGAAAGAACTAAAAGTATTCCGCTTAGAATTTTTTGTGCTGATGCGATCAATTAGTCTAATTTTCGTTTTCTAAACCAAGGTTCAAATCGAGCGGGCGAAAGAATAACTCCAAAATTAATTCCTACATAGCTTTCCATTAAATGCCCCGCAGAGAAAGTGCCTCGTTGTCCTAAACTAATCCCTAAGTTTAAGGTAGATAAAGATTGTTGTGCCAAGACAGGAATGCCAACTCCAAAGGTCAGACCTTTGTCAATATATTGCACCTGATCCTTAAAGTAGGGTAATTGATCCCGATAGGCTCCGATGCGGTAGGATAGTTTGTCAAAAGCTTTTAAACTTGCAATGTTTTCATAAATTTTTGTTTCTGGAGAAAATTGAATCCCGATTCCAAAATGTTGTCCATTTCCACCATTCCAAGAGGCAATACTGTCAAAATCGTGTGTGAAGCCAGATTTGAAACTGTAAGATAAATTGAGCATAAGGTTAGGATGTAAAGTCCGGGCTTTTCTTTTCCAGGCATCAATGAAAAATCTATTACTCATTCCAAAACTATATGTCAGACCTGAAATTATATGTCCTTTATAACTTGTCGTGCTAAGGGTGTCATATTGAGTGGGGTCACTCATATTATTTGAAGTGTAAAATGCATTTGCATAAGTGGCATTCAATTTTTGACTAGGGTCTATGGTGCCTCCAAGAGACATTTGATAATGTCTACCAATTTGTTGCTTGTAGGAAAATCCAAAATCTAAGTGAATTGCTTTAACCAAGAAAGAGGCGCTGCTAAGTCCTCCAGAATAAGAAGTATTGCTAATCAAAATACTAGATCGATCATTATAAACACTTCCGAAAAGATAATTTGCATTAGCGCCTAATGCGAGATATGAATTCTTAGATTGCAATAAAGCAAGAGAAAATCCAAGAAAAAAATTACTCACAGTTCCTCTGCCAGAATAGTTATACTGCAGGGAGTCTAGACCGGTATATATTGTTTCTGAAAAAGCATAGCCTCTTTTAGCATATGGTTTTAAGCCAAAGGCTAAACCCATTCTTTTTTTCATTTTAAATCCAAGGGCAAAATGATCAGCTAATGCAAAAATCTGATTCGATTTAGCAGCATCTTGTGAATATTGAGAGGCTCTCGCGTTAATTCCAACAGACAATAAGGTATTCCCTGTTGTGAGATTGGAATAAGTGGAAGGATTATAAATATTTAATTGCGAAGAATCAAAATAAGAAACATAAGATCTCCCTATAGCATCGTATATTGAATGTGACTGCTGTCCCATTTCACCAATTCCATAGTATGATATCGGGTGGGTGGTCATGGTTTGACTTTGAGCGCCAAATGCAAGAGTAAGAATGAATAGATTGAAAAAATTACGCATTAAATTTATAGATTTCGTGGATTCCTTTTAAAGTTAAGTTTTCGTCTGCAAAGATGTTGTTTTTTTGTGCTAAATCAAAATAAGAAGCGTCTCCACCGCTCACATAGATATTTAAATTAGGAAATTCATGCTCATATTGGGCGATGCGCCATGCTATTTCACCTTTCAAGTTTCCAATTACACCAGAAAGCATACTAAGTTCAGTAGTATTGCCATATAAACTGGGGGATTCTTTAGGAAATTCTAGTAAAGGTAAATTGGCAGTGTGCTCATTCAATGCTTTTAATTGCATTCTTACTCCTGGAGAAATTGAGCCACCTAGATAACCTCGCTTACCGTCAAGTAAATCAAATTTGATACAAGTCCCAATGTCAATGGACAAACCATTGTTCTGTTCGGATGAAAGTTGCGCATACATTCCAGCAACATTACACAAGCGATCCATTCCTAAGCCTGCGCTTTGGTAATGATTTTGAAAGGGCGTTCTAAGCGTATTGTCTAAAACACTTACATTGAATTGTTCTGCTAATTTATGCGTGAATGAAGTGTCTCTGACCGATGCAAGTGCAATTACAGCATCTTTAGATAAACTTGAAAATAAGGATTCTCTATCGTCAAAACGATGATTTTCAATTAGGACTCCATTTTCAAATACCCCTAATTTAATCGCGGTATTTCCGGCATCAATACAATGAATAATATCCTTCATAGGCAACAAAGATAAGCGCATCTGCCGTTCAGACTGCATTAAACTTGTTAAATCATTACAAAAAGAAAAAAACAAGATTTTAATCAGCGTTCATGAAAAAGTTGTCATAATAACAAGATTTCACTTGCAATAAACCAAAAAAGTATTAAATTTGCACCCACAACGAGCGGTGCCTTAGCTCAGTTGGTAGAGCAAAGGACTGAAAATCCTTGTGTCCCTGGTTCGATTCCTGGAGGCACCACAAAACAAAACGAGAATGAGAGCGAAAGCGTCATTCTCGTTTTTGTTTTAGATCATTTTCTCCCGATTTTTCGGGACTCTTTCTCGCTCTTATATAGGATTGCTTTATGTATACTCTCATTCAATAATTCAAATTAACTCCTCCTTCAACATGTTCTAAGTTATTTCAAGTAGTCACAAATGCCAAATTTATAGGTTGGTATTTTAATTCGCATCGAACTTTTTAATATTTTCGTAATCAAATTAATTTAATAGTTATGTCAAGATACTTACTTATAATTCTATTATTCTTCGTTTCAATTGCTTACGGTCAAGAATATCCGTCAGCAAATATGGCAAGATGGGAATATGGGAGTGATGGTTATTCACTCAAATCATTTAAAATTGATATCCAAAATAATTCACCTTATCTAATTAAAGAAATTAAGATGAGGGTTTGGGTTTATGATGATGAAGGTGAGTATTACGAACATAATAAAATTCAAACTTTTAAGGTTAATATTCAAGGTTATGAATTAGGTAAAACACCAGCAATTGCGCTTTCTAATCGAAGAATACTACGATATTATAGAAGTTTTGAAGGCATGTCATGGGGTTCTGAAATTTTGGATGTAAAATTTTATAAGACTCCTCAACAAATTGCAGAAGAGCGAGAAGAACAAGAGCGAGCTCGATTGGAGGCATTGAGATTAGAACAAGAGGAAATCGAACAAGAAAGGATCAGACAAGCGCAAATTGAACTTGAAAGAAAAATTGAACTTACACATTCTAAGGCTCTTGAATTTTATAAATCTAATAAACTATACGAAGCACAAAATTATTTCAAAGAAGTGCTTAAGTTGGATCCTAATCATGTAGATGCTAATCAAAAGTCGAACGAAATCGCTAGATTTTTCTCCATTAGATCCGGTACAGGTTATGTTTATCGCGAAGAAAATAGCAATAGCTTAAACAACCTTAAAAGAGAAATCACAAATCTTTTGAATAATGAAATTAATGATACTCCAGAAGGCTCCTACCAATTTAAGGTTTCTATTCAGTTTGATACCAATGGAATAAATAATTCTAGAATTGAAGGTCTGAATAATGAAGTGGTAATGAAGAAGATAAGCAATATTCTAACTTCTAAAACCTTATCGCCATCCAAGAAATTTAGCTATTATGTTAATTCTCACGATAGTTTTACCATTGATGCCAATTGGAATTCATCTGATGAGTATATGGTTTCAGATGGTAAAGGGATCAATGGGGTTGACAAATATTTTAAAATTAATTCAAGCGATTTTAAGGATTACATCAATGCCCAATCCTATAAATATGGCAATTTCACTTTTGATGTAAAATCTAAAGTTTTGAAAATTGATGGTAATCAGCAAGCTGATAAAGACATCCGACTTATTGATTATAAGCTGAATGCAGGTCCACAATATGCATTTTGTTCTTTGATATTGCCAGGATGGGGCGCAAGTAAGGTTTCAAGTGGTGAAAATGGATATCTAACAGGATTCGCTTATCTCTTATCTTTATCTATGGCAGGTGCTACAAAAGTTCTGGAGAAAATAGATTATAAAGCATATCAAGAAGCGCAAAGTCAAAGTGTCGCAAGTGAAGCTTATGATGCTGTTAATGCAGATCGAAAATTATTTATGGTCTGTATAGGTGCTGTTGGTATTGCTTATGTTTATGATTTCACTTGGTCTTTAGTAAAAGGATTTGGCAATATTAAAAAATCGGCCTACTATAGAAAAAACCTTAAGCAAGCTCCAATCGATGTTAAATTATCAAAATTTTAATTATGAATTCAATCACACGCAATATCGCTTTTCTTTCTATATTAATTTTGTTCGGTTGTACTAAAGATGACTTTACTTGGAATGTAAAAAAATTACCTTGTGTCATAACTTTTTATAATTCAAGTGAGGATTTTTTCACCCAAGTTTCAATGGCAGGCATGACCAATAATACCTTGGGAACAGGTCCAAATAATTTTTATAAAGACAAGATTATCAAAGTTAAAAAAGGACAGGCCTATGATCTGCTGGTTAACTTTCAAACAACCAGTCCAGCTGTTGGTGTCTACGCTTATTTTGATTGGAATGGTGATGGTGACTTTTTAGATTCGGATGAAAGCACATTAGTTTCTAGTAACATCAATTTCACTAATATGACGAAGTCAATAACCGTTCCTTCTAATGCAGTTGCAGGTGAATATTTTGCCAGATTTATTGTAAGGGCAGGAAGTACGATTAGTAGTGACCCATGTTTTGAGAGTGATTCATATGGAGAGGTGGAGGATTATCCTTTAGTAATTGAGTAGGATTTTTTTGTTTATTGCGCAGTAATTAAATAGGCTCTTACTCAGCTATTATCTGATTACGCACACAAATCCATGGTGAACTTCCCTCACTTGGCTGTCTGGATAAAAATAGACTAAATAAGTATAGATTCCATCTTGAACGGGTTGTCTGGTTTTTTGGTCTAATCCATCCCACTTTAACTGCGTTGGAGAAAAAGTAAAAATTTCCTCGCCCCATCTATTCATAATATAACCTCGTTCTATTGTTCCTCCCTGAATGATGATTTCAAAATCATCATTTAATAAATCTGCATTTGGGGTAAATGAATTGGGTATGTAGATCAAAGGTTCTTCAATATCACAATTCTTTTGTATTACTTCCACTGTATGTATAAAATTACAGCCCATAGTGTTCTGTTCTTGCTGTATAAGTGTCGAGGTGGAATCTACCCACTGGTTGAATATGATAATGGAATCATTTTCGCAAAGCTCTATCGTTTCATTTAATGGCCAAACATTGAAAATATTTAAGTTGACAATATGAGTGCTGTCACACTGATTAACATCAATGAGTGAAGCAGAATAAGTTCCTGATATATGTTCCCAAGTTCCAAAAATTTGAACAGAATCTTCAGGACAAATATTTAGGTTCTCGGTTGTGATTTGAGGAACGCATCCACTGTTAACGATAATTGAAATGCATTGTGTTGCAGCACATGTTCCTGTCCCCACAGAATAACAAACTTGCCAAGTCCCAAGACCTGCAAGTTGAGGATTAAATACTCCTGTACTGGAAACACAAGTTCCGCAACTTGAACTCCATGTCCCACCCGCAGTTGCTACTTGTAAAGCTTGCAAGGGGTCGAGAACCGTAAATGGTCCAGCCGGGAGTATATTCGCATTTGCCACTACCGTTCCTGCTAAAATAGTGTAGCTTTCAATAACCGAACATCCGTTGGCTCCAGTAGCGGTTAGTGTATAAGTGCCTGGACACAAAGCACTGATGCTAGGATTACTCGCTCCATTGGACCAAGAATAGGTATATGGAGCAACTCCATTATTAACATTGCATGCAATGGAACCATCACAAGTGTTCACGCAAGTTTCATTGACCATTGTTGCGCTCAAAGTCATGCCAGGATTTATGCTACAGAGTGGATTCATACTTCCAATCCATGCGTCGTTGGCTGCATTATTAGCTGCACCTGGCGTTTGCGCTGTACTGATATCTGCACTGGTCCAATTGGCGGTTAAATTCCAGTTGTTGGAGGTATTATTGGTGAAAGAAAATACTTTACTCGCTGCCGATCCAGCAAAATATACAAGTGTATTTTGTGTATTATTTCCCCAACTCACGCTGTGAAAAGGAAGGCCGTTGGCAGGAATATTAGGAACTTGAAATGAATCGTCTGTATTGGCCATAGCAAGTGTTGACCAAGATCCTCCTGTAATCCAAGATCCGTTGGGCGGATAAGCGCTGTTGGTTGTTGTTGGACTTACAGTAGTTTTTTCTAAAAGATTTGAATTAGCAGGAATTATCAGTCTGCAATTACCATCAATTAAAGAAGTGTCGTCAGGAGGTAAGCTGGTATTTGGGCTCGTATTATTGTAAATCACAATATAGCTTCCCTGTGGAATATTTTGCCAAAAAGGAATGTTAGCAAAACGAACCGCTCCAGGTGCAATACCAGTACCGCTTCCAGGAGCAAAATAACCGTTGTTATCATCAAGGATTACATTCCTAAGGTCTAAAGTTGGGACGGGTGTAATGCAAGTAGGAACCCCAATCACGGCGAATTCTACATATTCGCTAGACCCGGTGCCCTGTGAAATCTCATTTATAATTAATTGTTGTGCGTTCAATGATCCAAAAGCAAGTAATGCAATCAACCAGAAAAACTTAATCATAGTTCACCTTTGACTTTCAATCCGACATCAGTTTTGGTGTTACTGAGAACACCGCAAGGATTATAATGCCAAATACTTTTGCAAATTTAATTCAAGAAATTGATTCTTACGCTGTCTGATGTTATTATATTATGAAATTGTCACAAGATAGATAGAACCAAATCCTATTTTAGATGTTTTTCCTCTACAACTTACCCAAAATAAGGTAATTTTGTAATGTAATAGACATATTCAATTTACTTTTCAGATGAAAAAAATCGTACTAATTACAGGAGCAAATGGAATGTTAGCCAAAGCATTGGCGTCCCATTTATCAAATGATTATGATATTAGATTTTTGAGTAGAGGTAAATCAAAACCTAATGAATTTTTTTGGGATCCTAGTCAGAATTTTATTGATCCAGAAGCATTAGTGGGTGTCCATCACATTATTCATCTTGCAGGAGCGACCATTGGTAATAAGCGTTGGAATAATAAAAGAAAAAATCTCATCTTATCAAGCAGGGTAGATGGAGCAAATCTTATTAGAAAAGAACTGAGCAAGAATCATCAAGTGATTGAATCATTTATTTCAATTTCAGGCGTTGGATACTACGGGACGGTTACTTCCAATGCGAAATTTGACGAGTTAAGTCCAAAAGGGAATGATTTTTTAGCTGATGTTTGCGTTGAGTGGGAGCAGGCATGCCAGGCGTTTGAAACAGAGCATATTGCAAAACGAACTGCTATTATTCGTAGTGGCGTAATCTTGGAGAGAAATGAAGGAGTATATAAAAGTTTAAGTCAACTTATAAAATTTGGTTTTGGTTCAGCTGTAGGAAGTGGAAAACAGTACATGCCATGGATACATATTCAGGACTTGGTTCGAATGTTCAAATTTGTTCTTGACGACACGAGTCAACACGGCATTTTTAATGGTGTTGCTCCTCAACAAATCACCAATTTGCACATGATGCAAGCGATAGCGAAGGGATTGCATAAGTCCATTTACTTACCCAATGTCCCAAAATTTATTTTACAATTAATTTTTGGAGAAATGTCTATCGTTATTTTGGAAGGAAGTCAAGTTTCAGCCGAAAAAATAGTCAAAGCTGGATTTAAATTTAAATTTGATTCCATTGAAAATGCGGTCAATCATCTCAATTCAAAATAATAAAAGACCTTTATTACTTATGGATTGTATTCTAAAAGCACAAGCCTCTCTTCGGCGGGTAAATCTGCAATAATTTCCAGTACTCCCGATTTGTAAGGTGCTCCAAGATAAGTAAAAAGCTCCCCATTTTTTTTAAATTCCCCAAGGACTACATCATCTATCATCAGGTATAATTTCTTTATTTCAGAGGATTGAATTTCAAAATGAAGAGAATCTTTCTTGCTTAATTTATTAGTTTTTGGTGCTTCTGTAATTTTTAATGGGATATTTAAATTATATAATTTTGGAGGTGAATACGTAGTGCTTTTCTTAAAGACAGCCATTATTTCAACACTATTTAGAAAGCCACTACTAAAATATATAGGATCCAGATTAGGTAGTTTATCGAATAAAACTTTGGTAAGTGGGACTTCAATAAGTTGATTTTTGTTTTCTACCGGAAAATGAGAATATATGGAAACGAGTGGATCTAAGATAAACCAATCCAAATTTGGCGCAGAAATAAAAATTAGTTTTCCTGAGGCCTCTCTAACGCTTCCAGCTCCCCATGTGGCATCAATTAAATACCACTGCCCATCAATTTTTACTTTATTCCAAACATGGTTGGTTTCTTCAATTATAGTTCCTTGTTCATAGCCATATCCCTTTGCATATCCTTCAATAAGTTCACATTCAAGCCCAAGTCCTGTAGCCAGTGCCTTGAAAACTGCAGCATATCCAGAACAAACTGCTGCCTGCGACTTAATAACTTCATCAGCACTTAGTTGTTGTAGATTATTCTTCACCAATGCTTTGGTGTCGTAAGAAATATTATGTGTTATCCATTCGTAAATCGCAAGTGTTTTGATGCGTTCCGTCTTGCCTATTTTATTAATTTCACTTACTAAGGATGCTGTATTTCGCTGTGCTGCTTTAGGGATATTTTTGACTAAAAGAGCAGTTTTTTGAATTTCAGATTCCGTATAGTTTAACTGTGAGAAACTAAATGAAATAGAGGTGAAGAATACTATACTTAAAATTAAAGTGCGCATTGAATGTTAATTAGGAAACAAATGTATCATAAAAAAGCCCTGAATTAGTATTTAATTCAGGGCTTTCAAGTAATAATAATTTACTTAGTGCTTGGAAAGATAATCAGCAACTCCATCAAAAGAAGCATTCATTCCCGCATCACCTTTTTGCCAATTCGCTGGACAAACCTCACCATTTTCTTCAAAATATTGAAGTGCATCCACCATTCTTAATGCTTCATTAACATCTCTTCCTAGAGGAAGAGCATTTACCAACTGATGCATAACGATTCCATCTTTATTGATTAAGAAAAGACCTCTGTAAGCAATCATTTGACCAGTAGCAAATAAATTACCATCAGCATCATAATCATATTCACCATCTAAAACACCATATGCTTCAGAAATTGTTTTAGAACTATCTGCAACAATTGGATACATTACTCCTTCAATTCCACCTTTGTTTTTTGGAACTTGTAACCAGCCCCAATGTGATTCTTCAGTATCAGTTGAACAAGCAACAACTTTCACTCCTCTTGCTTCAAACTCGCCTAAAGCTGCTTGAAATGCATGTAATTCAGAAGGGCAAACGAATGTAAAATCCTTTGGATAAAAAAAGAATAAGACATGATTCTTTCCTTTAAACTGGTCCAATGAAAAATTAGGAACCACTTGACCACCATTAACTACCGCTGCTGCGCTAAAAGATGGAGCTTTTTTACCTACTAGTGTCGACATTTTATATTTTTTAATTTGTGAATTTTTTACTGGTACAAAAATAGGAAACGCTATTCAATTTACCTTATTTTTTCAAATTCCTTTAACAAACATTATCTTATGATAACAATTTAAAAATATGGAACAAAAAAAGAGGGCAGAAGCCCTCTTCAAAAACAATCAATTATTTTATTTACCTGCTAATGCAACAAATTCATCGTAGGATATAGACTTATTATTTAAAGTCACATTTGCTTTAAAGAAATTAGTTAATTTTTGCTCTGCTAATTGATCATAAATTCCGTTAGCTTGTTCTTTATTTTGCAATAAACGAGCAGCTGTCTCTATCAATTCTTTATCATCGGGTGCTGGTATACCGTATTGAGCATAATTTCCTCTAAGTAATTCTTTAGTATGTTCAATAACTTCTATTTGAGATAATTGAATATCATTATCCTTGAATATTTTAGTTTGAATCATTTGCCATTTCAAAGATTGTAAATAAGCCTCAAAATCTTGTTCAATTTCCTCTTCCGTAACTGGCTTTTCATTCGTCATTCGGATCCATCTTTTCAAGAAAGCACTAGGGAAATCAACATTAGTTTTTTCCATGATGGTGTTGAATACATTTCTTGTCAATAACTTATCTGCATCTTTAGAGAACATTTGTTCCATATCGGTTTTCACACGATTCCTTAAATCTTCTTCAGAATTCACTTCGCCTTCTTGAAAAAGTTTACCAAATAATTCCGAATTCATTTCAGCCATTTCCATGCGTTTGATATCCGTAATGGTGAATTCAAACTTACTGTTTAATTCTGCAACAGCCTCTTCACTGATTCCTAATAAAGTAGATTTATCTTTTGCATCTTTAGAAACAGCAGTGGGATCTAACTCAAAAGTAGCTCCTATTTTTTTCCCAAGAAGTAAGTTACTTGCACTCTTTTCTTTTAAAAATTCTAGTGATATCGTGGTACTATTACTTATTCCATTTTCTTTCTTTGATCCGTCTGCCTCCAATTCATTAAACACTCCCAAGATCATATCTTTATCCTCGGCAGTTTCTACAGAAGATAATTTACCATAACGTCTTCTTAAGTCCTCCACTTGTTGATCGATTAGCTTGCTATCTACTTTAATGGTAGTGTAATCAAATTTACCATTCATAGCTTTGGAAATATCAATTGTTGGTGACAATCCAATTTCAAAAGTAAATTCAAAATCATTAGGTGCATTGAAATCTCCTTTTACTTCTGCATCACTTTTTGGAATTGGATTTCCAAGTATTTCAATTTTATTTTCTGTAATGAAATTATAGACACCATCATTTGCTAATTTATTTAACTCTTCAGCTAAAACGGTCTTACCATATTGTTTTTGAATCATTCCCATTGGAATATTTCCAGGGCGAAACCCAGGTATTTTTGCTGTTTTACGATATTTTTCTAAAGCGTTTTTAACTTTGTTCGAATAGTCGTCTGAAGTAATTTTTACTTGCAGGGTTGCATTCAAAGCATCTATATTTTCTCTAGTAATAATCATTCTTATAAACTTTAATTAGTGTAAATAAAAAAGGCCTCGCTTTTTAAAGGCGAGACCTAATAGTGCGGATGGAGGGACTCGAACCCGCATACCTCTCGGCACCAGATCCTAAGTCTGGCGTGTCTACCAATTTCACCACATCCGCATGGATTTCAAAAGAAAAACGAACTAATTGTTCTTCTAAATTCAAAAGCGTTCTTTTGAATAGGGATGCAAAGATAATGCTATTTTTAAAAAATACAAGCAACTAAGGGTGCTATATGTGTTTTTTTTCTTGCATCGATGTCCTAATTTTTTTCATGAATTCAGAAGCATAAACAAAATTAATGATCTCTGGATTTTCAGTGCTTATTATTGAATCGCGATCCCCTTCCCACCAATTATTGCCTTTATGAATAAATAGAATATGATCGCCTATTTCCATTACACTACTCATATCGTGCGTAATTACGATGGTTGTGATATCGTATTCGTAAGTAATATCTTTAATTAATTTATCTATTAAAATGGAAGTAATAGGATCTAGACCAGAATTTGGTTCATCACAAAACAAATATTTAGGATTCATTGCAATGGCCCTAGCAATACCCACTCTTTTTTGCATACCTCCCGAGCATTCTGAAGGAAATAATTTATTCTTCCCACTTAAGTTAACGCGGTCTAAACAAAAATCTACACGGTCTTGCATTTCTTTATTGGTCATATTGGTAAACATCGTCAGTGGAAACATGACATTTTGTTCAACCGTTAGGGAGTCAAATAGAGCAGAACCTTGAAACAACATTCCAATTTCTTGACGAATTTGCGTTTTTTGAATTCTATCCATAGCGGCAAAATCTCTACCATCAAAAAATATTTGGCCATTGTCAATTTCATGTAAGCCAACCATACATTTGGCAAGAACTGATTTACCTTGTCCAGATTGACCAATAATTAAGTTGACCCTGCCTTTTTGAAATGTGGAGGAAATGTCAAATAGAACTTGCTGTCCTTTAAATGATTTATTGATATTTTTTACTTCAATCATTATAATAAAATCATTTGTGTCAAAATGAAATTTGCAATTAATATACTTACCATACTTGCAACAACTGCTTTTGTAGATGATTCACCTACTTGCAAGGCTCCACCTTTTGCATAATACCCATAAAAGGAAGAGACAGAAACTATTATAAAACCGAATACGACTGTTTTGGTCAGTGCATAATAAATATTTCCTACCTCGAAAAAAGCACGAATGCCCAAAATATAAGTTTCTGTGCTCGTTAAATCAGACAATACTAATGCGAAATAACCTCCCATAAGACTCATGAACATTGAAAAAATAACAAGAATCGGAAAAAATGCAATTGCTGCAATTATTTTTGGCAAAACCAAATGGTTCAAGGAATTAACGCCCATAATTTCAAGTGCATCGATTTGTTCGGTAATACGCATCGTGCCAATTTCAGAAGCTATATTTGATCCAATTTTACCTGCTAATATGAGTGAAATAATTGTGGGAGAGAATTCAAGAATAGTACTTGATTGCGTTATATATCCTACGGTATAGGCTGGTAAAAGTGGGCTTGACATATTTGATGCTGTTTGTAACGCAATAACGCCCCCCATAAAGGAAGACATTAGAATTACAATTGGAATCGAATTGATACCAATCAATTGAATTTCATTGAATAAAAGGCGCCAAAAAATCAACCATTTTTTGGGTTTGGTAAAAACTACCTTCATCATTAAGAAATACTTACCTATGTTTCCCAACATTTTCATACTGCTAAATTAAGGATTATTTTCACTGCATTGTTCTATGGTACTTTTACTTTTATATTTTTACATCCTATAAACCATGGATAAAAGAACTTCATATTCCGAAATTTTTAAAAAATATGTCCCCATAGAATTTGCTTCTATGCTGGCAGATTTATTGATTGGAACCAATGTTAAGTTTAAGGTGGTAAGAGGTAGAAAAACTAAATTAGGTGATTTCCGCTATGGCAGCGATCTTCCGAAGCCAATTATTACCGTAAATGGTGACTTAAATCCCTATGCTTTTTTGATTACGGCATTGCATGAATTCGCTCATTATCATACCTATTTAAATTATAATAATAGAGTTCAACCTCATGGTGAAGAATGGAAATCAGCCTATAGAAACTTATTGATTCCCATTATTGATAGTAAGCACTTGCCAAAAGATATTGAAGATGCCTTAATGCGTTCCTTGACCAATACCAAAGCATCTTCTTGCTCAGACATACACTTGAGTAGAGCATTGTATCAATACGACTTAAAGGAGGAAGAACCATTGCTATGTTTAGAACAAATATCCAAAAACACTACCTTTGTACTCAACGGAAAACATTTTGTGAAATTAAACAAGCGCAGAACCCGCTATGAATGTCAAGAAACAAGTAGCGGAAAAATTTATTTAGTGCATGCATTAGCAAAAGTTACTATAATTGAATTATGATGAATAATAAATATTGCCTAATAATGGCAGGTGGTGTAGGAAGTCGATTTTGGCCCAAGTCCACATCAAGTTACCCCAAACAATTTTTAGATGTACTGGGAATTGGGAAATCATTGCTTCGTTTAAGTTTTGAGCGCATGCAGAAGATTTGTCCAGATGATCAAATTTATATTTTAACCAATGAAGATTATCTCGACTTGGTATTGCACCAATTACCTGAACTTACTGCATCTCAAGTAATTTGTGAGCCTTTACGGAAAAATACTGCACCTTGTATTGCTTATGCGTCCGCTAAGATTTATGCAAAAAATAAAGAGGCAGTATTAATTATTGCACCTTCTGATCATTTAATTATAGATACCAATCGTTTTTGTGAGTTAATAAATACAGCTGTGGATACTGCTGTAGATGAGGACCAATTGGTAACACTTGGTATTCATCCAACACGCCCTGATACAGGTTATGGTTATATTGAATTTGACAACGAGGCCAATAAAACTCCCGGAAGTGTAAATAAGGTTTTACAATTCAGAGAAAAACCAAATATTGAAACGGCTCAAGAATTCCTTGATGCTGGAAATTATTATTGGAATGCGGGCATTTTTATTTGGAAGGCATCAACAATCATTAATGCATTTAAAAAGTACCAAACACAATTATTTGATCTCTTTTGTGCTAATGATCAAATGTATATTGCCCAAAACGAAAAGAGTTTTGTTTTGGATGCTTTTCAAAAATGCGAAGACATTTCTATTGACTTTGCTATCATGGAACATGCAAAAAATGTTTCAGTAGTGCTAGCAGATTTCGATTGGAGTGATTTAGGTACTTGGGGGAGTTTGACCGATCACATAGATAAAGATTCGAATAACAATGCAGTAGTAGGATCAAAAGTATTGATGTATAATTCTAAAGATTGTTTAGTTCATGTCCCGTCAGAAAAATTAGTGGTTCTTGATGGATTAGAAAGTATGATTGTTGTTGAATCCGACAATATTCTCCTTGTATTGAAGAAAGAAAACGAGCAAGAATTAAAAAAATACCTCAAGGATGTTTACGCTCAATTTCCAAATTTGGGCTAATGGTAAAAATTAGAGATATTGAATTAGGTGAATTTCCACTCTTACTTGCTCCAATGGAGGATGTAAGCGATCCACCTTTTAGAGCTTTGTGTAAAAAACATGGAGCCGATCTAATGTATACTGAATTTATATCTTCTGAAGGATTAATTAGAGATGCGGCAAAAAGTGTTCAGAAAATGGATATTTATGCTTACGAACGCCCTGTTGGCATTCAGATTTTTGGTTATGATATAGATAGTATGCGTGAGGCAACTAAGATTATAGAAAAAACCAATCCAGACATTATAGATATTAATTTCGGTTGTCCCGTTAAGAAAGTTACTTGCAAAGGTGCAGGCGCTGGAATGTTGCAAGATATTCCAAAGCTGATTCGCATGACGGATGAAATAGTAAAAGCCACCAATATTCCGGTAACGGTAAAAACGCGTTTGGGCTGGGATGACAAAACAAAATTTGTTGTGAGCACTGCTGAAAAATTACAAGATGTTGGTGTGGAAGCGATTTCAATTCACGGTCGTACTCGTGTTCAATTGTATAAAGGTGATGCCGATTGGACGCTCATCGGTGAGGTGAAAAACAATCCAAGGATGCACATACCAATTTTTGGAAATGGAGATATTGACACTCCTGAAAAGGCGCAATTATATAAAAATCGTTATGGTGTTGATGGTATTATGATTGGTCGAGCGAGTATCGGTAATCCTTGGTTTTTTAATGAGGTGAAGCACTTTATGGCAACTGGAAATCATCTTGCAGCACCAAGTATTAAAGATAGGGTTGAGGCAACCTTAGATCACCTCATGATGAGTGTAGAATGGAAAGGAATCAATCTGGCTTTAGCTGAAATGAAAAGACATTATACCAATTATTTTAAAGGAATTGCTCATTTTAAAGAATATCGCACCCAATTGGTAACGTCAAATGATCTCCAAGAAATTACAGAATTACTCCATTGGATTAAAGATAATGAAGCGCAATTTCAACTCGCAATTCCGATTGATTAGGAACTAGACTTGATCTTAAGTTTCTTATATAGTTTAAGAGCAGGAAAACGAACTGTCCCAAAAATTTCCTTTCTGTTAATGGAGTCTAATTGAAATAAGTAAGATGTACCCTTAAATTTCCAGTTAAGTTTATTATCCAAAGAATTAATCATTTTTGGAGCGTGCTGCCCAGAATAAAATTGATAGTACCCATCTTTTTTTTCCATCTTTAATAAAGGGGAGAACAAAAATCGATATCCTCCTTCATCTTTTCGTAACAATCCTTTTTTAAACAATTGATTGAAAAATATTTCACCCTTGTCATTGGTATTAAATGATACAGAATAACCTGGTACAATGACATCTTGATATTTTACTACCTCTGTAACATTAAAGTCTTCATCCAATTCAGATACGATGATGCGTTCTTTGGCCATTTGTTTTCCTCCCTCAAAAAAGGATAGATCACCACCCCAAGAATCAAAAAACGCTTGCGTTGGAAAGCTTATTTTTTTACCCAATTTTATGAGAAGACTTTTCAGTGGGTCGTTAGTTGAATTTTTAAATTTCGAAACATCCATATGAATATTAATTGATCTATCAGCCTGCTCTGCCTCTGCAAAACCTAAACCATTCGTGTTAGGTTTGAAATTAAAACCTTTATTTTTTCTCAAATAATATTTCATTTCGAGATTCAATGAGTCGCTGTCATGGGCCAACATCACATAATCTAGACCTGCTTTCTTGATCTCGGACCATTCTGAATAAATCACTAAATGTTCTTTCTTAAATGTTTTTTTAGATAAATATGATTTCCATAATGGACTTACGTTTAAGAATTTCGCCTCGCTTACACGTTTTTGTATTTTTCTAAAAGAATCTCCTTTATAGAGTAATAGATATTGCTGTCCGAAATGTAGATAGAGTTTTATTTCTGGTAGATAATATATAACATGGTTTTTATTAGAGGAGTCAGATAAAACTGCTTTTTTTCTTATTTTATCAATTGCTTGCCTTGTCTTGCTGCTGTCACTTAAAGAAATCATAGCGCCTATATCTCCGTTAGTGTTGCCAAACAAATACACTGGCTTTTGTAAATCTAGACCATAAATTTTCCCTTGTCCCAAAATAAATTCTGCAGACCCTAGGTCTCTAAAAGGGATTTTAAAATGATATAGCATCCCACTTGTTTCCTTCGCTAGGTTAAGGAGGTCAGTTTGCCCAATAAAATCAGAATTAGGAAGCCTATCAATCATTCTTGCAGGAGTTTTTTTTGCAAAAAAATAAGGCATGAAAAATAAAAAACCCGCTAAAGTTAGCGCTAAGACAATGATGACAAATGATTTCTTATACATTAATCTACTTTGAGAAAATATACATAGTATTGATTAAATCTAGCATATGTTTTCCTGATTTGTCTTCTCCAAGAAATGTATACGTCAATAGAAAATTAGTATTGTTCTTTGATGTTTTGGTTGATTTTAAATATAATTTACCAGATTTCCCTTTCAAAGCATTTACCATATCAGACTGTCTTTGATTTAAAAGATCACTTGGGAAACGATTTAAAGTACCCGAGATATCCACGAATCCATTCATGAATCCATCATGTTTTAATGATCGAGCCGTCTTTTTTGACAAAGCATCTTTTCCATAACCATCGACATGATTTAACGCTAAATCTTCATCATTCGTTAAAATGAATAAGCCATTTCTGTTGATCATAAATAAGGGAGCAGCATCTAAAATGGCATTATTAAATTTCCAGTAGTTTTCATGTTGTTCAAACAAGCTGGTAAGTTTACTAAGATGTTTTAATATTAATTCTGGAATGTCTTTACGGTCAATAGAAAAACCTAAAGTGAATATTGGCATATCCTCCGTTGCTTCAGTTTCTTTCTCCCCATATTCAAATGTTTCTTCGTCGTAGTAATACTCTATTTTTTTAGTTTTAATTTTCTTTACTCCATTGAAAGTGCCAAACATACTTCCCTTGTAAGTCCCAAATAATGCATCTTTATTGATGAATTCATTTAATAATTCGATCGTTAGAACATTCATGGAAATATCAGAATTTTTCTCTGAGGAAAGAATTGGAATAATTACTTCATATGCTTTTTCGTAGGCTTGTCTCATATTTACATTGTAGGTAAAAAAAGCAGAGTTGTCTTTATGAATATAAGGAATGACATGATTGTCAAACTTAGCGTCATTCAATTCTTCATAAATTGAACCTAGTTTTTCACCATATCTTGCTTCAAGTGCAAATTCAATGGTATTGTCTTTCAAAAACCAGTCGCCAAGAATTACATTGCCTGTGTATAATTCTCTAATATCTTGGTAAAGACTAGGCAAGACTGTTTGAAAATACCATAGGCCTTTTGCTTGCTCAAAATTTCTAGAATTATCAAGATAAAATGTACCTTCAGATGTATGCGACATTTGTTCTTTGAAACGCGTGTCTTCTGTGGTTAAATTAAGATGCTTAATAAATAAATCGTCTAGTATTCCTTCCAACAACTTGTTTTGTAATGTTATTTGAACACTATCTCTAAGTTCATAATAATTTTTTTCGTTTGGATCATCAGAAGCCTCTGGTAAAAGCCAAGTTTCTTGAGTCGTTGAGTCTTCTTCTAGATAAATATCTTCCGTTAATATATCCTCATTATAATAAAAATCATCTCCATATGGATTTCCATTTCCTCTTGCATACCATATAGAATCAGTTTGCTTGTCTATTGATTCCATTGAGGGTTCAACTCGAATTAATATTGCAGATTTTTCATGAAGGATTAAGTTGTTAAAGAACGATCCATAAATGCTAACGTCCTTGTATTTGCTCTGTAATTGTTCAAAATCATCAAATACTTCAAACAGTTGTTTCTGGTCAGATACGCCTAAGGTAAAACCTGATATTTCATAATCACTGCTCTTTCCGTAAAACACATTTAATCTTTGCCCAAAATCAATACCTGCATCTTTTAATGATTTCCCATTGGTTGAACCATCAAATAATTCTTGATGCACTTCTTCCATAAAATCGTAAGTAATTAATTCATCCATTGAGATTTTTTGCAATAGCGAGATGTTATTCAAGCTAAATACAGTAACGGCTTCTTTTGGAATAAGAGACTCTGATTTTTGAGCCAATATGCTTGAGCCAATAATTATAAAGAGTAGTGGCAATAGGACAACTTGCTTCATGGGGATATTATTTATTTTTAAAAGGAATAAGGGTAATGCTATTTTCAATGAGTTTATTGTTATTTCTAAGATCAAATGTATTTACCTTCAGCATACAAGCTAATTTGCTTGGATTTAATTTTGCATTTACATTTTCAGTTCGGTCAATACTTCTGTCAAATCTGCTGATGGAAGTGTAAGTTCCTGTCTTCAATAAATCTACATCACTGCTTGTCATTTCATTACTTCTTTTAAATGCGGTTAATGGAACGCTTCGTTTTAAAGTTTTCCCATCCCAAGCAATCCAACTTTCGTTGAGTTCATAGCTGCTTTTTTCTTTGCTTACCGCTATTATTGAATTTTTTATCCCTTGTTCTAATTGGCCAACAGTTTTAAAATCTACAAATAGTTTTAATATTAAATTGGCTTCGTCAAATTCAGATCGTACATTGCTCAATCCATTTTGACTTTTTAATGCAGTTGTGAAAGCACTAATTTTATTTTTAATCTCCCCCATCGATGGAACTTTTTTCCCATCTAAAGAATCAAGTGCTAAAATAGAATTAACCTTTAATCGACTTGAACTTAGATTGATAGAATATTTGAAAGTTCCTGAGCCATCGTTATGTAAGGTAATATCATCTATAAGTTCAATACATGAACTCAAGAGGGAAATGACAATAATTGGAAAAATAAATTTGCGCAACATAGTTTAAATGTAAGACAAAAATAATACCCAAATGGTCAGAAGAGACTTACTTGTATATCATTGTTATCAACATATTTTTGCTGAACAATTGAAAGATGAGTATTTTCGGGTAAAAGCAACTTCGTATTTACACTATGATGACCCATTTTTGAAGCGTCAAAAGTAAGATTAAAATCATTCAAAGTAGCTTCCCCATTAAGCCAAGACGCTTCATTTTGCTTGTTTAATATAAGAGGCATGCGTTTTTTCATATTGTGAATTTCGGCAAGTAATTCATTCGCTTCGGTGGTAATAATACTAAAACTTTTCTTGATTTCTCCTGTTGATAAATCGGTCCATTCGTCATAAATTCCAGCCATAGAAAAGATGCTTTCTTGTGTTGGATAAATAAAATATGGACGCTTCAATTTTCCTACATGTTGCCATTCAAAAAAACCATTAGAGGGGATGATACATCTTTGTTTTGAAAGTAGAAATTTAAAGGAAATCTTTTCGTGTGCTGTTTCTATCCTTGCGTTTGCTGTTTTTGAAGCCATTTCCTTCCAATTTGTACCCTTGTACCAGTGCGGAATTAATCCCCATTGCATATTTTGAATTTCAGTTTCTGAAGTTATTATGCGCCATTCAGGAAAAAGAAATGCATTGTTGTAGTAAATTGGTTTGTAGTCAACTAAGAGGTTTGTTTTCTTTTCAAATCTTTTTGAAAGTTCAAGATTGCTTGAGGTGGATGAATTGCTGTAACACATATATTACTTAAGATATATTATTTCAGAATATATATCATTAACCTTTGATAACATTTCATTCACTTTGTCCTTTTCACTTTCCGAGCTTATTATTTCCAGCAGATAATGCTGGTCGGCCGAAACTTTGATTTCTGCTTTCCAATCGTATTTAGCGCATCTGCTAACGAGTCCCATAAGTACTCCATATTCACCTTGAATTTCAAAGCGTATCTTTTGTTCAATCACTATAACATCAGCTGATTCAATCACAAGTCGAGCACTTTCTTTATAGGCTTGTATCAGTCCGCTTGCACCTAATTTTGTCCCGCCATAGTAACGAATAACTATGAGACCTACTTGAATTAATTGCGCTGATTTTAATTGCCCTAAGATAGGCAATCCGGCTGTGCCGCTGGGTTCTCCATCATCAGAGGAACGAAAACATATTTCATTTTCAAGGATAACCGTTGCCTGACAAAAATGACTTGCTTTTGGGTGTATTTTTTTGAGTTGCGTTAATTCAATTTTAAAATTTTCCAAGGAACTACAAGGAAAAATAACGGCAATGAATTTCGAATTTTTGACACTTAAAAGTGAAGTAAATGTTGCAGCAACGCTTCTGTACGATTCAGTAATCAATCCTTAAAATAATGTTTATTGAATGGTTAACTTCTTCTCAAGATCTTCAAGATAATGTCTAAATTGCTTATCAGTTTCGGATAAATTAACAACAGTTCTACATGCATGAAGTACTGTAGCATGATCTTTTCCGCCGCAATGTGCTCCGATATTTGCTAAAGACGATTTGGTCATCTTCTTGGAGAAAAACATGGAAATCTGTCTTGCTTGAACCACTTCTCTTTTTCTTGTTTTTGACTTTAACATTTCAATTGGAAGGTCAAAGTAGTCACAAACAACTTTCTGAATATATTCAATCGATACTTCTCTTGCAGTGCTTTTCACAAATTTATCTACCATTTGCTTCGCTAATTCAAGCGTTATGGCTTTTTTGTTAAGAGATGCTTGCGCTAAAAGGGTGTTTAATGCACCTTCAATCTCACGAATATTCGTGTTGATTGAGTAAGCAAGGTATTCAACAACATCTTTCGGTAACTCAATACCACTTCCGTACATTTTCTTCTCTAAAATTGCAATTCTTGTCTCTAAATCTGGCGTAGCAAGATCGGCTGACAATCCCCACTTAAATCTAGAAAGCAATCTTTGCTCCATCCCTTGCATCTCTACAGGTGCTTTATCTGATGTTAAAACAATTTGCTTACCATTTTGATGTAAGTGATTGAATATACTAAAGAAAACATCTTGAGTACGTTCCTTTCCAGCAAAAAACTGAACATCATCAATAATTAATACATCAATCATTTGATAGAAATGCACGAAGTCATTGGTAGTCTGATTTTTGATAGCATCGATAAATTGATGCGCAAACTTTTCGGATTGAACATACAAAACTGTTTTGCTTGGATGCTGTTCCTTAATCGCAATTCCAATAGAATGCGCTAAGTGAGTTTTTCCAAGACCAACACCACCATAAATCAATAATGGGTTGAATGCAGTGCCGCCTGGTTTATTTGCAACAGCATATCCTGAAGCACGTGCCAATCGATTGCATTCGCCTTCTATGAAATTTTCAAAAGTAAAAGCAGGAATTAAATTAGATTCAATATTTACTTTCTTTAATCCAGGAATGATAAACGGATTTCTAATTTGCTTTTCCGTTGCGTGTATCGGCATCGATACAGGAGTGTTGCGCAATGAAGCGTTATTTTGCGTCGGTAATTTTACAGTGTAAGGCACAGAATTCGTATTGTTACTCTCCATAACAATTGAATATTCTAAACTTCCCTCAGCACCGATTTCTTTTTTAACGACACCACTTAATAGTTTGATGTAATGTTCTTCTAACCATTCATAGAAAAAATGCGAAGGAACTTGGATTGTTAAAATACTGTTTTCCAATTTAATTGGAATAATAGGTTCAAACCAAATTTTGTACGCTTGTAAAGAAACATTGTCTTTGATTACTTTTAAACATTTTCCCCATGCGTCTTCGTGATTGTTGTTCATTCTTTTTATTTTTTTGTATATTTATTTTACACCCTGTAAATCAATTAATTAGGAGAATTCAAAATTGATAAAGATGTTATTTATTTCCAACAGCAAATATTTGAATAAAAAAGTTATAAAAAAAATTCAGTACCCCTTGATTATTAATTATTTTTTACATGTAAAGAAATTTTTTTATTTTTTTTTGAAATAAGAAAGAATACCTTAAAATTAAGGATTATTTTCTACTATTACTTAGTGAAAATCGTATTTTTGAATAAAAAGTGGAAATAAAATTTAAACATAGCACAGAGCATCGCATACGCTATGCCGAAACCGATAAAATGGGTTACTGTTATTATGGTAATTACCCTACATTTTTAGAAGTCGGTAGGGTAGAATTATTTCGTGCTTTGGGGATTAGTTATAAGTCTTTAGAAGAAAATGGTGTTCTGCTTCCTGTTTTGGATCTTAATATTAAGTACCATGCTCCTGCTTTGTATGATGATCTTATTAGGGTTGACACTTCCTTAATAAGACTTGATGGAGTCCGATTGTTTTTTGATTATTCCATATATAATGAGACTGATATTTTACTCGTTAAAGCAACCACAACTTTAGTTTTTGTTGATGATAAAAACCGTAAACCTATTGCTCCTCCTCAAAATTTTGTTTCTTTAATTGCTCCCTATGTCTATTAATCAATTACCGTTTTCTTTTAAAAGGATGGATGCCTCCACAATAGAGGATCACTTTTCTAGTAGGTCAGGTGAATTAAAAATGGGGGAATATTGTTCTTCTATTAACTTAGAAGAGGCTGATTTTGTAATTATTGGTATTTCTGAGTCAATTGGTCCTAAAGCAAATTTTGGTCGGCAAGGTGCAGAGAATGCTTTTCGAGCCTTCTTAACTTACTTTCTAAATACCCAGGCTAATTCAAATTTGAAAATTCATATGCTGGGTGAAATTTCTATCCCAAATAATTCTGATACGCTATCAGCACAAGAATTAGTCCCCGCTTTTGATAAATATGTTTTATCTGTTCTCAATGAATATATAAAACCACATCAAATTCCAATTGTCATTGGGGGTGGACACAACAATGCTTTACCTTTAATGCAATGGTCTTCTCAGTTTCATGCTGATTTAGCGGTACTTAATTTAGATGCACATGCTGATTGTAGGACGACTGAGGTGCGACATAGTGGCAATTCATTCTCTTTTGCCTTGGAAAGTGGTATCCTAAAAAAATATGCTGTTCTCGGTTTGCATGAAGCGTATTTAAATCCAAGTGTTCTAGAATTCTTTCAAAAGTACCAATGCACTTACAGTCTTTATGAAGATTATCTAGACGGAAGATCCTTACTTTCGGACCTAGAATTATTTATGAATTCATTAGAAACGAATCAAACATTGGGTATTGAAATAGACATGGACGCTATAGCTAATATGCCTAGCTCAGCTCAATCTCCTTCAGGTTGGCGCTTTGATGAGGTAAGAACTTATCTCAGGAAAATTGCCTCTTCTCATCAAAACATTCCTTATCTACATCTTACGGAAGCTGCTCCAATAAATGAATCTGATGACAGGATAGTTGGGAAAGCTTTAGCTTGCTTAGTGATTGATTTTACTACTCAGTATTGCTTCAAAAGCGCATTATAAATTAAGGAACTACATTAATATTATACATTGTAACCACCGCATCTGCTGCACATCCCCCCGGATTAGGAGCCTTGAGAAGCGTGATGTCAAAGGTCATGTGCAGTCCTTTCTTTTTATATTTCGTTTCTAAATCTATGGGGTAAAAGGTGTGAAATTGCCAGACGCTGTCCGGTTGTCCTGTAACTTCGATATAGAGCGGACAATTATTTTCGTTAAGGTGTAAAATACCTGAATAAGCACCATTTTTTGTAACTGATTCAGATTTATGCTTCATTTTGCATGGTGTTTTGCAGGCAAGAACAAGCGTGCTGATTAAAAGGATGTAAAATATTTTCATATTATTTTTTGATAAAGATAAAAAAAGAGGCCCGAAGGCCTCTCATTCAAGTAACCTGTAGCAAAGTTAATTTGAATTATTATTTATTGTAACGACGCTATTCTTTTAAGGTTACACGAAAATTAACATTTCATCATTGATAAACATATTTCCTTATTGCTTTTTCATCTTAATGTACTCTTAAATTTGTCCTGTGAATCCACAAGAAAAGCAACTTAATGCATTAATCCGTTTACTCGACGATCCCGATCATGAGGTCTATGGTCAAGTACATGAAGCTCTTTTGTCTTTTGGACCGACTGCTGTAGCTGTTTTAGAAGCGTCTTTGCGGGAACATAAATTTGAGTCCCGATTTGATACTAGAGTATCTCATATCATTGATGAATTACAAACCGAAGGAATTAAAGAGGAGCTCTTGCAATGGACACAATCGGATGATAAAGATTTGTTGAGTGGCGTTGTCATTGTTTCTAAGCATCATGATCCAAATATTGATATAAGTTATTTGAAGGATACGCTTCAGATGATTAAAAGAGATATTTGGCTAGAACTAAACGATTACCAAACTAGTTTTGAGCAAATTAAAATATTCAACAGAATATTTTTTGATGTACATCAATTTAAATGCATTAATAAAGCCAGTTACGCTCCAAGTGATTTAAATATTTGCGAAGTCCTCAAGAACAGAGAGGGAAATTCATTAATCATAAGTATTTTATATAGTGTGATCGCTCAGGAACTTGAAATTCCAGTCTATGGAGTTAATTTGCCAAATCATTTTATAATGGCTTTCATGGATAACAATTTATCCAATTTTGTGATCAATCAGCAGAATGAATATGGAGTTCTATTTTATATAAATCCTATGTCCAATGGTGCTATTTTCGACGCTAAAGAAATAAGTGAGTTTTTGACTAAACGACAACTGGAAGAAGAGCGCACTCATTTTGAACCATGTTCGAACACAGCGATTATTAAAAGGATGATCGCAGAGTCTATGTTGTCTTTTCAGCAAGTAGGCAATCGTAGAAAAGTCTTTGATTTGACGCGATTGAGAGATGCTTTACTGAAATAAATTATTTCTCCTTCAATACTCTAGCTTCTTTTGCAATGGCATTATTCTTATTGGCCAATTGTCCACAAGCAGCATCAATATCTTTACCTCGGCTTCTTCTAACATTAACAATAATATTTTTGGACTCCAAATAATTAGCAAATTCGGTCACCTTAGATGCATCAGCCTGTTCGAACATTCCTCCATCAATGGGGTTGTACTCTATAATGTTGATCTTACAAGGTACACATTTAGCGAAATGAGCTAATTCTCGAGCATCTTCTATAGCGTCATTAAAGTCTTTAAAAATGATGTATTCAAAGGTCACTCTAGTTCCTGTAGCCTCATGAAAATACTGAAGCGCATCTGATAGTTCTTGTAGATTATTACTATCATTAATTTCCATGATTTTGCTCCTCTTGATATCATTGGCTGCATGCAAGGACAATGCTAGATTGAAGCGCACTTTATCATCGCCTAATTTTCGAATCATTTTTGCAATTCCAGCGGTAGATACGGTTATTCTTTTCGGGGACATTCCTAAACCTATGTTAGAAGTAAGCAATTCAATAGATCGAATTACATTAGCATAATTGAGTAAGGGCTCTCCCATACCCATATAAACTATATTGGATAAAGGTTTTTGATATTTTTCTTGGGCTTGATTTCTCAGGTGAACTACTTGGTCGACCATTTCCCCTGCACTTAAATTTCGCATTAATTTTAAGCTTCCAGTAGCGCAGAAAGTACAAGATAAACTGCATCCTATTTGTGAGGAGATACAAGCAGTAGTTCTAGATGTTGTAGGAATTAGCACTCCCTCAACGATTCTTTTTTCATCGATTTCAAATGCCGATTTGATCGTTTTATCGTTACTGATTTGTTGATCTTTTACTCGAAGCGCGTCAATGTAATAATGTTGGTTCAGATGCTCAAGAAGATCTTTACCAAGATTTCGCATTTCATCAAAACTTAAGGCATTTTTCTTCCAAAGCCACTCATAGATTTGCTTGGCACGAAAGCTAGGAAACTTGGCTTCATTTACAGCCAAAGTAATCTGCTCTTGGGACAAATTGCGGATGTTTAATTTATCCTTAATCACAGTCAATGGGAAATTATCTATTAAGCATCACAGGCATCACCAACATCAAGATGTCTTCTTGGTCATTGTCTGGAGTTGCAGGCATTAATAATCCTGCTCTACTTGGTTCACTCATCGCTAATTTCACAACTTCTGTTTCTAAGTTGCTTAGCATTTCAACTAAGAAGCGCGAATTAAATCCAATTTCTAAGTCGTCACCATTATAGTTACACGTTAAACGTTCGCTTGCTTCATTTGAAAAATCAATATCTTCAGCAAAAAGCGACAATTCTGACCCCGCCAACTTTAATTTAACTTGATGTGTAGTTTTATTAGAGAAAATAGCAACACGTTTTAAGGAACTTAAAAATTGCATTCTATCAATAGTCAATACATTTGGATTTTCTTTAGGAATTACTGCCTCATAATTTGGGTATTTCCCATCAATCAAGCGACACACCAGAGTAATATCATTGAAAGTAAATAGAGCATTGGATTCATTGTACTCTAATTTTACTGATTCATCGCCTCTAATATTTGATTTGATTAGATTCAAAGGTTTTTTTGGAAGAATAAAAGCAGAGCTTCCTTTTGTTGTAATATCAGTTCTTGAGTAACGCACTAATTTATGTGCATCTGTAGCTACGAAAGTTATGTTTTCAGGAGAAAAATGACAATAAACACCACTCATTACAGGGCGCATCTCATCATTTCCGGTAGCAAATAAAGTTTTATTAATGGCCTTAGCCAATACATCACCTGTTAAATCTATTGATGCTGTATAGGCAACATTAGGTAATTTTGGGAATTCATCACCATTAAAACCAGCCATCTTAGATTTACCGTTATCGTAAACAATTTCAACTGCGTAATTACTTGTATTTACTTTAAAAGTACAAGGTTGGTCGGGTAAACTCTTAAGAACATCTAAAATTAATTTAGCTGGAATGGCAATTTTACCTGATTCCTCAGAAGTAACATCCATTTTGGTAAGCATCGTAGTTTCTAGGTCAGAAGCGCAAATCGTCAATACATTACCTTCTATTGAGAATAAAAAATTATCTAAAATCGGAAGATTGTTACTCGTGCTCAATACACCTGAAATACTTTGTAGATGTTTTAATAAGGTATTACTTGAAGTAATGAAATTCATGGGATAAAAATTTTATATACAAAAATAGTAAATCGTTTGAGAATAAGTCAAGTATATTTTATTTACTTGAACTTAGCGTATTAATTTTCATTGCCGGGAAATATACATGGCCTAAAAGCAAAGGGTTAAAAACAAAATATTGGCATTTCACCAATTGCTTATTAGGCAATAAGCACCAAAAATAATTCATATCCATATTTACCATTTCTCCAAATTCATTTCTTTGTTGTTCCACAGCAGAAATTCTAAAAAATTTCAAGAATGTTTTCTTTCCATTTGTTTCTGTAAGCGATAAACTTCCGAAGGCTTTTGATTTTTTGATACTATCACATTGTTTATCACTCATGTCATAATTTGGATTCGAAAAGTGAATTTTATTATAAGCTTGCAGGTATCGATATATATTGGAGGTGTCTATATACTCCAATTTACTATTTCCTTGTTTTACTATAAAGTTTTGATTTTGTCGGGCAATACTGAAACTACGATCTTTAACATCGTAAAATTTCACATCCACTTTTTGAATTTCATTGACCTGTAAAGAAAATATATTGGAGCACATCCATTTTCTTGGATCTGCAAAGAATCGGGGTTCAATAATGCCGTTGATCCCTTTTATTTTCATCATTACGGGATTCGAACTTTTTCCATCACTGCTGGATTCCAACAACATGATTTGACCATAATGATCTTGTGATGCGGGACCTATATACCAAGTTTTCAACCATTCGCCATTTACGAAGTAGGAAACTTTAGTATTTTGAGTAGACATTAATTCAGTGAATTTTTTAATAGAATTTTTAGGTAAATATCCTTTAAATTCAACATTTTTAGCTGCATCTAGAATAAAATTTATATTCTCTCTACTGATGCAATCTCCATTTTCGGCGGTCCACAAACCATTTTTCTTAATCAATTTTATGTTTTTCGAAAAGGCATCTGTAATTTCAATTTGATCTACACTACTGGTGTCTGTAATGGCAAAATCAATTAATTCACTATCAGAAACTCCTTTTTTATTCAATAGATTGAATGTGAGAAAGGTGAGTAAGCAAATGCCAATCACGGCAGATAATAGTAAAATTATTTTTTTCATATCTGTCAGTTAGTGATTTTAGAATAACGCTTTTTTCTGAGAACATTCCACACAAAGGCAAAAAACAAAATAAGTAAAACTGGGCCGAAAACATTAATTATTTTAAGTCTCCCAGACATTACTTTTAATTTTTCTTTATCAATTAATTTAATATCAATTTGTCTACTTCTAATATCTAACACAGAATTATCACCCATCATATAATCCATCAGATTTTGAAAGAATTCTTGATTTCCATAAAAATAAGGAATACTTCTTTCGGCTAATATTTTATTAAATTTCAATTCATTAAATGGATTAGCCCTGTAGAGAAATCCTGCTCCTTTTGGATTTGGAATGGAATCATAACTGTTAGCAATAAAATTTCCATTACCCACCAAAAGAACTTTCGTTTCTTTTAAACTCTTTTCTTTATAGTTGGAATTTTTATTTTTAGAGAACTCTTCTACAATTCTGTTTTGGAAATGAGAGTTATAATACCCTTCAGACAAACCAGCCAAGCATAATTTATTGATGTTATCTGTAGGATTGTCAACTAATTGCGGTTTTTTTCCATAGCTCATTGGCATCTCCAGACTTACCAAAGGGGCGAGTCCAGTTTTATTAGAATTACTAGAAGAAGTGAGTATTGGAACAAATCGCGCTTTTGCTTGCTTTACGAATTGAATTTCATTGGCATATTCCAAAGAAACAGGTTCAATGTTTCTTGATACTGGATGAGAAGTAGGGGAGGCCATGACGTGAAAAAACCAAGGCAACAAAGTTTGTTCAGCATATGGGACGATTTTGGGTGCACATTGAACATCCACCACTAAATTTTCATTCAATTTTAATCCGTAATCAAAAAGCATGTTTTCAAGGCGGAGATTTTTTCTTATCGAATGTGTAATTCCTCTGCTCATTAGGGTATCATCTTCAATATGTAATGCATTCATGAAACACATTAATTTACCACCATTCATCACAAATTGATCAATTATGTATAAATCCTTATCTGAAAACGGGTATTGAGGATCAGCAATAACCAAACCATCGATATCTGCTAATGCAGCAATGGAATCATTCAAAGATATTTCCGAAAGTGAATAATAAGGTGCGATAAGCCCTCTCACTCGAAGGGTTTGATTGGAATTTAATTCTCCATGACCTTGTAAAAAAGCAATTCTAGGTTTTTCTAATTGTGTAATCTTACGCATGGCAGAAACCAAATTATATTCTAGATTATTAACAGCGTTTTCTAAGATTTCTGAAATATTGGAAAGATCGTATGGTTTTCCAGGTTGCGTCCCTGGTAAAAATTGAATAACACTTTCTTTAATGATTCCGTTTTGCGAATACGATATTTGTGCACCTGGCCACAACATCAATGGCGTTTGGTCACCATCCTTCATGTATACGATATCCATAGGAAGTATTCCTTGACCTCTAGCATATAAATCTGAAAAGAGTGCTTTTTGATCAGAATCGGATCCGTTTTTAGGATTTACAAAAATATATTCAATTCGATCTCCAGCGAGCGACTTAAAGATTTTTAATTTATCTTCTAAAGCATTTCTAAAATGCTGAATTTCCGCTGGAAGGTTTCCTTCTAAATAAATTTTAATACTGATTCTATTCTCAAATTTATTTTTATCCGCTAAAAATGATTTTGTCCCATTTGAAAGCGAGTAACGCTGATCCTCAGTCATATCAAGACGATAGTAGACTAAAGAAGCAATAATATTTATTAATACAAGTGCAATGGTCGCCAATAAAAGGAAACTCCAATTATAAATACCTTTGAAAGAGAATAAACGCTTTATCATGTTTATCTTTTTAATGTTTTAATAACCGTAAGTGCCCCATAAAGAAATAGAAAGATCACTGATATGAAATAGATAATATCACTCGTGTCAATTACTCCTTTTTTAATGGACTCATAGTGAAAAGCAATGCCTAAGTAGCGCACAATGGTATCTAAATCACCTATTTGTGCAAAGGAACCAAGTAAACCTAGTCCATCATATATAAACCAACACATAAACATGGCTAATATAAAAGACACAATTTGACTACTGGTGAGTGAGGAAGCAAAGATTCCAATAGCTACAAAAACGGATCCTAGTAACACAAGTCCAATGTATGAAGTAATGGTAGCACCTAAATCAATAATACCAACTGGATTACCAAGATAATACATGGTGAAATAGTAAAAAACAGTTGGGATAATTGCAATGATCAATAAGGTTACCCCTGCAAAATATTTGGCTAGAAGGATTCCTAAATCTGAAATGGGTCTTGTGAAAAGCAATTCAATGGTTCCCGTTCTTCGTTCTTCTGCAATAGAACGCATGGTAATTGCAGGAATCAAAATCAAGAAAATTACGGGTGAAAGATTGAAAAAAGGAATTAGATCCGCTTCTGCACCTTCCAATAAATTGGTATTGTACGAAAGCACCCAATGAAATAAGCCTGAGGCTATCAAATAGATAAGAATAAATACATATCCGATAACTGAACTTAAAAAACTCCGAACTTCTTTTATATAAAGCGCTTTCATGAATTAATTTTTGAATTTCAAAATTAGAATTTTTAAGCACATCTCTAACATTTAGTTTTAAGCTATTTATTGTTTATTTCGAGTTTGTTAAATTTAATAGTGTTTTTTTAAGAAATTTTAGACAAAAAAAAAGTCCCGATAAATCGAGACTTCAATAACTGGGATGAAAGTGATTATGCTTTTTTCACATTAATTGCATTCAAACCTCTTCGTCCTTCTTCAAGTTCGAATTCAACTTGGTCATTTTCTTTAACCTTGTCAATTAATCCTGTTACATGAACAAAATACTCTTTGCTCGTTTCGTCGTCTACGATAAAACCAAAACCTTTGGTTTCATTGAAGAATTTTACTGTTCCTTTACTCATTCTAAATAATATTATATTTCTGTAAAGGTAAGCTTATTTTACAAACTATCAAATTATTGATTGATTTTATTGAAAATCACTGATATAAGACTCAAAATTAACCTTACAAGTCCATGCTTCAGCACGCTGATTAAATCCAATTTTGAGCCTCGGCCAAATGATTTTGAATAGATCAGAATTACGATAATTTTCTAGCGCTTCTTCTGATTCCCATTGACTATAAGTAAAAAATATACAGGGCGAATTTTGGTCGTTCAATAGTTTCATGCCCCTACATCCTGGAAATTGAACTACCGCCTCTTTTGTTTGATCGAAGAAGCTTAAAAAATTTGCCACTTCTGTGTCCTTAAAGCTCAATTTTACAATTCTTGTTATCATATTGTGACTAAATAGAATCAAAATCAAGGTGAGATCCTGCAGGAAAGAATTTTACACGGACGCTATCACCTTTTTTAACACCAAACAATCTGTCTGCTCCGCCATTTCCTCTATTCGCACCTCTATTAATTGCGATTTCCAATAAATTATTATCGTTAAAAATAGCGACTGGGTCACCAAAAGAAACTTCATTGTAGGTCTTTGATATTTTATCGATTACATAAGAATTACCATAATAAAGTATCTTGAAACCAACATTTTCATACTTATCAAATTCTTTCTTACTGATATTGGTAATTAAATTACCATAAGTGTCTACATGAATAACAGTTCCCTGTACTGAATTCAATTCGGTTACAGCCTGTTGCAGGAATGCTGTTTTATAAGTGGTAATTGGATCGCAAAAGTCACTTAATTTTTCATTGTTCATAATTTTAATGGCCAATGGTATCAGACAATTTTTGGTAGGAAAAGACATCATTTCTGGATGTGACTCTATGGAAGTAAATCGATAAAATTCATCGGGAAATAATTCTCCCAGGAAGGCACCGAAAAATCCATTGTCTATTCCTATAAAATAGTGCCCTTGAAACTTCATAATGCTTGGATAGCTGGGAATCATTGCTCTGTTACCCACGAATGGATTCGGGTCTAGAAGTTGTGGCTCGCTATCTACTCCGATAATATGAATGGTTCCAATTGGAAAATCATTGTAGCAACTTTTTATTTGAAATGCGGTTTCAGATATATCGAATGGTGTGATATCATGAGAAATATCCACAATTTGGATCTGATTGCTTAAACGGTATAGGGTACCTTTCAAGGAAGCATGATAAAAATCTTTTAATCCAGTATCTGTGGTAAGTGTTATGATTTGCATGCCAAATTTTGATTCTATATTGCTTTAATTTATAATTTTACCAAAAGTAAGTATTTCGCCATCATATTAATAATACAAATTCATTTTTAGTTGAATTCTGATAATCGAACCATTCAAATAGTTGGAATTAATCCAGCAGATCTTTTCGGGACTAACAACATTAATCTAAAACACTTTAATAGTTTTTTTCCAAAACTATCTGTATTATCTCGCGGTCATGAGATTACTATCAAAGGCGATCAAGAAGTGATGGATGAGTTTGAACGCAAGTTTAATCTTTTGATTCTTCATTACACGAAGTTCAATTCTTTGTCCATCAATAATATTGACAATCTATTGCTTGATGATGGGGAGACATTGCTTAATAATAAGGTAGAAGATGAAATATTAGTACATGGAAACCAAGGACTTAAGGTTAAAGCACGCACTGTCAATCAAAAAAAATTAGTAGAAGCGGTTGACAAACACGATATGGTATTTGCTGTTGGTCCAGCGGGAACTGGAAAGACTTACACAGCTGTAGCGTTGGCTGTCAGAGCTTTAAAAGCAAAGGAAGTAAAGAGGATTGTATTGACTCGTCCCGCGGTTGAAGCAGGAGAAAATCTAGGTTTTTTACCAGGTGACTTAAAGGAAAAATTAGATCCTTATTTAATGCCCCTGTATGATGCATTGCGCGATATGATTCCTCCAGATAAATTAGCCAATATGTTGGAACATGGTATTATTGAAATTGCTCCACTGGCTTTTATGCGTGGTCGAACGCTTGATAAAGCTTTCGTTATTTTAGACGAGGCGCAAAATACAACTACCTTGCAAATGAAAATGTTTCTTACCCGAATGGGGATGACCGCCAAGTTTGTAATTACAGGTGATGTTTCGCAAGTAGATTTGCCACACAAACAAAGATCTGGACTTGGATATGCTATTGATATTTTAGCAGATATTAAAGATATTGGCATTATTCGATTGGGTAAAAGTGATATCATTCGTCACCAATTAATTTCGAAAATAATCGATGCTTTCGATAAAGCGGAAGCAAGTGAATAAATATTTAAATAAAAAATAATAATGAATACAATTACAACTTCTGATTTTAATTTTAAAGGTCAAACTACTGTTTATCATGGTAAAGTACGCGATGTTTACACCCTGGCGGATCAAAAATTAGTAATGGTAGCCTCTGATCGAATTTCAGCTTTTGATCACATATTACCCAAAGGAATTCCTTTTAAAGGTCAAGTCTTAAATCAAGTCGCTACTTATTTTCTAGATGCAACCAGAGATATTGTACCCAATTGGTTGTTGGCCACTCCTGACCCAAGTGTTGCAGTTGGAAAAGCATGTGAACCGATTCGTGTTGAAATGGTAATAAGAGGATACCTTGCAGGTCATGCTGCCCGAGAGTATAAATTAGGAAAGCGTATTCTTTGCGGCGTTTCGCTTCCTGAAGGTCTCATCGAAAACGATCGATTACCGCACCCAATTATTACTCCAGCAGTTAAGGCCGATGAAGGTCACGATGAGGATATTTCTCGAGAAGACATTATTGCTCATGGTCATGTAAGTGAAGCGATTTATTCTAAAATGGAAGCATATACCTATGCTTTATTTCAGAGAGGAACCGAAATGGCAATAGCTCAAGGATTGATATTAGTGGATACAAAATATGAATTTGGTCTCTTAGATGGTGAAGTTATTTTGATAGATGAAATTCACACTCCAGATTCTTCTCGTTATTTTTATGCAGATGGTTTCGAAGATCGTCAATCAAAAAGGGAGGAACAAAAGCAACTTTCCAAGGAATTTGTTAGACAATGGTTGATTGAAAATGGATTTCAAGGCTTGGATGGACAGGAAATTCCTTTTATGCCAGATGAATTTGTTCAGGTGATATCAGATCGCTATATTGAACTTTATGAACGTATTACAGGTAAAGATTTTGTAAAGTCGGATACCACGAATATTACAGAAAGAATTAATGCCAATGTTGCAGCATATTTGAATGCTTAATTGGCTATTTATCTAAAACTTCTACAATTGGTTTCCCTGTCATTGCACCTGATCTTTGTAAATAAAGTAGATGGGTTAAAGTAGGAGCAATATCAATAATCTGAATGGGTTCAAATACATCTTTATGTTTGATACCACCGCCATACCATAAAAGTGGAACATGTGTATCGTAATTAAATGCAGATCCATGAGAGGTTCCAGAAAGTTCGGTTTCATTGTGAATGGAAAGAAATCCTGGTTGGGTAATGAATATAATATCTCCACTTCTCTTTTGATCATAACCTTTTGCAATCATATCGCCCCAATCACCATTTGAAAAGGTAGTATTGATTAATTCTTTTTCTGTATAAACTGCCTTCACTTCTTTCCATTCTCTAATTTCAGATGCAATAAATTCTTGCACCAAATATTTATCCAAATGCAGTGAATCTATCCGTGAATGATTGAGATAAATATTTTGATTCGCCTCTGTCAGAATTAAAGATGCTCCATATTTCTCTTCAACTGATTTTTTTAAGGTTTCTAAATTCAAATACATGGGTAAATAGCCACCAGGCAACTTTTTATCTATTAACTGCTGAGGAACAGGGACTACAGCATGATCGGCAGTTATAAATATTTTATAATTATTCTTCCCTACTTTTTTATCAAGTGCTGTCAATAGTTTGGCAATTTCTAGATCAAGCCTTGCGTACATATCTTCTATCTCTAAGGAGTATGGACCAAAGGAATGTCCCGCAATATCAGGCGTCGAATAACTAATACACAAAAGATCTGTTTGCGCATCAGCACCTAGATCTTCAAAGTCAATTGCAGTTATAGCAAGATCGGTCAATAAGGTATTGGAAGCAGGTGTAATTACAAAATTCGAATAATCTCCAGGTTTGAATGTGTAAGGAAATGTAGCTTTTGATTTTCCTTCTAAAACGACTTCATAGGGAGAATCGTCAATAGAGCTATAATTGGTTTCAGGATAAAGCAATGTCCAATCTTTTAAGTAAGTATCTGCATTATGATTTTTATTAAATTCTTGGATCCAAATTGGGAGTTGCTCTTTATAATAACTACTGGTAATAAACTTCCCGCTTGAATAATCAAACCAATAAGTACCGTCACTTAAATGTCCACCAGGCAAGATTGCCCCACGATCCTTAATGGAAACAGAAATTACTTTTGCAGTAGGGTAGGTAAGTTTTAATTGGTCACTTATCGTGTAAGTCTTTAGTCGATGCGGTGAAGCTTTACCATACTTGGAAGTACAGCCGATTGAATGTACAGATCCATCACCTACACAATTAACCATTTTTGCTGCTTCAGCGTCATACCACTGATTGCCTACTATGCCGTGATCGTTTGGAGTTGTTCCTGTGTAAATGGACGCATGTCCTGGACCGGTGTAGGTTGGAACATAATTGTAATTGGTATTGCGGCAATTGGTCCCGTGAAGCAAGAATTTATTAAATCCACCTGGTGTGAAATGGTGTTGAAAACGATACAAATATTCGTAGCACATTTGATCTACTACAATCCCAACAATTAATTTATCCTTTTTTTGCGCTGTTAAATTTCCTGCGATAAAGCATAAAGCAAAAAATAATACAATTGAAATTTTACCCTTTACCTGGTTTTGCATTGATTGTTGGTTTAACAGGTGAACTAATTATTGGTTTGCTTGGAATCACACGAGGAGCGGTGTTAATATTATTGTTATTATTAGGTTTATTGATTTCAATCGAATTATTTGGTTTGAAAGTTGGCTTGTTTTGCTCGTTATTCTCATTTGTTTTAATGTCACTTTTTCCTGGTTTCTCTTCCATTGTATTATCAATAGGTTTCACGGTTTGTGCCCCTCCATCAGGGTTTTTAGGATCCAATATTTGATGGGTATTGGTATTTAAAAGAGGTCTTTCCAATTTATTGAGAACGACTCCATCTGTTGCAGGAGTAGGTGTTGGAATAGGATTTGGATTTATGTTTAAATAGGCTTGATCAAAGATACATCCACCCATTTCGCTAGCATTAATTCCCATTGTCTCGCATCTTCTTCTGGCATTCGCTTGCTGATCAGCATTTAAGTCAGCAACCGTTAGATGTACTCTAGGAAAACTTCTATCTGTATAATATGCGGTATTTGTTCCTGCTGCATAATCAAATAAGGTAGTCATGTCGTTAACCCTCCAATCTTCTGCAAAATTCTGTGAAAGATAGGCTAGGTATTCTTTTTCTGCCAAAATAGATGCTTGTTGCATCATAGGGTTACCAAAAGTTGAAAATGCTTGATAACTTGGAGGAGTTTGATTGTTATTCCTACCGTTAAAATCATCATTCATGTTATTATTGGCATTTCCCAACAGTCCACTATAAGTTTGACTGCCACATTGAAATATAGTTACCGTAACATTAACAAAATTCATTCCTCCACTTCCTCCATTGTTTAGAATCAATGTCTCTCCAGATGGCCAAGAAACGATATAATTTCTTCCGGTCAATCTAATAGTCCCGCCGTGTGGTAAAAAATAAGTTCTACCTTGTAATTGAATAGGCTGACCATCTAAAAATAATGGAGAAACATTACGCGATGGAGCATCTTCTGCATAAAATCCTAATCTATCTCCAAAAACATTCATTGCAATAGCAGTATTCAATGAGAAATTATCACTTTGCGCTTTTTGTCTTGCTTGAATTTCAAAATTTCCATCACTTGACTTAGACAAGTCAAATTCTCCAACCGTCTGAAAAGAGTAGGTAGCATTGTCAAAGGATTTTAAATGTGGATCCCCATAGCTGCGACCCTGAGTTGTGCTACAAAAAGTATTGTTTAATAAAGCTAAAAGTAAGCTCGCATATTGATTATTATCAACTTGAGAAGTTGAATTGTTAGTTTCAATGTAATTTTTTAAATCTTCTCTTCTTTCTTTTGGCATCAAACTCAACATCTCATATGGAGTCAACTCCTCAGCGAAAGTTCTGTCGGGTATTGCTTGTTTATTTGACATAGCGACCACGCTTTGAGACAACCACAAACCCCTAATGGGATCCCAATCCGACAGTGCAATAGCAATATTTTCATTAACAGACGGCTTAGTGTTTTCGGCTTTGTCAGATACTACTTGCGCTGTTATAACAAGATTAAATCCGAGATAGAAAAATAAAATAATAGTTTTCATAATTTTTACTTTACAAGTTAAATTTATATCCTACTCCTTTTATGGTTGTGATATATTCATCACCAATTTTTTCGCGTAACTTTCTAATATGCACATCAATGGTACGATCCCCAACTACAACTTCTGAACCCCAAACGGTATCTAAAATCACATCTCTTTTGAAGACAACATTTGGACGAGAAGCTAAAAAAGCGAGCAATTCAAATTCCTTTTTGGGTAATTGAATTTCAATTTTGTTAATGATGATTAAGTAGCGTTCTCGGTCAATGATAAAATCATCGCTGGAGTCATTTTTTGTACTTATAGCATTTTGTCTTCGCAATAAAGCGTGAATTCTAGACATTAATACTTTTGGCTTGATGGGCTTGGAAACATAGTCGTCACCACCAGCCTCTAGTCCCGCAATTTGACTATAATCTTCACTTCGAGCGGTCAGGAAACAAATAATAATATCTTTATTGACTGGGTCAGACTTTAATTCTTCACACACTTCAATCCCATCCATTATAGGCATCATCACATCCAATAAAATCAGCTCAGGCTTTTGGTGTGCAACTATTTTCAAAGCTTCTTTTCCATTAGATGCGCAGGATACAATGTGTCCTTCTTTTTCAAGATTGTATTTTAATAAGAGACGAATGTCTTCTTCGTCATCAACAATGAGTATATGTGCCATATCTTACGAAGTTACGAAGTTTTTTATTCAAATTTTATTCTTTTAATATTTAACAAAAATTTATGATAATTCGGATGCATCGCTTTTTGAAATCGTATAAAATATGAGTACTTTTGAATAGATTCAAGTCGTTTATTACTTCTAAAAAAGCAAGTTTCAATACTTTATAATTTTAAATATTTTCTCATGACAATTCGAATTCTACTTGCTGAAGATGACTTAAATCTTGGTTTTGTCATATCTGATCAACTTAAATCGGATGGCTATCTTGTTACTTTAGCAACCGATGGCACGGACGCATTGAAAAGATTTAATGAGCAAAAATATCATTTGTGTGTATTTGACGTGATGATGCCCCGAAAGGATGGTTTTACCTTGGCTAGAGATATTAGGAAAATTGATGCTGAGATTCCTATCTTATTTCTTACCGCTAAAACAATGACGGAAGATAAGGTGGAAGGGTTTAAATCTGGGGGTGATGATTATTTGACCAAACCATTTAGTGTTGAAGAACTTCAATTGCGGATTAAAGCACTTTTGAAACGCGTAAACATTAATACCAATATTCCAGAAGAAAAAATTTTCGCCATTGGTTCCTATTTATTTGACGCAGAAAATTTGAATTTAAAAATTGGTGGACTGACAAAATCATTAACCAAAAAGGAGGCTCAAATCTTGAAGTTGCTCTACAAATTTAAAAATCAAGTTTTACCTAGAGAGGTAATATTAAATGCGGTTTGGGGACAAGACGATTATTTTGTTGGGCGCAGCTTGGATGTTTTCATCACCAAACTAAGAAAATATCTAAAAGAGGATGATTCTATTTCACTAAATAATATTCATGGTGTTGGTTTTAAATTGGAAGTGCCTTTAAAATGATACAGATCTTACATATTGAAACCGCCACCCACATTTGCTCCGTCGCCATATCAAAAAACGGTCAATTATCAGATAGTATTAGTGAAATCTCTGATGGTTATATTCATGGTGAGAAACTCACTGGATTCATAGATGACTTATTAAAAAGAAATAACATTGAATACAAGTCCTTATCTGCGATTTCAGTTTCTGCAGGCCCAGGTTCCTATACAGGATTAAGAATCGGAATATCAACTGCAAAAGGCCTTTGTTTCGGATTGAATATCCCTATAATTTCAATTTCTTCCATACAATCTCTTCATGAAATTGCCCACAATAAATATCCTGAAAAATCGATAGCTGTTCTTTTAGACGCCAGAAGAATGGAGGTTTATAGCGAAATTTATGATGCTTCGAAATCGGTATTGAAAAAACTAAGTGCTGATGTATTAGTACAAAATTCTTATGATGAATTCTTGCCGCTAATAATCGTTGGAGATGCGAATCCAAAACTAAAAGAATTTTGGGCAAATAGAAACTTGTTATTTGATGATGAGGTTTGTATTTCAGCATCAGGACAAGTAAATCTTTCCTATCAAAAATATTTAGCAAAAGATTTTGAAGATTTAGCTTATTTCACGCCTAATTACTTAAAGGAATTCTATACCCACTAATCTAAGTTGAGGAATTGAGTCCAATTCGCTTCATTTCCACAAGCGTCTGTTACTTTAATATTATATTTCTTCTTCCCGTGTTCATTTTTATCAACGATATGAAATATAGTATTATTCTTTTTGTCGTATTCTAGTATTTTCCATTGATTATTGATGAGCAGTTGGTAGGATGAAACACTTGTCTGACCGTCATTGATCTTCCATTGTAATTTTTTAGTTTTGATGAGTGTATCGGTTATTTTAAAATTATCCGACGCGATCGTGGGAGCAATTTTGTCAGTGGAGACAGCATAATTCCCGAAGTTATAAAGGTATGCAGTTAACTTTCCTTGAATAATTTTTGTGGTAATTCCAGTTTTGGAACCAGTCGCTCCGATTTGAGCAATGAATTGTTTTGATATGTCAATATTTGGGAGGGGAGTTAAAATAATTTTTATCGAATCATGCACTGCAATATCAGTATTTCCAATGCTTAATCCATTACTGGTTATTTTTAAATTATTCGGTAGTGGCTCATAAAAACTATGCATAGGCATTGAAATACTATTCCCTAATTGCTCAAAGAAATAGGCAGAGTCAGGTGATAAATACCCAGTCTCGAAAAAAGGCTTCTGGATTACAGTCTTAGTTCTATTAACTAGGGTGAAACCAATTTGACTTTTGTTTTGATTGGCATCCAGTAGTGAAATAGTTAGAGGAATAGAATCATTTCCGAACAAATTAACAATTTGAAAAGGTTCGGTTTTATAAATATCAAGTAAATTATCTTTCTTGTAAAACAACTTGTGAATTTTACTTCCATTTTTTTTGTACTGAACATAATCGCAGTAATCGTTTATGAATCTATTGTGATCGAAAGAGATAGTGTCAATTCTGCAGTGGTACAAGGTGTCTTTTTCCTGCACCAATATTTGTTCGAATAAGCCGAATTTACTTGGAATTTTCCCGCCTTGATCTTTCCCTGTAATGGCAATTCCGATGCTTGAATAGCCGGCAAGGAAATTTGGATCTAATACTATTTTCCCATTTTTTAAACTGTAGCTATTACCCGATTTTATTATCGGATAGGTTCGTGAACTGTTAGGAATCAAATAACCATCTCTATCGAGTAAATAGATTATTATTTTTTCGGGACTCGGTGCAATTTTATCGTAGGCAACAAAACCATGTTGAAGTGGGTTGAGTCCCTTTTCTGTTTTAGTATCCCTTAATTCAAAATGTAGGTGTGGACCGGTTGAATTTCCGCTATTACCTGAGAGCGCAATGATTTGCCCAATTTTTACAGGGAAATCTGTAGGACTTAATTTCAAATCGATTTCATTTAATTTATTCTGCTCTTGATATTTTTTGATATAAGAGGCCAAAGGTTCTTTGAAAGACGAACAATGAGCATAAACACTCGTGACACCATTTGGATGATCAATGTAAATTACTTTCCCATAACCCAAAGGCATAATCTTCACTCTTGAAATATATCCATCAGCAATCGCATGTATATTCACTCCAGTAACTCCACCTGTTTTAAAATCAAGACCCATGTGAAAATGATTGGGTCTTAAATCTCCGAAAGTCGCAGAAATTTCTAATGGAATTCCTAATGGTGAATGGTAGATTCCTGTTGATACTTGGCTGATTAAAAAGCCGTTTAGAAAGCAGGAAAAAGCAAATAAAAGTTTAATTTTTTTGATCATATACAAAAATACATCTCAAAAAATTAAAAAATACAGCCTCAAAAATATTGTTATGAACTATTGTATATTAACTTTGTGAAAAGTCGCTGAAAATGACAGACCAAATTCAAAGTAGTATAGACCGCTTGAGAAACAAAGCACTTGAATTGCATCAACTCGTTGTAAAAGCGAGACATGAAAATCAAATGTTGTTGAATTCAAATCAGGCACTAAAGGATGAATTAGACCAGCAGCAAACAATAGGCAAGAATTTGCTTAACGAAAACGAAAGGTTGAATCAGGTTATTGAAGCTTCAAAAAATCAGGTTGTTGAAATCCCATTTGTTTCTCAAGGCAGAAATGATGAAGAAATCGATGAATTAGTAAAAGAAATAGAAAACTGTATTGCACAGCTAAAACAATAAGAAATGGCTAAAATTTCTTTAAAAGTAGAGATTGCAGGAAGAACTTATCCTCTTACCGTTCAGGAAGGAGAAGATGTGAAGGTTCTGAAAGCAGCAGAGGACATAAATAAAGCAATTGCGCTTTTGAGAGATAATTATGCGGTAAGTGATACGCAAGATTTATTGGCAATGTCAACCCTTCAAATGATGATGAAAGGAAGCTCTACTAAAATTGAAAAGGAAGTTATACCTGCAGATTATGCTGCTATTGAATCTAAGTTGCAATCTTTAACTGATGAATTGGATCAGTTAGACTAATCTTTACTATTCGTCCGATCTGTATTATTAATTTTTTAAAATATTAATATGCTATTAGGTGTAATATTGGGTTTGTTAGGTGGCGGAATCACAACCTTTGCAATCCAAAAAGTAATGCTCAAATCAAAGAGTGAAAAATTGATAAAAGATGCTCAAATCGAAGCTGAAAATATTAAAAAAGAAAAAATATTTCAAGCTAAAGAAAACTTCCTAAAATTAAAAGAAGAGCATGAAGTTACTATCAAAGATAGAGAGCGTAGACTGCAATCAAATGAAGACAGAACGCGTGCTAAGGAAAAAACGATTACTCAAAAAATCGAAGAACTAAGCAATAAAGAAAGAGAAACTGAAAAGTTACAACTTGCTTTTGATGCTAAATTTCAAGGTCTAGAATTGAGAATGCAGGAGCTAGACAAAATACAACAAAAAAGAGTGGCTGAGCTTTCTAAAATTAGCGGAATGCAAGCAGAAGATGCTAAAAAAATGTTGATGGATGCTTTAACCGATGAGGCAAGAACAGCTGCAATGGCTCAAATTAAAGAGATCTCTGAAGAAGCAAAATTAAACGCAAATCGCGAAGCCCGTAAAATCGTTATTCAATCTATTCAACGCGTAGCAACTGAACAAGCAATTGAGAATGCAGTATCTGTATTTAATATCGAATCTGATGAGGTTAAAGGAAGAATTATTGGTCGCGAAGGAAGAAATATACGTGCGCTTGAAGCCGCTACAGGTGTTGAGATTATTGTAGACGATACCCCTGAAGCAATTATCCTTTCTTGTTTTGATCCTATTCGTCGTGAAATTGCTCGTTTATCATTACATCAATTAGTTTCTGATGGTCGAATTCACCCGGCTCGTATTGAGGAGGTTGTCGCTAAAACACGCAAACAATTAGAAGAAGAAATTATAGAAACCGGTAGAAGAACTTGTATTGACCTGGAGATTCATGGTTTGCATCCTGAGTTAATGCGCATGGTTGGTCGCATGAAATTTAGATCTTCTTATGGACAGAATTTATTACAACACTCTCGTGAAGTTGCTAATTTGTGTGCTATTATGGCTGCTGAACTTGGACTTAATGTCAAATTAGCCAAAAGAGCTGGTCTCTTGCACGATATTGGTAAAGTTCCTGACGAAGATCCTGAATTACCACATGCTCTTTTGGGTATGAAAATAGCAGAGAAATTTGGTGAAAAAGGTGAGGTTCTTAACGCGATTGGAGCACATCACGATGAAATTGAAATGACAACACTAATAGCTCCAATAGTTCAAGTTTGTGATGCTATATCTGGCGCACGTCCTGGAGCAAGAAGAGAAATAGTAGAAGCATATATCAAAAGAATTAAAGAGTTAGAAACGCTAGCGCTTTCTTATGATGGTGTTGGAAGTGCCTACGCGATTCAAGCAGGTAGAGAATTACGCGTTTTAGTGGAAGCTGAAAAGGTAACTGATTTGCGTGCTGAAGAATTGTCTTTTGCTATCTCACAACGCATCCAAACTGAAATGACTTATCCTGGTCAAGTTAAAGTGACTGTGATTCGTGAAAAGCGTTCTGTTAGTTACGCAAAATAGATTGTGAACCTAATGTAGGCCTTAATTGTTCATTTAATATAACTTATTGAATAATGGAAGATTTGCAATTGATTGCTGGTCCTTGCAGTGCTGAATCATACGAACAACTACGAGAAACAGCTCAAGGTTTAATAGATGTAAATCCGAACTATTTTCGTGCGGGAATTTGGAAACCAAGAACAAGACCTGGTGCCTTCGAAGGAGCTGGTAATGAAGCTTTGGTTTGGATGAATGAAATTCGCGCTGAATTTGGTTTCAAATTATGTACTGAAGTTGCTACCGTTAGTCATGTGGAGGCAGCCTTAAAAGCTGGTTTCGATATGCTTTGGATCGGCGCTAGAACTACTACAAATCCTTTTTCAGTTCAAGAGATTGCAGAAGCTTTAAAAGGTGTTGATATACCTGTCATGGTTAAAAATCCAATCAATCCCGATCTTAAATTATGGATTGGAGCCATTGAAAGGTTATTGAAAATTGGGATTCAAGATGTTTCAGCGATTCATAGAGGGTTTTCTGTCTACGAACAATCAAAATATCGAAATGCTCCCAATTGGCAAATTCCAATAGATCTAAAACAATTATTACCTGATATCCCGCTACTTTGTGATCCTTCACATATCTCAGGCGATGCTGCAATTTTAGAGGAGGTAGCTCAAAAAGCATTGGATTTAAAGTACGATGGTTTTATGATTGAAACACATTTCAATCCTAGTATTGCGAAGACAGATGCCAAACAACAATTGACGCCATATCAGTTAAAAGAAATGCTTAATACCCTTCACTATCGCGACCGAAGTGAATTAGTGGAAGCTGAATTATCTGAATTTAGAGCAAGAATAGATGCGATGGACGAAGCACTCATTCATTTACTAATCGAACGAATGCATATTTCAGCCTCCATTGGTAATTTTAAAAAAGAACGAAATTTGGCCATTCTTCAAAAAGCAAGATGGGAAGAATTGTTGTTGAATAATGTGAATCGCGCCATAAAAGCAGATTTATCAAGTGATTTTGCCAGCCAAATTTTTAAATTGATTCATCAAGAATCTATTCATATTCAATCTGAAATTTTAGGGAAAAATAAAAATGAATAAAGTTGTTCAGCCCTTTAAATATGATGGTAAAATCGTAGCCAATTACTCTAAAAGTTATTTGCAAAGAGCTTTGGTATTGGCTGCAATTTCTGAAGGAGAATCAATTTTAAGTGGCTATGATAGTTCTAAGGATGTACAAGCCGCAATGACCTTGATTCAAGAACTTGGAGCAAAAATTCGTATTGAAAAGGACACTTTAATAATTGTTGGAATAGCTTCTATTGCTAGAAGAGAAAAAATTTCTTTGCATGTTGGTGAGTCAGGTCTCTTGCTTAGAATGATTGCCCCCTTAGCGTCTGTACTTTCTTTTGATTCCATGATTACGGGGCAAGGCACTTTGCTGAAAAGAGAAATGTTGTCTCTTAAAAATAATTTGGTGAAAAATGGTTTAACTATTATTCTTGAAAACAATACTTTACCAATCTCTATTCAGGGAGATCTATCAAAAAATAATTGGCAAATCGACGCGCGAGATGGATCGCAATTATTAACGGGCCTTTTAATGTCGCTTCCACTTATAGGTAAATCTCACAAAATTGAGGTGGCTAATTTGGTAAGTTTTCCTTATATCGATCTCACTTTAGATTTAATGGAGAAATTTGGGGTTTCTATAAAAAATGAAGACTATAAATTATTTAGTTGCAAAATTCCAGCTAGCTATAGGGCTGCAAAAATTGAAGTAGAAGGGGATTGGAGTGGAGCCGCTAATCATTTGGTTGGCGCAGCAATTTCCGGCGAAATAACCATTGATGGCCTACAAGTAAATTCTAAACAAGCGGATAAAGCTATTTTGACTGCATTGAAGGATTTCGGCGCTGTAGTGGAATGGCACCGTGCTACTTTACATATAAAACAAAATCATCAACTTCCTTTTTTCTTTGATGCTTCTAATAGTCCAGATTTATTTCCACCGCTCGCTGTCTTGGCTTGTGCAGCCATTGGAACAAGTGAAATTAAAGGTTTACATCGCTTGACGAATAAAGAATCTAATCGTCAAAATAGTTGTGTTGCCATGCTGGAAGCGCTAGGGGTTTCCTATACAATTCAGGATGACAGTATTTTTATTGATGGAACAGGAAGTGTGAATGGTGGAAAGATTGCAACTTTTAATGACCATCGAATTGCGATGGCAGGAGCTATTGCTGCAGCTATTTCACAAAAAGAAATTACAATTGAAAATATTAATTGTGTAGAAAAATCGTATCCTGATTTTTTTAAAGATTTGGAAAAAGCTACAGTAAGTTTTTAATACTTATAACTTTACCAACCTGTTGCTAATGATCTGCCCTTCGATTTCACTTTGGATGAAGTAAGAACCCGATGGTAAAGTTGAAATGTTTATTTCAGTGCTCAGCATTTGAGGCACTAACTCCATAAGAACTTGTCCATTTAGATTTAAAATCGAAATTCGATTGGCCAGTATTGGATGTGTTATCATTAATTTATCTGTTGCTGGATTTGGAATCAATTGAATCTCGGTACTTGTGTTTTCTTCCAGACCACTTCCACTACCGTTGCTATTTCTGAATAATACATTGTCAATAAAAACAACTCCTGAACCTACTGGATCACATGCGAATATTAATTGCGCTATGTGTTGCGTACTGTTCAACGAAGTGAAATTTCCTAAAGGAATATCGTAGGTGTTCCAACTTTCTAAACTCGGAACAAAGGTGAGTTCATGCTCACTATCATCTCCACCAGCATAGGCTAAATTAGGTCCAAAATCTACTAGTTTGATTTTGAAGTTGGTGATGTTAGCCGTCCAAGCATCTACTCTTAAATGTGTCATATTTGACACATCAAGAATATTAGCACCGGTTGTTTCAATTCCTACAAAGTTTAAGTTCGAATATTTCTTGGTATCATTTCCAGCAATTTGTAAATCTGTCAATGCACCTTGCGACCATCCTGTTTGCCACGTATCTACAGCAACATTTGTGTAAGGATTACTGAACATGGATATTACATTAGAAGCATTATAAGTTGGTGTTGGAGCTGGTGTCATGGGTTCATTAAGTGGTGGGCCTTGACTGCTAAATTTGATATTGTCGAAATAGCAAATATTATCTTGACTTCTAGCTAAGAAATCTGGAAAAATAATTATTTGATCAATGTTTGTTGATGATGGAGCCCCAATAATGGAGGTGAAATCAAAGGTAAGTTCCTCCCATTGATTAATCACAGTATTCGAAACCAATAATTCACCAGTAGATGCGCCTGCAGCTGTAGCAAATTTGATTCCTACATTACTGATAATTGGCTTGTTTACCATAATTTTAACGATGCAATTACTGGCATTTAAAGTAAAGGTACCAATGTCAGATCCATGTAAAGATTCACAACCTGCCCAAGGCATACCATTTTGTTTGGCGGTAAATTTTGCTACTTGACTCGATAAGTTTATCCCTGCCATTAATGGGTTTGGTACAATTTCTAATGGAGGTTGGGTGTCATTTTCAAACACAGTCCAAGTCCATAAAGTTCCGAATCCACCAGGTTCAAATGTTATAGGACCGTTTTGAGCAAAGGTTGTGTTTACAGCAAGTAATGATATAAATAATAGTAAGTTTCTCATCTAACAATGTTTTAGTTATTGTTAAATGTACCATTAATATTTAATAAAACTTATAAAAATTACATCCAATAAAATTTGGGATCGTTTTAGTCTTTAGTTTTCTGCTCTAAAGCTTCTATTCTTTTAAGCAAATCCATAATAATAACATCTTGTTCTTTTAAGGCTTCCACAAGGATTGGAATTACCTCTGTGTAACCAACAGTTTTTAATTTAACAGATGTTGGTTCCGTTAAATCATTACGAGAAGAGATGCTATTAATTAATTTCTCTTTTACAATTGCAGGTAAAATTAATTCTACCTCTTGCGCAATAAATCCATAAGTTAATCCAGCTTTTAATCCAAGATTTGGAAATTCATCCAATTTATGCTCGTATGAAACACCTCGCAAGTTATTTACTATGTATCTTGCGTTTGGAATGGTATTAATATTCTTTTTTATTTTTAGATCTGATGCGGTTCCAAAATATCCAGTATATCCCAAATCATTCTGAAACAAACCACCCCAACCCAAATTGGGTATTCCTGAAACTGTTCCATTTACACCAACGGCATCAAGGTTTGTAGTATATCCACGAACACCTGCTGAAGCAGTACCACTTCCATAGTGTTCTCCCTGAACTGCTGCAAATACGGTAGTATTAGCCGCTAGAATATTTCCAAAAACTCCAGATCCGTTAAAAGAAGAGTAACCGTTAATCGCCCATGGAAAAGTAGTATTTGAAACGCTGTTCATTAAATCTCCGGTCATTGTTGTACTAGTTGCACCAATAAAAAATTCACCTAGGTTGCTCAAGCGTCCTCGTGTGATATTGTTCGTTTTAAAGTCCAGTGAGAAATTACCATTGGTTCCTAAAGCTAAATCTGAGGTACTCGTATTACCACCAATTAAAAATGCTTTGTTACTTGAATTGATAGTTTGCGGTGTAGAAGTAACAATAGTCAAGGTTCCATCAGTTTGAAAATTGTCTGATGTAATTGTAGTCGATGGACCAGCAGGACCTGTCAAACCAATTAAACCTTGCGGACCAGTTGCACCCGTTGGACCAGCTACACCCGTTGGACCAGCAGGACCAGCAGGACCTGTCAAACCAATTAAACCTTGCGCGCCATTGGCACCCGTTGGACCAGCTGCACCCGTTGGACCAGCAGGACCAGCAGGACCTGTCAAACCAATTAAACCTTGCGCGCCATTGGCACCAGTTGGACCAGCTGCACCCGTTGGACCAGCAGGACCAGCAGGACCTGTCAAACCAATTAAACCTTGCGGACCTTGTGGACCAGTTGCTCCAACGGGACCATTTTCAGAATATAAAGCAAAAGGTACACTTAATAATTCTGTCGTTCCATTTATCGTATAATTTGTTCCGCCTAATGGGTCAGTTTCAGTTTTAATAAAGTAAGGACCATTACCCCAATTGATACCTGCAATTGTTCCTGACACAGTCACTCCGGCTCCGATTTGAAAAGTAGCGAGCCCATTGGCATTGGTTAAAATTGTTTGTGTTTCAACATAAGAAGGAGAACCTGTTGCTGAACCTTGTAAAATACTGATTTTAGTACCAATAGAAGTATTGGTTAACAAAGCGTTACTTGCATTCCTAATAACGGCTTGATACGTCATTTTTTGAGGTGCTTGTGCTTGTGTGAATAAACCAACAAGCAATACCATACTTAGTAGTAAATAATTTTTCATTTTTTAAAGATTTAGTGGTTACGGATTATTTTAAAAGTTTGAATTTGTGAATTCTCTGTATTTATATTTAAAAAGTAAGCTGCTGGCGCAAGCGGAAGCATATTAATTTGAACTATTGACTCTGAAATATTTTCTCGATATATTAATTTTCCTTGAGCATCAGTAAGCGTATAATTCCATTTTTTATGAAGTTCAAAGGCACCAATACTTAAGTTGATATAATCATTGGTCGGGTTTGGAAATAATTGGACATCAAATGCTGCAGATAACTCATTTATGGAAACGGAATAAATTTCATATGCTTGTTGCACCCCTTGAGAAACATTTCCATTAGTTCCACTGAGATTTTCATAATCAATTTGTCCAATTGAATAAGTTGCCGAACCACCTGATCCGGTAGCTGTGCCTCCAGCTGCTACCGTATTCTTTTGAGCATGAATTAGGGTGGAAGTGATTACCATGAAACTGAGTAAAAAGTAATTCATAGGAAGGATATTTAAGTTTTTTGAAGTTATAGTGCTTAAACTTAGGAAATTAATTATTATGAAACTAATTTTTCACACATTTAATTCATTGATTTTAAGTAACTAAATTTAATCTTCAGAAACTTTTACGAGACTGTTCCGTAATTTATTTAGTATTTTAAAAAATTTCAAAAATGAGAAAACAACTATTTTTATTTTTAGCATTTTCTGCTAATATTTTTTAATCCAATGCGCAAATTTTTAAAGGAGACCTATTAATTGATCCATATATTGGAGTTCCTAACTGGGCCAATAGTTTGCTTTACAATCAATACGATGGAACCAATGCAAGTGCTACCAATTATAACGTTGTAGGCAGTCCATTATCGTATGGTGGTAGATTCGAATACATGATAGCCGATAAGGTGGAAATTGGAGCTGATGTTAATTATGAAGTTTCAGGATTCTCCTATGACTATATCGATTATCGTTATGATGCATCAGGAAATGTTGTTATGACCTAAATAACAACCCACTCTATGTTAATTATAATGCAATATATAAAGCAAAAAAAATAAGAGCAATGTTTCGTTTAAACTATCATTTTTTCCAAAGTGAAAAAGTGGATGTATATTCTGGTTTTGCCGCTGGTTATAAAAGTGTAAATAGATCTTCAATTACAACCCCCAATGATCCAAATAATAAGGATTTGTCAGCGAGTGGGGCACTTGTGCCTATTGTTATGCGATTGGCCATTGGGACAAAAATTTATTTCACACCTAATATTAATGCACATGTAGAAATGGGCGCTTTCGGTGGAGGCTTGATTCAATTTGGTTTATCCGCTAAATTCTAATGCATAATATTTAAACTAAAAAAGCCATTCAATTAATTTTGAATGGCTTTTTTTATGTTTAATGAATAATTATTAGTGCTCCATTAACTTGATCAAATTTAATGCTGATCCGGCTTTGAACCAGTCAATTTGTGAAGCATTGTAAGTATGATTTACCGTTATTGTTTCTTTTTGCCCATCACTGTGCACGATTTCTAAATGCAAAGGCGCATCAGGAGAGAACGATTTTAAGTCAATAAAATTAAAGATATCATCTTCTTTGATCTTATCATAATCTGCTTCATTAGCGAAAGTCAAACCCAACATTCCTTGCTTTTTCAAATTGGTCTCGTGAATTCTCGCAAAAGATTTTACAAGCACTGCTTTAACGCCTAGATGTCTTGGCTCCATAGCTGCGTGCTCACGAGAAGATCCCTCACCATAATTGTGGTCTCCAACAACAATAGAAGGAATTCCAGCCGCTTTGTAAGCTCTTTGAACTGCAGGCACTTCACCATAAGTTCCAGTTAATTGATTCTTCACTGAATTTGCTTTACCATTAAAAGCATTCTCAGCACCAATTAATAGGTTATTGGAAATATTATCTAAATGTCCACGATATTTTAACCAAGGTCCCGCCATGGAAATATGATCCGTGGTACATTTTCCTTTTGCTTTAATTAAAAGTTTTGCATTTTCAATATTTTCGCCATCCCAAATCGGAAAGTTTTCAAGCAATTGAAGGCGAGAAGAATCTGCAGCAACATTTATTTGTACACCACTACCATCTGCTGCAGGTGCTTGATATCCGTTATCGTCTACCGCAAAACCGTTGCTAGGCAATTCATCTCCATGCGGAGCTGTTAATCGAATAGCTTCTCCTTTATTATTTATTAAGGTATCTGTTAAAGGATTGAACCCTAAATCTCCAGAAATTGCAATCGCAGCTACCATTTCAGGGGAAGCAACAAAGGCATGTGTATTTGGATTTCCATCGGCTCTTTTGGAGAAATTGCGATTGAAAGAATGAATGATTGTATTTTTTTCTTGCTTTTCAGAACCTTCTCTCGACCATTGACCAATACAAGGTCCACAAGCATTGGTGAAAATTTTGGTTCCCATTTTTTCAAAGTCAGCTAAGATTCCATCTCGTTCTGCTGTAAATCGAACTTGTTCAGAGCCAGGATTGATTCCAAAGGCAGCCTTTGGTGAAATTCCATTGGCTACTGCTTGTTTTACGATAGAGGCAGCTCTTGCTAAATCTTCATAGGAAGAGTTGGTACAAGATCCAATTAATCCCCATTCTACTTTTGTCGGCCAATCATTTGCTGCCGCTTCAGCTTTCATTTGAGAAATAGGTGTTCCTCTATCTGGTGTAAATGGTCCGTTAATATGTGGTTCTAGTTCACTTAAGTTAATTTCTATCAGTTCATCAAAATAGTCTGCTGGATTGGCATATACTTCTGGATCTCCCGTCAAGTGAGCTGCAATCGCATCGGCTGCATCTGCCACTTCAGTTCTTCCAGTTGCTTTTAAATAACGACTCATGGCATCATCATAACCAAAAGTTGAAGTGGTTGCACCAATTTCTGCCCCCATATTACAAATAGTTCCTTTTCCAGTGCAAGAAAGTGAAATCGCACCATCTCCAAAATATTCAACAATTGCACCAGTTCCACCTTTAACAGTAAGTATGTCTGCAACTTTCAAAATGACATCCTTAGCAGAAGTCCATCCATTCAATTTCCCTGTTAATTTAATCCCGATAAGTTTCGGGAATTTTAATTCCCAGGCCATTCCTGCCATTACATCTACTGCATCAGCACCACCAACTCCAATGGCTACCATTCCAAGTCCACCAGCATTTACTGTATGTGAATCGGTTCCAATCATCATTCCACCTGGGAACGCATAATTTTCTAATACCACTTGATGAATAATTCCTGCTCCTGGTTTCCAAAATCCTATTCCATATTTATTTGAAATAGAAGAAAGGAAATTAAACACTTCATTATTTTGATTTAAGGAGTCTTGCAAATCTTTACTTGCTCCAACGCGTGCTTGAATTAAATGATCAGCATGAACTGTGGAAGGAACCGCTACACTTTTCTTTCCAGCTTGCATAAATTGCAAAAGTGCCATTTGTGCTGTCGCATCTTGCATCGCTACTCTATCTGGTGCAAAATCAACATATGATTTTCCTCGCTCATAAGCTTGTGCTGCATTACCTTCCCAAAGGTGGGCATAAAGTATTTTTTCAGACAAGGTTAAAGGTCGACCAACTTTTTTTCTAGCCGCTTCAATGCGCTCTGGATAAAGGGAATACACCCTTTTTATCATTTCAATATCGAAAACCATAATATTCATTTATTATTTGCAATGCGAATTTAAGAAATTTGATTGATGTCTACTTATTAGAAGTGGTTAGATTTTCAGAAATTTGGTCAAATTTATTATTTGGTGTAATTTGTAGTCCTAAATTACGCCTATGAAATTGTTTGTATTTGCTATTATTGCTCCATTTCTTTTTCTTTTATCGGATTTACCCCAAGGAACAGCTTCTTATTACGGGGCTAATTTTCAAGGGCGAAGAACTTCTTCAGGGGAGCGGTTTCATGTGGATAGTTTAACGGCAGCGCATAAAAATTATCTTTTCGGAACAGTTGTCCGCGTTAAGAATTTAAAAAATGATTCTATTGTCTTGGTGAAAATTAATGACAGATTACCCCAAGGATCCTCTCGTATTATTGACTTAAGTTATGCTGCAGCAAAAAAGTTAAATTTTATTCGCGCAGGACTTACTAAAGTGAGTCTTGAAATCATAGATACTGTACCTTTGCATAAGTAAATTATAGTATTTTGTTTTCTCATTTAAAAATTATTGATCTTTCAACGGTACTTGCAGGACCTGCAGTGGCTACTTTTTTTGCTGAATTGGGTGCTCAAGTTTTGAAGATTGAAAATAAAAAAGCTCCAGATGTAACCCGATCATGGAAATTAAAAGGGGAAGCAGAACAGGATGTTTCCGCCTATTTTTCAAGCGTAAATTTCTCCAAGAAATATACTCAATTAGATTTATTGAATATTGAAGATTATCAATTCTTATTAAAATTGGTAGAAGGTGCTGATATTCTGATTTCAAATTTCAAATTTGGAGATGCAGAAAAACTTAATGTATCCGATAAGATACTACATCAAATTAATCCAAAATTAATCATTGGAAAAATCGAAGGATTTAGTGCTAGTGAAGATAGAGTTGCTTATGATTTGATTCTTCAAGCAGAAACGGGTTACATGTCAATGAATGGAACTCCTGATAGTGGTCCTATCAAAATTCCAGTTGCACTTATAGATGTATTAGCGGCCCATCAACTTAAAGAGGGTTTGCTATTGGCGTTACTTCAAAGAGATTCACATCCTCTACCACAATCCATTTCTGTATCTCTTTATGATGCTGCTATTTGTAGTTTAACCAATCAGGCGTCTAATTTTTTGATGCAGCATAAAATCCCAGAGCGCATAGGGAGTCTGCATCCTAATATTGCGCCTTATGGTGAGTTGTTTCAGACTGCCGATCAAAAGACCGTTACCTTTGCGATTGGAAGTGATCTGCATTTCGAAAAACTTTGTACTTATTTGAATAAGGTTCAAATATTTGAAAATCCCTTATATGTTTCCAATCAAACTAGAGTAGTGCATCGCCAAAAATTATATGAAGAGCTTATTCCGGCAATTGCTGCTTTAAATTCTGCTAATTTAATGGAGGACATGAAGAAATTACATATTCCTTTTGGAATAATAAAGAATCTAAAAGATGTATTTGAGCATCCAGCAGCAATGAAATTGGTTCGAGAAGAAATGATTGAGAATACCTCTACAAAAAGAATAACTCAAATAGCCTTTAAATGGAATTAACGGTACGCGCTCCTCAAACGGAAAGTGAGTGGACTACATATTATGATTTGCGGTTTAGGGTTTTGCGCCAACCTTGGGGACAACCAGTAGGCAGTGAAAGAGACAACAGTGAGGATAATGCTTATCATTTTGCACTATATAATGAAGCTACCCTAATAGCAGTTGTCCGTTTGGATGAAAAAAACCAAAGTGAATTTCAAGTCCGATATATGGCAGTTGAACCCAGTCATCAAGGTCAAGGAATGGGAAAGATTTTATTTGAGTATGTAATGGATTATTGTGCTTCGAAAAATGCTGCAGAAATCATTTTACATGCAAGAGAAATCGCAATTCCTTTTTATAGTGCTATGAATTTTGAAATAGTTGAAAAATCGCATTTGCTATTTAATGAAATTCAGCATTATCTGATGCGGAAAATTGATTGAAATTCAATTATAACACTACAAACTTTATCGCTTCTTTTAGTACTTGATTACTAAAGAATTGTATGAAGTAAACTCCGCTACTTGGTGCAACAAACGTTGTATTATTGATATTGATTTCTTGTTGCGAAATTATTTTTCCTTGGAAATCTAAAATTCTAATTTCATTAGCTCCATCGTTTTCGATGTGTATGATATTCCCAGTATTGCTTGGATTTGGAAATACTTTAAAAGATGCACTTCCATTTTCTTGAATACCATTGAATAGGTTATCTTCAATTATATCAAAGTTACTGTTCAATACACAGCCATTTTGATCGATAATACTTACTGAATATACTCCAGCATTCAGTTGGTTAATCTGCTGAGTTGTTGCACCGGTATTCCATAAATAGCTATATAATGGTGTTCCTCCAGTTACAATTAAATCTATGGAACCTGTATTGCTACCATTGGCATTGGTGACATTTGAAATTAAATCTAACGGCGCAGGTTGTGTAATTAAATATGATTTAAAAGTAACACATCCATTCCCATCTGTAAATGTCAAGCGATAATTTCCTGCTGATAAATTAATAAGGTCTTCTGTTGAACTACCATTGTCCCATGCATAAGTATAATTTGGTGTTCCCTGAAGAACAGTAACGTCTATTGAACCATCATTCAATCCATTGCAACTGATGTTTTGAGTTGCAGCAGAAATCTGAGTCGCTAGAGATACTGCGATTGAGAATGTTGTGTCTCTTATACATCCGTGCGCATCAGTAACGATGACTTGAAAATTCCCACTTGTGATACTGTCTTGAGACGATCCAACAAAATTATTTGACCATTGAATATGATAAGGAGATTGTCCACCGTTCGGGTTGACACCAATTTCTGTAAATAAATCTGAACAGTTAAAATTGTTTGTTGCATGAAGTTGTAAAGTATCTGAAAATTGAAGAGCCATTGCTACTGCAGCAGCAGCATCTAATCTTCCAGCTCCAATTTTCCCGGCATAATCTGGATTTATAGCGTCTATATTTTGAGAACTATTTTTTAATATATTTTCAATATCTAAATTACTCAAGCATGGATTTACAGAAAGCATTAGTGCAACAGTTCCGCTGACTTGTGGTGCCGCAAAGGAAGTCCCTGAACTTGTTAAATACCAGCCCGGTGCAGCGCTAATGGCTACATCATATCCCGGTGCACTTAAATCAACCATTGCATTGTGTTGATGCGTTGATGCTGGATTCCCTATTATTTTTTGATGATGGTCTGTTGCTCCAATACTTGTAACTGAAAACACATGATCCAAAGATGCTGGATATACCAATTGATCTGCTCCTCCGCAGGTTGATCCATTTCCAGCTGCTGCAATAATAAAGCTACCATTTGCATATGCTTCATTAATTATATCTTGCATAATTTGGTTGTAAAAGCATCCTGATGTCCAACTGATATTGATTACATCATATCCTGCATAAGAGGCTGCTAGTACTTCATTAAAATTCATTTCGTAAAGCGCTAAGGAACTATTAAATCCAATAGCACTTTTTCCAACTTGATTGTCTGTATTTCCTGCTGCTAATATAGAAACGGCAGTTCCGTGGGTAGAAGTTGTCGTATTATTAGTATTATAATGTACTACCTTTCCAACTAATTCCTCGTGAGTGACATTAAAATTTTGGTCAGAAATTGCAATGGCAATAGCGCTGTCACCGTGGGTAGTATTCCAAGCCCCTTGAGCGTTAATAAGATCCAAGGCATAATCATTTGTAAATTGAACATTATAATCATCTGGTGTATATAAAGGAGCATATTTTGGACCTGCAAGCACTTGACTAACAATGGTGTTTAATTTTGATATGCCGTTCATTAATGCTGTTTCATCGCAATTACATGTAATTTCATAAACTTTTAAAAGTTCTGTATTTTTAGAAGATGGAACAACTTGTTCAAATTTTGTAATGTTCAATGATGCAATAAGAGCATTCAATTCAATATTTGAAGAAGTCAATTGATTATTTAAAGATACGGGAAGTACTTTATTATCTTCAATTCGTGCCCATACTTTCCCTTGAACTTGTCCAAAAGATAAATTGGTTAACACTATAATTGAAAGGATAAAACTGTTTGTAAGTAGCATTAATGTCCTCATAATCGTTCTTTTTTATAATTACTATACAAAGAGAATCTAAAAGAACAAGTCGAAAAGTCTATTAATCAGAAAGGATTGCAAAATATACAAGCTTGCGTAGGCTTTTGTAGGTGTTTTTGTCACGGTCACTACGTAGAAATACTTAGTCTAAAGGATGGGCTAGCAATTAAGCGAACTATTTTTGGGCTAATTTAAATAAGGCAAGGGCCACCAAAGAAAAAATCATATTGGGAACCCAAACCGCTAGATAGGTAGGAAATCCAACATTCATAGAAGCAACGGTCATCACTTTCATGGCAAAAATATAGATAAAGACAAAGCCTAGTCCAATTGCAATATTTATTCCAACGCCACCTCGTTTTTTTCGTGAAGAAACGGCAACTCCAATGATCGTTAATATATAAGTTGCAAAAGGATAAGAGGTGCGTTGATAAAGCTCAATTTCATAATTTGGAACGAAGGCGGAACCCTTGGCTTTTTCTTTTTTTATCAAGGTTTTCAATTCGCTATAGGTCATTGTTTCTGCAACATTTTCTCTTTGCGCCATTTCTTCTATCCTGAAATTAAAGGAAGTGTCTAATTTATGCTGATGTATTAAGCTGCCTTTTGGAAATCCATGTTGCTTTTTATACAAATCGGTTAATTTCCATTTATTAGTACCTGGAATATTTTTAGCTGTGCGTGCTTTAAGAAAATTTATTGCATGATTACTGTCATCCCATTGTTGCACGACAAAATCATTGACTTGGCCCTCAGTATTACTATAATTTGAAAAATACACCACTTGATTCCCAGGATATTCAGCATGATAATTTTCCACCAGCATTTCATCTCTATAGTATTTCTCTTCAAATGCTAAGCGCACTTTATTAGCCCTGGGAACAATGAAGTGGTTGAGTAATAGGGAAAGCAACATCAAAATAGTGGAGGCGAGTACATAAGGCCTTAAGAATCTGTTGATAGGTCTTCCACTGAACCAAATAGGAATGATCTCGGTGTCTTGGGCCATTTTTGCTGTAAACCAAATAACAGAGATGAAGATAATCATGGAAGAAAACATATTTCCATGAAATATGATAAAGCCCAAATAATATTCGAAAACAATCGCGGAAAACGGCGCTTTATTGGAAATGAATTCACTTAATTTTTCAGACACATCAAACACCATTGCAAGGAGCATAATAATGCCTAGCATAAAGAAAAAAGTCGTGAGAAACTTTTTTATGATGTATTTATCAATAATTGATAACACTTCTTATCGTCTTTGTGATAATTGTTTAACCATAGTATTTTTCCAAGATAAAAAATCTCCCGCCTTAATATGTTGTCTTGCCTGTTCTACTAACTCTAAGTAAAACGCTAAATTGTGAATGGTAGCAATTTGAATCCCCAAATATTCTTGCGCTTTAATGAGATGTCTAAGATAGGCTTTCGTATAGACTTGATCTACCCATACTTTTGAGTTCTCATCAATTGGACTAAAATCATCCGCCCATTTTAAATTCTTAATATTGATAGTCCCTTCCCAAGTAAATAGCATACCATGTCTTGCGTTTCTGCTCGGCATCACACAGTCGAACATGTCAATACCTAAAGCTATGCATTCTAGTATATTCCAAGGTGTGCCAACACCCATGAGATAGCGTGCTTTATCTTTTGGAAGTATGCTGCATACATGTTCCGTCATTTCATACAATTCATCTTCAGGTTCTCCAACAGATAATCCTCCAATGGCATTTCCAATAGTACCGTATTCAGCAATGGTTTCAGCAGAAATAGTTCTTAAGTCTTTGTAAGTACTCCCTTGCACAATGGGAAATAAACATTGTTCGTGGGCGTACAATCCCTTTGTTTGATCCATGTGATCATAGCATCTTTTCAACCATCTATGGGTTAATTCCATAGAGTTTTTCGCGTATTTATAATCGCATGGATAGGGCGTGCATTCGTCGAATGCCATTATAATATCTGCACCGATACTTCTCTGAATTTCGATTGCTTTCTCAGGTGTAAAATATAAATAACTTCCATTAAGATGTGATTGAAACCGAACTCCATCTTCATTTATTTTTCGTGAGCCTGCTAAGGAATAAACTTGATATCCACCGCTATCGGTCAAAATCGGTCTTTCCCAACCCATGAATCCATGTAAACCTCCTGCTTTTTCTAAAATATCAGTTCCAGGGCGCAAAAATAAGTGGTAAGTATTTCCCAGTATGATTTGAGCTTGAATGTCATCTCTAAGTTCTTGTTGATGCACCCCCTTTACACTCCCTACAGTGCCTACTGGCATAAATATCGGAGTGGTAATTGTTCCGTGATCTGTATGCACTAGTCCTAGACGCGCATTGGTTTCTTTATCTTGATGGAGTAACTCGAAGTGCATAACAATGTTGAAAAATACCTGGGGCAAAGATACGTGTATTTAATTTGCAATCTCATCTTTGTAAAAATTGTAAAGCTTATGTCTTTGATCCCGACGCTGTCGTGGAATATCTTTTCGATATTTTTCTTTATCCTCTGTTTTGTTGGATCGGTTCAATTGTTGTTTGTTCTTATGATTCATAGTCGCTTGGCTTTTTTTAAAGGAAAGAAATCTAGTGAGAACCCAATAGAAATCCCTGTCAGCATTATCATTGCGGCACGAAATGAGTCGGACAATTTATATGAAAATTTACCATCAATTTTAGCTCAAGATTACCCCAATTTCGAAGTGATTGTGGTAAATAATCAATCCATTGATGACAGTAGTTGGTTGCTCAATGCTTTTTGTCGCGAATACCCAAATTTAAAAGTAGTGGAATTAGGCAAAAATAAACACTTGCGTCCAGGTAAGAAACTTTCAATTACACTCGCTATAAAAGGAGCAAAGTATGAGCATTTTATTTTGACGGATGCTGATTGTAAACCGGCATCAAATCAATGGCTGCGTCAGATGGCAGGGACATTTTCAAATACCAAGCAAGTTGTATTAGGATATGGCCCATCGACTGTTCAAAAGGGTTTTTTAAATAAGGTGGTTCGTTTTGATACCGCTTGGATAGGAGTGAATTACATGTCGATGGCTCTGGCGCGTTTGCCTTATATGGGGGTCGGTCGAAATTTGGCTTATACCAAAACAGTTTTTGAGTCGGTTAATGGTTTTAAGTCCCATTATGGATTGCCTTCTGGTGATGATGATTTATTTATACAGGAAGCCGCAAGAAAATCAAATTACACCATTCAAATTGACCCTGAGACGTATTGTTTTTCTCCTCCACCTAATACATGGAAAACATGGCAAAGACAAAAGAATCGGCATTACTCTACTTCAAGTAGATATAAGTTTATTAAAAAATCATTGTTAGGAATATATCCTTTATCTCTGTTATTGATGTGGATTTCCTTTGTTATTTTGCTGTGTAATTTTAGTTGGGTCATTATTGCAAGTATTATTTTCGGTTTTATACTTTTAATAAAGTGGATTTTACAAGCAAGATGCCTCCTCAAATTACACGAAAAAGGATTCGTATGGGCTTTTCCTTTATGGGATTTAGGTTATGCAATACTAGCACCAATGATGTATTATATTTCTGATCGCAAACGATATTATAAATGGTAGAGAACGAACATTTGTCAGACAAAGCTAAGCATGACCTCGTATTGGTTGAAGCTGCTAAGTCAGGAAAACAAAGCGCTTACGCTGAGTTGATGGATCGCTATCGCGATTCTATTTATTATATGATGGTGAAGATGGTAAAGAATCAGGATGATGCTGATGATTTAACCATAGAAGCGTTTGGTAAAGCATTTAATCGCTTAGATCAATATTCACCTAGTTTTGCCTTTAGTACCTGGTTATTTAAAATTGCTTCCAATAATTGTATTGACTTTATCAGAAAGAAACGCATTCAAGTGCTTTCTATGGATGCTGGTGTATCGACTTCTGATGGTGGATATATGAGAATTGATGCAAAATCAAATACGCACAATCCTGAGGAATCTCTGATTTATGGACAAAGGCTCAGTCACATGCGCTTGCTGGTAAGTAAACTAAAACCGCGCTATAGAGAATTGGTTGAAAAACGCTATTTCGAAGAATTGAGTTATGAAGAAATTGCGATTGAGTTGAATTTACCTTTGGGAACTGTAAAAGCCCAGTTGTTTCGTGCTCGAGATTTCTTAGCCAATATGATGGAAAAAACGAAGGATACGATCTAGTGGAACGTATAAAGCATTATTTCCCTTCACTTTCCAGTGAACAAATCGAACAATTTACAGCGTTAGAATCTCTTTACAGCCATTGGAACGAGCAAATAAATGTGATTTCTCGGAAAGATATCGAAAACTTCTACGAAAGACATGTGCTACATTCTTTAGGGATAGCAAAGGTTCTTGAATTTAAGAAAGGTACTTCGGTTTTGGATGTTGGTACAGGTGGGGGTTTTCCTGGAATACCTTTGGCAATTCTTTTTCCTGATACTCATTTTACTTTGGTGGATTCGATAGGTAAAAAAATCAAAGTGGTTCAAGAGGTCGCTTTAGCTTTAGGATTAAAAAATGTAACGGCTATTCACCAAAGAGCGGAAGAAGTGAAAGGTAAGTTTGATTTTGTTGTGAGTAGGGCAGTAACCAAAATGTCTGATTTCATTCCCTGGGTGGAAAAAAAGATCAAGCAAGAATCTATTCATTCCTTAAAAAATGGAATACTCTATCTAAAGGGTGGTGAACTGAAGGAAGAAATGCGTTTGGTGAAGCAAAAAAATAAAGGCTATCATTTACCTTTATTCTATAAGGAAGAATTTTTTGAAACCAAGCAAGTGGTTTATGTGAAATTAGTTAAGTAGAATCGGATATACCATCGTGAATTCTGGTATTTTCACTTTAAATAGCTCCTCATTGAATAAGTTTTTGAAAGTATAATAGCCAGTCATTTTCCCGTAAGGCATAAAAAATTCTGTAAAACTCGAATACGTAAACTTTCCGTCTGGAAGTATTTCTGGTTGTAAACCGATGACTCCTTCGCCTTCTATTTCTGCAGCACCCAACAATAAGTGTTCGACAAACCATTGTCGACGAAGCAATTGAATGGAGTAGGGTAAATGATTTTGAACCACAACATCATATTTAAATCTAAAAGGCCCATCTGGAAGTAAAGATTCCTCTAGAAGGAAAGTTGTTTTTACACTGATTTCCACTTCATAAATTTCTTTTTCAGTCATAGGAATCTTTTTAACTTAAACAAAGCTAGGAGAAATTTGTGCGCAACAAGCAATAATATTAATTCAACCCTGGATATTTTAAATCAGCGATTAAAAAGAAACTACCGGTTATCACTATTAAATCTTCTTCAGCGCTCAGGTTTAATACTTCTTCCAATGCTTCATTTACTTCCTCAAATACTTTTTTCACTTGTGGAATTTGTTCTTTAATCGTCTTTAAATCTGATATCTTCATGGATCTTTCATTCTTAAAAGCACACAGATAAAGTTCAGCGTGTTTTGGAATTAGATGCAATAAATCAAGAATTGGTTTGTCTTGACTGCTCCCTAGAATCAAACTAATTTTTTTATGCCCTAAGGCCTCGATAGCCTCTATGGTCGCTTTCATTCCAGCAGGATTATGGGATACATCCGCAATTAGGGTTGGATTTTGTTGTAAAATTTGAAATCTACCAAAATGACCGCTATTTTCTTGGAGTTTCTTGAATGCTTGAGTAATTGTGGAGATACTGCATTCCCCGTCTATAATCTTAATGGCTTCCATCGCAGTATTCAGATTAGACAATTGATAATTAGGAAGTGCGAAAGGCAGTTGTCTCTTACTAGGAAGGTAAACGGTGGAGTTTCTTTTATCAGCTACTTGAATCAAAAGTGCTCTAATGTTTTCAATATCATTATTGATTAGAACAGGAACATTTTCTTTTATAATACCGGCTTTTTCTAATGCGATTTCCTCCAGCGTATTACCCAAAAATTGTTGGTGATCAAGAGCAATCGGGGTGATTATACTGAGTATTGGTTTTAAGACGTTTGTTGCATCCAAGCGACCTCCTAATCCTGTTTCAATAACTGAAATTTGACAATTATTATTTTTGAAATGAACCAATGCCATTGCGAAAGTTATTTCAAAGAAAGAAGGTTGAATGGTTAATTGAGCACTTTTGATTGCGCTGCAAAAATGAAGCACTTCTTCTTCACCGATCATTACCCCGTTGATTTTTATTCTTTCTCTAAAATCAAAGAGGTGAGGAGAGGTAAATAATCCTACTTTTTGACCTTTTTCTATTAATATGGAATTGATATAGGCACAGGTGGAGCCTTTCCCGTTGGTTCCTGCCACATGAATATAGGATTGATTTTCTTGTGGGTTATCTAATAATTCTAATAAATAAGAAATGCTTTCTAAACCAGGTTTGTAGGCGCTAGCACCCTTTTCTTGATAAGAAGGAAATTGTTTGAATAACCAGGCTATTGCTTCTGAATAGTTATCGAGCATGTAGGCTAACGGTCAAATAGGTGATGGCTAAGCCAGCATCTTTGTCCTTTTTGTAATGAACTTGTTTAATTACTTCTCTAATAACCTCGTTAATAATTTTAAGATCAATAGTGGTTCCGATAGATCTAATATAGGAGGCATTTACAACATCACCATTGGCATTTATGGTTAACTTCAGGTTAATTTTACTATCAAAATCAATGGCATATTCAGGTAATTTAGGATCATTCATTCTAACCCTATTTTTCCCGTCACCAACACCATTTCCTTCACCATTTCCTTCACCACCACCATTCCCACCAAATGGACCGTTTCCAGAACCATTCCCACCGCCATTTCCTCCTGAGCCAAATGGATTATTTCCTCTATGAGAGGTTGATGGACCATTTTGAGTGTTGTTACCGTTTGTTTTATTTGAATTTCCTGAATTAACTTTTACGTTAATGTTGTTATTTCCGGTAAGAACTTGTTGAACTTGTTCCTTTGGAGTATCTAGTTTATCATTAGATGCTGTCCCGCCACCTGAACTACCACCATCTTGTTGGACGGTAACATTATCGATCATGAATTCTTGAATTACTTCATCGGATTTAAACGGTGGAATGTCTTTTGGAACTGGAGCGTAAATGAAAAAAGTAATGAAATAGGAGGCAACAAGAAGTAAAGTAATGGACAGAAAAGAGGCCACTAAAGCAATTTGTTGATCTTTTATCTCATCCTTATGTGTTATTTGAAAAATTTCCATTTTTTGTTGAATTACTTTCTAGAAGCGTAAACGCAATATCAGATTGAAAGTTACCAGTAAATAGTTTTTTTTAATCAATCCTGCTTTGTCGCAATAATAATCTTAAGATCATTATTCATTCCTAATTTCAATAAATCCACTAATTCTTGAACTTGCGAATCGAAAGGGATGCGTAAAATCACAGTTTTGTCACCTATTTTAGTGGTTTCCGCGATCAATAAAGCTTCTACTTGATCAAATGGAACTTCTTTTTTATCTACAAAATATTTCTTTTCAGAAGTAACTGTCAAGGTGATGTGTTGCTTTTTTGTTTGTTCATTAGCGTCTGACTTTGGCAGAGGAACCTTTATAACATTAGGATTCGCTAAGGTCGAAATGATCAAGAAAAACAACAACAAGAAGAACATGATATCACTTAACGCGGAAGTAGCAACTTCCGCATGAAATCTTCTATTTCGTTTGATCGCCATTGCTAGGTCTTTGAATTAAGTTAACGAAATCTAAATTTACTTTTTGGATCGCAAGCGCATAGCTATCAATCATTCCATTCAGAAGATGATACGCTGAAAATGCTACAATACCAACGATTAACCCTGAACCACTACTGATCATTTTTTCGTAAAGACCACCAGATATGTTTCCAATTGAAACGTTTTCTGTAATCGAAATACTATAGAAAATTTTAATTACTCCAGAAATGGTACCGATAAATCCAAGTGTAGGAGCAATACCTGCTATCAGTCCAAGGTGACCGATACTTTTTTCCATTTTCCCAATTTCTATATTCACCACTTTTTCCATATTGGATTCAATCTGTGCTACTGGTCGACCTACTGTAAGAACACCTTCTCTTACTACATTTCCAAAGGCAGTTTCATCTCGTGATAATACATCAAGAACTGGTGCAATATTTCCAGCTTGTAAATTCGGTTTAATTTCATTTAGCATATGCATGTTGTATTTAGACATTCTTCTAATATAGCGGTAACGGTTCACGATTACAATGATGGTATAAAACAAAAGTAAACCAATTGGAATCAAGAATACTCCACCTTTCATTAACATGTTAAAGATGGACAAGGACTCAGGTTTAGCAGCCGTTTTAGCACCTTCATTTACCACTTCTGCAGCTACACCTTGCGTGAAAGCAAAGAAGGTAAAAAAGATAAACCCTAGGGTAAAAATGTATTTGATTTGTTTTTTCATTGTCTTTAAAATAGGTTGGTGTAAAAATACTTTTTCATTGTTCTGTATCTACCTAAACCATTACTTAGATATCCACATATGATTGTTATAAATAGTCTGGGCTGAAACGTTACAGCTAACTTTAGAAATCGATGTAAAAAAAATCAGTCAATTTTCACATCGATGGTATTCCTCACGAGCTCTTCTAGCATTTTTGCCATAGGTGTTTCGGATGATTTACAAAGTGCTAATGCTTCTTCGATTTCATTGTTGAGCAATAATTTTTTAACTTCTTCACTTAGTTTATCTGCCTCTTTTTTAGCTGCTCTTATGGTCAAAATTCTTTCCACAAAAATAAAAACACTATACCCAAATAACAGGAGCAGGAGTAGATTAATAACCCATCCGATTCCACTATTTGATTGCTTTATTATTTCCCATATCGGAACTTCCTTAAGCAAAGTCTTAGGGATTTTTGTATTACTGATTACATTAAAAAATAACTGTAAGTTCAATTTAATATATAATTATTAATGTAAAATTAAAAAAACTCCTATTCCTGCAAAGTAACCTATTATTGCGATCCAAGAGATGTGTTTCAAATACCAGATGAATGAAATATTTTCCATACCCATTGCAACAACACCTGCAGCAGAACCAATCAATAATATTGAACCGCCAGTGCCAGCTGTATATGCAATTAAATGCCATAAGCTAGAGTCGCTTGGAAATTGGAACATGCCAATACTTGCAGCAACCAGTGGGACATTGTCAATCACAGAGGACGCCAAGCCGAGAAGAACTATAAAGGATTTATCGGAAATAGATTGCGCTACCGAAGTCCCAAAATTTAAAATCATACCGCTTGATTCCATTGCTGCAATCGTCATTAATATTCCTAGAAAAAACAAAACAGATGGAATTTCAATTTTTGTGAGTGCTTTCTTCGTAGGCCCTGGAATTGCATTAGATTCCTCAGCTTCATTTAATTGTATAGTGAATTTTCTATTGCTAACGATTTCCGCAATTAGAGAAAACAAGGCCAATGAGAGCATCATTCCCATATATGGCGGTAAATGAAATACGATTTTTGAAAAAGGCACGAGCAGCAATAAGATTAATCCAATGAATAACATTAATGCTGCCTTGGGTGCACTTTCTTTCGAGACATTAGCATTAATATCCCCTTTTAAAATTGGTAAAAAAGACACTATACTTAGCGGAACCAGAATACAAGCTAAGGCTGGAAAGAAGGTGTTTGTTATTAGGGGCATGGTACTTACTTTTCCAGCAATCCATAACATTGTGGTTGTAATGTCTCCAATCGGAGACCATGCGCCTCCTGCATTTGCTGCAATTATAATGAGACCAATAAAATAAAGTCTAGTTTCTTTTTCAGTAACTATTTTGCGCAGAATAGTAATGAGTACTATAGTCGCTGTGAGGTTATCGATAAGGGCAGAAAGAAAAAATCCAATTGCGGCAATTATCCACAAGATTTTGACCTTATTTTTGGTTTGAATCCATTTTTGAAAAACACTAAAACCATCGAAATAATCTATAATCTCAACAATTGCCATGGCGCCAATCAGAAAGATTAGGATCTCAGCTGTTTTACCAAAATGATGTAATAAAGTAGATTCAATGAGCATGCTTTTAGCACCCAGTAGATTCGGAATTACATTTATAAGTTGTGGATTATTGGGGTCTAACCAAAAAGTTATTGCTTCAGAGTTCATTAACAGCAGCCCCCAAGTACAAGCCATCATCAGCAAAGCCGGTATTAGTTTGTCTATTTTAAGGGCATGTTCAAAAGTAATTGCAAGGTAACCTAGAATAAAAATTGCGAGAATAGAGATTACCATAGCAATAATATTAAACTACTTATACGAGTTGCTTCAGTGCAATTTCAAAGGCAGCTTTTGCAATTCCTGTTTTTCCTGAATGAACAGCATGTGTTTTTTGCAGTGCTTGTTGGATGATTTCGCTGGTATCTTCAAAAATTCCTTTGTCGCTTATTACGCGAATATCATTACTCATCAGGTAGGCGAAAACTCTTGCCATTCCACAGTTAGCTATAAAATCAGGAATTAAAGATATCGAACCATCCGCTTTTTCAGCAATAGCACCAAAGAAAATTTCTGAATCAGCAAAAGGAACATTGGCGCCTGATGAAATAACAGAAACACCAGCTTTGAGCATACGATTCAATTGCTCTTCAGTGATCATTCTACTTCCTGCACATGGGATAAAAATATCTGCTTGGGTATCCCAGATTTGCGCATTTACATCATCATAGCTTAATAAATTTGGATGCGATAGCGCAGTGCCTTGTTTATTCAGAAACAAATCTTTTACTTCATCAAAGCTGTATCCATCCGTATGGATTAATCCACCAAATCGATCGATAATTCCAACAATTAAAGCACCTTTTTGAGCCAAATAATATGCAGCGGAGGAACCAACATTTCCCCAGCCTTGTACAATAACTTTTTTACCCTTTAGTTCGCCTCCCCAAATTGAATAATAATGTGTAATTGACATCGCTACACCATATCCAGTAATCATGTCTGCAATCAAATATTTACGGGCGATTGATGGTGAATATTCCGGATCCTCAATTACTTTAGAAACTCCTTGTCTTAATTGACCAATTCTATTTATTTTTTGTGATTCTTTAGGTTGAAAATGCCCGTTAAATACTCCTTCTTGAGGATGCCATACGCCACAATCTTCCGTAATTGGAATCACTTCATGAATTTCATCTACATTGAGGTCACCACCCGTTCCATAGTAATGCTTTAGCAAGGGAGAAACGGCACTGTACCACCTTCTTAGTACGCCTTCTTTTCGTGGGTCTGTTGGGTCAAAATTAATTCCCGATTTCGCTCCGCCAATTGGTGGTCCGGCTACAGTAAATTTCACTTCCATTGTTTTCGCTAAAGATTCGACTTCTCTTTTGTCTAATCCTTTGCGCATTCTTGTTCCTCCACCAGCAGCACCACCTCGAAGACTATTGATTACTACCCATCCTTCGGCTTCTGTTTCTGGATCTTTCCATTCAAAGACAATTTCAGGTCTTTTATTTTCAAATTTCTCTAGTAAATCTTTCATTATTCGGTATACATGAATTAATTATTGCATTACACAAAAGTAGGGAATGCTAGCGTTTACTCATGTATTTAGAACTTTAGTTACGAACAGCAGCTTTGTGTATAAGTGTATTTTAGGGCATATGCAATACTCCGGAAATCACCTCTTTACTTGCACCTGTTGCTTGTGGATTGGTATTGGGTTTTCCCATTAAATAACGCAGACCTAGGAAGGCAAAAATAATCGCCTCTTTATAGTCAATTATTTCAGGAGCAGGAATGATTATTTCGCCCGAATAATAATGCTGAAGCCGCTCCATTAGAAAATTGTTTTTAGCGCCACCTCCCGTAACAAATACGCTACTGAGGTTTTCTTCATTGAGTACTTTAGCAATCTGAATGGCCTCATGTTCTACCAAAGTTCTCATCACTGCGCTGGCTGTATTGTAGTGTTCCATCAAAGGAAGAAACTCTGCTTCCAACCATTCAGTACCTAATGATTTCGGTGCTTTTTCTTTATAATAACTTAAGTCATTAAACAGCGCTAATAAGTGCTCGTCTAGCGTTCCACTTTTAGCAATTTTTCCTTCATGATCGTACTCTAAATCATATTTATTTGCCATTAAATTCAGTGGAATATTCCCAGGGGAAATATCAAATGCCACCATTTTATCTTCTTTTTTAAAACTAATATTGGTAAATCCACCAATATTTAAAAAGGAATGGGCAGTATTTTTAAAAAGAAGTTCATCACCAATGGGAACTAAAGGAGCTCCTTGTCCTCCCGCAAGAATGTCTTTATTCCTAAAGTCATTAATCACCTTTATTCCCGTGTGAAAAGCCAAGCTTGTTCCACAACCAATTTGGGTCGAAAAACCAAGCGTAGGTTGATGAAAAATTGTTTGACCGTGCGAAGCAATAGCGGTAATGTTAGCCTTGTCAATATGATTTACTTCAATAAAAGAATTCACTTCTTGGGCATAAAAAAGTCCAATTTTTTTATCTAGTTCAAATATTTTCCGGGCACTTAATACTTCAATTTGATTGAGTTGATCTAATAATTCTCTAGGGTAGCTTACTGTTGAATAGCTGATTAAATCAAAAGAATACTCGTTTTTAGAGACGTCAAAGCTTACCAACGCGATATCCAATCCATCTTTAGAGGTGCCGGACATTAAACCAATAATTTGAACCTTATCTTTCATTATTTGATAATAAAAGCACAAAATACGTTATTTTTGTAAAAGTAATACCAATATAAATAAGACTATGAATTTCGAATTAACAGAAGAACAAAAAGCGGTTCAAGAAGCGGCAAGAGATTTTGCTCAAAACGTACTTAAGCCAGGCGTGATAGAAAGAGACAATCAGCAAAAATTTCCTACAGAGGAGATTAAGCAATTGGCTGAACTTGGATTCATGGGTATGATGGTGGATCCAAAATATGGTGGAAGCGGTATGGATACTTTATCCTATGTTTTGGCTATGGAAGAAATTTCTAAAGTTGATGCTTCAACTTCTGTTTGTATGTCGGTGAATAATTCATTAGTATGTTGGGGTATAGAAAAATTCGGAACAGAAGAGCAAAAACAAAAGTTTTTAGTTCCATTAGCTACAGGTGAAAAAATAGGTGCTTTTTGTTTGTCCGAACCAGAAGCTGGTTCAGATGCAACTTCGCAACAAACAACAGCAATTGATATGGGTGATCATTACCTTTTGAATGGCACCAAAAATTGGATTACTAATGGTTCTTCAGCATCAATATATTTAGTAGTTGCTCAGACCAATAAAGAATTAGGTCACAAAGGAATTAATGTTGTAATTGTTGAGCGCGGTATGGAGGGATTCATAGTCGGTGCAAAAGAAGATAAGTTAGGAATTAGAGGAAGTGATACCCATACTTTGCTTTTCAATGATGTAAAAGTTCCGAAAGAAAATAGAATTGGTGAGGACGGATTTGGATTCACCTTTGCAATGAAAGTTTTAAGTGGTGGAAGAATAGGTATTGCAGCACAAGCTTTGGGTATTGCAGGAGGAGCATTTGAATTGGCTTTAGCGTATTCTCAAGAAAGAAAAACTTTTGGCAAAGAAATCTATAAACATCAAGTAATAGCCTTTAAGTTGGCCGATATGGCTACAGAAATTGAGGCGGCTAAATTATTAGTGTATCGCTCTGCATTGGACAAAGATAATGGTCGAAATTATGATCAATCTAGTGCAATGGCCAAATTGTATGCTTCTAAAGTAGCAATGGAACAAACTGTTGAGGCAGTTCAAATACATGGAGGATATGGATTTGTAAAAGAATACCATGTAGAACGCTTAATGAGAGATGCTAAAATCACTCAGATTTATGAGGGAACCTCAGAAATTCAGAAAATCGTTATTTCTAGAGGATTACTTAAATCATAAAGTTTTAAGTAAATCCAAGGCTTTGTCGATATGACCATTAGGGTCTAACATAGAATTGTATATCCCACAAACGATTCCGTTTTTGTTGATGACATAACTCACTCTTCCCGGAAGTAATCCAAGTAAATTTGTTGGTACGCCGAAAAGTTTTCTAGCGATTTTTTGCTGATCAGCTAATAGATTAAAGTTCAATTGATATTTATTGGAGAACCTTTTATGGGCAGCAGCACTGTCTGAAGAAATTCCAATTACCGTAGCTCCTAGATCTAAAAATTCTTGATTCGCATCTCTAAAAGAGCAAGCTTCAATTGTACAGCCACGCGTATTGTCTTTGGGATAGAAATAGATGACTATATTCTGTTTTCCGAGAATAGATTTGATGTCAAATAATACTCCATCCTGATTCGGTAATTCAAAAATGGGACAAGAATCGCCAATTGCTATCATGATATTTCGTTTAGTGCTGTTTTATATCGATTAATTACTCGATCTCGAGCAAAAGTATGTTCAATTATTGGTTCAGGGTATTCTTTTGTATCAAACTCTGGTATCCATTTTTTTATATATTCGAATTTAGGATCAAATTTTTGTTGTTGCAAGGTTGGATTGAAAACTCTGAAATAAGGTGCTGCGTCGCAACCACAACCAGCAGCCCATTGCCAACCACCTATGTTACTTGCCTCTTCATAATCTAATAATTTTTCAGCAAAATATGCAGCGCCCCATTTCCAATCTAATAAAAGATGTTTGCAAAGGAAGCTAGCTACCACCATCCGAACTCTATTGTGCATAAATCCTGTGGTGTTGAGTTCGCGCATTCCTGCATCAACAAGAGGATAACCGGTTTTTCCTTCGCACCAGGCATTAAAGTGGTTTTCATTATGTTCCCATTCTATGTTTTCGTATTTCAATTTAAATGCCTGCTCTACTGATTTTGGAAAGTGATGAATGATCATTTGATAAAAGTCTCGCCAGATTAATTCATTTAAGTATACTGGGTTTTTAGTAAGGGCTACTTGCGCCAATTGTCTAATACTTATGGTACCAAAGCGTAGATGTATACTTAATTTACTAGTGCCCTTAATATAGGGTAAATCTCTTGTTTCATGATAATTTTTCAGGATTTCATTTGGAATGAGACGCGAAGGAAATTGTATTTTTTCATTCTCTTTAAATCCGAGATCCTCGAATGAAAGCATTTTTTGAGCTGAAGTGACTGAAAACAATTGATCAAAATATTGTTCAGTTGGGATACTTCCATAATCCTGACTTTTCAAATTCCCCCTCCATTTATTTGCATATGGAGTATAGATCGTATAGGGCAAACCATCTCCTTTTGTTATCTCCTCTTTCTCAAAAATAACATGATCTTTTGCCCCAATAAAATTAATTCTATTTTCTTCCAGCAATTCGTAGATTCTTTTGTCTCTCTTAACGGCCTTTGGTTCATAATCCCTATTGGTGAATACCGTTTGAGCTCCGAGTTCTATTGCCAACTTGGGAATTAATTCGATGGGATCTCCATGTAAAACCAATAAATCAGCACCCAAAGATTGATATTCTGCTTTTAAGCGTTCTATTTCACGATAGATAAAAGTGATTCTTGCATCCTCTTTGTTGGTGAGTAATTTTAGAATATTAGTATCAAAAACAAATACAGATTGAATTTTGTTTCCTGATGTTAAAGCCTTAGAAAGTCCGGCATTATCAGTGATTCTTAGATCTCTTCGGTGCCAAAAAAGACTTACTTCATTGGATTTTTTTGAATTATTTTCCATCATAGAAAACGATATTGTTTTCTGTTTCCCAAAGTTTCAAACTCAGCTCGTATTTTGACTCTAATTTAGCGCGCAGAATATTATAACACACTAGGGCAATATTTTCAACCGTTGGGTTTAAGTCTGCAAATTCTACGCAATCTAAGTTTAAGTTTCTGTGGTCAAATCGTTCCAAAATCTCTTCTTTGATCATTTCCTTGACTAACTTCAGATCCACAAGATATCCCGTTTCAGGATCGATTTCTCCCTCCACCCATACTTCTAGGGTATAGTTATGACCATGAAAATTTGGATTGTTGCATTTCCCAAACACTGCATTGTTTTTTTCATCCGACCAATCAGATCGAAAAAGCCTGTGAGCGGCATTAAAGGTGGTCCTTCTACAAACTTTCATCATTGGAATTGAAATTTATCGATATATGAGGTAATAATTATTTTGAACCAAATGGTAAAATCATTTGGATTTGAATGCATTTGTTCTTTAAGATCGGGAAGACTTATCCACTTGTGGGCAGAAACCTCCTCAGGATTTAGAATAGGTGCTGAATTGGAGTATCCTAAAAATACATGATCCAGTTCATATTCTTCAATGGTTTCATTAATACGTTCCTTGTAGATAAATGAAAATTGTTCTATTAATTCACATTGCATTCCCATTTCTTCTTCCAATCTTCTGTTAGCTGCACCTAGTGTTGTTTCCTCCGGGAAGGGGTGACTGCAGCAGGTGTTGGTCCAGAGTCCAGGGGAATGGTATTTATCAAAAGCTCTTTGATGTATGAGCAATTCTTTTTGGTCATTGAAAATAAAAATTGAAAACGCACGATGTAAGGCGCCTTTTAAATGGGCTTCCAATTTTTCCATTGATCCAAGAACCTCATCATTTTCGTTGACAAGAATTACTTTTTGTATCATAAGCTGTTGAGGTTGTGACGCACAAAAGAAGATAAAAGCAATCTAAACTTTTTATTGTTAGGTATGCGGATTCTTTTATTCATCAAGGTCTCAGGCGAACTATTTTTGATTTTATTAAACAATTTAAAATAATAAACATAAGCCAAATACACTCCTAATCGTGCTTTTTTAGGAAGTTGTTTAACTCCTTCATAACCTAAAGAAAAATCTAGTGAAATATCCTTTTCAATTTCTTTTTTGGTAGCGTCATCAAAGGTATTGATGTCAAATCCTGGGAAATAGGCACGTCCTAGATCATTATAATCTGCTTGAAGGTCTCGTAAAAAATTAATTTTTTGAAATGCAGAACCCAATTTCATGGCATTATACTTAAGTCGTTCAAATTCTTTTGTATCACCTTCAACAAAAACCTGTAAACACATCAGACCTACTACTTCTGCTGATCCAAGAATATAAGTTTCATATTCGATTTGCTCATAGTCTGTTGAATCTAAGTCCATTTCCATGGAATTTAAAAAGGTTTCAATAAGGTCTAAGGGAATATTGTAAGTATTTACAGCCCATTGAAAGCTATTTAATATTGGATTTAAAGAAATTTTTTCTTCAATTGCACGATAGGTTTGTGTTTTAAAGTCAGCTAATAAAAATTCTTTATCAAATCCATGAAATGAATCTACAATTTCATCTGCAAATCTCACAAAACCATAGATGGCGTAGATTGGCTTTTGTATTGATTTATTTAACAGACTAATGCCTAACGAAAAAGATGTGCTGTATCTTTTTGTTGTTAATTGGCTTATTTCTTGACTGATGTCATCAAAAATCGACTTCATTATTTTGAATACTGTTTAATTATTTCATTGGCAACTACTTCCCCCGAAATAATCGATGGAGGAACTCCTGGACCAGGAACAGTTAATTGACCTGTGTAATAAAAGTTTTTTAATTTTTTATTCTTCAAACTTGGCTTTAAAATGGCAGTTTGTTTTAAAGTGTTGGCTAAACCGTACGCATTTCCTTTGAAAGCATGATAATCATTTTTAAAATCTTCAATGCAAAAACTTCTTTTGTAAACGATATTGTCTTTAATATCATTTCCAGTAATTGCTTTTAACCTTTCTAATAATATGTCAAAATAATGTTCGCGTGTAGCTTCATCATCTTTTAAGTCTGGCGCGATGGGCACTAGAAAAAAGAGATTTTCATGTCCAGCAGGAGCAACGCTATCATCTGTAACCGAAGGGACCGATAAATAAAATAAAGGTTTAGTTGGCCATTTTGGGTTTTTATAAATCTCTTTTCCATGATCATCAAGCGATTCATCGAAGAATAAGTTATGATGTCTAAGGTTATCAACTCTTTTGTTAATCCCAACATAGAAAATCAAGCAAGAGGGAGCCATGGTTCTTTTGTCCCAATATGAATCAGTGTAATTCGCCTTGTCACCTAATAATTTATCATCTGTATGTTGGTAATCAGCTCCAGATATAAATACATCAGAAGTAAATACTTGATCTTTAGTTCTTGCAGCAACTACTTTCTCACCCTCACAATCAAATGAGGTAACTTCAGCATCAGTAATTATTTTAACTCCTTGTTCAAGCGCAATTTTTTCAAAGGCTTCAATAAATTTGAACATACCTCCCATTGGATACCATGTCCCAAGAGAAATATCTGCATAATTCATTAGAGAATATAGGGCAGGGGTTTCGTTGGGCATAGCTCCTAAGAAAAGTACAGGAAATTCAAGCATAGAAATAAGTTTCGGATGCTTAAAGTACTTTCGGATGTATTTAGAAAATGGTTTGGTTAAATCTAATTGGAAAAGACCTTTTAAAATACGCATGTCCACAAATTCCAATAAGGATAAACTTGGCCTAAAGACTAGGTCTTTCATGCCTACCTCATATTTATATTCCGCTTCTTTAAGAAAAGCTTTAAGTTGAATTGAACTCCCAGGTTCTAGTGACTCGAACCAGTTTTCCATCTCCGTATAATTGGCGGGAATGTCTGTAAAATCATGATCAGGCCAATAAATTCTATAGGATGGATCTAATCTTTTTAAGGTATAGAAATCGGCACTTGTATGACCAAATTGTTCGTAGAATCGCTCAAAAACATCGGGCATCCAATACCAACTTGGCCCCATATCAAATACAAAACCATCTGTTTTGAATTGTCTGGCTCTTCCGCCAATTGTACTGTTTTTTTCAAGGATTGTCACATCATATCCTGCTTTCGCTAAAAATGAAGCAGCCGACAAGCTGGCAATTCCAGCTCCAATAAGAGTGACTTTTTTACTCATTTAGTTGGCAGAATAAGAATATTCAGGAAGTAAACTCATTAATTTTTTGCGTGCAAAAAATATTCTGCTCTTAACCGTCCCAATAGGGATATGTAATTTTTCAGAAATCTCTTTGTATTTAAATCCTTCGAAGTGCATTAAGAATGGAGTTCTGTATTCGGACTCTAAAATATCAATTTTTTTGTTAATATCCTTGGTTGATATGATTTCAATCGCAGTTTCACTACTTCCAGAAGAATTTGAAATTAAATACATCTCATTAGAAGTATCAAAAATTGTTCTTGATTTGACTTTTCTTCTGTATTGATTGATAAATAAATTTCTCATTATAGTAAATGTCCATGCCTTGAAATTTGTCTGAGGCGTGTAATATTTTCTGTAAGTAATCGCTTTAAGCATAGTTTCTTGTGTAAGATCTAAAGCATCATCTTTATTTCGTGTAAAACTCATAGCAAATGATTGCAAATGCCCTTCCAAACTAATAAGCGCTTCATTGAATTCTAAAGTTGACATAATGTTTTGTTTAACGATTAATCGGTAAAGTTAAACAAATTGTTTAACATACAAACAAAAAGATTAAACAAAATAATTTTTTTTAATTCTTGTTGATTAACATTAGTTCTTTTAATCTTAAAGATTCTCTAACATGACTTGCACCATTCCATCGAGATCAAATTTGGGTTCCCATCCCCAATGTTTTTTACTCATCGAATCATCAATTGAATTTGGCCAACTGTCTGCAATGGCTTGTCTAAAGTCTGGGTTGTATTCAATTTCGAAGTTGGGTATTGCTTTTTGAATAGCTTTTGCAAGCACCTTAGGGGTAAAACTTATTCCAGCAAGATTATAGGAAGATTTAATTTTAACATTTTCTATGGGTGCTTCCATCAATTCAATGGTTGCTCTAATCGCATCATCCATAAACATCATTGGAAGTGCTGTATCTTCTTTTAGAAAACAATTGAATTTTTTATTTTCCTTGGCCTTATAGAATATATCTACGGCATAATCTGTTGTCCCACCACCTGGTAAACTTTTATATGATATTAATCCTGGATAGCGAATACTTCTTACATCTACTCCAAATTTTAAATTATAATACTCACACCATCTTTCTCCTGCTTGTTTTGAAATTCCATAAACAGTAGTTGGTTCCATTATGGTATGTTGAGGCGTTTGATCCATTGGAGTTGTGGGACCAAAGACAGCAATGGAACTTGGCCAAAATATTTTATCAATATGTTTTTCTTTGGCCAGATCTAAAATGATAAAGAGTCCTTCCATATTCAGTTTCCATGCAAATTCAGGATTTTTCTCTGCTGTAGCGGATAGAAGGGCTGCCAATAAATAGACCTCTTTAATATTATTGTCAATGATATAAGAACGAATACTTTGCTTGTCAAGCGCATCTAATTGAATGTAGGGTCCATTATTAATTATCTCAGGACATTCATTTTTTAAATCTGCGGCAACTACAGTTTCTTCCCCTTTTAATTGTCTAAGTGTAAGGACTAATTCTGTTCCGATTTGTCCGCAGGCACCCAATACTAGTATTTTTTTCATCCAATTGAATTTGGACAAATTTAACTTTTGCTTTTTGATTTATGTCCATGTTAGAAAAAAATAGTCCATAAGATGATAAAACTGATTAAAATCATTTATTATAAGTATCTTAAATTCTTACATTTGTTATAGAAACAAAAAAGACTTGTTATGCCATTTTATCATAAATTAGGAAATATACCTCATAAGCGCCACACAGTATTCCGAAAGGAAAACGGCGAATTGTATCATGAACAATTATTTGGAACTGCTGGATTTGACGGCATGTCATCTTTGTTATATCATTTATATCCACCAACAATTGTAAAGGAAGTTTTAGGTCAAAAAGATTGCGCTCCTAAAATTGCCGTTGGTAAAAATATGCAAATGCGTAGTTTTCAAGGCTTTAAAGTCGAGCCGACGGCAGATTATTTAGAGAGTCGTAAACCCATGTTGGTTAATAATGATGTTTATCTTGAGTTAGCAGCACCAACAAGTTCTACCACAGATTATTTTTATAAGAATGCGGATGCGGATGAGGTGATTTTTATTCACCGAGGAACAGGAAAGGTTAAAACTCAATTGGGGAATATTGAATTTAAATATGGAGATTATATCGTAATCCCTAGAGGCATGATTTATCAGATTTATTTTGATACTTCAGACAATAAGTTATTGATTTTTCAATCTTTTCACCCTGTTTTTACGCCCAAGCGATATAGAAATTTATTTGGTCAATTGTTAGAACATTCACCTTATTGTGAGCGTGATATGCGTCCACCAAGTGAATTAGAGGTGCATGACGAGAAAGGTGATTTTCTTGTTAAGATTAAAAAACAAGATGTGCTTTACGATTATGTGTATGGTTCTCATCCATTTGATGTAGTAGGTTGGGATGGATTTAATTTCCCTTATGCTTTTAGTATTCATGATTTCGAACCCATAACAGGCCGTGTACATCAGCCGCCACCTGTGCATCAGACCTTTGAGACAAGTGCTTTTGTAATTTGCTCTTTTGTACCTCGTTTATACGATTACCATCCTCAGGCAATTCCTGCGCCTTATAATCACAGTAATATAGATTCTGATGAAGTTTTATATTATGTTGATGGAGATTTTATGAGTAGAAATCATATTGAAAAAGGTCAAATTACCTTGCATCCTTCTGGTTTACCTCATGGTCCACACCCTGGAGCATATGAGAGAAGTATTGGAAAAAAAGCAACAGACGAATTAGCGGTCATGATTGATACCTTTAAACCATTACAACTTACTACCTTTGCAATGGGAATAGAAGATCCTGATTATTCAAAATCGTGGTTACCACTTTAAAAATAGTATTATGTCAACAGAAATAAAAAATTTAAAAGACCTTCAAAATACCGAATATGGTTTGAAAAAATTATTTGCAGATGCTGCAGATTTTTTACCGCTTTTAGGTACGGATTATGTCGAACTATATGTTGGAAATGCCAAGCAATCCGCTTTATATTATAAGACGGCATTTGGCTTTCAATCGGAAGCTTTTATGGGCTTAGAAACTGGCGTGAAGGACAGAGTTTCTTATGTTTTAAAACAAGACAAGATTCGTTTGGTTCTTACTACTCCATTGACCAAAGACGGAGTAATCAATGAGCATATCAACAAGCATGGTGATGGTGTTAAGGTTATTGCTTTGTGGGTTGAAGATGCGACAAAAGCATTTGAAGAAACGACTAAAAGAGGCGCAAAACCTTTTATGGAGCCAACGCGTGAAGAGGATGAAAACGGTTATGTAATTCGATCTGGAATATATACCTATGGCGAAACGGTTCATATTTTTGTAGAGCGTTCCAATTATACTGGTGTATTTTTACCTGGATATAAAACATGGAAATCTCATTACAACCCAGAAACTGTTGGATTAAAATTTATTGATCACATGGTTGGGAATGTAGATTGGAACGAAATGAATACCTGGTGTCAGTTTTATGCTCATGTTATGGGATTTGCCCAAATTATTTCTTTTGATGACAATGATATTTCTACTGATTACACCGCTTTAATGAGTAAGGTGATGAGCAATGGAAACGGACGCATTAAATTCCCAATTAACGAACCTGCAGAAGGTAAGAAGAAATCTCAAATTGAGGAGTATATTGACTTTTACAATGGTCCTGGTGTGCAACACATAGCAGTTGCTACGAATGACATTGTTGCTACTGTTTCTGCCATGCGAGATAGAGGTGTTGAATTTTTATATGTTCCAGATAGTTATTATGTTGATTTATTAGAACGTGTTGGTGAGATTGATGAAGACATTGAGTTATTAAAGCAGCATGGTATTTTAATAGATAGAGATGACGAAGGTTATTTATTACAATTATTCACTAAGCCTGTAGTAGATCGTCCGACGATGTTCTTTGAAATTATTCAACGCAAAGGAGCGCAATCTTTTGGTAAGGGAAATTTTAAAGCGTTATTTGAAGCCATCGAAAGAGAGCAAGAAAATAGGGGTACTTTATAATAAACTTAGATTAAACAAAAAAGGGAGCCTAGGCTCCCTTTTTTTATGATTCAAAATACCATTAGATGGTCATAATGTCTTTTTCTTTTACTTCAATTATCTCGTCAATTTGTTTGATAGCTTGATTGGTAAAATCTTGAATTGCACTTTCCGCATCTTTCGCAAGATCTTCTGATAATCCATCAGTCTTGAGGGTTTTAACAAAATCAATAGCATCTTTTCTGTTATTACGGATACCAATTTTTGCAGTTTCCCCTTCTGCTTTCGCCTTTTTAACCAATTCTCTTCTGCGTTCTTCTGTTAAAGGAGGAACAGAGATTAATAATTGTTCACCATTACTTTGAGGATTCAAACCTAGGTTAGCATTCAAAATACCTTTTGCGATATCATTGATACTTTGTTTTTCCCAGGGTTGAACTGTAATTGTTCTGGCGTCGAGTGTACTGACATTTGCAATTTGTTGCAGAGGCGTCATGGCACCATAATACTCCACCATCACTCCGTTGAGCATAGCAGGTGTTGCTTTACTTGCTCGTATTTTTAGCAATTCAGTTTCAAAATGACTTAAGGACTTTCCGTTTGATTCCTTTAAATCATCATATATCATTTGTAAATCTTCTGTCATCTTATCTTGCTTAATTATGAACTAGAGTTCCTACATTATCCGTGGTAAGTACTTTCATTAAATTCCCAGGAGTATCCATATCAAATACGATTATGGGAAGATCATTTTCTTTGCATAGTGTAAACGCAGTTAAATCCATCACATTTAAACCTTTTGCATATACTTGGTCAAAAGTTATCGTTGTAAATTTTGTTGCAGTTGGATCTTTTTCAGGATCTGCGGTATAGATTCCATCAACTCTTGTCCCTTTTAATATTACCTCAGCATTGATCTCAATGGCTCTCAAGGATGCAGCGGAATCGGTAGTAAAGAATGGATTTCCAGTTCCGGCTCCAAATATTACGACCCTACCTTTTTCTAAATGTCTCACTGCCTTTCTTCTTATAAAAGGTTCAGATATCTTATTCATTTCAATGGCTGATTGTAATCTTGTGCTAACCCCTGCAGCTTCTAAAGCTGATTGTAAAGCCATAGAATTAATCATAGTGGCCAACATGCCCATATAATCACCATGCGTACGATCCATTCCTCCTTCTTCCGCTTGAACTCCTCTAAAAATATTTCCACCACCGATAACAATAGCGATTTCAACACCTTGTTTATAAATTTCTTTTATCTGTAAGGCGTATGAATTAATTTTATTGTTGTCTATACCGAACTGCTTTTCTCCCATTAGGGATTCTCCGCTTAATTTGAGAAGGATGCGTTTATATTTCATAGTTAAATTAGATGTGACACAAATATAGGATGATTAATTAAAAGGAGGTGAAACTTTTTGGACAAAAAAAATCCCTTAATGCAAGCATCAAGGGATTTTAAAGTTTTGAAGTTCTTAACTCATTGCAAAACGCTTAAAAGTTGTTACCGTTAAACCTTTTTCAGTACTGTTTAAGAATTGTTCTACAGTTACTTTGTTATCTCTAACAAATGCTTGAGACAATAGGGTGTTTTCTTGGAAAAATTTATTCAGTCTACCCATAGCAATTTTTTCAGCCATTTCAGCAGGTTTCCCTTCTTGGATTGCTAAATCTTTTCCTACTTCGATTTCTTTTTCAATTACCGCAGCATCAACACCATCTTTATTGATAGCAATTGGATTCATTGCTGCGATTTGCATAGCCACTTGGCGACCAGCTTCTGCGATATCTGCAGAAGATTTATTCATTCCAACTAAAGTTGCTAATTGATTTCCTGGGTGGTTGTATGCAATAACATTCTCAGCGCTGATGGTAGCATAAGCGGAAAGATCAAGTTTCTCTCCAACTACACCAACTTGTTCGATTATTTTTTCTTCTAGAGAAAGTTTACCATCATAAGACAAAGCTTTCAACTCTTCAACAGAATTAGGAAGATTTGCAAGAGCAAGATCAACAATTGATTGAACGAAATTCACGTAACCTTCATTTTTTGCAACGAAGTCAGTTTCGCAATTCAATGTTAACATAACACCAGTCTTACCATCCGCAGTAGTTTGCGCAAGGATTAAACCTTCTTTGGCATCATTATCACCTCTTTTGGCAGCGATTTTTTGCCCTTTTTTTCTTAAGATATCGATTGCTGCATCAAAATCACCATTGGATTCAACCAAAGCGTTTTTGCAGTCCATCATACCTGCACCAGTTTGTTGACGTAATCTGTTTACATCGGAAGCTGTAATAGCCATGACATTTAAATATTAAAAGTTATTAATTATTCTGCTGCTTGTTCTTCACTTGCTGCTTCTTCAGTAGCAGGAGTTTCTTCAACAACTACTTCTTCAGTAGCAGGAGTTTCTTCAACAACCACTTCTTCAGTAGCAGGAGTTTCTTCAACCACTACTACTTCTTCAACTACAGGAGTTTCTTCAACCGCAACTACTTCAGCAACTGGAGTTTCTTCTGTAGAAGCTGCTGCACCTTTTCTAGACCTAGTAGTTTTTTCTACTGGAGCTGTTGCTGGAGTTTCCGCTTCATCTTTATCTGTTTTAGAATTCTTACGATCTTCTAAACCTTCTCTAATTGCTTCACAGATTTGCTCCATGATTAAAGAAATAGATTTTGTAGCATCATCATTTGCAGGAATAGGGAAATCAACCAATTTAGGGTTTGAATTCGTATCTACCATCGCAAACGTTGGAATGTTTAATCTGTGTGCTTCAGCTAAAGCGATATGCTCTTTCAAGATATCAACGATAAAAATAGCTGCTGGTTGACGTGTCATTTCTGCAATCGAACCAAAAGTTTTTTCTAATTTCTCTCTTTGACGTGTTTTAAATAATTTCTCACGCTTGTTCAAAGTCTCCCAAGAACCGTCAGATTTCATTTTATCAATCATCACCATTTTACGAATAGATTTACGCGTTGTTTGGAAGTTAGTTAACATTCCACCCGTCCATCTTTCAGTAACATAAGGCATATTGATTTTGGTAACATGATCAGAAACGATTTCTTTCGCTTGCTTTTTAGTAGCAACAAAAAGTATTTTTTTTCCAGATCTTGCAATTTGTTTCATTGCAGCACACGCTTGATCTAAATGAACAATTGTTTTGTTCAAGTCGATAATGTGTATTCCTTTTTTCTCCTCAAAAATGTAAGGAGCCATTGCAGGGTTCCACTTTCTTTTTAAGTGACCGAAGTGTACTCCAGCCGCTAGAAGTGTTTCAAAATTTAATTTAGACATAATATATATTTGTTTACTTTCCTAATTTGTGCAACAATTGAGGGGTCCTTTGACAAGTTCTCAAGAGTTTGGATGCTAAACTCCCAATTTCGATTAACGTTTCGAGAACTGGAATTTCTTTCTTGCTTTTGGTTGACCTGGTTTCTTACGCTCGACCATTCTTGGATCACGCGTCATCAATCCATCTGCCTTAAGCAAAGGTTTGTTGTCTGCTGATAATTCAACAAGTGCACGAGAGATACCTAAACGAATAGCTTCTGCTTGCCCGTTGATTCCACCACCCATTACATTAACATTAACATCGAATTTTCCAACATTATCAGTTAATACAAATGGTTGATTAATTTTTGCTTGCAATACATCAATTGGAAACATTTCAGCCATTGGCTTCTTGTTGATTGATATAACACCTTTTCCTTTGGATAAATATACACGAGCAACTGCCGTCTTTCTTCTTCCTAGCGCGTTTATTACTTCCATAATTACTTAAGAGTATCTAATTTTAATAATGTAGGTTGCTGTGCTTCATGCTTGTGCGTGTCGCCAACATATACCTTTAAATTTGTGAATAATTTTCTTCCTAATGTATTCTTAGGTAACATACCTTTAATAGCCTTCTCAATTAAACGCTCAGGATGATTTTTCAACATGCTTTCCGCAGAAGTAAAACGCTGTCCACCTGGATAACCAGAATAACGGATATATTCTTTATTCTCAAGTTTTGTACCTGAAAATGCTATTTTCTCTGCGTTAATAACTATAACATTATCACCACAGTCAGCATGAGGTGTGTAACAAGTCTTGTATTTACCACGAATGATCTTCGCTACCTTACTTGCTAGACGACCAACTGTTTGACCGTCGGCATCAACGATAAACCACTTCTTATCAGCAGTTTGCGCATTACCAGAGATTGTTCTATAACTTAATGTATCCACGTTGTACTCTTTATATTATCACTAAAAACCCTAAAATTAGGGGTGCAAAGATAGGATTATAGTTTTTATTAACAAAGGAAATCGAAAAAAAATAAAAGAATTTATCAACGATTTTTAAAACTAGCAATTGCTTGCCGTGTAAAGTCGCTTAAAACAAGGGTTCCGCTGATTCCAGCGCGCTCCATTAGTAAGGTTTCCCAATGGTCTGTTCCTTTCCAAAAAATTTCTTTCAGTGCTTGCATCGCAGCTGGATTTGAATTGGATAATTTTAAGGCTAAAATCGCTATTTGTTCGTCCATTTCAGGGATAGTTTCATAAATTTCGGCATACAAACCTTTCTCTTTTGCCCATTGAGCAGAGCGCCATTCCGTTGCATTAATAGCCAATTCACTCATTGCTGCCAATCCAATTTTTCTTTCTACTGCTGGTCCAACCACAAAGGGTCCAATACCTACCGCAAGTTCAGATAATTTTACAGAAGCATTAGTGGTAGCCAAACAATAATCGACAGCAGAAGCAATTCCAACACCGCCACCAACTGCTTTACCTTGAACTCTTCCAATAATTAATTTGGGGCATTTTCTACAGGCGTTGATCACATTTGCAAATCCAGAAAAGAATTTTTTTCCCGTTTCGAGATCATCGATTGCAATTAATTCATCAAAACTAGCACCTGCACAAAATGTTTTGTCGCCTTGTGTAGATAGAATGATAATTTTAACATTCTCGTCTTTCCCGTAATCTGTAATCTTTTCTGCAAGTTGCTGCAAAATAGCACCGGGCAAAGAATTACTTAATGCATGTCCAAAAGTAATTGTTGCAATATGGGTATCGTCATTAATTGACCCAACTACAGCTCCATTCTCCCACATAGCTTGCTTATTTTAGCGTGAAACTATCCGTTCCAATGACACTGCCATCGCAAATTACACGGACCTTATAATTTCCTTTCGCTGCACTTTCTTTTAAGTCAAAATAAATAGACAAATCAATTGCTTGATTTTGATAATCAATTTCTTTTTTATCAGAATAAGCGACATTTCCTTGATCTGTATCGGTTGTATAATTTGATCTTGTTTGAAGTACCTTACCTTCTGGATTGGTAATTTGAAGATAAACTGTTTTTTTACCTGCAGTCGTAAGTGGATTTTGAGCAATGGTGAAACTGGATTTAATTTGAACAGCATTTTTTGCTTTCACTGTTTCTTCAGAAGTATTGTTCATTTTTTGTCTCAGTGCAACAGAGTTAAATTGATAGGCTTGTAATCGAGCACCTTTTTTAACTTGTTCTGTTTTCTCCTCCGCTACTTTTTTAAATTCATCCCGCTCCACAGTGGTTGAGGTAAGTTTTGTAGAAGTTTCATCTAATTTAGAAGTTAAGGAGATATTCAAGGTGTTTAAGGAGTCAATTTGTTTAACATAACTTCTCATTATACCCCTTAAAGTCTCATTTTCTTTAGATAATTTATACAATTGGTTTGCCGAAAGTCTTTTATTGGAATTGAGTTGATTCAATAGAACTTGGATCTTTTCTTTCTGTTTGTTCAAACTATCTGCTTTCGTATGATCCTTCTCAATAAGTTTATCATAAGTATTCAGCATGTTTTTGAAGTCTGTTTTTAAATCATTTGAAAGATTACCAACATAGCCTGACATCATCTGATTCATGCCCTCCATATCCGATTTTAAGGTTAGATTTTCATTGGTGCAATCATTCAATTCACCTCTTTTAGAAGACCACATATAAGATAGAACTCCTAAAGCGGCTAATAAGATGAAAATAAGGATCATATAGATACCATTACTTCCTTTTGTGTTGTTTTCAGTCATACGATTATGTTTATATAACAAAGGTATGAAATTGAATTATAAATATTCAATAAACTTATAAGAAATAAAGGATATACTATTTTGAGAAACCTAATAATAATTAAAGGTTCTATGTTACGTAAAATTCGGAATCAATTGATTCAGTATTAGAAAGTCAAGGCCTCTTTTCTAATCAGCAAGCTGTTACACTGAACGAATAATGCTCCATTATTTGATTGGCTAACATCTTTTTACAAGCTTCATCAACTTTTTCCTCAGCAACTTTCTGGTCAACTGCTTCAATAAATAAGCGTACATGTCTACCAATTCTTACGCCTTCTATTTCTGGAAGACCTACATTTTGCATGGCATTTGTCACCGCTTTACCTTGTGGATCAAGAAGCGCATCTAAGGGCATAATATCAATTTCAGCTTTGAATTTCATGTTTTTTGTTTTGACGATTTTCAATTAAGGAGAATAACAAGTACAAAAATACTATTATCGGAATAGACCAAAGGAATAAAAATAAAATACTTACTAACGAACTTATTAGAAAGACATATCTAAAGGCATTGTCTGACCAACTCCAAGTTTTAAATTTTAGAGCAATTAAAGGTATGTTTGAGATTAATAAGAAAGCAAATACGGCACTTATTCCTGCAATAAAATAACAATCAAAGATTTGTTTCACCCATACTGCTTGTAAATTCCATTCCGTAAATTGAAAGCAAAAGTATATTGGGAAGAACAATAAGAACAGCGTATTTAACGGTGTTGGAACTCCAATAAATTTATCGCTTTGGCGGGTGTCTAAATTAAATTTCGCCAATCTAAACATAGAAAGAAAAGGTATCAGAAGCGCCACAAACGGCAAGAACTTTATCGAGGCGTCAAATTGATTTGGAATATTATAAAATACTGCTTGTTGCCATGCTTGGATTTGAAAATATACATAAGAACTTGCAGCACCATTGTAATCTTCAATAGCAATTGGAGCTTCATTAACACCCAGAATAATCATTACCAAAGTTATAATTCCTGGCGCTACCCCGAAGGAAACTAAGTCTGCAAGGGAATCTAATTGTTGACCTAGTTCCGATTTTATGTTTAACACGCGAGCAGCAAATCCATCTAAGAAATCAAATATCATGGCTAGAATTAGTAGAAAAGAAGCTATATCAATTCTTCCAGATAAGGTAAAAAGTATACATAGTATTCCGCAAATGAGGTTGAATCCTGTTAAAAGGTTAGGAAGTCTAAACATATGTCCTTATGAAATGCTAATTTTGTAGTGAATCATAGATAAATCTATTATATTTATAGTCGTTTATTTATTAAATACAAATAACACAATTTTAATTCAATTAAGGGGTTATTAGCGGTCTAAAATTTTTAACAATGAGATATTTCTTAACTTCTTTTTTACTTTGTTTTTCCTTTATCACTTTCTCTCAGACCTCTAAATATTCCAATGAATTTCTAGCTATTGGAGTAGGAGGGGAGGCTTTCGGAATGGGGAATTCTGTAGTGGCTCAATGTAATGATGTTACTGCTGCTTATTGGAATCCTGCTGGTTTGGTTGGCGTAAATGGCTGGGTAGAAGCAAGTGTTATGCATTCAGAATTTTTTGCTGGCATTGCAAAGTATGATTACGTAGGTATAGCGCACAGTATTAATGATAAAAGTAGTATTGGTTTTTCTTTTATTCGATTTGGAGTGGATGACATTCCTAATACAACCCAATTAATTGACAATAATGGTGTCATCAATTATGACAATGTTACTTCCTTTACCGCTGGAGATTATGCTTTTATGGGTACCTATGCTACAAAACTTAAAGTGGAAGGAATGAGTCTTGGTGGTACTTTCAAGGTGATTCACCGAAAGGTAGGCGACTTTGCCAATTCATGGGGTTTTGGACTTGACGCAGGTTGGCAATACAAAAGAAATGAACATTGGCGCTTTGGCTTGATGGCAAGAGATGTAAGTTCAACTTTTAATGCCTGGGTCTTTAACATTGATCCCCAAATGCAACAAGTATTTTTAGCTACTGGAAATGAAATTCCAAGCAACGGATTAGAAGTTACGCTTCCTAGAATTATTTTAGCCACTGCCTTCAATCAAAATATTGGAACCAAAGGAATGAACTTTGGTGGAGAATTAGATTTAGACATCACCACAGACGGAAGAAGGAATACTTTAATAAGCAGTGATCCCTTCTCCATTGATCCTCATGCAGGAATGCAATTGTCTTATAAAAACATTGTGAAATTAAGGGGTGGTATTTCCGGAATTCAGTCGTTTAAAAATATGGACAATACAAGTTATTGGGGAGTGCAGCCCAATCTTGGATTAGGAATTGGCATCAAAGGATTCAATCTTGATTATGCCTTTACTAGATTAGGCGATGCTAAAGCAAATTTTTACACCCATGTCTTTTCGGTGAAAGTGAAACTCGCGAAACCCAAAAACGCTATTCGATGAGGTTTATTTATTCGTTCTTTCTAATCCTACTTTCTGTGCATCATATCAGTGCACAGACTTACGGCAATGAATGGATCAATTACAACCAAAAATATTACAGCTTCCCCATAACACAAGCTGGACTTTATAAAATTGACGCTACTGCATTAATCGCTGCTGGAATTCCCGTTACTGCTTTTACTGCTGGGAATATGCAAGTCTTTGGTAGACAAAAAGAAGTTCCTTTATTTGTTCAAGACGGTGGGGACAATACTTTTGAACCAGGTGATTTTTTGATCTTTTATGCAGATAAAAATGATGGATGGTTAGATTCTACTTTATATGATGATCCCTCTTGGATGGGAAATCCTAAATTTAGTTTATACAACGATACTATTAATTACTTCTTCACTTGGAATAGTATAGAAACCAATCAGCGCTATTTAATTGAAACTGATGTTGATTTCTCGAGTTATACTACAGCCAATTTTGTTTTATTTGAAAAATCGCAATCTTTCTCACAGGCGTACAATGAGGGTCAAAAATCATCAGATGCATCTAGTTCTTTTTATGTTAATGGTGAAGGTTGGGGAAGTACCATGCAGAATGGTAATAATGGTTATACTTGGAATTTTTCCTCTACTGTTTTCGAAAGTCTTTATCAAGGATTAGATGCCCCATTAATTCATTACAAAGCAGTTACTGTAGGTGCATCGAATGCCAATTATACGGGTCTTGGAAATCACCATACGCAGCATACCATTGGAGCCTCTAATTTTGTTTTATTAGACACAGTTTTTCAAGGTTATACTTCTGTTCAAATTAATAAATTTTTCTCGCCAAATATCCTTACTTCTAATACCGCCAATAATTTTAAAGTCAACATCATTGGAGATCTAGGCGTTGCAACGGATTATCAATCTATTAATTATTGGTCTTTTGTTTATCCAAGAACCCCTTCTTTTTTAAATACCAATAAAACAACGTTTTCTATTCCAAATGCCTCAGGACAATCAAAGGTTCGATTAAGTATGACGAATATCAATCTCCCCAATCCTTATCTATTTGTCTTGGGTTCTGTTCCTAGAAAAATCCCGGTTGTTCAGAGCTCTGCAGGAATTTATCAAGCCTTGATTCCGAATGATTTAAGTGTGTCAACCCAAAGTATTCTATTACAAGATGCCTCCACTTTATTGAATATATCTACACTTGTCCCTGTTAATGGCACGGGCAGTTTTACGGATTTCTCGACTTTCTCCAACTTGGATAATGCGCTGCTATTTGTTTATCAAGCCAAGCTAGCGTCTGTAGTTCAAGAATATAAAGTGTATCGGAATTCTCCTCTTGGTGGTGGATATAATGTAATTGCTGCTGAAACAAATGAGTTGTACCAACAATTTGGAGGTGGTATTCCTAAGCATATCAATGGTGTCAGAAGATTTGCACATTTTATTTATGATCAAGCTGCTCAAAAACCTCTTGGCTTGTTCCTGATTGGAAAAGGAATTCGAGAAGCTAATGTGGTTTCTGCTTTGTCTACTGGACCTGGTTCAAGAACAAGTAGTGCTAATTATGGTCTATCTCTCGTTCCTTCTTTCGGTCAACCATCTTGCGATGCATGTATTACTTCTAATTTAAATGGAACCAATAAATGGACTCCATTAATTCCTACAGGTCGAATTTCGGTCAATACCACTGAAGAGTTAACTACCTATTTAAATAAAGTGAAGGCATTTGAATTGAATCAAGATCCTTCAAGTACTTACAATACGGAAACCAAAGATTGGCAAAAACAAATTCTGCATTTTTCTGGAGGTAGTAATGCAAGCGAACAATTGTTATTTCAATATTATCTGAATCAAATGAAGGGGGTTGTGGAGGATGATTTTTTTGGCGGACACACTACTTTGATAGCAAAACAAACCGGAAATCCCTTAACTCCTGCTGAATTTCAAGCGATTCAAGATCGTATTGAAAGTGGTGTTTCTATTATGAATTTCTTTGGGCATGCTTCTTCTTCTGTAAGTGGATTTGACATCAACTTAGACGAGCCAGACTCTTGGAATAATCAAGGGAAATATCCGCTATTAATTGCAAATTCATGTTATAATGGAAATATATTTCAAAGTTTACCTACCAAATCAGAACAATTTGTTCTCACGCCCAATGCAGGGGTTATTGCTTATTTAGGCACTCTTAGTTATGGATTTACAGATCCCTTGTATCAATTTTCAAATCAATTTTACCGTCAGTTGAGTCGTCATAATTATGGAGGGACTATTGGTCATCATATTAAAAATGTAATTGATAGTGTAATGAATTCCACTTCCTCATTAATTACAGAAGCTACTTTTTCCCAAATGACCTTGCATGGCGATCCGATGTTGACCATCAATAGACATCTAAATCCGGAGATAGAGCTCAGAGATGACCGCGTCGTTTTTGGACCTGAAAACATTACTTTGGCTACGGATTCAATATCAATTGATATTACCCTGCGAAATTTAGGTCAATCTATTCCGGGTGATTTTTCGCTGCAAGTTTCAAGAGATTTTCCCGGAAGTACTATCGATTCCAATTATTTTTATGTGATAAACGGGATAGATTATGAAAAAACAATTCAAATCAAAATTCCCTTTTCTCCTTCGATTGGGATTGGATTGAATAAATTTAATATTTCAGTCGATTTACCTTCAGTTGTTCAAGAACAATATGATGAAATCAATAACAACCAAATCCTGAAGAATTTTAACATAAACATTGATGGAATTGAGCCTATCTTACCCATCGATTTTGCGGTTGTTCCGAGGGATACCTTAAGTTTATTTGCTTCTACCATTGATCCCGCAGCAGGCGTGCATACTTATAGATTTGAAATTGATACTTTACCAACTTTTAATAGTGGATTTAAAAGGTATGCCTTGAAAACTGAATTGGGCGGTGTAAAGGAAGTGGCTTGGCAGGAGTGGATTTCTACTAGCAGTAATATGAGTTCCCCCTTGTATCTGACAGACAGTACCGTTTATTATTGGCGCGTGGCACTTGATGAAATTAATTTGCAATGGAAAACGCGGTCCTTTCAATATATTCCAGGAAAAGAGGGCTGGGGACAAGATGCTTTTCATCAGTTTACTTTTAACACTGCGCTTGGACTTAATCTCAATCCAATTAATTCCTTTAGAGAATTCGTTCCCATCGAAAAACACATTACTTGTCTTACTAGAGCTGTCACCACTTCACCTGGAATCTATGATAACGCCTGGTACTTAGATGACGAGCAACAAGATTATGAAATTTGCACCATGACGCCTAAGTTTCACGTTGCAGTAATTGATAAAGCAAGTTTAGGTCCTTGGGCAACGCGTTATACCTATGCTAATGGAAATGTTGCTAATCCTAATCGCAATTATGGAAATGCAAATGATAATGGTGCCTGTAATGCGCGACCAATGAAATACTTTACTTTCAATCAAAATAATCCAGTGCAAATTGATGCTTTTCAAAACATGGTCGAAAATGAAGTTCAGCAAGGGGATTATATTTTAATTTACACGCCTTTAACCACGCGTTACGATTGGTGGAATCAATACGATGCAGGATTGTATCAAACCTTTGCAAATCTGGGAAGCGATAGTATTGTTCCCGGTAGAGTAAATCGTCCCTTCATTTTTCTGACGAGAAAAGGGGATCCGAATTTTGTGGTTGAAATTTTCTCTCAAAATAATGAAGATATTTTTCTTGATACCTTAATTACAGGATCTCAATTATTTGGAAAAGAAACTACGCCAATAATTGGTCCTGCTTCAGATTGGAAGTCAATCTTTTGGAAAAGAGATCCACTTGAAATGACTCCCGGTGATTCGACCTTATTGCATATTAATGTTTACAATCCAAACGGTGCTTTGCAATATGTCATTGACACCTTGATGACGCCTCATGATTCTATTATTCAATTGAATAATTTGATAGATGCACAATTATACCCGACCATCAGATTAGTAGCCGAATACTATGATTCTATTACTCAAACTCCTGCTCAGTTGGATTTTTGGCATGTTGTATTTGCTCCACTTCCTGAAGCTGCAATTGATGGTTCTAATGGTATCACTTGGTCTGTTGCCAATGATACTTTACAGGAAGGTGCCACCGCAAGTTTTGCAATTGATGTGAAAAACATCAGTGATTATGGGATGGATTCTCTATTGATCAATTATTATTTAGTGGATAAAAATGAGGTGATTCACCCAATTAATTATCCACGAAAAGGACCTCTTCCTGCAGGAGCTGTTTTGCGGGATACCTTGGAAATTCAAAGTCTTGGTTTGGTTGGAAACAACTGGCTACAAATGGAGGTGAATCCTTATGTTGACCCCCAGCAAGTGTTTACGGATCAACCTGAACTTACTCATATTAATAACATCTTACAATTTCCTTTTACAGTGATTTCAGAGGATTTAAATCCGATTTTGGATGTTAGTTTTGATGGACAGCATTTATTGAACAATGACATCGTCTCTCCAAGTCCGGAAATTGTGATCACTTTAAAAGATGAAAATCCATACTTGCTCATGAGTGATGATGCAGACACTTCCTTATTTGGTATTTATTTAACTGATCCAGACGGTAATCAAGTTAGAGTTCCTTTTATGGATGCCAATGGGAATATTGTTATGCAATGGATTCCTGCTGAAGGTCAAAATAAAAAGTTTAAAATTATTTATCCTGCTGAACTGACAAAAGATGGTGTTTACACTCTTTTAGTACAGGGCACAGATAAGTCAGGTAATTTATCTGGCGATTTGTCTTATAAAATCAACTTTGAAGTGATTCATGAAGCGGCAATAACCAATTTCTTAAATTACCCAAATCCATTTTCAACGAGTACTCGATTTGTATTTACGCTAACAGGAGAAGAGGTTCCCGATGACATTCAAATACAAATTATGACCATTAACGGAAGAGTTGTTCGAGAAATTGATGAATTTGAATTGGGTCCTTTGCGCATAGGTAAAAATATCACCAGTTATGCTTGGGACGGTAAAGACCAGTTTGGAGATCAATTGGCCAATGGAGTTTATTTGTATCGTGTTCGAGTGAAATTGGGCGGTGAAGATATGCGCCATATAGATTCAAAAGCAGATAACTTTTCTCAGAAAGGTTTGGGTAAAATGTATTTGATTCGTTAAAAGAATTTACAACTAATTATAGCGGTATCATCACCAAAATTAAGTTTACCCCTCCATTCATCCAGCTTTGAAAAAATGATGTTATTCATATCTTCCATTTTCAATGGTGCGTAGGCTTGAATGTTTTTGATTAAGCGCTCTACACCAAATTGTTCTCCATCCTCATTTTCAATCTCTACCACACCGTCAGTAAACAAAACTAGAGTCGAATTATTAGGAACAGTAAGTTTGCCTATATTGATACTCGGCAGTTCGTCTAGCATTCCTAATCCAATACATCCTTGATTGAGTGCTTGACTTTTTCTCCCCATCAACAATAAAGGGTGGTTGTGACCTGCGTTGATATAGGTCATTTTTCTGCTGTGAGCATTATAATGCGCAAGGAAGAAAGTGATAAATTTTTCTCCTTTGGCATTGCGCATTACTTTCTTGTTGAGTTCTTCTATTAGAAAGGACAATTCGTAACGTTGGTATTTGAATAAAGTACGGACAGTAGCTTGGAAATTAGCCATTAATAAGGCTGCGCTTATTCCTTTCCCTGAAACATCGGCGATACAAATGATGTATTCATCATCACCTAAGGGAATAAAATCATAATAATCACCACCAACCGCATGTCTCGGAATGTATTTGGCAGAGATGTCCATTTTTCTATCTGAAGGCAAGTCGGCAGGGAATAATAGTTTCTGTAATGCGGAGGCAACCTCTAAATCTTTTGAAATTAATTCTTTTACAATATTACTTTTCACCAATCTTTTATTCTCTATAGCAACAGAAATAATATTCGTAAGCGTTTGTGCGAAACTCAAATGAACCTCTTTGTCATTAATGTCTTTTCGATTTTCTTGTACTTCGGCAAGTAGTAAAAAGGCTAGAGGTTTTCCTAAATGAAGCACAGGCAGGATAACATCAAACTCTTTTAGTAAAGTGGAATTTGAAGCAGCCAAAAGCGTTGTTTCTTTAAACCTCAATAAATCTGGCAAATGGTCTTCAAGGGTTATTTTTCCTTTAAAACCAATTTTTTTGATGCACTGCCAACCTTCTTGTTGAATAAAGAGCACAAATTTCCTGTAGCTTAATTGTTCTTTTAGGATGAAAGAATAAATATTAAGAAGCTGTTCGGTACTTAGATTATCATTTATTGCTGAGGTGATTTCTAGGAGCGAATTGAGTTTTATTTCTTGTAAAGAAATCTGTTGGTTGAGATGAAGTGTATTGGATTCCATCATCTTTGGTCCTCTAAAAATTTTGGTAAATTTCTTAAGGCAGCCATTTCTTTGAATTTAACCTTTACTTCACCGCAAGGACTTCCAAAATAAGTGCCGTTGGCAGCCAAATCTTTAGATACACCACTTTGCGCCAATAAGGTAGATTTCTCTCCAATTGAAACACCGCTAGCAATGCCAACTTGACCCCAAAGCGTTACTTCATCTCCAATTTTCACGCATCCTGCAATTCCAACTTGTGCGGCAATTAGGCAATTTTCTCCAATTTGTGTATCGTGACCCACTTGAACTAAGTTATCAATTTTGGTTCCTTTTCCAATGCGAGTAGTTCCTGTAACACCTCTATCAATGGTGCAGGAAGCACCAATTTCGACATTGCTTTCGATATGCACCGTTCCGCAAGAATTCAAGCGGTTGTAGTTACCTTCTTTTTTTTGATAGTAAAAGGCATCATGTCCAATCACCGTATTGGCTCCAATGATCACCCCATCTTCAATAATGCAATTGTCTAGAATACAAACTCCGGGATACAAGGTGATATTTTTGCCTAGCTGTACATTTTTTCCGATAAAAACATTGGGAAACGTTACTGTTTCTTCTGAATTTTTTGAGGTAGATTTATTTGAAAAGTGAAGGATAAGTTGATTAAATGCTTCAAAAGGTTTTGGATGAATTAGAAGTGATTTTCCCTCGGGGAAATCAGTTTCGATATCGATTAATATGCATGTTGCGGCAGAATTTATAGCCTTTTCATAATATTTTGGATGGTCAACAAATACCAGATCACCTTCCTCAACCATATGAATTTCATTGATTCCAGTAACTATTTGCGCCTCATTTCCAAGAAAGGTACAGCCAAGAATTTCGGCGATTTGTTTCAGTGTATGAGGTACTTCAAATTTCATTTCGGATAGTGTCTTTTGCAAATTTAAACAACAATTCCACCACTAAAATTTCGGTCACCTGTAGTTATCACCCTACCTTTGTTAAAATACCCACTAAAAATGTTGCCCTAAATTATTGTAGTTTAAAAAGAATTACCTAAATTCGCAGTCCGATTTGATAAATACAAAAAGATGAGAAACGAAATTCACCCAGAAGATTACCGATATGTTGTTTTTAAAGACATGTCAAACGACTATGCATTTATTTGCCCTTCTTGCGCATCCTCAAGAGAAACAATCCTTTGGGAAGATGGAAAAGAATATCCTTTAGTGAAATTAGATATTTCTCATAAATCACATCCATTCTTCACAGGTATCGCTCAGTTCGTGGATACTGCAGGTAGAATTGACAAATTCAAAAACCGTTATGGTCGTCATATGAAATAATCAATGACCTAAAAATATACGAGCCTCTTTTTTTAAAGGGGCTTTTTTTTGCTCTTTATTTTGCTGTAGCTCTTTCTAAACGATCGTTGATAGTACTTCCAAGATCTAGATCTGGAAATTTTTCAATGTAGAGTTGCGTATATCCTTGACTGTCTAGTGCATGTAAGGTGCTGTAAAGTTTGCGAGCAGCCTCTTTTAAATCCCCTTGTTCACTTAAAATCAGGAAAGAACTTGAAATTAACTTTTGAGGCACGTCCTTATAAAAAATGTACGCCGCTTTGGCATCAAAAGGTGTTTCCGGATTATAAAAACTCAAGGGTGTTTCAGGAGCATAATGATGTTTAACCATTCCGCTGGCAATATTAGTCGCTTCTTTATTTTTAATTGGTGGAATGTAGCCTAAATGCAATGTTAATTCTTCCAGCGTAATCCCACCTAAGCGATAAACAACCACTTGACTATTTTCTTCACCGATAATGGTAGATTCAAGTCCATAAGTGCAGGAACCTCCTTCTAAAATACATTCAATCTTTCCGCCCAATTCATGCAAAACATGCTGACTAGTAGTCGGACTAATACTTCCATATCGATTGGCACTAGGAGCTGCAAGTGGAAAAGGAAGACCCTTCAATAAAGCTTGCAATAGGGGATGAGATGGCACCCTTAAAGCAACGCGATCATGACCTGCCGTAATTAAAGGAGAAACCAAATTACTTTTAGGTAAAAGAACTGTCAAGGGTCCAGGCCAAAATACAGCACACAATGAAGAAAGGGCCTCGGGAAATTCAGTGATGTAATTTTGTATTGCTTCTTGAGAAGAGAAATGTAGAATTAATGGATTCGCATTGGGTCTTTGCTTTGCATCAAATATTTTTTGAATGGCAACTTCATTCGTCCCATCTCCAGCCAAACCATAAACAGTTTCAGTAGGAACAGCAACTAGTTTGCCCTTCAGTAATAGCGCTCTTGCAATCTCAATATTTTCTGTAACAATTGTTTTCACATTACAAATTTAGCAAAAGCAAAGATTGAATTAATTTATTGTTTCAATTAGTTTCTAATTGTAATTTCTTGCTTACCTTTGTCTTGTTTATAATAATTCTAAATAAGATGTCGGTCATCATCGCAGATAGTAATGATATTGTTCGAATAGGTTTAAGGACCTTATTGTCGAACGACCCGCAAATTCAGATTGTTGGGGATGCCAAGAACAATGAAGAATTACTATCCTTGGTCAGTTCTTTTGAAACACGAACGATATTAATTGATTTTACTTCAGTGGGTTTCACCATCGATATTATTTCTAAAATTCATCAACTAGACAACAACATCAATTTTGTTGCCATTACACCTGATCAAAGTGCTCAGACCTTAGTAGATGCCTTGCGCATTGGGGTGAGTAGTTATGTGAAAAAGGATTGTGATTTAGCAGAAATTCTTGATGCCGTTAAGGAAACTCAAATAGGCAACAGATACTTTTGTGGACAAATTTTGGAGACCATTCAGAAGGCAAATATTGACATTCAGGATTTAGACATGGAAGGATTTACTTGTGAAGCTGTTGTTTTAACCGCCAGGGAAAGTGAAATCATCATTTTAATCGCGGAAGGACTTACCAATATTCAAATTGCAACCAATTTATTTTTAAGCAATCATACCGTAAATACGCATCGTAAAAACATCATGGCGAAGTTAGGGGTAAAAAATACTGCTGGAATTGTGATGTATGCTGTTAAAACTGAGTTGGTATTGCCGAATAAATTTTTATTTGCGCCAACTATTTAATCTTACAAATCAGCTTTAAGTTGAATCTTCTTTGTGTTAAGTAATTTGGAATCGCATAATATTTTCCCTCAATATCTTGAATCCATTGTTTTGACAAGACATTATTGATGCCAAGTAGGTTAAAGATCTCAAACGATAGTACTGCGTCAGAAAAAGTATTGGACCAAAAGGAAGTTTTCCCATTAGGTTTTTCTGAAATCAAATCATACGAAAGTCCTAAATCGACTCTGAAGTAGGACTTCATGCGCAAGGTATCTTTATATCTGGTATGATCTGGTGGACCATAAGGCAATCTAGAGGCGAACTGTAATCCCATTTGAACCGTAAAATTTTCGAATCCAGGCATTTGATCTTGTACCAATGCACCAAAATTAAAAAGTTGATCTGTTGGTCGCGGAATATACCCTGGGAAAATGGTAGCGCTGTCAACAACTGTTTGGTCGGTACTGTATCCGAAGATTATTTTGTCACCTGCAGCATTGTAATATTCTTTGTAATAATCATCTAAAAGATTCTCCTTAGTGGACATCAATCCAAACTTAAAGAAAGACTCAATTCCAGGGACAAATTCACCGTGAACATTGACATCTAAACCATAAGCATAAGCAATGGCATTATTTTCTGCATAATATCGAGTACGCACATTTTCTATTTCATAAGGGTTCACATCCCACAAATACTTGTAGTAGAGTTCTCCACTTAACTTAAAAGGCATATCACGATTCCACATATTAAAATAAAAGTCTGTTCCAGCGACAAAGTGAAAAGATTTTTGAGATTTCACATTGGTATTTAGATTCCCATCGATGGTTCTAAATTCACGATAAAAAGGAGGTTGATAGTAAAGTCCAGAGGCCAATCGGTAACTTAAACGGCGCTTCATAATATGACCGTTTTTAACTAAAAAAGCACGGGGGTAAAAGGTAAGTGCAGCACGGGGCGTTAAGTAGAATTCTTGGTTCACCGTTGTATAGCCACTTCTTAAGCCAAGGGAAAGCGCCCATTTTTTAGTGATTTCAGATAAAGTGTCTTTATAATTTACGCTTGTTTTGACGTCATTAATTTTAATTTTTTTGCTGACTTTTACTTCTTGATTTCTTAAAGTATTCGCCCAACTCAGATTCCATTGCGCGAAACCTGTGATGCGCTCTCCCTTTAGATTGAGATTACTTTTAATGGTCTCGAATAATTGCACTTCATTCGGACTGTTCTGAGGAACGCTATAGCCTGCAGAATCAATCATTTTCCATTCACTTAAAACATCTGTGAATTGATCATATTGAAAATTTGCCCCCCATTTAAGCGTGGAACTTTTATAATGTCTCTTTTCAAAATCTGTATAATTCGCATAAAAACGATGTTCACCTTGGTGGTAAACATTGCTAATGGTAGCATTGAGTTGATTGCGCGCATGGTTCAAAAAGGAGCCAATTCCAAGAACTGCGATGGAGTCTCCATATTCTTCTTTAGAAGGATCCATTTCCAATTCATTGATATAATACTGTCCTTGAATATCAAAAAATTCTCTTTCATTTGAATTGAATACGGTAGTATAGAAATCTAAGTCCGTATTTTTTGTGGGTTTATATTTTAGAGCAAGACCTCCCATCATGGTTTGAAATCGGGTGCTTTCCTTTCCATCAAAATAAATGCGGAACGAATAGGCTTCATTTGCGGTGCCGAAATCTGTAACGGATGTTTGAGGACTAAACTGGTAGTCATTAGAAGAAAAGTGACCTAAAACAGAAAAAGTTAATTTTGGATTAATCTCATAATTCGTAAGAAATTGTGCATCCATAAAGACCGGATTGTAACTTCCTTTCGTGGGTAAAGAATTCAAAAGGTATCCATTCGCCCGATAGCGCGCTCCCACTAAATAATTGAATTTTTTATTTACAGCTTCTTCTACATGTGCTTCCACGCCTAGAAGAGACAATAGGGCGGAGGCTTTAAATTTGGAAGGGGTTTTATAATTAATGTCCAACACAGAGCTCAATTTATCACCATATTGGGCATCAAATCCACCTGCTGAAAAGCGTACAGATTCTACCAATGCTGAGTGAATAAAACTCATTCCTTCTTGTTGTCCACTGCGTGTAAGGAATGGACGGTAGACCATAAAACCATTTACGTACACTAGATTTTCGTCGTAATTTCCACCGCGAACATTATAGTTGCTCGTAAGTTCATTATTCGAAACCGCTGCTGTAACTAAGGTTAAGGTCTTTTCGACCGTTGCGATGCGTTGATGATCCAACATCGGCAATCTATCTAGGGTAAAGGGATCGTCCTTTGATTTTAAAATGGTAACTCCTCTTTCTTGTTGAATTGGAAAACGAATGGCTTGCATTTTAATAGAAGGCTGCTGGTTATAAATAACTGTCCTTTTTTCTTTGTATTTATCAATCGTAAAAGTGATTAAAAGCGTGTCGAACAGCGCGATTTCGGCAAGAAATACTCCAAGTGAATCTGTGAAAATATTTAAGGGTGGTGTGCTATTCAGTTGGACTACAACATTTTCAATAGGATTCCCTTTTTTATCAATGCAACTCCCAGTAATATCAACCTGTTGGGCACTCAAAAATAGGGGTAAAGCAATAAAAATAAAAAAGTAGCAATACTTCATAGGTAACAAAGATAATCCTTAACGATGTATGAGGAAATTTATTCTTTATAATTTATCCTTTTTCCTCTCAGAATTAAGGTTTAATAATTTGAAGTCAAAGGGACAAAGGGATCTATTTTCTCTTGTCTTTTTTCATTTTTATCTATTGGTCTTGGCCTTAAATAAATAATCTCAACTGCGAGCTGCGCTTTCCTCTTTTAAAAAAATAGCGTAATACTTGTTCAAATAAGAGAGAAATCATTATATTTGCACTCGTTAAATGGAGGTTGTAGCTCAGTTGGTTAGAGCGTCGGTTTGTGGTACCGAAGGTCGCGGGTTCGAGACCCGTCTCCCTCCCAAAAAGTCCCTTAATGGGACTTTTTTTGTTTGTGTAAAATTCTTTATGTTCTTTTAAGTGCTTTACAAGCGCTCCACAAATAGAATCACATTATTCATTAATGTCAGTTTTTCAACACATTCGAATTTAATATTGTCCTTATATTTGTTTAAAATATCGGAAATGAAATCCACATTTATTTTAATTAGTTTGATGCTTTGTTTTGCTTGTCAAGACCATAAAGAAACTTCAAATACAGAAATTGTATCCAGTATTGAAGCTAATGAAGACTCAGAACGCGCTTTAGAGGCGACTTTAAGTGAAGCGGCGGCAGAGGAAAAAGATCGTTTAGCGCATTTTACGACTTTAGTCTTTGATCGATTAGAGCATGATTTTGGAACTGTAAAAGCTGAATCCGATAACAAAACAAGTTTTAAGGTAAGCAATACAGGTAAGCACCCATTGGTGATCTTAAATGTAAAAGCAAGTTGTGGTTGCACCACACCAATTAAGCCCAAAAAACCTATTCTTCCTGGAAAATCAGATGTGATTATTGTTAATTTTCATCCAGGCTTGATGCAAACAAAAGAACAAGAGAAAAAAGTAACTGTGGAAACCAATACGAAAAACGTATTAACGGTCCTTACGATTAAAGCATTTGTAGAAAAAAACTAAGAAAAATGAAAATACATGTAATCGATACTGGTAATTTTAAGTTAGATGGAGGCGCAATGTTCGGCGTAGTTCCTAAGTCGCTTTGGCAAAAAACCAATCCAGCAGACGAACAAAACATGTGTTCTTGGTCCATGCGATGCTTGCTCATTGAGGACGGAAATCGCTTGATGCTAATCGACACAGGAATTGGAGACAAGCAATCTGAAAAGTTTTTCGCTCATTATTATTTACATGGTTCAGCCAGTTTATCGCGCAGTCTGCATCAATTGGGTTTTCATGAAGATCAAATCACCGATGTGTTTTTGACTCATTTACATTTTGACCATTGCGGAGGCGCTATTGCATGGAATGATTCAAAATCTGCTTATCGGCCTGTATTTAAAAATGCCAAATATTGGAGTAATGAGCAACATTGGCAATGGGCAACTGTTCCCAATTCTAGAGAAAAGGCTTCTTTCTTATCAGAAAATATTCTTCCCATTCAAGAGAGTGGTCAATTAGAATTCATTAATCGAAAGGAAAATTTAACCCAAGCTGTTTTTCCAAATATGGATGTTCTTTTTGTTGATGGTCACACCGATAGTATGATGTTGCCGCATATCTCCTACAAAGGAAAGACGATAGTTTTTATGGCTGATTTATTACCAAGTGTTGGGCACATTCCTTTACCTTATGTAATGGGTTATGACACGCGACCACTCATTACCATGGAGGAGAAGGCTAGGTTTTTAGATAAAGCGGCAGCAGAATCCTACATATTATTTATGGAACATGATAGTGTGAATGAATGTTGCACGGTGATGGCGACTGAAAAAGGGTTACGCTTGAAAGAAACCTTTAGTTTTTCTGAGATATAAATTATTTCTTTCACTTGAGCCATTGATATTTAACCCTTCGAGGATCGAATTCAATTGTTTAGGCTAAGACAATCAATTCTTTAGGGGAAAAAAGCACACAATTTTCCACTTTTTAATTAAAATCCCTTGTTAATTCAAAAAATCAGCTTATTTTTGTATCCGCTTTAGCAATAAGGTTCACACGATTTTGAATCCAGATGTTTCTGGAGATCGTCGTAAGATGGTTAAAAAATTGGTTTGGTAGTTCAGTTGGTTAGAATACATGCCTGTCACGCATGGGGTCGCGGGTTCGAGTCCCGTCCAGACCGCCAGAGCTAAAGTTTAAACCCTGTAAGTCACTGATTTACAGGGTTTTATTTTGCCCTAAAATTCGTCGGGGGACGGATTGGGGGACGGATTGATCCAAAAAATTTTTCTGAATTTTCGTTTTTCATTGTTAATAACTTTCTTTTTTGCAGTCCGGTTCAGACCGCAAATCAAAAGCTCAAAATATGTCGTCTCCATGCCCTTGTCCTTGTAGAAAGAAACGTGCATAATTGTCCGAATAAGACTTAATTGATAAACATTCTCTTTGTACTAAAACTATATTTTAGTGTTGTACGAAAATTATATTTTAATGCTAAAAATCTCAATGAGTGACTAATTAAGTAGAATGAATTTAATCGTCTTTAAATCCAGCTTTTATAAAAAAGTATAATTAATTATGCTAATTGATTAATATGTTATACATTTGAATATTATATTATGCAATATGTTCACTGGGAATCTCAAAATAAAAGACGTTAAATTAGAAATTGGGCAGTTGATAAAGTCTTATCGCAAACAGCAAAAGCTTTCGCAACAGGACTTGGCAGCACAACTCGAACTTTCCAGAATTACCATTCAAAATTTGGAATCAGGAAAGAACTTTACCATTGATACTTTACTCAAGGTATTTAACCATTTTGATGTGTTAGTCGGGTTCAATCAATTTTTGATGGATAAACGAAATGAAACCGAACAATTGACTTCTTTATATTAATGTCATGGTGAAAAATAACATCATAACGGTATATTGCTTCGGTCAAGAAATTGGGAGGTTGGGATTTGATGAAAATCAACAGAAATCGTCTTTTCAATACAAGCCTGAATTTCTTCAAAGTGATCGTTTTCATAACTTATTTCCTTCAACGGGGATCTTAAAACGAACGCCACAAGTTCAAATATTTAGTCAGTATAATTCAGAAACATTCCGAGGGCTTCCTCCTATGATTGCTGATTCATTACCCGATGTATTCGGTAATATCATTTTCAAAAAGTGGATGGAATCAGGCAACAAAGAGTTTAATCAAATTTCTGTCATTGAGCAATTGGCCTATGTGGCAGACCGTGGAATGGGTGCTTTGGAGTATCGTCCAAGCATGGAACTTCCTCAATCAACGTCAATTGACCTTACCGAAATCATTGCTGTATTGAAAGAAGTTTTACAAGCAAAAGATGAACAGCATGAATCAACGCTAAACCATGAGGCCTTGTTGAACATTTTCAAAATTGGTTCTTCAGCTGGAGGCGCCAGGCCTAAAATTCTCATTTCAGAACATAAAACTACTAGAGAAATTATTCCAGGGGATTTGAATCATTCTTCCGAATACAACCACTATTTAATCAAATTAAATTTGGATGATGAATTAGGGTATAGCAGAGAAGTAATTGAATACTGTTACTACCTAACGGCGAAACATCTTGGAATCACTATGATGCCGTCCAAATTGATTGAACAAAAACATTTTGCCACGCTTCGTTTCGATCGTCAGGAGGGAAAGAAGAAACACGTTTTGACAGCAACCGGATTAACAGGATGGGATTATCAAAGTCCGAAGGATTCCAGTTATGAAAACCTCTTTGAACTGGCATTGTTTCTTAAAGTTTCCTATCGTGATATTGAAGAACTCTTTAAACGAATGGTTTTTAATGTTGTCTTTTTTAATGCTGACGATCATTTGAAAAATCACTCGTTCATCTATGATGAAGATAAGGATAAATGGAATATTTCTCCAGCGTATGACATCACGTATTCCTTGAATCCATTAATGAACTACACGAGAACCAGTAGAGCTTTATCGATCAATGGCTTACGGGTTGATATTACCTTGGAAGATGTCCTTACCATTGCCGAAACATTCACGATAAAAAATCCAAAAAAAGTTATTCAGGAAATTCAAGATGCCATTGCCTATTGGAACGACCAAGCGCATGAATTGAGTTTACCTTCAAATATTGTCCAAAGTATTTGTAGAGATTTCATCCATTTACTTTAGCCTTTATTCTTTGAAGTAGTAAATTATTAAGTGGAATACTAAATTCCATTAAATTCAAAATACAATATCTAAAAACTAACTTTGCATTCAAGCACTCAAAGAAATTGGCAAAGACAATGTCACCGAATGAGAAATAAGTATAATTTTAGATCACTTAAAAAAAGAAGAACTGCTAAGATTGACAAACGACATTAAACTCGCACCAGAGTGGATTCGAATTATCATCAGAAGAGCGCTATAATAATAAGAAACGATGAATTGGTTAAATACCCCTGAAACAACAAGACGTAATACAAGGAATTTCCTTCACACAAATAATGAGTCAATATGACCGAGATCTATCAAAAACATATTTATGAAATAAATGTCGAATATTGTTCCAAGACCATTATAGAACGAATTCAAAACGAAGTAAAAGATGCAGTAAAACAATCACATTTTATAAGCCTCTTTGAATTTACGACAAACGAATTCTTGAAATCACGAAATCTTCCCGAAGGATTATCTGCAATTCGGCAAGAACAACATTCCATTATAAAAACTGATCATGATGACTTTTATATGTGGTTGGCCTATTTTCTTACGATTCAAAACCCAAAAACTATCCCTTTAATTCTTGAAGCATACAAAGAGCAGAGATTTGGGCCCACTGCTAATTTTGGTAATACCATAGAATTCTTGGTGTATGGATTAATGTCACATGTTCCATTTGAGCATAATGATCAAGAAGGTGCGGTAATGAAATGGATTATGGGTTCAAATTATTCCTCAAATCCTGCAAAGGATTCCTATGAATTTTGTCAGGATGAAAAGAAAATTTCGAATATTATTATCAAGGAGGAGTGGCAAAATCGATTAAAAACAATCTTTTCACCTTATTTGGATAGCAAAGAAGATCGACCGAAATTTATAAAAGCGATGGAAGGGCGACATCTTATCCCCGGAAACGAAGTGACACTAAATTTAAAAGCAAATGTATTTTGTGATGTAATTAGAAAAATCCATGCTAAGGGTTACTTAATTTCTTCAAGGAAGAATAAAATTTCGGAATGGATTTGCACCAATTTTCAATTCGACAAAAAGGGTGAAATTGCTAAAATAAAAGCGACCTATTGCATTCAATTACTCTCTGGAAGAGAGTCTCCCAATCAGAAAGATACCCTAGTGATTGATTTTAGCGACCGTCAATCGACCGTCTATCAATAGTGAAGAATATTTTTCTTCTCATTTTGATATTCTTACTTAGCAGTCTAATATCAGTGCATGAAAAATGATCTACTCGTAACTCTAACCACCATGGAACTTAGAACCTTAATTGGGGAAGTTCTTGATGAAAAACTTAAACCTACTGACAACCAAAAAGTGACTGAAACAAAAGAGGATGAATTGTATAGTCGTCTTTATGTCGCAAAATTGTTTGGCGTTTCCGTTACCACTATTGATAAATGGAGGAATTTTAAAATCCTTCCTCCAGACATTAAAATTGCTTCACGGGTATATTTTAATAAATCTAAGATTTTGGCTATGCTAAAATCGGATTTCAATTATGGATCTTCTAACAAGCTAAAATATGATTAGGAACTTCACGCCAAGCAATCATCTTAGGGTTTGTCCCTATTGCTTCAATAGTTTTAATGCAAATAATGGAAATCGTCTTTATTGTCCTAACAAGTTTAGAAAGCAAGGATATTGTAAGGCACAAATGAAAGCCCTAAATGCAATAAAAAAGCAAGGCGGCAGGACTACCGCACAACGCTTAGACTTTTTAAAAAAGCATCTTCGCAGAAGGATGACATTTATTTACATGGCAGAAAATGAATTTCTCCCTAAAAAGGAATTTCGAATATCTCTTCTTGATCATATTTACCCAACAAGCGAATTTTTTATTGAAGGTCCCTATCTGATGAGTCACCACGAAGAAGATAATTTGTATCGTGTATCGTTGCTTGAAAATGCTTCTTGGTTGAAGATAGTAGGATGGGTGAGGGGCTAACGAAATAAATTTTCATAAATCGATTGATTCGATACTTCAGACTTATAGTGAACAATTAAATACTGTAACCAATGGAGGAGTACTTGGCTTTTTGTGATGATTTTTGCAAGAAATCAGCCAAGTTAGTTTCTATTTTTCCTTGCTGCATGCCCGTTATTTTTTGTAAATCCCATTGTTTTTTAAATTTTCCTAATTCAGCAGCAGTAAAGTTGTAGGCTTCTGCCAAGCTGCTGAGGTGATTTTCAGGGATGGTTGGAAAAATTTGCCTAAGTAAAGCTTTACGGATTTGTTGATCTGGGTTATCAATTACAATATGCATCAAAAAACGGCGATTGAACGCTTCATCAAATTGATCTGGAACATTTGTTGTACAAATCAAAATTCCTTCAAAAGTTTCCAATTCGTTTAATAAAATGGTTTGGATGGTATTTTCGGTTTGTGAAACTGCCGATTGGTTGTTCGTTCGAGAACCAAAAACAGAATCAGCCTCATTGAAGAATAAAATTGGTGAATTATCCATGGTTTTTGATAAGCGTCTATAGTCGTTGAATACGGATTCTATTGCTTTCTCCGATTCGCCCAAATACATATTTCTTTGTTGCGCTACTTGAAAAGTAAGTAAATCTCGCTTGGATACTAATGCAAGTTGCTTCGCTAATTCGGTTTTTCCTGTGCCAGGTCCTCCTGAAAGTAAAATAATGATACCAGCATAATCGCCATTTTTCCTAACTTGTTTTAGAAATTTCTTGAAATGAACTGGCTCTAATATTTTTTTTAATAAATCAATTTGTGTGGTAATAGAAGGATTATAGAGCAATGTTTTTTCTTTTATTTTTTGAAAACTATTCAATTCCAGCGTTTTATTTTTCAATTCAATGCTTGGGATCGAAATGTATTTCTTGTTTTGAACTGCCATCCAAGAACGATGAGCCCCTATTTTGTTCGAACTATGATCCCTAATGTTTATTTCAAGCACATCTTTTTCAAACAAGGGATGTTTTAGATCACTTAATTCTTGTTTTTTTCGCGCATAATCAATCTGATTGTCTGAAAATAAATATATAAGTTGGTTTAATTCGATTTTATTTTTCTCAAAAATCTGTATTAAACCTACATAGAGCGCAATATTAACGTCTATTCTTTTAAGTTTTTTAGAAATCAAGTAGGAAATAAGCGGTAAATCTTTGTTGCTCATCACAGAGCGAACGTATTGAGACCATTCTTGGGGACGTATGTTTTTATTTCTGAATGATACCGCACGGGCATACATAGCCATTATTTCAGCATCCTCTTTTTTAGCCGTTTTTTTTGGAATAGCCTTTGGATTAGATGATTTTAGTGCGAGTTCGGCGTTATGAGTAAGGTAAATATGATCACTGCCACTAAAAGGACCTTCCTCTCCAAACATAAACCAGCCGGCAACAAATAAATTTTCCACTTCAAAAATGACGGTATCATTTTCGATGTGTGGATCCATTTCTTCGAGAAGTTCTTCAGTTCTAACAAAATTTTTCTTTCCTCGGAGCATGCAATATACTGCAAGTACAAAAGTCATTGATAGGTTAATTTTTACAAAGCTTTTAAATTCATTCAATTGTCCTTCAAATTTTTCAGACGAAATTTCGGACGTAGTTCGTTTGTTTTTGCTAAATTCATTCAGCCAATTACACATAGATTTTGGGATTTTAATAATGAAAAATAAGGGTGATTGAGAATAATACGAATGATAAAATAAAATATAACTTGTTTATTATTATTTAAATCATGTTTTGTAAATCCGAGTAATAATCCTGTAGTAGAATTACTAATGAACGTTGTGAAGAAACATACTTTTGTTATAAAATTATTTTTTTCTTCTGTAACCCGATACTAACTTCGCGACATGAAAGAACAAGGTGAAAAAGGGCGCAAAGCAGATGAGAGTTGGCACAGCGGAAAAAAACTGAGGATACGACTCATACATGAGTTCATCATGGGTACTTCAGGAACCCAATCTGAGATGCTTATCTACGTGAATAAAAAATTAAGGGAGTTGGATTTACCTATTATCTATCTTGCCACCTTACAAGGAGATCTTAGTTTATTGAACAGCGGAGACTTTTTGAATGAAAAAGAATTAAACACATTTAAACCTTTCCCGAATGGGAAATATTTTCATGCCAAACTTGACAAAAAAATTGGGAAGTATTACTACGAAGAACCAAATATTCCTCCACTCAACCGTCTAAGTAAAGAAGAGGAAATGACACTGCCTTTTCTTACTTCCCTCTTAAACCCATATGGCGATATACCTGCTTTCAAGAAATTCCTCGATGAAGCGGCTTCGATTTTTGATAAAGATCTCAAAAAGGTAGATACCAGCAAGACATTCTCTATCGTGAGTCCCAAATTTAATTTTCCGAATGATCGGGTTACGATGATAAGTAACTTATTAACGTTATTAAAGCACATAGAAGATGGAGAGGAAGTTACCTTTGACTATTCGAATCCCAGCGTGATCGAATACAGAAAGAAAACGCCCGGAGATAAATTGACCATCACTTTTCAACCGCTTTACATTCGGCTTTATCAAAACTTATACTACCTCACTGGTATTCGTCTTGATTCAACGCCTAGTATTCAAAATTTCCGTATCGATTTGATCCTTGTTAATAGCATTAAACCTATTCCAATAGGTAAAGACACCATGAAAATGAAAACATTTGATGTCGAAAAAGCTAGAAAAGATTCACAATTAGAAGGCTTTTTGCAACGATCGTTTGGAATTTGGTTGCATCCGGAAACATCGCTTACTGAAGTCGTTATTATCCGTTTTCACGGCTGGGCAGCGAAGCATTTACAAACGTTTCAATTACATCATTCTCAAACTTATATCCCTGCTTCAGATAACACTGAATATTCAGACTATGAATTTACCTTGTGTACTTATGATAAACATATAGAGGGTATTAGCAGAGAAGAGCATAAAAGAGAGATTCTCATTCAAAATGGATCAATCGATCCACAAAATCGACCGTATGTTGCTTGGCTAAGTCGCTACCCAGAAGCAGGATATATCTTCGGTCGATTCATCAATTTCATTGAATTTATCGGAAAAAAATAAATTTTACAGTTGAACCTAATTAATTAGGTTTATTTGCCAGTAACTTTGCATACGAAACAGAGAGTCTGTTTGCATAACTAAAATTTATTATCATGTTTGAATTTATTTCTGAACGCCCAAATGTGGAAGATTGGCGCCACGACCTTAACCTTAGTTTCCAGCACCTTGGAATTTATCGTATGTCACATTATAAGACCGCTTTGTATGAAGAGCTAAAAAAACTCAATACACTATTATGCGAATACGAAGGGGTGGTGCCCTCTCTTTACTATAATAACATAGACCGTCCATATTGGTATAAACTAGAGGTTCGAGTGAATAATTCAATGCAAAAGTTCACTGCCTATGTCAAATATGAAGTGAATACCGATAAAAAACTTTTTGCTGAGATTTTTTGCACGCATTTACCCAGCACAGAGGAATTTCCTATTAAAGGCGGTGCCGAGTGGCGAAAAATTGAATTAGATGAAGAAGAAATTGCAAATCCAGGATTTGTTGTTGCCTACATTAAAAATGAGTTTATACGCTTTGAAAGCTACCGCCAAATTGGAAGAGATATCACTTATGCAGTGATGTCGGAATAATAATTCAAGAAAGTTTGAAACAAAATGCTAAAGAGCAATATAATATTAAATAAAAAACGAAATAAAAATAATGAATAAAATAAAATTAAAAGTCATTTTTTGTCAACTTATTGACGTGATGAAAGAAAAAAACCAACTTACTGCTTACTTAAAAGTTGAAAATTTATACCCAAATAGTTCTGAAGCGGAAATTGTCGCTCATATGCTAGAACAAGTTGAAAAACTTGAGCGGATTAACAAAAAAATAGTTGAATTTTTGGTTAATAACAATGCAGATTGTTGGCGTGTAATTTTTGGAGAGACTCCGCAATCTTTTTTTAGGAGTATTTACACGGGTGATTTGGCGCAAAACAAGAAAAATAGTTTTTTAAACATACATCACCTTGAAAAGCTAGACCAAAATTATAAGTCGGATCAAACTATTCCTGAATTTTTAGTGGCGAACCACAATACAATAATTTTTGATGTGTATTTATTGCCAATTCCTACAGCTATTTTAAAGAACATCCGAAAAGAATTGAGAGAAAGAGGCATCTTGAATGATATAATGGAATACCAATCGCAGTTCTTGAACAGGCTGCTTGATTCTAAATATTTAAAGCAAGTAAAATTTATAAGCCGATACAAATGTATTTTACCAGAGTCTTCTGAATTGATTCGTTTACTAAATCTAGAAGAACATTCGTTCAGTTTAGACTATGACCCGTCATTTACGCTTTCAGGTGGGGGTGGGTTCTTACATCAGCTTAATTTCAACAATTTTATAAAAAAATAGCTTGAAAAGAGAGGGAAATAAGCCAGATAAAAAATCATTTTTTTTATCTGGCTTATTTTTCTACTCATGTTAAAAAGTAATAATCCTCAACAAAAAAAGCAAGGAATAAAATTCCCATCCATCTTTTAGGGACAAGCTGATTTTGAACAAAATCTTACGCTTTTAATCCTAGGCATAGTTCATTAAGCAACCCACTAACCAAGCATTTGAACTCCTTTAAAGGAAGGGGCTAGCCAAAATATTGTCTAATAAGAAATAGAAAAAATACATGAATTTGAAATGTTATCAATTGGAAATCAATAATTTAGTAAGTGAAATATTAACAAAGAATTTCTCAAAAAGGGTCTTGTACCACGACCGTCGAGATTATCAAAATGATATTATGGAAAAGGTCATTCGACAACGCTTAATGCACGATGAAAAACGAGGTAGTCTAAAGGCTTGGGTTTATAGCATCGTTAGAAATCATATAATCGACCAAGAAAGAAAACACCAAAAAAGAAAACTTAATTATACGGATGACCTCAGTTATTACGAATCTCCTGATGATGGTACTGAGCTCCGGGAAAAAGAGGAACTTGAAGAACGATTTTATTTGTATGACCAACTTATTAAGCAAGAGCCGGCGCAAAATAAAAAGATTATGGATTTATTTTATTTTCAGCACTGTTCCAATAAAGAAGTAGCAAAAAAATTATCAATTAGTGAAAATAGCTTAGCTATGACGCGCAAACGAATTAAAACACGCCTGAAGAAAAACGCCATAAATGGCTATCTAAAACAGAAATATAAACAATAGAAAAAAGTACAGCCTCTTTAGGCTATGCGCAAGATACTTCGCCAAGGCAACTAAGTAGGCTTTATAGGGTTTGAAAGCTTGGGTTTTACTGGTAAATGCATAGGCAGAAATTACTCGTCGTTTTTTGAAAGGTTTTCTTCTTCTTTCAAAAGCATTGAAAAATGTTGATAGCGCTCATTTGCTTTTTCCTCTTGAGATAAAATCGAATAAATGATGCTTGGAATAATGCAGAGCGTAATAAGTAAAAAGTAGATAACATAATCTAGTATACCAGGTAGGAAAAATTCCCACTTTAAAAAATAAGCCACTAAGCATATAAATGTGGCAATAAAGGAATAAATGAGCAGGTTGAAGGTTAGCTCGATCCGTCGTTTTGATTCCATTAACCAATAGTACCAATAACATTTTTCTTCATAAAGTTTTTGCATACATACACTACGAGGCACTTAACAAAATATAACGCGTAAGTGAATTAATTTTTTTTTTCACTGATAAGTCTCATAAACACCGGTAGGTTTAAAAGATTGGCACATGCATGTTAACATTGGTTAAGTACTTCTTATATAGCACAAAGTACTTTCCAAATTTCAACCATTGCTAAGGTGTCTAATTTACAATAGGCCAATAAGTTGTTTCTGGTTTCATTTACATCCCCTTTAAATGTTCCGTCAATCATACTCATGAATGTTTTATTGGCTAAATCACCATTATTTATTGGTAACGAGGCATATGATAAAGTGGGCACCAAAGCAGGCAATACATCTTTAATAGAGGCGCTTTTACCTAATTGTGGCGTATAATACCAAGCATTTTCAAAAACAGTTAATAAATCGATCATACGATTATTAAGGCCTCTTAAAAATACGCTATCAGCAGGAAAATCTTCAGCCAATCGTTCGATAACCCCTTTTTCAAAACTTGCTCCATAGGCAACAATACTTCCTGTTGTTCCAAAGTCACGTTTCATTTGATTTATCATCGCTTGGCGTGGATTTAAAGCATGAAGGTCTGTAAAATCAGCTGCTTGTGCTAAAAATTCTTTATGCGCTAATTTCGTTCCTATTGCTGGCAATATGTGTAATGAATATTGAAAGCCAACTTGCTCAAATGGTGAGGTACCGTCTAAGACAGGAACAACGAAATTAACTGTTTCAAAATCGAAAAAATACAAAGGATAAACAGCCGTATTTAAAAACTGATGTATGCGTTTTCTATCAACATGTGTAGCACCTGTTTTTTGCCCATTTACTTGACAACTTTGGCGGTGTGATAATTCAAAATCATCGGGAATATCCGCTAGGTTTATAATTCCATCCTCATATAAAGTCCATATTTTTTTTCTTCCGTTTGATAAATTAAACACCTTGTCTTTATCTAATAAATTACCCCAGCAATGTGATTTAAAGTCGCAGTCAAAAGGTTTGGAACAGTGTGCTCCAATGGCTTGCGTTGGCTCTAATCCTGTTTGTAAAATTTGCTTAAGTTCTTGAATTTTTTTAGTTACCCAGGCTTGTTTTTTAACAACCGCAGCAGTAATATCTGTAAGTGTAAATAATTCATTCAAATCAATAGCGCCATTTTTTACATATGAAATATTTATGTGCATCAAAGAAAATCGTTTGGGGGCATGCCCAGCATTTGCCATCACCCAATATTGCAAAGCGGCATCGGTAATATAATAATCATACATTTTGCTACTGCTTTTTACTTCAATGGCATGAATATCACCATTAGTATCATGTTCTAAAATATCTAAAACAGATAATACTTCATCGTGATAAAATGCAGCTTCGTACAAGACACTTGTCTTGTTTTGCATTTCAACTATAGTATTATCAACAGCATCAGTATAATCAAAATGCGTTTGGCTACTCAGATCAATACCATTTGGAAAACACCCATGTGCCATTTTACCGATCAAATTTCCTTGGTCAAAAATAGCTTGTTGTCTCGGAGTGATAGCAGGTTTTAATTCTTTTCGGAATCGCTCGAAATATAGTTTTTTAGCACATTGCGCGCCCGAAACAAAGCGCGATTTAGATAATAGATGTGGGTATTTTACTGGCATTAGTTATAGTTAAAAAAAGGTGCGCGTATGCAGTAATTTTGAAGAATTAGATAAGGAAATTATTTTATGTTACGCTTTGGGTGAAGGATTATTGCCTTGTGTTTTCCAGCATGTGTTGTGGGACAAGGCAATATTGCTTACACGCTGTCATCGTTAGTTAATTATAAATTCAATGCATGTTTTAATAATAAATCACTAGGAGTGTTTGATCCTGACATAGCCACTCTTGTGTATAATGTTAATAGTTCCTTTTCTAAATTTGTTTTCAAAAATTTCGTATTTGCATTATTACACTGAATAATCCTCTCATTTGGCAAATAAACATTTACATCATCAATGGTAATATTTATAGATTTATTTTCTCTAAAATAATGCTCGATAATTCCCATTGAAGTTTTTGGGGGCATCATAAAAGCAAAGTAAATATCAGAATCAAATTGTATCTTATCTAATTTTTTCTTAGTCGAAATACTATTTGATTTTTGTATAAAATTTTCAATTGCGTTTTCAAGAAGAAAAACACTTAATGGCTTTTTGTCTATTTTGAATACGTAATTCCATTCTGCTCTTAAATTTCCGTCTATGGGTATAGGAAGATCAAGTAAATCTATAAATGCCACCCTATGCTGAGCAAAGGTTTTAATGATGGATTGGCCAGAATCAAATGCTTTTAATGGAGCGCTTTTATAATTTCCAGAAACTGGTTTATTTCCGAATAAATATGCAGAAGATGGTTCTTTACCATTTTTCCAAGTGAGCTTAGGTGCCTCTGAAAATATTATATATTTTACTGGTTCTTTATTTTTCAAAAGCTCTTCTAAATATTTTTCCTTAGGATCAATAATATCATTTTTTATACATTTTTTCCAAGGGTCATACTTTTTAAAATTCCAAGTTATTAATTCTTCATTTTTATTTGATTTAATTATTTTATTTATTTTATTTTTTGTTATCCGAATATTAGTTTTAGCATCGCCAGTGTAAAGAAAATTAATGCCTTCAAACCAATCTTTTTTATATAAAGTTGTATTATTTAAGAAATTTTTGAATTGTGCTTCTGTCATTATTTAAATAAATTAATTAATCATAACGGTTTGCGTGCAGGCGCTCGTAGCCCTGTGTTGCGCCGGCGGCTGGGCTATGGCGCTTGAACGCTGTTATGGGATGGTTAAAATAAAATTAAAAATGCTGCTGCTGCACCACACATCATTCCACCTCCTTCAGCTCTCCCAATAAGGGTTCCAGTAGAATATTTAGAAGTTGTTGAATAAATCAAGCCATCTTCAATTCTACCGACAAGATTGCCTGTTGAATATTTAGAAGTTGTTGAATAAATCAAGCCATTTTCAATTCTACCAACAAGATTGCCTGTTGAATATTTAGAAGTTGTTGAATAAATCAAGCCATCTTCAATTCTACCAACAAGGTTACCGGTAGAATATTTGGAAGTTGTTGAATATATCAAATTATTCTCAAAACGTCCAATTAAATTTCCAGTTGAATATTTGGAATTTGTACTATAGATTAAGCATTGCGAATTAACAAATCCAAACGTAAGCAACATCGTTGCTAAAATCAATAAATTTTTCACTTTGTTATTTTTAAATTTTATTCCTACTCTTATGGATTTTCAGAATACTCCCTGTTTTTAAAGTTGTTTTCTTGTCTCAACTTATTTTCTGTCACATTGGGTGGTCAGCCCTTTGGCTTTCGCAGACCGTCTTGGTTTTTAAACTTGCCAATAACTTGTATATAAGCGAAACAAAATATCGTATTGCCATCCATATATGGTAGCTAAACGATATAATCTTCCTTTTAAGATTATGCGAGCATCTAAACTAAATAAAACTAAGCAATAAAGCGAATCTTTCTGTTATTTTCTCTGGAAAGCCCGAGAAATCCTTAAAACCTTTAGCTTTCCCGAGAAACCCAAGAAAACAATTTGAAACAATTATTTGGGCTTAGGAGTTACTTCCCAACCAAGAATTATGCAATTTAAAAAGTGCCAAATTTGGTTATTTTGGAACATGTAATTTTGAAAATGACTTTGCGAAATATCTTATGCCGAATGATTATCAAATTGAAAGATAAAGATGAAAACCAGCTCATAACATCAAAGGAACAGTGCCAAAAGAACAATATTTAGATTATTCCATTAAACAGCGTATAAAATAACCAGTGTTTTTGTTTGTGTAACCCAAATTTATTTTGGAACCTTCTTTTTGAATTGATAGATATCCTGCCTTTTTAATTGATTTTTCTGTAAGTGACCAATAAACGATAGAAGAAAAAAAATGACCCCATTCAGTTCTAACGCAACTTGCTTTTGCATCAAAACCATTTTCATTGATTTCAAAATCATCAATTGCTGGGTTATATGCAATCCACTGCATTTTACCTCCGGCAATTTCTTCTCCACCCAAAAATTCAACTAATATTTGCCAATCAGAATTATGAGGAATTTTAACGCCATGTGGAGCCAAACCTCTTGGGTCTTTTACTGCATACCAATTGTACAATTTATCACATTTTGAGTCATTGTTTGAATAACACCATACTGGTGATTTTAACTTTCCAGCCAATTCCCACTCCTCATTTGTTCGAGCCTCTCGAATTTTATCACCATTTCTAAATCGCTCCACATTTAAATTTTCGGTCATCCATTTTTGATTTCCAATTTGTATGGATTCAACATTTTTATAATCAATATTTAAACAACGAACAGAGATGCCAATTTCCTTATTGCATCCATATATTCCGAAACTTTCCCAATTATCAGGCATATTTAAAGCCAAGGCCTCTTTTTGAGACTTTTCTGAAGAAGACCACCAATGAGCATCTGTGCCAAGTTTATTCCATTTATAAAAGTTAATATCCTGCTCATATTCATTCCATGTGCATTCTTCAGAATAAAATTTCCCTTCTTCATCACATCCTCCTCCAGGAAGTGCTGTGAATCCGCTATCATTTTTCGAGTCATAATCATACTCCCATGTATTTTCTGCTCTCAGTTCATGAACCGCTTTATATTCGCCAAGAAATTCAATTAGATTTTTCCAGTCTAAATCACTTGGTATAAACCATCCCAATGGAGCCAACCCACGAGGATCATTTACTGCATGCCAGTTGTATAGTTTACCGTAAATTTCACCATTTTTATAATCATTATTATAGTAACACCAGGCAGGTTTACCTTCTTCTCCTGCTTTTTTCCAATCTTCATTATTTCGTGATTCAAAGATTTGATCTCCATTTCTAAACTGATTTACATTTAAATTTTTAGTCATCCACATTTGATTTCCAATTACAACAAAATCAAATTTTGTAATCAATTTATCAAAATTTAAATCAACCACTTTTTTATTCTCTATTCTATTAAATTGCCTATCACCATTCTCCCAATAAAGGTTACCAAAACAATCTATAAAACATACTGCTGTTAGATATGTACTACCTTTATCATCCCAATCTTCGGGAGGGATAGAATCAAGTCTTACTATAACAGAAAATGAGTTATTTAGCTCAATAAATTCATAACCAGCAAAATAATCATCCTCATCCTCATGAAAAGAGCTTATTAATCTAATAAATGACTTTCTTTCTTTGTTTTGAAAATAAAGAGAGTATTTATTAATTTCGGAAATATTAAGTGCAGAATTACATTTTAATTCCCAACCTTCCCATTCACTTAACCGAGTTCCTCCTGAGTAATCGAATGGGAAATAATTCTCCCATTCACGAATATTGTTTAAATCAACAAACTCAACTAAATCGGAAAAACTCTGAAAAATTTCAATTTCTTCAAACTTAGTAGTTGAAAATAATTTCCATGATGTTTCTCCAAGAAGATTCTTTACTGGAACAATATTATCATTCTTGAATTTTGTTAAATCTTTTGTTGCTAGAATATCTATTTTAATTATTCTTACAATTTTAAATGTTCTTTTTTCATTTCGTAGTGTGCAAAATCCTGTGATGTAGGAATCATCAATATCATATAATTTAATTTCATTCTCATCCAAAACTTCTAGAGAAAAATTGACGTTTATTAAAATTCTTTCAGATACTTCATTGTTGAAATTTCTATAGGTTATTTTAATTGTTTTTTCTAAAGAGATTACTGATTTTAGAATGTTTAATATTTCATTGGATTCAATAGTATTTAGTTTGTTTTCATTTGAATTCTTTTGGATTTCATTGATGTTATCAATTTTGATTAAGTTTTTGTTCTTCAACTCCCAAAAACATTTCGCCGTAGCTAGAATATCTGCCAAAGCATCATGGGCTCCTTCGAAATCGCGGTTAAATAATAACCGATATAATTCCTCTAATTTTGGCCATTTATAGCCATAAGGACCTTCGATTTGGCACAATTCGACAGATGATTCCATTGTGCAAATTTTCTCTTTACCATCAATTACATTTTCTAATCCCAAACGGATTAGTTCACTTCCAATAATCTTTTCATCGAAGGACATATTGTGCGCAACGATCATCTTAGATCTTTTCAAGTGAATCAAAAACAATTCAAAAACATCATTGATATCTGATCCACGCTGCCTTGCCATCTCGGTTTTAATACCATGAACATTTGAAGCCTCAGTTGGAATGGTAAAACCATCCGGCTTAATTATCTCATTGCAAGAATGAATTAAATTCCCATCGAAATCATAAACTAAATAGGCTAACTGGACTAATCTAGGCCAATTATCTAAATCTGTTACTGGTGCTTTCCAATTTTTCGGTAAACCTGTTGTTTCTGTATCGAAGAAGAGTATCATGTTGCGTCAATTAATAATACTCCTTGATATAAGCATATGCTCGTTCAAAGAGTTCTTGATCTTTATGTAATTTATATTTAAGTAACGCTTGTCGTAGCGACTTTTGAACTTCTCGTTCACCAGAGACGGATTGTTGCCATCCAGGAAAACTCACAACTCGAACAATCGCATCAATATCGCTTACAATGCGTTCGACAACTGCTGGAGTTTGGTCAGTCTTTAGTTCCAAAAACAATTCAGTTAAAGCCGATTTTGGAGATTTTTCTTGAATCGCTTGTTCTAATTCCTTTTCTGCTTGAACAGTTTCTTTTGCGATCTTACACAGTTCTTTAACAAATTCAATGGAGGTGATTAGTCCTTTCTCTGCTTTATCACGCAAGGCCTCTAATCGTTCACTGAGTTTTTTGAAATTTGGATTTCCTTCGTGCTTCTGAAAGCGTTTTACAAGAATCTTTTCAAGTTTCTTAGCGTTTTTAGGATCTGGATTATTGAAAATATCTTCAATTACATCAGCATCCAAAACAAATTCATCCAATTGATGAACGTCACCTACATGGATATTATCGTGTATGAGTTTCGTTGTTTGTGCTCCGAGTGAAAACCATAACAACTTTCCGATGTTGTCAGATGCTGGCCTTACAGATTCAAATACTTGTGAAAGCCATTTGTACTCCGTGTGATACAAGTCCAAAATATTATCTGGAGAAAGCGACTCCCAAAGTTTTGATAGGTACTTGTAATCGGCAGCAAACGCATCTTTTTGCTCATTTGTCTTAATGGCATTTTGAGCGGCCTCTAATCCTTCAAAACCAACTATGGTTCGATCAACACCATTAAAATGACCTAAGGTATCTTTAACGGCAGCTGGTAACTTTTCTCTTAATTCGAATAAGTTTGTAATAACTTGTTTTACACTTTGTTCATCAAACTGGAGCGCTTTGGCTGCGTCATCAAAAACTCCGAAATAATCTACGATACGACCAAATGTCTTGCTTGGATATAGACGATTCGTTCGACAAATTGCTTGAAGTAAGGTATGATCTTTCAAAGATTTATCCAAGTACATCGTTTGAAGAACTGGAGCATCAAAACCAGTCAATAATTTGGCTGTGACTATTATGAATTTTACATCTGATTGAGGATCAGAAAATTCTTCAACTACTTTCTCTTGCTTTGCCTTGTCCATTCCCCATTTCTGCTTGAAATCAAAATCGTCATTAGCAGTAGTAGAAATTACAACTGTACTTGCCTCAGTTGGAAAATATTTATCTAGTTCTTCTTTGTATTGAACACAACCATGACGATCAGGTGTTACAATCATTGCTTTAAATCCCTGGGGATCGACTTTCTCCTTAAAATGTTGTGCTATGTCTTCTACAATTTTTGCCACTCGTTCTGGCGACTTTAAAAAGGCTGCCATCTTCGCAGATTTTTGATTCAAAGCATCGGCTTCTTCATCTGTCAATGCGGCATCTTCTTTAAATTCTGCAAATGCTTTATCAATCGTTTCTTTATCGACATGTACATCAACCAATCGAGGTTCGAAATGCAATGGTAGTGTTGCCTTATCACGGATGGAATCTTGGAAAGTATACCGTGACATATATCCACCTTCGTCCTCTTCGGAACCAAATGCCCAAAAGGTGTTTTTATCTGCTTTATTTACTGGTGTTCCAGTAAGGCCGAACAAAAATGCATTAGGTAAAGCAGCACGCATTTGTCTGCCAAGATCACCTTCTTGTGTTCTATGCGCTTCATCAACCAAAACGATGATATTGTCCCTGTTGTTCATGTTTGGCTTAGCATCTCGGAATTTGTGAATCATTGAAATGATGATTTTACGAGTGTCCCGCTCCAATAATTTTTGTAATTCGCTTATGCTATCTGTAGTCTCTACATTAGGTATTTCTGCAGCATTAAATGTTCCACTTATTTGCGTGTCTAAGTCTGTTCGATCAACCAATACAATCACAGTTGGACTTTTTAATTCTGCTGACTTTCTTAATTTTTGTGCAGCGAAAACCATCAATAAGGATTTTCCAGAACCTTGAAAATGCCAGATTAAACCTTTCTTTACTCGTCCTTCTTTAACGCGTTCAATAATTTTATTTGCGCCTTCATATTGCTGAAAACGACACAGGATTTTAATGCGTTGTTTCTTTTTATTTGAAGTAAATAGTGAGAAATTTTGGAGTATATCCAATAGTCGAACTGGACTCAACAAATCTGAAAGTTCCTTGCCAATTTCACTTAAACCAAGTCTTTTGGCTAGTGCATCATCGTCATTCTCCATTCTCCAGGGAGCCCAAAATTCCAATGGGGTTCTAATACCACCAAAAAACAGTTCTTTACCCTCTGTTGCAAAAGAAAGAATATTTGGAACAAACAATTGAGGAACACTATTTTCGTATATATCATGTATTTCATAAGCACCGTCTAACCAACTAACGGAAGGTCGAATAGGTGTTTTTGCCTCACCAATTACGACAGGAATTCCATTAATCATCAAAACGACATCTGGAATTTTTGTTTCTCTGTGATGGATCCGAAATTGATTCGTAGCAATATATCGGTTATTTGATAGGTCTTCAAAATCTATCAAACGAATGGGAACATGTCGATTGTTTTCGCCAAAAGGCATCGTTTTTTCTCCAGTCATCCATTTGAAAAACTCTTCATTGGCTTTCACCAACCCTACTTGATTTACTGCAATCAAAACCGCTCTCAATTTATAAATCACTTCATCCGCCAATGCTGGGTTTGCAGCAATTTCTGTATTTAAACGAATCAGTGCATCTTTAAGGTCACTCTCTACTAATACCTCGTTGACACTTCGTTGCAATTCATCGGCTGATTTGTATACCCATTGCACACCATAAGCGGCTTTAACATCACTCACTTTCATTGAATTCAAATCCAACCCAGTTAACTGATGAATGATGAAATATTCTACACTGTTTAATTCGTTAAATGACATAATTAGTTTATTATTTTTCCATAACCTGAGAAATCAATCAAGTATATATAACCCCTTTTTTTTGACTCCTCACTCCATTTAATAGCATACTGAGATCCAGTCTCAGAATTAACAGTCTCTTCATATGTATGAACATATATTGAAGAAACAACAAAACCAGATAATTCGCTCATTTCAACCATTTTTTTTGGAATTTTTGATGATAATTGGGCGACTGCGATATTGTTTAATTTTACTTCCCAAAAATTATAACCACCTCGTGTCACTTTTTTCAATATTATATCATCTCCAATTCGAACATGATTTTTAATTGTTTCAAACGATCCACGACCGAAGTCACTAGCTCCCCAATACAATGTGAATTTGTCGATACCTTCTTCTAAAAGAATTCCTAATGAATTTTCTACTTGGTCTTTCGAAAACACTTCGCATATAGTTGGTTTAGAAGAATTTAAGGCTAGTTCTCTTTTCCAATTGATTACAATTAATTTGAATTTGGCACGAGTATAGGCAACGTAGTACAATCTTCTTTCCTCCTCATATATATCCTCAAGATCAACTGGTATCTGTACGGTGTCATCTGAATTTCTTTCAATTTTCTGAGGTAAATTGCTGAAAGAAGGTGGAATTATAACAGCATCATACTCAATACCCTTTACTTTATGCATTGTCGTAAGTACAATTTCTCTTTTAGGCTTTTCACCATTAATATCGTAAATGTTCTGTTGATAGATTTTTCCAAATTGACCGTCGTCCTTTAAAGAAATGTCTTTAATAAATTCATATAAATCTTGATAAGTGCTATTATCCTCTTGCTCCTTTTTAAATTCATAGGCAATGCACAAGAAAACATTTACCAAATACTCATCCCAATTCGGTAAAGTGCTCAGTAAAGTACTTTTTAATTTTTTGAATTCTTCAAAGTAATTAAAAGATAACTGTTGTTCAAATTTTGTCTTAATGATTTCAAGAAAATAATGAAATTCCCTCGTTGAAAATAAGTTTCCTTTGGCACCTTGTATTCTAATTTGAATATCAGAAAAGTTGAGTTTTCGAATTTCATTGTATGCTCTATATACCTCTTGATTGGAGCGGAACATAACTGCTATACTTTCATAATTAAATCGACTTTCTACAAGTTCTATTAACTTTTTTCGCCAGTCTGTTTTATCAGCATCTAAACTATAAAATTCACACACCGTTTCCTGTTCGTCATATTTTCTTTGAGCGACCATTTTAGGCATTTCGAATTTTGTTTTATTCAGTGATAATAAATTATCTGCTTTATCCAATATTTCGATGTAGGACCGATAGTTAACAGAAAGATTATAATTCTTTGGCTTGTATATTTTTTCAAACTCTTCATAGTATGGCTTTGGGCTTCTTTCGCCACCTTCATTTACTCTATCATAGCCATATATGCTTTGATTTGGATCACCAATTACACATATTTTAGTTTTCTTGGGATGTGCAATGAATTTTAATAATTCAAGACGATTCATTGTAATATCCTGAAATTCATCAACAAAGACATACTTGATTGTGCCAAGTTTTTGAGATATTTTTCCTGGAGTCGTTTGTGCAATTTCTAAAAATCTAGGCGTCCAACGATCGAAGCCAACATCATCGAGTTCTTCTCCTAATGTATATTTACAAAATCCATGAAAGGTAAAAACCTTTAATCGCTTTGTCAGTTTTGCGTAACCCAAATCACGAAACAATCTTTCCAGTCGATCTTTTAATTCAACTACAACTGCTCTGTTGTATGCTAAAACTAAAATTTCATCTGGTTTAATTTTCTCTTCTTGAATTAATCTTGCGACACGAAGTGTTAAGGTATGAGTCTTTCCGCTTCCTGGCCCAGCAATAACCTGTAAATTAAAATCTTTTGGTGCATCGTAGACACTTCTCTGGTAATCATTAAGACTAACTACTGCATTTTTAAGTGCTTCGGCTCTGAAAGCACTAAGTATTTCATGATTTTCACCGAAATGATCTTCGAGAAGTCTCACTAAATCACTTAAATTTCCGCAATTAAAGTATTCTTTAATAAACTCATCTTGTCTAGATACACGGACACTGCTAGACAAACATTCAAGGGTTAACATACGTAACTCTTTCATCTTGTGTCCCTCTTCAAATTCTTCTCGGATTTTAGTCTCGAATTCATCTAAGTTGTCGGTGGAAATTTCATTCTTATTAAGAATAAATAAATCTACTCCCATTGGCACAATCCCTCCTGCGTTGCCTTTCAAGTAGCCAAGTGCTTTTGCAATGAAGATTAGTTCCTTGAAATAACTCTCGCCTTTTTCTTCAATATTGAGTGAAATAAGTAAATCAACAACATTGAATTTTTTACTATTATTTTTAATAAAATTTAAATGAACAAACTCGATTAAATTATATAGATCAGTTTTGAATTCGTCTAAATAACTCGACCATTCGTCACTGTTTTTATATCCATTGAAAATAAGTTGTGAAACTTTTGCATGTGCATACCCCTGTTCCGTATTTAAAATTGATTTTTGCTTTGCTTTAGGCAAAAACTCTATTAATTTAAAAACGAATTTTGCACGTTTTTTTTGAAAATCAGTCCTTAAAGACTGGGCAATTTCAATTACTGATCGTTCTTTATTGGACTTAAGTGTATATTCTTTCCAAAAAATTTTGTCAGCCCTTAAGTACTCATTAATCGGTTCTTGTGCTAAATCATCAATTTCTTCTCCTTCAAAATGTGTTTGTTGATTATATCTGGAAGATGACATTATTTTATTAGCCAAAGTAAAAACAGTTTCAATTATAGGAGACGAGGTGCGTTTATTCCACCTTTCTAATTCATTTTTTCTTGTTTTGGTAGGTTCAATTGTAATTTCTCGCTCTATTCTGATTACACCTACTTTTTGAGTAAGAAATAATAGTCTCCAAACATCTGAAAAGGAATCAACATCTAAATATTCCTTAAGGAGTTCAATGGTGATCATACAAAATCCATTCTCATCTCCTTGAGTAACTAATTTTCTCTGTAAAGATTGTACTTTTTCGACATCTTGTTTGTTGTTTATTTTTGAATAATTCTGATTGCCATTCAAAATACTTATTGGCAAGTGAGTAGGAACATAAGTTCCCAATTTCAATTTTTGAAGTTTTTCTAACCAATATAATACAACCCTAAAATAAGTTTCATCACATTTGTTTTCATCAAACTCTGGAAACTGACTTAACAGATCCATTGGTAGTGCAAACGCTTCGATTGGACTAATTTCTTTCTCAGCGTATTTCTCAACGTAGTTATATATGGTTTTCTGAACTTGTATAAGATCGCTCCATGTTATTTGATTATTGTGAAGTTTATCCTTTGCTCTTTTAAAATCATCATTCGCAATGATACAGTTTGTTTTTATTGGATTTTCTTCAGAAAAACCTGCGCTTAAATATGATTCTTTATTTCTACCTGCTCTACCAACTTCCTGTAGAAAATCTTCAAAATTTGAAGAAGGGTCGAGATGGTACACAAAGTGAACATTCGGTATGTCCATTCCCATACCAAATGCTTTTGTGGCAATTAAAATTAAAGTTTCACCATTTTTATAACTTTCTGTTCTTTCCTCCCTTTCTGAACTTTCTAATCCGCCATGATAATAATCAATTTTATCATAATAATTGGTATTCAAGTTTTTGAGTGATTCAGCTAATTTTAGGGCCGATTCTTCAGCATGTTTTTTGACTGAAACGAAAATTAATACTCGACTTTTCGTGCTATCAAAACCATTTCTTACAAGATCCTGTGCTATAACATCTATTTTCTCATTATAATCTTTCACAGTTGTAAAACCAACACTTATATGTGAACGAATAGGGTTGTAAAGTTTCGCATTTTCAAATCGCTTTATCATGAAAATATAGTATTAAAATCTTGATAAATTTTTTCAGACACTGTTGCAGAAAATAACAAAAGTGGCGTAGGATAATTGGAGACCATTTTTGTTCTCCAAACTTGTTTTGCACAGTTAAAATAATCAGGTCGAAAATCATGTCCCCACTGAGAAACACAATGTGCTTCGTCAAAAACAAAGTATTCTAAACCACCATCACTTTGAATTCGTGCATCTATTGCATTTAAAAACCCTCGGCTCCTAAATCGCTCTGGAGTAATAAAAAGTAATGACATTTCTCCTCCTGCAATTGAACGATAAATTAACTCTGTATCAGAACTTCTATCTGAATTTAGATAATCAACACAACCAAAAAAACCACGCGTCCACAGAGAATTAACATGATCTTCCATAAGCGCCTTTAAGGGAGTAATAACAATCGTTAAACGGTTGGAAAATGCACTTTTCAAGAGCGCTGGTCCTTGAAATAAAACAGATTTCCCCATACCGGTTGGCAGATTAATCAGCCAATCTTCTTTCGATTTTAAAATTTCCTTCAAGTAAGGAATTTGTTCTGGTTTCCATTGATAACCTGATATGAATACATTTCGAATAATTTCAATACTCTCCTCCTCTGTGAATGGAATTTCTAATGGCTTAGGACTTGTAATAAAACTCTCTGCCTTTAATACGTCAGATTCAAACTCTTCCTTATTTTCCCAACTGGCAACAAATTGCCGAGTAATATTCCAATGCTTACTTAACTCTTTATAATCATCAATCCTTGGATCCAACAACCACATTTTATTTTCATTATTATTCAACCTTAGTAGGTTTCTCAAACTATTAATTTTAGGTCTTAATAACTTTAATAGGAAAAAACTATCCTTAAGAAAGTTTTCGTTGCTTTTAGCAAATCCAACATCTGCAAATTCTGACTCCTCATCATCAGAAGCAATAGTCAAATCAGATTCATTTTTATAAATTCCTTCATTCTTTTTCTCATTAAAAAATGAAGTGCCAAATGAACAGTAATATGAGTCGATTAGATTAAAACTGTCTACTATTAAATTTATTGGGAATGAGTGATTTAATTTGAGAATACGATCAGCCTCGTTGATGTTTATTATTATGATTTTATCTCTCCTCTTATTACTGTGTAACAATTCTAGTCGTCTTCCTAAACCAATCTCATCTGAAGGAATATAATATCCTTCTGATTCAAAATACTTCGTCAAATCATTAATTTCTTCGGATCGTTGTACTAAAAGCAATGAATCACCTTGAGTAACTAATTGATCAATTATCTTTTTTTGTATTACCCAATATCTCGAGCGGTAAATTGATTCTGGATTGAATCTCGTTACATTGTATTCTCCATTTTTATTAGGTTTAAATTTAACCGATATTACTTGGTCAGATTTAAATTGCTCCTGATCTAGTTCTATTCTTGATACTTGTTTAAATGACAATTTTGAAATTTCATCTTCCCAGTTTTTATTGGCGTAAATCCTATATTTACCATACTGATACTTTTCGATCCAAAAATTATCATACGAATCCAGATTTTCTGAAACTAAAATTTGAACATCATTCTTCGGGATATTAACTACACTTTGACCTCCAGAAAACTTCATCCAAAAATAATTTTCTTGAAAAACAGCCTTTAATTGTTCAATATCAATTTGTTTTATGAGCCTCTTTTGAGTAATTGAGATTAAGTTTGGTTGCAATATAAATAACTCCGAATTTGAAGGTTCAATCGACAATAAGTAAATACTTTCTAATTCATCGGCTGAAATAAATAGAGGGTATGTTTTATTTTGATTTTGCACCTTATTATCGTCAAATAAGGACCAAGCATCCATGACTCCTTCGATTTCATTGCGAATAGAAGGTGAAACATTTCCCCAATATGGAATTATTTCCATTTGTTTGCATAAATCGAAGAAGCAATTTAGCTGAATCCTTTGTAGATTATCCAATTGATTGGAATCATTTACTTTATTTCTACTGATTATTTGAAAATCAATCTTGTCAAGAAATTTCTCAGTAAAACTTATTTTTCCATAACTCAATAAATCCGAGACCATGCTTTCGTCCGCTAAAATGATTTTTGAAGTTATGTCAGAGTTTCCTATCATACCAATTAAATCCTTTATTAATGGATTTGTTTTCGGTTGTGGTCTAAAGAAGGCTAATTTCGAATCGTTTAGTGTAGTTAGCGATATACCAAATTGATAATCCTCACTCAGTGTTGAAACCTTTGACAACACTTCCCTAGGTAATATCCCTTCCAATATCTGAGTTTTATCTTTAATTAATTTTAAAACTCTTAGAAATTGATTTTTAAATAATGCTAAAGTGTGGTTAACATCCTCTTTGGCAGTATGTTTCGTATTTAATGCATACGTTTTCAACTCAGGACTTAACACTTTTTCTACAGAAAGTGTGTCCCAAACAAAATTGACATCATAGTTAAAATCTTCAGTTTTGCTTAAAATAGGAAGATCAAAATCAATAATGTTATGCCCAACAAGAACTTTATTTTTAGACGCTTCCTTGAATTGAGAAATTCCAAACTCAACTTCTTGATTTATAAAATTCTCAATATGATTGCCATTACTCCATGCTAATTCATAAATTTTGTTCGTATCTGATTCGATATCAAAAACTATAAACCCGAATTTCTCTAGGATGAATTGCTGATTCAGGTTTTCTATTCGTTCATTAACTCGGGCACTATCTGTTGGTTTAATCTTATCAAGAAGTGGAATTAAATCTTCATCTTCTATTTCAAATATTACTAGTTCCTGTTGTTGAGCATCTAATAAGTCGAAGTTTGAATAAGCAATTAATATCGGAAAATTGTCTATTTTATTCTCTTTCCATAATTCAAACTGTACCTCATCTGTAACGGATGACTGAAGAATGTGAAATGCATTTTCCTTTTGATCGTTAGTCAATGGAAAGTTGTTATTTAGACTCTCCATAATTGAGTATACTTCTACTGATTCTATTGAAATAGGTATATCCAATGTTTCAAGATATTTTGTTTTTAATAACGCAAAACCGTTAGGATGCAATTCGATAAAGAACTCCTCAACACTTATTTGCTCGGAGATAATGTGATTAATAAATACATTAAATAACTGATCCTCAAAAAAATTAATTGGTAATTGATTTTCTTGCCACATTTTCATACAGAGCCTACTATACTCTTCACTTCTAAGATTTGAAAAAAGGACGATCTCAGGATATTTTTTTGTCCATTTTACAAGAAATTCGCTAATAACATTTTCTTCCGAATTCCTTGTTATATTTTCCCAATCATCTTGAAAAACTTCAACTATTTTATTTCTAAAATCTGAATCAACTTTTTCTATGAATTTGGTTCTATTGTTAAAGTCATATTCAGTTATGTCTGAATTTAATAGATCTTGAATATTTTTATTTATAAATTCATCTAAATCTGAAAGAATCAAATCCTCCACCGAATCAATTTGTTCTATTCTAAAACCAGGACTTGAATCATAAATATTTACAGCACAATTAATTCGACTGTTGAAAGACTCCAATTCATCATTTGCAAAGCCTTTTGACGATGAAACACTTAAACCCAATGAGCCAGAAAAAGTGTCTAAATCTATGAATGTATTTCCATTACATAATCTTCCGTTAAAAATATCACTTGCAAATGTAACTGCCTGTTTTCGTTTTATTTTTTTTACAATAACGATCTGACCTTTGGATATGTGATCTGGGAAATCATACATAACCTCACCTTTTTCTCCACTGGCATTTTTTATGCTCTTGGTATTAAGACCATCGACAATTTTAACATAGGAGTGACTGTTATCCAATGCAACAAAATTGACATAAGCCAAATAGACAGTATCTTTTCTCTCAAAATTCGATCGGTGTTCATCAATCTCTTCTTGTGTTGCCTCTCTTGCCTGGGTCAAGGTTAATGCATACTGATTTTTCTTCCTTTTATCATCTGGGCTTAATTCTGCGGTGATTATATAGTATGAGTTGTGTTTCAACCCTTCCTTTTTCGCATAACACGAAGCCGAATTTCTTTTTAGATTATCCTCTTCACTTGGAAAAAAAAGTCGTTTTTTATTCCAATAAATTTCTTTAAAAAAGCCAAAAGCATCAGGACCATCAATCTCTTGTTGAGAAATAGGCACGTCAAATCTTGCCAGAAAGGTAAACTCCGTAACCTGCCATAGTGATTTTAACTTTTCAATTGCCTCGTCTCTACTAATCATTTGATCCACACTTTATTTAACGTTATTTCTTAAATCAAACATAAAAATTCTGATTGCCTCGTGCCATTTTCGATAATTTTCATCAGAATAACTCACTGGATTTGCTTCAAATTTGTCAAGGTGCAAGTGAATCGAGTTTCTGTCTGACCATAATTGCTTTAAATCAACCCCGTTTGATATGAGCTCTTTTGACTGCAAATGATCTATTCTCCAATACATATTGTCATTCTTCTTGGATACATTTGGGATTAAGTTTTTTACAACTCCTTCTAATACAGAGGCAAGAGTGACAAGTTGAAACTTAATTACCATTGTTTCAGCTTCGCAACAAATGTCTGTTTTCAACCACAACCAATGCAATGTATCCCTATGCATTAAATGAGAAACAATTCGAGTTAAAAGCGCTTGATCTTCGATGTATGGAAAGTAGTCTCGATAGTAATCGAAAGTTCTCAAAAAACCTCTTGGAAATTTAATTTGCTTCTTCTTATCTATTCGTAAACTCGCAACATCGTTCTCCCCATGAAGCGAAGCAATTGCAATATTTAACTTTTCCAATTCTTCTCGCCCCATACCTAAAACACCTGATTTATTAAACTTTTTTGAAGTGTTTGAGAAGCAATTATTTTAGCTTTAACCATTTCAGAATTCTTCAAAAACTCATCCATTTTGGATATAATCGAACTTTCATCGTTTGGCACTAAAATTTCAAAATCACCAATAATTTTATGACTGACTCTTGGCATCTTAGTTCCAAAACATTGCCCGGCTATGTAATTTAAAAATGGTCTGCTGTGAAAATGATAAAGGACATATTCCTTAGAAACTATCTTAGTATCATAAACCAAAAGTTCAGTTGATGAAATGGCGTTGAACTTAGCAATAATTGCCTTATCCAAATAAGGTCTTAATTTACTGTAGCATAGATCGCCCTCGTTAACAATATTACATTGAGCTTTAACTTCATTTGTATTATCGAATTTATTAGAATAATATTCTCCTGGATCGATATGTTCAAGGCCGATATATTTATCTCTATTGTGAGGAACTTGACTTTTTTCATTTTTAGGAATAAGTATTTTTGACAACTTAACTTTTTTACCTTTCATCTCTAAGATAAGATTTTCAAAGAAGGCATCTCTCGAAATACTCAGTTTTAATCCCACCTCATTCTCATTCTCAATCAACTCATCCATGGCCCACAATAACTCTGCTAGTTTTGCTTGTTCTTCTTTGGGAGGGAGGAGGAATTCGTATTCTGCCAAATCACGCCACTTTACACGTTTTGACATAGTTCCTGCTGCATTAGAATTCGCATAATCCCAAAGTGCTTCTGAATTCATCAAAAAGGCCAAAAATCCTGGCACAACTTTTTTGTGATTTTCACGAATTACAAATGCGTCACCCGAACAACATCCATCAAAATCAACAATCGAAGCCCTCCTCAAATAGGCATTTCGTCTGGCAAATAAGACGTCTCCCGCTTGAAATGCTTTTGCAGATGAGGCAAGATTTTCCGTGCTACCCCAGTTTTTAATTTTGATGTCACCCGAAACAAAATGTTCCAAGCCAACAAAACGATCATATGCAGAGGCGCTCGGATTATCAACCCTTTTAGAAATATCTTCAGCCAAATCTCCCAATTTAGTATGTTTCCAAGAGGATTTTTCAAGTTTAATTTCTTGTATTTTTTCAATCGCCTCAATCATGCTTCAATGGTTTTAAACAATTCATTCATCGACTCCTTCAATTCTTTTGAAGACTTATTCCAATTATTCAATAGTTTTGAAAAATCCTCTTTTTCGGTCTGTGGACCTTTAACATATAATTGTACACTCAATCGAGCATGATTATCTTCAAGTAATTTTTCGGACATGACAACCGCTGAAAATTCATCTTCATCAGTGAAATTTAAATAGGCTTTGTGTATGCGTTTAATATGTTGAGAGTCAAGGTAACTCATTGTTTTTTCTGAGCGAACCTCTTTAATAGCCTCAATAAATAACACTTTGTTTTTTCTTTCTTTCGGTTTATTGTTATTCGTTATTAATAAACATGAAACCATTGAAGAATTATAGAAAAGATTTGGACCTAAACTGATCACTGTCTCAACAACATCTGCTTCAATCATTTTTCTACGAATGTCTGCTTCTGAATCACGAAACAAAACGCCATGCGGCCACAAGGAAATGGAGCGGCCATTTTTTGCATCTAAACTCTTTTGTATGTGTTGTTGGAAAGCGTAATCAGCGCAACCCTGAGGAGGTACTCCCCATAAATTTCTACCATACGGATCACTGGCGAAACCTTTTTGGTCCCAGGCTTTTATGGAGTAAGGAGGATTGGCCAAGATTACGTTAAACTTCTTCAATTCATCATTGTGTAAAAAGGCAGGTTGCGCCAAGGTATCACCTCGAACAATGCTAAATTCTTCAATACCGTGCATAAACATGTTCATTCGGGCAATGGCAGAAGTCAGAAGGTTTATTTCTTGTCCATACAATTTCAGCGTGCGGTATTCTTTTCCTTCTTCTTTCAAATGCAAGGCGCAATTCAATAACAAACCTCCAGAACCACAAGTTGGATCGTATACACTTTCACCAGGTTGAGGATCCATAATCATTGTCATTAGTTTTACTACCGTTCGGTTGGTGTAAAACTCTGCCGCTGTATGTCCACTATCGTCTGCAAATTCTTTAATGAGGTATTCGTAAGCATTTCCCAATTTATCATCGGCTACGGCTTTTAAATTCAGTTTGTGTTGCGAGTAATGTTCAATGAGGTTGGTTAGTGTTTCATCTGAAAGTCGGTCTTTGTTGGTCCAACTTGCATCACCGAAAATTCCAAATAGGGTGTCTGGGTTTACTTGCTCAATAGATCGCATCGCATCTTGCAATTTCATTCCCACACTAACAGTCGTTTCTCGAACATCATTCCAATGTGCTCCTTTTGGGATAATAAAATTGTGGTGCTCAGCAAAGGCAGCATATTCTAAATCGCCTTCACTTTCTGCTAAGGCATTTTCAAATTCTTCGTCATACACATCGCAGATTCTCTTAAAAAAAAGTAAGGGGAAAATGTATTGCTTGTAATCTCCAGCATCAATGGTTCCGCGTAACAGTGTCGCTGCTCCCCAGAGGTTTTTTTCAAGTTGTTGTTGGGTCATTTAGTTCCAATGTTTATTAATGTATTCGTAGGCTTCACTAATATCATACGCTCTTGATGAAGCGGCGTGGCGAACATAAAATTCTTTTTTACCATTACAATTTAAAAATACTGGTTTATTACTTGCACTCACTTCCACAATAGCAAATTCTAAATCATTAACAGTGTCAAATTTTATATTTATGTCAGCTTGTTGTTCTTTTCCGAGAGTATTTATAATAATGTTGTCAAAGTGCAATAGAAATCCATCTTTTCCTTTAGCCCCAAAAGAATTAAAATCGCTCTCTAAACCAATTACACTTCCATCATCTTCAATTCCTATAAACAAAGTTCCTCCTTCTGAATTTTGAAACCCATTAATTGTTTTTAAAATACTATGCTCAATGTAGTGCATCGGTGTATTTTCTCTTAAACATACTCTTAAAGAAGATTTATATTCAATAAAGTTGTTTTCTTCTTGAGCAAAAAACTCAGTCCAATTTCTAACCGGTTTAACCTCAATCATATCATTATTATCTGGACTATGATTCTTTAGCTTAAGCAAAAAGGTGTTTATTTCCTTGGCTATCCATTCACGCCTTGCTAATAAAAAGGCATCAAAATTTTCAGCTTTCCACAATTCAGTGTCTTCAGGTATGAATTGTTTTAGTAAGGCCTCAGGATATTCTGATTTTACTATTGGCAAATATTTTTCAGGAGATTTATCGCTAATTGAATAATTTGTATCTCTAGTTATAAAAGCTCTATTTGCAATTTCATTTACCTTTTTCTTGTCTATGTGATTATCACTTTGAAAACCATTACGATATAAATAGGCTTGAGGAAAGATATGATGACTTTGGATAGAATAATAATCACCGATTGTGCCATAAATTGAGCCGCCATTAGACCAGTCAATAGCTTTTTGTGCTTTGGTAATCACATACAACATTTTATACATTGGATGACCAGCAGTTCTACCTTCCATATCTGTCTCTTTCACTTCTAATCTTCCTCTGTTGTCCTCAATTTCTTGAACTAAGTCAGCAATAATATTCTCCGAATTATTAACGATGTAGATGTCTTTGTCTAATCGAGCATCTGTTTGTCCGCTAAAGCGAGCCCAAATATTTGATAAGAACATCCAGTATATAAATTGATATTTAATTGAACCTGTAAATCGATTATTATTTTCAACTAAATAACCTACTATTGGCACAAGTGAATTATTTGTACTCAGATCATTTGTTGAGGAAATCAAGGCATCTTGCTGTAATATTGGTATGAGATAATCTAAAGCCTTTGCAACCTTAGACCATGCATCCTGATAATCTTTACTTGTGAATAATTCGTATTTCAATTTTGAATTTTTCTTGTAAAGTGCAGATTTAGTAAGTGTTACTACAATGCAGCGTGTTAGGAAATCTAACCCAAAATCAAAGCCTGCATCTTTCATTTTAAGCATTTTATCTTTCATTACTCTACGGGCTTGTGGCCAACCCCCTGTGACATGAGTAAGTACTAATTCTGCATCAGTTAGTTTTGTGCCTCGAGAGTTTACTCTATCAAACACATCTATTGCTCCATCTATAGTAGCCGTTTTTGGTACTGTTAGTATTGGGTAAGTCATTTTTTCAATACTACGCAACATTGTTAAATTTTTTGCTATTGCCTTAGAAACTTCTTTAAAATCTATTTCATTATTTTGTTCACAATATAATTCTGCTATGTCATAACTGTCCACTTCTTTTTCATCAAAACATTTGGTGACAGAACTCCACAATGGATTGTTTTCCATCATTTTTTTTTGATAAAATTGAAAATCAGTCGTTAAAACATTAAAATACAAGTGCCTTGGATCTTGTAAAATGTCATCAGGCGTATAATAGGGCGGAATTTCACCTCTTAAAAGCAAATACAAAGTAGTTAATCTTTGTTGACCATCAAGAATTACCTTAGTCAATCCTAATTTGTTTACATCGACTGCTTTGTTTTTAATTTCAGGCGGATTCTCTGTCTCCCAAAACAAAAGGCAACCCGTTGGGTAACCCTTGAACATAGAAACTAATAATTGTTTTGCATCCTCAATTGGCCAAACATATTCCCTTTGAAATTCAGGCATAACCATCTCCATGGATTCAACACCATCTAAAATCTGTCTTAGTTCCATTTTATATAAATTGTTTTAAAATTGTTTTAAATTTTTCTTCTGATTGCAAACTCTCGTTCCAGGCTATTTTTAAATCTGCTAAAGCTACTTCTACTGATGGCAAATTGTCTTCAATAATTTTTTCTACATACAAAGGAATGTTGAGATTATAATCGTTTTCAGCAATTTCATCATAGGAAACTACTTTCACATAATTTTCTACGTTTTCAAATGCTGTTATCCAATCATATATTTGCTTTACATGATTTTCTTCCAAATAATTTTGTGCGCGTCCAACACGCACTTGATCGGAACCATCTATGAATAGAACCTTTTTCTTTTTTGCAGTTTCTTTATTTTGTCTAAAGATTAACACACAAGCCGCTAATTGAGTACCGTAGAAAATATTTGCCCCTAAACCAATCACGGCCTCAAGCAAATCTTGTTCAATTAACGCTTTACGAATTTTACCTTCTGCATTTTTTCGGAAGAGTGCGCCATGAGGCAATACAACTGTCATACGACCAGTACTATTCATAGATTTAATCATATGTTGCACCCAAGCCATATCTCCATTGCTTTTTGGTGGGACTCCAGCAATATTGCGGCCGTATGGGTCATTTACCCAATTCTCTTCTCCCCAATCTTGTAAGGAAAATGGTGGATTTGCAATTACACAATCAAAGGTTTTTAATCCGTCAGCCTCAAAAAAAGCTGGATTACGCAATGTGTCACCACGCATAATTGAGAAATCTTCAATTCCATGCAAAAACATATTCATTCTAGCAATTGAACTGGATGTTAGATTTTTTTCTTGTCCAAACAATTTTAAGGTTCGGTAATCTTCATTGTTTTCTTTCAAATGTCCAACACATTCCAACAACATACCACCTGTTCCACAAGCAGGATCATAAATGGTTTCTCCTTCGTGAGGATCTAAAATAAGACCCAATAAATGCACTACTGAACGAGGCGTGTAAAATTCACCAGCCTTCTTATTCGTTAAATCAGCAAAATGTTTAATTAAGTATTCATAGGCTTGTCCCAACATATCTGGGTCAACCATAGAATTAGATAAATTGTATTGGGAAAAATGCTCAACCAAATCGATTAATAAGCGATCCGAAAGTTTATTCTTGTTGCTCCATTGGGCATCACCAAAAATTCCATACAAAAACTCTTGGTTTGCTTGTTCAATTCCTCGCAAGGCTTTTTCAATGGCCAATCCAACATTTGTAGTTGTTTCTCGAACATCATTCCAATGACATTCTTTAGGAATTACAAATCGATGAAATTCTGGCAAAGAAGCATATTCTTCATCACCTTCTGATTCCTTCAAAGCACTTTGAAATTCTTCATCGTACACATCTGAAATTCTTTTAAAGAAAAGTAAAGGAAAAATGTAAATTTTAAAATCAGAGCCATCCACTGGTCCTTTTAGAATCCAAGCGGCCTTTGAAAGGTATTGTTCGAGTTGGGATAAGGTTATTTTCATTTCACTTCAAGTTTATTTGACACTAATAAATCTTTAGTGTCAATAAATATATTTGAATTCCATTTCTTTTTCTGAGTCTTTAATGAAATATTGTAATTCCTTAAGGGCACAAAATGAAATATAGTTGGAATTTTTACTCTAGAATCTTCGTTATGTACCGCCATTAAAGATGTTATTAATCTTTTGATTTATTCGTAAAGATAATATAAAAAATTCTTTGTTTTTTTATCAATTATTTGATCTAATTAGACCCCAACCCCCTCAAAAACCTCCCTCATCATCCCAAAATCGTTGACTTCAATATTCAGGTCAAATGATTCCTTTTTCGTGTTAAATTGAATTAATTCTTGGTTTGTTTTTGTACTGTTCATTTTTCTTTCAATTGATCAAAATCACCGAATGCTAATTCATCATAATGACTCATTACTTCAAAAGTATCGTATTCTTTGTTTACCCAACTACCCTTTTTAAAGATGAAACAAAAAGTCATGCGCTCTACTTCGTCATCAGATAAATTATTTATTACAATTTCTAATTGGTCCTTTGGTTTAAACTCAATAATTTTATCGAAGGCATCCAATTCATTAAGCCTTTCGCCTAATGTTTGTGCATTAAGCAAATAGTTGGGTTGCATAAAATCTAGGGGCATCACAGGCATTCCCATAATCTCCAAATCTTTCTGCTTGTTAAAACGATGCAAAAGCCAATAATGCGGTAAATCTTCGTAAGAACCATCTACGCAAGTACAAAATTTAATTTTATCCGATACTATGCACATACTTTTTCTATTGTTAACGATGTTATATTATTCAATTATCTTATTTGTTGAAGTTAGCATTAAATTAGCACAAATCCTTACCCAAGCCCCCTCAAAAACCTTTCAACAGGCCCCAAATCATTGACTTCAATATTCAGTTCATAAAGGTCTTTTTTAGCATTGAATTTGAAGTGGGGGGTAGTCATTGGGTAATCGTTTTTGAGCAGTAAATACTGTTTTAGAGAAAGCTCTAAATTAACAGGAAACTTAAAATAAATCGTCGCTGCTGAAAATCAAAGCTTTATTCATCTTTCTTCTTTTAATAAAACTCTTCTTACAAATTTTTTATTGAGCCAAAAGCTTTGCCAACAAATTTTTACTCTTCCATTAGTGTAATCCGCATAAGGCTTATCAATATTTTTAGAATTGCTTGTGTGAGGCCTTATATGTATTATTTTACCACTATTTTCATTTTTTTGACCTTCTTTTAATAGATTATTCATCTGTCTATAACCGCCTCCATAAGCTTCTAAACTAGTGATTACCTCTCTCTTGATGATACTTTTAGCCTTTTCCCAATCCTGACGAATTATTTCTAACTCTTCAGAAGTTGGTATCCAAAGTGCGGGTTTTCCAATCTTCCATTTCCTCCAGTCCTCGTAATTTCCCCCTATTTTATTTTTGATAATAGGAATAAAAATGAAGGGTCTAGCAATTTGATTTTTAAAAGTAGATTCATTATCGAAAACTTCAATATTATTGTCTAAATGTTCATCACTCCCGATCCATTCTTCATTCAAGATATCAACTAAACTAAATTTAGGAAAAGACATGGCCTGCCACGGCGATAATTTATCATTAACAGGTACTGTTTTTATTTCAATACCTAATAGGTCAATTTCTCTAATATTAGATTTCTCATCAATATTCAATATCTTTTTAATTAAACTATGAAAGCCATCCTTTGCATTTGAGGCAAAATTTAATTTATATCTTGCTGCTAATTCATCTAAATATTTTCCTTGAATCTTTTGAGTTATTTTTTGTAATAAAAAATCATGTGGTGAGATTTCTTTTGGAATTTCAATTGATTCATATTTTACACCGTTTTCCTCCAAATAATATTGCTTTAAATAACTATGCTTTAACGAGTAGCTACGTTGTTTCGCTGTTTTATTATTCCCATATATTTGTAGTTTACCAGTACCTGATGTACAAGCGCCTAATATTACTCCATCTCCTTCCGATATTTCTTTTGCATTTTCATTGACTACTTTTTCTTTTATTTCTTCCCAATCCTTTTGAATAATATTTTCATTATTACTTTCTAAAACAAACAGAAGAGGCCCTAAAAACTTAAAATCCTTGTGTTTCCAATCCTTATAATTCTTACCGATAGGTTGTTCATACTTTAAGAAAAGAATTAATCTTATTTTATTACGAATCTCTGAATTTTTCCAATTTTCAGAAATGATTTTATTGTAGTTTAAAGATTTTATTTTAGATCGCTCCTTAGGTTGAAGCTTATTTGCAACTTTTCTTAAAGGCAAAACTTTTAATTCTACTCCTAAATTAAACACATCAGAATTTGGATTTGAATTAGGTGGATTTCCTATTAATCCCTCTAAAATTTGACCGACCACGCCTTTATTTGTTTTTATATGGATATCATAATTAGATTCTATCTCATAATTTAATTCAAATAATGATTTTCCTTTATATTTAGAATAAAACTTAATTAACGAATCGATATTTGTAAAATTCTGGGGAGCCATATGCAATAATTTATATGCTTACTTTATTAAATTTCGTTTGGCCAACTCCAAACCAATTTTCTCCACTATTCCAACAACCAAAGCATTTCCCATAAAGAAAGCACGTTTTGCATCTGGAATTGCAACTTCCTTATTAACTCCTTTTCCCAATGCAGTATGTCCCGTTGGAAACATATTCAAGCGCTCTAATTCTTCAGGAACAAGTCTGCGATAAACATTAGGTTTTATTTCAATTAGGTGTTTGAAACGGGAAGCTCCAGGCCCACCTTCACTAGTTATAATCGTACGGGAGGGTAATTCTAAATTATCAGTAAGATTCATTGGACCTTCTTTATAATAAAAAATTCCTTTTGAGGAAACTCTTTGCTCAGCCTTTTTGCCTTTTAAATAAATCCATTTTTGTAATTCAGTCTTTAATTCCAAAGTGTTTCCGGTACTTTTTAATCTCTCATCAGGCAAATAACCATCCATGAAAACACGGATTAAAGGTTGTTTTAAAACCTTGCTTCCATCAACTATAAATGATGCAGGAACTTTCTCTTTATCTATTAAAACATCTTTCAATATATTATAAGATTTACTATATGTTTTGAAGTCCTTCTGACTAATAGCAGCATCATACTTCATCATCATTACCATGCCATTTCTCATAATTCCAGCATCTAAAAATTTTCCATTTTTAAAACTACTGGTAATTTCTTCTGGTGATTCATTTAGGTCGAATTCAACAACACTTTCTTTTTGTACTAAAGGAAATGCTTTGGCAAATATTCCTTCTTCAAATAGCCATTCTTTATCTTTTTTAATTTTTATAGATGATTTAGAATGATATGCTAATATGTAAACTCTTCTTCTTCGCTGGGGCATTCCATAATCTGCAGCATTTATCACTCTCCATTCCACTGTATAATCTAAGTCGCGCAAAGTTGCCAACATGATTGCAAAATCTCTTCCCCTAACATTGGTTGGGGTTTTTAATAATCGGTCAACATTTTCTAAAAAAACATATTTAGGACGTTTTACTTCTAATATTTTATGGATATTCCACCACAACACACCTTTTTTTCCTTCTAATCCTTTTGTGTTAACTCCAGCTACTGAATAATCTTGACATGGAAAACCACCAACTAATAAATCATGATCAGGCATGTTTTTTTCCACCTCCTTGTTCGTCATTTCAGGAGAAACCTTTTTAGAAAGGTCTTCAGGAAAATGTTCGCTTCCGGACTTATTTGGCCATTTTAAATGATAAACACTATTTGCTTCTTGTAAAGCACCTTCTTTCTTTGAACTTGGTTCCCATTGATTGCTTAATACAACTTCGAAGTTTGATTCAATTTTTTCCGTGTAATTTGTTGATGCACTTTTACCATTCCATCCTTCTAATCCAAGACGAAACCCACCAACACCAGCAAACAGTTCTACAACACGAATTTTTTCCATAACAATTGTCAATTTTTTAACTTGCGATAAAGATAGGAAATAGACATCGTAATTTTTTTACGTTATAATTAGAGATATCAACATTGCTAAAATATAAATTACTCCTCCATAAATCGAAACCTATTACTTCATAGCTTTTTTCCAATTCTTTGCTAAAATTGGTTTTGAGAAACTAGTTGCTCCATTTGATGGTTCACCAGAGTAGTGGCAATATTTCTCTTTGAAGTCTTTATTTTTAAACTGATTCCAACTTTTAAATGCTTCATTGGAAAATGGATGTTTTGTATTGAATGGTATTATTATACCAGTTCTAATACAATAACCACTTGCGCTTGAATTGTTTTTTGCCGGCGCTGTTTGCCGGTACATTGATTTAGAATTATCTTCAATTACATCAATCCCAATTTCTTTTTTAATTAGGCCAAAAAAAGTACTTTTTTCTTTTATGGATTGTTCGTAAACGCACTTGCTTGAATCGAAAACATCCATAAAATAGTCATATGCTTCTGTATCCATTGAATTATCGCCCAATATCGAAAACCTTACACGCGTCATTAACATTCCAACTTCGATGTTGTTTTGAAACGAATATTCGTGAAGGTTTATGGAGGTAACGATACTTGTAATCTCATTAGCATAATATTTTGCGTGTAGATCTTTATTGTAGTGAATTCTTAAATTTTTAAAACCTTTTAGAAAAGCAAAATCTTCAGGACTTAAACTCTTTGAAATATCGCTTTCATTTTTCCCAAACATCAATAATAATTCGAATTTAGAATCCTTTTTTTTTGGTTCAAGAATTCTTTTAATTTCACTTGGTAATTTAATAAATGGAGAGATAATAATTATTACATCTTCAGCTTCTTTAAAAATATTTTCTATTTCGTTTTTAAGGTAATTGTGCTTGATGAATTTGGCCATGCTCTATCAATTATATGTAACTGTTTACAAAGCGAAGTTAGCTTTTTTACACAAAAAAAATTAACTGATTTTCACAAAGCAATTCGACCTAAGTAATAACACTAATTCATCTGTTATTCTTTCGGGATTTCTTAGGAATTAATAAATCAATTCACTTACTTAAAATTTCAGATTTTATTTTGATGAATAATTTGAAATCATAAGTTGGATCCATAATTTATGTGAATAAATTATTTCTTTTAAAATCCCGATTCTTTTATTTTTGCACCGTACGATTCAGCTAAAAACTTAATTGCATTTATCAATCTTTCAGCCCTTTCAGATTGATTAGGATCCATTTTTAGTTTAATACTTTCATACCGATAACCTAACTTCTCATTCATTTCATATAATTGAAGTCCTGACATCTCATACATCTTTTGAGTCGTGTACGTCGTCAAACTAAAGTGAACTTTTCACTAGTTGGAGTTTCGTGCTGATTTCAAAGCATGCAGTTCACTTAAGATAAGAATCAATGATTCATTGTGTGAAACAGAGATATATACTTTTAATATGTCCGGAAGCTCGGCAGCATTGAAGTATGTTATTAATCACTAATCTCTTCTCCACCCCCATCCATCACCAGAACCATGCCCAGCAGGAGGAGAAATACATAAAGCAGCACTTCCGTTGTAAGTCTTCATCCAAGCAACATTAGTTCCGCTAATCATGGATAAATTTACATCCATAACTGCATTAGGAGCCATTTTCACATTAATACTTCCATCCTCATTTTTTGGAATAATCTTATCCAACTGCTCATCAGATAGGTTCACATTAATGGATCCATCAGCATTGGTTGGAACCATCTTGTAGTTTGAGTTAACATTAAATTTGTCTTTGCTATTGTCTGCCATAGCGGGAGAAATAGAATGTACCATAAATCCAAAGGATGCCATTAATAACGATGAACCGATCATCAATTTGTACCAGTTTTCAGAAACGAATTTTTTCATATTGTTCAGTTTTAATTGTTGCCTACTTTTTTAAGGATTTTCGGCTTACTCCTAATTATTTTAAAACTTATATAAAGTAGCGATTGAACCTTGAGTTCCATTTGAAAAAGACCATTTAAATCTTATCTCATTAGGTGCTATCCATTCAAGTTCAATTTTACCGTTATCAATACAAGTGTTTGTATTTATCATTTTTTCGGATAAATAAAGTTTATTTTGTTCAGATTTTGTTTTTGTTAATTTAGCACTACAACTTAGCGAAGGATATTCAATATTAATGTTATCACCAACAACTGTTAATTTAATAGTCCAAGTGTCATTATTATTAAGTTGAATGCCTTGTCCAACCCAAACCCCATCAAAAGCACTGGAGGATTGCGCCTTAGCAAACCCTAAAGTCAGCAACATAGTTGCTAAAATCAATAAATTTTTCATTTTTTTTAAAATCATTTTTCTACACTTATTTATTTTCGGAATACTTGATGTTTTAGGCATCTTATTTATTACAAAATCCGTTCAATATATCCTTTACAGAATCTTGACCTGCTTTGTAGTTTGGCTGTTTACCATATAAAATTCTAAAATTATTACATGCTTCATCTTTTCGATTTCTATTTCCCAAGAAAACACCGTACTGAAAATAACCATCTAAATTATTAGGATTTAAAAGCAAACATTTTTTATAATCATTTTCTGCTTGAATGCCTAATTTGAGCATACTATATGCTATTGCCCGTTCAAGATACCATTGATGCATTAAATTAGCTTTGTCATATTCATTTGCTTTTTCAATTGCATAGCCTAAAAATTCTGCAGCAAGTGTATAATCTCCTGCTTCATTGGCTACCTTTCCAATCACATAGTTTGTGAAGGAAATATTTGGTTCAATTTGATACGCTTCAAATGCATAAGATTTTGAAAGTGCAGTTTCACCTAATATTGAATAAACTAATGCCGCTTGTCCCCATGGATGATAATAATTGGTGTCAAGTGAAATTGAATTCTCGAAACATTCTAAAGCAGAAGTAAGTATTTCTTTATTCAGTCCTTTGCGCCCTAACTGATGAAAAGAATTACCTAAACGAAACCATACAGTTGCATCTTCTGGGTAGTCTTGAAGATGCGCTATGAAAAAATCAGCTGATGTTTCAAAATCTAAACTTTCATATGCAATCATACCTTTTATGAAGTTCTCATCATTTTTTATATTTTCATAAAACGCAGCAAAAGTTATATTCAAATTTTTAGTCAATTTATTAATAAGTGCTACTGGAATCACTTTGTTTAAATTGGCATGTCGATCTTTCAATTCTTCAGAAAAAGTTCCTGCAGTAATTCCAATCAATTTCCCTGTAACATCAAAGAGGCCGCCGCCACTACTTCCGTGCGTAAATGGAGTTGAAGTTTGAATTATCTTCACACTATTTTCTTCCCTTATTCCAGAAATGATTCCAGTTGAAACAGTGCTTTCACCCTGTATTTTGAATCCATTAGGATATCCAACAGAAAAAACCTCAACTCCTTTTTCTGGCAATAAATTAGCAAACGTGGCAGCAGATGTAATTTGACTTCCAACTTCTAATTTAAATTTGATTAAATCATTTTGTTTAGAGTAATCTAAAATTTTAGATATTTCAAATTTCTTTCCACTTGCGGTTATTGCAATTGCTTTTTTAGCGCCAATTAACAAATGATAATTAGATACGCATATTCCATTGTTAGATACTATTACACCAGATCCTTGCGATGCATATTCATTTTTACTATCAAGAGTATAGATTTTCACTACTGACGGATCTACCTTTTTAATTAATTCTGGAAGCTTAGATTGAATTTGGGCGAATGAATGGACAATCAATCCCAAGAACACGATAGAAAGGATATTTTTATTCATAGTTTTTACTTTTAGTTTTCAGATGTAATATAATTTAATACTCCCCAAATCCATAAAAGGAATATTTCAACGAAAGATAATTCTTCTTTCTTTCGAAGCAGTAAAATAATTTAAACTTGGACCAACTTGAACCTAACAACAACGCGTCTAATTTTTTCTATTCCGTAAACCAATTATACTTACCGAAATTTAATGTTTATTTCTGCAATTGACCCAATGAAATTGGTGAATACGAGTGAAAGAACACAATTCACCTATTTTCCCTAAATCTCTTTATTAAATAAATAATAATTCTTTATCTTTAGTTAAAATAAAGTTTTTCCTTAAGCAATTAAATGGTTAGCTTTGAATGTTCTGTTTTTTTTAGAACCAAAATGATTTTGTAACATGAGATCTCTTCTTTCCATTGTATCCTTTTTATTCTTTACAACATCATACGCTCAGACGAATCTAAAAGTAATGGCAAGCGCAGGAAGGGTGGCGAAAAATCTAAATCCTGTAGTTTTTGGACCAAATTACTCTATGTCCTATACACTTGGAGAGCCTTTTATCTACACAGGAACCTTGGTGGCCAACAGACGATTCTTTAATGGTTTTCAGCAACCGGATGCCATGATTCCCATTGGACCAGGAGTAGTGGGACAAATGCCAACACAACCCATATTTAAAATATACCCAAATCCTTTTGATTCTTATTCTATCATAGAAGCACCCAAGGAATATGAAGAAGTAGAATTGAAATTGCAACTCATTGATGGCAATGGGAAGTTAGTCTTTGAAGAAATCATGATAGTGGCGAGGCATAAAGCAGACTATTCCAGTAATCTTGAACCGGGAACTTATTTTCTAAATATTTATCAGATCAATGGTGAATTCATTGAACAGATTAAACTCATCAAAATAAAACAATAAGAATGAAAAATTCACTACGCAGTCTATTCTTCTGTGCTATTCTATTTATATTACAAGGGATCAGTTATGCACAGTCAGGTGCACCCAACGGTATTAATTACCAAGCAGTAATTAGAGACAATCTTGGTGCCTTAGTTTCGAATACTCCCATTGCAATAAGAGTAAATATTCGTCAGAACTCAGCTACGGGAATTGTAATATTCTCAGAAAAACATTTAGTGACCACTACTCAGTATGGTTTAGTGAATTTTGTAATTGGAACAGGCTCATTTATAAATGGTGGAGCTTTTTCTACCATCAATTGGGGAAATGGACCTTACTTTTTGGATTTAGGAGTAGCTTTTACAGGTTTACCCAACCCAACAAGTTATTTGGCTTATGGCACCCAACAAATGATGAGTGTTCCTTATGCACTATATGCCAAGTCTTCAGGTAACTTATTGAACCAATGGAAATACGGAGTAGGAGTTCCAGCAGTTAGTTTAGGTACCATCGGGGATTACTATCTCGATACCGCTACAGGAAATGTGTACAATAAAAATAGTGGTACTTCTTGGATCTTAATTTCAAATATCATTGGTCCACAAGGATTAACTGGAGCAACTGGTACAACCGGATTGACTGGTCCTGCTGGTGCTACAGGTCCATCTGCTACAAATTGTGTGCAAATTGGCGATTATCATGCAGGAGGAATTGTTTTCTATATAGATGGGACATGTCAACATGGATTAGTTGTTACCCCTTTTGATTTATTAAACTACGATATTAATTCAGATCGTGTAATTGCTATTTCAATTTGCAATAATCTTAAGAGTAATGGATATACAGATTGGTATTTACCAACATTAACTGAATTGTTGCAGATATACAATAGTTTAGGGAATGGAGGTTTTAGAGAGCCTTATTGGTCTTCAAGCACATCTCCAATAGTCAGATGGTATTGGAGTTCAACAGTTAATGCTCCAGGAAGTGGATTTGGTGTCAATTTTGAAAATGGAACTCAATCAGTTTGGACTGATGGAAACGACTTACGAATTAGAGCAATCAGATCTTTTTAAAATATTAATAAAATGAGAATAATTTTTATCCTTTTTTGTATTTTGTCAATTCAGTTTTTGGATGCTCAAACAAGCACAAATACTACAGGCGCAACAGTGTCAGGGGCAAATGGTTCATCAAGTTATTCTGTCGGACAAGTTGTTTATACCACTAATTCAAATTCTGCTTATACAATCACTCAAGGTGTTCAACAACCCTATGAGATTTTTGAAGTATCGAGCATTGATGAATTAAATAATAATTTAATTGTCAATGTATATCCCAACCCAACTTCTGAAGGGATTACCATAAAATTTTTCGAACCAATAAAAGAAATTCTTGAATATTATATAACGGATAATTCAGGCAAACTAATAATATCTGGTATAATAAATGATGAAATCACTCAAATATCTATTGATAAAAAAGCTGTTTCTAACTTAAGATTAGAAATTATTAATAAAGAAACTAGAAAGCATTTGAAATCTTACAATTTAATTAAACTATAAACCTATGAGAAAATTATTTTATGTGTCAACACTTTTACTCAGTTTTGCAGCAACCGCGCAATCTCCTGAAAAAATGAGTTATCAAGCAGTGATTCGTGATGCTTCAGACATCCTTGTAGCCAATCAAAATGTTGGTATAAGAATTACAGTATTGCAAGGATCAGTGAATGGAACAAACGTATATAGCGAAACACACACTGCAGCAACAAATATCAATGGGTTATTATCTCTTGAAATCGGAAATGGTGTAACTTCCGGAGATTTCTCAATAATTAATTGGGCAACAGGCCCTTATTTTCTCAAAACTGAGACTGATCCAACAGGTGGTACAAGTTATTCGATAACAGGTACAACACAACTTCTTAGTGTTCCTTATGCTTTGCATTCAAAAACGGCAGAAAGCATTATTGGTTCAGGAAATGGGAGTAATGCAAATACATTAATTTATACAGTAATAGGTTTTTAATTGAACTTTTAAAATAAAAAAACATGAAATTACATTTAACAATTTTGACACTTATTCTTTTAAGTATAACAACTGGTTTTTCACAGAATAATAATCTGCAATTTAATAAGGCATTATTTTCTGAAATCAATCAAACTGTTAGTGCATACACAGAAGAAACAACTATTGGTGTAATATCAGTACCAATTGGAAAAATTTGGAAAATAGAAAGAGCATCATTGTTAGGAAATTTTCCGTGTGGTGTTGGAATTACATCATTTGTTTCTTTTCAAAATTTATTAACTCTGGGTAATTTAGTAATAGGCCTTCCAGGAGGATTTGATGGCTTTTTCCCTGTTTGGTTGCCTGAAGGAAATTATCAAATTCATAGTAATTTAATAGGGGTCTGCAATGGTTATCCATTCTCTTTAAGGTTCGTTTACAGCGGCATAGAATTTAATGCAGTTCCTTAAATTCTTTTTTAATTAAGTAATTCTAAAATTGAATCTTTTGCTCTAAAAAGAAAAAATGAAAGATTACTAAGAAAATAATAATACTGAACAAGTATATTAATTTAACTATCAACACAAAAAAACATGAAATTACATTTAACAATTTTGACAATTATTCTTTTCAGCATAACAACTGGTTTTTCACAGAATAATAATCTGCAATTTAATAAAGCTTTATATAGCGAAGTGTCTCAGACATTTCCAAACACTCCAAATGATGGAATACCCTTAATAATTGGAACTATAATTGTACCTGTTGGTAAAGTTTGGAAGATAGAATCAACAAGCGGTTTCACAATGATTTCTATGCCTAACTATGAAGCGCAAAATTTTTTAATTAATAACTTACTTATGAATTCAGAAAAGCCAATTTGGCTTCCCGCAGGAACTCACACAATAAAAAAGTTATCAAGTTCAGGAGGTATTCCTAGTTCTGTATCTTTCACTTTTATTTACTCAGGTATTGAATTCAACCTTGTTCCTTAATTAAGGTAAAGTAAAGTATATTTAATACATATAGTTTTTACCTTTTAAGAATTTACAATCAATTTCTAAATTACAATCATGAAAAAACTACTACTAATTTCTTTACTCGCTTTTTTTTCACAAAGTGTTTTCTCACAAATCCCTAATTATGTTCCTGCAAATGGACTTGTAGGTTGGTGGCCGTTTAATGGAAATGCTAATGATGAAAGTGGAAATGGTAACAATGGTACAGTGAATGGTGCGACATTGACTAATGATCGTTTCGGGAATTCAAATATGGCGTATTCATTTGATGGGGTTGATGACAATATTGAAATTATTGATAATCCTTCATTCTCATTTTTTTTGAATAGTTCATATTCTGTAAATATTTGGTTTAATTTAATCAGTTTAGGTTCAACTCAAGCATTTATCGGTCAAGGAGATGGTGATGGATTGAATCAAAATAGATTTTGGCGAATTAGTTTTTATTCAAATAACAACATCAGTAATCATATTAGGGGGAATTTATCCGATCCTTTTGACACAAAAAATATGCACCCTTGGTTAGCTATAAATCAATGGCATATGATTTCAATGGTAAGGAATTATAATAACGACTTAAAGATGTATTTAGATGGCGGCTTGATTGATACAGACATCGATATTACCGGTGTTTCCAGTCCATTTACTCAGCAAAGAAATATTTTATTAGGTGCGTTTTTTAATTCCTATCCGAATATACTAATGCAATATTTAAATGGCTCCCTCGACGACATCGGCATCTGGAACCGCGCATTAACCGAATGCGAAATTAAAGACCTATACGATTCACAATTGGGTTCACAAGCTATTTCTGCCGGTTTCGACCAAAACATTTGCAGTGGCGACCAAGTTATCTTGAACGGTAGCGGCGGAAGCGCCTACCAGTGGAACAATAATGTAGTGGATGGCGCGTCATTTGCGCCATTACAAACAGGCTCATATGTTTTAACAGGTACTGATACATTGGGTTGTGCTGGAACAGACACAGTTAATATTACGGTATTAAATCCAACAACCTCAACCCAATCCGCAACAGCCCTTGACTCATATACTTGGCCGCTGAACAACCAAATCTATACACAAAGTGGAACTTATACCACTACCATTCCAAATGCAGCAGGTTGTGATAGTGTAGTGACCTTGAATTTAACTTTGAACTTTACTGGAATTTCTGAAAATTCAGAGGCTCAAATTTCGATATCACCTAATCCAGCAAGTGATTATGTTACTCTTAAAGTGTCTGAGCAATTCCTCGGAAAAAACTACTTAATTTATGACAATAGCGGAAGGGAAATAATGGAAGGAATTATATCACAAAAAGAAATGGTCATTAAAATTGGAGCCTTTGATGACGGAATATATCTCATCAAAGTGAATAATGAAATTCAAAATACATTCAGAATTATAAAACAATAGAATTAACTTTTTAAACCATTACAATCATGAAAAAACTAATATTAATCTCTTTACTCGCTTTATTTTCACAAAGTATTTTCTCACAAATCCCTAATTATGTTCCTGCCAGTGGTCTTGTAGGTTGGTGGCCCTTTAATGGGAATGCTAATGATGAAAGTGGAAATGGGAACAATGGAACGGTGAATGGCGCTATATTGACAAATGATAGATTTGGTGTTGTAGATAAAGCATATAGTTTTAATGGTTTAGTAAATGGAAGTAATATTAATGTTAACACAAATTTTTTTAACACTGGTTTAAATGAATTTACTTTAAGTACTTGGTCAAATTCTAATATTATTGACAATACTTCAAATGGGAATATTTCTCAAGTTATTATTCATACCAACAATGCTCCAGGAATCTCAATTGATTTTAATTGGGGTGGAACTCAAAAGTATTCTCTTTGGGCAAATTCAAGTTTAGCAGCGCCCAATTGGGATGTTTTGTATAACCAAACTTCTATTCAGAATGTTACTATTAATCAATGGAATCATATTGTAATGGTAAAAAGCTCCAATAATTATTATATATATATTAATGGCATTTTAGATAATACATTTGCTACTTCAGTACCTGCCTTAAGTAATCCTACAGGAATAAAATTTGGCTCATATTGGGATGGAAGTGAAACCTTTAATGGTAAATTGGATGATTTTGGCATCTGGAACAGAGCTCTTTCAGATTGTGAAATACAGAATCTTTATACTTCTACAAGCCCTATAAATACAACAACAGTTTCAGTATGTGACTCTTATACTTGGAATGGAACAACTTATAATTCTTCTGGAGTCTACTCAGGAACAACAACAAACTGTGTGACTGAAACTTTAGATCTTACAATCACACCAAGTTCTACAAACACAACTACAGTTTCAGCATGTGACTCCTATACTTGGAATGGGCAGTTATATTCACAATCAGGAGTCTATTCAGGACCAACAACAAATTGTGTTTCCGAGTCTTTAAATCTGACTGTAAATTCTAACACTTCATCTTCCCAATCCGCTATAGCGCTTGATTCATACACTTGGCCGCTGAACAACCAAACCTATATACAAAGTGGAACTTATGTCGCTACGACTCCAAATGCAGCAGGTTGTGATAGTGTAGTGACCTTGAATTTAACTTTGAATTTTACTGGAATAACCGAAAATGCTGAGTCCCAAATTTCGATAGCACCTAATCCCGCAAGTGATTATGTTTCTCTTAAAGTGTCGGAGTCCTTGCTTGGAAAAAACTACTTCATTTATGACAATAGCGGAAGGAAAATAATGGAAGGAATCATTTCACAAAAAGAAATGATCATCAAAATTGGAGCCTTTGATGACGGAATATATCTCATCAAAGTGAATAATGAAATTCAAAATACATTCAGAATTTTAAAACAATAGAATTAACTTTTTAAACCATCACAATCATGAAAAAACTAATACTAATTTTTTTACTCGCTTTATTTTCACAAAGTGTATTCTCACAAATCCCAATTCCTCCTAATTATGTTCCTACAAATGGACTTGTAGGTTGGTGGCCTTTTAATGGGAATGCTAATGATGAAAGTGGAAATGGGAACAATGGAACGGTGAATGGCGCTACTTTGACAAATGATAGATTTGGTGTTGTAGATAAAGCATATAGTTTTGATGGCATAAATGATTTTATACAATGTCTTCAAAGTGGATTAACCGGTAACCAAAGTATAACTGTATCTTTTTGGATGAAAACAGGTAATGGGTCAGGGCAAATTTTTACATATGGAGGCAATGGAACGACAGGAAATGATTTTAGAATTATTATAAATTCATATCCATCTTGCCTGAATTCTGTAGCTTTTGATATTTATAACTCAGGAATAGGTTATACAACAACTTTTAACAACACATGGGATAATTATGTTGTTTCATATAATTCGTCATCAGGAAGCACTGTTAATAGCAGTAGTATTTACAAAAATGGAATTCTTCTTTCAAGCTCCTGCTTTAATAGTAGTGGTGTTACTCCTAATTTTATGGGTAATTATCCAATAACATTTGGAAGATATCACGGCACGATTCCAACTGATTTCTTTCAAGGTCAATTAGATGATATTGGATATTGGAATAGAGCTCTTTCAGATTGTGAGATACAGAATCTTTATTCTTCTACAAACCCTACAAATACAACAACTGTTTCTGTTTGTGACTCTTATACCTGGAATGGAACAACTTATAATTCTTCTGGAGTCTACTCAGGAACAACAACAAACTGTGTTACCGAATCTTTAGATCTTACAATTACACCAAGTTCTACCAACACAACAACAGTTTCAGCATGTGACTCTTATACTTGGAATGGTCAGTTATATTCACAATCAGGAGTCTATTCAGGACCAACAACAAATTGTGTTTCCGAGTCTTTAAATCTGACTATAAATTCTAGCACTTCATCCACCCAATCCGCAACAGCTCTTGACTCATATACTTGGTCGCTGAACAACCAAACCTATATACAAAGCGGAACTTATACAGCTACCATTCCCAATGCAGCAGGTTGTGATAGTGTAGTGACCTTGAATTTAACCTTGAACTTTACTGGAATATCTGAAAATTCTGAGGCTCAAATTTCGATATCACCTAACCCAGCAAGTTCGAAAATCAATGTGAAATCTGATGTTGCACTCATAGGTTCAAAATTCATTATTTATGATGCATTAGGCAAAGAAGTGAAGTCTGGAAAAATAACTTCAATCGATACTGAAGTTGATTTATCTAATTTAAATAATGGAGTGTATTTATTTAAAATTGGAGAGAAACAAATAGGAACATTTAAGATCATTAAGGAGTAAGGACTCGTCTTGATACATTCCTTTGGAACACTCGGCTAGCGATCATTTTGCTGTTCGGGTGAGCAAAGAATGCTGTGATTTATCGAGAGGAGCTACACCTATTTAATTACCACTCCAAATAATCTCTTTTGCCTCGAAAAAATGACTCCAATCAAACAATAAAATGCATATTCAGAGATTACATTCCCTGAAAATATACTATATTTGGGGATTATGATAAAAAGAGATTTATATACAACCCTAATTGCTAAGTTTAATAAAGGAAAAGCGATTGTGTTGCTTGGACCACGACAGGTTGGAAAAACGACTTTGATTAACGCGTGCTTAGAAGGTAAAGATTTTCTATTTCTAAATGGAGACGATCCAGAAATTAGAGATTTATTAGAAAATGTGGGTGTTTCAAAATTGAAAGCCATCATTGGAAAAAATCGCACCATTTTTATCGATGAAGCACAGCGGATCAAAGATATCGGTCTGATTGCAAAAATGATTACCGACCAATTTACAGATGTGCAATTATTAATTAGTGGTTCATCTGCTTTGGAAATCAGTCATTCAACCCAAGAACCTTTAACAGGAAGAAAGTTTGAATACCAGTTATTCCCAATTAGTTGGGAGGAATTTGAAAACCACGTCGGATATGTCGAGGCAAGTGTTCAACTAGAAGAAAGATTGATTTATGGAATGTATCCAGATGTATTGAACAATCGTTCCGACGCACGGGAAGTATTAAAGCAACTTACCTCAAGTTATTTATATAAGGATGTATTGTCATTAACCGGGATAAAAAAGCCAGATTTGTTAGATAAATTATTGAAAGCATTGGCCTTGCAACTAGGAAGTGAGGTGTCCTACAATGAATTATCCAATATGTTGCAAATTGACAAAGCGACCGTTTCTAAATACATCGATCTTTTAGAAAAAACCTTCATTGTCTTTAGGTTAAATAGTTTCAGTAGGAACCAACGCAATGAAATCAAAAATAACCGTAAGATTTATTTTTACGACAATGGCATTCGTAACATGATCATCAACAACCTTAATCCATTGGACTTACGGAGTGATAAAGGTGCTTTGTGGGAAAACTTTTTAATCTCTGAACGTATTAAATTGCAACAATATAATCAGATATACACCAACAACTATTTCTGGCGAACGATACAAAAACAAGAGATCGACTTTGTAGAAGACTCAAATGGTAAATTAACTGCCTTTGAATTTAAATGGAAAAGCAAAGGCTCAGCCAAAATCCCTGCAACATTTTTGCGTGAATACGATGCAGCGGGCACACTGATTGACAAAGATAATTTCCGAGAGTTTGTTAGAAAAAATCAATTATAATCTTGCATTATCTTAAAAAGAATAGAAGTAAATCTATTGCTGATTTGCCCAAAATTGGCTTAATTGATTCCTTCAAGATGATACCTTATCAGATGTAAATAATTCTAATCTCCTAACTTCGGATTGGCAATTGTTGCAGGATGCATTATTGGTGATCTTATTGGAGATAGGTTGTTCGCAGCACAATGATTTAGCGTTGTGTAATTTGCGGCAATCATCCTCAAAAATTATATTAAAAAACAACTTTCTCCCAAAGTCGAGTAGGGGGATGAAAATAATTTTTGCACAAATCCCCTAAGTAAAACAACAATTCCTCTTTAATTTTCTTGGGAATTCCTTGGAATTCCCGAGAATTCTTAAGAATTCCTATGAAAGAGCTAAGTGTTTCTTGTTTTGCATTGCTTATCGAGCGGCCTGTAATTTGACACTTGTGCAAAGTACTTGTGAAGATTGAGTCAGTATGACGTAAGACACGGCGTCTAAAGAGCGCATCTCGACTCCGCTCGATGAGCTCTCAAATGAAATGATATAATAAGCTAATCGAGTTGCTTGTACTGAGCCTGGACTCCCCTGAGCACTTGTGCCGAGCTTGCCGAGGTATGTCATAATGTTATTTCACTAATGTTAATCCATATCAGCGAGACGAAAAGCGCGCTTTGTTTGTTCGATTTCACTGTTGCTTATCCCAAATTTCTTGGCAGTTCTTCGCCAGCCGGAGACTTCCTTCTGCATTTCTTGAAGAATCCGTTCAGCTGTGTCCTTTTTCAGTTGATAATAGTTTGCTGTTTCCATGGCTAAGGAAAGGTCAAGGGAATTATTATTTTCAGAAATATTCAGGGTTAATCCACTTCCCATTTCATTCGGATTCATATCATATGCTGGTGACAAGCGCCAACCCTGTTTCGTAAGAATAAATCCATGATTCCTTAAATGGTCATCCGTATTCGATACCAACATATTAAATACCAATCTGCGCCAAAGTTGTTCTAGATCCTCTTTTACCGATGGACTGTGCTGCGTTATAAAACCTGCAATATCGAGGTATCCAGTTCCGTCTGCATAATCCGTCCCATCCTGAAGCCCAAGTAAAGTCATGGCAGATGCAAAATGAATACGCTGAGATTCAGTATTTCTGTCAAATCGTTTAGATAAAAAGGTGTGATGCCTGCTTGAAAACTGCTGAATTCGCGCATCTGGCAAGGAAATACCACAGTTCAATGCAAGCTGATGGAGAACCATTTCCCAAGCACCCACATTCTTTTCATCCTTCGAACTCGGAAATTTAGCAATCCACAAATTTCCTTTTTCATCCAAAACACTTGCTTTTGGTCTTGCTCCACCCAATGAGGAACCCGGATCGATTAGCACGCTTAACCAATGGGCATATTCGGGATCAAGTAGTGCATCATCTTGTTCAAGTTTCAAACTTGCTTGCTCCAATTCACGAAGTGAAGTCCAAGGTGGTGTCGCCATTTTTTTTTGATCATTCATAAAAGGTCCATCGGGGTTTGATTTAAACCGAACTCCTCCCATTCGATGTCCATCAAAAACACCCAATAAAAAATCACTTTCGAACAGCGTTTTTTCCGCTCTTCCGTTCTGTTTTGCTTGCCATGCTTCTCTTCTCCGCATAAGTAAGCGCCCCCAACGATCCGGAGATGAATCAAGAAATATCCCAAAGTTATTTTTTTCGTCAGGCAGAAATTGTTTTCCCTTGTAAAATCCCAAGTTTGGATCCAGAAATAATATCGGATTACTTTCATTGACCCATGAATCTTGATATTCAAAGGAGAAAATCTCTTTACCTCGCAAACGTTGAACGGTTAAAATACCCAGCAGTTGAGTCACCTCCAAAAAATCCCAATCAGCGTAGACCCAAATTTTCTCTTCGTTATGTTTCATGATCTATTTCGTTTGTTTAGGTGCACGTTTTTTCGGTAGTATCCCCGCATCTTGCAGTTTACGTCCCAAGGGATCTGCTGCTGCAACTATGCCTAAATCTTTTTCTAAACCCAATACGAAAAGCACTTGTAAATAGCTTCCAATGGCAACTGTTGGACTACCTTGCTCAATGTTATAAATCGTTTTTCGACTGATCCCAGTGCGCTCCGCCATCTGTTCTGAACTTAAACTACGACGTAAACGAGCCAAATGAATTTGTTCACCAAGATCATGCAAAATCTTAATGTTTTTTGGCAAAATGGCTGGTGTATTTTTCATATAATGTGTATTATAAAGGACAAATATAGCATTTTTTGTATATTTTATGACACATTATAATATTTTTTGATTGATTCTTGTCCCACCACTTGAGTTATAGTTTAGTTGATACCACCAATATAACGAATACAATGTTTGAATTTCTAAATGAATAAGTACAGCTTGCTGGGCATCTATCGAGACAATTAAAATGAGCTAATGAGAAGTTAACTAATCCTTCCCTTGTCAATTCTAAAAAGTTCTTCAGGAGAAACGTCTAAAGCTTCTGAAAGTGCAAAAAACACCTTCAAGCTCATATTCATAGAACCTTTTTCAATGAGTTGAATTGTTCTAACATCTATATCGCAAAGTGAAGCCAAACTGCTTTGAGTAAGCTTTTTTTCACCCCTGATTTCCTTTATTCTTTGACCTATATTCTTTAACTCAATATCAATTTTCTTAATCACAATCAAAAGTGAACTATTAACAGAAAAAATAACACGAAATATATTTCGTGTTATTAAATTATTTATTATTTTTGGTACAAATAAATGGAGTTTAGAAACCATTCAAACGGCGCACGATCCGAAATGCGATATGAGTAGGAAAATAAAAAAAGAAAAATGAAAAAAATAATATTAATATTTTTACTTGCTCTGTTTTCCCAGAATGTTATTTCACAAATTGGAATTTCCAAATCTCAAATTGAAAAGGGATTTAACTCTATTAGGTCAAATGCTAATTACCCAGATACTTGGAGTATGAAAAATTATGCCATTTATGAAAATGGTCGAGATAGAAAATGTATTGATGTTGCAATAATTGAAGTCAAATCATTGAATTATTATGGAGTTCCAATTTATAGTAGTTATCTAAGTTATTTTATTAATGGAAGGCTATTTTATTACCTTGAAACGAAATATACAGTATCGATTATTCAAATGTTTACAGAGGAAGGGGTTAATGGATTAATTGAGACTGCTATTGAAGGAGGTTTGAATAATTATTTGTTAACTAAACAAGAACTTTGTAAATCAAAATCTGAGGAGGAAAAAGAGCGACAAGAAATTATACAAAAAAATATCTCTGAAAAAATAGAAAAAGAGAGAAATGAAAAGAGAGAAAAAGAGAGAAATGCAATTATGCTTGAAACTAGTAATGTTGTTAAAAAGTTAGATTCGTTAATTGATAAAAAAAATTACATTGTCGCAGCAGATTTATTTATACAAAAAAATGGTAAGGTTGATGTCGAATCATTCCGAAGTAAAATCTATGATGGTTTAGTATTGTTTTATAAAAAGGATACTGTAATACTCTCACAAGATTTAAGTAACAAAATAATTGAAAAAAATAAAGAGCAATTATTGAAATATAAGGATGGTAAATACTCTGATTACATTAATATTAATGGAGAATTCAAAATAAATAATGTTTTAAAAATTGATAAATACTTATTGCCCTCATTTACCTTAGGTAATAATTCAATAAAAAATTTAAAAATAGGAGATGCATACTCAGGAGGTATTATTTTTAAGATATCAGAAAATGAAATAATTATTACATCACCTAAACCTATTGGATCTGGCCCGTTTAATTATTCTGAAAATCTTTGTGCTGATTATAATTTAAATGGTCGACAATGGAGACTACCTTCTCCTGAGGAACTGAAATCAATTTTTTTATGTAAGGATAAATTGGAGTCTTATGAAAATAATTGGTATTGGACAAACAATGAAAAAGGATCTAATGCTGAGCATATTGGTTTAAGAAATGGGGATAGAAATTTTGTTCCGAAAGAGGATGGGAAATGGATTTTTGCAGTAACATCCATACCAATTAATTACTTTGAGATTCCACTAAATTCATGTTTTGAGTTTGTTGTAAATGATAACAAAGATTTTTTAATAAATACAGTTTATTCTTCTTCAGTTACAAAACCAGTTTTTCAGTTAACGGAAGATAATTTTTGTTTTAAATCCAAAGACACCATAAACTTATTAAAATTCAACTATGATGCTAACATAATGAAAAATACTATTCGAGAAGAAAAACGTTTTGAATCCACAAGAAAAGTAAACAACATTATTATTTTACGAGAAGAAAAAAAAGTCATTAAGGATTATATAATAATGAAAAAATGTTGAAGCTAAAATCATTATTTTAGATGAAGTAACTTCCAATCTTGATGCCGAAAGTGAAGCTTATATCCAAAAAGTAGATCAAATCTTAGTAATAGAGGATGGAAATATTGTTGAGAAAGGCAAACACGATGAGTTGATTGCAAGCAAAGGCAGATACTGGGAATTGTATACGTATCAAAGTAGAATATAAAAGGTGGTGTTAAGCGAGTGGATCGAGTGACTTGTGCAGAGTTAGTCGAAAGTCACTGCGTTTTATATGCTAATCGAGTTGCTTGGCTGAGCCTGGACTCCCCTGAGCACTTGTGCCGAGCTTGCCGAGGTATGTCGAAGGGCAGAAGTAAGTCGAGAGGAGCTATCAAATGAAATGATATAATAAGCTAATCGAGCTGCTTGTGCTGAGCCTGCCGAAGTAAGTCGAGAGGAGCTTTTCGAGTGATCACAGTTTACCGGGCATGTATCGAAAACTTCCTCACACCCCCCTTCAAAAATACTCCCCATATTTTTTTGCGGTCAACTCTGCGTCAAGCTTTAAATATTTCACAAAACTCCTCTCTGATTTGTGGCCACTGAATTTCATGATGACATGTGCGGGCATTCCTTTTAAAAACTTCAATGTACAAAATGTTCTTCTGCAGGTGTGAGATGAAACTTCTTCATACTTTTTTTTAGTAATCATCACTGTCTCTCCTGCTACTTCACGATAGAATTTTATCTCATCGTTCATGTTTGCCAATGCGCACAATTCGCGTATAATTTTATTGAATTTTGTCAATTGATTTCTATCGTACAGAGGAGGTTTACCATCGTACTTCGCAAGTATATGTTGGACGCGTGCACTTAATGGAATAATAAGTTTTTTAACTCCTGCATTTTTGGTTTTCTTCGGGACAATGTGCAATTCATTATTTCGAATGTCATGTTCTGTGATCCGTATAAAATCGCTGAAACGCAAACCAGTTTCACATCCTACTAAAAATAAATCGCGCACCACAGCATACGAAACGTCTTCAATTTTTAGCTTCTCTAAAGCTTCGAGATTTTCCTCTGTTAAATAAATTTTGTCGACATCCTCAACAATCGTAGGATACAGTTTGGTGCTGAATTTAGGAACAATGTTTTTATCAAAACACCAATTTAAGAAGGCTTTTAAATTCTTATTTTGCTTTCCAACTGTATTCGGCATTAAACCAGGCTCACCCTCTGAATTTAAGGCGACAAATGAAAGGTAATTCATCCATTCAAGGTTGAAGACTCCTGATTCATTCGAAATCATTGCGAAACTGATGGGTTTAGCCATGATTAATTCAACCTTTTTTAGGTGTTTTCGAAGTGAATTATTGTAGTCTCTGACATCGGGATTTATTTTTCGTTTATCCTCTATAAATTCATCAAAATGATCCCAAAAGGTTTTATCCTTTTTGCTTCTCATCGGAACATTTTTCTGTTTTTTGAGATCTGCTTTAATTAAGGCAGGACTTGGGAAATAGTTTTCATCCCTGTATTTTTTCAGCAATGAAATCATTACGGATTCTAATGCATTTAATTTATCGTTGATTTCATTTGCTTCTTTAAATTCCATTGTTACCTTTACACGTTGCTTTTTTTCTTGCCACATTTTAGGTGGAACAGAAAAACCAGTTGGTATTTTTACGCGATCATTGTCGTAAAAAATAACCATCGTAATCGCAGTGGCCTGCGTTGCGTTTTTATCTTTCAAATAGAACTTTACCATTGTTAATAATTTATACAAATATACACTTTTGGGGGGACGGATGGGGGGACGGATTGGCTTATTTGATGTTGTTTATTAACAAATTTTTTCCGATTAGTTTTTTATATAACTAACTGTTTTACAATACATTATAAGCCAATTTAGAGCAACTTAAGCAAAGCCCCGAAAACACTAAAAGTGCGGTCCCGTCCAGACCGCAAATACAAAGCGACTAAAGCCCTATTTACAGGTTTTTTTTTTTATCTACGGCCCCGACGCTTTCGGTCGGGATTCAGTCATTCCTAACGGAATCGTCGGAATAGAAAACCCTAAGATGTATCAAATATCTTAGGGTTTTTATTTTTATTTTAAGCCATTCTCTATGGAAGTATATTCAGTTCATATAATTTGTAATCCCCAAAAAATTTTATTACAAAGGCTTTACAACCGATGTTTTACGTCGATTGGATGAACATAATTCCTCTCTAGGAAAATACACTTCTGCAAAAGGGCCATGGATTTTGGTGTTCCAACATTCATTTATTTCCAAGTCAGAGGCTTTGAAGTAGATCAACTGTTCTTGAAAGTATTATTTCTTTCTAAAGTCATTGATAATCTTTTGCTCTAAAACAAAGTCCGAGTATGCCAAATTCCATCGAATGTCTGTTGGAATTGGGTGTTCAGGTTTTCTCATGTCACTGTTACCCATTTGGAATACTACGTCATTCGTCTCCCAAGTAATTAGATTCCAATAAGTAATCCATGTCTGCAGTGGATGTTTTTCTTCGTATGATTTTAGATCTGGGTCTGCACCAAATTTTTGAGTAGCAAATGCTGCCATCTTTTCTTTTTCATCTTCCTTCATATATGAAACGGTAATGTTTAATATGATGTCATTGAGTAAGGTTAAAGCAATGCTTGAGTCACTTTTTTGTTGCCATAAGGTAATTGGAAGTCCCTTATATTTTGGGGGTAGCTTGTCGAAGTTGTCCATTGTCCAGCCATCAAGGTAATTAGGGAAGTAAAGATCTCCAAGTTTTTTAAAAATTAGTGTGTCAACTTGGTTACCAATTTTGTAGCCTCTAATTTCTATCTGTCCCGGGTAGTTGTAATTCTGTCCGAAACAAATCAAGGTAGTTGTCAAAATGATTAAAAGTGTAAATATGTTTTTCATTTCTATCGTCAACTTATTTAATATTGTCCACTATGAAATTTATTAGTGTCATTAATTTTAAGTCCATTGTCACCAAACCATTTCACAAAAGCTTCCCATTTATCTTTATTTTCGGAGTACCATTTATCAAAACCGTCTTCGTCACCTTTCATTAAAATCCAATGGTTGTATGCTTCAATGTGTCCCGCCTCTTTAACTTCTTTTTGATAGGTGAATAAAACGTTTGGGTATTTTTTGTCGTGTCCATTTTTAAAGTAGTTGTCAATGAAGGTGCTTCTAATATTGTCAAGTGAATTGATGTCGATTGCCTTAACTGAAACCATGGAAAATATTAAAGTCGGTTCATAAACACCTATTCCGTATGGTAATTCCATTTTACTTGGGTCTTTTAAGTCGCTTACATTTATTGTAGCATTTTTACTGAAACTTACAGAAAATGAAGTGTCGTTCGCAAACTTGATTTCATGTTTATAAGTGTCGTAAAGCAACTTACTTATTTCTGAAGTCCGTTTACTATTGCGTTCCAAGTTCATAAAAATTTCTCCGTAAATCATTCCCCAAACCTCTTCTGTCGAGCCACAATAAAGTCTTGCTGCACGATAATAATTTGAAGGAAAATCTGGATCTACTTCAATTCCTTTTTCGTAAAATGGTAGCGCTTTACCGTATTCCTTTTTATTCCAATAAACATTACCTTTTTCTAAATTTATCATTCCCGAATTTGGAAATATTTTAAGTCCTGCGTCATATATTTCAAATGCCTTGTCGCTTTTCCCTATTAGGTCATAACTGTTTCCTAGTAGTTGAAAAAAGGTTTCCTCGACATCTTTATGGTTCATAATCTTTTCTAATATTTTAATAGCACCTTTATAGTCTTCCTGCAAATAGTGTGCATAAGCTATCTCATAAGGATAGGCAAATTTTTCTGGGTCAAGTTTTTGTGCTTCTTCTAATAGTTTTATACTTTCTTTAATCTTCCCATTGTCCATCAGCTCTATGGCTTTCTGACCTTTTGTTAATGCTATTTCTTTATTTGTCTGTCCAAAAGCGAATTGTCCGGCTGTAATGAGTAGAAGGAATCCTAATGTTTTGATTGTTTTTTTCATTCTATTGGTATTTGTTTAGTAAATAGGGTGTCTGCAAGTAAAATTGCCCAAAATGTCAGTCGGTGAAATAACCATGCCAAATCAGTTCATAAATATAGGAATTTAGGAGCGAAATCAAAGTCAAATCTATTTCATAAGGGTCATTATATTAGGTTTTTACGACTTATTATTGATCTATATTAACCCATCTATAAACTAAAATTTAGCAATAAGTTATTAAATCAATTGATTTCGAATTCATAAAAACAACCATGACTTTCCATTACCTGAATTAGATTATCATTATAAATTCTGCCTTATTGACACACTTTATTTTTTGGCTTGATATTCGATAAAGTAGGCATATGAGCAAAAAAAAAGTATCATTTAAATGGGCCTTTAAGGAATTTATATGGCCTCGAAAAAAAATTATTTCTATTGGATTAATTTTAATCATCATAAGAAGTTTAGCGGGTTTAGTACTTCCTTATGCAAGTAAAAATCTAATAGATGAAGTAATTCCATCTAAAGATATGCAAACACTTTACACACTATTAATAGTGGTATGTCTTGCTTTACTTCTACAAACTGTCACCTCTTTTTTACTGACACGCTTATTAAGTGTTGAAGCGCAATTATTAATTTCAGAATTGAGAGCAAAAGTTCAGAAAAAACTATTAAAGTTACCCATTAGCTATTTCGACAACAATAAATCTGGAGCGCTTGTTTCCCGCGTTATGAATGACGTTGAGGGAGTTCGAAACCTTGTTGGGACCGGATTGGTTCAATTAATCGGTGGAACTTTTACAGCGATCTTGTCCTTAGTTATTTTGATAAAAATCAATTGGTTGATGACCATTTTTGTATTGGTTCCAGTTGCAATTTTTGCTTTTATTGCATTAAAAGCATTTGCCTATATCCGTCCCATTTTTAGAGTACGAGGGAAATTAAATGCTGAAGTTACAGGCCGTTTAACCGAAACCTTAAATGGTGTGCGCGTGATCAAAGGATTCAATGCTGAAGAACAAGAAAATAAAACATTTGAAGATGGGGTTGAACGCTTATTCCAAAATGTAAAAAAGAGTTTAACAGCCACTGCCTTAATAACAAGCTCTTCCACATTTCTTTTAGGATTAGCTTCAGCAGGAATAATGGGTATTGGTGGTTATTTCATTATGCAGAACACCATGACATATGGTGATTTTATATCGTTCACTTTATTTTTAGGTTTTATGATTGCACCCATTGTTCAGATGAGTAATATCGGAAGTCAATTGACGGAAGCAATGGCTGGATTGGACCGTACTCAGGAAATTATGGAAATGGAAGAAGAAGATGATGCTACTCTTCGAACTGTAACATTAGGGAAGATTAAAGGTGATATTATTTTCGAAAATGTTGCCTTCAGTTATGATGAAAACAAAGAAGTGTTGCACGATATTTCATTCGGAGCTCCTGCAGGAAGTGTAACCGCTTTAGTGGGTTCTTCAGGTTCTGGAAAATCAACCATTGCAGGTTTAGCAGCTACTTTTTTGAATCCAAAAGGAGGAAAAGTAACAATTGATGGAATTGATATTTCGACTGTTAATTTAAGCAGTTACAGGTCAAATCTTGGTGTCGTTTTACAAGATGATTTTTTATACGAAGGCACTATTCGGGAGAACATTTTGTTTCCAAGACCAAATGCAACAGAAGATCAATTATTAGCTGCTGTGCAAGGTGCTTATGTTAATGAGTTTACGGATCGTTTTGATTTAGGACTGGACACTGTTATTGGCGAACGAGGTGTTAAATTGTCAGGTGGTCAACGGCAACGTATTTCAATAGCAAGGGCCTTATTAGCAGATCCTAAAATTATTATTTTAGATGAAGCAACTTCCAATCTTGATACCGAAAGTGAAGCTTTCATTCAGAAAAGTTTACATGAATTAATGAAAGACAGAACTACATTCGTTATTGCTCACCGTTTGAGCACCATCCAAAAAGCAGATCAAATCTTAGTAATAGAAGATGGAAATATTGTTGAGAAAGGCAAACACGATGAGTTGATTGCTAGGAAAGGCAGATATTGGGAATTGTTTACCTATCAAAGTAGAATATAAATAGTTCAATTATAAATGTGGGATTGTATCACAATACTAATTACTAAAGGTAGTTTGCTGTCCACTAAAATTGTTTTTTTATTAAGTCAAATAGTGCAACAATGACCCAAATTGTCGATGGTAGAAAAATCCAAAACAAAGTAAAATAAAGTCCACGTTTAAACATTTTTGGTCCGTATGTCGCGCTACGTTTAATAAACACCTCTGTAAGCCAACCTAAGGTATAACCCATATTGCATAAAAATGCAAATATTGGAATCATAATAGGTTCGAAAAAGTCTTCTCCAGGTTCTAAGTAAACACGTCCAGAAGTAGCGGCAATCATAATTACTAAGCTAAGAATTCCAGCAATTAAGACAATAATGTTGTACAGGATGCGTCTAAGTTCCCACCAAAAAATAACTTGAAACAAGTTACGGTCTTCGGTTTTTACTTGTAATAACTTGTTTAAATATTTCATTATCGATTGATCAACCTTTATTGTCTATTTTATCGTTTTTTTTTATTTTTTATAAAAAGTATTACATTTATCGTATACAATACCGAGTATAAGATTAATAGTAAAAACCCACCAGGAATAGTTAACATAGCTAACCAGCCAATTGCAATAATACCACTATTACCTTCATTTACAGGGTGACCTTTAATAAGACCTTCGATATATCCTCCAACTAATGCAAAAATAATTGGAGATAAAGCTAAAATGATAATTACTAAATATCCTATTAATATTTTGAAAAGATCAGTAGTTTTTTTTATTTCTAAAAATTTTGTAATTAATTTCATTTTATTTTTGGTTTCGAAAGTTATTTACATCTTAATTCGAAGGTAAGTATTTGAGTCAAAGTTTCCCCCCTATACCCGAAGTGAGATTCCTTTTCTTTTGCAACTAAAGTTTTGCAGCTTGGCGCTCGGCCCGGTTCTTTAAATAAATTGTTGATTCGAAGTTAAATTATTTTCTTTTGTAAAAATCTTTTTTCCGAAGCAAAGTTGGAGGCATGTCGCTAAACCAGTGTTAGCAAACGTCACCTTTTATAATAAATTTCCACCCAAAATCCGAAGCATAAATTTGTTTTTATCCAATCACCCTCAGGCGCCTCCCTGTAAAAACTTTTTGATTTTAAAAAAGCTGAATTAAAAAATAATCCTTCTAAACCTTGATTTTCAATTAATTCAACTGATAAGAAACAATCCTCTTTTATATAAATATTTAGCTCGGAAACATCAATAGTTATTTTTCCATTTTTTGGTTTGTCGAAATAATATATTGGCTCTGATAGTTTACTTTTATTGGGAACTCCATCTTTCAAATCATAAAGATTTACTCTAAATTTTATTGAATCATTAGCAGTTTTTTCTAAATTAACCACACGCGAATCATTTTTTTCTTTTTTACTGTAAAAAATATTAAAATTTAGACTTTTAATCTGTCCTTTTCTTTTCTTATCGTATTTTAACAATGTTCCCATTTCTGCCCCAAGTTTTCTGTTTTGAAAGCCAGCGATTATCATAGATGTTTTCACATTATTCCCAGAAATCAATAATCTACTTTTTCCTGGAGTAACTACTACTTCTTCGATAGCTTGGGTTTCTTGAGTTAGTTCAATTTTGATTGACTTTTGATTGATAAAATAGGATTTACAATGCCAAATCAAAAAATCAATACTTTCATAATTTGGAGCTGATATTCTTAATGTATCCTGATCCGAAAAATTAGAAATATCCAGTGAAAAATTTCCATCATAATCAGTTATTGTACCTTTATTTTTGTGTAAAATTCCAATTCTTGAGTAACCAATTGGGTTGCGTGTTTCGAAAGAAACAATTTGACCAGAAAAAATTTGTGATATTGAGTAATGATTGATTAAAAGGAGGATATATATTAAACAGCATTTTTTCATTATAGGTAGATTTATTCTAAGTTTAACTTATGCTCGTTTTAAATGTCACTAACGTTTTGCAGCTACCGTAGTTGCGAAGTTCGGAACTTTTTCTTTCAAGTTAATCACTCTTTCAAGGCAAGGTTTGAGGGTTGGTTCCAAACAGCTGTTAGAGTATTTTCATTTTCGCCTTTTCCAGATAATCACCCCCAATTGTATTAAGTAACCAAACCAATGAATTCCAATAGTAATTAGCCATAAAAACCAAGCAACCAAAGCTGTACCACCACTTGAGTAATAGTTTAGTTGATACCACCAAAATAACGAATACAATGTTTGAATTCCTAAATGAATAAGTACAGATTGCTTCTTCTTTGCACTATAAATGATAACGATACTTAGCGTTAACCAATTTATTATATAACAAGCAGATATTAAAAGATTATCTTCAGTCAATTTATTTTAAGTTCGATAGCTTTAATATAGGTTTTCAATTACTCATAAAGTTTTGCCCGAAGTGAAATCTCGCATGGGGCGTTGGTTTTGTTATGGACATTCATTCTATCTAAAGTCCTAGGTTGTACGTGATTTTGAGTCCGTAATTATATTGATTCGACATTGGAATTAGGTACTCTTTAATATTATACTTAAACAGAGGCTCAATAATAAAATTTGAATTAGGCACGAGAAAACCTATACTTAGCATTGGGGCGTAATTCAATATTGCGCCAGTCGTATTCTCTAATTGATCTATTGCCCCATTGCCATAATAGATAATTCGTTCGGATTTATCAGCAAAAGAAGTATTTAATTCCAATCCTAGGGTAAAGAATACCTTTGGGTTTAATTTGTATTGAAATAGCAGTGGTAACTGTAATTCACTATACGAGATGCTTGATTCCATTCTAGATACGGTTTGGATTCCATCTAGAGGACTAATATCTGAGTCAAATATTAACCCTTCGTGAAGATGATTGTAATTTTTTAGACCGTAACCTAATCCTGTGCGAAAGGATATTTTAGGCGTTAAGTGATATTCAAGATTAAGCCCAGCAGAGAAGCCGAATTTTGAACGTGCTGTTTCCGTTCCGACTGGATTTGCTGTGGTCAAACCATTCATTTCGGGCAAGACATAAAATCCAAAATCGATTTTAGAGTCATTAGTTTTTTCTTGAGAAAATGATAATAATGGAAAGAAAAGTAAAGTGAGAAAAAGTTTATTCATTAGGTCAGATATATTTTTAGTGTGGTTTTTCTTTGGGCAATAACTTAACGCCGCTTAACGCAGTTCGGAACTTATTATTTTCTGTAAGGCAAAAAAAAATTGCGAAACGAAAAAGTGAACTTACCACAAAATTCTCAATTGCGAGAAACGGCTGTTACCAGTAATTATTTTTCGTTCTCTTTGATTAACACATCAACTTCATTTTTCAATTTCGGAAGATGGTTGGTAAGTATTGACCAAATATTCTCATCTGAAATGTTGTCATATGCATGAATGACTTGATTTCTCAATCCAATAATTGCTTTTGTATTACTAATTTTTTCGGAAAACAAATTGTCACGAGTGATTATTCTGTTTATGGCTTCGCCAATAATTTCGAGATTTCTTTCGATCGCTCTTTTAAGCATTAAGTTATTTCTGTACTTGAAAAAATCCTTTTCTTCATCTTTGAAAAAGCCATCAATTTCTTCGATACAGAGCTTAATATCATAAAGCCATTTAAGAATTCTTTCATCCATAAATTAGCTCTTTAGATTTGTTTATTGAGTTAATTAAGATTGGGTTTCTTAAAGTTTGTTCTTCAACTAAATCAACTTCACGTTCAAATAAATCCTCTAACTTTTCTTTGAAATCCATATAGTTATCAAAATACTTTGATAATTCAATAACTTTGAATTTTACGAGAAGGTCAACATCACTTTTTGCATTGAAGTTGGAATTCAGAGCTGAACCAAATAGATACATCTTTTCCACATTGTACATTGTACAAAGCATTTTCAAGTCTTCTATATTTCGTTCAACTATTCCCATTAAGCAAATTTAGTTAAAAAAGTTCTATTTTATGCGGGCGCCAAAATGACCGCTAATGTTTTGCGGATAGGCGCTCGGCCCGACTCTTTAAATAAATCGTTGATTCGAAGGAAGTGAAATTATACGAAGATTAGATTATCCCTTAATCGAAATAAAATTTATGACGGTTTCCATTCTGATCTGCCAGTAGATAGATTCCGCTTGGTAAATCTAATCCTAAGCTGTTATCGCCGGGAAGAATGGTAAGCTCGAGATATACTTTTCCCGTGATAGAAAAAATTTGAATTTGTGTTTCCTTTTCAACAAAAACATGTAAGGCATTAGCTTCTTGCCAAATCTTCCAAGCAGCATTGAGCTCAGAAAGACCTGCCGGCTCATTTAAAACTACTTTAGTGACATAACTTAGAATGGTTGAACAAGAATCATCGTAAATAGCGTAATTAACCAATCCTCTTGTGATATCATCGTATCCATCATAAATCCCGTTTTCTATAGTGGTAGAGTCTGACGAACAAAAACAATTTGAATTTACTTGAAAGTTTTTATCGGTAAGATTTTCGAGATTGTAATTTACATTATTACACAATTGATTGTACATAATTTGAGCTGAACTTGGACTCGTTCCACGAACTTGAACCCCAGTTCCGTTGCCGGTAATGGTGTTGTTCGTTATTAATGAATTATCTCCCAATTTAACAGCAATTGAATTATTAGTGAAAACAGAATACGAGATATTTGAAGACCCGTTTTCATCAATTGCTACATTATTGCCATCAAATAAACAATAAATAATTTGTAAGCTAGAAGCCTCTGTTATGGCAAAATCATTGTTAATGAAACTACAGTTTTGAATGGTGCCCGGACAACCAATGATATTATTGGTATTTCCTGTAAAAATACAATCGACTAAAGTAATGCTATTGGACCAAGTTACAGAGCAGAAATTTTGATTGAATAGACAATTTGTGGCATTCATAGAACCGTAAGATAATTGCGCAGCCTGACCAACACCATTTTTTTCGAATAAGCAATTGTTATAGTATAAGTCAGCATTTAATTGAAGTGCATAATTGTTGTTTTTAAATTTACAATTAGTGAAGTTGTAGATCAATCCAGGTTCAGGAATATCATTATAAATTCCATACCAAGAGTTGTGTAATTCGATACGATCTAATTGACAATTTCCCCCTTGACTTCCTTTAATATTTATTCCTTGCCAATTATAAAATCCATCAGTGGTATCGCTACTCGTAAATTTAATTTTATTGGCGTCAGTTCCTAGAGCGATCAATGTACCTCTGATTTCTAAATAAATAAAATTACCTGTATTGAAAGTATAATCAGCAGTAAAACGAACCTCACATCCTGGTTCAATGGTCAATGTTTTTCCAGGAAAGACTACAACGGAACCAGTTATAATATACGGACTGTTTGCTGCGGTCCAAGTCGTATTTTGATAAATTCCCCCAGAAAAGGTGGTTTGTGAAAACGAAATCCCAACGGAGAAAAGAAATAGTAGAAGTATTAAATTTTTCATTGTTTAATTAACCTAAAGGTGGAAGTATTTGAATTTTCTTGAAAAACTTTTGCAAAATATATTCCTGACTCTAGAAACCTAAGGTCAAACACATTTGAACTCATTGAATTTATTTTAAATTGTTGTCCATTTGAATTGTAAATGTATAGTTCATCGATCGCTGTTTCCTGAAATATTTTCAAATAATCCGAAACTGGATTGCTGTAAGAAAGTGCAGCAATGATGGTTGGATCAATTCCAGCTCCTTGCATCTGAAACTTCTGAACGGTCCCTAATATCGTGGTGCAAGTGGTATCATAAAGTGTATAGTTGATAAGACCTTTGGTAATGTCATCATACCCATCAATCAAATAAATTTCTATGGTTGATGAATCTAGTCCACAAAAACAATTACTGAGGAGCGAGTAATTCATGTTGGTGTTGTTATTCACATTGTAATTGATGTTGCTACAAATTTCATTATTGTAAATCTGAGGGCTATCCTGTGCATTAGTCACTCCAGAAATAAGTAATCCTCCCATATTGTTATTAATTTGGTTGTCGTGAATATCAGCATTAACTGATACTTCGAGAGCAAGTTCATTGTAAAAAAATTCATTATTAAAAATTTCACAGTTCGAAGCGTATTGTATAGATGTGGTATTATCGCTAAACAAACAGTTTTGGACTTTACCGTTATTTGGGGAACCTAAGGCTAAGCCATTGTTTAGAAATTGGCAATCCGAAATATACATGGAGTCAAAGACAAAAGCAGCGAAAGTTAAGCCAATCTGATTGTCAATAAAATTTGAATTGGTCATTAGAAAGGCAGTGGAATAGGCCTGTATGGAGGTGGTATTGCCTTTGAAAAAGCAATTTTGAATGGTAAAGTAGGACCAGCCGAAGACACCAACTTGGTTGTCTATAAACTGACAATTCATCAATTCTACTGAATTGGCAACAGTAATTGCTTGAGAACAGTGACTGAATTTACAATTGGTGTACTGATAATTATTTAGAGCGGTTTCATAAGCAAATGGGTTGTACGCATTTGAAATGTGGAATCGATCTGCATTGATCACTCCTCCTTGCGAACTGGTACATACGAATCCCTGCCATCCCACAGTATTCGTGGTGTCATAAATCGTGTTAATTTTAATAGGAAGGATATCGGTTCCAATACAATTAATGGTTCCTCGAGCTTCGATATAAATGTTATTATTTACTTGATTGTCTATTTTAATTTCAACACCAGGTTGAATATTAAGTGTGTTTCCAGGAAAAACAACAATAGAACCCGTAACAATGTAGGGACTGTTTGCTGCTGTCCATGTGGTATTTTGATAAATGCCTCCAGAAACATTAGTTTGAGCATAAACAGAACACAAACCTAAGATAGAAACAACACAAAATATAATTTTTTTCATTTTACTGATTTGCTTCTAAAACAAATTTTGGAGCATTTTGTTCAGTATTTTTTTAACTCCGTATGCATAATTCGGACATATTAATTTACTTTGTATTCTAAACTTATTATTATGGAAATTCAAATTGAAAAATTGGTTGAAACCGATCAAAATATTGAAATCGAAACCCCTCTAAAAGTTTATAATCCAGATGGAATGGATCACAGGCAAAGCCTTCGAATTAAATCAATTGAAGCTTCCGATGAATACACGCGCATAGATTTTATTTACAGATCGTCGGAAGTATATGATAATGGCGGTTGGATTCAAATAGATAAAGATTCTTATATTCAACCAAAAGGATCAAGTAGAAAATATCGCTTGGTAAAAGCAATTGGAATTCCTCTTGCGCCATTAAAGCATTATTTCAAGCGACAAGGTGAATACTATTCTTATACTTTGGTTTTTCCTGCTCTACCAACAAATACAGTGAGTATTGATATCATTGAGAAATTAGCACCTGGATTCTTTTTCAACTTTTATAATATCGCATATTCAAAATGGATGTCTGTTCCACACGCTGCAGATATTCAAAGGGCTAGCAACTAGTTATCAATAAGCCGAAAATCATCATTCAACAAAATGCAAAGTATGACGGAAGAAATAAAAGAAAATCTGAGGGCAACTGTGGCTCGATTCACCGTACCGACAATAGGTGAAGAATGTCCTAAAAATCTTTGTTTTTGCACATGTTTTCCCTTAATGTTATTTTTAAAAATAAACGATGTAAATTGTTCATTGACGGGTGGCGACTTTAACGGAACACGACACTTTTGGATTACAATCAATGAATACGAAAATGTCATTATTGACCCAACAATTCAACAATTTAAACCACTAGTTGACTCGATTTATATTGGACCGTTGACAAAAGAGTACACTCAAGACAATGCTCCATTCATGGAAACATTTTTATGGGCATTTAAATTCTGGGTTGAACCAATATTAGATAGACCTAGATCTCATCAAGAAAAACCAAGGTGGGTCGAAGAAAGAACCAACTTTTTTAATGTTAAGTTTGCTATGATTCTGAATCAAGAAATCTCTCAAAAAAAATCCGAAACAGTTATTTTTCATCACAATAGACTTTGTAAGTTATATTTTCGGACTATTCTCAAATTCTTAATTGTAAAAATTCAAAAAGACCAAGATTATATTAGAAATTTGCAAGTGGTACTTCCACAAGCCTTTGAAAAATTACTAAACCAAGCAAAAACTGCCAACTGCTAAAAGCGGTTTTGTGAAACGCGGGGATTTATGGTTCCAAGAGTCATAATGTCGCTTGGAGATTTGGATTTCTTTGATAACTTAGTTCTGAAACCCGCGCTTCTCCAAGCTGCAAACCGATAGTGTAGTTGAGGTGTAATATATGACTGCTTTCTTTTGAATAAATTGGTTTCTATTTTGAAAATTTATACCTTAAGCTAAAATTTAAAAATTGCTTTCCAATGAATCAAATAATTCAAAAGCCATTATTAATAGTTCTTTTATTTATTTCTTTATTTTCAAATGCGCAACTGTTATCAGTTTCATCCCCACAACTGATTCCTAATCCGGGAGTGCCAATTTACCCAGGCTTTCCAGATGGACACATAAGCTACAAGTCCTTGGGAGCTAACCAGTATTTTCATGTTTGGGCAGGTTATGATAGTTATATTACATCCGGATCAGATGTTTTGCATCAGGATTCAATTTGGGGATGTGTATTAACCAAAGGCCTGCCAGGTTCCTATGATAATGGTGGAGCATGGCTGTACAGTGTTTTTAATTTGGATTCTTCTCATTGGATTGGCTTTTATCATGCAGAAGATCATGAATTTCCTGGTTACGACAATCAACAAAAAATTGCTTGGAAAAGTGCTGCCCAATGTGAGAGTTTTGATGGTGGAAAAACTTGGGTTAAAAATGGACAAATATTAACTTCATGGTTGAATAAACCCAATGCTCCAGAGTGGGGTGGGACAGGTGATTTTTCGGTGATAAGAGATAGCCTAAATAATCGTTGGCTCGCTTACTATGTTTGTCCAGATGGAATTGGTGTCGCTCAATCTTTAGATGCAAATGGTAGTCCGGGCACCTGGTTCAAATTTCATAATGATTCATTTAGTGAACCAGGAATTGGGGGAAAAGGATCTTCTCTTTCCTTTTCAAAAGGAAAAAAAACGGGTGGAAACCCTAGTTTAATTTATTTCAAGCCCTTGAAAACATGGTTTTTAGTGTATCATGATTGGAACGAGAAAGGAATTTATTACACCTACTCATTCGATCTCATTCATTGGGAGGATGCTTCTTTGTTGATAGAGAATCCTGGCAAACCTCAGAGAACTTGGTATCCTACTTTGATGTCTTCAACGAGTGATGCCTTCAGTAATGGCGATCTTTTTTTGGCATTTGCTCAGTGGGATGATGTTTCTTTGCCCTACCGAAATTATTATATAGCGCCGGTTAATGTTCAAGGAATAAGTTTACCATTGATTGATCCAATTGCTTCTTTAACTTCATCAAGTTTAGTGTTGACTGATACGAGTTGTATTTCATTGGTTTTATATGATTCAGAAGGTAAAAATACCCATACATTTTTTCAAGATCAGATTTTAGTCCCTGGAAAGTATGAGCTTGAATTACAGAAATATACCAGTAAAGGATTTTATTATCTTCGTTTGTTGAGCACTCAAGGCATACAGACACGTACAATTTTGTCTTATTAATGGAATTCCGTCTTCAAGAGTTAAACTTTAGAATTAAAAAACCTTAGCGGTTTAAAGTCCATTAAATTTCGAATTGATTACTTCTTAGTAGATTTTCATTACATTAATCTTTATTAGCCTTATCTTCGCGCCAAATTCAAGCTTAGAATTAATAATTTTCGAACCTTGTTCAGAAAATAGAGTAGGAGAGAGGGTGAAAACTCTTTTTACTTTTATTTTATAATTGCGCTCCTTCTCCTGAGAGAATTAAGCCGGATAATATTTTTATATGAAACGCATCAACGAATACAAAAAAGTTTTTGAAATTGAAAACGAAATCGATCTAGCAGCATTAAAATTGACCTACCGAAAGTTGGTGAAGCAGTGGCACCCTGACAAGTTTCAAGAAGGTGACCCATTAAGAGAAGAAGCAACGATAAAAGGCCGTCAAGTGGTAGATGGTTATCATTTTTTAGTGAGTATTGCACCGGAAACAAAAGCCGCTAATTTGGCTGAATATACTGCTACGATCAATGAAAGTGGCATCGCAGATTTTAAACACAAAGGACTTTTGTTAGAAATTACTTTCACAGATGGAAATTGCTATGAATACTTTGGAGTGAACGCCAATGTTTATAAAAAGTTGATTAACTCAGACAAGCAAGTTCGATTCGCTAAACGCTTTATTTACGATAGTTACTTGTATCGTAAATCTAAAAAAGCCAATCAAGAAGATTAATGGATACTATAATTGTTGCAGATCTATGCTTCAATTATTCTATAATAATTTTGATCGTTTCTGCATCACTTGAATTTTTCCTGATCCTTAGAAAATAGATCCCTGGAGCTTGGTCTGATATTATAATCTCCTCTTTATTATTAGAATTCCAAGTGTTGATTATTTCTCCCATAGCATTCAACATTTCAGCACTTTCAAACAGTCCATTTATTTGTAAATGCTGTCCTTTATGAATGGGATTAGGAAATATCTCTATGTTATTATTAGTCAAATCATTAAGCGCTAAGTCGGAACTATATCCACATGCATTTGCGAAGAAATCGTTGTTCTGATAATAATATCTTGCGGGGACTATTCCAGCATTTAAAATATTAGGACTTCCAATTGAACAATAATTAGCAAGTGGAATCTCAATAGGTTTTGTATTAAAATAATAAGAGGTGTCCGGCAATGCATTTGTTCCTGATGGCACAAGGGTTCCTTTGTTGTTATTTCCATAAAGAAAATGACCAGTTCCTTGTATAGAATAATTTACCGCACTCATAGGTGCATTTGTATTGGTGATTTCGTTACCTACCAAATTTTGATTGGGTGAAGTGGCGTCACTAAAGAAAATCCCGTATAAACTCCCTCTATTCCGAAAGTAAGTATTGTAGGGACCATTGGCACCATGAGAATTATCAATAACCATATTCTGTCCATCATTTTGTTCAAAGAGATTCGCATAGGGATAATTCCCATGCAAGACCATATCACCAGCAGAGTTTGCAGGTAGAAAAACACTTCCAGTCCAATAAGGATCTCTGGAGAAATTATAACAAAAAACATTTGCATTGGCACCTGCTTGTACAATCATGGAATGGCGTAAATGACTAAAAATATTACTGTAAACAAGACATTCATTGGTAGTAAAATGAAGCATAACGCCGTATCCTCTTCCGCCACCTCCATAATCATGGGCATCATGAAAGTAACAGTGACTTACCGAAAGGTTCGAGCAGGAATTTGCTTCCACATGTGCGAAGGTTGTTTTGTTGATTTCGACACCATTAACCCATGAATTTACCGTATTCGTAAAAGAAATCACACTGGACTGTTCAGGAGCAGTATTATCAATACGATCGATCGATATACATTCAATTCCAATATTTTCTTTGGGGTTGATTTTGTAAATCTTTGGATGTCTTGCAAGTGTATAATCCATCCGTAATGGTGATGCTAAAAGAAGGGTGTTGTTATTTACAGAGAGGATCTTAACAATTTGTCCCACAGAACCAATTGCCCAACTAGAGGTAACTAGGTCAGCATCATCTTGTACTATTCTAATCCAATCGTTTGCGGTATAAATAGCACCATTTAAGACGTTGATGTGTTCTTCATTTTTTGTTCCATTGGATGTAAAGGAACTACTATCCGAAGTTATGGCAGTTCCATTAATATTAAAGCCATTTCCACTACCGGAATGATTTATTATAAAATGAGTTGCACTTGCTCCTGCGCCACGAATTATAGAATTACTACGTAAATTAATCGATGCATGAAACAAATATTCTCCCGCAGGAAAGTAAAAGACTGCAGGTTCTTGATGTGCTGACTGAATAGCACTAAAAATCGAATCGCATGGGGTAAGCCCATTATTATTACACCCTAAAATTTGTACATCGATAATGTTAAAGTTGGAAGTACTTGAATCTTTAACACCTGCAAGTGACCAATTTACAGTTCGGTCAGCAGGAATTGTTTGTGCGATACCTTTTAAAATAAAGCAAATACAAAATAAAAGGAAGTACAATTTCATAAGATCAAATAAAGTATAAAGTTACTTAAGATCAAGAGAAATACAATAATCTTGTAGGTGTTGTCAATATTGGTTAAATTAGACTCATTATGAAAAATTACATTAAAAGTAGCGCGTACGTTTTATTCTTATTTATATTTTGTTCGTGTGCCTATTTGTCTGACCAAAATGAGAAGACAAATGCTAATGAAAAGAATGAAGTAACACGATCTGTTACGGAATTAAGGGATACCTTGGAAAAGGATACGGTCCGCTCCAAGTATTTAAAACATATTACTTGGCAAAGCACACAAGAAGTAACTTATGACCCGAGTTATTTTGTTTTAAATTATCCAAACGGCGACGTTCCGGCCAACAAAGGTGTTTGTGTTGATGTTCCTATTCGTGGATTAAGAACCATAGGTATCGATTTACAAAAGTTAGTGCATGAAGATATTAAATCACATTTGAGTGCTTATCATTTAAATCATGCCGACCGCAATATTGATCACCGTCGTTGCGTCAATTTAATCATTTACTTTAAGAGGCAAAATCAAACCATTCCGGTAAGTGATAAGGAAGTAGACTATCACCCCGGTGATTTAGTTTTCTGGGATATTGCAAGAGGGCACGTAGGAGTGGTTACCAATAAAAAAGTTCCAGGCACCAACAGATATTATTTAGTTCACAATATCTGCTGTGGTCCACAAATGGAGGATTTTTTATTTGCAGCTCCGATTGTTTGTCATGTCCCTTATGTCAAATTAGTTTTAGTTCATTAAATAGCTTAACGCAACATACAACCTATCAATTAGTTAAGTAACTTAGCAAAATAAGAAAATAGCTTAGATTGACCTTATGTTTTTTCTTTAGTACTTAGATTTATGAAAAAAAGCATTCATTTTATTGGTAATTGCGCCATCATCTTAATTGCGACTGTGTTTATTTTCACTTCTTGTTCTTCAGATAGCCCCAATAGAAGCTTTAAATCTAAAGAGGCAAGATTAAATCTGTTGTCTATTGAAATATCTGGAAGGGAAAATTTGAAAATAAACTTGGACATCAAGGGTCTTCGGCCTAAATCAAAAAGTGTTTCTTTTAAAATACATGCCGTAAGTACCTCAGAAAATCAGTCTTTCAAGGATATGAGTTGGCAAACTCCGAATATAGATTCTACGCTGACTTTATTTTTAAAATTCATTGCCGATTTGCCATATAATGCGCCTCAAAATGCCAACTACAAATATGAGTCAGGCCAATTTAAATTACAGGAATCATATCCGGGAAATCAATTAGACACCTCAAAAATCCGCTTACAATTAACAAAACAGATTAAAAGTAGAGGTATTAAGCTAGATTTAGACCAACAGAAATTATATATTTTACCCAAGTATGAAAGTAATTCTGAAGAAGTAAGAGCAGCGAAACAAGCTTTAGATCGTTGTTTGAAAAGTTCTATTACCTTAATTGCTGAAAATGAATCTTTTACTTTGACCAAAACAATTTTTGGGCCTTGGTTAAGCCTCGATTCGACATTACAAGTGAAAGTAGACAAGTTTTTAATGCAATTATATCTTCAAAAAGTCGCTTTGAAAATTGAACCTTCCTTGACTGAAATATTAGAACAATTTGACATCACGGATACCACTCAGGCCTTAGATGAAATCAAATTCCCTAGAATGAATATCTCTAAAGAAATCGAAGATGTTTCAGCATTAATTATTAAAGGATCAAATTCTAGTAAACAAATTATATTTTCCGCCAGAGGCTTACCCAATGGGATAAAATTAGGATATAAGGATTTTGTAGAAGTGAGTTTAGCGGAACAAAAACTTTGGTTGTTTAAAGATGGAAATTTAATTATCGAGACCGATATTGTTACGGGCAATGAGAAACTTGGTCGCACTACTCCTGTTGGAAATTATAAGATTTTATACAAACAAAAAAATAAAACTCTTCGTGGACCCGGATATGCTTCATTTGTTTCCTATTGGATGCCTTTTTACAATGGTTATGGTTTACATGATGCCAATTGGAGAAGAACTTTTGGTTCCAATATATATGAAAGAGGAGGGTCTCATGGCTGTGTAAATTTACCGCCTAAAATAGCACCTTTGGTTTACCAAAATGTTGAAATAGGCATGCCAGTCTTAATTCACTAAATCTTTGTTCTGATTTTATTCACGAATACAACGCACACTAAAGCCCATAATCCAACTTGTACTTTGATTTACTAGCGCAACAGATCCAACTTCATCAAAGTCTAAACTGACATAGGGGGTCGACGCACCAATAGGCGATTGATACGCCCAATAACTTATTTGTGAACCAAGTCCACCACAACCAACATCTCTCCAACCTGCTGGATAAAAATTCAATCCTGTAGAATTTGTACCTACATATCCATTGGTCCAACCATCTTTACTAAAGGCATCGGTTAAATTCATACCTGAATTGAGCAAACCTTCTTCTAATATTTTCCAATCAGCTTCTGTAGGCAAGCGCCAGTCTTCAGGTGCAAGTCCACGAGGATCATTTAGGGCGTAAGAATTATATAATTTCCCATAGGTTTTCACTACTACGCTACTATCTTCTATTCGGTCATTGTAATAACACCAAGCAGCTTGTTTATTAAATCCTGCTTCTTGCCATTCATCATCAGATTGGGCTTGTGGAATTACATCACCATTGCGAAAAGTGGAAACATTTAGATTTTCAGCCATCCAATTTTGAGCGCCTACTTGAATCGATTTATTGGATCTAATTTGTCCTTCCAGCATGTTTATTTTTGCGTTTAGCAGTAGTTTCTCTTCATCATGTGCTGTTCTTTCAGAACTTAAGAGGAACAGCATGCTATCCAAACGAATGGAAAGATTGTTAATTTGTTCTTTTTTTGATTGGCTGTAAACCAATTTAACACTCAAAATAAAGGCGATTAAAATAATTGATTTCATCATAACTGTTTTATTTATTCTTTATAAGTAATTAATACCCTGCGGTTCGCTGCTTTTGTATCTATAAATGAATTGGAATTAATTTGAACCGATTCTCCATGAGCATATTTTTTTATTTCTGATTTTACGAAACTATTTTTGCTAAGTTCTTCCATAACTGAATGGCATCTTCGTTCGGATAGTTTCAAATTATAATCACTGTTCCCATCAATATCACAATATCCATGTATTTCTATGTTGCTAATGGTATTATTTATTTCTAATAATTTCGCCATCTCTAATGGGTCTATATAAAATTCATTATGTCTAAAATAAATAGTTATTTCCTTTTTAATAATTGTTGTCTCATTTTTTTCATTGGACATATTGTTTTCAAGTTCTTCTTTTTTATCTGGTTTTAATTTTTCTGATAATGCTGTTATATCTGCAAAATAAATATCTAAGTTTCTAATAAAAAAAGCAGAACCTCCGTCAGCAGAGGCAACAAAACCCATGTCATCAGCATTCGTATTGAATGGAGCTCCTATATTGATTGGCTCCCCCAATTTTCCGTCTTTTTCTATGCTTACTTTAAAAATATCTAAGCCACCAAATCCACCCATGCCATCGCTACTATAATAAATAGTGCGGTTATCACCTGCAATAAAAACTGATCTTTCATCTCCTTCGGTACTTATTCCCATTATTTTAGGATAGGTCCAACCGGTCTCTGTTTTCAAGCTATAATAAAGGTCCATTGCACCATCGTAGTTCTCCCCACAAGCGACAATAAAAATTTTGCCATTAGCAGAAACTGCCATCCCATCTGTTGCGTACCCAAATCCTTTTTCCGATTTCTCAGTAAAAAACTTGTTTATACTAGCTCCCATGCTACCGGTTTTTTTCCAAGTACCATTCTCGTTTCTTGCAGTGTAATAGGGTCCACCTAAAGATTTCCAATCTCCTTCCCAACTTTGATAGTACATAACAGATCCATCTTGACTAAAGCTTGGTTCATCCTCACCGGAGTAAGTATTGATGGAGGCACCTAATTCAACAGGATCTTGCCAAGCACCATTGACATAATCAGAGCGATATATATCTCCAGTGCCATCGAATTCGCCCTTATTTCTTTCTCTTTTAGACATAAAATAAATAGACTTCCCATTGGGGAGAATACTGAGATTACATTCTCTTTCAGTAGAATTTAGTTGCGAAAGCGCTATAATTTTTACAGATTTATCATGCTGTAGAATTTCAAATTCTTGAGCAATAATATTGCTGTACAGCATCAACATAAAAAAAATAGAGATTTGATTTTTCATGTTAATGATAAGTAGTGATAATTATAAAGTTACATGTTTTTTAATCCGGCGCGTATTTATCCGTCGCTGTGTAACCAATCAGCAAAATTAGAATTCCTTATTCCTGATCGCAAGGATCACCGAATCCATAATCATCCTCATTCGTAATATCCCAAGTGATGTTTCCTTCATCATCATTGGAAATCATCAAGGTATTTAATGGAGCAATATCTAATGTAATGTATGGTTTAGTGTAAACATTACCATCTCTTCCGGTCCATGTAAATTTTAGTGGTGTACCATCTAATTCTGCGATTTCAACATCATAGGTAGTACTATTTACTAAGCCAGTTCTAATCCAATAATGTTCATAGGATTCCACCAGCATATCAGGTAATAGGTCTTGACCGAAGCTAGTGGTACCATTTTGCCGGATACGGATGGATGAGAAAGTTTCTTCACTGTAATTAGCGACAAAAAAACAATAATAAGAAGATTGTGCAGAAATGAAATTCGAAAGTTGAATTATCGTAAAAAACACAAAAGGAATAATAAATAGTTTAAATTTTTTCATGGTGTAAATTTTTTAGTTCGTTTAATTTAAGTGAGACTTATAATTACTTTTTAGTGAGCATTATTGAATAGTTTTAAAAGCTCCCCCCTTGAATAAATTCAGGGGGGATACTTAAATTATTATTTCTTAGCTACAGGTTTCGTTTCAATTTTCTCATCCCTTACAAAATATATTACTTTACCGCGTAAAGCTTTTCCATAGTTAATTTTTAAGCTATCTTTTCCAACTAGAAATACAGAACCGCCTTTTCCGAAATAAGTACCACCACCTTGGAAAATCCTGGGTTGCATGATAAAAATTCCCTCTTTATCGTATTGAATATTTTTATAAATAGTACTGTTTTTATCCCATCCACTTACTGTTTTATTACTCTTACCATTTACTCCTGTTTCGGATCTTTCAAAATAGAGTCTTTGTTCTTTCCAATCACCAGTCCCTTTGAATACATATCCTTCTAAAAATGAATCCATTCGATAATGCATGGCATCCGCTAATTCAACTGAAGGAAGCTTTGTCTTATAGGCATCGAACATCTTATAAAATCCATCAACGCTATCTTTTTTGATCATATTAAGTAACTCATCCTTAAAGAACTTTCTTGCCGGATTATTCCAACTGGTATCTTTACCATAGGTGATGAAAGTTTCACTTAGAAGAGCCCAATCATGAGCACTAATAATTTTTTCGACACAATGTCCTTTCATTACTTTCGCTGAATCTAGCCATTCTTCATCTTCAGGAAGTAATCTATCAAAATAATACATGGCACTGTCATATTTCTGAACTTGAAAATAAGACATTCCTTTTTCATAGGTTTCGGGTGGTCCACAACTCACAAGAATTACACCTAAAATAAATACATAACTGAGTAATAATACTTTTCTCATTTTAAAAGATTTTAGTTAAAAAATATAGTTTTGTTACTCAAATATAATTTATTTCATTGATTATCAAGCACTTTTATAATTTTAAAATTATATTAATTAGGAATACGCAATCTTTGACCTGTGCGAATCAAGCCATTTTTGTTAAGATTATTTACTGAAATAATTTTTTGCGCGCTGACATGATATTTCCTTGCAATTGACGATACCGTTTCGCCACTTTTCACTTGGTGGTACTGGTAGGGATTTTGAATTATTCTTTGTTGCTTTGGAATGGTATCAACTACAATAGTTTTATTTCCGGATAGAAATTTCAATTGATCTATAAGTTGGTTTTTAAGATTTATGATTGAAATGGTATCATTTATATTTTCCTTATTGTATGCTTCTAAAAATGAATAGCTAAACATTTTTCCTTGCAAGGCATAACCAGTGGCATTAAAGTGCAATTTGTCTCCTTGAGAAAGTTGGTTTTTTGACCAGCTATTCATCGATCCCCAACCGCCCATTGCTGCATTCAAATCATATAGAGATGCATCATTATTGATAGCAGCTTTTTTCAACTGATTATTAACGTTAATTTGATTAACAGGAACCCTTCCTTGACTTCGAGTATCAGGTGCAGTTGTGAAAATGATCGCTGTTTTTGGTGAAATAGTTTTAATTAACTGGATCATTTGAGTTAATGCAGTATAATATTTATTCGTATCAATACTATTGTCATACGCTTCATTGGTCCCAAAAGAAAACAGAATTAAATCTGGTTGTAGTGCTTCGATTTGCGTAAAAGCGTAGGTGCTATTTTTAATGAAATGCGAAAATTGTGCTCCGACTACGCCAAAATGATTATAGTTGATTCCTGATTTTTCATCACTTAAAAATTCAAATCCATGAAGGGTAAATTGTTGGCTCGAATCACTAACTGATTTTACCCTTAGATTAAAATGATCAATAATTGAGTCAGAAATATAAGTGCGTTGTGCTAATCCATCAGCATATATTTTTTCCTCTACCAATTTCAGTTCTTTATTCATCTCAAAGTCATGATATTGTTCACCTGAGGTATACCAAATCCTAATGGAATGCGACCGAGCTCCTGTAAATTTATCTGTAAGATCAAAATCAATTGATGCACTACTTGACTTGGTGCTGCAGACATATCCCGTTGCACTGATTTTTTCAGAAGATTTATAATTCATTATGTTGGTACCTGTCCAAGTTCCCAAAGGGCTTATTTTAATTCCTCTTGGACCGTAACTTTTACTTAATGAATAAGGAAATAATATGCCTTGTCCCGCATTCCCAAAAGTACTGTGCAATGATTTACGAATTTCTCCACTAAAATGATCTCCTTGAATGTGACTGTCGCCAAGGTGCATTATTGTGAATACGGTATCATTTCCCTCTTTTATTAACCTTAATTTATTCAGAGATAGATTTAAATTACTAGAGGGTGTTAGCTGAACAAAGTTGGTTTCAAGAGGAAGGGAATCCCCGACTTGACTATATAGATGGGATGCAAGATAAAGAAATAAGCCACAAAGTGATTTCTTGGTCATTAAAATTGGAAGTAAATAAACGGTTCTACCACATCATCTTTAAATTGTAAGATGACTTGTAAGGCAATCGCGATTAAAATTATCCAGAAAAATGTTGGAATCAAATAGATTTTGTCGATTATTTTTTGTTTCCATTTTTGACTGGTAAATACAATAATACTAGAGAAAGCTAATAAGTACATTACTTCTGGTCGCGTCATCCAAAATCCTTGAAAATCAATCCATGATGTCGCTGTAAAAATCTGATTGATACTTAAAAAAGCACTTTCAAAGGAAGTTGCACGGAAGAAAATCCATAAGATTCCAACAAAATGAAAAGTGATGATGATCCCAAGAATTTTATAGTACCATTTTTCAGATTGTTTTGGGAAAAAATGTGTCCAACCTTTATGTAAGATTAGGGCTATACCGTGTGCCATTCCCCAAAATACAAAACGCCAATCTGCACCATGCCATAATCCTCCTACCAGCATGGTAATGAAAAGGAAGAGGTACGTATTGAATACACCTTTTCTATTTCCACCTAGAGGAATGTAGATATAATCACGCAACCATAAACTGAGTGAAATGTGCCATTTTCTCCAGAAGGAAGTAATATTTCTTGCTCCGTAAGGATTGTCAAAATTTTCTTTCAAGCGGTAGCCTAATAGTAAGGCAATTCCAATCGCTATGTCTGAATATCCGGAGAAATCAAAATAAATTTGAAAACTATAGGCATACATTGAAAGTAAATTTTCCCCACCCGTAAATCCATCAGGGCCTTGGTGAATAATTTCAACATATTTACCTAAGTAATCTGCAATGAATAATTTTTTGAGCAATCCAACTATGATTCTTAACAAACTCTCTTTATAAAGACTCAGTCGAATGATTTGTGGCTTTTCAATTTGAGGGAGAAAATCTTTTGCTCTTACGATAGGTCCAGCAACTAAATGTGGAAAAAAGGTCATGTAAAAAACATAATCTGTAAAGTTTTTCGCTGGAGGAATTTCTTTTCTATAAACATCCATTAGGTAACTAATCGATTGAAAAGTATAAAATGAAATCCCGATCGGTAAAAAGAGATTATTTAATTCAAATTCAGTCCCTAAAAAACTATTGAAATTTAAAATAAAGAAATTGGAATATTTAAAATAGAGTAGGAAGGATAGGCTATAGAGTAAAGACAGGAAGAGTAATAATTTTTTTGTTCGCCCTTCTTTTTTGGAAATAAAATGTGCGAAAATGTAATCACTTAAGATCATTAGGGCAAATAATCCAATAAAAGGTCCGCTTGATTTATAATAAAAGAATAAGCTGAAAAGAATGATGTAAATCTTCTTCCATTTCTTATTGTTTACCACTAGGGCATAGAGCAATAGGAATATTCCAAAAACCAAAAGGAAACTATACTCAGTAAAAAACCAAGGTTCTTTTGTATTGTAGGTAAATAGATCTTGGAACAAATACTTTAATTAAGAATTAATAACCTCTATATTCTGCCGCATTCAAATTAATCAGGCGAGAACGATAATGTCTATTTCTTTTAACTGGAGGTGCTAATTTTATTTTGTATTTCGCTTTCGTTTCCACCCAAACAGCTAATGAATCCATCCAGATTTTATATCCTTCCTGACTTGGATGTCTTTTATCTCCTCCTTTTGGAATGGTTAAATTCAATGTTGGATAAAAAGTACCTTCTTGTGCTGACAATTTAAAAGCATTGTTGATTCCATAATCTTTCATGAAATTGGCAGGTCCAACCCAAGTATAAGGTATGCCGCTTAATTTTTCAGCCATTAATTTGGCAGCGCTGGTTCTATTGGCAATGTCCTTAGAATACAATTCATTTAAGCCAACAACCAAAAACACATAAGTAGGTTTAAATTCTTCAATAATTTTATTGATAGTGTCCGAATAGGCGAAATTATAAATGGAAGCCGAATTCCATACGAAACTTAGCACTAATTTATGTCCGTTTTGTTGACAATAGTCATTCAATTGATAACACAATCCACCACATTCAGAATCTCCCATTAATAAAATGCGTTGTGCTGTGGTGTCTACGTTGGAACCAAAATCCCAAGTTTTAGTATATTCGATATCATTCAGATTCCGCTCCCCTTGTTCTGGTGATGGATCAAAAATTGTGTCTAACTTACTGCTGTGTAATAAAGATGATTGTTCTTCACTTTGTTGCGTCGAAGCAGATAGAATACCTGTTTTCTCTTGTTTTTCTTCGAGATAAATCTTTTTTAATTCAATTCCAGATATTGTAATCTTATGTTGGCTATAACTGTAAAAATAAATTAAAGTCAAAGGAATAACAAAGCTTAATCCAGCCCAAAAAATCAAACCTTTTGAATTTGAATTTTCGTTTTTTTCGCCTGAAATTGTATTGTTTTCTTTTTCCATGGACCACAAAAGTATCACCTTTAATTTTTTTAAAAAAATCAAAATTCAATTTTTAGGTGATTTATCTATTTTTTTTAGGGTGACATTGGTTGTTCTGCTCCATTAAACCAAAACAAATCCTCCCCCTTCCTCCCCCTCCAAAGGGGGAAATCTTATTCTTTTTGTAAATAATAACCTTCTAGTTTAGACCTTGCAATAGGAGGTTTTGAAAACCCGCACATTAATTCTATTTGATTATTTTTACTTCATGAATTTTAAATCAAGTAATGAATCAGCAACAATCTTCACGGAGTTGATGATTCCTAGTTATGCTAATTTTGGCGGTAAGGTACACGGTGGCATTTTACTTTCCTTAATGGATAAAGTAGCTTATGTGGTCGCGACTAAACACAGTGCAGCTTATTGTGTAACCGTTGCTGTGGAAGGAGTGGAATTTATAAATCCGGTGGAGGTGGGAGAATTGATCTCCGTAAAGGCAATGGTTAATTATGTAGGAAATACCACTATGATTATCGGAATGCGCGTAGAATCATTAAATCCAAAAACGGGTGTGGTAAAACATACCAATTCTTGTTACTTTACTATGGCTGCAAAAGATGACCAAGGGAAATTGATGCAAGTTCCCGGCCTTGAAATAAATAATGAAAAACATTTACGACGCTTTGCAGAAGGAAAAGCACTGAAAGAATTTTCAAAAGCCAAGAGAAAAATGTTAAAATCTGATTTAAATCATTTATCTGTGGCGGAAATTAAAGAGCAACTTAAAGAAGAAAAAGTACTTTTTGCGGCAGATTTATGACCCACAACCTTCGCATTCTATCATAGAATCCATGGGGCGCACACCATCAAGTTTCATTTGGAGGTTGTGAATTTGATCTTTTAGTTCCATATCACTCATCATGTCTCCAGTCAATTGACCTGTTAAGGAGTTAATTTCTTCTTGTATTTGTAATTTTTGTGCTTCCATATATCTTTTCTATTTAAAATACTAAGATCGAAAAAATGTCAACTTGAATCTCAAAATATAAAAAAAAGTTTTTCTTCATTTATTAACTATTGTTTGATAATCCTTCCTGGTTTTGAGAGTCCTTCAATATGTATCAGATAGGCTCCTGCTGATAATGGTTTGACGTTTAATGTTTTAATATTTGAGTTCATGGTTCCTTTAAAGATCAATTTCCCGTTGTAATCTGAAAGGGTATAGGTTTTACCAATAAATTCGTCCGGTAATTGAATGGTAAGCTCATCAACACAAGGATTTGGAAAAACAAGCAATGAATTTTCATTGGTCGCAATAAACACATGAATCGTAATTAAACTATCGCAACCGTGTTGATTAATGGTTTGCTGCGTATAGATTCCAGTTTTAGAATAATTTTGTCCATTCAAATCCAAATTTGATAGGACAGTAAAATAAAGGGTGGTATCCGTATTTTGAAAAATTTCAACTGACATGGTATCGTGATTTCTGCATCCAAACGGATCTTCTGCCTGCAGATAATAAGAGCCACTTTGAGTGATATGAATTAAAGAGGTGTCAGGTCCAGGTTGCCAATTATATTGAAGTTGATTTCCGTTACTAAGTGCAGCGTCATAATTGAGTGAAATGCAAGCACTTGTATCTACAGGTATTGATAAGGGGATTGTGTAATTGGAGAATGGTGCAAGAGCATTGTCAATCCAAGTCAATCGAGTACTTAAATAGGTTTTTAATAATTGTATTTCATTGGAATAAGTACTTCCGCCTAGGTCGTTCCAAACAGTAAAATTTCTAGCTTGGGCTTGATTAATATTGTTGCTAACGCTATCAATAAAAGTCATGAAGGCTTCTGTTTTAAATTCCTCTGCTCTTAGAGACTTCCAACGGCAAGCCAATTCTTTTTGATAAACTGGGTCGGTGTACATTTTGGACCACCAAAAAGGAAATGGCCAATATGGGTGTGTAATTTCCCAAACCCATCCTGATGCTGAATTAATATCTCCATAACTAAAGGCTCTGTCATAATCCCATGGGGGGCCAATTTTTAATTTTCCTCCATCTGTATCCTTTTCTTTATACATATAAGTACTGCGACCGTAACTGTCATAATTTACAGAAAATTCATTGACAATTAAAAAATCAATAAAACTCGGAACATCAATCCATTGTCTGTATCCACTATTCGGGTCAAGGTAATTACTACCATTTAATACAAGTTCAAATGAATCTACATAATTTTTAATGTATGCTTCTTGAACGGGGAGTATTGATGTCGCTTTGGGATAAACATATTTAAATTCAACAGGATTGGAGGTGGTGGCATTATTGATGGGCGGAAAAACTGAATTCCAATCACCAGGATCACCATTTATATTCATTTCTATAATATAACCACCTGTTAATGCGCTGCCACTTAGGTCCTGTGGAGTAAGTTTTGCAATATCAACGCGCTGTGCATTCCTCTTCACTTTTTCTGTTAAGGAATAATAGCCAATATAAGCTCCATCTAAAATAACCTCACAGGGCCGAATACGGGGTGCGTAATTCCCCATTCTTCTTGCAAATTCATAAGCGATTGTATTTTTAATAAGACTATGATCCAAATATTCAGCTTTAAAGATCCAATCATTTTCAGCGGGCATTCCAAGTAGGGTAGTGTCAATTTTATTTCCTAATACATCGACTAAATCAAAGTCATAGTTTTTCTTAGGGTACATGGGTCCAGTAAATCCTTGCCATTCGGTTAAAATAGTCCCTTCATAGGCATACACAGTATCATTTGCATAATTGATAACTCCAACACCATGATCAATTATTTGCATTAATACGGGCACTTTTGTATTATCATTAATGGCTGTCCCTTGGGTAGTAAGTTTGACAATAGGGAGATTACTTGATAAGAAAAGGAAGGGCTGTGCAGGGTTGGTACTGAAAGTAATTTGCCAATCCATTAAATACCCAATATCTACTGCGCCCATATCACGACAAAGTAGTTGCCAGGTTCCATTTGGATTTTGTCCATTATTTAAATCTCCCAAAACTGACATCCCTTGAAAGGTTCCAGTGAAAGGAGCAATGCTGCCACCGATTGATGGGCCAGTGCCAGCAATACAAGTATTCGTAAAGTTATCGTCTCCACCACCAATGCTTGAGAACAAAAGACTTGTAGTTCCATCGGGAGACATCAATTGCAGTTCCATGTCTGCATCATAGGTGTGGGTCATATTTAGACAAATAACTTCAAGTCCAAAATTCTGGTCGATTGTATTGGGCAAACCGCTTACATTAATATTGAATGCCACAGTAGAATTATCATCAGGAATATTTTGATTAACAATAGCTGAAAAAGTCTGTGCTTTTGTCCAAAACCCAATGAGAATCAACGTTATTGCAAATAGAATTCTCTTCATTTATTTTTTTTAGTTACACTAAAGTTACTTAATTTAACAATAGATTAATGATAAGATTAAGTTCGAGTGTTGAAAGCGCTATTTTTTTTAACTTGCAATATGAATAAAGCGCTTTGGATTCTATTTCTTGTCACTCAATTTATTTATTCTTGTTCACATGATAGGGTACAAAACAAAAATTATTTAACCAAATATATTGTTGTTTTGGTTGTTGACGGTCCAAGATATTCTGAAACTTGGGGAGATTTTAGCCATAAGTATATTCCATTTATGGATTCAGTTCTCGCTCCTAAAGGAATTATTTTAACCTCTTATTACAATTTGGGTCAAACTTGGACTACCAACGGTCATACTGCTCTTACTACTGGTTATTATCAAGCTATCAATAATGGTGGACAAGAATTACCGGTTCATTCTTCATTTTTTCAACATTGGTTGAATGAAAGTGGAGCTGAACAGAAAGAGGCATGGATTATTGCAAGTAAAGATAAATTAGAAGTCTTGGCCAATTGCAAAGACACGCGTTGGAAAAATAAAAGTATGCCTAAAACTGATTGTGGTGTTTCGGGTTTAGGAAGTGGATACCGCCACGACAGTATTACTTTTAAAAAGGCAATTGAGGTCATGGATGCATATCATCCAAAATTATTATTGGTTAATTTTAGAGAACCAGATTTTTCAGGACATCAAAATAATTGGGGAAACTACCTGGCAGGAATCAAAAATTCAGATGCTTATTGTTATGAGATTTGGAAAAAAATTCAATCTGATCCTATTTATAAGGATAAAACAAGTTTATTTATTTCGAATGATCATGGAAGACATCTTAATGGTGTTCAAAATGGCTTCGTCTCTCATGGCGACGACTGCGATGGATGCAGGCATATAAATCTTTATTGTTTTGGACCGGATTTTAAATCTAATTCGATTAATTCAAGTCCTCATAGTTTAATAGATGTGCATGCTACCATATTAGAGTTACTTCATTTAAATGGAGCAAGTACTAGCGGTGAGGTTATGCGTGAGATCTTCAAACAGTAGAAGCTATTTCTAAAAATTTGCTTAATATTTTGTTAAATAATTTCACAAATTTATTTCACGAAAAAAAATGTTTACTTTAGCATTAACTAAAAACTAAGAAAATGAAAAAAATACTATTTACACTTGCTTTATTATTTATTGCTTTCTCTAATGTAAATGCACAATCCTATGCGATAAGTGAAACACCAAAACAACTAGTTGAATCTAAAACGAGTGGAACTTATACTTTTACAATGGGTTCTGATATTACACCTGATAAAATTGACGAGGTAAGTAAATATTACACTGAAAATTTAAAAATCAGTTTCGATCTAATTACCAATAAAACCATCGTTAAATTGTTAAATAATGACGAGCAGTCAAGAATGATTATTGGTCGTTTTTTAATAGCTGCTGGTGCAAGTAACGTTCATATCGGAGATGAAATTATTACAGTAGGGGCATTTATGGAAAAATATTTAAAGTAATTATAGCTTTTTATTAAGAACCGCTTCGGCGGTTTTTTTTTGCTTAATTTTTCATCGATGATAAAGATTATAAATTAACTGAAAACTTAATTTATAATATGCATCTTTTTGATTAGGATCACCTCTTTTTTCTCCAGGGCCATAATTAATTGCATTGCCGCTTGGGTTAGATAAAAAAACTGCTTCTGGAGAATTTAAATTACTTATTGAGGTGTAGCTTGTACTCACATCATCGAGATAATCAGAAAATGTTTTCGTGTAAGCTAATTCAACACCGACACGGAAACGTTCATTTATCCCGAAGCGCATTCCTAACCCTGTAGGAATAATCATTGTAGTTCGAGAATATGGCGTAGATTGACCTTCTGTTTTTAATACTTGAAGATTAGTCCATGTTCCATTGTACATAGCTTGCGGATTAAAATACATCAAACCAATTCCCCCAAAAAGATAAAGTTGCCAGTTGGAATTGTTTTTTCGTGCTTTTGACGTTAGATTGTAAAATCTACCATTACTTTCATTCGCCAAAACAATTAGCTCAATTCTCTGACTAATATCAAAACTTTTACTTCTAAAATGCAGATTCCGCATGTTTCTAGTGCCTTCTTCAGAATATTTGTCATCTGCCTGAATTTTGAAATAACTGAAATTTGTTTTTGTGGCAAAATAAGGCTTAAATCTATATTTATAAGCTATTTCAAGTCCTGATCCAGTCGATTGCCAATCTATATCTTTCGTACTGTAATCAATACCATTACCACCTGCTCCCCCTAAATCCCCATTAAATTGAGTTGCACAAAGTGCTAATTGAAATTCTCTTTTATTGATGCGCCAATTGCGTCTTTGATTTAATTTATCAAAACTAAAGGTTTGTCCCCAGGTGTCTTGGATGAAGACAAGAAAAAATAAGCTTAATAAAAGGGTTTGGCTTTTCAATTTCCTTCTTTATAATTTTTAATTGTTGAAAATATTTGAAACAGAAGAGCTCCGAATAAACCGCCAAAAATCATAGATGCAAAAGGACTAGAGGTAATTGAACACTGATTTTGACAAGGAAAATTGAGGTAATAAATGTAGCCAATTCCACTACCTATAAATATGAAAAGAATACTCAGTAGTCGCATGTTTTTCTAGTATGAATTAAATATTTTTCTTAAAGTTAAAGATTAATTTTTGGCGAATAAAATTTTAGCACAAAAGATTTTCGAGATTTAGCTATCTTTGGGCACAATTAAAAATTTCAAAGAGTTGTTTTTTTAAGTTGAAATAAATTTTATGCCCACGTGGTGAAATTGGTAGACATGCCATCTTGAGGGGGTGGTGCCATTAGGTGTGCTGGTTCGAATCCAGTCGTGGGCACCAATTAAAAGTCCAGTATTTTATTATATTGGGCTTTTTTCATTTTCCCGAATCAAACTTGTTTGAATGAGGAAGAAAATGAAAAAAGCTCAATTCCTGCAAAGCAGGTGGGCTTTTAATTGGTGCGGTGAGTAAACCTTTATGATCATCAATCGAGGAAGTATGACGCAGCTTGATAATCCAACAGAGATAGGAGGGTTTCATTTTCCCGAATCAAACTTGTTTGAATGAGGAAGAAAATGAAAAAAGCTCAATTCCTGCAAAGCAGGTGGGCTTTTAATTGGTGCGGTGAGTAAACCTTTATGATCATCAAGCGAGGAAGTATGACGCAGCTTGATAATCCAACAGAGATAGGAGGGTTTCATTTTCCCGAATCAAACTTGTTTGAATGAGGAAGAAAATGAAAAAAGCTCAATTCCTGCAAAGCAGGTGGGCTTTTAA
>JBIIWA010000006.1:0-157865 GCA_044339115.1 Crocinitomicaceae bacterium
TTGGTGCGGTGAGTAAACCTTTATGATCATCAAGCGAGGAAGTATGACGCAGCTTGATAATCCAACAAAGATAGGAGGGTTTCATTTTCCCGAATCAAACTTGTTTGAATGAGGATGAACAAAGCAGGTGGGCTTTTAAATGCTTTCTTCCTCTAGATAATTTAAATCCTTTCCAAAGGTCTCGTCTAACTTACTTAAACTGAAAAAAGCAAGTAAAATCAAGATAAACCCTATTATCAATGCAGCAACTCCAGTTGAGCAGGACATGGAAAGTAAAAATCCAAATAAAAGAATAATTAGGTTTACCGACCCTCTTACAAAATTAGGGATGGTGTTGGCGGCAGTGGATCTGATATTGGTGCCGAATTGTTCCGCTGCAATGGTCACAAAAATAGCCCAATAACCAGTGCCTGTTCCTAAGAGAAAGCAAAATAAATAATAATTCTCAAGGCTAATTTGTTTAATGAAAATCAAGAATGTTAAGCAGGTTATTGCTGTAAAGCCTATATAAATTTTCACTACAATCTTTCTACTTTTTAGCCATTGACTTAAGAATCCAGAAATTAGATCTCCCAAGGATAAACCAATATAGGCATACATTACTGCTTTTCCATTACTTACATTGGAAAGGCCAAGCCAGGGTCCAAAATCGTCTTTTGAATTCATTATAATTAATCCAATAACATACCAAATAGGAATGCCAATCAAAATACAATAAAGATATTTCAAGGTGTTTTTTCGAGAAGAAAATAATATTTTAAACGAGCCTTTCTTTACACTTTCTTTGGTTTTAATGGTATTAAAGAAATTAGATTCGATGGTTCCTACGCGCAACAATAATAATGTTAAGCCCATTATTCCACCCAATAAATAGGCTGCTTGCCAAGGTGCTATTGGAAAGCTAAGAATATTTGAAAATAAGTTTGCAAGTCCTGCTCCAGTTGAACCTACAAGTGAAGCAGCGACTGCACCTAATGCACCAAAGGTTACAATAATCATGGTACCGTAGCCTCGTTTTTCTTTGGACATCATTTCAGATACTAATGTAATTCCAGCGCCCAATTCTCCCGCCAAACCAATTCCAGCTACTATTCGAATCAATGAATAACTTAAGGTGTCAGTTACAAAAGCATTGGTGATATTAGCAATTGAGTAGAGCAGAATAGAACCAAAAAGTACTTTTAACCGCCCTTTTTTATCACCTAAAACTCCCCAAATCAATCCCCCAATGAGCATGCCTAACATTTGCATATTGAATAGATGTTTGCCCATTGCCGCTTGTTCTAGTACACTAGCACTTGGCATAATTACTTTTAGACTATCAGCTTTGACCACTCCAAAGAGCACTAAATCATAGATATCTACAAAATATCCTAGAGCAGCAACAATAACTACAAAAAATATTTTTTTATTCGATTGAATCATCTGCTAAAAATAGGAAAATTCTTTGATTTGTTAAATTACATTAATCTTTGTTAATTCTATTTTTAACTTGATATTCTGACTAACTTTAGCGAAAATAATTACAGCTGATTATGGTATATAATTTTTCCGATCACGCATCCGTATTGGGCAGCTATATAGCTGAAATTAGAGACGAACAAGTTCAAAAAGATGCACTTCGTTTCAGATTTAATATGGAGCGTATTGCCGAAATTATGGGTTATGAACTTTCCAAAAATTTAGCCTATTCTTCAAAAGAAATTATAACACCCTTAGGAATTTCTTCTTGTAAAGTTTTACTCGAACAGCCCGTGTTGATCACCATATTACGCGCTGGATTAGCGATGCATCAAGGACTCATGCGTACATTTGATAAAGCAGATAGCGCCTTTATTTCTGCTTACAGAAAACATTCAAGTCCTGAAGAATTTGAAATATTTGTAGAATATCTTGCGGCGCCGCCTTTAGACAATAAAATTTGGATCATAAGTGATCCCATGTTGGCGACTGGAAATTCTATGTTAGCAGTATATAATACTCTTAAAATAAATGGGACACCTAAAAAATTAATTATAGTCTCTGCCATTGCAAGTTCATTTGCAATTGAATCATTAAAATCTCAATTGCCTCCAAACACAGAATTTTGGTTAGGCGCCATTGATGATGAGTTGACAGCTCAGTCTTACATAGTACCTGGATTAGGTGATGCAGGGGATTTAGCATTTGGAATAAAAGTATAATTATGAATTGGGCAGGAATTACAAGTACTTTTTTGTTGGCAACTGTCAAATTTTTATTTGCACCGTTTACGGCTGTGCATTTAGGTATGCATTATTATGAGACTTATTTTGCTTCAGTTGCTGGTGGTATCTTCGGATCATTTTTCTTTTATTTTGGCAGTGATTTTTTATTAGCCTATGCCGCCAAACGATACGCCAAAAAACTTCTTTGGGCTAAGCAAAATAATACCACCATTAAAGTGAAAAAAAAATTCACCAAAATGAATCGATTTATACTCAGAATAAAATCTACTTTCGGCAAAATCGGCATTTGTTTTTGGGCTCCTTTTTTTCTCTCTGTTCCGATTGGAAGTATTGTGGTTGCTAAGTTTTATGGCAATGAAAAATTTACTTTTCTTTGGATAATGTTAGGCATGTTTTTAAATGCCATTGTGACTACTTTTCTTTCCTATGTCATATTCAGATAGACATTTATTCTTTGACCTTGATAGAACGCTTTGGGATTTTGATGCTAATTCTGAGTTTGCCTTGCGCACTATTCTTGAACAAGAAAAATTACTAGAAGTCTGTCAAGGTTTTGAACATTTTCACAAAGTTTATCGCAATAAAAATGCGGCACTTTGGAAAAAATATGGTCAAGGAAAATTGGCCAAGGAAGCTTTAAGATATGAGCGTTTTCGTGCAACATTTAAGGTGTACGGTGTTCATGACGAAGATCAAATAAAAAGAATAGGTGATGCTTATGTCGAAATATCACCAAAACAAACACAGCTTTTCCCCAATGCCATTCAAGTCTTAACTGATTTAAAAACAATGGGTTTTACGCTGCACATCATTACTAATGGATTTACGGAAGTTCAATATGAAAAATTGAATAATTGTCTTTTAAGTCCATTTTTTGATATTGTAGTTTGTTCAGAACATATTGGTTATAACAAGCCACATCAAAAGATTTTTAAACATGCATTGGACTTAGCAGGTGCAAAAGCTGAAAATTCCTTAATGGTAGGAGATGATTATCATGCTGATATAGCAGGAGCACTAAGGGCGGGAATGCAAGCCATTTGGTTCGAACCTAATTTACGCAATACCCTCAAGTTTGAACATAGAATATATGATCTCAATGAAGTGCCACAAAAAGCTGCTATGTTATTGCGTTAATTGAAATCTGAAATTATTTCTCTTTGGTAAACATTACTTCTGCATCCTGGCGCATCTTTTCGTACATCACAATACCAGCAGCAACACTAACATTTAAAGAAGCAATTTCCCCTTTCATTGGGATTCTGAGTCGAGCGTCTGACATGGAGATAAGGTCACTGGTAATGCCACTTTCTTCTGACCCGAAAATCATGGCTACTGGACCTCTTAGATTGATACTTTGTAATGGAACACTCGCTTTTTCAGTACATGCTATAATTCTTAAGCCACTTTGTTGTAAGTAAAACAAGGTGTTTTTTAAGTTATCAGTTTTACAAACCAGTATTCTGTTTAATGCTCCTGCAGAGGCTTTCATGGCGTCAGCAGTTACAAGTGCAGAACCTTTAGCAGGTATCAATATAGCATCGATTCCTTGACATTCAGCGGTTCTTGCAATAGCCCCGAAATTTCTTACATCCGTTATTCTATCCAATACTAGAATACATGGTTTTTCACCTTTTAATAACATGTCGTCTACCACAACTTCAATGTCTCCATATTCGATAGGCGAAACAAAAGCAATTACCCCTTGGTGATTGCCTGAGGTCAAGGCATTTAATTTTTCTATAGGTACAAATTGTAACTGATAGTTTTTATCTGCTAGTTCGTTCTTTAGTTCCATGAACAAATCTTTGTTCATCCCTTTCTGTATCAGAATTCTATTAATTTCTCTTTCCGCTTGAATCGCTTCAATTACCGTACGAATACCAAAAATCACATCTGATTTTTCCTTTTTAATATAGTTTCTTTCTCTTTCCATGTTATTCAAAAATATAATCAATTGCTACCACATCTTCAATGGTTAATCCAACGGGACATTTTTTTCCAGCACTGACCACTGCATCAAAAGTAGCTTTATCCCAATGGTTGTCTGTTAAATTAAATCGAATATTTATCTGCGCAATTTTTCTAGGAAGTGCGGACATGATTTTTTCCACTTTAGCAGTGCAATGTTCCATTATTATCCCATTCTGTTGGCAATAAATCCCCATTATGGTAATAAAACAAGCAGCTAAAGAAGTAGCCATTAAATCAGTTGGGGAGAATGCCTCACCTTTGCCAAAATTATCTTTCGGAGCATCTGTAAGAATCTTCTCGCCTGAATGATGAATGCACTCCGTTCGTAGGTGACCTAAATAATTAACTGTTGAAATTTCCATATGAATTGTATAGCAAAAGTAAGGCTTTTTTAAGGAGCGATAATCTTACTCAAAAACAATTTGTTATTTATAGATGTTATTAGTTAACTTTTACGAATTTTGTAGTCACTATGATAGAACTGAAAGAGGAAACACCGAGAATGAAAAAGCCAAGTTGGCTAAGGGTGAAGTTGCCTATTGGTGAGAACTACCGTAAGGTTAGGTCACTTGTAGACGAACATAAATTGCACACCATTTGTGAAAGTGGAAGTTGTCCCAATATGGGTGAATGCTGGGGAGAAGGAACCGCTACTTTTATGATATTGGGAAATATTTGTACCAGATCATGTGGTTTTTGTGCTGTTCAAACAGGGAAACCAGAGCAAGTAGATATTTTCGAACCAGGAAGAGTCGCCAATAGTGTAAAAATTATGGGTGTCAAACATGCTGTATTAACATCAGTAGATCGCGACGATTTAAAAGATGGTGGATCTGAAATATGGGTACAAACCGTTAATGCCATTCGTCAACAATCTCCAAACACTACCATGGAAACCTTAATCCCCGATTTTGCGGGTAATTGGGAAAATTTACAGCGTATTATTGATGTGGCACCAGAAATTGTATCACACAATCTGGAAACGGTTCGTCGCTTAACCAAGCAAGTGCGTATTCAAGCCAAATATGACAGAAGTTTAGAATTACTTTTTCGTCTCAAGAAAGGAGGCATGAGAACCAAATCAGGTGTTATGTTGGGTTTAGGCGAAAGTGTGGAAGAGGTAATTGAAACCATGCAAGATCTAAGACAAGTCGAAGTAGATGTTTTGACCTTGGGACAATACCTTCAACCCACCCCAAAACATTTACCTGTAGAGGAATTCATTACCCCTGAACAATTTGCCTATTATAAAGATTTGGGTCTTTCTATGGGATTTCGATATGTAGAATCTGGTCCATTGGTTAGGTCCTCTTATCATGCAGAAAAACACATGTTTTAACTAGGAATAAACTATGTGTTATTTCTTTGTGAAATATTTAGTAAAAAAAATGAAAAAAGTGAATGGAAATCTAAATAGTACTAAAAAATTATTATTATCTTGCACGCTATTATAATAGTGCTCTAATATTAGAATTATGAATAAAAAAGTCTATCTTATTGGTTCTGTGGCAATTGCAATTTTGGTTGCAGCCCTTTATTTTGCACCTTTTGGTCAATTACAATTATTATCTAAATACAAGTCAGCTGATTTAACAATGTTAAATCAACCGAAATCTGATGATGCAGCTGCCTGGATGAAAGCGCGTTACATTGATGTAACTACTGGTGAAGCCGTTTCTGCTGAGAAATTAGCAATGATTGCAGATCAAATATCTAAAATGAAGCAATCGAAATCAATTAGCTTTGAAGAACAAGGTCCAGACAATATTGGTGGTAGAACGCGCGCTATACAAATAGACCGCACGAATATCAATCGCATTTGGGCTGGTGGTGTTTCTGGAGGTTTATTTACCTCATTAAACAAAGGTAATTCTTGGACGCGTGTAACTGAATATTTTGCCGCTGGTGGAAATCCATTTATTTCAAGTATGGCGCAATCACCTGATGGAGTATTGTATGTTGCAACAGGTTCTAATCAGGAAGGGTGGAATGGAAATGGTGTTTGGTATTCTAGTGACTTTGGAACTACTTGGAATGTAATTCCAGGCACAACAAATTGTACAGAAATAATCAGTACCAATGCAGATAATTATGTTTGGATGGCCACTACCTCAGGTTTGAAAAAATGGAAATTGGGTGATGCCACAATGACCAATGTTACCGTTACTTCAGGTGCATGTTATGCTCTGAAAGTTTCTCCTGATGCTTCTGTTATTGTAGCTGCTTTTGCCGCAAATAAAACTTATGTGTCTGTAGATGGCGGAGTTAGTTTTTCGGATAAAACGGGAACTATTGGTAACAATTTAGTTCCAACAGGGGCAGGAAGAATTGAGTACGCTGTATCTCCAACAAAGAATGCAAGTACCAACCAATATTCTATTTATGCTGTTCGTACCAATAGTAATCTATTGAGTATGCATGTTTCTCACGATAATGGTCAAACATGGTATCAGTTTGTTGGTGCTTCAGCTCCTCCAAATGAATTTGATATTTATCGTGATCAAGGAACTTACAATTCGATTGTCTCTGTTAATCCAACTGATAATGAAGAAATTCTTGTTGGTGGTATTGATATTTGGAAATGGAATCAAGCGGTAAATAACCCTCCATCAGGATTTTTCCAAAAAGTGAGTCAATGGTTTGTTTCTCCTAACTCTCCAATTTATGCGCATGCTGATAATCACGAGATGAAGTGGGATGCTAACAATAGATTCTATATTGGAAATGATGGTGGTGTTGGTATTTCAAACAATTTCGGCGAAACATGGTATCCAGCGAATAGAGGATATAATGTCACTCAATTTTATGGAATTGCCTTTGATAGAGATGGTTCTGTTATGGGTGGTGCACAAGACAATGGTTCTTTGTATAACGACCATACGGGATCAACTTACCAGTCTTTTACAGAAGTAGGTGGGGGTGACGGTTTTGAATGTGAGATTTCATTCTTTAATCCTAAAGTAATGTTCTCCTCTGTATATTACAATTCAATTGCTAGATCAGGAGATAAAGGTGCTACCTCAAGTTCTTTTGTTCCACTTTTACCTGGTACTTATGATCCAGCAGGCACTGATGGAAGTACGTTCCACCCGTTCCATACTGAATTTGTTTTGGCTGAATATTATGATTTGAATTCTAAGGATTCTGTGACTTATGTTCCAACAAAAAACTATAGCTCAGGAGCAATAATTCGTGTTCCAAGTTTATCTTCTGGAGATTCAATTACTTATGTTGCTTCGTCAAACTTATATTTTGATGATACTTTAAACTACACACCTTCTTTAACTGTTGGTTCTGTTAACTATGGTCAAAATCCTGCAACTGGTGAAACTTACGCAATGGGAAGTGATACTGTCGCTTACAATGTGGCATGGGATACCTTGAGAGTTCAAGATCCTTATCAATCTTGGTTCTTAGTTTATGTTAATGCCAATGGTGGTGAACTTTGGGGAACTAGAAATGCATTAAGATTAGCCATTACCAATGTTAATTGGGTATGTGTTGCTAGAGGAATTGGTGGTGGTACATTTAACAGTGTTGATGTAGAATTCTCCAAAGATTTAGAGCATTGTTATATTTCTGCTGGTTCTGGTGTTTGGCGCGTTGATGGTCTAGGAAGTGCCTATTCTACTGAGGCAAATTTCAAAGACAAGGTAGCTTATGTTGGAACTGGTGTTACCGGGACAACCCCAAATTATACTACTGCAACTAAAATATCAAATACCAGTTATGAAGGTTTAGCTGTTAATCCTAACAATGCAAACGATATTGTTTTATTTGCTGGATTTAACGGAACAAACAAACGATCACTTAATGCAACTGCATCTGTACCTTCTTACACTTCGTTAGGAAGTATTACGAGTCCTGGTGTTGCTTGTTATGATGGTATTATTGACAGAGATGATTCAGATATTATTGTAGTTGGAACCTCTAATGGTGTTTTTGTTACTGAAAATGGTGGTGCATCTTGGACTTATGCTTCTGTAGGATTCGAAGGAACACCAGTTTATGAAGTACGTCAATCATGGAGAACTTTCGAAGAAGGAAATAATCGTCCAGGTGAAATTTATATCGGTACTTACGGCCGAGGAATTTGGAGCTCTGCTGCTTATTTAGGATTAAATGATAATGGATCCAATACAGGAGCTAATTTCAAAACGAAATTAAAAACTTATCCAAATCCAACCAATAATTCTACAACTTTAGCATTCAATTTGGCAAAAGGCGGAAGTGTTCAAGCTTATGTGTATTCTATTACAGGTCGTTTAATTAAAACTGTAAGTGATGACTATATGTCTGCTGGAGAAAATACTTTATTCATTGATGGTGATGATATTCCTAATGGAACTTACATTGTTAAGTTTGTTTCAGGTAAACAAGTAGAATCTGTCAAGTTTATTAAAATGTAATTGATTAAATTATTCAAAAAAAGGGTTCCAATTTGGGGCCCTTTTTTTTTGCTCTATTTTGGTGCTTTGCAGCATTCCATTTTAGGGTTTTGATGTGAGGAGTTACTGTCAGTTATACTTGGACTAATTAATGGAATACCCAATCCTAACCCTCTTAAGATAGTGAGCAGCGCTGCAATAATCAAAAGAAAGGGTACAGCCTTTTTGAAATATAGTTTAGATATTATTTTTTTCTGTTTAATAAAACCAAGAGCCAACATTGCTGGCATCGTGCCTATTCCAAAGGCAATCATAGCGTAAATGGAAATGAGATTGTTGTGGCTACTCATGGCGTTGAGTAAACCAAAATAAACCATAGCACAGGGCAAGAATCCATTAATGATTCCGAACAAAACTGCTGGATAAGCTAAATTATAGGATTTTAATTTTGAAAAGATACGTCCAATTTGAATTGTTAGTTGATCTGTGATTTTGCTTTGAAAAGTAAAAAAGGGATAATAAACCTGTATCGCGAACAAAAGCATCAGTGTCCCGAAAATGATACTTATGTATTGACCGGAAAGTAGCAGGGTAAAACTCAGTCCAAGAACACCAACAATGAATCCTAAAAAAGAATAACTTATTAATCTACCAAAGTTGTAAGACAAAGTATCTCGAATTTCCGTGTATTTATTTTTCCTTTCAATAGGAGCAATTAACGCTAATGGACCACACATTCCGATACAATGAAAAGAGGAACTGAGCCCGATAACAAATCCTGTTATTAGGAGGTTTATCATTGGATAATTAAAGTTGAAATTTGTTCGTAGTTTTCACCTTCCTTTTTGTAATTAATGCAAACATCATAGTGACCTTTACTGAGTTCTGCTTTTGAAAATATGTAATTCGGAGCATCAACACTTATTTTTTTGTCTAAATTCTTGTTGTTCGGACGTGCTAATAAAACCGTGACATCTGACAAACTTAAATTAGTTGGATAAGAAATACGAAGCTCATTATCTTTTTGACGGATCAAAATCGGATTATTCAAATCTTGCGCGCGTTGTCGTGCATCGATTGAGCTTTGAAAATCTCTATCCCTGAGGTAATACTCCTCATTGGTTAAATCATTATTCTTAGAATTAATGATAAAGACAAGAGTGACTATGAAGCAAATAAATGCAATCATACTGATGATTATTCCATTTCGAAAAGCCATATTATTTGAATTTATATATAAGGTCCAATTAATTTTGTTTTTACGGTCTCCATTAATTTTCCATTACCGTAAACATTGATTTTTATTTTTTTTGTTCCATCCTCTAATTTTGAATTTGGAATTTGAATCAAAAAACCAACTTTCTTTTGCTTTTCACTTTTCAATACAATTTGTTTACCAATATTGACAAGCTTACAATCTTTATCATTGACATTTAGGGTAATAATAAAGTCTTTATGCGTCTTATTTAAAATGCTCATTTCAAAAATATTACTTACCAATCCATCATTATTGATACTATAAGAACTACCTCTTTGTCTTACCAATTCTGTTTCAATATCCTTTCTTGTTAATAGCAGGATAGTTAAGGAGATAAGTAATGCGATTAAAAGAATGGAATATGACTTAACGCGTCTCGTCCATACAAATGGAGTTCCTTCTTTTATTCCATTTTCAGAAACAAAACGGATCAATCCCTTTTCCATTCCCACGGCATCCATCATGTGATCACAAGCATCGATGCAGGCAGTACAATTGATGCACTCTAATTGTGTTCCATTGCGAATATCAATACCGGTCGGACAAACATCAATACAATGAGCGCAATCAATACAATCTCCTTTTTGTGCACTTTTTCGGTCCTCATTCTTGTGAATTTTACTGCGACATTCTCCTCGCTTATGATCATAGGCAACAACCATCGAATTGGCATCAAGCAATACTCCTTGTAAGCGTCCGTATGGACAAATAGTAGTGCATACTTGTTCTTTCAGCCAAGTAAAAACACCGTAAAATGTAAAGGTGAAAAACAGAATAGCAATTAATCCACCTAAATGACTTCCAATAGGATCCGTTTGAATTTTAATCAAGTGATCTATACCAATGATATAGGCTAGAAAAATATGAGAAATAAAAAATGAAATGATTAAAAATATAGCATGTTTTAAAGTTCTTTTCGCTATTTTTTTGAAATTCCAAGGCTCTTTCCAAAGAATTTTTTGGGCATGAAAATCACCTTCAATCCAATATCCTATGCGTCTAAATACCATCTCCATAAAAATGGTTTGTGGACAAAACCATCCGCAATAAATTCTACCAAAAATAATAGTAAAAAAGATTACGAATACAACTCCAAGAATTAATGTAATGGCTAATAAGTACATATCTTGAGGCCAGAAAATATTACCGAAGAGAATAAATTTTCTTTCAATAATATTAAATAAGAACAAAGGTTCGTCTCCAATGCGAATGAAAGGCGCACTTACAAGAAATAGCAGTAAAATATAACTAAGTGATTTCCTTTTATTATACCAATAACCCTTTGGTTTTTTTGGAAATATCCAGATTCTTTTCCCTTCTTGATTTACGGTTGCTATATGATCTCTAAAATCATCTCCTGCTCCACTTTTCATGTTTATTTTTCTATAATCTTCCCATTGGGTTCTTTATCACCTTTTACAAACGGTAATTGTAGCACAAATGAGGCTACTTGTTGAATCTGAATTGGATTTAATTTGGAGGCGTGCTCAGGCATACCATTTGTAGTTCCTTTCTTAATGGTTTTAAATAAATCTTTAATATCATAACCATAGATCCAATAGGTATCGGTTAAATTAGGTCCCACATCTCCCTGTCCTTTTTCTTTGTGACAAGAAATACAATTGGTTTGAAAAATCGAGGCCCCACTTTGTAAATCTGATTTCTTGGATAATAAGGTAGCATTGGTTTCATCGACATTCATTGCCATCTTTTTAAGATAAATATTGATTTCTTTTTTTGATAACGCCATTTCAGTTTCATATGCTTGACCTTGTAGCTCAGAAATTCCTAGCACATGATAATTGATCAGATAAAGAACACCAAAAATTATGGAGCCATAAAAAGTCCAGACCCACCATGGTGGTAAATTGTTGTCTAATTCTTGAATCCCATCATAATCATGATGCAGTAAAATCGCCTCTTCCTCCTCAATGGAAACGGTGTCCGTTAGTATCTTATTCAATTTCTTCAGTACTTTAGCAGGCTTTATTATGGGTGCTTTTTCTGCCTGAGTCATGGAAAGAAATTGATTGAATAATCTTCGTAGATAAAGGATCACAAACAACAATATAACATTAAGTGTAAGAACAAAATATATATCTGCATCTTCCACCAATAACCATGGAATGTCTTTGACACCTTCACCTGGTTGAACCAAATGTAATGCGTTCGCTTGATTAGAAAATAAAGTTAGACCGAAGGCGATGACTACTAAAAGAATCTTACTCATTTGGTTTTTATCTTGATTCTTCTTGAAGTAATCTGATTTTATAAAGGAGATAATTGTTCTACTAAAAATTATTATTACACAAATTAATACGACCATAAGAAATAAAAGCCAATTAAAAATGGATAAGTTTTCCTTATAATCGACCAATGGCGCTTTTACATTAGCTATTAAAGTAGTATCAATTGTTGTTGTAACTTGGGGAGCTACATAGGAGTCAATGTAATTAAAAATGGCAGTAAATTCCTCCTTGCTAACAGTTTGTGCTGGCATTGCTGTCGGACTAAACCCTTTAATGGCATTGGCCATGGTGCTTTTTCCGGAACTTATTAAATTAGTGGAATTGGATACCCATTCAAACAACAAAGCATCTTCTCCTGCTGCAGTCCATTTAGCGCTAACACCCGATAATTTTGGTCCCGTAGCGTTTTTGTCTATTACATGACATGAATTGCATCGTGATTTAAATAAGGCGGCCCCATCTTGAGCATATCCTTTATTATAGAGTAAGGCAACAAATACAAGAAGTAAAATATAAATTAACTTTTTCATAACACTGGAATTATTGTTCAATACTTGAATCATTTAATGGGATTTCTGAGAGGTCTGCAATGGTATCTTTTGACATAAAAAAGACTCTAATTAGCACTAGAAGAAAAAACAATGAAAAAATAATCAGGGAGACAATTGGATAGAATTCTACGTTTCCAATACTTGTCAAATTGTGTTTAATAAATCGAAGCATCTTTTTATTTTTTATTTGTTTTAATATCAATACCCAATCGTTGCATATAGGCTATAAGCGCAACAATTTCACTTTTCTCAATTTCTTTTAAAATTTTATTTTTGTCCATTCCTTTCAAAGCAACATTTGGAGTATTTGCCAAAATATCTGCGGCAATTATTTTCGCTTGTTTCTTCAAATCTTTGGGCGCTATTTTGTCGTATCCTTTCGGATAGGGAACTCCCATAGTTTGCATAGCTCTTATCTTCTTCTCTGTTAAACTAATGTCAAGCTCATTGTCTCTCAGCCATGCGTAAGCAGGCATTATAGATCCCGGTGAAATTACTTTTGGTCGAATCAAATGTTGGTAGTGCCAAATATTACTTCTTAATCCACCTTCTCTTGCCAAATCTGGACCAGTTCGTTTAGATCCCCATTGAAAAGGATGGTCGTAAATGAATTCACCTGATTTCGAATATTCACCATATCGAACGGTTTCAAATCTCAATGGCCGTACTAATTGTGAGTGACAATTGTAACAACCTTCTCTAATATAAAGATCCCGACCTTCCAATTCTAAAGGTGTATAAGGTTTAACCGATTTGATGGTCGCAATATTACTTTTGACAATCATCGTTGGCATAATTTCAAATAACCCGCCAATGGCAACAACAACTAAACTTAGCACCATAAATCGAACAGGTTTTCTTTCAATTACCTTGTGCCAATATTCACCTTTGACTGAAGTATTTTTATCATTTAACATTGGTGCTTCAGCAGCTTCATTGGCGATTAATTTTCCAGACTTTGCTGTTTTAACTAAATTGTAAAACATCATTATTGCTCCTGTGAGATAAAGCAATCCACCTAAGGATCTAAGTAAATAATAAGGTCTTAGCTCGATCACTGTTTTAAGAAAATCAGCATTCGTTAGCGTACCATCAGGGTTGAATTGTCTCCACATTAATCCTTGCATAAATCCAGCGATGTACATTGGAATAGCATATAAAATAATTCCTAGGGTAGCAATCCAAAAGTGCTGATTGGCCATTTTTTTGGAATATAAAGGAGTATTGTAAATGCGCGGAAATAACCAATAAAGCACACCAAATGTCAACATGCCATTCCATCCTAATCCTCCGATATGGACATGAGCAATAATCCAATCGGTGAAATGTGAAATGACATTTATATTTTTTAAGGAAAGTAGTGGACCTTCGAAAGTTGCCATTCCATAACAGGTTAAAGCCACCACCATGAATTTTAACATTACATCATCGCGAACTTTATCCCAAGCTCCACGAAGAGTCAGTAGTCCATTGAGCATTCCACCCCATGAAGGAGCAATAAGCATAATAGAAAATACTACACCTAAACTTTGAGCCCAATCGGGTAGTGTAGAGTAGAGTAGGTGATGAGGCCCTGCCCAAATATAAATGAAGATCAGCGCCCAAAAATGGATGATAGATAAGCGGTAAGAATAAACAGGGCGTTGAGCAGCTTTCGGTATAAAATAATACATCAATCCTAGATATGGAGTGGTTAAGAAAAAGGCAACCGCATTGTGTCCATACCACCATTGAACTAGTGCATCCTGTACACCAGAATACCAACTGTAGCTCTTAAAAAATGAAATTGGAAGTTCAAATGAATTGAAGATGTGTAACATCGCAATCGTAACGAAGGTCGCGATATAGAACCAAATAGCTACATATAAATGCTTTACGCGTCTATTGAGTATGGTTGCAAACATGTTCCACCCCCAAACTACCCAAACTATTGCAATTAAAATATCTATCCACCATTCTAATTCTGCATATTCTTTCCCTGATGTTATTCCAAAAGGAAGGGTAGCCACCGCACAAACAATAATAAATTGCCAAGCCCAGAAATGGAAGTAACTTAATTTATCGCTCCACATTCTAGTTTTCAATAATCTTTGAAGGGAATAATAAACTCCTGTGAAAATGCCATTACCAACGAAGGCAAAGATTACTGCATTGGTATGAAGTGGTCTAAGTCGACCAAAAGATAAAAAACTAAAGCCTAAATAATCATTGAAAAATTCTGGATAAGCCAATTGCAAGGCAATTATTAATCCAACCAACATTCCCGTAATCCCCCAAATAATTGTCGCAAAAGCGAAGTTTTTTACGATGCGGTTATCGTAACTAAATTGTTGTATCTCCATTTTTCTTTTTTATTGTTGTTTCATCATCGAATAGCATGCGTACTGAAGGGGTGTAATCATCATCAAATTGCCCGTTTTTAGCCGCCCAAAAATAGAATCCTAGAAAAAATAAGGCAATTAGTAAACTAACGATAAGCATCAAATAGATCATTCCCATGATGCAAAATTCAGTTTTAGATGACTTTTAAAATATGATAATTATCACTTTTTGAAAAAAAAATAATTATTTAATATTGAGTTTTCCGATACCGAATCTGAATGATCAGGGTACTTAACACTACAACAGTAATTGAACTTATAGGCATTAGAATGGCAGCAATTAATGGACTCAAATTTCCCGATATAGCAAAGCTGAGTCCAATAATATTATAGCAAATTGAAAAGGCTAAGCATATTTTTAAAACCAAAGTAGAAAATTTAGCAATTTTCAGTAAGGACGGTAGCGTAGTTAGCATCTTTGCGGAAAGAATTCCATCAGAATTTGGCGTAAATCTAAACATGTCTTCAGAAAGTGCAATTCCCACTTGTGCTGCAGCCAAAGCACCTGAATCATTTAGTCCGTCGCCAATCATTAATACTTTTTCATTGGATTGATTTAAGGCATTGATGATTTCAAATTTGTCTTTTGCTTCTTGGTTAAATCTTATGTTTTTCTCCTCAAAACCTAGAGAAATTAATGTCTTTTTATCTTGATCATTATCTCCAGATAGCACGTAGATTTTGTAATTTTTTAATTGGTATAGCATTTCTAAAATACCAGTTCTAAAATGACTTTTGAATGTGAAATGTTGTAACAATACCCCATCCTTAGTGTAAAACACTTCTGTGGCATCTGTCTCCGATTTCTGCTTGGTAAAGGATGCATTTCCAATTTTATAATTATGCCCCTTATATTCCGCCTTTATTCCAGACCCTTTGATTTCCTCAAAGGTGTCAAATTTCAATTGAGAAACGAATTCAGTTGGATAGTAGGTATAAATAAATTTTGAAAGGGGATGGGTGGAACTCTTGGTAATATTTTGAAGCATGTTTTGGTCTTCTGTATCTAGCGCATCCAATAAGCTGGTGATTTCATTTTTTGATGGATCGCTCAGTGTACCTGTTTTATCGAATACTATTGTAGTTATAGATAAAAGAGCTTCAATCACCGAAGTATTCTTGATGTACAATCCTTTTCGTCCAAGAATTCTGGAGATATTTCCTAAAGTAAAGGGAGCTGACAAAGCTAAGGCACAAGGGCAAGCAACAATAAGAATTGAAATTAATACTTTAGGAATCATCGAAGGTTCAATAAAATACCAAATAATACTTGAGACTGTGGCTAGAGAAATTAGTATGATTAAGAAAAAATAGGAAATTTTATCTTGATAGCTAATTAATGGGTTGTGTTCTTTTTTGTTTTTTACTTCGTTCCACAATTGGGTTATTTGACTGCGATCTGAACTTGACAATGCTTTTATAGTAATGTATTGTCCAATTAATTTTCCTCCGGCATAAATTAAATCACCTTTGACTTTCTTAATTATTTTTGATTCTCCAGTAACAAAACTATAATCAATTTCAGCTCTTTCACTAAGTAATTCTGCATCACAAGGAATGATTTCTTCATTTTTAATTTGGACAATATCATTGGTCTTAACTTTTTCTAAAGGAATAATTTCTTCAGTTTCACCCAAGATTCTTGTTACAGCAACTGGGAAATAGGAGGTGTTGTCTCGATCAAAATTTAGGGACTGATAGGAGATGTTCTGAAACCATTTCCCGATTAACAAAAAGAAAATTAATCCTGCGAAACTATCTAAGTATCCTGGTCCTTCATGCGTGAAGATGGAATAAATACTTTGTAGATACAAGGCAATAATTCCTAATGTAATTGGGATGTCTAAATTAATTCTGTTGGTGCGCAATGCTTTATATGCTGAAATAAAATAATCTCTGGAGGAATATAAAAGTACAGGTAAGGAAATAATAAAGGAAAGATAAGTCGTAAAGTCTCTAAATGTTTGATTGTCTTCTGCAATTCCAAAATAACTGGGTGTACTCCACAACATGATACTTCCAAATGCAAAACCAGCGATTCCGATTTTGAATAAAAAATTGTTGTCTTTGACCTTGTGACTTTGCTTTGAATTAAAATTTGGAGTGTATCCAATCCGGTCTAGAAATAGAGCAATTTCTGAGAGTTTTGTTTTGTTTTTATTAAAAGTTATACTTGCTTCCTTTTTAAGAAAATGAACTTGGCAGCTTATAATTGCTGGATTTATTTTTGCACTATTTTCAAGCAGGTAAATACAAGAAGAACAATGAATACTTGGAAGCGAAAGTGTTATTTTGATAATATCATCATCTTCATAGGTGATGAATCGTTTTGAGATTTCATCTAGTTCTAGAAATTTATATTTATCGTGTAAAGGAGAATTTGGCTTAAAACCAGGGTTTTTTTCATAAGTGTAAAATTCTCCTAGGTGATGATCATTTAATAAGGTGTAAACACTTTTACAACCTATGCAGCAAAAATCTTTATCTGCCTTTTTGATTGCTATTCCATCGATTGAATCTCCGCAATGATAACATGTTTTTGCATTCATATTGTTTTGGAAAACAGATTGGTATTTACGATTTCCGATTTTAAATCTTGATCAAAGGCCATACAAATATTTCGAATAAAGGGTCTGCCTTTTACAGTTGCCTTAACTTGATTACCTGTAATTACAAGTAAGCCATCAAGAATGAGTCCTTGTAATTTTTCCTTTATTTCTTTGTGAATACTCTGAAATTCACTGTCAATTCTGAATGAAGTTTCAAAGTTACACATCAAATCTTGTATGTATTGGCGGATTTCTAAATCTAAGTCGCTCAATATATGACCTCTAAAAATTGGAATAATTCCATTCTCAACTTGTTTCTGATAGCTAGTAATGTTCTTATCATTTTGAGCAAAAGCATCCCAAATATCTGAAATTGCCGACATGCCTAATCCAATCATATAGGGCGTTGATTGTGTAGTATATCCCATGAAATTTCTACTCATGGTACCATTGACAAATGCTGTAGAGAGTGCATCATCAGGTAAAGCAAAATGATCCATGCCAATTGAAATATAACCAGCCTCCTGTAACATGGAAAAAGCCATTTCATAAATAGCGCGTTTTTCAAAATCTTTTGGCAAGTCTGTATCTTTATAGCCTCTTTGTCCTGTTCCTTTTATCCATGGAACATGTGCGTAGGAGTAGAGCGCAATCCTTGATGGCCTTAAACGGATAGTTTTATTAATGGTATTTTTAAATCCATCTAGGGTTTGAAATGGCAATCCATACACTAAATCGTGATTAACGGTGTAACCATTTTTAATTGCTTTTTGATGTGTGGTAGCTACCTCTTTGAAGGTTTGAATTCTGTGAATTGCTCGCTGTACTTTTTCGTCATAATCTTGAATACCAAAACTAATTCTTCTAAACCCAATTTGATATAGAATGGTCAAATGTTCATCGCTTGTCGTTCCAGGATGTGCTTCAAAACTTAGTTCGCAAGATTCTATCTTTCCATTGACCATTGAAAATAAGCCTTCAACGAGTCGTTTTATTTCATTTGGATGAAAGAAAGTTGGCGTCCCTCCTCCCAAATGCAATTCTTTAATTTTCGGCCAAAAAGGTAACTGTTCTTGATATAATTCCCATTCCTTCAAAACACTATCAATATAATTGCTCTCTTTATTATGGTTTTTGGTAATATACTTGTGACATCCGCAAAAGGTGCAAAGGCTTTCACAAAAAGGCAAGTGAATATAAAGACTGATATCTGTTTGATGGTTTGTTGCATTGATAGCTTCCAATAAATTTGACCATCGTTTGGCATCAAGTACTTTTTCTTTCCAAAAGGGTACCGTTGGATAGGAAGTGTAGCGAGGGCCTGGAACATTATATTTTTCAATGGTTTCTTTATCAATCATGTACAAAATTAAATGTTCAAAAAACCCTAAAAAATGACGAAAATCATATTTAAGTCCTATTGTTAAATTGATTAGCTTTGACACTATGAAATCAATGCTTGATGAATCGTATAAACACGTTTCCTGCTCCACTTGTAAGTCGAGAGGACATGGTTTATTTAATGGTATTTCGGGTGATGAATTAGATGCTCTTGAAGCACAACGGGCATGTAATTTTTACAAAAAAACACAAACTCTTTTTGTTGAAGGTTCAACTCCTAGAGGTGTATATTGTGTGAATCATGGAAAAGTGAAAGTTTTTAAGCGCGGCACTGAAGGAAAAGAACAAATAATTCATATTGCCAAAGCAGGAGATTTAATTGGTTTTCGCGCCATGTTTAGCGGTGAATTGTATAAAGTTGCTGCTGAGTCTCTAGAGGATTCCAATATTTGCTTTATTGCGAAAGAAGATTTTCTAAATATGATTGAATTTAATCCTACACTTAGAAATGGGATTATCAAAGAACTTTCTAAAGAATTGTCCGATCGTGCTGATTTCATTACCAATATGGCGCAAAAATCTGTCCGTGAACGTTTGGCTTTCTCTTTGTTAATTTTGATGGATATTTATGGTGAAGAACCTATTAATCTTTCAAGAGAAGATTTGGCCAATTTTGTTGGTACTGCTACGGAAACATTAATTCGTCTTTTGAAAGAATTTAAAGAAGATGGTTGTTTGGAAATTGAGGTTCGTAAACTTAGAGTGATTGATAAAATTAAATTAATCTCCTTGGCAGGAAGCTAATCTTTGGTCTCACAAAGTCCAATAAAATTCTCTATTAAAATAGCCCCGAAATTCCCAGATACTTCTGGATGGAATTGCACACCCATTATACTTTTGGCAGGATGTGCCATTGCCTCATTTACACATGCATCTGAAGTGGCAATCAACTCGAAATTTGGTGGTAATGAAATACATTCACAATGATCTTCCATCATTTCAAAGACAATAGGCATGCGTTCGAATAAGGCGTGATTCGCTAGTACTTCGATTTCTTGCCAGTCCCTGTCTTCTCTCATTTTTGAACCATAGGCGCCAAATAAAAGTCCGATTAATTGGTGCCCAAAACAAATTCCTAATACAGGAATAGTTGTGGTTTTTATCCATGCTACCTTATCCAAATAGAGTTGCATGTCGACTTCGGTAATTTGAATGGGCGCTCCAGAAATGATCACTCCTCTATATTTCTCTACTTCTTCTGGACTTACCTCTAGAATCGAAATGGTTTTATAGTCCAAATGAAGATCAACTAACTCCTCAATAAATTGAGTTTTTTGGCTTCCGCAATCTATAATAAGCAACATAGTCTATGTTTTTATGATACCTAATCCTTGTCTTATGATATTTATTTCTCCTTGTGAACAATCAATAATAGTAGAAGGGACATTATTTCCAGTTCCGCCAAGTACAATTAATCCAAATTCATCTTCAAATTGCTCATATATTTCATCTGGATCTGTAAAATAGGAGTCTGTATCCCCATGCTCTTTGTGCAATGATGTACTTGCCAATGGATTACCTAATTGTTTAATAATTTCCTGAATTATGGCATTGTCGGGCATGCGCATCCCCATTTCACTGCGTTTAGATAAAAATAGTTTGGATACATTTTTATGTGCATTTAAAATGAAGGTAAATGGTCCTGGTAAATTTGTTTTTAATAAGCGAAAAATACTTCTGTCAATCGGAGAAGTATAAGCCGACAATTGTGTAAAATCATTAAAAATCAAAGAGAATTTTAATTTATTTAAGGTTGAACCTTTATATGCTGCAAGATTATCTAAGCCTTTTTTATTGCTCAGACTACAAACCACTGCATAAACGGTATCGCTAGGCACTATGGCAATTCCACCTTGGTTTAGATAATTTACAATTTGAATAATTTGTCTTTGATCAATAGATTGAGGATTTAATTCTAAAATCATAACTTCTCAATCTTACATGATATTGCCCTGTGGTCGCTTAATTTCTCGGAATGAACTTGAAATTCTGAGCTGTTCAATGTTGGAGTATGAAAAATATAATCAATTCTTCCGGCAGGTAAACGACCAATATAGGTAGAACCAATTCCCCATGCAGAATTTCTGAAAGCATCAATATATTTTCTATTGAATTGATTGTAGCAGTAGGACATAGGCGTATCGTTGAAGTCTCCGCAAATAACGCTTGGATAAGGTGAGTTGGAAGCATGTGCAACCACCCTTCTTGCTTGATCAGCTCTTTTTTGATAGGCCAATCTTAATTTTTTAATCACTTTAATGATCGTAGATTTACTCGGAATGCGTTGGTTCCCAATCCGCTCAGCTGTATAGTTACCCTCTTGTAAGCGAATGGATTGCAAGTGCACATTGTAGATCCTAAAAGTGTCTTTCCCTTTTACGATATCAGCAAAAATGCAATAATTAAAATCACTCGAACTCTGAGTATCAAACATTACATCTCCCTTTGCAATCATGGGATATTTTGAAAACATGGCAATTCCAAAATTTTGCCGACCACTAATTTTATGTGCACTTCTCTCGTGATAATCAATAGCATGTATTGATGACATTAAGGAATCAAATGTCTCGAATTTGGTGGGTTTATCTTGCCGGTAATATTCTTGAAAACAAGCGACATCAGGATTTTCTTTTCGCAAGAAACTAAATATTCCATCTCTGTTTTGCATTGCGTTGCTTGGTTCGTAAATTCCAAATAAGCGAACATTATAACTTAATAATTTAAGTTTATTCCCAGGGTTGTTTGCTGATTCGGAAGAGTTGGTTAAATTATAGGCAAAACTGCGAAAATGCAATTTTCCGCCAATAAGCAGGAAAAATAGGCAAAAAATAGCCCATTTTGACTTAAAAACAGCCCAAATCAGCATAAAAATGATTGCGCCGCCTGCGAAAATAGGGTAACTTAATCCAAAAAAAGGTAAAAATGATATGGTGTTAGGATGAAAATAAGGAGATGCATATCCTAACAACAATCCAAGAATGAAAATACTTGTAATTATCTTTGCAGTAGTACTAACTATCTTTTTCAATTGATTTTTATTTATTACTTTGGTTAAAGAGAAAATCTTTTTCAGATTTATTTAATGACTCATAGCCTGATTTTGCAATTTTATCTAAAATAACATCTGTCTTCTCTTGCTTGATCTTTTTTTCGTAGTTGTAAGCCTCATCACTTTTAGCACGAAAAGTCTTACTTGTTTTCTTATTTGCGCTAAAATTAAAGGTGCTTAAATTATTAAAAATATTTAGTGTGAAAGTAATAATATTCCTTTTACTATAAGTTTTCTGAACGGACAACACTCCCAGAATAGCCCCGCCAATATGAGCGAAATGTGCTATACCATCCTCTTGACCTATTCCAATAATATCTTTTAGTAAAAAGAAAATAGCAAGGATAAATAAGCGAATTGGAAGAACACCAAAGAGCATTACTTTAGTGTTTGGACTGTAAAAAGCAATGGCCGCAAATATGGCCATAATGGATCCGCTTGCTCCAACTACAAATGGACTGTTGCTACTGTTATTAAAAAATATAAGATGCGCCAATAGTTCTACTAAGCCACCAATTATACCACCGATTAAATAGGTTGCAAGCAATCTTTTTTGGTCAAAAATTGTTTCAAAAAACTTTCCAGCAAAATAAAGAAATAACATATTAAAAAGCAGATGCCAAAGATCAAAATGAGAAAAAATACTTGTGATTAGTCCCCAGGGTCTCCTTAAAAATCCACTTAAATGTGTATCTAAACCAAAAACATTATTAATTAAAAAATCATTTGGGGTTTCTGTCAAACGCTGAGTTGCCATCAACAGTTGGATCAAGACAAATACTCCAACATTAATGATTATAAGTTTATTCGTCATTTTTCCATGACGAATTTGAAATTTAATTTCCTCTAGAAAATTTTTATTTTGCATCATCAGTAAAAATTATCTCTATCTTTTTTCCTCCAAATCAAAACAATAATTCCACCTACAATGGCTCCTCCGACATGCGCTAAATGTGCTGTTGAATCCCCAGCTTGATTTTGAAAAGCTTGATAAATTTCAAATAGGAAGTAAGCACCAACAAAATATTTTGCTTTAATGGGTATCGCAAAATACAATCTAAACTCAGTGTTAGGAAACAAAATTGCAAAAGCAGCCATTACACCAAAAATAGCTCCGGATGCACCGACCATTGGTGTTATACAAAGTGTAAGATAGTTTTGTAAAGCAGGTTCAATAGGATATTGGTGATTGATCATATAATTTTCAAGCGCATTTCCGATATGTTTCCTATCTGTAGCTGAAATAATCGCATCGATTTGATCCATTGGAAGATAGGTGTTCAATCCTGCTCTTAATTCATAAATCTGATAAATACCGATCGAATTATGTAATGCAAAAGCCCCCAATGCAGAAGCAACATAAAAAATAAAAAATCTTTTAGGTCCCCATAAATTTTCTAGATAAGCACCCAACATGATAAACAACCACATATTAAATAGAATGTGGAAAAAGTCAGCATGCATGAAAAAGTGGGTGACAATTTGAAAAGGTCTGAATTGAGGAGAATTAACATAATGTGTCCCGAATTGGCCAATTAAGTCAACATTTTGAGATTCTAAAATAATTGATGCAACAAAGAACATGATGTTCAATAGCAAAAGATTCTTGGTGACTTGTGGTAAATTTTTGAGCATGATTAAAATTTAGCGGCTATTTCTTCTAATGTGATGGTTTTTATTATAGGTTTTCCTGAGGGACAAAAAGCATGCTCAGGCAAAGTGAAAAGTTCTTCGATCAAACGACTTGCTTGCTCAGGAACTTGAATAGTTGCTGTGCGCGCACTGTTGTATGCTAAAACGGCTACGACTTGATGTGCTAAATCGCCCTTATCAATCGTACTATGAACCAAGAGATTGATTAAGGCAGAAAAACATGTTTCAATTTGACTTTCATGCAAGGCATTTGGTGTACTTCCGAGATGTAAGGTGTTTTCTTTTAATATACCAGTAAATCCAAGCTGACCTAATAAAGACTCATGTTCAGTCCATATTCTAATCTCATCTTTCGAAAGTTCTTTTTCTATAGGAAATAATAAGGCCTGATGCTGAATGGGTTCTTTTACAAAGGCATTCAAAAGTTGTTCGTATCGGATTCTTTCCGTTGCCCTTTTGATATCAATAACCATGACACCAGATTTACAATTGGTAAGAATGTATTTCCCTCTGATTAAAAAGTTATTGCCAGTGTCAAAGGATTCATCAAGTTCTATTTGACCTTGTCGCACGGGCGCATCTTCCTTATTTATAGCATAGAAATTCTCCCAATCTTTGTCGTCAGGTTGCTCTGTCCCAAAACCTTGACCATGAATTCCTTTTGAATAATCGCTTTTTGAAGAGGTATTCGCTTGCTTATTAAAAGGGTTATAATTTGGGTTTACAATAATTTGAGGTTCCACAAGTGGATTTTTTCTAAAGGAACTTGGAATATCAAAACTTGTTTCAATTTCAAAGTCAAGTGTAGGCATAATATTATATTTTCCCAAAGCTTTTTTTATACTGCTCAGTAAAATAGAATAAATAAAACGGTCTTCTTCAAATTTAATTTCTGTTTTTGTAGGGTGAATGTTTACATCAATTTTACCCGGATCAACCGTTAGAAAAATAAAATAAGAAGGAAATGATTTTTCTGAAACTAATCCTTCAAATGCTTTTGTGACTGCATGGTTAAAGTAAGCATCTTTAAAAAATCGGTTATTTACAAATAGATATTGCTCTCCTCTTGATTTTCTTGCAAATTCGGGCTTTCCAACATAACCCTCGATTTTAATTATGTCGGTTGCTTCCTCAATGGGTACTATATGCTCATTGCTCGACTTACCTAAAATATCAACAATTCGCTTTCTAAGAACACCAGAATTGAGGTGTAATAATTCTTGATCGTTGTGCATCAGAATGAATTTACATTCAGGATGTGCTAAAGCTACTCGAATAAATTCCTCTTGTATGTGTCCAAATTCAACATAATCGGATTTCAGAAAATTTCTTCTGGCTGGAATATTGTAAAATAAATTTCTTATTTCAAATGATGTTCCTTTAGCACAAACCGTTTCTTCTTGTTTGCTAATTTTACTTCCTTCAATTTCAACTAAATATCCCAGTTCAACTTCTTCTTGTTTGGTTTTTAAAACTACATGCGCTACAGCTGAAATAGAAGCCAATGCTTCTCCCCGAAATCCTTTTGTTTTCAGACTAAACAAATCATCTGCGACTGTTATTTTACTGGTTGCATGTCTTTCAAAACACTTCAAAGCATCTTCGGGTAACATTCCTTTTCCATCATCAATTATTTGAATAGAAGTCCGACCTGCATCTTTGATGATCACTTTAATATTTTGAGCGCTTGCATCTACAGCATTTTCCATCAACTCCTTTACTGCAGAAGCAGGACGTTGTACAACTTCTCCAGCTGCAATTTGATTGGCAATATGGTCAGGCAGTAAATGAATGATACTCATGCAATAACATTTATTAAGTGCATAAATATTTCATTCCGATGAGGATTTTGAAGTCTGTTAATGTATTGTATTTTTTTCATAGAAACGCTTAAAACAAAAATAAGGATTATCCCTGAGAATAATCCTTACTTAACATATCTTAGCACATCTATTTATAAACGAATTATTGTTCCTTTATAATCTGATTTTTCTTTTTTCTCTGGATTCTGCAAACTAACTTTCCAAATGAATGCTTTGTTTTGAGCCACCATTTTACCGTTTCTTTTGTCATAGCCATCCCATGAATTACTTGCGTCGTTTGATTGAAATACAACACCTCCATCAGCTGGATCAATGATAACAAGTATAAATGGACTTGTTCTTTTGGTAAGTGCAAATGGCATGAAACTATTTTTCCTATTATCACTTGAATAAGGATCAAAAGCATTTACTGCTAATAGATTATAATTTTCGTTTACACTTATTTCTTTTACTACAGTTGTTTTGCAAGAATGAATATTGCTTGCGGTAAAACGAATTTGAATATCCCCTTTTTCAAATAAATAGATATTTTGTTCATTAGAATTAGAGGTTATGGAACGATTGTCATATTGGGTTACAACCTCTTCTTCATTTGTTCTGAATTTCACCGGTAAGGTTGGCAAACCATTGTCATAGTTCAATTCTTCTGTCAAAACATCTAAAGCAGGAACATCATTGATGTATTTGCTTTTGTAGACATTAAAATTATTCGGTTCACTATACCAACCTATTTTGTAGGTCCCTTTAGTTTTAGCAGTAATTGAAGTTTTCTGATTGGCTAATAAAACTATTTCTTCACCCGTTGGAGTTTGCAACAATAGGTTAAAGGAATTTTTATTTTCTATCATTTGTTCTTCATTCAAACAATTAATTTCTATTTCTGGATAGAATACTTGTTGGTCAGCTAGATTATAGTCATTATTGGAAGAATTAGTTTCTAATTCATTGTTAACGAGGTTTGATTTTAGCGTTCCTTCTTCGTTTAAATTAATAATTACAGAGGCAATTGTTGGAATTTCTTCTTGCAATAGGGTTAAAAGAGAATTATTTTTTATTTCTTTTTTAGCGATTTGTTCCTTCGCTTCTGTACCTTTTACCTCAAGTGAAATAATTTCAGTTTTCTTGTTATTTGAGTGTATTGCAGGAATGTTCTTCTCAACAGATGTTGCTTGTTGAGTAGAATTTAAATACAAAGATCCGCCTATAATTGCTACAAGAGCAGCGGTTCCCGTTAACCATTTCCAAAGATTTGATTTTTTGGGTATTTTTTTCACCTCTAGCTTTCTTTCAAAAGCTTTCCAGGCATTTGCATTGTAAGGCATTTCATGCCCTTCAAGTGCTGATTTAAATATTTCGTTTATTTTATCGTCCATCATTATTGGATCTTTTCAAATTTTAAATTCAATTTTTTTTGCAAATTCAATTTTGCCTTAGACAAATTGGATTTTGATGTTCCTTCATTAATGCCGAGAATCTCAGCAATTTCTTTGTGCGTATATTCTTCAAAAACATACATATTGAAGACAGTTCGGTAGGCGGGTGACAAAGATTGTATGGCTTCCATGGCGACTTCTGCTTTTATTTGCATAAAGGCTAAATCTTCTTGTTTTTCCATTTCGTTCTCTGCTACTTGCTTAAAATCGTTGTCGTCACCACTCAGAAAAGGGTTTCTTTTGGCTTTTCTAATGGCATCAATTGCAGTGTTAGATACAATGCGCCTTAACCAACCCTCAATGGAGCCGCGGAAATCAAATAATTCCAATTTTTCAAAGACCTTTATAAAAGCATCTTGGAGTACTTCCTGCGCGCTATCACGATCTTTTATGTAGCGCATGCAGACAGATAACATTTTCCCATAATACATTTTGAAGAATTCCTCCTGAGCGCGTCTTTCGTTTCTCAAACATCCTGCTACAATATGCTTTATTGGGTCAATCTTCTCCAAGTTTTTATATTTTGAAAACGCTTATTTAAGTTTAGGGTTGCCTCTTTGGTTTATATTACTTAAAAAGTTCATCAAATTAAAGAAAATTTAATCATTTGTATTAATTTTGCATGGTAAAATAACAATAATAAATTTTTTCATATGAAAGTTACAGTAGTAGGAGCAGGTAATGTTGGAGCAACATGTGCTGATGTCCTTGCAAGTCGCGAAATCGCCAATGAAATCGTCTTATTAGACATAAAAGAGGGTTTTGCTGAAGGTAAGGCACTTGATATTTGGCAAACAGCGCCTATTAATTTGTACGATTCACGAGTAATCGGATCGACAAGTGATTATGAAAAAACAAAAGATTCTGATGTTGTGGTGATTACTTCTGGTTTACCAAGAAAACCTGGTATGTCAAGAGATGATTTAATCGCAACCAATGCTGGAATTGTTAAAATTGTAACTGAAAACATCGTTAAGTATTCTCCTGATGCCATTATAATTGTAGTTTCTAATCCTTTGGATGTTATGACTTACTGTGCATTTTTGAATGCTAAAACTGATCCGAATAAAGTTTTTGGAATGGCGGGTGTTTTAGATACAGCGAGATACCGTGCGTTCTTAGCGACAGAATTAAATGTTTCTCCAAAAGATATTCAAGCAGTTTTGATGGGTGGTCATGGCGATACTATGGTTCCTCTTCCTAGATATACAACTGTTGCTGGAATTCCAGTTACTGAATTAATCTCTGAAGAAAAATTAAACGAAATCATCGAAAGAACTAAGTTTGGTGGTGGTGAAATAGTGAAATTGCTGGGCACCTCTGCATGGTATGCTCCAGGAGCTGCTGCGGCACAAATGGTGGAAGCTATAGTGCGCGATCAAAAAAGAATTTTCCCTGTATGCGCATGGTTGCAAGGTGAATATGGATTGAATAATATCTATTTAGGTGTTCCTGTTGTTTTAGGCAAAAAAGGAATCGAAAGAATTATTGAGTTAGATCTTAATGAAGCAGAAAAAACTTTATTAAATGAATCTGCAGAAGCTGTAAAAGGTGTTATGGAGGTTCTTGATAATATGATTGCTACTGCATAATTAAATATTTATTAAACAAAAAAAGCGTCTCAATAGGGACGCTTTTTTTGTTTAAAGTTCTACCGCTCCAATATCAGGGGGATTATTTCTTGGGTTACCAAAAATATCATTCAACACTGAACTTGTAAATCCAGCTCCATTTAACGGTGATGTAGTTTGAAAAATAAAATCGCCCTGTACTGTGTTTTCAAATAATGGATTGACATTCCAAATAATATCTTGATAAAAAGCATCATTATAAACGGTTTCTGAACGGATTAAACAGGATCTAAAATCAAAATTTAGCGTTACTCCATTCATTTGAAGGGTATCCATGGCTAATTCTGTCCCTAATTTTCCAGCAATTACACAATTATAGAATTTCCCCTCATTAATTGACCCTACATTTGTTGTTCCTGTTGTGTAATCATTGTAAAAATTACTAATCCCAACTGCAGGGGATTGTGAGTTTCCATAACCAACCAAATTGCAGTGATTGAAGTTAAAATCACCACCTTCTAAAACCAATAAGGCATGGGTACCACATCTTGAAATAAGACAATTTTCGGCTTTGACTTTTGCTCCTGAATAAATAAATATCCCGTAACGAGATTGATTATAGATTCTTGAATTGGTTATGCTTAGAGTATATCCTGGATTTCCAATGTCATTGCCGAAAAGATGTACTCCACTTGTCCCATTTTTCATTATAGCATAATCAATTGTGGATGTTTTTGCTTGATGAAAATAGATTCCATAATACTGTCCTTCTACATCTTGATACATGGATTCTAATCGATCTCCCTGAAATACAACTTCATTTCCTAGGGTGCCATTGATATTTAGACTTGATTTGTAGATGTAGAGTAATGCGTTTTTATGCAAATATACTTTTGTCCCAGCTTGGATATTTAAAATCTTGGATGAATCTACACCAGCGTAACCATAAATAACATGCGGTTTGTCGTTGGGCCACGTTCCTTCATTTAAATCTTTGTAATGAAAGTAAGCATCTTGTCCCCATACAGTGAGTTTTACATATTGATCAACTCCATTGGTGCGAAATCTTATAGAATCTTCAATGATTAAAGGTAGTGTTTGACTGTTTACATTCAAGTTGACTTCAACAAATGCGAACAAACTGTCATTTGCCCTCAGGGTTATATTTTTGATAAAATCCTTTGCCTCTCCATCTATATTTATGCTAAAGGGCGAATTGGCCCCTCCCATTAATTCTATCTCATCAATTTGGACTGGCTTATTTTCATTATTATAAATCTTAAATTGTTGGGTACTGGAACCGATAGTAGTAAATACGGTGTCAAAGACCAAAGTGTCAATCGAGAAATTAAGATGCCCTTTAGAATTTCCTTTTATTTTTGAGCAACTGGAATTTATCCCTGAAAGAAATAATAGTGCAGTTAATAATAGAAAAATCGAATATTTTTTTTTCATGCTCTTGTTCAACGATCAAAACTAAGTATTATTAGTCAAATTACTTTTATTCAATATCCTTGAAATAAAAATAAATAAAATTGCAAACTATTAGGTTTTATCTTTACTTTTCAAATTATGTCTTAAATGAACCATTTGTTTCGATGGATGTATATGAAATAAAATAAGTGTTATGAAGTACTTTCTACTTTTCTTCAGCTTCTTAATTTGCCTGATTACGCAAGCGCAACCGCCTGCTCAAAATAATAGTTTGAATAATCAATTCAACTCCAATCAAGTTCTAGAGGAAAAAAATTCAACGATGGTATTGGATAGTATGGTCTATCAGAAGGAGGCGCTCGAAGAAAAAAGTGTTAAGTCGAAAACAAGTTTGGAAAGAGAAAGATCGGAAAGCGCTTCTTTTTCAAAGAAACAGGTGGTGAGTAAGTCATTTACTCAACTTAAAAAATCGGCTTCTTCTCAACCTCAATCCCGTTCTATCGAGTCTTCAATGCAAGAAGCATTAGACCAAAAAGTAATGGAACTTCAAGCAGATTCAACCGCTGAATTTGAGTATAATTTGTTTTATTATATGGCTGGAAATTATGATGTAGAACGCGCACCTTTTCTTCAAAAAGCAGCTGAGTTATCGCCCAATAATACAGATGTATTGATCCAGTCAATGGCAAATTCAATAATTATTGGAGATACTACGGACGCAAAAAAATACCTAATGAAGTTAAAAGCTGAGGAGCAAATTAGTGAAGAAGGATTAAGTTATGCAGCTGATGTTTTGTTGTCAAGTGCTGATTATAATACGCTGATTACTTATGGTTTTTTAGATACCTATTGCGTCTTGTATGAACAAATCGTAAATAAGAACAGCAACCAAATCCCAGTTATTTCTCTTGATTTTTTGCAGAGTCAACATTATCGCACTGCCTTAACAAAATTGGGGTATGCTATTCCGGAACAAAGGGAGGTTAATGTTGCTTTTTTAGAATCGTTTTGTGCGGCTAACCAGGATAAGAATTTAGCATTATCTCTTACGATTCCATCACCTTATTTTGTCCCCCTGCAATCCAACTTGGTTCCTTTTGGTTTGATTTTTGAAGTTCAATCATCAAAAGATTTACCTTCTCTTAAAACTCTTCAAACGCAAGAAGATTTATGGCGCACTATGAATAAAAAGAATATTACAAAATTTAAGAGTCCTTTAAGTAATAACTTATCCAGTAATTATCTACCCATGCTATTCTATTTGGAATCCGAATACGATCTTAATATCGTCAAATATGCAAAAGTAGATACTAAATCATTTATTCAAGAAATTGGCTTAAAATCGGGTAAATCTGCTATAATAAATAAGAAACACTAATATGATTATCGTTAAAAAACGATTTGATTCCCTTTCCGATGAGGACTTGATGGTGCAACTGTCACTGGGAGAAAAGCGTGCTTTTGACGAAATATATCATCGATATTCTGGTGTTTTATTTGGTTATTTTAATAAAATGTTGTGGCAGGATAAAGAAAAAGCGCAAGATATGGTCCATGATCTATTTGCGAAATTAATTGTCAACCCATCTTCCTTTGATGCCAATAGATCTTTTAAAACATGGTTATTTACGATTGCTTGTAATATGTGCAAAAATGAATTTAAAAAGATTGAGGTGCGTAAAAATGTCAGTAATAGCTTGGATCAGCACTATAGTCTGAAATCAGATGATAATGTTCTCAACACAGTTCAAGATAAATTTTTCAAAGTAGCCTTTGATGAAAGTATGGAGCGTTTAGACGATAAGCATCGGGAAGTTTTTAGTTTGCGCCACCTCCAAGGTTTGTCTATGAAAGAAATAGCTGATGTACTAGAAATAAACGAAGGAACGGTGAAATCGCGTTTATTTTATGCAACCAAACAACTTGCGGAAAAATTAAAGGATTATCAATCTATTTTAATTGAAATATAATATGGAAACGATTTTTAAGAAAAATTCAATTAATGAACTTAATGCGCAAGAATTGGAGCAAATTGCTTCTTTTTGTTCTGATGAAGCTACTTTTCTTTTGTTAAAAGAAACTTTTAATCATATTGAAAGTGAAAATAATGCAATGGAACTGCCTACTGCATCTGTAAAGCAAAATCTAGACGATTTGTTTGCCCAAACATATCCTCAAAATACTATTGTAGTCCCTTCCCCAGTGCGCCAAATTCCATTTTATAAGCAAGGATATTTTCGCGCCATTGCCGCAGTACTTGTTTTAGCCGTCATGACTGTTGTGATTAAAAACGCCCTTTCAGACCCTATAAATAATGCGGCTCTTGCAAAGATGGAGTCTAAGAGTGTGAAGCAAAACAAAGAACCTAAGAAAACTGTTGAACAGAAATCGAAAATTGTCCCTATGGCATCTGTCAAGAATCTAAATGAGGAAAATGATGTAAAAGTTAAATTTCAAAATTCTGATGATTTTGTCTCTACTGACTTTGAGACTTTACCAAATGTATTGGATGATAATAAATCAATAAAGCTCCTTTCGGTAACTGAAGATATGTCAAGTTATAGAACATTAGACTTTCAATTGAGTTCATCGAAAGACCTTTCGCAAACTTTTGAATGGACTACAAGACAAGATGATGTAGATAAATTTTCACCTCAGTCTAATCCGATAAAGGCTTCTTTACCTGACATGTTCGCAGTTTTATTTGCTACTTATTAAAGCTTCAATATAAAATGCTCTTTGATTTGAGTGCTTCTTTTCATTAAGATTCCCATCTTGAAAAAATCAATGCTTAGATGGTATTTTTCATTTTGAATTAATTGATTCCAGGCGACAAACATATCCTTACTCCATCTGATATCATCAACTATAAATATGGTTTGGTCGTTTGAATTTTTATCAAGTGCTTCTAAGTATTGTAATAAGGCGCTCCCATTGTGATGTCCATCAATAAATATCAGATCAAAATTGGTAATTGATGTTTCAATAAATTCTTTGAACAAGGTATTTTCTATTTTAATTGGACCCTTTGGATAGAGGTGGTCCTGGAGATAATTCTTAGTAAAGGCGAAAGTATTCGGACAGGCTTCAAGGGTGGTGATGTTTGCCGAAGGATTTCCCCAATTTAAATGAAGCGTTCCAACGCCTAGGGAAGTTCCTAATTCTAGTATTTCTCTGTTTTCAAAGTTTTTAGAAAGTAGGTAGATTAATTTTGCATATTTTCCTCTCGTGGCACTTTGTCTAAAAATATCGCTGACAATTCTTTGCCTATCCATTTTTTTAGAACCCGCACCAAATTCGTGAAAATTTATTTTAGTTTTGGATTTATTTAAATTCCTGAATAGTGCTTTTTGTTGTAGTTTTACACTGTTTGGAACTTTTTGACAAAGAATTTCATCAACTAATTTATATACAAAAGGAGAATGTATTCCATGTCTTCCTTTGGCAATCAGTTGATATTTTATAAATTCGAAGACAATATTCATTATGCAAAGAAAACAAATCGATTTTACATTACGACCATGATCGCTGAAATCATCGCTCAGGAGCGAAAAAATCTTTTTGATGTTAGTCCTTCCTTAATAATTGAAGGTCCGTGCAGAGTCGGGGAGGGGATCCTAAATATATTGGATACGCACTTGGATTTTTATGCATCTAAATTTAAGAATGCTCAAAAAGATGTTTGTGTTTTTATCCCTGCCTCTGGATCAGGTTCTCGCATGTTTGAGTTCATACATGAATTTTTACAAAATCCAAATGACGAAAATCGAGCTTTAGTGGAACGCTTCTTTACTTATATTTCTCAGTTTGCTTTTTTTGAGCTCTTGCCTATTGAAATCCAAAATGATATTTTGAATTTCGAAATGGATTGGAAGGATTTCCTTAACTTGTTGATGGCCCCAGAAGGACAAGATTATGCTCAATTGCCTAAAGGTGTTTTTCCATTTCATTCTTATGTTTCGGGTGTGAAAAACCCTATTGAAGAACATATTCTTCAAGCTTCTTTTCTTACCGCTTCAAAGGCTACTTTTCATTTTACCATTCAAGAAAAATATGAAAGTTTAATAAAAAGTGTGATCGCTAATGCGGAACAAAATGATCAAAAAAATTATGAAGTAGCCTATTCCTATCAATCAAATGTATCAGATGCTTATGTTTTTAATGAACATCAAGAAGCATTAAAGGATTTAGATGGAAATTATCTAAGAAGACCCGCTGGTCATGGCGCACTTTTACCCAACCTTCAAACAATTAAAGCGGATTTAATATTTGTAAAAAATATTGATAATGTACAGCATCTTTCTCACTCTAGCACTTCTAATCAGGTTTGGAGTGCCTTGGCAGGTTTGCTAATTGAAATCAGGGAACGATTACAATTGATTCAAATTTCTAAATCTATTTCTGAATTGATAAAATTGAACCAAGAATTCCAGTTGTATACCGATTCAGAATTGGCAAGAATTCAAGAGGAAGAAAACTTGATTTCGATCATCAATCGTCCATTAAGAATTTGCGGAATGGTAAAAAATGAGGGTTTGGCAGGTGGTGGACCTTTCATGATAAATCGCGATGGGGTTGTTACCAAACAGATCATAGAGAAGTCTCAAATTGTAAGTGAAGATCAAACAAAACATTTATTTTCTAGTACCCATTTTAATCCTGTGATGATGGTACTTTGCACGAAAGATTTACAAGGAAATGAAATAGATTTGAGCCAATCAGTTGATGCTAAAAGTTCTTTTAAGGTTAAAAAGAATTATCTAGGCAATCAAATTAATTACTTGGAACTTCCCGGATTGTGGAATGGGTCTATGTATTATTGGAACTCTATTTTTGTCGAAATTCCTAGCAGTACATTTAGTCCAGTAAAATCTGTAATGGATTTATTAAATCCTTTGCATCAAGAAGTTAATCTTTAAATCAAATCGGATGTCTTTAAAGTGTTTTTTCATTCTTTTGTTTATTCTTATTTGCAGATGGACCTCTATCTCAGCTCAATTTCAATTTAATTATGAAGATTCAATTCCAGTATTTAAATTAGGAAGTAAGTTAGATTTGGCATGGGCAGGGGGAATTAATTATGCGCAGCCTTCAGATATTGATTATGATTTTGACGGTGATTTGGATATATTCATTTTTGATCGTAGCAATAATCAAATTCGCGTTTTCCGTCATGATCAAGTAGGAGTGAATCATTTCTATACTTTTGATCCTCTTGCAGCCTCTTTATTTCCCTCGGATCTGCGCTACCGAGCTGCCTTGGTCGATTATAATAGTGATGGAAAGAATGATCTTTTCACTTATGGTATTGGAGGAATGAAGGTTTTTAAAAATACAGGCAGTTTTTCTCAAGGTTTACAGTGGCTTTTGGTAAAAGAACTTTTATATTCAGATTACAATGGTATGCAGTTGGGACTTTATGTGAGTTCAAGCGATATCCCTGCTCTTGTTGATGTAGATTTTGATGGTGATATAGATATTCTGACCTATCATATTGGTGGCGAACATGTTCAATATCATCAAAATCAAAGTAGGGAATTATATGGACATTCTGATTCACTGATCTATATTTTAAAAAATGAATGCTGGGGAGGATTTAGAGAGGATGTTACTTCTAATAGTTTATTTCTGAATGATCAAAATGGACCTTGTGTTACAGGGAATGTCCCAAACCCGATGTTGCCACCCCATAACAATCCAAATGATGAGGAAAAAGCCCATTCTGGATCTACTATATTGTCTTTAGATATTGATGGTTCGGGTGTACAAGATTTAATTATAGGTGATGTCGCTTATACCAATCTCAATTTATTAATTAATGGGGGGTCTGCTCCCAACACGAATTCATTAATGATCAGTGTTGATCCAGCTTTTCCATCAAATAGTGTATCAGCTAGTATGCAGGTTTTTCCGGCAGCGTATCGTTTAGATGTAGATTTTGATGGAATTAAAGATCTATTGGTTGCTCCCAATGCAAAAGGGGTGTCAGAAAATGAAAAAAGCATTTTATTCTATCATAATTCAGCGACAAATACCAATAGTAATTTTATTTATCAGAGCAATTCTTTCTTACAAAATGAAATGATTGAACATGGATTAGGCTCTATTCCAGTGCTAGCAGACATAAACGGCGATGGATTGGATGATTTAATTGTCGCTAATTATTTTGCCTATAAACCCATATTAAATAAAGAAAGTCGCTTGGCATATTATAAAAATACGGGCTCTTTAACACTACCTGTCTTTACTTTTATTGATGCAGATTTAATGAATTTATCTCAGTCCAATCTAGGTTTACATATTGCGCCTACTTTTGGTGACCTTAATGCTGATGGTAAATTGGATATGCTCCTTGGAAAAGAGGATGGTCAACTAGCATTATATGTAAACACAACAACTGGTAGCTCCCCTAATTTTTCTGTACCGAGTTCAAATTTGCAAGATAATAATGGGATTGCGATTCAAGTTGGACAATTTGCAAGTCCTCAATTATTCGATTTAGACAAAGATGGATTGTTGGATTTAATCATTGGAGAAAAAACCGGAACCATAATTTATTATAAGAATAGTGGAACTGCAACACTTCCTCAATTTACTTTGACCTCTTCCTTTTTGGGGGGAATTGATGTCTCTACGACCAATCCTGATGGTTTTCCAAGCCCACATTTTTTTAGTCACCAGGATTCAACTTATCTAATCATAGGAAATTATGACGGGACATTGCTCTTGTATGATGAAATTGATGGAAATTTGACTTCTAATTTTAATCTAAGATCCAATGGATTTTTAGGAATAAATGTAGGGGGATATAGTGCACCTTTTATCAATGATATTGATCATGATGGACAATTAGATTTATTCATTGGTCAAGATTTAGGTGGAGTATTTCATCTTGAAAATGATTCAAATAGTAGTCTTACAATTAATGAAATTCCATCAAATGATTGTGTAATTTATCCAAATCCTACTCATGATAAATTACAAATAAAAAGCAAATCATTAAATATGAACTATGTTGTATTTGATGCAATGGGTCGTACTATGCTTCAATTTTCTAATCTCGAACTAGACACAACCATTGATGTAAGTAATTGGAAAAATGGAGTTTACTTTATTAAAGCAAGCAATCAAAAGGTAATTCGATTTATTAAGCAATAAGGAAATTTATTTCACTTCGATATTAAACATCTTTTGTCCTTCCAAAAATCCTTCTAATTGATCCCCAATAGCTACTGGACCAACACCTGCTGGTGTCCCTGTAAAGATTAAATCACCTGTTTTCAGTGTGATGAATTGAGAAATATAAGCGATTATTTGATCGATACTGAAAATCATTTCTGTTATATCTCCTTTTTGTTTTATAGTTCCATTTTGATAAAACTCAAACTTACTAGGCATCTTGTTTTCGTCAATGGAAATCCAAGTATTGGATACCGCGGCACTATTGTCAAATGATTTTGCTTTTTCCCAAGGCAATCCGGCTTCTTTGCAAGCATGTTGAAGATCTCGTGCAGTAAAATCTAATCCAATCGAAACTTCTTTGTAGTAGTTTTTAGCAAATTGTAGCGCAATACTTTTTCCTGGTTTTGAAATTTTCACCACCAATTCGCATTCATAATGTAGATCTTTTGTGAAGGAGGGATAAAAAAAATATTTTTCACGCAATAATGCAGTATCAGGTTTCATGAAAAAAACAGGTTCACTTGGAGTTGCAGAACCCATTTCTTTAGCGTGTTCACTATAGTTTCTGCCAATACAAATTATTTTCATTTCTTATTAAATTTATCTAATAATCCACTTAGTTTATCTTGAATTTCACCTTCTTTATTGGCGTCCTTTTTTCTTTTGATTTCCTCCATCTCCTTACGAAGGCATTGTTTGGTTTGATGTGGAAAATCCGCTTCTAACATCCAACCATAATAACCAGGCTCATTTTGCATTACTGCTGCAATGGTTTTACCCTTATGTTTTCCAAAATTATAAACCACTTCTCCTTTGTCGTTGTGCGCAAGTCTTCCAGCAAAATCAACCAGGGCATAATTGCTTTGTCTTGAGAAGCTCGCAAGGGCATTAATTTCACTATCCAATTCTGGATAACGCTCAAGTTGTGCTTTCAATACTTCCCATGTTACTTGCGTATCATACAATGCATTATGCGCATTGTCCATAGTCTTTCCACAATAAAATTGGTATGCAGCAGCTAAAGTGCGTTGTTCCATTTTATGAAAAATATTCTGGATGTCTACAAATGATTTATCAGAAAAATCTACTGGAATCCCAACTCTTAGTAATTCTTCAACCAAAACGGGTATATCAAATTTATTTGAATTGTATCCTGCAAGATCAGCATCACCGATAAAAGCTAAAATAGCGGGTCCTAAAGTTTTTATGGTAGGAGCATTTTTGACCATCTCATTTGTAATCCCATGTATTTCTGCAATTTCATCAGAAATAGTTACTTCAGGATTTACCAATTCATTGTACTCAATTTCGCTTCCATCTTCCATAATTTTAACGATAGCAATTTGTACAATACGGTCTTTTGTGATGTTGGTACCTGTGGTTTCTAAGTCAAAAACACAAAGTGGTTTCTTGAGATTAATTTTCATTTATAGTATAAAAAAAAAGCCCAATAAATTGGGCTGTGTTCAATGTGAAATCAATTATTTAATAATGATGAATTCAGTTCTTCTATTCCGTAATTGCTCTTCTTCAGTACATGGAACATCATCGGCACAAGAATTAAGCAATTCAGATTCGCCATATCCTTTAGAGCTTATACGTCGTGAATTGGTGATTTTGGATTGAATGTATTCCCTTGCAGTTTTAGCTCTTAAATCTGAAAGTACTTGATTGTACATAGCAGAACCTCTTGAGTCTGTATGAGATCTGATTTCAACTTTTAAGTTTGGATTAGCATTTAAAACTTTGATTACTTCATTCAATTTATTTTTTGAATAATCAGTCAGATTATGCTTGTTAAATTGATAGTTAACATAGAATGTACCTATGTTGCTATTGATCACTGGAGTTAAATTAATATCCATTTTCACAATTGAATCGTATCCTAGAACCGTTTGAAGCATATTGGAATTGTTCAGGTAATCTTTAGCACTTGCTTCTGATTGACCATTAATCTCAGTCTCGTAAGTAAGATTGTTAATGAGATTGGATATATAGTTTCCATTATTGTCTGTATTCACCACATCTGTTTTTCCATTTATGTTGATACTAACACTTGCATTTGGAATACCTGAGCCAGATTTCTCATCTCGAACTGTACCTCGAACGGTATAAGAAGGGAAAGGATAAATAATTTTATTATCGTCATCTATTAATACTTTCTGAATTATTTCTTCATAGCTTGTTTCGCAATTGGTTTTAAATTTTGCGGTGTAATGCTTTCTACTTTCAGCACCATAATAGTATGACAATTCATAGTTCTTACATTTCTCTAATTTGCTCACAAAAACCCCATCTCTCATTCGTGGAGATAGAATGGTCTCTGCTGCATCATTGCAATCTAAGCATTTCAAAATAATATAAGATCCTTCCGGTATTGCTTTTCCTTTAGGGTTAATAATTTGACCGTTTAAAAATGCATTATTGTTGTTAGCAGAAATTTCAAGAGCATAAATATCAAACATTCCCTCTCCACCTTTACGATTAGAGGAAACCATTCCTTGATTTCCATTGGCAGCCAAAGTAAAGAACAAATCATCTGATGGTGAGTTGAAAGGAAAGCCAATGTTCATAGGTTTTGACCACATGCCGTTTTCGTCTCTTTGAACCATAAAAATATCAAATCCTCCCATACTTTCAGGACCATTGTTAGCGAAATAAAGTATATTGTTGTCTAAGCCCATAAAAGGCGTTTCTTCATCAAATTCTGTATTGATCATGCCTCCCATATTCTGAGCAGCACCCCAAACACCATTTAATTTTTCAGCCATATAAAGATCTCTTTTTCCTTTACCACCCTCTGCATTGGATACAAAATAAATGGTGTTTCCATTAGGCGATAGGGTGTAATGCGTATTCCAATGAAGGTAAGTACTATTTTCACTTGCAGTTTTTAAATCCTTTATTGGAGTTAATGGACCGTAAACGCCATTTTGAAAAGCGGTATTGAATAAGAAATTACCGCTATTGTTATAGACAAAAACATTCCTTTCGTCTTGTGTGATATAGCTTAATCGTTCACCTACTTTAGCATTTGAAAAAGACATGATACTTGGCTTACTCCAAGCACCAGATTTTTCCTTGTACATCTGATATACATCATCTGGGTAGGTGTTGTACATAACATCCTTGGCATCATCAGCTGCCTTATCTGCCCATGGCCATTGACTAGAAAAATAAACTACTTTCCCATCTAAAGATATTTGAGCATTCCATTCGTTTTGTGAAGTATTCAAACTTTTACCAATATTGATTGGTGCTTTTCCTTGACCAGAGGCAATTGCTTTTTTAGCTACTTCACATTGTTTGATGCAGTTTTGAGCGTTTACATTCAATTCAGATTTTTTTACCGTCTTTTCAAGAAAAATTTTATAATTCGAAATGGCTTTATCATACTGTCCATCAATTTGATATGTCGCTGCAAGATAAAAGAAAGCATCAACGGAGGCTGCTTTTTCAGAAACCGAATAGATATCGTAATTGACTTGAGTTTTTTTGATTGCTTTTAATAAATGATTCATCGCCAATTCGTGGTTCTGATTCATCGCCAATAAGATAAATCCTTTTCTGTAATTGTAGTTGGCATTATCCTTGTCAAAGCTGAGTAATTTATCCGCTACTAAATCAGCAAAATGAAAGAAGTTTTCTTGCAGTAATCTTGAGTTTTCACCAATTAATTCTTGCTCGGAAGACTTGCTAATTACATTTTTGATTTCTACTTCTGTTTGTTGACTAAATCCCATTAAAGAAATGTAGAGCCCAAGGGTAAGTGTAAATAATTTATTCATAACTTCTATTTTTTTTAAAGGTAATTTAAAAATTTTGTTCTGTGTCAAAGTTTTCTAGATAATCAGCAACCCGTCGAACGAATTGTCCTCCAAGCGCTCCATCTACAACCCTGTGGTCATAAGAGTGTGATAAAAACATTCTATGACGAATTCCGATGAAATCACCTTCTGGTGTTTCAATTACTGCAGGCATTTTTCGTATCGCTCCAACCGCCATAATCGCTACTTGAGGTTGATTAATAATCGGAGTTCCCATGACGTTTCCAAACGAACCAACATTAGTCATGGTGTAAGTTCCGCCTTGAACATCTTCTGGTTTTAGTTTATTGTTTCTTGCATTATTTGCAAGCAGATTCACTGCTTTGGTCAAACCAACTAAATTTAATTGATCTGCATTTTTTATTACAGGAACGATCAGGTTACCAGAAGGCAGAGCTGTTGCCATACCGATATTGATATCTTTCTTTTTGATAATAGTTGTACCTGAAACAGAAACATTAATCATTGGGAAATCCTTAATCGCTTGCGCAATTGCTTGAATAAAGATGGGAGTGAAGGTAATATTTTCCCCTTCTCTCTCAAAAAACTTCTTTTTAACTTTATTTCTCCAATTTACAATATTAGTAACATCTGCCTCAACGAATGACGTAACGTGTGGCGAAGTGTGTTTTGACATCACCATATGATCAGAGATCAGCTTGCGCATACGATCCATTTCAATGATTTCATCTGTTCCACTTGCAATAACCATTGGAGGTTTAGGCGCTGATGGAGCAGGTATTGACGGCGTACTTGCAGCAACAGCAACTTCCACTTTTGGCGCCGCACCTCTATTTTCTAAATAAGAAATCAAATCTTTTTTAGTTACTCTACCTTCTAAGCCTGTACCAGAAATGCTATTTAATTCCGAACTACTTAGTCCTTCTTTTTGAGCAATACTTTTAACAAGCGGAGAGTAGAATCGATCTCCTGTATTAAAATTTTCTATATTTTCAGTTGGAGCGATTGCTTCAACAGTTGTATTATTTTCTGTCGCTACAATTAATGGTGTTTCAGCAATCACTGGAGCACTTATTTCTGCAACCACCGCATTGGTATCGGTAGAAATTATTGCGATTACATCTCCAACTTGAGCAACCTGATCCTTTTCAAACAAACATTTAATCAATATTCCTGCTGCTTCAGAGGGCAATTCATTATCCACTTTATCTGTAGCAACCTCTACCAAGGGCTCATCCATGGCAACTGGGTCACCCGGTTGTTTTAGCCAATTAGTAATTGTTGCCTCCGTTACGCTCTCACCCATTTTGGGAAGTCTGATTTCTATTTCAGCCATCTTAAATATTGATTTATTTGAGCGTAAAATTAGTCAAAATGTTAGATATAACAACAATTTTTAAACGCGATCTAATTTTTTCCAATGCTTCATCAGAATGCCTAAATCTTTCAATAATGAATAATCTCTTGAATAAATTAAATTCACCTTGTCCATATTCTCATTTGGAAGACCCAAATTACCATCCATAGGATTTAAAATTCCTTTTCTTAGCTGAGGTAAATGTTGGTCTTTCACCTCTTCATTTCGATAAAATCCAACGAGTGTTTTCTGCCCAATAATGAGTTCCAATTGATTTTTTAAAAATTGTTTTTTGTTGTTAAATAGGAATATCAGAATGGGAGATAATGATAAACCAATTACAGCAAAAATTACATCGAGTAATCGTTTAGACCTCAAAGTGCTCGGTCTATTAAGTGTACTGATATTTAAAACATACATCTCGCCACTGTTGTCAATAGAATTACTTCCAATGATAAATTGAGCATCTGGCTGGGCTATTTTAAAATCAATTTCCTCAGATTTCACATCACCCATAATTTGAATGATCTGCCTTGCACTGATATCTTTTGCGCAGAAAATCAATTCATCTATTTTTAATTCTTGAATTACTTTCTCAATTTGTCGTAAATCACCAATTGCTCCAGTAAAATTTTCATTTGCTGCTACTGCAGAAACCGATGAGATGGTACTAAAGGTTTGATGCAATAAACTATCAACTCTTTTTACTTCCTCTTCATCTCCAATAATCAGGAATTTTCGTTTAACTTTTCTATTCAAGTGCCAACCTTTCCCACTGATTAGATTTTTTAATAATCTGTTTAAAATATTCCAAAGAAAATACCAAAGCCCCCCAATTAGTACATACAATCTGGAAAATTGAAGTTCTTTAGGCAACAATGCATATAAAACGAGAATCAACCCAGTTCCAATTACAATTCCTTTAATTTGTTTGCTTACCTTGAATGGTTCGTCAAAAGCTCCGCACAATAAATAACTTAGGGTCCAAATGATAAAGTAGGTTGGAATCATCAGTTGGTACGCTGCTTGTGGAAAGGTAATTTCACGCTGTTGCCATTGATAGGTTAGAGCAAAAAGTCCAAGAAGGAGTATCGCAGATTGAACAATAATAGGGCCGAAAAATTTAATAAATCGTTGTACAATCGCTATTCCTGCACGTAAATAAATCGCAGCATTAATAGCTAAGGAAAATAAAGAGGCGTTCTGTTGTGAAAAATGTTTTTTAGCAAAAATCACCATGGCTCGATAAAAAACAAAAACATAATTCACAGAACTTTTCTTAGTGCTTTCTCCCTTATAATGAATGATGCTCGTTTGAGGGAAATATAAATTTTTAAATCCTGCCTTTTGAATCCTGTAAGAAAGATCAATGTCCTCTCCATACATGAAAAAGGTTTCGTCTAAAAAACCAATTTGTTCTAAAACATCTTTTCGCATGCACATAAATGCTCCACTGAGTATATCAATTTCATGCTCTTCCATTTCAGGCAAGTAACTCAGATGATAACGACCAAAGCGCTTAGATTTCTTAAAGAGCTTTGAAAACCCAAATATTTTATAGAACGCTACTGCAGGTGTTGGTAATCCTCTTTTAGATTCTGGAAGAAAAATTCCTTTTCCATCCACCATTCGAACGCCTAATCCACCGATATTTTCGTCTGCTTCCATGCGTTGAAAAATAAGACTCAGTGTTTGTTCTTCAATCACCGTATCTGGATTGAGTAAGAGTATATATTTTCCGGAAGCTAAGGCAATGGCTTGATTGTTTGCTTTTGCAAAGCCTAAGTTTTCTTTGTTTTCAATTCTCTGAACGCTTTGAAATTTTCTTTCAACCATTGACATAGAACCATCGGAACTGTTATTGTCAACTACAAAAACTTCGATATTTAAATTTTGTCGGGATTTTTCAACTGAATTCAAGCACTGCTCGAGAAAAAACTCAACATTATAGTTAACGATGATAATACTTAAATCAAAACGGTTAGCGTTCATTTTCATTTTATGGCAATGCAAGAAATTTCAATTATGGCATCTAACGGAAGTCTTGCTATTTCTATTGTTTCGCGAGCAGGCGGATTAGTTTTAAAATAAGTTCCATACACAGCATTCATTTCTTGAAAATCTCCCAAGTCTTTCATAAAGATAGAGCATTTTACCACATCATCAAATCCCATGTCAGCGGCATTTAATAGCGCCTCTAAATTTTCCATCACCTGTTGGGTCGCTGCTTTAATATCATCATTTATTAATTTCCCTGTTGTTGGATTCAAAGGAACTTGTCCACTGATATATAGGGTGCCGTTTTTTAATATCGCAGGACTATAAGGGCCAATTGGTAGGGGAGCTTGTGGTATTTGGATGGATATTTTACTCATTTTATTTTTTATTATTATTTTCAAATTTACTTTATTCTCTTTGCTACTTTTGCAAAGTAAAAACAAAACCTCCAAATGCGACTACTAATCATCGATTTTTACGATTCTTTTACTTACAATCTGGCGCATTACTTCAGAAATTTAGATTGTGAGGTAGTTGTTCTTAGGGAAAACAATCTAGATTTGGATTCTTTGTTGTCTTTTGATGGCATTGTACTTTCTCCAGGTCCAGGTCTTCCTAAAGAAAAAAAGAATTTATTTGAGGTTTTAAATATTTGTAAAGGTAAAGTCCCGGTTCTAGGAATTTGTTTAGGTATGCAAGGCATTTCTGAGTTTTTAGGTGCCAGGCTTGAAAATCAATTGGAAGTAAAACATGGAGTAAGTACACAAGTTATTCAACATAAACCTTCTTTATTATTTGAAAACTTACCCCAGGAATTCCAAGCGGGATTGTATCACAGTTGGAAAGTAGTCGATCTTTCACAAGATTTTCTCATTGCCGAATCAGAGGAAGGGGTAGCTATGGGATTAGAGGTGTTGGAAAATTATCAATTTGGTGTTCAATTTCATCCAGAATCTATTCTAACAGAAAAAGGACACGTCATTTTAAATAATTTTATTAATTTTTGTTTATCTTTAAAATAAAAAACATGAAATCTATACTATTATTTGCTTGTATTTTAGTTACTAAAATCACTTTCGCTCAAAGTTGCCTGGGAAATTGGATTACCATAGACGATAATACAGGCAAGAAAAAATCTATCGTAGAGCTCTATAAATCTGATGGGGAATTATTCGGAAAAATCATTTATTTATATCCAAGAGAGGGTAGAGGTCCTAACCCAAAATGTACACTTTGTACAGATGATCGAAAAAATAAACCTTTAGACGGTTTGCAAATTGTTCGCGGATTAGAATGGAATGGAAGTGAATGGGAAGATGGCACCATTGTAGATCCAGAGAACGGTAAAACATATACTGTTAAAATGTGGATCGATGCCTCAAAACCAGATAAATTAAATGTTAGAGGTTATATTGGGCCATTTTACCGCACACAAACATGGACCAGAACTACCAAAGATTTTTAATTTTGTAAACAAATTCAAATAGTAGTTGTTTCAAAATTAAAAATTCATTAATGAAATTCTCACATCTTCTTTTTATAATTGTCTTGTTTTTTGTGTCTTTTAATTCATTTTCTCAAAATGGATTGGTGCGAGGACATGTTTTAAACGCTGCCAACAATGAAGCAATTGCCTTTGTTAAAATTTCTATTCTTGATCAGCAAAAAGGAGCTATTTCTCTAGAAGACGGTTCTTATGAAATTAGAGGTATTGCCCCTGGAATCTATTCCTTCAAAGCAAGTTGTCCTGGTTTTAAAGATCAAATCATCAATGAAATTTTGGTTACCAATGCGCGTTCAATTGAACTAGACTTTAATTTAGATTTTATTCTTAAAGATCAAAAAGAGGTAATTATCAATGGAAATAGATTTTTAAGAAATGTAGAGTCACCTGTCTCATTAAAGACATTGAATTCAACTGAAATTGAAAGATTACCCGGAGCCAATCGCGATGTAAGTCGAGTAATAGCAGCGCTTCCCGGTGTCGCTTCTCGGGCTACATTTAGAAATGACATCATCATTAGAGGAGGTTCACCTGGAGAAAATAAATTTTATTTAGACGGCATTGAAGTTCCAAACATCAATCACTTTGCTACCCAAGGAAGTAGCGGTGGACCTGTTGGATTGTTAAATGTAAACTTCATCAGAGAAGTTGATTTTTATGCAGGAGCATTTCCTTCCAATAGAGCCAATGGCTTGAGTAGTGTGATTGCTTTCAAGCAGAAGGAAGGTAACAGTGATGGATTAATAACCAATTTTGCTTTGGGTTCTAGTGATGCCGCAATTACATTGGATGGCCCCTTAGGTAAAAATTCGAATTTTATCTTTTCTGCCCGCAGGTCTTATTTGCAATTTCTATTTGCAGCATTGAAATTGCCTATCTTACCTACCTATAATGACTTTCAGTTTAAGTATAATTATAAGATTAATAAGAATAGTAAACTATCTGTAATTGGTTTGGGTGCCATCGATGATTTTAGATTAAATAAAAGTGCGAATGATAATTTAACAGATTCTTCTCAAATTGAATCGAATAATTACATACTGGGAAATTTGCCGCTACAACAACAATGGAATTATACCCTAGGAGTTAATTATATGCATTCTAGTAAAAATGGGATTCAAAATATCGTTATCAGTCGCAACATGTTGAATAATTCATCAACGCGTTACAAGGATTTTATAGAAACTCAAGCCAATAAACTATTGGATTACACTTCTTTTGAAGCTGAAAACAAGGTGAGAGTTGAGCATACTTATAAAAAAGACGGTTGGCGTTGGAATGTTGGGGCTGGTTATGAATACGCCCGATATTTTAATTCCACCTATAATAAGATTACCATTCAAGGTCAGCCTGTAACCATTGATTTTAAATCAGATTTATTTTTAAGTAAATACAGTGCTTTTTCTCAATTAAGTAAAGGGTTGTTTAATGAAAAATTGAATCTTTCTATTGGCTTGCGAGCAGATGGAACCAATTATTCAAAAAAAATGTCTAATTTATTAAATCAATTATCTCCTAGCTTTTCTTTGAATTATCGGGTGACTAAGAAAATTGCCATCAACGGAAATATTGCTCGTTACCACCAACTTCCTTCTTATACCATTCTTGGTTACCGAGATGCGCAAGGTTCATTAATCAATAAGCTAAACGACTTGAAATATATTCAAGCAGATCATTTTGTTTTGGGTGCTGAATATCTTACGGAAATTAGTTCACGTTTTACGGTTGAAGGTTTTTATAAAAAATATAATTACTATCCTTTTTCTACCAAAGACTCTTTGTGCTTGGCGAATGTTGGTTCTGATTTTGGAGTTGTTGGAAATGAAGCGGTGCGTTCTCAATCCATGGGAAGGTCGTATGGATTTGAATTTCTTTATCAGCAAAAACTATTCAAAGGATTTTATGCTGTTGTAGCATATACTTTCGTTAAATCTGAGTTTCAAGACAAATCAGGCAACTACGTTCCAACAGCATGGGATAGTAGAAACATTGTTTCTTTAACAGGCGGAAAACGATTCAAAAATGGTTGGGAAATCGGAATGCGTTGGTTGTTCTCAGGAGGTTCGCCTTACACTCCCTATGATGTAGCTAACTCTAGTCTAAAACAAAATTGGGATATTAATGGTTTTGGTTTGTTGGATTATAATAAATTGAATACTCAACGTGAAGCTAATTATCATCAATTGAATGTTAGGGTGGACAAGAAACTATTTTTGGATAAGTTCAACTTGAATTTTTATCTTGATATTCAAAATGCTTATGCGCACAAAACTATTTTGGCACCTACTTTATTAGTGGTTACCGATGCAACTGGAGCGCCAGTTACTGATCCAAATGATCCAACGCGATACCAAACTAAATATATCGAGAATGCATCAGGAATTATTCAGCCTACCATTGGAATAATAATCGAATTTGCCGCTAAAAAGAAATTGCCTCTTGTTAATTAAAATGCTTCGGATATTTTTTTTCAAGCAGTTCAAATTGACTTTCAGATTTTAATTTTTGGACGCTATATTCAACAAATTCTGGACTAGCATAAAATATTTTTTCCATTTTCCCTCTGTAAATTCTCAGTAAATCGTCCTTGTTGACCACAAAGGAAGAATCTTTTTGTAATTCTTTTTCCCACCCGTTCATAAAAGCACTTGAGCTTTCATGGTAATACTCTTGCCATTCTTCAGCAGCAAAAGCATCGGACCATTTTTGAGGGATATTCATTTTAGGCTCAGTGATTGATTCCTTAGGCACTAGAATTTCATTGGGTGCTTTGTCCATCTTTTTTTGAATTGGAAGTAGCTTGGACGGTATAATTTTTGGAGTTTTTTTATCTTCCTCCAACTTCTTTTTAACAGGAACAGTTATTTTTTTTTCCGGAGAAGGAGTTTTTTTGTTTGATTTTTCTGCTGACTTATTTGGGCCACATGCTGCAATAATTATACCCGTTATGAATAGCGTTGAGGTGATTAGTGATTTTATTTTTGTCATAATGATAAAATGAATGCTTTGTTTTAAGGTTACATTTTTAATATTCCCTATCTTTGCACCCAAATTTATAAGAAAATGGCGACGAATAGAACTTTTACAATGTTAAAACCTGATGCAATTGAAAATATGCACATGGGAAAAATTTTAGATATGATTATCCAGGCTGGATTTTCTATCAAAGCAATGAAATATACTCAGTTGTCTTTAGAGGATGCGAAAAAATTCTATGAAGTACATTCTGAAAGACCTTTTTATGGTGAATTAGTCGATTACATGACCTCTGGTCCGATTGTAGCTGCTATTTTAGAAAAAGACAATGCTGTTGCTGACTTCAGAACATTAATTGGTGCTACAGATCCTGCAGAAGCAGCTGACGGAACAATCCGTAAGGCATACGCTGAAAATAAAGGAAGAAATGCTGTGCATGGTTCTGATTCAGATGAAAATGCTGCAATTGAAAGTGCATTTCATTTTAGCGCTAGCGAAATTTTCTAATTTCAAATTTATTGAAATAAATAAAAAGACTGCCTGGGCGGTCTTTTTTATTCTTATAGCCTTATGCGCGACCTCCTACAAATTGAAAAAAGACGAACTTTTGGGATAATTTCCCATCCGGATGCTGGTAAAACTACCCTAACGGAGAAACTTTTACTTTTTGGAGGTGCCATTCAAACCGCTGGGGCAGTTAAAAACAATAAAATTAAAAAAACAGCTACCTCCGATTTTATGGAGATAGAAAAGCAAAGAGGAATCTCTGTCGCTACTTCTGTTATGGCATTTCAATACCGCGACAAACAAATTAATATTCTAGATACTCCTGGTCACAAAGATTTTGCCGAAGATACTTTTAGAACTTTAACGGCTGTTGATAGTGTTATTCTGGTAATTGATTGCGCCAATGGAGTGGAGGAACAAACGAAGCGTTTAATGGAAGTTTGTAGAATGCGAAAGACTCCGGTGATAGTTTTTGTTAATAAAATGGATCGTGATGGTAAGGAAGCTTTTGATTTATTAGACGAACTAGAACAAACCCTTGACATTCATGTACGCCCTTTAACATGGCCGATAGGAATGGGGGATAGATTTCAGGGCGTTTATAATATTTACAATCAAAGTTTAAATCTTTTTGCGGCCAATAAAACAAAGATCGCTGCTGAGGTAGTCGCAGTAGATAGTTTGTCTGATACCATTTTAGACAGCATTATTGGCAATGCTCCCGCAAAAGAATTGCGAGAAGAAATTGAAATTATTGAAAGTGTTTACGATCCTTTTGATCGCAATAAATATCTTTCTGGCGATATTGCTCCTGTATTTTTTGGCTCGGCAGTTAATAATTTTGGAGTGCGTGAATTGCTAGATACTTTTTGTGAAATTTCACCTTCTCCAATCGGTCGTGAAACAGATGTTAGAAGAGTGGAACCAGAGGAAGATAATTTTTCGGGTTTTGTTTTTAAAATACATGCCAATCTAGATCCAAAACATCGCGATAGAATTGCATTTCTTCGGGTCGTTTCGGGGAAATTTGAAAGGAATACCTTCTATCACCATGTTAGATTAAACAAAAAAATGAAGTTTGCCAATCCTACTTCTTTTCTAGCTCAGGATAAAAGTGTAATTGATGAAGCATATCCTGGCGATGTAGTTGGATTGTACGATACAGGTAACTTTAAAATTGGAGACACCATGAGTTCTGGAGAAATTATGGCCTACAAAGGGATTCCAAGTTTCTCTCCAGAAATTTTCCAAGAATTAGAAAATTTAGACCCGTTAAAATCAAAACAATTAGAAAAAGGTATTCGTCAATTAATTGATGAAGGTGTTGCTCAATTGTTTATTCAGCAGCCTGGTAATCGTAAAATCGTAGGTACTGTTGGTCAATTACAGTTTGAAGTAATCAATTATCGCTTGATTCATGAATATGGCGCTAATTGTCGTTTTGTTCACAGGAATTTTTCTAAAGCTTGTTGGATTACGAGTGACAATGCAGAGCAACTTGCCAATTTTAAACGAGCTAAGGCAAATTATTTAGCAACAGATAAAGATAATTACACCGTATTTCTGGCAGAAACACCTTTCTTATTGACGATGGCTGAGCAAGATTATCCTGATATTGTTTTTCACACAACATCAGAATTTATGCTTTCAGGGAATAAATAAAATCAATTAAAAGAAAAAATTCCATTTTCAGAGAGTTGAAATCCATTGTCAGGAAAATCTGATTTGGTTAAATTTCTAATTTCTTGAAACACACTTTTATTTGGATCAAATAATGGTCCACCCTCACCTTTTTGCATAGTAGGAATTACTTTCCCCGAAATGAAAGTGCCATCTTTCTTTAATTTAAGCTGATAAATCGGAGCAAGTCCACTGATCCCTTTCAAATTAAAACTTCCGTAAGTACAAAAATTCCCCATGGAATAGGCAATAAATCTATTCTTATAAATATCCACCGCTCTTGTTACATGCGGACCATGACCTAAAACTACATCGGCACCTGCATCGATGGCAACTCTTGCAAATTTATAGACATCACCTCTGTTTTCGCCCAAGAAGATTTCTTCCATTTTAGGAACATGACTTTTGGAACTCCCTTCCGCACCACCGTGAAAAGAAACAATTACGATATCACAAGTCGCCGATAATAATTTTACGGTTTTTGTCAAGGTAGTATAATCTGTAATTTGTAAGCATTGGGTGTTCGGAGCATAAGCGGTAAAACCAATTTTAACTCCTTTCACCGTTAAGGTATCCCAAGGACACCTTTCTAGTCCTGCAAACTTCATTTTGTACTCTTTTAAAGTAGCACAAGTAGCTGCTCTGCCGATATCTCCAAAGTCACCCAAGTGATTGTTGGCTATTGAAAATAAATCAAATCCTGCAGCTTGCAGCTGTTTCATAAAATAAGTAGGCTGTCTAAAGGCGTAACAAACAGCAGGATTAGAACATTTTTTAGGTGTTCCCTCTCCATCAAACATAGAGCCTTCTAAATTCCCAAAAGTTAGATCACCATCTTTTAAATATTCAAGAACTGAATCTAATAGATTAGTGCTTTTTGGAGGCAAACCATCAGTACTTGGATAGTTGGTCCCCATCATAATATCTCCAACGGCTACAAGACTAAAAACAGAATCTTCCAAGTTATTTTTTGAAATTACCTTTTGTGGACTTTTGGTAGTAATTTTCTCATTATTCAATTGATATCTAAGTCCAAAGCCAATTAAAGGAAGTAGAAATAGCGCACTGTAAATTATTTTTTTATTCATGTTTTTTATTTGCATAAAAAAAGCGAGCAAGGCCCGCTTTTGTAAAGTTGATTTTATATTATTTGATATAAACTCTTTTGGAAACATTTCCACCTTCAAATTGCGCTGATATAGTATAAATACCTGTTTCAATTCCTTCAAAAGTTATTTCAGTATTGATGTCAGTGATCTTCTTGTTAGATACTATGGCACCATTCATAGCAACCATTAGTATATTTCCACCAATTAAATCTGGTGTTACATTAATGTTAGCATTGTTTAAGGTAGTAAAGATCGTTACTTTATCTTCTACTTTTACATTTTCTAAACCCACCATTTGACCAGCATTAAGCGCTGCATCTGCTGTTGCATTATAAGCATAATCATGAATGGTTAATTGATCGGCAAGTTGGTTGGCTGACAATTGCACCCATCCATAATGCGTAGCACCTGCAATGGCAAAGCGAGCACCTAAAAATTTATTAGAAACGCCTAAGAAATTCCCTTGTGTCACAGGAAATGTTCCTGCAATACCAGCATTAATTACAGCATTTAAAGCAAGTGCGTTAGAACTTGAAGCTCCGAAATTTTGAGCAGAAGAAATTGGGTCACCAGCATTTAGTGCTGTTAAATCAAACGCAGAACTTGATCCTGCAACTCCTATTAAAGCATTTCCTGCAGGAATTCCAACTACAGCACCATTTCCGATATAAGTAAATTGAATTCCACTTTGAGATCCAGAACCAATGAAATGTTGTGCACCAAAAACTAAATCAGGACTAGCATCATTATTGAAATCTAACATATAGGGTGCACTCAAGGTATCTAATACAACATCGGGTACTAAATCAGTGTATACTATTTGAGCATTTACATTACTTCCAGCTATTACAGCACCTGCAACTGCAGTATAACGAGCAAGTTTGGAAGATTTGTTTTGTGTAACAGTTTTCATAGTTTAAAATTTTTCGCTTTTAAAATCTGAAGTTAAATTAATAATAATAACTTAATTAATCAGCATAAAAAAAGTTTTTTAACAATATAATACTGTCTTCTTCTTCCTTGACAAAGGTTTCTATATCAAGGTAATGGCAGGGTAAATCTGTTTGAGAAGCCATCCAAATCGTGATTTTTTCTTGGTCTTTTTTCATTTTTACAATTAAATCTGTTGGTACAACACCATCTAAAAATTGAGATTTGTGTTTTAGTTTTAAATTGTTTAATACTTGGTTTTGCACATCATTCAAAAGAAGTAGGCGATATGAATAATTAGAGGGTAGGTAGGAAAGTAAATGACATGGAACAAAAATCATTTCATTCTTTAATTCGCTTAAAAATGCATTCGATTGGGGAAGTGTGCTTATTTGATCCTTAATTGCTTGAGAATTATTAATTTTCATCCCATTTGCAGCAAGTTTTTCAAAAAGAGAGGTGGTATCGATTCCATCAACACTGGTGCAGATTGAAATGCTGCTGACAATATTCTTTGCCAGAAAGTTATTAATTTCTTCAACTCTCGTTGGATTAACAATCTGATCACGATAAATAACTTGCAACCATTGATGCGCTTTTGTTAATCCTGGAGCTAAACGAATAGCCACTTCAAAGGCTTGACTTGCCTCGCTATATTGCCTTGTTTTAAATAGACATTCTCCCAAATGATAATGTGCTAATGGCAAGTAAAAATCTTGTTCTATTGCCAGAAGTAATTCGTCGATTGCATTTTCAAAATCATCTCTGCGCAATAAACTTAAGGCAAGACCATGATGTGCTTTTGCACTTCTATCATCTATGGCTAAGGCACGAATAAACTGCTTTTCTGCAGCTGAAAAATTTTTCCGTTGGTTATGAATTTGAGCAATATTCATAGCAACCTGAAAGTTATTTGGATTTTTCCTCTGTACCTCTTCAAGAATAGGCAAGGCAATTCGCGGTCTGTTAATAGCCAAATACAATAATCCTTCAATGTACTGTAAATACATAGGTTCTTCTAATTCAGCATTTCCGAAGGGATCTTCAGTTTTCTTTCTAAGTGCTTGTTTTTCTTTATTTAATTCAATTAATTGTAACAAGATATCTTTTGCTTGTTGGTACTGTTTAAGCGCTAAATAGGTGAAGGCCAAACGATTTCCGTATCGAACAATCCGTGATGCTTTAAAGATTTCTTCCAATATTATTAACGCTTCTGTATAATTTCCTCCGTTGAGCATGTTTCGGGCCAAATAATACTGATTCTCCCTTTTTGATTTTTCAACTTCTTTTAATTTATCATCGTCCGGGGCGTCAATATATCCTAAATCAACCAATTGCTGTAAAGCATCCAGCGCCTCCCAAGGATCTTCTCTTCTATTTTTGTCGTGCATACCGGTATCTCCCGCTATCCCTTCCCAACTTGGAATAAATTCTACAGGTTTAGCGTTTTCAAAACAAGCATGTAACACTTTCCCATCCATATCTTCACCAACTGCTAGACCTAAGTAATGCAACAGGGTAGGAGTAACATCCAAAACACTAGCGCCACTTATTTCTTGACCTCCTTTTTTGATTCCAGGTCCTGCCATCGCAAAGATCCCATACGGACTATGTTCTACTGCAGGTCCGGCGGGTTCACTTGGAATATATAAAGGTCTTTGGTGATCTGTATGAAATCCATGATCAGAAACAATTAAAAGAGTGGTATCCTCCTCTATTATATCTAATATTCGACCGAGCATTAAATCATGAAAACGGTAAGCCCCTTCTACTACTAAATTAAAATCATCATAATCTTTTTGATCAATTTCAGGTCTTTTAGGTGGATGATATCGCATCCCTATATGAGAAAAATGATCAATAGCATCATGATAAATAGCCATAAAATCCCATTCAGTTTCTTGCATTAAATAGGTGGAACAAGCATGAACAGTTGCTGCATTGGCTATGGTTTTTAATACACTTAGCGTTCGCTTGTCTTTTCTTAAAGTTTTATCTTGACCCAAATTAGGTAAGAAAGGCAAAGCCATACTAAGGGTAATTTCATGCGGATGAACGCGTAGCGCAGCTAAAGTTGCCTCTAGGGATTTCGGGTGCACGGATTCGGGACCAATTTCCCATACTTCTTCAAGGGGTTTGCTGGCTGTTTGAAATAAATTAGACACCATTACTCCATTAATAGGTTCTACCGGATTACTTGGCCACCATCCAACAACATTACTTTTGTATGATTTTTGATTTAATATATTCCAAATGGCCTTAACTTTTCTTGAGGTAGAAGTTACTGGGCGCAGACTTTCTCCATCTGGAGTAGGTTCAATAAATCCAATAATTCCATGTTTGTCAGCACGCATTCCTGTTGCAATGCTGGTCCATAACATAGGAGATAATGGCGGATCCATCGTTTGAATTTTACCGTAAACTCCTTTTTTAAGGAAGCGTTCTAGATTCGGCATCTTTCCTTGCTCCATTAGTGGATTAATCACTTTCCATTCCGCCGCATCCCAACCTAAAACAATTAGTTTTTGTTTATTTTTTGACATCTTTCTTCTTTGCTTTCAGGTTGTTTTCTGCCTCCATTGCGGCTTTCCATTTTATAATGCCAATATGACCTAATGCTAGTAATCCAAGTGACCCTTGTGCTGTTACTTCAAAAACTTCTTTTTTCTCTTTAGACATGCTGTTGACGATAAAGTTGTGGTTTAATGATAGGTACTAAATCAGATGCGTTAATATTAAGATCAAGATAGTCGATTAATTTTTCAATTTCTTGATGTGGATTTTTGAGCAATGCTTGATGTGAGATAAACAGGACAGGCCAATTCATTTGAGTAATGAAGGCAATGGTTTTTTCAAGATGTTGATTGAATAATTGCTTGAATTTTTCTCTTTCTGTACTTTGATCTTTTCCAATCATTACTTCTTGTGAAGCCAAAACCTCTTGGAGGTCTCGTTGCATAAAAATAAATTTATAGGATTGACTTTTATCTAAAAATAGGGGTAGAGGTGCCACAATTTTTACGGCACAGCCTCTAGCTTTTTCTAAAAAACTATTGTCCTTTACGATTCCTTTTACTGCTGACAATTCATAATATCCTTCTGGGTTATTGCTGTCTTTTTCTCTAATTTGATCGCTTAAAATTGGAATTTGCGCGGCTTCTAAAAGTTGCATCATCAAGGAAGTGCCTGATCTAGGTAATCCTGTAACAACAAGTATACTTTTACTCATGAAACAAAAGTAAAAAAATAAGGCCTAAGAATTAAAAATCTTTGAGGATAATTCTATTCCTGTGCAGGCTTATTATTCCTTTGTTTTCAAGTTGCTTTAAAAGTCTTGATATTACCACTCTTGATGAATGCAAGTCATCTGCAATTTCTTGATGGGTGTGGTGTATTTCTGTAGTGCCTAATAATTTTACTTGATCGTTTAGATATTTCAGCAAGCGCTCATCTAAGCGCATAAATGCAATTTGATCTATCGTATCTAACAGCTCCATCATTCTTCCTTGATAGGATTGAAGAATAAATTCGCGCCATGATTTATATGTATCCATCCATTTTTCCATATGTTCCACTGGAAACATAAGTAATAACGAGGACTCCATTGAAGTCGCCTTGATCTGACTGTTTTGTTTTCGCGTGCAGCATTGTAAGGTCATGGCACAAGTATCGCCACCTTCGATATAATATAATAGTATTTCTTCACCGGCTTCATTTTCTCTGGAAACCTTTATGGATCCATTGACAACAATTGGTATCATTTGAAGGGTATCTCCCACATGAACAATTATTTCATGGGGATGCGTTTCTCTAACCTTAGCAACGTGTAACATTTCTTCCAGAAGATTATCTTCCAGCAGATAACCAAGAGTTTGGTCAATAAGTTCTTTCTTGTATTCTTGACTTAGCATTTGGATTGTAAGGAATAAATAAATTGGCCCAAATTATTTTGGATAAAGCAAAAAGATATGGTGCTAGAATAATTGATGCGCCAGCAACCATTCCTATTTGGATCCAAACATTCTGAATATTGAAAATTAAATTACAAGAAACCCAAATTGTAACAAATAAAGCTACTCCAAGTCCATACGACACATATAGAGCTCCTTGGTAAAAACCTGGTTCTTTGCTGTATTTTTGATTACAAACATCACAAACTTCTCGAACATCACCTACATTCTTTAGGTCATATGGTGTAGATACTAGAAATGCACCTTCGTGACAAGCTGGGCATTTAAATTTTAAAATGCTGTACATTTTAGTACCTTTTTTAATCGGGCTATTCATGAATCAAAGATAGCTACAATGAATAGATTAAAGGCAACTTAGGTTACACAAGATACATGTAAATTATTTTTTTTCGCTGAAATAGAAGTGCTAAATCAATTATAACTTAAAATCCTTTTCCTAAGTCTAGATTTAAATCTTTTTTTATTCAGCGCCATATAATAGCTGCAGGCATTAGGGGGAATTTAAAGTGACTAAAATAAATAGTTACCTCCTTTTTTTAAGGTCCCCAAGTTCACTCATCTATCATTCAGCTAGACACTTACATTCATGTTATGTTTATATTTAAATGTGAGATTATTCATATTTTTTTCTTAATTTAATCTTACTAAAATGATAATTATGTTGAAAATCTACACTCTTTCCGTTTTTCTGTGTTTTCTTTTTGTTGCTAAAAGTCAATGCACAACAACGAATGCTACCTCGTGTGTTTGCGCAGATGGTTCTCAAAATTGTTTATTGCTTCCAGATATAACTGCTTCGTGGAAAGGCATTGCTAATAATGGTTGGATAGAATATCCCCAAAGTGGTGCGGGTACAAATTATGCTGGTCAAGGACCTGATGATGGCCGCATACGTGTTACGGGTTCAACGCCTAATATTGGTCACGGAAGTTTTACTGTTCGTGGACAAGATGCCAATGGAAAACGTGCTTTTTTATGTGGCAATGATACGGTGTTTAACGTACCTAGTACTGGAACTTTTACTTGTCCAAATGGTGCGCAAAATCCGAATCAATTATTAATTCAACGTGTTTACAAAAAGGATTTAGGGGTAATGTCTTACATTGATACTTGGACAGGAAGTATGACATATCATCCTTCCCATGGTCATAATCACGTTAATGATTGGGCGGTGATGACACTTCGGATTCAAACTACAGATCCAAATCCATTAAATTGGCCAATCGTAGGAGAAGGAGCGAAAATAGGTTTTTGTTTAATGGATTATGGTCAATGTGGAACACCGGGTTCTACCTATGATGGACATTGTCGTGATGATAATACCGTTTATTTGGCGGGTAATACTATGTTAAATTCGAACTTTCCAAATTGGAATCTAGGAGGAGGTAATTATGATTGTTCTGTAGTTGAACAAGGTATCTCATCTGGTTGGACAGATGTTTATGGCAAGCATTTAGATGGTATGTGGATAAATGTCCCACCAAATACTTGTAATGGATCTTACTACATTATTATGCAAGTAGATAAAAACAATAATTTTCAAGAGGAAAACGAGAATAATAACTACACAGCTGTACCAGTAACACTTAGTATGCAAAGTCCTGCCAATTCAAATTTATTACCAATTATTTCTTCCAATGCATCAAGTAATTTATGCACAGGTGGTTCTATAATCTTAAGCGCAACAGGTGGTTCTAGTTTTCTTTGGTCTACTGGAGCAACAACCCAATCAATTCTGGTGAATCAATCTGGATCATATAGTTGTACAGTTACCAATTATTGTGGTACAAATACTTCTTTACCATTTGTTGTAAATAATGTTTCACCTTCTTTGGCGATTGGTCAAGGAGTTACTATTTGTGCGGAAGAAACTGCGCTGTTAACTGCAAGCGGAACCGGCCAATTAACTTGGTATGATTCACAGGGAACACAAGTGGCAGTTGGCGGAACATATACTACGCCTATCTTAACGAGTTCACAAAGTTATTTTGTTACCAATACTCAATCTTTTTCTGATTCGGTAAATGTCGAGCCACATACTAATGGAATTGGTGGCGGTGGTTATTCGTCGGTTAACCAATACGAGATTTTTAATAGTTATGAATCTTTTACCTTGAAATCTGCAAAAGTTTATGCCCTTAATGCTGGTAATATTTCAATACAATTAGAAGCATCAGATGGTTCTGTATTGCAGAGTACGATTGTTAACGTTCCTTCTGGCGCAAGCCGTGTGAATTTAAATTTTGCTGTTCCTTTGGATAGTAATTTAAGATTGAAAACAACAAGTATGCCCACTGGTGGTTTGTATCGCAACAATAATTCTGCTGTTTATCCTTATGAAATTCCCGGATTAGTTTCAATTACTGGATGTTCTGCTGGTGCCTCTTACTATTGTTATTTCTATGATTGGGAGATTTTTACACCGAATGGTATTTGTGAGAGTGCTTCTTCAAGTGTCGATGTAATTGTAAATGGCCCAGTAAATCCTATCGTTACAGGGGATACGATCTGCGATTCGGGTTCATTAATACTAAGCGCAAGTGGTTCTGGGACAATTAATTGGTACGATTCTAATGGTCTCCTTGTCGGTACTGGAAATAGTTTTATTACCCCAATTTTGACTAGTTCCCAAGTTTATTATGCACAAGTATCCCAGGGTTTATGCTATAGTGATAGTGTTGCTGTTACTGCTGTAGTTAATCCATGTGCAGGAATTGTCGACCCACTTATTTTCTTAAATTCCTTTTATGTATTTCCAAATCCAACTGAGGGTCATTTTCAACTTAAAATTAATCCTTTTGTCAAAGGTCACTTGTCATTTACATTAACTGATATTAATGGAAAATTACTTTATCAAGAGTCCATTAATGAAATATACGGTCAATCAGCAGTTGATGTTGATGCTTCTAATTTGACAACAGGATTGTATTTTGTGAACCTTACTTATGATAATAATACCTACACTAGGCGAATAAGTAAAGAATAATGGTTTGTCCTAATAAGCTTACTCTTTCTTTAGTTTTATGTTTAGCAAATATTTTTTGTTATTCGCAATTGTCGTTTCAAGTTTACAATACATCGAATTCTGATTTACCATTCAATACAGTTCGTTGTTTGAAAATGGATACTATCAACCAGCTTATTTGGGCAGGAACAGATGATGGCTTAGCCAGTTTTGACGGAACTTCCTGGGCTGTCTTCAATTCTAGTAATTCATCCCTTACGGACAATGCCATTAGATCACTGCAAATAGATGGTTTAGGTAAGGTTTGGGTAGGAACTACCTATGGAGGTTTATTTTCCTTTGACGGAACAAATTGGACAAATTACACCAATTTTAATAGTGGCTTACAGGACAACTATATTCGTGCGATTGAATTCGATTCACAAAATAATATGTGGTTGGCAACTACCGAAGGAATCAGCATGTTTAATGGTATTTCTTGGCAACAATGGAATACTTCGAATAGTGCTATGATGACTAATAATGTAACTTCGATTGCGATCGGAAAAGAAGGTAAAAAATACTTCGGAACAATTAATGGGGGAGTAGTGTATTTCGATCAACTAAATAATTTAAGCGTATTTACCATTGCCTCTTCGGGTATTCCTGATAATTCTTCTCGTTCCATTGCAATTGATTCCTTGGGAAATCCATGGTTTGCATCTCCCGCAGGTGGCCTTTTTTTAGACAATGCCTACGGAGGACCGTGGACTAATTTCAATGTTTCTAATTCAATGTTGCCTAGTAATGGGCTGACCTCTGTTGTTATTAATCAAGACCAAACGGTGTTTATAGGTTCTGAACAAAATGGTTTGATAATCTATTTTGGGAATAACTGGTTTAATTTTGATGTCATAAATTCCGGCTTGCCCGATTCCCACCTATTGTCATTAGCGATTGAAAATAATAATACCTTATGGTTAGGGACTTACAATGAAGGCTTGGTGAAAATGGTCGGGAATTATGCCGAAATCACAAATAGTATAAAGTCAAATAATTTTAATGTTTATCCGAATCCTAGTTCAGGAATTATAAACATAGATATAGGAGAATTACAGGATTTAAATTATCAACTATTTGATTCTTTTGGGAGAGAAATAAAAAATGGTTTGTTACAAGGTGGAGATTTTTCTATTTCCATTGAAAATCTTGAAAATGGGTTTTATTATTTAAATTTTGCCAGACAAATTACTCCAATAAAAATAGAAAAGATGAACTAATAATCAAATTCAGTTTAATAAAATACAAAGATTCTCAGTTTCGCTCTAGCGATTAAATTCCTTGAAATGAAAATCTGAAGTAAGTGTACAATAAGCATCCGAATAAGAATTATCTTCATTACGAATTATCAATTGTTCGTTAAGCACTTCCTTTTTTTCACAATTAAAGCAAAGTATATTCCTTGACAACTTATTTTTTTTGCTGTAAATATTGATTTTTCTTGAAACATAGAGGCCTGTATCATGAGCCATCTCAATAATTTTTAGACTCGTTTCACTAGGCCAAATCATCCAAAAATCCCCTTTTTTTGTAAGCAGATCCGCTATTTTATTCAACCAGCTCTGAAGCGCTTCAGGTGTAATATGCTTGGTTCTTTCATTAGATTCGCTAGAGGAATTATTGGTCAAGTAATAAGGTGGATTGGTAAAAATAAGGTCGAATTTTTGCTGAAAATTGTACTGAGTAAATTCGGCATTTATGGTTTCTATTCGATTAAACCAAGGAGATTTTTTAACATTGTTTTTGCATTCTTCAGCACTTTTTTGATCTATTTCAACACAAGTAATTTTTATGCTTGAATTTCTTTGAGCAAGCATCAATGCCAATACCCCTGTCCCTGCTCCGATATCTAATGCGATTTTATTATTAGATGCATTGATTACTGCTCCTAACAACATGGAGTCTGTTCCAACCTTATGTGCATTAGCGAATTGGTTTAATACAAACTCATTAAAGTGGAATGTAGACAAGATTAATATGCTTTGGCAAAAACTGCTCGTTGTTGTGATGGCGCGCCAGTTACCATACATTTTCCAGCTTCCTCTTCTGCATCTAGTAGCAAACAACGAATGGTAGCTTGGGTTTCTTGTTTTATTTTTTCTTCAGTTTCTTTGGTTCCATCCCAATGTGCTAAGAAGAAACCTCCAGCATCTATTTGTGCTTTGAATTCTTCGTAACTGTCTACTTTTTTCATGTTAGCTGTCCTGAAATCCTTTGCCTTTTGAAAAAGATTGGTCTGTATAGCCTCTAATAGTAATTCTATATTATTTTCGATGCCATCCCAATTGACAATTTCTTTAGTTTTTAAATCTCTTCTCGCCAATTCAACCTGACCATTTTCCAGATCTCTTGGTCCCATTGCTAGTCTGATAGGAACACCTTTTGATTCATATTCAGCAAATTTCCATCCTGGACGACGGTTGTCATCATTATCATATTTGAAACTGATTCCTTTCGCTTTTAATATTTTACCCAATTCAGTAAACTTTTCCGAAATCAAGGCTAATTCTTCATCATTTCGATAAATTGGAATACCAACAACATGAATAGGAGCTAATGCAGGAGGCAATACGAGTCCTTCATCATCTGAATGCGTCATAATTAAAGCTCCCATTAATCGTGTGGAAACTCCCCACGAAGTTGCCCAAACATAATCCAATTTCCCTTCTTTATCTGTAAATTTTACGTCAAATGCTTTGGCAAAATTCTGTCCAAGAAAATGTGAAGTCCCAGCTTGTAAAGCTTTTCCATCTTGCATTAATGCCTCAATACATAAAGTATCTTCAGCTCCAGCGAAGCGCTCACTTTCTGATTTTCGTCCTAGAAGTACAGGCATTGCCATATAGTTTTCTGCAAAATCAGCGTACACATGTAGCATTTGTTCCGCTTCTTCAATGGCCTCTTTTTTGGTAGCATGCGCTGTATGTCCCTCTTGCCAAAGAAATTCAGCAGTACGTAAAAATAAACGAGTACGCATTTCCCAACGAACTACATTCGCCCATTGATTGATCAATAAAGGTAAGTCACGGTAGGATTGAATCCAGTTTTTATAGGAATTCCAAATTATGGTTTCAGAGGTTGGTCTAATGATTAATTCCTCTTCAAGTTTTGCAGTTGGGTCAACAATAACGCCACTTCCATCTTCAGCATTTTTTAATCTATAATGTGTTACTACAGCACATTCTTTAGCGAATCCTTCTACATGACTTGCTTCCTTGCTTAGATAAGACTTTGGGATTAGTAAGGGAAAATAGGCATTAGAATGACCGGTTTCTTTAAATTTTGCATCTAAAACTTCACGCATTTTCTCCCATATGGCATAACCGTATGGTTTAATAATCATACAACCCCGCACATCAGAATGTTCGGCTAAATCTGCACGATAAACGAGCTCATTATACCATTTGGAGTAATCCGCTGCGCGACTTGTAAGTTTTTGTGACATAAGGAAATTTATAACGAATGCAAAGGTAATTTAACTTGCGAAATAGCGCAAGGATTAAAAAGAAGAAAGATGTGACATTTTAAATTAAAATTTTACTTCCGACTTGGTAGTTTCAAAACCTTTAACAAAAACAGTAAAAACTGTATCGACTGGTCCCGTTTTAGTTTGACTAACATAACAATCTAGCGTCATACCGCCATAAGATCCTGATTTGATATAATTATTCAAGTTAAATTCAATTAATCCATTTGCATCTGTATAATCTACTATATCTAATGTTGGGGGATTTACAGTATTAACACCGTAAATGCGGACTTGCGCATTTATTTTCGGCTGTCCATTCTTTGCTACATAAACGCGAAAAATAGTATTTTCATTTTTATTGCAGCTGGCTACAGTAAGCAGTAAAAATAATCCTAAAAATAACAAGCCTCTTTTCATAATTTTTTCATTAGTATACCTCAAATATACAAAATTGTATTTCTTTTGTATACAGATAGCTTTAAAAACACTACTTAGAAAAAAATATGCAGGAAATTATCACTTGGTTTTCAAAGATTGATCCAGTATTAGCGGCATTATTAGCGACTACATTTACTTGGTTGGTTACTGCTATGGGGGCAGCAATGGTATTTGGCATTAAATCAATGCACCGAGGCATGTTAGACGGTATGCTCGGATTTACGGGCGGTATTATGGTAGCCGCAAGTTTTTGGAGTTTATTAGCTCCATCAATAGAAATGAGTCCGGGAGAAGGATTCGTGAAAGTTTTTCCAGCAGCAATTGGTTTTGCTCTCGGCGCCATTTTTATTTTTGGCTTAGATAAATTACTACCGCATTTACATCTTAATTTTAATGATAATGAAACGGAAGGTGTAAAAACACAACTGCATAAAACAACCCTTTTAGTACTCGCAATTACCTTACATAATATCCCTGAGGGACTTGCCATCGGAGTTTTATTTGGTGCAGCAGCGAATGGAATGGAAGGTGCAACTTACGCAGGTGCCATAGCCTTAACGATCGGGATTGCCATTCAGAATTTCCCTGAAGGATTTGCCGTTGCGATGCCACTCCGTAGATCTGGAGCAAGTAGGTTTAAAAGTTTTTGGTACGGTCAGATGTCAGCGATTGTTGAACCAATTGCGGGAGTAATTGGAGCGGTTGCTGTTATTTATATGCAATCTATTCTGCCTTATGCGCTAGCGTTTGCAGCAGGCGCCATGATTTTTGTAGTGGTTGAAGAAGTTATCCCCGAAACCCAAAGAGATAAATTTACCGATGTGGCAGTTCTTGGATTTATTGGTGGCTTTCTAGTGATGATGATTCTTGATGTAGGTTTGGGATAGAAAACCCAAATTTTATTTACAAATCGTATCTTCAGTCGCCTTCAAAATTTCTCTAACTTCTTCTAATGTTGGAGCTTCAGCATAGGTCCTAAGAACGGGTTCTGTTCCCGATGGTCTAATCATCACCCAGCGTTCCTCATCAAAGAAATATTTAAATCCATCTGTGGTTTTAACTTCCTTAACGGCATATTTTCCAAAGTGAGTATAGTTATTTGCCTTGCAATTCAATATTATTTTTTGTTTCAATTCTTCTGTAATGTGCAAATCATTCCTTTCAAATTTAAAAGGACCTACCAAAGCATAGACTTCATCAATTAATTCATCTAGCGTTTTCCCTGATTTGGCCATGAATTCCCAGATGATTAATCCCATCCAGATACCGTCTCTTTCTGGAATATGACCTTTTACAGCAATCCCTCCTGACTCTTCTCCACCAATTAACACATCTTCCTTAATCATTATGGAAGCGATCTCTTTGAATCCAATTCGTGTGGTCTCTATAGTTAAACCATAATGCGCGCACAATTTTTCAACTCTTGGTGTAACACTAAAGGCAATGACCACTTTTCCTGTCATTTGTTTGTATTTCACCATGTAATGAATTAACAACAGAATAATGTGATGAGAATCAACAAATTCACCTTTTCCATTATACAATCCAATCCTGTCAGCATCCCCATCCGTTGCCAATCCACAATGAATATTTTTATGATCTGTAATGTATTTGGATAATTCCTGTAAATTTTTAGCAATAGGTTCAGGAGCTTGACCCATGAAGGAAGGGTTGTAGTCACAATGTAACAAAGCGACATTAGGCAAAATCAAAGGCATTACTCCTTGTCCAGCACCATACATGGCATCATAAACTAGGTTTAATCCGGAATTATTTATGGCATCAAGATCAAAATTTTTCTTTACATGTTCAACATATCTTTCAGCAATGGGAACAATTTCTATTTTCTCTTCGGCTATACAAGTTTTAATATCAATCGATTGATAGTCAATACTGCATTGATCAGGTATGATGTCTTCAATGGCTTGAACATTTTCTGGTTCTAAGGGACCTCCAAAAAAGGCTTTTAATTTAAAACCATTATAGGATGGAGGGTTATGACTTGCGGTAATGATTACTCCAATTTCACAATTGAATTGATTGGCAGCAAGAGAAATCATGGGTGTTGATACAAATCCTTGAGCCATGCGCACAGGAATTCCTTGAGCAACAAAAACTTTTGCACTTGTTTCCATAAATAATTCACCTGCAAAACGACAGTCATGTCCAAGGATAACAGTTGGATTTTCATAATTCTCTTTCAACCAAATTCCTGTTGCTTCGGTCACCCGTGCAACATTTTCAACGGTGAAATGTTCGCCAATTATGGCGCGCCATCCGTCTGTTCCAAACTTAATTTTATGTGCCAAAATATTATTTTTTTATAAAATTTCTAACTGTACTATCAATAATTGAAATGCATTCCATTAACTGTTCTTTCGTCATCGTAAGCGGAGGAGCAAAACGAATAATATTTCCATGAGTTGGTTTTGCTAACAAGCCATTTTGCATTAATGCAACACAAATATCCCATGCAGTTGTGCTGTCAGGAGAATCATTTACAACAACGGCATTCAAAAGACCTTTACCTCTTACATGGACCAATAGTTCACTTAAATCAATAATTTTTTGAATTTCATTTCGAAATATATGTCCTAATTCGCGTGCATTTTGAATCAAATTTTCATCTGCTACAACATCTAAAGCAGCCATGGCAACTTTAGCAGCGAGTGGATTTCCCCCAAAGGTTGATCCATGCTGTCCGGGTTGAATTACCATCATAATTTCATCATCTGCCATTACCGCTGATATTGGATAAACACCACCTGAAAGCGCTTTACCCATGATTAATATATCAGGTCTTACATAAGTTGTTTGTCTTTCGCATGCTTGTTCACAAGTACAATTTCCACAAACAGCCAATAAACTTCCCGTTCTTGCAATACCAGTTTGAATTTCATCGGCAATAAATAAGACGCCATTGTCTTTACACAATTGTTGCGCCTTATATATATAATCATTTGAAGGAGTATAAACTCCGGCTTCACCCTGAATGGGCTCGACAAGAAAACCTGCAACATTTGGCATTTTTAACACCTGCTCAAGTGCCTCTATGTCGTCATAAGGAATAGAAATAAATCCAGGAGCATAGGGACCAAAATTTTTATTTGAATCAGGGTCACTTGAAAAAGAAATGATGGTAGTGGTTCGGCCATGGAAATTTCCTTCACAAACAACAATTATGGCTTGATTTTCTTCAATATTTTTCTTTTCATAAGCCCATTTTCTGCAGAGTTTGATGGCAGTTTCAACCGCTTCAGCACCAGTATTCATTGGGAGAATTTTGTCAAATCCAAACAATTTACTCATGTATTCTTCATATGGACCAAGAGCATCATTGTAAAATGCACGAGAAGTTAAAGTTAACTCCTGGGCTTGGTCAATTAAAGCGTTTAGGATTTTGGGATGACAATGACCTTGATTGACAGCGGAGTATGCTGAAAGAAAATCGTAATACTTTTTACCTTCCACATCCCACACAAAAACACCTTGGCCTTTCGATAAAACAACCGGAAGCGGGTGATAATTATGTGCCCCAAATTTGTCTTCTTGTTCAATGAATTGTGCTGCTTGGTTTGTCATGGGAAATTCTATTCATTATTATTTGAAGCAAAGATAAAGAATTAACATAAGTTTTGTTAGCTCGAAAATCACCATTTACAATTTTTTGTAAGTTTGTCTTGTGAAGCAACTTTTATTAAGTACTTTCTTGGTTTCTGCAGCAGTACTTTGTGTTGTATTTAGAAGTTTTACTCAAAAATTGATTGCTAATCAAAGTAACGCCTGGGTTTTGTATACCGGTAATCATAAAATAAGCAAGAAGTTTGGCGTCCATACAGAATATCAATGGCGCAGAGCAGATTTCTTTAACGATTGGCAACAATCTTTAGCTCGGGTTGGGATTGATTATTATCAGAATCCAAATATTACCTTCACTGTTGGATATGCTTCCATTATTTCTTATCAATACGGCGATCAACCTATTAATCACCAATCACACGAGAATCGTATTTGGGAACAGGTAAATTTAAAAGCGAAATATGGTCGATTTGATTTGCAACACCGCTATCGCATAGAGCAGCGTATGATTGACAATTGGAGTAATTCTACCGGATCTTTTGTGCAAGGAAAAGATAATTATCGTAATCGTGTTAGATATCGCATCATGGTAAATGTTCCTTTAAGTCGTAAGGAAATGGCCAATAACACTTTATTTTTAAATGTCAATGATGAGGTTTTCTTAGGATTTGGAAAGGGGATAGCCAAAAATATATTAGATCAAAATCGATTCATTACTTCTTTAGGGTGGAGGTTTAATCCAAATTTTAATATTCAATTGGGTTATTTAAATCAAATGGTTTTTAAAACGGATGGAATTAAAGTAGAGCGCAATCATACGCTTTGGATTTCTACTACCTACAATATAGATTTTACAAAATTTAAGATAAGATGTCATTCATGGCCAACAAAAAAGCCCTAAAGATTTTCTTCAGGGCTTTTTACATAGGATTGATATTTTTATTCGTTACCAAATTTTTCAATTACTTGTTGTGTTACTCCTGTATTAGAGAAGCCTCCATCATGAAATAGGTTTTGCATCGTCACATACTTCGTATAATCAGAAAACATTGAAATACAGTAGTCTGCACATGCCACTGCTGAAGCATTTCCTAGAGGTGACATTTGTTCTGAAAAGTTGATGAATTCAGTAAAACCTTTTATTCCTTGTCCAGCAGTAGTTACCGTTGGTGACTGAGAAATGGTATTTACACGTACCTTATTTTTGATTCCATAGTGATAACCAAAAGAACGCGCAATTGATTCCAGCAAAGATTTAGCATCTGCCATATCATTATAATCAGGGAAAATTCTTTGTGCAGCAATATAGCTAAGTGCAACAATAGATCCCCATTCATTCATCGCCTCGTGCTTGTATAGCGTCGCTAAGGTTTTGTGAAGTGATATTGCAGACACATCCATTGATTGCCCATAATAATTGTAATTACTCTCCGTATAGTGTACTCCTTTTCTAACATTAGGTGACATTCCAATAGAATGTAAAACAAAATCAATTTTACCGCCTAAAATTTCCATTGCTTGTGTAATTAGGTTCTCTAATTCTTCCACATTTGTTGCGTCAGCAGGAATGATTTGACTACCAGTTTTTGCAGCTAAATTATTTATTTCACCCATTCGCATTGCTATTGGAGCATTTGTCAATACAAACACAGCGCCTTCTTCATGCGCTTGTTCAGCTACTTTCCAAGCTATTGATTGTTCATTCAAGGCACCAAATATGATTCCTCTTTTTCCTTTTAATATATTATTTGCCATTGTTGTGATTTTTTTTCAAAAGTAATAAAAATATTGAGGTGACTTTTGTTTCTGTTTTATTATTCTGAAGATTAAATTATTATCATTCATAAAACTATTTTTCAAATGATTTTTACACTAATTTTATAAAAAATATTCTGAGCTATGAATGAAATTGAAAAGAGAAAAAGTCAGCTTAAAAAGCAATATGAAAATGAAAAGATTCTTAAGTTAGTTGCCGCTATATTTATTGACATTTTTGGTGTTCTTTCATATGTTATACCTGGTTTTGGAGAGATCTTCGATCTTGTTCTTGCTCCAATATCTGCCATATTAGTTTATGTATTGTTTGGTAAGAAATTGAAGTGGGCCGCATTTACTTTCTTGGAAGAAATGATGCCGATGACCGATGTAATTCCATCTGCAACAATTGCCTGGTACTCAATGTATGTTACTAATGAAATAGAAACTATTGAAGCAATGGATAAAAGAGCCAAACTAAAACAAAAAACATTTGATAATTTAGATTAAGATTAAGATAGTGTCAAAAATTATTTTTATCATTGTCTTATACTAAACATTTTATTATGAAAAAAGTAATTTTTATTTCAGGTTTATCTTTAATCTTTTTAGCGTCATGTTCAAAAGACTACACATGTAAATGTACGATGACAGACTCTTCAGGCACTTTACCAACTTCTTCTTCTTCCTCCACAATTACTGGAAAGAAAAGTGATGCGAAAGCAGCTTGTGATAATGGTGATGCTACCTCTGGAACTATCACATATAATTGTGAGATTCAATAAGATTCCAATTTAATTGTAAGGGGCGCAAGCCCCTTTTTTATGCATGAATAATTTAGAAATATTTCTTTCTCACTTAAGCTTTTCCTGGACAGAGGCTAAATTGATACCTTTTATCCTTGCGATTATAATTGGTCTGTTCTTCTCTGTGATTTTTTTTAAGAGAATTAAGACACTAAAATCAGTTAAGATTTTTATCTCTTTTGTTTTGTTCGTATTTCCGTTTGCTATTTATTTTGCTTACGCTCCAATATATAGCGGTGATTTTTCAAATGATTTTTATCGCCCACAACTTAAAAATGAATTTCCAACTGCGAAGAAATTAAGCGTCTATGTCCTGCCTACATGTCCTTATTGTATTCAAGCAACTTCAACCTTAGTTGCTATGATGCAAAAAAATAAGCAAATTAATTTGGAGATTAATGTTCTATGTTCAAATGCTAAGGAAGCAGATAAGTATTTAAATCTAATGAAAGGTTACGGTCTTGTAAAAGTCCGATCAGACAATCCTGAATATTTAATCCGACACAAGGATCTTTTGAAATTAACAGAAGGTCAATTCCCTACTTATATTCTTTCTGAAAATAAGATGGTTTTAAAAGCATGGCACAATGATACTTTTGGCGTAGATGCCATGGATGAAATCAATCAATTCTTCAAATAATTTTTGAGCAAAAAAAAAGCCATTCGAAAGAATGGCTTTTTTGGGAATTGCTTTTGATTATTCGCTAATCACTTCAAATTTGAATGTTTGCTTAACACCTTTGTAAAGAAGTGCTTCTGCTTCAAATGTTCCGATTTCTTTAATCGGTTCATCTTTGATTTTTAATGATTTGCGATCGATGTCATGACCAACTTTTTTCAATGCCTCTGCCAATTGAATGGTGTTGATAGACCCAAAGATCTTACCGTTTTCACCAGCTTTGGTTGATATAGTGACCGTAAGCTCTGCTATTTGAGCTGCAATTTCTTGAGCTTCAATCAGCATCTTAGACTCTTTGTGAGACTTTTGCTTCATCATGTCAACATGTGCTTTCTTTGCACTGGCTGTAGCTAAAATTGCATATCCCTGAGGAATAAGGAAATTTCGGCCATAACCTGGTTTTACGGAAACGACTTCGTTTGCGTAACCCAATTTATCTACATTTTTCTTTAGAATTACTTCCATGATTCAAATACTATTTTTCGTTCTACAATCGATTATTTTAACATATCACCAACATATGGTAATATAGCCAAGTGACGTGCGCGCTTAATCGCTTTGTTCACTCGTGTTTGAAACTTCTGTGATGTTCCTGTGATACGACGAGGTAAAATTTTACCTTGTTCATTGATCAATTTTAACAAAAAGTTCGGGTCTTTATAATCGATGAACTTGATGCCGCTCTTTTTGAATCGGCAATATTTATCCTTCTTAATATCAATATTAATCGGGGTTAGATAACGGATATCGTTTGACATTTTTTAGTTTTTTACTGGGTTAATACTATGCTTGTGCAGTGGCTGTGTTACCAGATTTTGCTCTTCTTTTTTCAGCATAAGCTACATGGTCTACATCCATTCGTACTGTAAGGAAACGCAAGACTCTTTCGTCGCGCTTCATCAACAGTTCAAAACCTGCAATAACCGTACCTTCAGCTTGAAACTCTACTAAAAAGTAGAAGCCAGTCGATTTTTTCTGGATTGGGTACGCCAACTTGCGCAATCCCCAGTTTTCTGAAAACTTGATTGTCCCACCTAGGGTCTTAATCTCATTTTCGAATTTCTGCACTGCTTCCTTTGCCTGATCATCAGACAAAACGGGAGTTAAAATGAAAACAGTTTCGTAAGAATTCATAATGTTAATCAATTAATTAATAATTTATTTTGGGTTGCAAAGATACTATTTTATTTCTTTCATACAAATATATACTCACTTTTTCGCGTATTTTAGTAAGTTTGTCTATATCTATTTATATGGCCTTTTTTTCTCAAGACTATCTTTCTTTTTTTCAAGAACTCGCAGCCAACAATAACAAGGATTGGTTTGATGTAAACCGCAAACGCTATGAGAAAAATGTGAAAACACCTTTCAGCGCATTTACCCAACATATGATTGGTAAAATTAGCGCCTTAGACCCATCTTTTACTGATTTGTTGTCGAAAGATTGTGTTTTTCGTATTAATCGTGATATTCGTTTTTCAAAAGATAAGACTCCCTATAAGCAAATGTGCTCTGCTGTGATTGCCCCTAATGGTAAAAAAAGTAAGTCCATCGATGGCGTGTATTTTGAAATGACTCCTGAGCATTTTAGAGTTTATGGTGGTATTTATGAAATGGAAAAAGACGATGTTCTTTCTGTAAGGGAAGGAATTGCACAAAATCTTTCTGAATTTGAAGCTCTTATTACTGAGCCTAAATTCACAGCACTCTTTGGAGATATTCATGGGGCAAAAAATAAAATAATATCACCAGAATTAAGAGCGCCTGCTCAAATACAAGAATTAATTTTTAACAAGCAATGGTACTTTTATACCAGCTTTCCTGCTTCAACAATCTTAGAAGATAATTTAGATGAGCTACTTTTTGATGCTTTTATGACAGGTCGTCCCCTACAACAATTTTTTAATCAATTTATATAACTCATGAAAATTAATATTTCAATTTTATTCTTATTATTTAGCAGTGCTTTGACGTTTGGACAGTTAAAACAATTGACATTGAAAGACGCTGTAAGTCAACAGTATCGACTTTATGGCCCAGAAAGAATCACGTCATTTCAATGGCTTCCAAAATCAAATTCTTATTCCTTCCTCAGTAAGGATATGAAAACGCTTTACAAGTCAAATGTCACTGCATCAACAACCAATATTCCACCAGATGTATGGATGACGCTATCAGAAGTTAATCAAATATTATCCTCCAATTTAACTTCATTTGCAAGCCTGGAATGGATCGATGATACGCATTGTTACCTAAATGATGGTCAAAAATATTATTTCTTGGATTTAAAGTCAAAAACAGGCAAGGAGCTCATGAGTGCTGAAGACGGAGCAGAGAATGTTATGTTTAATGCTACCGCTAAAAAAATCGCTTACACCATAAATAATAATCTTTACCTAAAAGAATTGGGAGGCGCTTCTATCGCTATAACTAATAATCAGGATAAAAATATTGTTTCGGGTCAAAGTATTGCGCGCAATGAGTTTGGAATTTCAGGTGGAATTTTTTGGTCACATAATGGTAAGGTCTTGGCTTTCTATCAAAAAGATGAAAGTAAAGTGCATGATTACCCCCTCTTGAATATTAATGATACCCCTGGGACATTAACCTCTATTAAATATCCCATGACAGGCCAGGCATCTGAGCAACCGAAAGTTGGAATTTATAATTGTCTGAATAAAAATACTGTCTATATTTCTCCTACAGGTGCTGTTGATGACTATCTTACCAATGTTTGTTTTACTCCAGATGATCAATACATCATAATAGCGGAGGTCAATCGCGCGCAAAACCACATGCATCTGAATCTATACGATGCACAAACTGGCAAGTTTCTTAAGACTTTATTTGAAGAACAAAGTACAAGTTGGACGGAGCCAGAACATGCAGCTTTTTTTCCAAGTAATTTGTCGAATAATTTTATCTGGATTTCTGAAAGAGACGGTTATAATAACTTATATTATTATGACTTAAATGGGAAATTATTAAAGCAGCTGACTAACAATAAATTTGTAATCAAAAATATCATTGGTTCAAGTGCTGATGGAAATTGTATCTATTATTCAGCTACAGGCGAGAGTCCATTGAATACCATGGCCTATTCCTATAACATGAAAACTGGTAAGACAACTCTATTGACTATGGAAGAAGGCACGCATTCAGTATCTATTTCTGCAGATGGAAAATATGTTTATGACGCCTTTAGTAGTGGTTCAATTCCGCATAAGGCACTTATTTCGACTATAAATGGGAAAATGGCTAAATTACTGGTAGCGCTTCCGGATAAATTAAATGATGTTCAAATCGGAAAAGCTCAATTGGGCGATCTTACAGCGAAAGATGGATCTACTTTACATTATCGCATGATTCAACCCAGTAATTTTGATCCAACCAAGAAATATCCTGTACTAGTTTACGTCTATGGTGGACCTCATGCTCAAATGATTACCAATTCTTGGTTATATGGAGCGAATCTTTGGATGTATTGGATGGCGGAACAAGGTTATATTATTTATACTCTAGACAATCGTGGATCTGGTGAAAGAGGTCTTGCCTTTGAATCTCAAATCCACCGACAATTGGGCGAAGTTGAAATGCAAGACCAGATGACGGGTGTTTCTTTTTTAAAGTCCTTGCCTTATATTGATAGCAATCGATTGGCTGTTCATGGTTGGTCTTACGGTGGCTTTATGACGACTTCATTAATGTTGCGTCAACCTGGTACTTTTAAAGTAGGTGTTGCTGGTGGACCTGTAACAGACTGGAAGTTTTATGAAACGATGTATGGTGAAAGATACATGGATCAACCTGATGAAAATAAAGAGGGATATGCAAAAGCATCACTACTTAATTATGCAGGTAATCTTAAAGGTGATTTATTGCTCATTCATGGAACGGTTGATGACGTGGTTGTGATGCAACACAATTATGCTTTGGTTAAGAAATTTGTTGATTTAGGAATTCAAATGGATTTCTTCCCATATCCTATGCATAAGCACAATGTAACTGGCAAGGACAGGGTGCATTTGATAGAAAAAGTCTTGACTTATGTAATTGACAACAATAAATAGGGGATGTCAATATGACCATAGAAAAACAGTCGTGGTATTGGAGAATTGAGGTTTGGATTTTATTCTTCTTTTTATTAAGATTGATTGGTATTACTGCCCCCCCTCTAGAAATTGCCCATAATTGGCGCCAAGTAACTGGTTTGATGGTCGCTCGAAATTTTTATGAAGGCAGCTCCTCTTTGTTTTTTCCCGCAGTCGATGAAACTAATGGCGGTTCTGGAATTATTGGTATGGAATTCCCTTTTTTAAATTACTTATATTTTCTAACAGCTAAAGTTTTTGGATTTCACGATTGGTATGGAAGGTTAATAAATTTAGTCGTTTCATCTCTGGGTATTCTTGCTTTTGGAAAAATAGTGAAGCATTATTTTAATGGTAATGTTTCCTTTATGGCAAGCATCGCATTATGTGTTTCCATTTTCTTTTCCTTTTCTCGTAAAATGATGCCCGATACTTTCTGTATTGCACTAGTTATAATTGGAATGTATTTTTTATTAAATTTCTTAAAGAAGGAGGGAGCATGGTCTTATCTTTTTTTCTTCACATTCGTCAGCTTGGGATTTTTAAGTAAAATCTCTTCTCTACTGCTGCTTGTTCCCATTGCATATATGATTCTAATGGAAACTTCATTAAAGCATAAGATGTGGACTTCCTTGTCGCTTGCCGTAGCAATATCACTTACCTTTTATTGGTATTTTGTATGGAATCCTTTTCTGGCAATTAAATACGGTTCCTGGTACAATTCTGGCGTCTCGTTGTCGCTAGGTTTTTATCAAATTAAAACTCATTTGCTAGCGGTTTTCGCACAATTTTATTTTAGTTCCTTTCATGGGTTTATTTTCTTCTTCTTATCTTTTTCTGGACTTCTTATGTTGATCTATAAAAAGCGATATAAAGAAGTTCTGTTTTTTCTACTCACCGCTATATTATTTGGCGTTTACATTTTAAAATCAGGAGAAATATTTTTTATTCATTCCTACTATATAGTTCCATTCGTTCCTTTTATGGCATTATTAGTGGGATTAATCTTAGCTGAATTTACTTTTAATAAATGGGTTTTCATACTCTTAATTCTTGCTTCGGTGGAAAGTATTGCCAATCAACAACACGACTTTTTTATTCATAAAGAAGAACGCTATAAATTAACGTTAGAGAAGACACTTTCGCGTTTTTCAGATAAAAATGACCTCATTGCAATTAACGGTAATGGCAACCCGCAGCAACTCTATTTTACGCATCGCAAGGGTTGGAATACCACTGATGCTTTGCTTCAGCAGGAAGATTATTTAGATCAAATCAAAAGGAAAGGTTGCAAATATGTTGTACTCAATAAAGCAAGTTCCTTTACTTTGAATAAACAGTTGATTTATGCTGATAGTCATTATTTATTATATCGCTTGTAGGAAGCATTAGACAATAAACTTTTAGTTAACCATTCATGAGATCATTCGCTTGCATGAGCATACTCATCTCTGCTAAATCTAGGATTGCCTTGAGAACAAAGATGAAATAAAGTGGACGAAAGGATTTTGTTAGTAGGGTAAATAGGACAAATAAGCCAAAGCAGAAAAAATCAACGAGGTAGAAAGCTTGAAACTGAGTGCCAACAAAACAAGCAATGATAATCGGTGCAAAGAACCAATGGACTCTCTTTTTATAATCCAATGAAAGAAGTAAAGTCGCCATCATGAAGAGTAATTCCAATAAGTAAAATAAATCTCTCCATGCCGATTCTTGAAACTGCTCGAGATTTTTTCCATCCATGAAAAAACTCCAAATAAATGCTTGCGTTCCCATTGAACAAAGAAGTCCAATCAAAAACAATCCAATAATTAAGAGATCTTTTTTTTTGGACCAAAATACAAATCGTATACCTACAATTAGGACCAATAAATCAAATAGGGGAAAGGGTAAGACAAAAATTCCTGTTTCGAAAAATAGTATCAAGCCATATACGAAAACAGTGAGTAGGGCGAGTACAATTATTTTTTTTTCTCGAATCATTTACTTTTTTAAGGCTTCATAGATGAAATCAAAAGTGGAAAGTATTACTGGTTGACCATCAATTACGGCAATGTCATGTTCAAAATGCGCACTTGGTAAACCGTCAGCGGTAACAATCGTCCATTGATCTTCTAATGTTTTCACTTTTTCTGTACCCATATTGATCATCGGTTCAATGGCAATTGTCAATCCATTCTGAATTTTTTTTCCTTTACCTCTTCTTCCATAATTAGGAACTTGTGGTTCTTCGTGCAAGGCTTTTCCAAGTCCATGTCCAACCAAATCTCGTACAACTCCATAGCCATGTTTTTCGGCATGTTGTTGAATTGCAAAACCTATATCTTCAATTCGATTGGAAGTAGTACATGCTTCAATACCCAAGTACAAGCATTCTTTTGTTACTTCTAATAAATTTCTTTTGGCTGGATCTACTTCACCAATTTCAAAAGTATAGGCGTGGTCTCCATAATAGCCTTTATAAACTGAGCCACAATCAACAGAAACAATATCACCTTCTTGAAACGGACGATCTGTTGGTAAACCATGCACTACTTGCTCATTAACTGAGATCAATAAAGTACTTGGACAACCATATAATCCCAAGAATCCAGGAATTGCATTTTGCGATCGAATATATGCTTCAGCAAGTGTGTCTAATTGCTTTGGAGTAGTTCCTGGATGCATAAGTGATGTTATCTTTCCTAGGGTTCGACTAACAATTTGTGCAGCTTCGCGCATTATTTCAATTTCTGCTAATGTTTTATAGCGAATCGCATTTTGGTTTAGTAATGACATTTAACAAAGTTAAGCATTGCGCTTGAATAAGTGAATTGCTGATGAAAAATAGCTGTGATTTACAAATGATTACTTAACCATTGCATGGTATCAATACCGTCTGCATAGTCTTTAATCTGCGGTTCTTGAGTACTTCCAAATGGCAAGTAGTCTATGCCTACAATGCATTGTAATTGTTCTTTATGGACTTCCAAATAGTTTTTGACTTCCTCTTCATTGGAATAATAATGATAATATACCATAGACAAAGGCGCTTGAAGTTGTTCATGTTCCATTAAAAGCATAAAATTATTGTCTAGAAATGGCAAAAGATTCATTAAATGAATGGCCTTATTGTAATCGTAATTATTCCCATATTTCTTATTATTAATCACTTCTGAATAGGAAACAATTCCTTCAAAAAAACGATTTAATTCAAAATCTTTTGGAAGTAAAAGATGACTTACATTGCGGCAACCTCTTCCGAAATAATCAAAAATATCTTTTCCAAGCGCTCTCATATCTGCATCGCTTTCTTTACCTGTTAATACGGCTATAGAACTTCTATTGCCTCTAAAAAGATGCGGGACATGAGAGAAATAGGAACTAAAATGCAGCACAGACGCTCCTCCGCCCGTTGCTATGACGGAATCAAATCCGCTTAATTTTCCTTCAGGAATATGAATTAATTCAACAAATTCAGGATTGATTTCAATTAAGGCAGTTCTAATCCACTTGAACAGTCGATTATCTTCTGTACTCAGCTTTATTTGAATTTTATTTCCTGATATTAATACACATAGAAAATCATGAAATCCAACCAATGGGATATTACTCGCCATGATTACAGCAATTGTTTTACTCTTTTCTTGAAAAGGATATTGCTTTGACCAATTGCTTAGGGTGTTTAAATTGAGCCAAGTCGAAATTCCAAGTAATGATTTTTTGATCATGGTCTCTTCAAACCAGCCATTATGAAATACTTCTCTTTCGATTGCTAATGAGAACCCGTCATAGGAATTTTCACTTATTTTTTTCTCAATTGTCCAAGGTTCATTAGCGCTTAATTGTCTAAAAATAGCTCCTAATTGGACAAATCCATTGATAATATCTTCTTGTTTCACGATACAAAGTTACGTTAAGTTCTATTTTTATATGCAGAAGAACTAAAGTTTTCATAAAGCATAACTATATTTGTACAAAAATTGATTTTGTTATGGCGATTACGATTACAGATGAGTGTATCAATTGTGGGGCATGTGAGCCAGAATGTCCGAACAATGCAATTTATGAAGGTGGTGCTGAATGGAAGTATTCTGATGGAACTTCCTTGAAAGGAATGCTAACCACATTAGATGGTAATGATATTGATGCAGAACATGCTTTTGCTCCTGTGAATATGGATGTTTATTTTATTTCACACGATAAATGTACTGAATGTGTAGGTTTTCACGATGAACCTCAATGTGCTGCAGTTTGTCCTGTTGACTGTTGTGTTGATGATCCTGATTATCGTGAGTCTGAAGAGGAATTGTTGGCTAAAAAGAATTTCCTTCATTTATAAAAGAGATGTTCAAAAATTTCTTTTCAATATTTATTGTGCTCTTCATTACGGGGAGCATTTTTTATGCTCAAGAAACTCAGAAATTAGTAAATATTCATTTAGTTGCTACACATCAAAATCAAGTCGTAAAATTAAAGGAGCAGCAATTCGTGCAGTCTTTTTTTAGCGAGGCTGATTTAAAATGCAATTTTGATCAATACGATGTCTCCGATAAGTCAAATCCTCTAATTTGGAATAATCCCAATTTAGAAAAGGTAGCCTATAGTCTTCAGATGACAAATTGTCGAGATCGGTTTTTCAATACCTCTAGACCTATAGCCTCAGATGATTTTTATGTTTTTGTAGTTCAAAGATTTATGGATACTGCAATTCATTATTATGCTATAAAGGATAAAAATATTTTATTTATAGCTAGAGAATCGCCCAATTTTGAAAAAAATCTTTGTGCTGCTTTATCCCTTTCAATTGGAGAAGAAATGATTCTTGATTCCACTAAAACATTTGAATTATCAGAAAAATGTAAGGAGGACTTGTATCTAGCTAATTCGATGTTTCAGCGATTTGATGATTTTGAAAGTATCAGCAGTAATAATGGACAAGTGGCACAATATTTTTGGACTGAGGATCAAAATGGAAATATAGTTCTTCAAAATCACGAAAGTATCAAGTCTATTTTTAGGCCTACTAAAATCAACGATTATGCTCTATATTTAAATCTCAAAAATCCACTCATTAAGCCCATTGTACTGAATCAAAACTGGATTATCAGTCCGCTCCACATTTTAATTTTTTCAATTTTAATATATGTCTTACTTCTTCTTAGAAAACGAATCAACAGCACCATTAGGGAAAGTCGATGGCCTAAAAAGTGGCGACTAAGGCTTTATAAATTACTGCTATGGGTACTTACCTCAGGTGCGATTTTTGGATCATATGTTTTGATTGATGTTCTGTATACAAGTACTTTTTTATCAACAGCCACCCTAGATGATTTTAAAGGATATTCAGAAAATTCTCTTGTAAAGGAAATAGAGCAAAATCCTGCATTTCTTTTGATAGGTGCGCCATCCTTACAAAGTCAAATTTTCATTAAGAAGAATAAGGTTTGGACCGCGTCTAAAATGAAAAAGGTTCTTTACTTTGATCAGAAAACACAGGGAAATAAAGTCACATTAAAATTCGTTTCTTCAACTAATTACTTAACTATTGGGAATAAAAAACGCTCTGCTAAGACACATTATTTTGTCATACGAAAATGGCAGAATGGAAAATTACTGAAGGTAAAAGTTTATAATTATGCTGGCCTTTGTATTGATGATAAATTAAGGCATGTTGATCCTGCAAGACGCATATTATTATTTGTTAATGGTTATAGACCTATATCCTTAGCGGCTAATCTTAATGGTTATTTAAAAGCAATAGGTAAAAATGGCACAGAGTATCCAGATAGTAAAAATATTATTTTTAACAACGACAGATTTGATTATTGGACACCATGGAAAAAATTTAATCAAAGAATGATTGATCAAATAAATCCATCAGAAGTGTTTTATGCCGATGGCCATCATTCTGCTAGTACCTCTAATTATGCTTCCACGGAAGCCTTCGTTTATGCTCAATCATCGTATCCTAATCCCTGTGAGAATTTAAAGAAGCATCATTGTTTTCAAACAAAAACAGCAACAGGAAAAGTAATTCCTACTTTAAGTTTATTACAAAGAAATCCGAATAAATCAGGATTTTATTTACGCAGAAAGAATGGACGCATTGCAGGTAAAAATTTATTGTCTATTTTAAATGAGTTGCCTAATTATTCTCAAAACGACACCATATTTATTGTCGCTCATTCTATGGGATACGCATATGCATTAGGGATCTTAGATGTAATTAAAAAAAGTGTAAATGGGGGAGGATTCTATATTTTTGCTGCAGAAAATGCTGGCAGTGGAAAAGTGAACACCTCTTATTGGAAGGAAGTTTGGCAGTATGGTGTTTTAATTAATGGCAAAGGTAAAGTTGCACCTTGTCTTCAAGATGGAATTGCCCCACAGGTTATTACAAAAGGCATAAGCGCAGATAGACATGTCAATTTCCCATTAAGTTATTCAGCTAAATTGGGCTTCTCTAACAGTCATTTTATTGGGAATTATGATTGGGTCTTTGATCTCGAAAAAGGTCAAAAAGGATATATTACCAGACAAAAAAATTAAAAAGTACTTACTTTTGATTTGGTGATTTCGATTAATGAAGCTCCAACTCCACGGTTAGAATAGTTGGCATCGTGCATCATCAATCCATTATTCCCATTTACTAGAAGCTTAATCTCATTCTTTAATCTTCCTTCTCCAACGCCATGAATCACTATGAATTTAGCCTGCTGTTGCTGAATCATTTTATTGGTGAATTTTTTAAAAACATGTATTTGATGCAGTAAAATATCATGGGTATTCATGTTATTTGTTGGCACTTCAAGCATTTCCATATGTAAATCAACTAATGGAAGTTCTGAATTGTTTTTTGCTTTTGCCTTTTGTTCTTGAGTACTATCCTTTACCTGAAAGTTGGTGGGCAAGGGGATTTCCCTTCTTTTAACAAGCTCTTTTAAAGTAATGGTTCTTTCAAAACCATATTCATCCTCTATTATAGCTATATCTCTTTGTAAGGATAAGATCTTAAACTTACCTTCTTCCTTTAACAATGAAACATATTCACCAATTGTAAACACATCCATCTAGACTAATTTATGTTTACATATTGCGTCTATACTGTCCACCAACTTGAAATAAAGATTCAGTAACTTGTCCTAAAGAGGCATATTTACATGTTTCCATCAACTCTGCAAATAAATTCTCATTTTTAATTGCCTTTTCTTGAAGTCGAGCAAGATCCACTTTTAATTTATCTTTATTTCCCTCTTGAAGAGCAGTTAACATTGTAATTTGATATTCCTTTTCTTCTTCCGTGGCACGAATAACCTCTCTAGGTAATACTGTTGGAGATCCTTTTGAACTCAAGAAAGTATTCACTCCAATGATTGGAAATTCTCCTGTGTGTTTCAAGGTTTCATAATACAAGGATTCTTCTTGTATTTTAGATCTTTGATACATCGTTTCCATTGCACCGAGTACACCACCTCTTTCGGTAATTCTATCAAATTCTGTAAGAACTGCATTTTCAACTAATTCTGTAAGTTCTTCTATAATAAAAGCACCTTGAAGTGGATTCTCATTTTTCGCTAAACCTAACTCTCTGTTGATGATTAATTGAATTGCCATTGCTCTTCGAACTGATTCTTCTGTAGGAGTGGTGATTGCCTCATCATAGGCATTGGTATGCAAGGAGTTACAGTTGTCGTAAATAGCATATAATGCTTGCAATGTTGTCCTAATATCATTGAAATCAATCTCTTGTGCATGCAAGGAACGACCAGAAGTTTGGATGTGATATTTCAACATTTGAGCTCTTGGATTGGCACCATATTTTTTGGCTAATGCCTTTGCCCAAATTCTTCTGGCTACGCGACCAATTACTGCGTATTCAGGATCAATTCCATTGGAAAAGAAAAAGGATAAATTAGGTCCAAAATCATTTATGTCCATTCCTCTGCTGAGGTAATACTCTACATAAGTGAATCCATTCGCAAGTGTAAATGCTAATTGGGTAATTGGATTAGCGCCTGCTTCTGCTATATGATAACCAGAAATGGAAACTGAGTAAAAGTTTCTAACTGAATTTTTAATGAAGTATTCTTGAACATCTCCCATTAATCTTAAAGCAAATTCTGTTGAAAAAATACAAGTATTTTGAGCTTGATCTTCTTTTAAAATATCAGCTTGTACTGTTCCTCTAACAGCAGTTAGAGTTTCTTTTTTAATTTTCTCATAAATTTCCAATGGTAAAACTTGATCTCCAGTCACTCCCAATAAGAATAAACCTAAGCCATCATTTCCTTCAGGTAATTCACCATTATATCTTGGTCTTTCCGTCCCTTTTTCTTTATAAATACTATTTATTTTCGCTTCAATTTCTTTGTTTAGACCATTATCTTTAATGTACTTCTCGCAATTTTGGTCAATCGCTGCATTCATAAAATAGGCCAATAACATAGGTGCTGGACCATTAATGGTCATTGAAACCGATGTCATCGGGTGACTTAAATCAAATCCGGAATATAATTTTTTCGCATCATCTAAACAGCAAATCGAAACACCAGAATTTCCAATTTTACCATAAATATCTGGCCTAATGGCTGGGTCATTCCCGTAGAGTGTAACCGAATCAAACGCTGTTGAAAGTCTTTTTGCTGGCATACCTAGACTCACGTAATGAAAGCGCTTATTGGTCCGTTCTGGTCCGCCTTCACCTGCAAACATTCGAGTTGGATCTTCCCCTTCTCTTTTGAAAGGAAATAATCCAGCGGTATAAGGAAATTCTCCAGGAAAATTTTCTTGTAAAGACCAGCGTAAAATATCTCCCCATGAACTGTATCTTGGGGTTGCCACCTTTGGAATTTTCGATTGGGAAAGTGAAGTGGTATGGGTTTCTATATTTAATACTTTATCTCGAACTTTAAATTGATAAATAGGATCTTTATAGCTTTGCTTTGTTGCTTCCCATTCCATTAAATACGCGTAGTTCTTGGGATCAAAATTCAACTTTTCCTTTTCAAATACTTCTTGAATGCTTTTTACCAAACGATCTTTATCCTCCATAGAGGATTCTTGGATGGCTTTTATGGTGTTGGTCATACCATACAGTTTTTCTGCCACTACAACTTGATCATCTACCCACTTATCGTAAGCTCTATTTCCTTCAGCAATTTCTGATAAATAACGGGTTCTTTCGGGTGGAATAACATATATTTTTTCCGACATTTCTTTTGTCACCAAAAATTTAGAAGGGAAATCAGCACCTGTTTTAGCGACCAATTCATCCATGATTACACGATAAAGTGAATTCATTCCTGGATCATTGAACTGTGATGCTATTGTTCCATAAACAGGCATTGAATCAACCTCTTTATCCCAATAATTATGATTGCGTTGGTATTGTTTTCTTACATCCCTTAATGCGTCTAGTGCACCTCTTTTGTCAAATTTATTTAAGGCAATGACATCGGCAAAGTCAAGCATGTCGATTTTTTCTAATTGCGTCGCTGCACCATATTCTGGTGTCATCACATATAAAGAGATATTCGAATGTTCTAATATTTCTGTATCTGATTGACCAATTCCTGAAGTTTCAAGAATAATCAAATCGTATTGCGCCACTTTCAAAACACTAATCGCTTCGGAAACATGTTTGGATAAAGCTAAATTTGATTGTCTTGTGGCTAGCGAACGCATGTATACGCGCTCATCCTTGATCGAATTCATCCTTATTCGGTCGCCTAACAAGGCTCCACCTGTTTTTCTTTTGGAAGGGTCGACAGAAACAACAGCTATTTTTTTATCTTTAAAATCGATTAAAAAACGACGCACTAATTCATCCACTAAAGACGATTTACCAGCTCCTCCAGTACCTGTAATTCCAAGTACTGGAATCTTTGATTTCTCCGCTACTTTGGCTATTTCATCGAGTAAATTTTTATTTTCTTCCGGAAAATTCTCAGCTCCAGAAATTGCACTTGCAATCGAAGGAATGTGTTGTTCTGAAATTTGTTGGATCGTGGTACTTAAGTTCTGCCCGAGAGGAAAATCACATTGTTTGATTAAGTCATTGATCATTCCCTGTAAGCCCATTTTTCTTCCATCATCTGGATGGTAGATCCTCGTGATACCGTAAGCTTGTAATTCTGAAATTTCGGAAGGTAAAATTGTACCTCCACCACCACCAAATATCTTAATATGTGGTGCTCCTTTTTGTTTTAAAAGATCGAACATATATTTAAAATATTCTGTATGTCCCCCTTGATAGGAAGTCATTGCAATGGCTTGCGCATCTTCTTGAATAGCGCAATTCACTACTTCTTCTACAGATCGATCATGCCCTAAATGAATTACTTCACATCCAGTGGCTTGAATGATTCTGCGCATAATATTTATCGCAGCATCATGACCATCAAATAGTGAAGCGGCAGTTACAATGCGTATTTTATTAACAGGTTGGTAAGGTTTTTCTTGTTCCATATTACTTAACGGATATTTCTTTCAGAGCAAATTTACAAAAAGCACAGCAAGGAAGCTCTTACATTTTTAGCTTTTCATTGATAAATTCTTCTAATGTTATTTTTTGGTAGGGATCATGTGCAGCAATCATATCTGAAATTTTTATTTTTTCAAAATAGGTTTCTGCGTTTAATTGAAACATAATCCTTTTGTTTCCAATGATTTGTATTTCGTTAAAAGACTTTTCAGAGCATATTTCATACAGTGATTTCCCATTCGACAACCTTCTATATTGTGGAAATATTATATTCATCTTACTGAATCATTAGGGTAAATTCTTGAGGTGTTTGAAAAAATCCAATTTCATACAAGGATAGTTGCTGTACTTCGAAGAATTTCAAAAGTGTATCTCGATAGGAGGGATGAACGGAAAAAAGTAATCCCCCATTGGTTTGTGGATCACAAAGCGTCAATAAACTAATCCCCTCAATTCCTTCGACTTCTTCACCATACATTTTCCAATTTCTCATGGTGTTATCTGGATAAATCCATTGTTCAGCTAGTTCTTTTACACCGGAAAGTAAAGGGATTTTTGAATTATAAATAGTAGCACTCAATCGTTTCTTATCCGTCATTTCAGTCAAATGTCCCAATAAACCAAATCCTGTTATATCAGTCATTGCAGTTACTTCGTCTATTTCGCCTAATTCTTGACCTATCTTATTCAATTGACACATACTTTCAACCATTGATTTTTCATCCAAGGGACTCAAAAGATTCCTTTTAAGCGCGGCACTTAAAATCCCTGTTCCAATAGCTTTTGTCATAAAAATCAAATCATTTTCATGAGCGGTATTATTTTTTTTAATTTTTGTCTTTGAAACAGTTCCATTTACTGAAAGCCCGAAAATTGGTTCTGGATTTTCTATTGAATGTCCACCTACAATCGAAATACCTGCTTGAGTGCAAATTTCATTTGCGCCGCTAATAACTTTACTTGCGATTGAAATCGGGAGTTGGGTTGGCCAAGCAATAATACTTAAAGCCAGTAATGGTTTTCCACCCATTGCATAGACATCAGAAATAGCGTTTGCTGCAGCGATTCTACCAAAATCAAAAGGGTCATCAACTATGGGTGTAAAGAAATCAGTTGTACTTATCAAACAAAGATCATTATCTAATTCATATACAGCTGCGTCATCGGCGCTAGAATTTCCAACAAGTAATTTTCCAGAGGATTCTTTGGTTATACCCGTCAATAATTCAGTTAATTGAGCAGGCGGAATTTTACAACCGCAGCCTCCTCCGTTTGTATAGCTGGTAAGTTTTATTGTAGCGTTTTCCATTTTATAGTTTCATCAATTTAGAAGCAATTTCCTCAGCGTCTTGTGCCTCCACTTCAACTTCAATTTTTTCACCCAATGGATGTTTTTCCTTCTGAAAAGTATAAGCTTTATCATAATAGGTGAGAGCCATGGTGAAAGCTTCTTTTAGGTCCCCATTATTTATAGCCTCCAATGCTGTTTTGACATGTTGTGGACCTAAGCGCTTTCCAATACGTTCCATTGCGACCAGTAATTCTTCTGTAGGAAACGAACCATAGTCAATCATAATTTGATCTAAGCGCATTTCGAAATTTGTATTTAAAAAATAATGAGGTGCTTTTCGCATTTGAAGCCAAAGGCCTTCAGGGATCACCCTGCTTCCAACGGTTCTTCCTTCATCTTCGATCCAAATAGTGCTTTTATTTAACAAGAATAATTGTAGACTTAGTTCATTTTCAAATTGCTCTTGACTCGGTTGAGGAGGCATTCCAATGGCGCCAAACGAAGATCCACGATGACAGGCAAGTCCTTCGAGGTCAATCATCGCTGCTCCTTTAGATTTTAACTCATTTAAAACATGTGTTTTTCCTGAGCCCGTTTTTCCACCAAGAACATTAATTTTATGAGAAAGGTTAAAGGTATTTAGCACATGATTGCGATACGCTTTATATCCACCCTGCAATACTTTAACCTTGTAACCGTAAAATTCCATTATAAAGGCAAAAAATTGACTTCTCATTCCACCTCTCCAACAGTGAACTATTATATTTTGTTCTTTTTTACAATATTGTATGGCTAATTTTAATCGTGAACTTATATCGGGTCCTAATAATTCTAATCCTTTTAATACGGCTTTTTCTTTTCCAGATTGCTTGTAGATGGTTCCGACAATCTTTCGATGTTCATCATTTAGAACGGGTACATTGTATGCTCCAGGAATATGACCTTGTAAAAACTCTGATTCGCTTCTAACGTCAATAATTACAAAATTTTGCGTTAAATCTGAGTCAAACGATAACCAATCCATTAAAAAGAAAAGTTAATTAAGCGATTTGCTTGATGAAATCAATAGATAGGTCGTTGAATATTTCTGCTTGTTCAACATTGACAACATGTCCGCAGTTGGGAACAATTTCTAAAAGAAAAATGTCATTCTTTTTTACAATGTGTTTTACAGGCTCTAAAAACAAATGATCTTCACTTCCCATGATGTAAAGCGTAGGTTTATTGATATTGTTATGCTCTACTTTGTTGAGATATCTTGTGAGTCGCCCTGTTAATTTAAACCAACGATTAAATTCGTTAGTCATAACTTTTTTAGCCTCATTTATAAACAACAACCTTGATTTTCTATGATTGTGTCTAGGCATTATGATTCTCGCTAAAAGTGAATACAATACCATGTAGGGTAGAAGAGGATTCAATATACGTCCAGCACGCAATAACAAACGCGATTTGATATTTAATTGGGTAATGGCTCCTGAAAAAATCATTGATTTTACAATGCTTGGATTCAGGGCAAATATTTGATAGATAATAATAGTTCCAAGGGAAACTCCAACAAAATTGGCTTCTTTAATTTTATTAAATTGAACCACTTCAATAACATCTTCCGCAATCATTTCGAAAGTATAATTTTTGCTTGTTTTTAAGTCCTTTGATTTTCCATGTCCTCTTAAATCAATAAGTAAAATATTAAAATTTGAAGAGTAAGGCTTAACTTGTTTATACCAAATATTAGAACTCCCTCCAGCGCCGTGAATAAACACGCACCATTCTTTACTAGTCGGATGAAGTACTTTTTTGAAATAAAGCATCTGCAATTATACAAAAAAAAAAGGACATTCAACGAATGCCCTCTAATTATATGAAATTCAGTTACTTATTTTTTATCATTAACTTCTTCGAAGTCAACATCTGTAACCTCATCTTGTGGATTTTCTGAATTTTGACTTTCGGATTGTCCTGCTGAAGATCCACCATCTGCATTGGCTGCATTGTACATTTCTTCAGATGCTGCTTGGAAAACAGAATTTAATTTTTCAATTGCTGCATCAAGATTTTCGGTGTTTTTTGCTTCAAATTCCTTTTTCAATTCGCTTAAAGCATCTTCAATCGGTTGCTTCTTTTCAGCAGGGATTTTATCACCGTATTCTTTCAATTGTCTTTCTGTTTGAAAAATAGTGGAATCTGCTTTATTAATCAATTCAACTTCATCTCTTTTTTTCTTGTCAAGATCAGCATTTGCTTCTGCTTCTGCTTTCATTCTAACAATCTCTTCTTCGGATAAACCAGATGCAGATTCGATCTTAATCGATTGTTGCTTTCCTGTTCCTTTATCTTTAGCAGAAATATTCATGATACCATTCGCGTCAATATCAAAAGAAACCTCAATTTGAGGAACCCCTCTTGCTGCTGGTGGAAGATCTGTTAATTGAAATCTACCTAAAGTTTTGTTATCGGCAGACATAGATCTTTCTCCTTGCAACACATGGATATCAACTGATGGTTGATTGTCAGATGCTGTAGAAAAAACTTCTGATTTTTTAGTAGGAATGGTTGTGTTTGCTTCAATTAATTTAGTGAAAACGCCACCCATTGTTTCAATTCCAAGAGATAAAGGAATTACATCAAGTAACAATACATCCTTAACTTCTCCCGTCAATACTCCACCTTGAATTGCAGCACCAAGAGCAACAACTTCATCTGGATTTACTCCTTTTGAAGGTGCTTTTCCGAAGAAACGCTCTACTGCATCCTGAATAATTGGAATTCGAGTAGAACCCCCAACTAAAATTACTTCGTTGATATCACTTGCAGACAAACCTGCATTTTTTAATGCTGAGCGACAAGGTGCAATAGTTCTTTCAACAATAGTAGCAATTAACTGCTCAAACTTCGCACGCTGCATGGTTCTTACCAAGTGTTTTGGAATACCATTTACCGGCATGATGTAAGGAAGATTGATTTCTGTAGAGGTAGTTGATGAAAGTTCAATTTTCGCTTTCTCAGCTGCTTCTTTTAATCTTTGTAAAGCCATTGGGTCTTGACGTAAATCTAATCCCTCATCTTTCTTAAACTCATCTGCTAACCATTGAATGATTACTTCATCAACATCATCACCACCTAAATGAGTGTCTCCATCGGTTGATAATACTTCAAAAACACCATCTCCAAGTTCAAGGATAGATACATCATGTGTTCCACCACCAAAGTCAAAAACAACGATTTTCTGATCGATTCCTTTTTTATCCAATCCGTATGCTAAAGCAGCAGCAGTTGGTTCGTTTATGATTCTTTTGATCGTTAATCCAGCGATTTCACCTGCTTCTTTTGTTGCTTGTCTTTGAGCGTCATTAAAGTAAGCGGGAACAGTTACAACTGCTTCAGTGATGTCGTGTCCTAAATAATCTTCTGCTGTTTTCTTCATTTTTTGAAGAATCATAGCTGAGATTTCTTGAGGAGAATATAGTCTATCGTCAATTTTTACGCGTGGTGTATTGTTATCACCTTTAACAACTGTGTATGGTACACGTGCGATTTCTTTTTTGCATTCATCAAAACTAGATCCCATGAATCTTTTGATTGATGAAATAGTTTTGGTAGGATTTGTTATAGCTTGTCTTTTTGCTGGATCACCAACCTTACGCTCTCCGCCTTCTACAAAACCAACAACCGAAGGCGTTGTTCTTTTTCCTTCAGAATTTGCAATTACTACTGGTTCGTTTCCTTCCATGACAGATACACATGAATTTGTGGTACCTAAGTCAATTCCAATTATTTTTCCCATTTTTTAAAATTTATTTTTAATTCAATTGCTGAGCAAAAGTCAATTAATATGCCAATAAATAATTTTATTAAAAGGGTGACAATTTAAGATAGTATACTTGTGAATTGCTGACGAATTGTCACTTAATTATGACATTATTAGAGTTTAATGAACTTTAAGGTCTCCGAAATGTCATTATTATTGATGATTCTAAGTAAATATACTGCTGCTTCAAAATTAACTAGATTCAAAGTTGTCTTTTTCGAAAGAGGGTCAAATGCGCCATCATAAATCTTTCTACCATTGAGATCATAGATTTGAATAGTACAATTTTTAGCTAGCGTTAGATTGTCATGAGCAATCGTTATTTCTCCTGAACTAGGGGATGGATATAAATTGAAATGAATATTAGGTCCGTCTGGAGGTGTTGGTATTAATTTGAAAATTGCTGTAAATAGTGTTGTGTCAAGGGAAACATTTGTTTCAAAGGTTGGATTTAAAGTATCTACTATATAAGTATTTGGCAGCCACTTCACAAAACTAAAACCTGAATCTGCCACTGCTGTCAACTGGATGGGTACACCATCAAAATAGGTGCCTTCCCATGGATATTTTTGAGGTTCAATTGTATTCAGGTGAATGCGACCGCTTTCTTCAGGCCATACATCCATTTTTACTTGAACTTTTTTGATTAATTGAAACTCATTTAATAAATCCTCACGCACTTCATCATTGCGACAGGCTAGTTGCTGCTGAAAAATTAGGTGGTTATTGATAAAGTTAGACATTTGACCTGCCACATTGTTTGGATCTCCCCAACGCGCATACTCCTTTGGCATTTCCACTACCATTTCATTATAGAAAATATCTTCAGTAGCCAATAAGGTATCAATAAGATAACTCGTGTTCATTTGGTCGGCAAATCGATTGATGAAGTAGTTTTTATATTTTAAATTTTGAATACTTTGCAACCAAACATTAATAAATGGATTGACCGTACTTTGATCTAACATATACCGAATATGATTGTCTGTGCAACTGGTCCAACCATTAGGTCCCATAGATAATTCTAAGTCAATTAATCCAAAACGCCAGCGGTAATTTGATTTATTGGAGCGGTAAATTTTTATGTTATTTCCCGGCCAATCCACATTTCCCATCCATGATTCTGAAATTATATAATCTGTGTAATGGGCCAAATCAAAATATTGATCAGCCAATTCATAGTAATTGCTTAGGCTTGGATCAAGGGCATCAAATAATCCGTAGGAAGTATAAAAATTACTCACATTTCCCTCTACAGCGCGCAACACCCCACCATAATAATAACTTAGAGATAGGATTTCAACTGAATCATCAATCACCTGTTCTCTTTCATCAAAATATTCTACATTAAATTTCTCTCTTAATTCATAAAGTCCAAAATATTGGCCATTGATATAAACACTTACCGGTACCATATTAGAATAATAATTTTTGGTTCCCTTGCTCATTAGGTAGGTTTGACAAGCATCTTTTTGAGGGAAATTCAGATATTGATTACTTCCATTTCTTAAATACACATCACTGTATTTATTGCGAGAAGGAATTCGAGGAATTAAAGGTTCATTGATGGTCTTTTCTCCCAAAGTAGAATGGTCAAAAGATAATCTAAAGGAATGTTGGGGTTGTGACCTGCTTCCTCCAGCACCTCCATCCATTCGCATGGAGGTATTAGTAGTGAAGAGTTGATTGTGATTTGGTTCTTTAGATAGCCAAGTTACATGTGCTGCTTTTATCCAATCAGAAGTGTAATTATCAAAAATCCCCTGTGCTCCATACAAATTATTCAAATCTGTTGTTACTAATAATATGGGAGTGGAATGGGTAATATTAAACAAATAAGAGGTGATCTTTTCTTGACTTGGTAAATAACCATTATTTGTTTTCGGAAAAATTTTATACCGCAGCGAACTGGATTGAAAAACTAAAGTTGAGTCTGTAAATAAAGGAGAGTTAAAAGTTGGAGTACTTCCATCAATGGTGTAAACTAATTTACTTGTGGAAGTATCATTTGGATTAATAGCCTTTGTGTAAAAGACATTTTGATAAATTCCAGCTGGTTTTGTAATGATTGGACGGATCAAGGTGTCTGTATAGGAAGTCACTAAATTGTTGCTCGCGTTAGGGCTTGGCGTTAACCAAAGACTATTGGCAGCTCCATCTGGCTGTCTACCGACCGAGATGTCAACTTGAGGTGAATTGACATTTATAAAACTAATGTTGTTACCAATCGGGTCATTTAAAAACACTTGTTCACCTGCAGAGGAAATTTTAAAATTAGTGTGGTAAGAATAACCCTGCACAGGAATAAAGTTGGTGCTAAGTTCAGTTTGAGAAGTTGAAGTAAGCGCAATATCAATATAGTTATAAAACTCACCAATACTAGAAACAACTTCAAATCCTAATGAGCTGATTGGTCCTGCTGGTATTCCGGCGGCTATTAATTCACTCGCTCTTATCATTATTTGATGTCTAGAACACCAATACCAATTGCCATAAGGAGCTGGATAGTCTGTAGGTGAATTTTGAATAGTTCCAAAATCTAAAGTAACACCGTTTATTTTTAAGTTTGGTCGCTGATAAGATAAACCACCAATAGATTTTGAACAGGAAGATTCACTTCCGTCATTTACCGCAAAGGATGTCGAAGCATAACTTGTTGCTGTTTGCTTAAAAACGGAATTTTCTGTATATCCAGAATTGTTATAAGCACAAATATTGATGACAAGATTACTTACTCCATCCCAATTATAAGGACTGGTAAAATTATGCGTATTCCATCCTGAAAAAGGAGTGTAGCTCGATACATAAACCGCTGGATCAAAAGGGGCTGTTTCAATACGGTCTTTCCCGCTACAGTATATTAATTTAAAATCACCAGGATTGAGTGTTAAGGGATTGAAAATCCATTTTTGAGGGAGTAAATTATTGTCGCTGAGTCCAAAGCCGTTTAAGTTAATAGGACTTGCTCCTGCATTATAAAGTTCAATCCAGTCTGGAGCATCTCCATCTTCATCAAGAGTATTGGTGTAGTTTTTATTACAGGCTTCATTGATGATAATTTGTGCCTTTGAATTTTGTGTGAAGAACAAAAAAAACAGCGCCAAAAAAAAAGTTATTCGCATAAAAAAAGGTAATTAAGTTCCCTAAATTACCTTTTTTAAATTAATTATAGAAACTTATAAGTGGATAACCTCACCATAAGCAGCAGCAGCGGCTTCCATTATCGCTTCTGACATAGTTGGGTGTGGGTGAACTGTTTTAATCAATTCATGACCAGTTGTTTCCAATTTACGAACAGCTACCAATTCAGCAACCATCTCCGTAACATTAGCGCCAATCATATGACCCCCTAATAATTCACCGTATTTAGCATCAAAAATCAGTTTGACAAATCCATCTTTTGCTCCAGCAGCGCTTGCTTTTCCTGATGCAGAGAAAGGAAATTTACCAATTTTGATATCGATTCCTGCGGCTTTCGCTGCTTTTTCAGTCATACCAACAGAGGCAACTTCTGGTGAACAATAAGTACATCCTGGTATGTTGCCATAATCTAATGGTGCAGGTTCATGTCCAGCTATTTTCTCAACACAGATAATTCCTTCTGCAGAAGCAACATGTGCTAAAGCGGGACCAGGAACTATATCACCAATGGCATAATATCCTGGCATATTTGTTTGATAGTATTCATCTACTAAGATGCGACCTTTATCTACTACAATTCCAATTTCTTCTAAACCTATTCCTTCAATGTTGGCTTGAATTCCAACAGCAGAAAGTACAACATCGCAAGAAATTTTCTCTTCTCCTTTTTCTGTTTTAATGGAAACAACACATTCTTTACCGGAAGTATCTACACTTTCAACAGAAGCATTGGTCATGATTTTTATACCAGATTTTTTGAATGATTTCTCTAATTGTTTAGATACATCTTCATCCTCAATTGGAACTATATTTGGAAGGTATTCAACAATGGTTACTTCAGTTCCAATGGCATTATAGATATATGCAAATTCAACTCCAATAGCGCCTGAACCAACAATTACCATTCGCTTAGGTTGCGTCTCTAAGGTCATTGCTTGTCTGTAACCAATTATTTTCTGTCCATCTTGTGGAAGATTGGGTAATTCTCGAGATCGTGATCCTGTTGCAATAATCACAGCTTTTCCAGCTGTATAAGTGGTAGAAACGCCTGATTCATCTGTAACTACTACAGATTTTCCAGCAGCAATTTTACCACTTCCTTTAAGGACATCAATTTTATTCTTTTTCATTAAAAATTGAATTCCAGTACTCATACCATTGGCAACATCACGACTTCTCTTTACCATGGCGCCAAAATCTACTTTCGCATCTTTTACAGTGATGCCATAATCCGCTGCATGATTCAAATATTCAAAAACATTAGCACTTTTTATTAAGGCTTTGGTTGGAATGCAGCCCCAATTTAAGCAAACACCTCCGAGAGATTCTCGTTCTACAATGGCCGTTTTTAGACCTAATTGCGAAGCGCGTATAGCGGTAACATAACCTCCAGGACCACTTCCTACAACAATGACATCATAATTCATACCTTCAATTTTAGAGAGCGAAATTAATGAAAATTGATCAAATTGCGGTTCATTTTTCTTTTATTACCTGTAATTTATCTGAGTGGGATATGAGATTAATAATTCCTTCTTTATTACTTGTTGAAAAATGCTTGTTAATCATTGTGATTTCTCGTTATTTTCATAATATAATCGCTACTTTTGTAGTGGAAAAAATAGATATGGAAAACACCTTGCACATTGAGGCTACGCTTGAACAAGCGATCGAATTAGGTCTACGGGCCGATGAGTTTGAAATGATTAAAGAAATTCTTGGTCGTACACCGAATTTTACAGAGACTGCAATTTATTCAGTCATGTGGTCTGAACACTGTTCGTACAAAAACTCTATCCTTTGGCTGAAAACATTACCTAAGGATGGTCCACACATGTTAATTAAGGCAGGTGAGGAGAACGCTGGTTTGGTTGATATTGGAGGTGGATTAGGATGTGTATTTAAAATCGAATCTCACAATCATCCAAGTGCTTTAGAGCCTTATCAAGGCGCTGCCACTGGAGTAGGTGGGATCAATCGTGATATTTTTACCATGGGAGCAAGACCTATTGCTCAGTTGAATTCCTTGCGCTTTGGAAATATCCAAGAGGCAAGAACTAAGTGGTTGGTGAAAGGAGTTGTTAAAGGAATTGGTGATTATGGAAATGCTTTTGGTATTCCAATTGTCGGAGGTGAAGTGTTCTTTGATGAATCATACAATACCAATCCTTTAGTAAATGCTTTTTCAGCTGGAATTATTGACACTAAGAAAATAATTTCGGCTACCGCAAAAGGTCCCGGAAATCCAGTATTTATTGTTGGCTCAGCTACCGGAAAGGATGGTATTGCTGGTGCAGCATTTGCTTCAAAAGATATTACAGAAGACTCAGCTAATGACTTACCTTCTGTTCAAGTAGGAGATCCATTTATGGAAAAATTATTACTTGAAGCCACGATGGAATTAGCGACAACTAATGCAATTGTTGGAATGCAAGATATGGGTGCAGCTGGAATTACTTGTTCTACCTGTGAGATGTCTGCTGCTGGAAATGTAGGAATGGAGATTAATCTCGATTTGGTTCCAACAAGACAAGAAAACATGCTTCCTTATGAAATTCTTTTGTCCGAATCTCAAGAACGTATGCTTGTTGTGGTAAGAAAAGGAGAAGAGGAAACGGTAAAGGCCATTTTTGACAAATGGGATTTACATGCAGCTGAGATTGGAAAAGTAACTGACACGGGTCGTATTCGTTATTACATGCATGATCAACTGGTAGGAGATGTTCCTGCAGAATCATTGGTCCTTGGCGGAGGTGCTCCTCAATATAAAAGAGAATATGCTGAACCTGCCTATTATAATGAATTTAAAAAGTTTGATATTGACACTATCGAACAACCACAAAATATCAAGGAATTGGCATTTAAAATGCTTGCTCTACCTAATATCGCTTCTAAAAAATGGATCTATGAACAATATGATTCCATGGTTGGTGCTCGCACCATGACAACCAATAGACCATCGGATGCTGGAGTTGTTTTTATTAATGGAACAGAAAAAGGTTTGAGTCTAACGGTTGATTGTAATTCTCGTTTTGTTAATGCTGACCCAGAAATTGGAACAATGATAGCCGTTGCTGAAGCCGCTAGAAATATTGTCTGCTCAGGTGGAATTCCCTCTGCGATAACAAATTGTTTGAATTTTGGTAATCCATACAATCCTGAGTCTTACTGGCAATTTGTTGGTGCAATTAAAGGAATGAGTGCTGCATGTATTAAGTTTTCAACTCCTGTAACAGGTGGTAATGTTTCTTTTTATAATCAATCGGTTATCAATGGAAAAGAAGTTCCTGTTTTTCCAACTCCTACGATTGGAATGATTGGAATCGTCCCCAATAAAGATAATGTGATGACCCTTGATTTTAAAGGTAAAGGAGATTTGATTTTCTTAATTGGTGAGTATCATAACGACATTTCATCTTCTGAGTATTTGGCTACTTATCTAGGTGTTAAAGCATCTCCTGCTCCTTACTTTGATTTGGATAAGGAATTCGATATGCAAGCAACAGTCCAATTATTAATTAAGGAAAAATTGGTAAATGCCGTTCATGATGTTTCGGATGGCGGACTTTATGTTACCTTAGTTGAAATGTCTTTACCTGGAAATCTTGGTTTTGACATCGTTACAGATTCAGAAATACGAGTTGACTCCTTCTTATTTGGTGAAGGACAGGGTAGGGTAGTTGCGACGGTAACAGAAGATGATGAAGATGCCTTTATTGAATTTATGCTAACTCAGAATGTGAATATGACCTTGCTTGGACATGTAACTAAAGGAAAAATGCAAGTAGATGAAGAGCATTTTGGTTTCATTGCTGAAGCAAAAGAAATTTATAATAATGCTTTAGGTAATATCCTAGAAAATAAAAATTAAATCATGGAATATAATACAACACGCGGGAAGTTAATTCTGCCAGAATACGGTAGAAATGTCCAAAATATGATTGCGCACGCAATGGAAATTGAGGATAAAAAAGAACGCAATAGAGCTGCCATAGCGATTATAGAGGTGATGGGGCAATTAAACCCTCACTTGAGAGATGTCGATGATTATCGTCATAAATTATGGACGCATTTATTCGTAATGTCTGACTTTATGTTAGATGTTGATTCGCCTTATGAAATCCCAATGCCAGAGACGCTCAACGAAAAACCGATGCGCATGGCGTATCCGAAAGGTACTATTAAGTATGGTCATTACGGAAAATATACCCAGACCATTTTGGTGGATTCTAAAGATATTAAAGATGAGAAAGAGAAGGAGTACTTAAAAAATACAATGGCGAATTTCATGAAAAAGCAATATTTAGCGCATAATAATGATGCTGTTGAAAATAACGTAATTGCTGATCATCTTAAAGAATTGTCCAATGGAGAATTGGTCTTAGAAAATCCAGATGAATTGGTTCACACCAGTACACTTCTAAAAGTAATGGGATTAAATAAGAAACCAGTGAACCGTCCTAATTTTAAGCAGAAACAAAAAAAGAAATTTATTAAAAGATAAGCAATGGCATCATTTGAGATTTTTGGTGGAAAACCACTTAAAGGGGAACTTACTCCTCAAGGAGCGAAAAATGAAGCGCTTCAAGTATTGTGTGCTCCACTATTAACAGCTGAAAAAGTAACTATTTCCAATGTACCTGACATTGTCGATGTGGTGAAATTAATTTCCTTGCTTCAAGCAATGGGGGTTAAAGTGGAGAAAGTTGAAAAAGGAACTTATATTTTTCAAGCCAAAGAAATTGATTTTGATTATCTAGCAAGTGAGGATTTTAAGTCGCGTGCTTCTTCTTTGAGAGGATCTATTATGATCGTTGGTCCTTTATTGGCAAGATATGGTAAAGGTTTTATTCCAAAGCCTGGAGGCGACAAAATCGGCCGTCGTCGTTTGGATACTCATTTTGAAGGCTTTGCATTGTTAGGCGCAAAATTTAATTATGATGCAGGAGAGCATTTTTATTCCGTTGAAGCAAAAAAATTAAAGGGAGCCTACATTCATTTAGATGAAGCTTCCGTAACTGGAACGGCAAATATTCTAATGGCTGCAGTTTTAGCTGAAGGAAAAACTACTTTTTATAATGCTGCTTGTGAACCCTATATTCAACAATTATGTAAGATGTTGAATTCTATGGGTGCCAAAATTACGGGTATCGCATCAAATATGTTGCACATAGAGGGTGTTAAGGAATTGAAAGGTTGTTTCCATAGGGTACTTCCAGACATGATCGAAATCGGTAGTTTTATTGGCCTGGCAGCCATGACAAAATCAGAAATCACCATTAAAGACGTTAGTTGGGACAATCTTGGGATTATTCCAAACGTATTTAGAAGATTGGGGATTAAATTGGAAAGAAGAGGAGATGACATTTATATTCCTGCTCAAGAAAATTATGAGATCGAAACATTTATTGACGGCTCTATTCTAACCATTTATGATGCGCCTTGGCCTGGATTCACGCCAGATTTATTGTCTATTATTTTAGTAGTGGCGTCTCAAGCTAAAGGTTCTGTTTTGATTCATCAAAAAATGTTTGAATCTAGACTCTTTTTTGTCGATAAATTGATTGATATGGGCGCTCAAATAATTTTGTGTGATCCACATAGAGCTACAGTTATTGGAATGAATAGAGAGCATTCCTTAAAAGGAATAAGTATGACTTCTCCGGATATTCGTGCTGGCGTATCGCTTCTAATTGCTGCTCTTTCTGCGGAAGGAAAAAGTACCATTCATAATATCGAACAAATAGATCGTGGTTATCAAGATATTGAGATTCGATTGAATAATATTGGCGCTGATATTAGAAGAATAGGTTAATGAAATCTAAGATCAATCTAATTGTTTTTACAGGACTACTCTTAAGTTTATTCTGTGTCGGTTTTTGTTTCAATAAGGAACAATCATTACCTGCAAAATCGGTAGCTCCTGAGATTGTTCTTGAGGCTCCAAATGGTAAATTAATCAAGCTTTCAAAATTGAAAGGTAAATTAGTGCTCATTGATTTTTGGGCTTCTTGGTGTGGACCATGTCGCAAGGAAAGTCCAATCGTCACCGAAGCTTACACAAAGTACAAATCACAAAAATTCAAAAATGCAAAGGGATTTGAAGTGTTTAGTGTTTCTCTTGATCGTGATGTTTCAGCTTGGAAGAATGCAATTATAACGGATAAATTGATTTGGAAAAATCACGGTATTGATAAAGAAGGTAAAGTGGCTGCTATTTATGGTGTGACTTCTATTCCAAGTGCTTTTTTGATAGATGGTGAAGGCAATATTCTTGCACAAGGTCAAGACTTAAGAGGCTTAAATCTTCACATTACAATCGATAAACTTTTAAAGTAATTTATATTTTTTCTAGGACATGTAAAATGAGTTCTTTCATTTCTGATGCATGCTCTTTTGAGAATTCTAGATTTGGCCTATTTGCAATTCCCAAACATATAGTTGAACATCGATGTCCTAAAGCTTTTCCTAAAATAAATAGGGCGGAACTTTCCATTTCAAAATTACATACGAGTAAACCGTTCATATTAAATTGACCTAGCTTTAATTGAAGATTTTCAGTGCTATTTTTCAATCTTAATTGCCTGCCTTGAGGTCCATAAAAACCTGATGCGGTTACCGTTATTCCTGAAAAAGAATTAGAAGATTGTAATCTATGAGCTATAGTTTCATCACCAGCGGCAACATAAGGCACAATTGACTTGGGTAGATTCAGGAATGCACTAAGTTGCTCCTGGAGATAAATTTCTTTCTCGCTGTATTCAATTTGATAAAAGTGAGCCACATTATCCAAACCTAATGCATAGTCACTGATAATATAACTGTGCAATGGAATAGATTTTTGTAGGATACCGCAGGTGCCTATTCTAACAATTTCTAAACTTGTTTTATTGGGAAGCTCTGTTCTTGTTTTTAAATCAATATTGGCTAATGCATCTAATTCATTCAGCGTAATATCAATATTATCTGTTCCAATTCCTGAAGATAGGGCAGTAATACGCTTTCCTTTGAAGTGTCCAGTATGGCAAACAAATTCTCTATTCTGAGACTTAAATTCTATGGATTCGAATAAGGAAGAAACTATAGCAACGCGATCAGGGTCGCCAACGAGTATTATTTTTTCAGCTAAATCATCTGGAGAAATTCCAAGATGGTAAACTTTTCCTTGTTTATCAAGGACCAATTCTGTTGGAGGAAAAGTATTCAAGTTATTTATTTAGACTGCCAAATACTTTAGCAAGCAAATCACTAACGCGAGCCAAAGGATCAACACGGATCTTATTTTCTTCAATGGCAATCATATGGAATAATCCTTCAATTGCTTTCTGTGTAATGAAGGCATCTAAATCGGGATTTATTTTCTCACCACCAGTTAAAGTTGCTGCAGTATTGTATTTGGTTAAAATAGGATTCCAATACTCTGTCAATTTAACCTTTGCAGTTGCTTCTTTCACCTTTGGAAGAAATGCAGTATAGAGCGCAGAACTTGTTTGGTCTTTCAAGTACTTCGTTGCCGCTCCTTCACCACCTTTCAGAATAGCAAAACCATCTTGAACAGACATGTTTTTGATAGCGTTGATGAAGATCGGTAAAGCTTCTTTTGTAGCTTCTTCTGCAGCACGATTAAGGGTTGTTTCGAACTTATCTACTTGACCAGTAAGTCCAAGATTTAGCGCTTTTTCTTTTACTTTAATGGCATCTGGAGGGAAGGGTAAGCGGATGGCTTCGTTTTTTAAAAATCCATCAGTTATGGATGTTAAAGAACTCGCATTTTTAATTCCAACATTCAAAGCTTCCTTCAAGCCAGAAATCACTTCCTCATTACTTAATGCAGGAGCTACAGGAGGTAAAATTGTATTTAAATTTTCCTTCAGATTTACTTTTGGAATTTGGGTTAATACATCGCACGATGAAAGTGTTATCGCAACGAAAATTAATCCAATAATATAATTTTTACCCATGATTATTATCTCAATACATTAATGTAACCATTCAAGACTTTCTTACCATCATTGTCTTTCTCTTTGTACCAAGCAGTCCAATTATAAACACCAGAGGTTACAAGTTTCCCGTTGTATGTACCATCCCATTCCGCATGGGTATCATGACTTTCCCAGATAATTTCTCCCCAACGGTCATAAACTTTTAAATCAAAACTTTGTTGGTCAATTCCTTCCACATAAATATACCAAGTTTGATTGTGCTCATCGTCATCTGGTGTAAAAGTATTCGGAGCATAAAAAACAACATCAGGAATAATTTCAACTTCTACCATAGTAGAATCAGAACAACCTTGTGCAGTAGTTACGATTAACATTATTTGATAATTACCCACAACCCCTTCTGGATAGGTTACAATTGCAGAAGAACTGTTTTCAATCACGGATACAGCACCTATGCTTGACCATTGCCAGTCAACAATATTTCCTTCAGAATTATCATTGGTTTGAATAGATGTCTCGAACCATGTGGCAGGATTTTTTGATAAGGTAAAATCTGCTGTTGGTATTGGAGTTACTTCAACAATGTTGCTTACAGATCCTGAATATACACATCCATAAATAGAGGTCGTAGTCATGTTTACACTATACAATCCAGGAAGAGGAAAGGTATTAGAAACATCTTGAGTTCCAATAGCAGTCTGAACATCACCATTGGAGAAGTTATAAACTGTTTGTGCTGTTTCTATAGCATTTTGGGATGTGTTACTGAATATAAACGCTCCTGGCATACACGCTATTGGTATGTTTGGTTCAACACTTGGAATTATTGGAGTAGGAAAAGTAATGGTTAAACAAGCATTTGTTGTAGGTGAACCACATTGTTCACTTAGAGTCAAACAATATTGTGTATTCGAATTGGCAGGATCAACCAATGTTGTTTGACCAACACTGTGATAATTACCATTTTCCGCCCAAGTGTAAATATAAGGGGATGATCCGCCTGTTCCTATTGCGGTAAGATTAATAGATGATTCAGGACAAATCATTGTATCAGGGGTGATCACAGAAATGTTAAGTGGAGACGGTTCGTTTATAGTTAAGGTAATAGTAGCTACACAACCTAAGGCATCTTGAACAACTATAGTCTGTAATCCAGCTCCTAGATCATTTGCAGTATTGGTTGTTGAAATAGAATTGTCCCAATTAAAAATATATGGTGCTGTTCCAAGTTGCGCATTTATTGTTGCAGAACCATTATTGATTGAATTACAATTGGCATCTACTTGATTTAGCACGCTTAATGTTAAACCAGGGATCTCTGTAACCGTAAGGAAAACAGTATCCGAACAACCTGTATTGGAAGATACAATACAATTATAAGCCCCTGCGGTAAGTCCAACAGCAGTTTGAGTTGTTTGACCATTATTCCATTGATAAGTAGTTGCTGGTCCAGCAGGGATTATGTTGGCCGTTGCCGTTCCATCATTACCACCGACGCATGAAACTAAAGTTGTGCTTCCACTGTAGGATGCTGGTGTGTCTCCGACCACTGCTGTTCCTATAGCAAGACATCCACTTGCATCAATCATATTGACGGTGTAGGTTCCAGCAGTTAAGTTATTGACTGTAGCCGTAGTAGCTCCTCCTGGTGACCAGGTTATATTAAAGGGTGGTACGGCTAATGCACCTGGAATAGCGGTAACTGATCCAAGACCTTGTGAACAAATATCTGGAATAGCTGTGGTTGTCACCGTAGGGTTTCCAACAGTTAACCATGTGGTATCATTGGTAATAGAACCAATACTTGTGTTACATGCTGATGCAGAAAGAAAATATCCTGTCGTCCCAGGTGGAACGGTAGCAACGTTTAAAACACCATTATTGTAAGGAAATGTTTGCCCTAAGGTATTTGCCCAAAGGAAATTAGTTCCTGCACTTGATACCATTAAATATGGAATTTGTGCCATGCCATAAGTCGCAGTATTTGTAGGTGCCGTTGGTGTAAATCTTCTACCATCTTGATTGGCTGACCATTGGGTATTGTTTCTTCCTGGTGTGATGTGCGCCAAATTTCCTGGATTATTCTCTGATCCTTGAATTGCTAATCCACTGTTCCATGAAGTACATAAAGGCTTATTTCCAATATGCAATTCAAAAACATTTGAAGTTTCGTAGAGTACAATTGCCATGTAATTACATTGAGAAGTACAACTAAACATAAATACATTCTTGTAAAGCACTACAAATCTTCTGTTGGGAGCAGTTCCAATACATTGATATTGAATTTGTCCTCCAAGAGAAGGATTAATATCTTGATAGGTCAACATGATGGAGTTTTTTGCTGTTGCAAAACCAGTATTAGGTAAAGTGCCAACACCTGCTAAGGACCATGGACAATAACCACTTGCATTTGCTAGATTGAATGAAACCAATCCATTAGAGCCAATTACACATTGATTGTAAGTGTTTCCATAAAAACTAAACGGAAATCCAATATTAACCGCAGCTGACCAAGAGTCATCTGATAAACTCACATTAGTAGGAGCATTTAAAAATAAACCTGCCACTGGATTAGTTGTTGCATTACAATTGGTAATCGTTACGGATTGTCCAGGACAAACAGTAGCATCTTGACCTAAGCACAATTGTACCTGAGCATTAGCTTCAATGGTAACAATAGTTATAGCAAGTAACAAAAGAGACTTAGAATATTTCAATAGTATAGAAATCATGATTATTTTATTAAGTTCAATGCTATTACGACAATCTTAGCTAGAGGTTGCCTTAATTAGTTACCAAATTTAATCAAAAAGCATTAAAAAACGAAAAATTCATAGATTTGATAAATTAAGTCGGCCTTAGTGTATTTTTGACACTAATTATTTGTTGATAAATATTGGTTATTTGGCTAAAAAAACTTATTACATTTGCCGCAATAAATGTCAAACTAACTAACATGTCTAATATGTATCAAAAACAAATCGAAGAGTTCATGATTGCTGTTAAAGCAAAGAATTCCCATGAGTCAGAATTCCTTCAAGCTGTGCATGAAGTAGCTGAAGCGGTCATTCCTTTTATGGAAGCGCATCCTAAGTACAAATCGGCAAAGATTTTAGAAAGGATTGTTGAGCCAGAAAGAACAATTATTTTTAGAGTTCCTTGGTTAGATGACAATGGCAATATTCAAGTTAACCGTGGTTACCGAGTTGAATTTAACTCTGCAATTGGTCCATACAAAGGTGGTTTGCGTTTTCATCCTTCTGTTAATTTGTCTATTTTAAAGTTTTTAGGTTTTGAACAAATTTTCAAAAACTCTCTTACTACACTTCCAATGGGCGGTGGTAAAGGTGGATCTGATTTTGATCCTAAAGGAAAGTCTGACAATGAGGTAATGAAATTTTGTCAATCTTTTATGACTGAATTATCTAGACATATTGGTGCTGATACGGATGTTCCAGCTGGAGATATAGGTGTTGGTGGAAGAGAAATTGGATATATGTTTGGTCAATATAAAAGAATTAGAAATGAATTTACAGGTGTCTTAACTGGTAAAGCAAGAAATTGGGGTGGATCTTTGATTCGTCCAGAAGCTACTGGTTATGGAACGGTTTATTTTGCTAAAGAAATGCTTGCTACAAAAAACGATTCTTTTAATGGAAAAGTTGTTGCAGTTTCTGGTTCTGGTAATGTAGCTCAATATGCTTGTGAGAAAGCAACTCAATTAGGCGCTAAAGTGGTAACTCTTTCAGATTCTGAAGGCTATATTTATGATGCTGATGGAATTGACGCTTCAAAATTGGCATTTGTAATGGAAATTAAAAATGTTAAAAGAGGAAGAATTTCCGAATATGTGTCCAAATACCCATCTGCTAAGTTTGTTGCTGGTAAAAGACCATGGGAAGTTAAGGTTGATATAGCGCTACCTTGTGCCACTCAAAATGAGTTAAATGGTGACGAAGCTAAAATGTTACTTTCTAACGGAGTTATTTGTGTTGCTGAAGGAGCAAATATGCCTTCAACACCTGAAGCGATATCTGAATTTTTATCAGCTAAAATTCTTTTTGCACCAGGTAAAGCATCGAATGCAGGTGGAGTAGCTACTTCCGGTTTGGAAATGTCTCAAAATTCCTTGCGTTTGTCTTGGCCTGCTGAAGAAGTAGATCAAAGACTTCATGGTATCATGGTTTCTATTCATAGTGCTTGTGTGCAATATGGTTCAGATGCAAACGGGTTTGTAGATTATGTTAAAGGCGCTAATATTGCAGGTTTTGTGAAAGTTGCCGATTCAATGATTGATCAAGGTTTGGTTTAATTACCAACTTATATAAAAGTAAAGCCCACGCTATGTGGGCTTTTTTTTTGAATTGAATGTTTCATTTGTTGAAATAATATTTTTATATCCTTCCATTGAACTGTTAAATTGAATAATTTTGTAATAAATTAATTTCCGTGAAAGTTTTAGAAAAACATACTATTGAATTTGATGCAACTGGATTCGAATCTATTGAGTTACTTGACATTTATAAAAAATTAATTGCGCCTCGTTTAATTGAGGAAAAAATGTTGATTCTATTGCGTCAAGGAAAAATCACCAAATGGTTTTCAGGTTGGGGACAGGAAGGTATTTCCGTTGGAACCTCCTATGCAATGGACAAAGAAGAATATATTCTGCCTATGCACCGGAATCTTGGAGTTTTTACCACACGTGAAATTCCACTTACTCGATTATTTGCTCAATTTCAAGGTAAAGCTGCAGGATTTACGAAAGGTAGAGATCGCTCTTTTCATTTTGGTACGCAAGACTATAAAATAGTTGGAATGATCTCACATCTTGGTCCACAATTAGGGATTGCAGATGGAATTGCTCTTTCACATAAAATTAAAAAAGAAAAAAAATCGACCCTCGTTTTTACTGGTGATGGTGGTGCTTCTGAAGGCGACTTTCATGAATCTTTAAATGTTGCTGCCGTTTGGGATTTACCTGTTATTTTTTGTGTTGAGAATAATGCTTGGGGATTGTCCACTCCTTCTTCTGAACAATTTAAATGTAAACAATTTATTGATAAAGGCATTGGGTATGGTATGAAAGCTGTTCAAGTGGATGGAAATAATATCCTAGAAGTAATTCGTGCAGTGCGCTTAATTAATGATGAAATTCGTTTAGATCCCAAACCTGTACTTTTAGAATTGATGACGTTCAGAATGCGAGGACATGAAGAAGCGTCTGGAACAAAATATTATCCTGCTGGTTTACAAGACGAATGGGAAAAAAGAGATCCAGTTACAAATTATGAGCAATTTTTAAAGTCTAAAGGAATTTTAACAGATGCCTATGATGCCGACTTAAAGTCAGAAATTAAACAGCATATTCAAGATTCATTTGATGAAGCGAATAATCAACCCGCTATTATTCCTGATTTAAGCGCTGAATTAAACGATGTTTATGCACCTTTTGTATTTAATGCAACAAAAGAGGAAGGTCCAAAACAAGATCTAAGATTTATTGACGCCATTCAAGAATCTTTAAATCAATCCATGGAAAAATTCCCTGAATTAATTATCATGGGTCAAGATATTGCGGCTTACGGTGGTGCATTTAAGGTTACTGAGGGAATGTTGGAAAAGTTTGGTAATGATCGCGTGAGAAATACACCTTTGTGTGAATCAGCTATTATTGGTGCAGGACTTGGTTTATCAATTGCTGGAATGAAAGCTGTTGTTGAAATGCAATTTGCTGATTTTGTAACCTGTGGTTTCAATCAAATCATTAATAATTTGGCTAAAATTCATTGGAGATGGGGCCAAAATGCAGATGTTGTTATCAGAATGCCTACAGGTGCTGGTTCCGCAGCTGGTCCTTTTCATTCTCAAAGTAACGAAGCTTGGTTCGTTCATACACCTGGTTTAAAAGTGGTGTATCCTTCCAATCCAGCCGATGCAAAAGGTTTATTAAATGCAGCGATCGAAGACCCTAATCCAGTTCTGTTTTTTGAACATAAAATGTTGTACCGAAGTTTAAAAGGCGATGTTCCTAGTGCTTATTACACAAGCGAAATCGGAAAGGCAACCCTTGCTGCCGAAGGAACTGATCTTACCATTATCACTTATGGTGCTGGAGTACATTGGGCGATTGATGCTATAAATACTTTGCCAAATATTAGTGCTGAAATTTTGGATTTGCGTACACTTCTACCTTTGGATACTGAAGCGATTTATCGTGCAGTAGAAAAGACAGGGAAAGTTATCGTTTTGCACGAAGATTGTATGATGGGTGGAATTGGTGGAGAAATCTCTGCACTTATTACAGAAAATTGTTTCAAGTCGCTAGATGCACCTGTAAAACGAATCGCTTCTATTGATACACCAGTTCCCTTTGCGGTAGATTTAGAAAAGTTATTCTTACCTCAAGAACGCTTACTTGAAGCTATTAATGCTTTAATCGCCTATTAAGAGATTGAATTTCTAGGATGATAGGAGAGAATTGCTTCTTTAAGAAATCTTTGATCTAAATGTGTGTATATTTCTGTTGTTGTGATGGATTCATGTCCTAGCATTTCTTGAATTGCTCTCAAATTAGCACCTCCCTCTATTAAATGCGTTGCAAAGGAATGCCTGAAAGTGTGAGGAGATATATTTTTTTTTAATCCGATAGCTTGTGCAAGTTGTTTGATTATGGTAAAGATCATCACCCGTGTTAATTTAGCCCCTCTTCGATTTAAAAAAACAACATTTTCATCCCCTTTATTTATGTTCTGATGTCTTCTAATGTGGTCATTGTATATTTTAATTTCTTTTTCTACGCTAGGCGATACAGGAACCAATCTTTCTTTATTTCCTTTACCGATTACTCTGATAAATCCCTCATCAAAATACAAATCAGAGAAACGCAAATCAACTAATTCTGAAACCCTCAATCCACAACTGTAAAGAGTTTCCAAGATGGCTCGATTTCGGTGACCTTCAGTTTTGCTCATATCAATCGCAGCAATTAATTGATCAATTTCCTCTATTGTTAATACCTCAGGAAGTTTAAGTCCAATTTTAGGTTGTTCAATTAATTCACTCGGATCCTCTTTCAAGTAATCTTCTAATATTAAAAAAGCATAGAATTGTTTTATGCCTGAAATGACTCTTGCTTGCGATCGAGCACTTAGTCCAAGGTCATATAAAACGGTAATAAAATCGCTTAAGTCCTTATGTGTGAGTTCAATGGCAGTCTTTTCTCTATCCTCACAAAAGACGCTTAACTTGGATACATCTCGCTGATAAGCAAAAATAGAATTCTCAGCCAAACCTTTTTCTATTTTTAGGTATGAAACAAATTCCTTAATATAGCGGTTCCAATTCGACAAGTATGAAAATTTTAATCGTTAATGGCCCAAATTTAAACTTAATTGGCGCGCGTGAGACAAATATATATGGAAATGAATCCTTTGATTCTTTTTTTGCTTCTTTGCAATTGGAAACTTCACATGAATTAACGTATTATCAATCCAATATTGAAGGAGCATTAATTAACTGCCTTCAGGATGCAAAAGTGGATGGAATAATTTTGAATGCTGGAGCTTATACTCATACGAGCATTGCCTTGAGAGATTGTATCGCTGCCATTGAAACACCTGTGATTGAGGTGCATATTTCAAATATCTCCGGCAGAGAATCATTTCGCCACGAATCATTTATTTCTCCAGTTTGTGTGGGATGTATTTTTGGTTTTGGCTTGAACTCTTATCAATTAGCACTATCCTATTTTAATAAAAAATAAAAAATATTTGAACCCTTTTCAATTAAGGTTGTACTCAGAAAAAACTAACATTTATTTTATGAAAAATCTTTTTTTAACGCTTTTAATTATCACTAGCGTTTCACTCTTAAATGCACAAACCAAACCACCAAGAAAAGTTCAATTAGTGCTTTTAATAGATGCTTCAAATAGCATGGACGGACTAATTGAACAAGCGAAATCTCGATTGTGGGCGATCGTGAATGAAGCGAGCTCTTTAAAATTTAATGGTGTTGCGCCTGTCTTAGAAATTGCAGTTTATGATTATGGAAATTCAGGAATAAATGATAAAAACTATGTTAGATTGCAAACCAATTTCACCTCTGATTTGGATTTAGTTTCTGAGAAATTATTTGCGCTGCGCACCAATGGTGGAGAAGAGTATTGTGGAGCTGTAATTGAAAAATCTTTACAAGAATTGCTTTGGTCAAGAGATCCTAATGATTTATTATTGATCTATATAGCGGGTAACGAGCCTTTTAATCAAGGCCCAGTGAATTATAAGTCAATTTGTACTATTGCTAAAAACAGAGGTGTATTTATCAATACCATATATTGTGGTGAATATCAACAAGGGGTTAAGGAATCATGGAAAGATGGCGCTACATGTTCTAATGGTGAATATTTTAATATAAATTCTGATGCTAAAATAGCAGCTATTCCAACACCATATGATGATCAAATTATTCAACTCAATAAGAGTCTTAATACCACCTACATGTGGTATGGTGAACAAGGCGTTATGAAGAAAAGCAACCAAGGTATTGAAGATAAAAATGCACTTAATCTAGGATCTAATATTGCGTCAGAAAGGGCATTAGTAAAATCTAAGTCTGCTTACAATAATGCTTCTTGGGATGTTGTGGATGCTTTTCAAGCAGATTCCACTAAAATTTTGGAGTTAAAGGATGATCAATTGCCCGAAGAGTTACAAGGTATGGGGCCAGAGGAAAAAGCTACATTAATTAATGCTAAAACAGCAGAAAGAGCTAGAATTCAAGCTGAAATTCAAGAATTAGGGAAACAAAGAGAGGTTTTTATTTCTAAAATAAATCGCAATCCAGCAAACGGAGAAGTAAAGGATGACTTTGGATCAGCAGTAAATAAATCAATGAAAGAAAAAGCAATATTAAAAGGTTTTAACTAGTAATAATATCTCCAATTTTAAGTAATTTTGGCTTGTACTTAAAAGCTTTAAAATGGAATTGCAAAAAGAAAACAAGGTTAATTACATCAATATAGCATTAATGCTTGTAAGTATTATTGCAGCTTTTGTAATGCCATTTGAGACCTTCTTATTTGCCTATGCTTTCTTAGGCCCCTTGCATTATCTCACTGAAATAAGTTGGTTACATGACCGAAAATATTTCGCTAAAGGAAAATTGGACTTTTTGTTCTTATTGTTCATTGGTCTACTTATTACATATGATTATTTTGCTGTAAAATATAATTTTCACACCAGTTTTACAGCAATGTATAGTGATCTTAATTTGTACGGAAAACTTTTAGCACTTGCCTTATTTGGCAGTATTCTATTTGCTTTAGTTAAAAATATTTTCGTCAAAATAGTTGCCATTGTACTTCTCTTTGCTTTTGTTGATCAATGGTTTGCACCCAATGCAACAAATTATTTAGGTGAAGAAATTTTTAGACCCAATACTGCAACGTTTGCTGTTACGTCTTTGGTTCCTACTTTAATACATGTTTATGTATTCACTGGATTATTTATTTTATACGGGTCATTAAAATCGAGAAATTGGACGGGTTTACTTTCTTTTCTAGTCTTTGTACTTGCGCCTTTCATTTTATGGAATTTCTTTCCTGGACAGTCTTTGATTCCAATTACTGAAATAGGTAAAACAGCATATTATGCTGGTGGTGATGGTTTTTGGGATTTAAATGTATCTCTTATAAAAGAATTTAATCTCACGAATCTTCCTATAAAGAAAGGTTATGTAGATCAATTTGGTGATCCTGCAATCGATACAACGCCAAAAGCAATTTTCGCTGTAATTTTTAATTCTAAAGTCGGAATTATATTGATGCGTATTATTGCCTTCGCATACTTATATCATTATCTAAATTGGTTCAGTAAAACGGAAGTAATCAAATGGCATCAAGTCCCAAAAATTCGCTTAGGAATAATTATCTTTCTATGGATTGCTGCGTGCAGTATTTATGCTTATGATTATGCAATGGGCTTAACCTTTTTGTTTTTCTTAAGTTTCTGCCATGTACTGCTTGAATTCCCTCTTAATGTTATTTCCATAGTAGGAATTGGAAAGGAATCCATTTCGATAATGCGTTTCGGTTTTAAAAAGCCTAATACAGACCTTAAAAGTTAGAAAAATAAACTTAATCTTTTACTCTTACCAAGTAAATAAGGGTCTGTCCTGCATTAAAAGATTAACTTCTTTTTTGACTTGAGTCAAGGTGTTAGCATCATCTTTAGCCATAAGTGCTCTATCAATTAAACTAACAATCAATTCAATTTCTCCCTCTTTTACTCCTCTTGAAGTAAGTGCTGGAGTTCCAATTCGAATTCCAGAAGTCACAAATGGAGACTCAGTATCAAAGGGAACCATGTTTTTATTTACGGTAATATCTGCTTTCACCAAACAGTTTTCTGCATCTTTACCTGTTATTCCTTTTCCTCTTAAATCAATTAACATACTGTGATTATCTGTACCTCCAGAAATAATGTCATATCCTTTCCCCATAAATGATTCTGCCATTTTAGCAGCATTTATTTGTACTTGTTTCATGTAGGTTTTATAACCATCACTGAGTGCTTCTCCAAAAGAAACTGCCTTTGCTGCAATTACATGTTCGAGTGGTCCGCCTTGAATTCCTGGAAATACCGCAGCGTCTAATAATGCAGCCATTGATCTCAAATTCCCATTATTCCATTTGATTCCGAAAGGATTATCAAAATTGTTTCTCATCATTATGATCCCGCCTCGTGGACCTCTAAGAGTTTTGTGCGTAGTTGTAGTAACTATATGACAATAATCTAAGGGATCATTTAATAATTTTGCAGCAATTAAACCTGCGGGATGTGATATATCCGCTAAAACAAGGGCACCAATTTTGTCTGCTACTTGTCTAATTCTTGCATAATCCCAATCTCTTGAATAAGCAGAAGCGCCACAAATGATCATTTTTGGTTTTTCTTTTAAGGCAATTGACTCTAAGGCATCGTAATCTATGCGTCCTGTCTCTTTTGAAACACCGTAAAAGAAGGGTTGATATAATTTTCCTGAAAAGTTCACTGGCGAACCGTGGGTTAAATGTCCACCGTGTGATAAATCAAAGCCTAATATTTTATCACCTGGATTGAGACATGCTAAAAAAACAGCAGCATTGGCCTGTGCTCCAGAATGCGGCTGAACATTAGCCCAAGTAGCACCGAAAAGTTCACATAAACGATCTATTGCCAATTGCTCAACTTGATCTACTATTTCACAACCACCATAATAACGCTTTCCTGGAAGACCTTCAGCATACTTATTGGTAAGTACACTTCCCATCGCTTCCATTACTTGCTCACTTACAAAGTTTTCAGATGCTATCAATTCTAAACCTAAGGTTTGTCTTTGTTTTTCTTCTTTAATCAGATTAAATAATACGGTATCTCTCATAAATAATTGATTTCAAATATTTTTTGCAAACCATCTTCCAATTCGGTTGCTGGCTTATAATTCACTAATTCTTTTAATTTACCTGAACTCCCAACTCTTCTTTCTACTTCATAATCGTAGCGCTTCGCAGGAGATTCTATGTATTTTATCTCTGATTTAGATTTAGTGATTTTAATAATTTTTTCCGCCAGGGTGGTAATATTCCATTCCTTTTCATTCGCGATATTAATGATATGTGCTCCGCTTATTCCGAGCAAACTGACACATGCTTCAACAGTATCGTCGATATAGGTAAAGTCTCTGGTTTGATTTCCAGTACCAAATACTGTAATTTCTTCGTCCTTGATTGCTTGTTCAAAAAATCTAGGAACTACCATTCTATTGTCCTGATTGTGACCATAGACATTAAAAAATCTAAGTGAAATTACATTTAGTCCGCGCTCTTTATGATGTGCAGCCAAATAAATTTCGTTGTATCGTTTGGCCATGGCATAGGAGGTTCTAGGGTCAACCAAAACATCTTCGGATAAAGCGCTTTTTACTATGGCGCTGTGGCTATAAATCCCACTTGTTGAAGCGTATAGAAAGTACTTTACATTATTGGCCGCCGCAGCTTCAACCATATTTCTTGTTCCAATTACTTCTACATCCATGGTTTCAACGGGTTGATCAGCAACAATATCAACTCCTAAAACAGCCGCGAAGTGATAGACAGCATCACAATTTTTCATCGCCTCAGAAACGGCTGTAAAATCTCGAACATCTCCGCGAATAAATTTTATTTTTTCAAAAGAGTCTTTATCTAGTTTATTTCCACGTAATAAATTGTCAAGTACAATTACTTCATGTCCTTCTGATAAAAGTCTCTTGACCAAATTACTTCCAATAAATCCAGCTCCTCCACTAACTAATATACGCATTCTTTAAATGTTTTAAAAACAAATATCGTTATAAAAAACGAGATATATGTTCAAATTAATTGTTTAGAAAATCAATTTAATCTTTTAATAACAGTTAATTTATGTGTAATTGTTCCCATTTCCTCATTCCAAATTCCATCCTTTTTTAAAGTGTCAATTCTTACTCTTCCAGAAGCGTGAATAATTGAATTTCCATCCATAATTATTCCAACATGGGTTATCTTTCCTTTTTCATTACTGAAAAATGCCAAATCCATTGGTTCTCGATCCTGAAAACTAACATCCTGCCCTAACTCTTCTTGCTGATAGGCATCTCGAGGAAGATTAAGATCAATACTTCTGAAAATAAGTTGAGAAAATCCAGAACAGTCGATTCCGAAACTAGATTTTCCTCCCCATAAATAAGGCGTATTTAATAATTCAGTGGCCAATTCAATCCCCTTTTTACCACTGTTATCCTCTACAATTTTTTCAAATTTATAAGTGCCAATATTAAAGATTTGTTCGTTTCCAATAAAACTACCACAAGGAATAATCTGATTTCCCCATGGACATTTAAGGGTTTGGTGTAATACACCCGACATTTCTCCTTGATCGAGCCATTGCCTCAATTCTTTGTCGCTCAAAGCTATAAGATGTTTGTAGTCAACAAATCCCTCGTAAGCGTCTTTGAGTGTTTTTATTTTGACCCAATAATTTTTGATTTCTAAGACTTCAACCACTTCTCCAAAAACCAGTTGGCTGACTTGTTCACTACTGTCATTGGGCGTGCTACGGATTGGACTTATTCCGACAAAACAAAATGCATTCCGTTGATTTGTGTTGAGAAGTTTCATTTTATAATTCTATGGTTCAAAAATACTCAAAGTCTGCTAATATTAAGTAATTTTGTTCTAGAGCGAGGACTATGCAGCAAAAATTAATTTTAATAACCAACGACGATAGCATTAATTCAGGTGGTATTAAAGTATTGGTTCAGATTGCTAAACAATTTGGAGAGGTCGTTGTAGTTGCACCTGACAAAGCTCAATCGGGTATGGGACATGCCATTACGATCAATCATCCATTAAGATTAAGTCCAAGTAATGTTTTTCATGATATAAAAGCATTTTCATGTTCAGGAACCCCTGTAGATTGCGTGAAATTAGCTATTTATGAGGTGCTGCATAGGAAACCAGATTTACTACTTTCGGGCATTAATCATGGCGAAAATACCTCAACAAATGTTTTGTATTCGGGCACGATGTCTGCAGCAATTGAAGGCGCAATGGAAGGGATCCCGTCTATTGGATTTTCACTAGCTGATTATGCTCAAGATGCTGATTTCACTCAAGGTAAAAATTGGATTTCTAAAATAATTAGCAATGTTCTAGAAAGTAACTTACCGCACAATACGTGTTTAAATGTTAATATCCCCAAATTAAAAGAACAAGAAATTAAAGGAACCCGTATTTGCAAACAAGCACATGCGTTTTGGTCGGATCGATTTGATAAACGATTGGATCAATTTGGCAATCCATATTATTGGTTAACGGGTGACTTTACTGAGATTGATAAAAGGGAAGATACAGATTTGGCGGTATTAAAAGATGGTTTTATTAGTATTGTCCCAACCCATTTTGACCTAACAAATCATGCTGTTATAGAAAATTTAAAATCATTTAATTTATGAAAATCAACATCACAAAAAAACATTTAATTGGAACAGCAATTGGGTTTATTTCCCCAGTGATATTTCTGCCAATCGTACTTTTTACACTTGCATTAATCAACGACTATCCTTTTAGTTTTTTTTGGAATCAATTCGTAGAATATTCAGAGTTCACTAGTAAGTACATTTCTTTAGCGCTCATTTCTAATTTAATGTGGTTCTACATTTTTCTTAACAAAGAAGAATATCAAATTTCGAGAGGTATTATTTTTGCAATGTTTTGCTTTATTCCTTACATGATATATGTAAATCTACTTTCTTAAATGAACGCTAAGAAACGTGTTTTTTTTATTGCAGGTGAAGTTTCTGGTGATTTACATGGAGCCAACTTAATTCGAGCATGGAATAAACAATCCAACAACTTTATCTTTAAGGGGTGGGGTGGAGATAGAATGGAAGCGGAAGGAATGGCACTTTTGAAACACGTTAGGTCACTTTCTTTCATGGGGTTTCTAGAAGTCCTGATGAATATTCGTACGATTTTGGGTAACATCAAAACTTGTAAAAAAGAAATTGTAGCGTTTCAACCTGATGCCTTGGTTCTTATTGATTTTCCTGGATTTAATCTTAGAATTGCTGCTTGGGCAAAAGAGCAAGGAATCCCTGTAATATATTATATTTCCCCTCAAATTTGGGCTTGGAAAGCATCGAGAGTTCATGCAATTAAAAGAGATGTAGCGCAATTATATTGCATTCTTCCTTTTGAAAAAAGTTTTTATGATAACTATGCCTACCCTGTAAAGTATCTAGGTCACCCACTTTTGGATGAAGTGATGAAATATAAGGAAGAAACACATACTCCTCTTGCGCTAAGAAGTGATCGAAAAATATTGGCTTTGCTTCCAGGAAGTAGGGCTCAAGAAGTGAAGCGCAAACTCCCTAGTATGATAGAGGCGGCAAAATCTTTCCCTGATTACGAAATTGTGGTTGCTTGCTCTACTAATTTGTCACTTGAATTTTATAAAAATTTGGTCGCTGATGATACCCAATTGGTTTTTGGTCGAACATATGCGATACTTGAAAAGGCGAACTTAGCATTGGTCACTTCTGGAACAGCAACACTTGAAACTGCTTTATTTGAAGTCCCCCAAGTGGTTTGCTATGCTACTTCACCCATCTCGTTTCGTATTGCCAAGTTGTTAGTGAAAATTAAATTTATTTCCTTGGTCAATCTTATTTTAGACAAAGAACTTGTTAAAGAATTAATTCAAGGAGATTGCACCTCTAAAAATATGGTTCATTACCTTAAGAAACTTGAAGATGGTTCACCTGAACGCACAAGTTTAACATCAAATTATAAAATTTTGATTGAATCTTTAGGTAATGAAGGAGCGAGTGACCGTGTTGCAGCGGACATTCTTGAAACTTTTTTTGCTAAATAGGGTATTATGAACGACTTATACCTGAAATCTTTTGAATAAAATATTTTTTTTACTGTTCCTTATCTTTGCATTTATAGGGCAGGCTCAAAAGATGCGCATTGGTTTGTTTACGGAATCCCAATTAAAGAAAGTTAAGCTCGCTCGCTCAACAGCTCCATATCACATTATTGGTGACTCCACCTACATTGGTTTAGCAAATTCTAATGATATTGTTGAGGTTTTTTTAGAAGGGGGTAAAATTTCTATTTTATTTAGAGGAAACAAATTACCTAAATTTAAAAAGATATCTTTCTACACCATTAATAAGGAAGAATCTATTGAATTCACAGGTGTTTCACCCTCCTTAAAATCTAGACAATATGAAGGTGATTTTGAGTTTACCTTGGCAAATAATGCAATGCGATTGGTAAATATTGTTGAATTAGATACTTATCTCGAGGGGGTAGTTGAATCTGAATCTGGAACTGGACAAAAATTAGAATACTATAAAGTGCAAGCATTAATCAGCAGGACCTACGCTCTTAAATTTCGAAACAAGCATTTAGACGATGGATATGAAATTTGTGATCGTGTTCATTGTCAAGCATATTTACACAAGCGATTGGGTAATGCAATTATAGATTCTGCAGTACGTCAAACAACACCAAAAGTAATTTATGATAAAAATAATGAATTAGCACCTTGTTATTTTTCTGCCAATTGTGGAGGACAAACATGCAACCCAGCTCATGTATGGAATGAATCGATTGACGGTCTTACTTCATTCAAGGATACCTTCTGCATATATACAAAACAGGCCACTTGGAAAAAATCTGTTCCTGAGGCGGAGTGGATCAGTTTCTTAGTCAACAATTATAATTTCCCAATTGACGATAGTTTGAGTAGGCAGCTTTTATCTCATTTCGTTCAAGCAGAAAGAACTGCGTTTTACTTGCACCCAGGTTATGGTATTCCCTTACGAGATATCAGGGAAAAATTTCATTTGAAGTCTAGTTTTTTTAATACTAGAAAGGAAGGCGATTTTATTATCGTCGAAGGTAGAGGCTACGGTCACGGTGTTGGTTTATGTCAAGAAGGAGCTATGAAAATGGCTAGGAATGGTTACTCTTATGATCAGATAATAAGGTATTATTTTCCTGCTGTTGAAATAGTTGATTTCACTTATAAATAATCACAAAGATATCTTCATCATCCTTCTTAAAGAATTTCTCAGATCTTGCATAAGACTCTAGATAATTCATTCCATGTAATGATTTCAATGTTTTTTTTGTTTCTACCAATTGTTGGTTCATCACAATATTTTGCTCGTTTAATTCGAAGCGTTTGTTTAAGTTATGATATAGTGTAAAGACATCTAAATCATCTAAGAATAGAGAATAGAGCAAAAAAACAATGAAAGTAATACTGTATTTGTTCTTGAGAAATTTAGGTATCTTTTTCATACACTAAAATTACACTAAAATCAAAAGGTGATTTGTTGTAAAAAGATAAAGTTGTGAAAAAATTAATGTTAATTATTCATTTACACAACTATCAAATGGCTTTCCTTCATAAAGTTCACGGAAATCTTTTTCAAATTGAAACCAAGGATCAACTTTCTTTAATATTTCACATGCTTTGATATTCTTTTGTTCTTTCAATGCTATTGCGGAGTACATTACTCCATATTTTAAAACCATTATGTCTGCTTCTGTAAATTGTACCCATTCACCCAATTCATTTTTAAAGGAGTTGTTGTATTTTTCGTCGTTTTCTCCTCGCTCATATTTTAAAAGCTTTGGAATTTCAGCTGTCCAAATTAAATTCGCTCCTTTAGCATTTTTAGTTTTGTATTTTTGATAAGCATCCAAATATTTAATGCAAATTGGATTCAACGTAATCTGACTGTAAAAGTCAATCGCTTCTGCTAATTCAGACATGTCTCCTTCTATTTGAACTTCCAAATATTCTTTCAATAATAACATTTCAAGATCATTGATGAAATTTTGATGTTCTACATCATTTAAGACTCCATTTTTATCCATTTCCTTGGCTGTAGCAAAACTTGAAACGCATTCTTCTAAAGCGCCCTCAAATTCAGGATCTGAATTTCCTTCTTGTACTAAACCAAGATAACCTTTTGCCAAAAATAAATAAGGGGTAGGGTCATTTGCATATTTAGGTTTTACAATATAATCTGCTGCGCGTTCTACCAATTTCTTGAAATTTGGTTTAGGTTTTTGAGCATATAAAGCCGCTAATTCTGGGAATACACTTCTAACAGTCAAATAATCTTCTAATTCATAAGAGATTTCATTTTCATCATCCTTATCTTTATTTAAGATAACTGTTAAATTTACGGTGTAATTCCCTAATTTATTAAAGGTTAATTTAATAGATGGTGAGGTTTCAGTCGAACCTTTTTCAAATTCCCAATCCTTTCCTTTTACACCTGAAATAGTCCATAGGTAACTTTTGTTGGTAATTTTAATTTTAGGATCTGGTTTAAACTCATTTTTAATTTCAATAATATTCTCAGGTTTAACAACCCTTTCGAAAACAGGTTCCACTAATCGTTTTGCAGCGCTAAAAGTTACCGTTTGTGCTAAGGAACTTAAGCTTAATGTTATTAAGGAAATGGAAAGTAAAAGAATTCTTTTCATAATAATTTAATTTGCTTGTTTTGTTTTCAAATTCTATGCCGAATTTACAATTTAATTGTGACTTTTAATTAATAGCCCTAAAATTTCTTGTGCAGCATGGGCTAATACGGTTCCTGGTCCGTAAATACCAAACACTCCCTCGGCTCTTAAAAAGTCATAATCATTCTTAGGAATTACTCCTCCAACAACTACCATAATATCATTTCTACCTGCTTCTTTTAAGCTTTGAATCAGTGCTGGAACTAGTGTTTTATGTCCAGCAGCAAGTGACGAAACACCTACAATATGAACATCATTTTCGATGGCTTGCTTGGCAACCTCCGCAGGTGTTTGAAATAAAGGGCCCATATCTACATCAAATCCAAGGTCTGCAAAAGCTGTCGCTATTATTTTTGCGCCACGATCATGTCCATCTTGTCCCATTTTCGCAACTAAAATTCTAGGTCTACGACCTTCTAAAACAGCAAACTCTTGGCACATTTCTTTGGCCTTAATAAAATGTTCGTTTTTCATAGCTAATTTTTCATAGACACCACTTATCGTATTTACTTTTGCTTGATAGCGTCCAAAGGCAAGTTCTAAAGCACTTGAAATTTCTCCTAAGGTGCATCTTGCAAGTCCACAGCGAACTGCAATTTCTAATAAATTCCCCTTTCCAGTTTTTGCAGCATTGGTTAATTCTGCTATTAAATTTTTCTGTTCTTGTTCGTTTCTTTGACTTTTTAATACTTTTAATTTGGTCAATTGCTGCTCTAAAACGGAGGTGTTGTCGACCTCACGTAATTCGATTTCTTCTAGATCTGTTGCTACAAATCTATTGACTCCAACAATCACATCAACAACTGCATCAATTCTAGATTGTTTTTCGGCTGAAGCTTCTTCTATGCGCATTTTAGGAATACCCGTTTCAATTGCTTTTGCCATACCGCCTAATTCATCCACCTCATGAATCAATGCTTTTGCTTTTATGATTAATTGTTCCGTTAAGAATTCAATATAATCAGCGCCACCAGTTGGGTCAATGTAATTGGTGATTCCAATTTCCTTCTGAAGATATATTTGTGTGTTCCTTGCAATTCGTGCTGAAAAGTCTGTTGGTAAGGCTATCGCTTCATCTAATGCATTGGTGTGTAAGGATTGGGTTCCTCCCATGACTGCCGCTAATGCCTCAATGCATGTTCTGGTAATGTTATTAAATGGATCTTGTTCTGTGAGTGACCATCCAGAGGTTTGACAATGGGTTCTCAAGGCAAGTGATTTTGGCTTTTGAGGATTGAATTCTTGCACGATTTCATTCCATAAGACTCTTCCTGCTCTTAGCTTCGCTATTTCCATTGGATAATTCATTCCGATGGCCCAGAAAAAACTAAGTCTTGGAGCAAATTCATCGATTAAAAGTCCAGCATTAATTCCAGCTTTTATATACTCTTTCCCATCTGCTAAAGTGTAAGCCAATTCAATTGCAGCAGTCGCACCAGCCTCATGCATATGATAACCTGAAATTGAAATCGAATTGAATTTTGGCATATTTTGAGAGGTATACTCAAAAATATCTGCAATTATTTTCATCGATGGTGCCGGTGGATAAATGTAAGTATTGCGCACCATAAATTCTTTAAGAATATCATTTTGTATCGTGCCCTGTAGTTCAGATATAGATACCCCTTGCTCAATTGCAGCACCAATATAAAAAGCCATAATCGGAATAACTGCACCATTCATGGTCATCGAAACCGACATCTCATTTAAAGGAATGGAATCAAACAGGATTTTCATGTCCTCAATACTATCAATAGCGACTCCAGCTTTTCCAACATCACCAACAACACGCTCGTGATCTGAATCATATCCCCTATGTGTCGCCAAGTCAAATGCAACTGATAATCCTTTTTGTCCACCAGCTAGATTTTTTCTGTAAAATGCATTGGAATCTTCCGCTGTTGAAAAACCAGCATATTGACGGATAGTCCAAGGCTTTGATAAATACATGGATGCATATGGACCACGCTTAAAAAATGGACCACCAGATAAAGCTTTTTCTTCGTGAGCGATTTTTGGTTCAAATGCACTTGGAATTTCAATTCCATCTATACTAAAAGGTTCCTTTCTTTTTTGCTCTAAATCTGTTGATTTTGTCGATGAGAACCAGTTTTGTTTGCTGTAATCAATTCTCATGGCGCTCAATTTTATCAAATCGTAATTTTTCCATTTCTAGAAACATACCTTCTGTCTCCCATTCTATTTTATCTTCTGTCGGATTTTCAAAAATATTTACCCCAATTAATTGAATTTTATTTTCATTAAATGATGTGATTTTTAATGCTCTAATTGGCTTAATCAAAGATTTAATCTTGTCAAGTTTTTCTGCATTCAACCAATTAGCATAGCCATCAAGATCTTGGAATGTTTGCCATCCCAATGCTGCCAGTTTAAAAGATAGGTTTTCAATTGCGAAACTATTATTGAAAGGATTGTTGATGAAACGAACCTGAGCCTCTTCTTTCAATAGGTGCGATATATTTATTGCCATGCGTTGTGAAAGAATGCTTGAGCCTGAAGTGCTTAAATTGTCATAAGCCTGAATACTCAAATAATCAACCCCTGCCATTACTGCTGAAAGTGCTTCTGTGCTTTGTCTCAGCTGATTGGTATGTAGGTCCGAAAGTGATTTATTGGTCCATCCAATTTTCGCATTGTATTGCACACTATCTGTAGCGCGACCGTGGTCATTCAATATGCGATTGACAAGATATTTAAGGGTTCTTATTTTGGAAATTTCGATCATGAAGTCAGATCCGACTCCTACTTCAATTCGAATAGGGATCTCAATTCCAAAAGATTTCTGTAATAAGAGAAGCTCATTGGTTTGACTTAAGATTATTCCAATTTCTTGCCTTGCATTCGCCCCACATTGCTGAAAGTCAAAGCCATTGATTTGAAAAATTGATGGGACATTTTTAAGAAGCGTAAAAACTTCCTCGAATTCCGCTTCTTTAAAGTCAAATAAATCGATGCAAACTTTTGTGTTTTCCTCTTGTTTATACCATTGAGAAAAAGAATGAAGTGTTTCTAAATTTCTAAGGCAAATAAAGGTTTCGATATATTTGAATTCAATCGCTTCAAATAATAAATTCCAATGCGTATTTGGATTTGAAGTAAGAATTTGAATAACTTCTGCGCCATCCATTAATGCAGTAAGTAATTTTTTGTTGGTTTGTTTTTCTTCTTCAGCTTTGCAAATGAAAACATTCTTCCAATTATTGTCAATATTTTGATTGGAAAAATCAACAGTAGGTTCCAAGTGCCTGATGTTATCTTCAATTTCGAAAGTGAGTTCCTCAATCGGATTAAATGCTAGATATTCGCTTTTACTCTTCTCGATTTCGCTTAAGACTTTTGATTTCCATCTTTCAGTATGTAGATCGTTCTCCAAATCCGCGTTAGCTGTCATTCAATTTTTTTTAATAATTCAAATATACGATACTTGCCTATAAGGTAGATTTTTTTTGGTTGTTTTGAATATAATTTAATTACAAAAGGAATAAAATTTTAATTTAGTTGTTAAAATTCAAACAAATTTAAATTGAGACCTATTTTCACTTCTTTCTACAAAGGTCATAACAGTAAAATATTTTGAAGATAATGCTGAAGAAAGGTTATTCTCATAGATCAGAGGGCAGATTCACCAGTTTGGTGTCAAAAATTAAGCGTGATGTATTTCCACTTCTCCTATTTTTTTTAATGGGTCATGTTTTATTCGCTCAAGGATGGACGCCAGTAGGAGCGAGGTCCAACTCTCTTGCAAATGCAAGTGTTGCTCTTGAGGATGTTTGGGCTTATCATCACAATCCAGCCAATTTAACTGCCTTAAAAAAATGGAGTGCTGGAATATCTTATGAAAATCGTTTTTTGCTTAAGGAATTGCAATCACAAGGTTTAGTATTTGCAATCCCATTAAAAGTTGGTGTGATTTCGACAGGTGTTCAAAGTTATGGCTTCAAAAACTTTAGAACCAATCGAATTGGACTTGGTTATAGTTTATTTCTATCTGAATTTCTATCCATGGGTGTGCAATTAAATTATCATCAATTGCGCTTAACAGATGTCTATGGAATGAAACAATCACTTACGGCAGAAGTGGGATTACAGGCTAAGATTAATAAGGATTGGAAAATAGGCTGCAGTATATTTAATATGGGCCGTTCGTTACTTTCAACTTACTCCGAAGATCGCTTGACAACGCTAATTCGTTTCGGAACTTATTATAAACTCTCAGAAAAAGTGATGGTAGTGGCTGAAGCAGAAAAAAATATAGAATACCCTCTTAGAATAAAGGCAGCTTTAGAATATGCGCCTATGTCAAAAGTTTTCTTGCGTGGGGGTATTGCTACGCAGCCCATTGAACTTAGCGCAGGATTTGGTTATAAATTAAAATCTCAGTATCACTTGGATTTCGGTTCTTCTTATCATCAGATTTTAGGATGGTCCCCTCATTTTTCCTTCACCTATCAAATGAAAAATTAGTTTGAAGTCTCTAGTAATTTTAGGCTTATTTCTTTGTTTTCAAACTTTTGTGTTTGCTCAAGTTAAAAGTGATGTAATTCAACAAAGAATTGAATTTATTTCAGAGCAGCTTCAATCTGAATCCGTTGATTTAACAAATTATTTAGAGCAGTTGAATTATTCATATGAGCATCCAATTAATCTAAATTCAACCAATGGAGAGGAACTTGAGGCTCTTGGATTATTAAGTGGCATTCAAATTAATGAATTGATTGTTCATCGAAAACTTTTTGGTAAATTAATTTCAATCTATGAATTACAGGGATTTGAATATTGGGATTTAAACACCATTCAATTGGTACTTCCTTTTATTAAGGTTGATGACCGACTCGACAATTTGCATATTACTTTTAAAGAAGCGATGAAGGAAGGGAAGTTTGAACTTTACACAAGGTACCAGCCAACTGTTGAGCAAAAATCTGGATATATCAAAGTTCCAGATTCGCTTGCGGCTACTTCTAATAATTATTATTACGGAAATAGTGATCGGTATTATACGAGATTTCGATATACTTATAAATCAAATATAAGTGTTGGCTTGACTGCTGAAAAGGATCCTGGCGAACAATTTTTTAGAGGCGCTCAAAAAGTTGGATTTGATTTTTATTCTGCGCACGCTTTTTTTAAAGGCGGAAAATATTTAAAGTCTGCGGTGATTGGAGATTATCAACTACAAATAGGCCAAGGGTTGAATCTTTGGTCTAGTTATGCTTTCGGTAAAACGGCAGATATAGCAACAATGAAAAGAACTGCAATTCCAATAAGAGCCTATACTTCAGTTGATGAATCAAGATTTTTACGTGGTTCTGCAGTTGATTTGGGGTATAAGAATTTTGGTTTATTAGCATTTATATCTCAAAAGAAAATTGATGCTAACTCCATTGCTGATTCAACTTATGATGACCTAGAATTCATTTCAACTATTGATCTTTCTGGCTTACATCGAACCAATCGCGAAATCGCTAAGATGAATGGCTTGCAAGAACGAATTGCAGGAGCGCATCTAAAATATACGTCGGGCACCTTTAAAACAGGAATAGCAGCGATATATCAAGGATATGATAAAGTTTATAATAAAGATGTTCAAATTTACAATCAATTTGATTTTCGCGGAACGCAACAAGTGTCTATTAGTGGTGATTACTCCTATAGTTTTAAAAATATAAATGTTTTTGGAGAGGTATCGAAAATTTACAATCAACAGATTACCTCAGCTAATTCTGGATGGGCAATGGTTCATGGAGCTCTAATTGCATTGGACCCCCGAGCGAGTATTGGGATTTTATATAGGAATTATCAAAAAGATTATCAGACCTTTTATAATGCTGGATTTTCAGAGGGTAGCAATACACAAAATGAAAATGGATTATATGTTGGAACTAAATTGAAGTTTACTTCTGCAGTCTCTATGAGTGCATACATCGATTTATTTCGTTTTCCTTGGTTGAAATATGGAGTGGATGCTCCATCTCAAGGACATGAATTTTTGATTCAACCTATATACAAACCCAATAAAGTATTGGAAATTTATTTCAGGTATAGACAACAATTAAGAGAGAGAAATAGTCGAGATTATCCTGGAAATATTACTCCAATTGAAGCTGTTTTACAAAGGAATTTTAGATTTAATTTATCCTATATAATAAATGAAGCCTTTACCTTTAAAACTCGAATTGAGATGGTGCATGTTGAAAGAGCAAGTTCAGGCAAGCAAAAAGGAATTCTATTTACTCAAGATTTATTATATAAACCTAAAAGTTTTCCATTAGATTTTGCTTTGCGCTATGCTTTATTTGATACTGATGGATACGATACACGAATTTATTCTTTTGAAAATACAGCATTGTATGCTTTTGCAGTTCCTGCCTATTACGATCAAGGAAGTAGAGCATATGTATTAATAAGGTATTCCTTTTTGCGTCATTGTGATTTATGGTTGCGTTATGGAATATTTTTATATAATAATAAAAATGCTATTTCCTCAGGTACAGAAGGAATTCAGGGCAGTAAAAAGACTGATTTAATCCTTCAGTTGCGTATTACTTTGTAATTTTTCAAATTTTCTTTGTTACTTTTTTTTATGTTCTGCGTTATGAAATTATAAGGACTGCAAGCCTTTAAATTTCTCCAATTAAACTAGAAAATAAAACTAAGCATTATGAAGACGAACGCGATGTACTATCAGAGTAGTATCCTCTTAGCAGAGGAACTGCAAATTATCGAAAAGGCGAAGTTGAACCCTGCTCATTTCGCTCCACTTTATAAAAAATACCATGAAGCAATTTTTCGGTATATAATTAAAAGAGTAGATGAGGAAGAAGCGGCATTTGATATTACTTCTTGTGTTTTTATAAAGGCGTTGACCAATATTCAAAGATATGAATTTAGAGGTGTTCCTTTTTCTTCTTGGTTATTTAGAATTGCTAAAAGTGAATTGTACCAGTCTTTCCGTGATAATAAAGCCAAGAGAACAGTTAACATTGATAGTATTCAAGTTGCACAGTTAGTAGAAGATTTCACCGAGGTGTATTCTGAAGAAAATAAGGCCAAATTACTCAAAGCCTTACCTTTATTAAAAGATAGCCAAATGCAATTAATTGAAATGCGCTTTTTTGAAAAAAGATCTTTTAGAGAAATGGGTGAAATCATCGGGTTAACAGAAAACAATACTAAAGTAAAGACCTTTAGAGCATTGGTTAAATTAAAAGACATTTTTAATAAATTAAAATAAATACCATGATAAAAATTTATATTGATCGTCCTAGTTTATCATCGGAAGAGATAAATTCTAGAAGAGATTTTAATCGTATTTTAAATCAAATTCCAAAAAAGAAGGTTTGGCTCAGTCCCTGGTTTTATGGGGCTGTTGGCCTTTCTTCTGTTTTTATTGCTGCAACGCTAATACTGCTTATGAAATAAAACTACTTAAATCATTATTAATAAAATATTACTTCTAGTAATTCCGTCGGTAATTAAAAATAATTTACCTAACTTCGCATTAGATAAATATTTATTGACATGAAAATTTTCGGTCTACTTTTCGTCCTTTTAAGTTCTGTTGCAAGTTTTGCACAGCATGTGAATTTTAATTCACAAAAGAATTGGTCAATTAACAAAAAAGAACTTCAATTTGGCTTAGGTGCTACCCAATTCAATGGAGATTTAGGTGGTGGTTCCACTTATGGTATTGACTACAGTCCTAAAGATATTGATTGGGCATCTACAGGAATTTCTGGGTTAATTGGCTTCCGTTACAGATTCCACCCAATGTTATCTACTTCCTCAAGTTTAAGTTTCTTTACTTTGAAAGGTGATGATAAATATTCTCAAGAATCTATTCGAAACGCAAGAAATTTAAGTTTTAAAAGTGGCGTATTTGAAGTACAACAAAAATTAGAATTAATTCTTTTCTCTAAAGAACAGTTTAGTCCTAGTTATAATCTTCCAGGTGCTGCAAATCTTAAAAACAAAAATATTCAGGCCTACATATTTGGTGGAATTGGTTTTTGTTACTTTAATCCAAAAGCTGAATATAATGGCGATTGGGTTGCTTTACGTCCTTTAAAGACGGAAGGTGTGAATTACAAGCCTTTTTCTTTAACTGTTCCCGCTGGATTAGGATTTAGAGTAGGTATTTCAAATATGTGGCGCATTGGAATGGAAGTATCTTATGTAAAGACTTTTTCTGATTATATTGATGATGTAAGTACAAATTATATTTCAACATCTCAATTGTCGTCGCAAATGGCAATTGATTTAGCAGATAGATCTAACGGAAACACTGGTTTTGTACCAGGTTCTCAAAGGGGAGACTCTAAACAAAATGATGCTTATTATCATTTGAATATTATCATCACTAGAAATATTACTTATAAAGATTACGGTAAACAGCGTAAAAAAATAGAAGCAACTTCTTCTAAGTATAAGGTCTAATTAAATATTAATACGCGAAAGCGTTTATTTATGTATCGTTTCTTTCGATTTTTTGTATTTCAGCTATCCGCAGAAACTGCACATTCTTTCACTACCAATCTGCTTCACTTTGCTCTTTATCTTCCATTTTCTAATTGGTTTTTTAGAAAATTATTTTGTGTTGAAAATCCTAAATTAACGCGTAATGTTTTTGGTCTGACTTTTAAAAATCCTATCGGACTTGCGGCAGGATTTGATAAGAATGCTGAGCATTATCAACAAATGGGCTTGTGTGGATTTGGTTTCATTGAAATCGGCACTGTAACTCCATTGGCTCAACCTGGAAATGATCAACCTAGATTGTTTAGATTAATTGAAGACGAAGCGATTATCAATCGTATGGGATTTAATAATAAAGGGGTTGATGAGGTAATTAAAAACTTAAAAAATAGAGATAAAAGCGATGGATTGATAGTCGGTGGAAACATTGGAAAAAATAAAATTACACCCAATGAAAATGCTATTGAGGATTATATACGAGCATTAAATGCTTTGCATCCATATGTAGATTATTTTGTAGTAAATGTTTCGTCGCCCAACACACCAAATTTAAGGGAGCTTCAAGAAAAAGAACCCTTGAAGGAATTACTTAATGCTGTAAAGAAAGCAAATGCTCTATTTGAAATTCAAAGGCCAATACTATTAAAAATAGCGCCTGACTTAAGTGATTCTCAGTTAGATGACATAATTGAAATCATGCAAGAAACTCAGTTAGACGGTCTGGTCGCCACAAATACTACGATTGATCGAGGAGGATTAAAAACAAAAAAAGAAAGAGTAGATGACATGGGTTCGGGTGGACTTTCAGGAAAGCCACTTGCTAAAAGATCTACGGAAGTAATTCGTTATTTACACCAGCATTCTAAAGGTTCTTTTCCGATTATGGGTGTAGGTGGAATTCATTCTGCTGAAGATGCACTTGAAAAGTTAGAGGCAGGAGCACAATTACTACAAATCTATACGGGTTTTATTTATGAAGGACCGGCCTTAATTGCAAAAATTAATAGAGCAATATTAGATCATTCTAAATGAGTAAGGCACTAAAAATTATCGAATGTCCGAGAGATGCAATGCAAGGAATTGAAGCATTCATTCCTACAAAAGATAAGATTGCTTACATCAATTCCATATTAGATTGCGGCTTTGATACGCTTGATTTCGGGAGTTTTGTTTCTCCTAAGTCTATTCCTCAAATGCGCGATACTGCTGAAGTGTTGCAAGGATTAAATACAAGTTCCAAAACAAAATTATTAGCAATAATCGCCAATTATAGAGGGGCAGAGGATGCTCTTGAGTTTCAGCAAATTGACTTTCTTGGATATCCATTTTCAATTTCTGAGCAATTTCAATTGCGCAATACTAATGCTACCTTGTTGGAAACATTTGAATCCATTGAAAAAGTCCAAGATTTGGTTCGTATAAAGGGCAAGAAGTTAGTCGTTTATCTCTCTATGGGTTTTGGAAATCCATACGGAGAAGCCTGGAGTCCCGAAATTGCTTTACATTGGTCTAATCGTTTGGTAAATGAACTGGGTGTTGAAATACTTGCGCTTTCAGACACTATTGGATGTGCGAATACAAATAATGTAACTAATCTATTTACTTCGTTATCCGCAGCACTACCTCAAGTTGAATTAGGTGCTCATTTTCATATGCGTCCCGGAACTGCGTCGCCCTTATTGACAGCAGCATATGATGCAGGGTGCCGAAGATTTGACACTGCTTTTAAAGGAATGGGTGGCTGTCCGATGGCTCAGGATGATTTGATAGGGAATTTGGATACCGAAGAATTCATCGCTTGGTTGTCTAGTAACAATTTAGAAAATCCTCTTAACTTAGAGGCTTTCGAGCAGGCATCAAAAGCAGCAAGTATTTTTTTTAATTAATTCGTTTTTATGAACCCTACTGTAGATAATAATAAAAAAACCCGAATTAGAAGAGGAATTATTTTCCTATTGAGTATAGTTTTAGTCTCCTTAGTAGTCATATTTACTCCTAAAGAAAACGCTACATCGGATGATAATCAGCCAAAAGACACAGCCCCTAAAGAGCATAAGGAGATATCAACGGATTATAGTCTTAATCGATTTACTGAAGGAACTGAAAGAAGTCTGTTGCAAGAGATTGGTATTTGTGATACGATGAATGTAATAGAAAATAATTTGGATGTCCCTGCTTGTTCACCCCGATTTTTTAGGTTTTTTACTTTGAAAAATAATACTCCGCTTAAAAGTGGATTTATGTTGTTGATTAGGTCTGGAGTGAATGCTTTTCCAACGCGAAGGTTGGTGGTCTTTGAAAGACAAAATAAAAAATTAATTAAGGTCAATGGGTTTATAGGATATATCATTGAGAGAAGAAAGACCAATAGTGCTTATGATGATATTGTAATTCGTTTCTTCGAACGCTATGACCGTCAAAAATATTTTTATCATTGTTTGTTTACATGGAAAAATAATAAATATCAGTATGTAAATTGCGAAGAAATTAATGATCAAAAAATTAAAGTGCAATTACAAGATTCTGTTTCCAATGTTGTTCGACAAATACTAGTAGATAAACAATATCTATTTTAATTTTAAAAATTCTCAAAAGCACCTAGTCCGAATAAAGCAAAATCGTATTTTGCTGGATCTTCAGGGTCTAGTTTTCGACAATAATTTATTAGTTCCTCGCTTGCTTTCCAATCGCTTTGACTGCGCGACAATATCCCTAATTTTCTCGAAATATTTCCTGTGTGAATGTCTAATGGAATGTAAAGTTGAGCTGGTTTAATGTTTTTCCATATTCCAAAATCAACTCCCTTTTTATGATCTCTAACCATCCATCTTAAATACATTATAAGTCTTTTACAAGCTGAATTCTTTAATGGATTTGAGATGTGTTTTTCACTTCTGTATTCATGTTCAGTCGAAAAGAAAATTTCACGAAATCCACTGATGTTGGTCATTAAACTTGAATGCTCATCTCCTTTAAAGCAAGCCTCTAAATCTGATTCTTTATAAATTTGATGCAGGCTACGGAAGAAAAAGTCTAAATCGGTTCCATTAAATGTTCGATGTGCAAATTTTAAGTTGGTATTTTTATCATAATTCATGATGTAATCATGGGGGGCATTACCCATAATTTCAACTAGTTTTTCCCCACTTTTAATTATGCTTTTACGATTTCCCCAGGCCAACGTTGCAACAAAAAACGCACTAATTTCAATGTCAGCTTTTGAACTAAATTGATGTGGAATTTGAATTGGATCTGATCCGATGAAATCAGCTGACTCGTATTGTTCAGCTTTATAATCTAGGAATTCTTTTAGTTCGAGTTCGTTCATTGATTTTACACGAAAACGCCATCTGCCATCACTAAAGTTCGGTCTGCCATTTGCGCTAACTTCTCATTATGCGTTACGATCACAAAGGTTTGATTAAAGTCTTCTCTTAACTGAAAAAACAAATCGTGTAATTCTGCTGCATTTTTTGAATCAAGATTCCCAGACGGTTCATCTGCAAAAATAATGGCGGGTTGATTCATTAATGCTCTACAAACAGCTACACGTTGTTGTTCACCCCCTGAAAGTGCAGATGGTCTATGATTAATGCGATCACCCAAGCCTAATTTTTCAAGAATACCTTTTGCTTTTTCACTTGCTTCCTTTTTGTTAAATCCATGTATGAGGGCGGGAAGCATTACATTTTCATAGGCATTAAATTCAGGTAATAATTGGTGAAATTGAAAAATAAATCCAATTTTTTCATTTCTGAATTTAGCCAATTCTTTGCTATTCAATTTAAAGGGATCAACGCCATCTATAATTACGGTGCCTGAATCTGGTCTATCTAAGGTGCCTAAGATTTGTAGTAGAGTAGTTTTTCCAGCTCCAGAAGAACCTACAATGGAAACAATTTCTTTTGCATTAATATGAAGATCAACTCCTCGAAGGATTCCTAATGAACCATATTTCTTATGTATACCTTCAGCTTTTAGCATTATTTGTCCAATTTTAAGGTATGTCCCATTTTATCTCTTTTGGTTCTAAGATACGATGCATTATGAATATTACTTTGAATTTCAAGTGAAATATTTTCTATGATCTCAAGTCCATAACCTATCAAACCTGTTCTTTTCTTAGGGTTATTCGACATTAATTTCATTTTACTCACACCCAATTCACGCAAAATTTGAGCTCCTATGCCATAATCTCTTTCGTCTGCTTGAAATCCTAATTCAATATTTGCTTCCATGGTATCCATTCCACCTTCTTGAAGTTTATAGGCCTTCAATTTATTCACAAGACCAATTCCTCTTCCTTCTTGATTCATGTATACGATAACTCCTTTTCCTTCCTTTTCGATCAATTCCATTGCTCGGTGCAGTTGTGGACCGCAATCACATCTGCATGACCCAAAAATATCACCCGTTAAACAAGAAGAATGCACACGTATCAAAATAGGCTCATCTATTTCCCAAGTTCCTTTTACTAAAGCTAAATGATCCATGTCATTGCTTTTATCCTTAAAGGCATGCAATTGAAAATCGCCAAAATCAGTGGGTAAATATACATTTACTACTTTTTCAACTAAACTTTCATGGGCAATTCTATATTTAATTAATTCCTCGATAGAAATTATTTTCAAATTAAATTTTTGTGCAATTTCGATAAGTTGCGTCAATCTTGCCATTGATCCATCTTCATTCAAAATTTCAACGATGATTCCTGCTTCTTCAAATCCCGAAAGTCTTGATAAATCAACAGCTGCTTCTGTATGTCCAGCGCGTCTTAGCACACCTCCTTTTTTAGCTCTTAAAGGAAAGATATGTCCCGGCTTCCCTAATTCTTCTGGTCTTGTTGCAGGATCTATCATGGCCAATACGGTTTTAGCGCGATCACTTGCAGAAATCCCTGTGGTACAACCATGTCCAATTAGATCTATACTCACTGTAAAAGGTGTTTCATATGCTGCTGAATTGTTGCTCACCATCATTTCTAAACCTAATTTATCACAGCGTTCTTCACTTATTGGAGCACAAATTAATCCACGGCCATGGGTAGCCATAAAGTTGATCACTTCTGGAGTTGCGTTTCGTGCTGCTGTTAAAAAATCACCTTCATTCTCACGATCCTCGTCATCAACGACAATAATCACCTCTCCTTGCTGAATCGCAGCAATTGCTTCCTCTATACTATTGAGTTGAAATTCCATATTTTTAATTACTTGGTATTTGAGCTAATGTTTTTAAATAAAATCCCCAGAATTTTTGAACAGATGAAATTTGAACTTTTTCATCTGGAGAATGCGCTGCACGAATATTCGGACCGAATGAAATCATATCCACTCCAGGTAAATGAACACCTAAAATTCCGCATTCAAGTCCCGCGTGACAAGCTTTAACTTGCGGTTCCTCTTCAAATAAATTCACATATAAATCACGCATAAGTTGTAAAATATTCGAACTTGGATTCGGCTTCCAACCCGGATAATCTCCACCTTGCGTTACCGTTGCTCCAATTAATTCGAAACAAGCTCGAATTGCCATGGCAACCTCTGCTTTAGTGGATTCAACAGAACTTCTCTGCAGCGATTGAGTTGTAAAACTACCATCCTTAATAATGACGCGTGCCAAACTTGTAGATGTTTCAACCAATCCTTTGATATCAGGACTCATTCTAAAGACTCCATTATGAACGGCACACAAGGTATTTATGATGGAATTAAAACCTTCGGCATCCATCGCTTTTCCTTTTGCTGCCGCAGGAGAAAGATCAATTTTAAAATTCGGTTCTATCGTTTTAAATTCTTCTATAATTACTAAAGTATCTTCTTGCAAAAGTGCTTTGAAATTAGAGTCCATGTCTATCGCAACTGCGATTTGCGCACTCGCTTCTCTTGGAATAGCATTTCTTAAACTTCCTCCATCAAATTGAATCAATTGAATTGGAATTTCTTTATTTATTTTCCAAAGAATGCGGGCTAATATTTTATTTGCATTTCCTCTGCCTTTATCAATATCCATTCCTGAATGCCCTCCCAATAAACCTGAAATGGTAATATCAAAAACTTGAGCATTGTTATTTATTGCTACTTCTTTATAAGATAAACTAGTATTGGTGTCAATTCCACCTGCACAACCTACAGATAATTCATCATCATCTTCAGTGTCCAGATTGAGTAAGATTTTCCCTTCCAACAACGTACCATCTAATTCTTTAGCACCGGTCATTCCAGTTTCTTCATCAATGGTAAATAGTGCTTCAAGTGCTGGGTGTTTTATATTATCTGATGCCAAAACAGCCATAATTGCAGCGACTCCTATACCATTGTCTGCTCCTAGGGTAGTACCATTGGCACGCACCCAATCACCTTCGATTAGCATTTCTATTCCTTGTGTATCAAAATCAAAGGTTGTCGCATTGTTTTTTTGATGCACCATATCCAAGTGTGATTGTAAAATAGTAGTCACACCATTTTCCATTCCTTCGCTTGCAGGTTTTTTTATAATTACATTTCCAATAGCATCCTCAATGGTTTCAAGTCCTAAACCTTTACCAAAATCGATCATGAATTGTCTTACCCGCTCTTCTTTTTTTGAAGGTCGAGGAACTGCGTTTAATTGTTCGAAATATTTCCACAACGCTTGTGGCTCTATGGTTTTGAATTGACTCATCTTAAGGAAATTTTGGAAATTGTTGAAAATCAGGATCTCTTTTTTCTAAAAAGGCGTTTTTTCCTTCTTGAGCTTCCTGAGTTAAGTAATAGAGTAGGGTAGCATCGCCAGCCAATTCCATCAATCCATGTTGTCCATCAAGCTCCGCATTCATAGATCTTTTGATCATTCTTAGGGCAAGCGGACTTCTTTTCATGATGATATTGCACCATTCTACAACAGTATCTTCTAATTGATCAAAAGGAACGACTTTATTCACCATTCCCATTTTTTCTGCTTCTTCGGCTGTATATTGATTGCATAAGAACCAAATTTCACGTGCTTTTTTCTGTCCAACATGTCTGGCTAGGAAAGAGGAACCGAATCCACCATCAAAACTCCCAACTTTCGGACCCGTTTGTCCAAATTTTGCGTTGTCAGAAGCGATCGTAAGGTCACAAACAACATGCAATACATGTCCACCACCAATTGCATAACCATTTACCATTGCAATTACCGGTTTAGGGAGAGAACGAATGGCTTTATGAAGATCTAGTACATTAAGACGAGGCACACCATTTTCTGAAATGTATCCACCAATTCCTTTAACATTTTGATCACCACCCGAACAAAAAGCTTTATCGCCTGCACCTGTTAGCACAACGACATTAATATCATTTCTTTCCCTGCAAATATGCATAGCATCTAGCATTTCCATGTTGGTTTCAGGACGAAAAGCATTGTAAACTTGAGGGCGATTAATGGTTATTTTCGCAATCCCTTGAAAGAAATCAAACTTAATATCTTGATAGCTTTTAATAGAACTCCAATTTCTTGTTGACATAAGAATTATTTTAATGCAAAAATAAGAAGAAGAGCGCTAAAAGCACGATAAAATTGCAACTTATCTTGTGAAGTTGAATTAATTATTTGGATAACCGTGATTGATCCATTTTTCGATCTTTTTGATGGAACAAATGTTTATGATGATAGGGTTTATTTTAATCTGTTCAATTAAAATAGTAAAGGCAGTAAATCCATCTGGATTACATCCAGTGAGCGTATGGTACTTTTTTAATCTTTCTGGGTATTTGAAATCCTAATCCTCCTGATAGTAAAAATTCATTCAAATTATTCGGACCCGAGTAGATTCCTCTCAGTTGGGTTTTGTTGAAACTAAGATCAAGATAGAAATTAAAATATTTATAAAAGGAAAAAGAACTCCCCACTTTTAAACTAAATGAAGGATTGATTTGTGGCTTGTTGTAACTTGAAAGCAGATCACGACTCACAGTAATACCGGGTTGAAATCCGATATATTGCCTCCAATTGTTCTGGCCAAAACTTCTAAAAGCCCCTAAATAAATTTGATTCATTTGATAGGGTAGAACCAAATTACTGGAGCTTGCTGCTCCTTGAATAAATTTGTAAACATCACCTCTAACGCTATATTTTCGATCCAAAGTATATTCAAGAAATCCATTAAGATGAATGGCAGTAGATTTTTGACTCGTAAACTTGCCAGGACTAATGGTGCCTGAAAAATTGAGTAGTGGATAGTAACTGACTTTTGCTTGTCCAAAAACAAGAGTGGAGCAAACTAGTGCTAATATTAGGCTTATTTTCTTCCCCATAATTTCCCAATTTTGTAATTTATACTCGCGTTCATTAACAAATGACCTTCCAAACTTGAACCTCTCTCCTCAAAATAACTCACTTGATTGTTAACCCATTCAGCATGTAAATGTTTTCCTAAGTGACACATATATTGCGCTGTCACTGAAAGATCAAGTCGCTCCGTTAATTTGATATGAGTACCTATTCCTGCTTGAACTGCCGAACTCCAGCGTTCTGCATAGTCAAATTGGTTCGTATTCGCTTGAATTTTGGAGTAATCAAAACAATGACCTGCTAGAAAGTAAGGCTTGAACAAATGAAGATCATTTTCCAATGGATAATAGAGTACACTCCAACCAATATGATAATCTGTACGGTGGGCATAATTACCAATATCACTGGTCAAATAATCAAAAAACCAGTCGCTATTAACTTTTTCTGAAAACCTTAACCTGAATTGTCCGCCAACACCACTGCCAACTTTATTTTCAACCCCATCATTAAAGGCTGAAATAGTAGACCGCACGCCTAAACTAAAAACACCAGGATCTGTATCGAATTTCGAATTTGCTTGTGCAAAAACTTGGTTTTGAGAAAGGAATAAGAGTAATAGAAATATTATTTTTTTCATAAGCTAAAGTTACTTTTTTATTTTGTTCTGCCTTCTATCATTGTATTATAGACAATATCAATGGGTTCCCAAAGTTCAATTTTCGTCCCTTCAGAATCTATAATGTGTAAAAATTTCCCGTATTCAAATTCTGTAATTTCATCTAAAATTGTCACACCTTCTTCGATTAATAATTGATGTAATTCAGTGAGGTTTTCCACTCTATAATTGATCATAAAATCCTTTTTGGATGGATTAAAATAGGTGGTGTCTTCCTTAAAAGGACTCCATTGCGTGAAAGCTACAGCTTCTTTGTCATCTGATGTTCGCCACTCAAAATTGGTCCCGTAAGCATCAGTTTCTAGACCTAAGTGTACACGATACCAATCTCTTAATGTGTCGGGAGCTTGACTTTTAAAAAATATGCCTCCAATTCCAGTTACTCTTTTCATATTATTTATTTTTAATAGATATCTCATCTATAAAAAGCCAAGGTTGTGTGCCTTCCCCGGGTTTTCCTTGCGGGATTTTTTCTAAAGTTTTGATGGTAATTCTGAATTTTTGAACTTTCTTTCCTATATATAAAACTTGTTTTTCATCTGAGAAGTTTGGGGATGCTCCCATTCCTTTTCCTTTTTTTGATTTTAAATTTTGAAATTCAATTGAGCAAGGTAAATGAATCCAAGAATTCTCATCATTCAAAAATGAGATTTGTACGCTATCAATTTTTTGTTTTTTAAGTAAATCTATTTCAATCACCACCTCGGAAGTATCAAATCCAATCCATTCATTTCCTTTCCATGGTCGTGCACCAAATTGTCCGTCTACTAATGTTAAGTCACCATTGTTGTATTGCTTACTTGGTTTTGTAAGGTACACAACAGGAACACCCAAACATGGATTATTCGTAATTGCGATATTTTTCTTGATCCCTGTAGTCATTGAATTTACCGAATAAGTAAGTTTTTTTGTTCCTCTCGTTCTGTTGATTGGCAAGTCATAAGTCCCTTTAAAATTTACATTAAGGGAAGAATCACTTCTATCTTTAAATTCAAATTGTTCCTCATTAGACTTTGATTTCACCTTAAAATCAATACCTGTATTCGTTCTTGTAAAACTGAAATTTGGTTTTAAAAAGGTAGGGGAGTAGTTTATTTTATTTGCTGTAAGCAGGTCAAGATGTTTGTTAATTAAAGTTTTTTCAAAGAGCTCATATTTAGGTAAATCCTCACACCATAGCGCTTGACTTAAAGCAATAGCCCTCGGATAAGTCATGTACATCAGTTGATTGAAATCAGGAATATATTCCGTCCATAAGTTTGCTTGTCCACCTAAAATATACGATGCCTTGAAAGAATCTAATCCTCTAGGTATAGGTTGAAAGTCATAAACTTTCTCTAGAGGTGTAAATCCACCTATAGCCAGAGGTTCTTCACTTCCTTTCCCTTGGTAGTGATCAAAATAACAATGCGATCCGGGCGACATCACTACTTGGTGTTGTTGATTTGCTGCTTCAATTCCACCATCAAAACCACGCCAGGACATTACAGCAGCATTTGGAGAAAGTCCACCCTCTAATATTTCATCCCAACCAATTAATTTTTTCCCATTAGAAAGCAGGAATTTATCCATTCTTTGGATAAAATAACTTTGCAATTCATGCTCGTCTTTAAGCTTTTGTTCCTTCATTATCGCCTGACATTTTTCACAGTTATGCCATCTAGTTTTCGGCGCCTCATCACCACCAACATGGATAAATTCACCTGGAAATAAGGGAATGACTTCTGAAAGAATATCTTGGAGGAATACTATACTTTCTTCTTTAGCACAAAAGATATCATCAAATATCCCCCAAAGTCCCGGTACTTCTTGCTGTATTCCTGAACAAGAGTACATTGGATAGGCTGCTAATGCGGCTCTCGCGTGTCCAGGCATTTCAATTTCTGGAACAACCGTAATGTAACGCTCTTGGGCATAAGCAACAATTTCTTTGATTTCTTCTTGGGTGTAAAAACCTCCGTATCTTTCTTTTTTATAAGTTCTTGGTGCTGTTGTAAAATGATTTTCAACAGTCGAATCCCGCCAAGCACCTGTACTGGTTAGTTTAGGATATTTTTTTATTTCAATGCGCCAACCTTGATCATCAGTTAAATGCCAATGAAAAACATTGAACTTATAAATAGCCATCTGATCAATAAAGCGTTTTACCTCCTCAACACTAAAAAAATGCCTTGCTACATCTAGATGTAGTCCCCTCCATTGGTAAGTAGGGTAATCTTTGACAAAGGATTTTAAAATTGAAAATTCATTCGCATTAATTTTTTGAATCATTTGCATTAAAGAGTGAAAGGCATAGTAACAAGAGCGATCACTTGAATAAGAGATAATAATGGATTCGTTGACATTAATGCTATAGGAATCTTGCTTGACATTTTCTAATTTTTTGAAAATAATCAATGATTTATCGTGACCTGATTGAATGTTAAGTTGATGATAAGTAACCGCTAATGCAATCAGTTGAGTTTTTAAATTTTGGTCTAAATTTGTTAAATCAACTGCTAAATTATTAGAGAAATTAAAGGAGCCTACTTGAGTTGTATAGACAACAGGTGTTGGTAATATAGGACAATCTTGAGCTTGAGCTAGACCGATGAATGAAATGAAAATCAGTCCGTAAAATAATTTCGTCATCTTTATTTTTTACAAATGAACAAATTATAAACAAAAAAACGCCTTTCGGCGCTTTTTTAATTCTTGTGAATCACAATGATTTGTTTTTGAATTTTTTTCACTTCTATGGATTTACTGTAATTAAGAATAAAGTTTAGAACTGATGGAGCAACTTGTATTTTCGTTTTAGTTGTACCTTGAATTTCGGGAGTAAATTTTTGGATCATAGGCAGATTTAAAGTTTTGTTCAAAACGGATCATTTTAATTCTTAGTATAAATATTCAAGAATTTTTTTTTCACACTAAAATTTTAAATTATTTGTTGTGGTATTTAAAAATAGGGGCATTTACTTTTTAATTAAAATCGTTTCTTTTCTATTAAGCTTTTATATTTTTTTATATATTTCAATTTAAGATTGGAAATCATCGATTTTTTTTTCACACTAATTTTTAGTTCTTATTTCCTCTAATTTTCTAAATTTGCACTATCAATCAAAACAACAAATATGTCTCATTCGATTCTTCCTGGTGTTGCAACTGGTGATCAAGTTCAGGAAATTTTTAGAACCGCTAAAGAAAATGGGTTTGCGCTTCCGGCTGTAAATGTAACCAGTACCTCTACCGTTAATGCCGTTATAGAATGCGCCGCAAAACTTAATGCACCTGTTATTGTACAGTTTTCAAACGGAGGTTGTATTTATTATGCAGGAAAAGGATTGTCCAACGATAAGGAACGCGCTGCCATTGCTGGTGGAATAAGTGGTGCCATGCATGTACATGAAGTTGCCGAATTATATGGCGCTACGGTTATTTTACATACCGATCATTGTGCTAAAAATCTGTTGCCTTGGATTGATGGTTTATTAACTGCTGGAGAGAAATTCTTTGCGGTGCACGGTAAACCTCTATACAGTTCTCACATGATTGACCTTTCTGAAGAGTCCATTGTTGAAAATTTAGAAATATGTAAATCGTATTTAGAGCGTATGTCCAAAATGGGAATGACTTTAGAGATCGAGTTAGGGATTACAGGTGGTGAAGAAGACGGAGTAGACAATTCAAATGTTGATAATTCTAAACTATATACGCAACCTGAAGAAGTAGCTTATGCTTACGAGGAATTAATGAAAATTTCTCCGAGATTTACTATTGCTGCAGCATTTGGAAATGTACATGGGGTCTATAAACCAGGAAATGTCTTGTTGACACCTATTATTCTTAAAAATTCTCAGGTTTTTGTTCAGCAAAAATTTAATACAGGACCTAATCCAATTGATTTTGTTTTTCATGGTGGTTCTGGTTCTTCTGTAGCTGAAATTAGAGAAGCAATTACTTACGGTGTGATAAAAATGAATTTGGATACAGATTTACAGTATGCTTTCACGGAAGGAACGAGAGATTACATACTAAAATACAAGGATTATCTGTTTACTCAAATTGGAAATCCTGAGGGGAGTGAATTACCTAATAAAAAATATTATGATCCAAGAAAATGGTTGCGAGAAAGTGAATTGACTTTAATTACACGCCTTACAAAATCATTTGAAGATTTGAATAATGTGAATACACTTTAGTCTAAAAAATAATAATTATGAGTTGGTTTAATAGAAAAACGGACAAGATTACTACCCTTACAAATGATAAAAAAGAAACTCCAGAAGGTTATTGGGTAAAATGTTCCAATTGTAAAACTTTGTTTACCGCGGAGGATTTGGGGAAAAACAACTTTGTTTGTGATCGATGTTCTCATCATGAGCGCATTACTGCTGGACAATACTTTGATCTGATTTTTGATGATAAGAAATACAAAGAATTAGACGCCAATTTGTCTTCAGGTGACCCCTTGAAATTTACTGATACTAAAAAATACAAAGACCGTGTTGTTGCAACTCAAAAGAATACAGGTTTAAAGGATGCAATACGAACAGCAAAAGGCAAATTGGATGGGATTGATTTTGTTGTAGCTGCAATGGATTTCGGATTTATTGGTGGATCAATGGGAAGTGTAATGGGTGAAAAAATTGCAAGAGCAATTGATGAAGCTATTAAATTGAAAGCCCCGTTTATGATTATTTCCAAGTCAGGTGGTGCAAGAATGATGGAAGCTGGATTTTCATTAATGCAAATGGCAAAAGTTTCTGGTAAACTTGGACTTTTATCTGAGGCAGGACTTCCTTACATCTCTTATCTTACAGATCCTACGACAGGTGGTGTTACAGCTTCTTTTGCCATGTTGGGAGATATAAATATCGCCGAGCCGGGTGCTTTAATTGCCTTCGCTGGACCAAGAGTTGTGAAGGAAACAATCGGTAGAGAATTACCTGATGGATTCCAAACTTCTGAGTTTTTGTTAGAACATGGCTTTTTAGATTATATAATTGACCGCACAGAAATTAGACAGAAGTTGGCTTTATCTCTTAAATTGTTTAAGAATTGATGAAATTCACCAAGTTGAATGATGATAATTCTTGGTTATGGGAATTTGATTCGTATTCACTTTTGGTAGACCCGTGGTTTACACCACAACAAGTTGATTTAGCGCCTTGGTTTTCGACTCAAAGACATGTGACGCGTCAACCTAAAGTTATAGAACTGCCAAGTTTTGACGCTATTTTTATTTCTCATTCCTTTAGCGATCATTGTAATAAAGAAACATTATTACAGTTTCCAGAGACTACTCCAATCATCGCTATCCCTTCTATTTTAAGAAAAATTAAGTCATGGGGTTATTTTCAGAATCTAATTTCATTAGAACAAGCTCCATTTGAAATGCTTTCTTATAAACCAAGTGGATTACTTGATTTAGTACATCATGCTTATTTACTAAAATCAAAAAATGCTACTGTACTTTTTGCTCCTCATGGTAGTAAAAATCAAAAATTATCCTTTGAGGTGGATGTTCTCATTGGAACCAGTACGCTTTACGAACTTCCCTTTTGGTTAGGAGGGACGGTTAACTTGGGGTTAAACAATTTATTGAAGCTTGCTCAAAGTTGTAAGACCAAGTGGATCCTTAACACACACGACGAAGCAAAATTAGGAACAGGAGTAGTGGAACGCTTTGCTAAAAAAGAATATGTAGGAGAACATTCTCAGATTAAATTCTTAAAAACAGGCGAATCTTTCGATTTTGTTTAATTTTTTTTATTTCTCTAACCGCTTGATCCACCGATTATAACTACTCGTTTTTAGCTCTTTAAGCATGAGGTCTCTTACATTTTGTTCATCTAGACCAAAATGTAATTTAATGTTATCAAAAGGACTTCGACCTTCCCATGCCATTTCGATTATGTAATCTATTTCTACTTCAGTAATTGAAGCAGGCACTTCAGTTTTTCTGTAGGCTTCAACGGAGGGAAGATCGCTATAATGACAATAATTACTCATCATTTTTAATCTTTTTGAGTTCTTGATTTGCTTTTGCATACTGATATCTAGCAAGTAGTTTCACAGAATAATAGGCATCTACTCCACTTGAGGCAATCGTTTCAATGGCTTCTAAGTCAACAAATCCATCCTTATTAAGAATAAATTCTGGAAGTTGAATCTTAGTAATTTCTCCCACAATAAGATGTGTCCCATTACTTTCAATATCAATTTTTTCTCTGAATTTCATTCCGATTTTCACGCTCGACTCTTCCACAAAAGGCGCTTTACAACCTTCCAAATAGCTTTCTGTTAATCCACAAGCATCAAATTCAGAGATCGTTTTCGGGTAGCGCGCTGAGGTTTGGTGCGCTTTTCCCTCCATACCTTTTACCAATAGATTAATTGTATAATCTTCTGTGCTTAGAATGTTTTGCAAAGTATGGCGGTCAACAAGGTCTGGACGAATCATTAAACCCAGCAGCGGAGGATTTGATCCAACATGAATTAGAGAATTGAAAATTGCAAGATTGCTCTGACCTTCTTTATCTCTTGTGCCAATAAGACACACATTCTTTATTCCTGACAAGGAGTTAAAAAATAGTGCATTATATCGTTTCTCGAAATTTACAAAATTTGACTTATCAAAGGAACTAAATACCATAAATCTTAAACAAAATCAAACACAAAAAGTTTTAGCTTAAGACTTTTTTACGATGAGGTCTTTTTTGGTAAGACGTTGAATTAACTTGATGTAAGCTCTTTCCGATTGATCACAAAATGACACTGCAACACCTTTAACTCCTGCTCGTCCTGTTCTTCCAATACGATGCACATATGTTTCAGGAATATTAGGAACCTCATAATTCAATACCATTTCCAAGTCATCGATATCAATACCGCGTGCAGCAATGTCTGTTGCAACCAATACCTGAATCGAATGATCTTTAAAGTCTCTCAATGCATTCTGTCTTGCATTTTGAGATTTGTTTCCATGTATTGCGGCAGCTTTTACCTGTACTTTTTGAAGTAATTTCACCACTTTATCAGCGCCATGTTTAGTTCTGGTGAATACCAAAACCCTTGCATTTGGCTGCTCTTTCACCATTTTGATCAGGAGACTTTTCTTCTCATCTGCCTCAATATAATAAAGATGCTGTTCTACTAAGTCTGAAGTAGATGCAATCGGAGTTACTTCTACCATTTTTGGATCAGTTAAGATCGTATTCGCAAGACCAATAATTTCTTTCGGCATGGTGGCAGAGAAAAATAAATTTTGTCTTTTCTGTGGTAGTAATTTGATGATTTTTTTGATATCATGAATAAATCCCATGTCCAACATTCTATCTGCCTCGTCTAAAACAAAGATCTCAAGATCGCTCAATTTCACGAATCCTTGTTGAATAAGGTCTAATAAGCGTCCAGGTGTAGCAATAAGAATATCTACATGAGATTTTAATTGATTGACTTGATTGTGTTGTGATACACCACCAAAAATAACGGCATGACGGATGTTTAGTCCTTGTCCGTATAATTTAATACTTTCTCCAATTTGTATGGCTAATTCTCTTGTAGGAGTAACAATCAAGGAACGAATTTTCCCGTGTTTTTTTCTTTCAGGACTTTCGTATAATAATTGTAAAATTGGAATCGAAAAAGCAGCTGTTTTACCTGTTCCTGTTTGTGCGCATCCAATTAAGTCGCTGCAATTTAAGACAATAGGTATAGATTTTTCTTGGATAGGTGTTGCTTGCGTGTAACCTTGTTTTTCGATTGCGGTTAAAATCGTGGGAATGACCCCAAGTTGTTCAAAATTCATTCGAATTGTTTAAGTGATCTACAATTCCTGGGACAAATTTTCAATCGAAAGAACTGTATTTAAAGTGCGAAAGTACAACATTATTCAACCAATCCCATGAAATAGCTTAAAACTCTTTGAAAGTGGATTGAGCGCAGTCGAAATTCACTACCCCCATCTGTGTAACTTACCTTACACTTAATCCTCAAATTATAGTCACCTTTGTTGAAAATAATTTCAATGGCATTTGTATTAGGAATCATTGCTGCGCTTTTTATTGGTTTAACGCTAGGCTTGATTGGTAGCGGAGGCTCTATTTTGACCTTACCAATATTGGTATATATCTTTTACGTTCCAACAGAATTGGCCATTCTATATTCCTTATTTATTGTTGGTGTGAGTTCGGCCGTAGGTGCTGGGAAAGCTGCTTATCATAGAAATATTGATTATCGTGCCGCTTTTCTTTTTGGGATACCTTCCATCATTAGTATTTATTTAACCAGAATTTATATCATGCCGCTCTTGCCCGATGAATTGTTTTCATTGGATGGATTTTCGTTTTCAAAAGATATTTATCTCTTGGTCTTATTTTCTATCGTCATGTTTATTGCGGCCTATAAGATGATCAAAAGTGATTATCCAAAGGAGATTTCTAAATCTAAAAATTCGAATAACTTTTCTTTTGTAGTTAAATTAATTCTTCAAGGGCTCCTTGTTGGTTTGTTGGCTGGATTGATCGGCGCGGGTGGAGGATTTGTCATCATTCCTGTTTTAATTAATCTCATGCGTTTACCCATCCAAAAAGCAGTGGGAACCTCCTTGTTGATTATCGCATTGAATTCTTCCGTTGGATTTTTAGGTACTTTTCAACAACATGATCAAATAGACTGGAGACTTTTACTTTATGTTTCAGCTGCTTCAGTTGTTGGTATTTTTATTGGACTTCTTTTAGGCACCAAAATCAAAGGCTATAAACTGAAAAAGTATTTTGGTTATTTCGTTTTATTGATGGCAATTTATATTGTTTTAGCTGCCTTTTTGATAAAACCCCACTAATTTTTTAACTTTGTAATATAAAACTCAGATCATGAAAATCGAACAAATTTATACAGGATGTTTAGCTCAAGGTGCTTACTATTTAGTTTCCGATAATGAAGCGGTAATTATTGATCCATTAAGAGAAATCGAACCTTATTTAGAGCGCGCAAAAAGAGACGGAGTTCAAATAAAATATATTTTAGAAACTCATTTTCATGCTGATTTTGTGAGTGGACATGTTGATTTAGCTAAAGCAACCGGAGCAACAATTGTTTATGGTCCAAATGCAACAGCTAGTTTTGATTTTCATAGTGCAAAAGACGGTGAGTTCTTAGAATTTGGAGTATTAAAAATTGAAGTGCTGCATACGCCTGGTCATACCATGGAAAGTACTTGTTTCTTGTTGTACAACAAAGAAGGAAATCCAGAAGCTTTATTCTCCGGTGATACTTTGTTTATCGGTGATGTTGGTCGACCAGACCTTGCTCAAAAAGCAGCATCCATGACGCAGGAAGAATTGGCAGGATTGCTTTATGATTCTTTGCGGTCTAAAATAATGACACTCCCTGATGCCGTAACGGTCTATCCTGCTCATGGAGCGGGTAGTGCCTGTGGTAAAAATATGTCCAAAGAAACAGTAAGTACAATCGGTGAACAAAAAGCAATGAATTATGCTTTGCGAGCCGATATGGATAAAGTTGAATTTGTAAATGAAGTTATCGATGGTTTATTACCTCCTCCTGGATATTTCGGAATGAATGTCGCTATGAATAAACAAGGTTATGAGTCCATTACTGAAGTAATGAAAAGAGGTCTAACTCCTTTATCAGTTAGAGAATTTGAAGTTCTAGCAAATGAAGAAGATGTACTAATGCTCGACACGCGTCCATCAGGAGTTTTCACCGCTGGATTCATTCCGAATAGCATTTCAATCGGATTAGACGGACAATTTGCACCTTGGGTTGGAGCCTTAATTACCAATATTGAACAAAAAATAGTATTAATTACCGAGGAAGGACAAGAAGAAGAATCTGTTAAACGACTTTCAAGAGTTGGTTATGATAAAACAATTGGTTTTTTGAAAGGTGGTTTTAATGCCTGGCTTGCAGAAAATAAGGAGGTAGATACTATTTCTCGCATTACAGCTGAAACATTAGAGAGAACAATCGATGCTAAAACTTTGGTAATTGATGTAAGAAAGCCTGGTGAATTTGAAGCGGAGCATATGGAAGGAGCGAAAAGTATTCCTTTAGACTTTATCAATGAACTAATGGGTGAATTTCCTAAAAATGATCCTTTCGTTCTGCATTGTGCAGGAGGATATAGAAGTGTAATCGCTGCGTCCATTTTAAAATCTAGAGGGTATAATTCGATCATTGATGTAATTGGTGGTTTTTCTGCAATTGCTAAAACTTCAATTGCAACTACCAAGTTTACTTGCTCAAGCAATGCTAAATAAGACTTTAGCCTAATTGGATTTCTTGACTTCAAATGCGTATCTTCGCAAAAAGAATTTTTTATGCGCGTTTATTTAGATAATGCTGCCACTACTCCTGTCGCACCTGAAGTTATAGAAGCAATGGTTTCCACCTTGAAAGATAATTTTGGAAATCCTTCATCAACTCATTATTATGGTCGTCAAGCTAAAGCAGTTTTGGAAACCGCAAGAAGATCCATTGCAAAACACATTAATTGTCAAGCATCAGAGCTAATTTTCACCTCTGGAGGAACAGAAGCTGATAATATGGCAATACAAGCTGCTGTTGAAGATTTAGGAGTTAAGAGAATTATTACAACTACTATCGAACATCATGCTGTGGGACATACAGTTGAGGCAATTGGTCATAAAAATTCAATTGAAATCATCAATCTAACATTAGATAAAAAAGGGAATATCAATTTAGACGAATTGCGCACCTTTTTATCCCAGGATATTAAAACATTGGTCACCTTAATGCATGCCAATAATGAGATTTCTACCTTAATTCCATTAAAGGAAGTTAGTTTATTGTGTCGCGAATTTGGTGCTTATCTCCATTCAGATACTGTTCAAACAATGGGACATTATCCTTTTGATTTGGTGGATTTAGATATTGATTTCATCACTTGTGCAGCACATAAATTTCATGGTCCAAAAGGAATAGGATTTTTATATGTAAATAAAGACACTAAAATCGCACCTTTCATTTATGGTGGCTCACAAGAAAGAGGTATGCGAGGAGGGACTGAAAATCTGGCCGGAATCGTAGGGTTAGTTACTGCATTAGATTTAGCAAATCAAGACATCGAAGCGCATCAGAAACATGTTCAAGGAATAAAATCCCACATGATTAAAGAATTAAGAGAAATTTTTCCTGATATTTCCTTTCATGGTGAAATTGAAGAAGATAAGTCATTATATACTGTTTTGAATGTTTGTTTTCCAAGAACAGATAAATCTGCTATGTTACTTTTCACCCTTGATTTGAAGGGAGTTACAGTAAGTGGGGGTAGCGCTTGTACTTCTGGAGCAGCTAAAGGTTCTCATGTTCTGGAAGGGATTGATGCAGATATGACCAAGCCTAATGTTCGCTTTTCATTTTCTCGTTATACAACCATTCAAGAGGTAGATTTTGCATTAGAACAAATAAAAGTCATCTACGATCGCATTTTAGTTTAAGATGTCTAAAGAACTCTTGACTTCCTTGTTTGTTTCCTCCTGGTATCCCAACAGGACGAATCATACCTTGGGTAATTTTGTTCAAAAGCATGCAGAAGCTAGTGCTCTTAAAAATAAGGTCATCGTACTGGCTATTTTTCCAGATCCATCGATTCACACCGTAGAAATTACAGAAAAAACCAAAGGGAATCTTACTGAAATAATTGTCTATTTTCCCAAAAAAGTCAATGGTAATTTATTGTTAGCGAAGTTGCAATCTATAAGGTATTCAAAAAAGGCTTTTCGTTTAGCATGTGACTTGGTCCTATTAAAATATGGTAAACCCAACATAATTCATTTGAATGTAATCTATCCTCTTGGAATTTGGTGCATTGCTTTAAAAAAGAAATGGTCCATTCCATTGGTTATCTCAGAACATTCAAGTGGATTTCACCCTGGAGTAAATGCTTATTCCTCCTTAATTCTTAAGAGTTGTAAAAGAGTTTTGTTATCTGCAGATCATATTATGCCAGTATCTCAAGATTTGGCAAATCGCTTGTTGGAATATAATGCAAAAGTCAAATGCACCATTGTACCGAATGTAGTTAATGAGTCAATTTTTCATCCATCATCATCAGTAGAATCCAATAAATTGGTGCATATTTCAACTGCATTTGAGCCGGCTAAAAATATAAATGGAATGCTTCATGCAGTAAATATTTTGGCCTTAAAAAAAATAAATTTCACTTTCCATATCATAAGTGATGGAGATGTTAAAATCCAGCATGAATTGGCTCGTGAATTGGGATTACTCAACTCAAAGGTGTTTTTTTATCCAACGATGACCACTCAAGAAGTAGCAGATTTCATTAGGACATGTTCTGCTTTAGTGCTGTTTAGTAATTTTGAAAATTTTCCCTGTGTTATTCCTGAAGCGTTTATGTCCGGTATTCCTGTAATCTCAACTCCAGTCAATGGGATTCCTGAATATGTGAATGCTTCGAATGGTATTTTTATTCCAGTAGGTGATGAGGGTAGTTTGGCGGATGCAATGCTGACTATAATTAATGAAGAAATAGTATTTCCTCCAAAAGATTTGCAAGACTATGCTCTAGATAAATTTAGTTATGCATCAGTAGGGGATCAATTCGAAACTATTTATCGAAGTTTAGTTTCTATTTAAAGGTATAATTCCTTTGAATTAAGTAACTGATTACAACCACTATAATTGAAGCAAGTATATTAGATACTGTTTGATAGAATCCAAAATACACAATAAATAATTTCAGTAAAGACCAACTGCAAACGAATGAGATAACAGCACTTTGAGAATATCTAAAAAACTGCGTTCTCCCTTTAATTTCGCTCGCGGTAAAAACGACGAATTTAAGTAATGAAAATCCAATTGTAAATGAAATTACAAAGCAGATACTTGCAGATAAGGTATAGGAGCTTAATTGAATATTATAAAATGGAATGTTCCATATTTTTTTTTGAAAGATGAGGTTATTGAATACAAAAAATAAAATCCAACTTAAAATCATATTGCTTACTCCGCAAACAGCATAATAGTAGGTAGTAGGATCAAAAAATCGTTTGAAAAGTGGATAAAAAATATCCATTAGTCCAATTATTTTTTGAGGAACTCCTTTATTTGTTGACATGATTTAGTAATTAAATTCAATTTCGTAACCAGTATGTCTTCTAATATTTAGGACTTGGTTGCCGTTTAAATAAAGATACTGACCTCGAATTCCGGTCAACTCACCACTAATCTCAGCTGTTTTGTCAAAGGTCATGGATTGAACCTGTTCTGGATAATTCTGGACAGGATATTTTAAAGACAATACCTCTTCATCTTCCGTAAAATACTGTGCTAAATCAGAGGGTAGTTGTTCGTGTGCCATCCATTTCTCCTCAACTAGATCAATACTTTCATCACCAATATTTTTCAGCATGCTCTGCCAGTTGGTTTTATCAACAAAAAAATCCTTTAAGGCTACTTCAATTACTCCAGCTGTATATCTATTTGGGGTTTCAGCAATAATTAGTGCAGCATTTGCCCCTTGATCAATCCATCTCGTTGGAATTTGTGTGCTGCGGGTAATACCAACTTTCACACGATCCGTTGCTGCGAGATATACATAGTGTGTTTGATTGTGATGTCTTTCTTCATAATCTAAATCTCTTCCAATACCTACATGGGCCTGACAAAGTTCAGGATGTATGATACAAGGACTTGCTTCTGGCGCGGTATTGAAACATGAAAAACAAAACCCTTGTCCGAAAGATTGCTTCGTAATCACTTGACATTTACTGCAAAAAATGGTTCCAGTAAAATTCAAACTTATTGTTTTACCGATAAGATCATTTAATAAAATAGTTTCACTTCCATTACTGAGCGTATAGTTGACCTCTTCTAAAAGAGTACTCGATAATTTCTCAAGAACTATTTTCATTCTGTTGGAAGTATATTCATTTTATCTGCAAAATGAAAACAATAATCGCGTAAATCCTCTGCCATTAAATGTTCCCCAGTAGCTTTTTCAAATGTATCTGACATGGTCAAAAGTGTTTGGTGAAAAAATTGCTTCATTTCCTCTACCGTCATCTCGTTAGTCCAAAGGTCAATTTTCAAGGTATTCTTTTCTTTCTTATCCCAAATGGAAAGGAGAAAAGCACTTGCTTCTTGCGTCTCTTTATTACTGTCCTCGGCCAACCAATGCATGCGCAGTGGTAAATCATTGGCGTTTAGTCCGACATTAATTTTTATCTCTGAATTTTTTGTTATCTCTTCGTTCATATTTTTTTATTCTGCTTCATAACCTTGCAAAATCGTATTGTAAGGTAGGTTAATTAATTGTGTTAGACTGATATCATTGTTATCCATGTATTGATGCACCATCGAATATCCTAAATAAACACCCATCCTGTCTGGACTTTTGTCGGGCAAACCTATCGTAAAAGGACCTTCATGTAGTAGGTTAAGTTTAGATTCTTCATCTGTTTTGAATAGCATTTCTTCTTTCACTAGATATTTCCAAAATGATGTCTCACTATTTCTAGCCCATTCTAAATCTTTCTTGGAATACCTTAAAAGTATATCATCCTCCAATTCTGGCAAACAGGCATGGGTAATGAAAATTAATTTCCCCCATCTGATCATTTCACTAGAGTAATTTTCACTTGTTTCCTCAATGTAATGCGACATTAACCAAGCAAGTACAACATCTCTTGATAAATATTTTCGATCCATCCCTTCCTTTATCCAAAGATAAAATTCTTGTGTAGGTAATTGTTTAATCACTTTTTTATCTTTCCCAAGATACCGCTCTAAGCCAATTGCAATATAATCTTCACCGCAATTAACACTGGCGGAAAATAAAGAATTTACGTAAGCGATTTTTTTAGGAATGTCTTGCTTAGGAAAATGAAACTTCATTCTTTTAAAGGCATCTTGAATCTCTTTTTCTTGTCGATTTGATTTATTGAAATTAGTCTCAATAGTTTTCTCTAAGTTCTGAATGTATTTATCGCGATAAAAATTGGACAAACCTATTTGATAAGTTGAATCCGGATATAATTTTATCCCAAGACAATAAGAAAGATTATAGGAAAATAAATCGCCATTTTGTTTCATTTGTACCTTTCTAATGTCCAGGTAATTAGATTGGTCCGCATGAAACAGCATGGAATCCATATTAATAAAGGTCAAAGGCAATTCAATTGAGTTGGTGTCAATGTCATATTTATGGTCTTTGCAGGAAAGAATTAAACATGCGAAAAATGATAGAAGAATAACTGTGGTAATTCTCATTGAATTTTTATTAATTTTGTTCAAATTTAACGATAATCATAAGCTCATGAATAAAGCAAGCAAAATTTATCTATTTTCAATTTTAAATCTTTTTCTTTTTTCTGCTCAATTACTTGTTGCACAGGATGGAAGCACTAAGAAATTACAAGCTGGTATGACCGGTAATTTTGGATTGAATTTCAACCAAATGGGAGATAATAAAATGTTGAAAGATGGAGTAGGTACAGATTTATCCGTTGGAATTTGTCTGCACACCTCCTTTAAAAGTTCATCGAACCTCGGATTAGCAACTGGATTAGAATTTGATTTTCAAAAGTTTGGATATAAAGTAGGCGCTGATAGTGTTTATTACAGATATACAGACAATGCTATTTTGCAAAAAGATGAAGCGGGTGGAACGATTTATAGACTTAGTTCTCGTCAATACAATCCTGTTTATGTTAGCATTCCCTTAATGCTACTTTTCAGAACCGATCCGATTGGTGATTGGAAATATTTCGGAAAATTTGGTCTTCGCAATAGTTTTTTAGTTTCTCAAAAAATTAACGATACCGGTGTAGATTTATCCGCTCCAACTGCGGTTAAGGAAAACACCAACATGAAGTCTTTAGGAGAAACCTTTTTTTATAAAGGATCTATTGGATTTTCAGCAGGGGCAGAATGGAACTTTATTGGCTCCACTAGTTTGGTTTCTGAATTAGGCTTCTTTTATGGTTTAACGCCTATGCATTATCGATTTAGTAAAGATAATTATACACTTTATAGTGGTGCTGATAATTATTTTTACACCAAAGCAAAACAAAATCAATTGATTTTGAAGATTGCTATTCTATTTTAAAAAGTCTTTCTTTTGGATAATACCATTGATTATATTGTTGATTGGCTAAAAAGCTATGCTAATCAGGCTGGTTCTGATGGCTTTGTGATTGGAATCTCAGGAGGAATTGATTCGGCCGTCACATCAACACTGTGCGCTCGAACAGGACTAAAAGTCATAGCATTAAATTTACCCATTAGACAAGCTAAAACTGAGTACCAAAGAGCTGAGGAACACATTCAATATTTAAAAAATAATTTCTCAAATGTAAGCGCAATAGAGATAAATTTGTCGCATGTTTTCTCTGAATTTGAGAATGCATTACCTTCAAAAGTTCGTGATAATAAGTTAGGAATGGCCAACTCAAGAGCTCGCTTACGCATGACAAGTTTGTATTCTGTTGCCCAAGCAAATAATTGTTTGGTAGTAGGAACAGGAAATAAAGTAGAGGATTTTGGAATAGGTTTTTTTACTAAGTATGGTGATGGAGGAGTTGATTTGAGTCCCATTGCTGATTTAAAAAAATCGGAAGTTTGGGAGATTGGAAGAGTTTTAGGAGTGAGTCAATCCATTATTGATGCGAAACCAACAGATGGTTTGTGGGGAGATGATCGAAACGACGAAGATCAAATTGGCGCCACTTATCCTGAGTTGGAGTGGGCAATGGACTTCAAAGGAGACGAATCTTCTTTGAATATTCGTGAACGTGAAGTGCTCGTTATTTATCGTGACTTTAATCGCATCAACCAGCACAAAATGAAAGCAATTCCTGTTTGCATTATCCCAAGAGGGTAATTATAGAAGTTTAAGCTTCAGGAGCTAATCTCAAAACAATATTATTGATAGATTCATCTAAATGAATTTGACAACCTAAGCGACTATTTTGTTTTACAAAAAAGGCCTGATCTAACATGTCTAGTTCTGCATCGCTTTGCTCTGGTAAAATCGTATCAGATTCTAAGTAACATTGACAAGTAGCACACATGGCCATTCCTCCACATTCTCCTAAAACAGGTAATTCATATGCTTTACACAACTCCATGATGTTCATGTTCATATCAGTTGGTCCGAGCAATTCATGATTATTGCCTTCACGGTCAATTATGGTTACAGTTATTTCATTCATATTAATTGTATATTCTTAGTAAATTACTTCCATCGAATTGCGTAGCATATTGCCTAAGTCCAAATTGACTTCCAGAAATTGCTGAACCATCGTAAAGAGAAAAAGTGGCACTGTTGCAGGTGTCATTCAGTTGTAAAAAATTATTAGTATCAGGAAATAGTGGTAAAAAACAAGTTCCTGCAGCATCCGCTGGCGAATGTCTGTCAAAAGCAACAAACTCATTCAATGACCTCCGATAAACAATGATTCCTCTTGACCCTCCGTTGACATAGGTCCAACCGCCGACTCCTTGTAATTGATTATAACTTGGTAAATAAACATCAATCGTAATATCGAATGGGATACTGGGTACTGGATTTTGATTGTTTTTAACACAAGAAGAGCTTAGTAGCACAAAACAAAGCAGAGAGAAAAATAGATATTTCATAAGGTAAATTTAAGAATACTTAGAAAAGCTAAACAAGCAAATGTTAAAATTATTCTTTCCAAGCTATTTAATAAATTTAAATTCAAACTAATTCAAATTAAAGGTAAGAATTATTAGGCTTCTATTTGTATCATCAATCCTTCCCATTCTTGTTCTAAAACCGTCAGCATTTCTTTTTTTGAAGTATAGGCGTCTAATGCAGGTTGAAATTCGGCATCGCCGTAAGTGAACTTGCCTAATAATTCGTTTAAAGAGGCTAAATCTTCCTCAGCTTGGGTTATTTTTTTTTCAATTTGTTTAATTTCTTTTTCAAGATTAGGATGAACCGTTTTCTTAGGTTTTTCTTCTTCTTTCGAAATAACTGGCTTGGGCTTTGTCACTGATTTTACATTATTGTCAGCAGGAAAATCATTTTTGGTGTCATTCTTATATTGTAAATATTCATTTAAAGTAAAATGATGTATCTTCAATCCTTGGTTCTCAATGTCCCAAATTCTATTGGTTAATCCTTCTAGAAATTCTCGATCATGCGATACTACCAAAAACGTACCTTCATAATTTAAGAGTGCGGACTTAAGGATTTCCTTGCTCTGCATATCTAAATGGTTGGTAGGCTCATCTAGAATAATAAAATTTGAGGGGCTCAACAACAATTGACACAAAGCTAAACGAGTTCGTTCTCCTCCTGACAATACACCTACTTTTTTATCTACAATTTCTCCGGAAAATAAAAAGGCACCAAGAATGGTTCTTAAATTTTTCCGAAGTTCCCCTTTAGCTGTATTATCAACCGTTTCATAAATAGTTAAAGTCGGATCTAATTTTTCTGCTTGATCTTGGGCAAAGTAAGCAAGGTTTACATTGTGACCATTACTTACGGTTCCTTCGAAGTCAATAGAACGCATCATTGCCTTTAGCAAGGTCGATTTTCCAACACCATTTGGACCGAGCAAAGCAATTTTCTCGCCTCGACCAACGGTGATGTTAATATTTTTAAATAATACTTTTGGACCATAAGATTTACCCACATCTGACATTTCCAGCACCCATTTACCAGGTTGAACACTTAGTGGAAATGAAATACGAATTCCACTATAATCTTCTTTTTCAATTTCTATACGCTCGGTCTTCTCTAATTTTTTAATCAAAGATTGAGCAAATGCTGCTTTAGATTGCTTGGCTCTAAATTTATTAATGAGCTCTTCAGTATGCTTAATTTCTTTTTCCTGTTGTTTTTTAGCTTGCTCTAAGCGACCCATTTCCTCTTCCCGTAACGTTTTGTATTTCGTGTAGCCATAAGGAAAGTCAAATACTTTTTGCATACTGATCTCTAATGTTCTTTGCGTGACGTTGTCTAGAAAAAATCTATCGTGGGATATAATGACAACAACACCATCAAATTTTTGAAGATAACTTTCTAACCATCCAATTGAAAGAATGTCCAAGTGATTGGTAGGTTCATCTAGTAGTAAAACATCAGGTTGATTGACTAAAATTTTTGCCAATTCCGCTCTCATTTTCCAACCCCCTGAAAAAGTATTGAGACTTTGATGCAGTTCTTCATTCTTAAAACCTAAGCCGAGTAGCGTGGTCATTATTTTTTCTTCCCATTGAAACCCTTCAATTACTTGAAATTCATGATTTTTCTCAGATAATTCATCTAATAAATCGGCGTAATCCTGACTTTCATAATCCGTTCTTGTCGTTAATGCATCGTTTATAGTTTCTAATCGTGTTCGGATAAAGTCGATGCGTTCGTTCGAACAATTAAGATATTCAAATACACTTTGAGTAGAATCAATTACAATATCTTGTGTTAAAAATCCAATTACTGTTCCTTTTGGCAGATGTACATTTCCTTCTGAAGGCTTTATTCTTCCTGATAATATTCGAAGCAATGTTGATTTCCCTGCACCGTTTTTTCCAACCAATCCAACCTTATCTCCTCTATTGATTTGTAAACTTGTATTCTGAAAAAGATATCCTTGAGGAAGGAAATATCCTAGTTTTTCTAAATTAATCATGCGCAAAAATATCTAATATTTCATGCTCAAACTATTATTTAGCGAGGATTATTTATTATTTCTTTTCACAAAATTTCACAAAACAGCTCAATTATCCCAAAAAGGTACCTATCTTTAGAATATTATTAAACTGAAAATACGAAAATGGGAAGACCACCTACAAAACCAGCTCGACTTAAAAATGGATTCTATATTGAGATAAAATCACAGGGATCTGGTTCAATACTAATAAGAAGAGATACAAGAGAACAAATGTTAGTAGCAGCGGAAGATTATGCTAGAACAAAAACCGTTGTTATAAAGGGAGAGATGTTAAATGATAAATGGGTAGCTCATTGATGTCAGTTGAAGAATCTTCAAATAATCAAGCATATTACAGTTACCGCTTTCCTTTTTGGTTGGCGGTAATTTTTTTGTGTTTAATCACTGTACCCGTAAGTATCATATTGGGTTATATCAGTATCGCCAAAATAGCAGGAGTAATAACAACAGTATTACTAGTTTTCGCCATTCGGTTTTGGTTCTCAATTGCAAAAAAGAGAAATAATAAAATAGATAGGATTGTATTAAATGCGAATGACATTTTTGAGTTGGTGCGATATTTTCCTTTTTTAAAATCTTGGAATAAGTCTGAACTCACCATATTAAAAGATAGAATTGGTATCATTCTTTCTCGATATCCTATTCTTGGAACAGATCATTTGATTACCGATAAAGAAGTAGCAATCAAATTTGCAGCAGTTTTAGTTTTTTTAGGGCAAGACTTGAGTTTATCATCAGATGTTAAGTTTATTCATATAACAGAGGAGGGAAAAACAGTTGATGATAAGGAAATTGTGGCGCTACCTTTCAATAGTTATCAAAAGGTATCTGAATTGAAAGGTCAAAGTTTCGCTGACATACAAAAGCAATATTTCATTGAAAGGTAAGATGACAGTCATTAATTAATATTTTTCTAGTGTTTACATTGGTTCTATGTTACTCATATTGAGTGTGTTTAGAATTAGCGAAAAAAATAATTAAAAATATCTCACTTTTTTTTCCAAAATGCTTGCTAAAACAAAAAGAGTATGTATCTTTGCACCCCGCAATTGACGAACGCGTCATAACTTAATGTGGATTTAATAGGTTGTTAATTTAGGAATAGGTTAACGATATCAACAAAGAGTTCATTGAAATATTGAGGAATAAGGAAACAGCGATTAAGAACAAAACAACATCTCTAAGTCTCAGAAAAATTCAAAGTTATTATACAACGGAGAGTTTGAT
>JBIIWA010000018.1:0-39462 GCA_044339115.1 Crocinitomicaceae bacterium
TGCAAAACTTCAATGGTTTGTATTTGCAATTAGCTTCGGATGGAAAAATCTACTTCACCGAACAAAGTTTCGGTTTTACAACGCTTTTGGGAACGATTAATTGCCCAAATACTTCAGACCCAACGGTGAGTTCTGGCGTTTTATCCTTCCCGAATGATTCCCTTCTTTCGATAGGATTTTACACTCTCCCAAATTTCCCTTCTTGGATTTTTTATAACAGCTACGAGGCTCAGATTCAATTTGGACCAGACACTGTTTATCTATGTCAAGGAGATACACTTCTGTTAAATGCTGGTGAAGGAACATCTTGGTCGTGGGGTGGAGATGCGTCTACCAATACGAGTCAATTTTACACCGTTACAAGTCCTGGGATTTTCAGTGCCACAGTAACGAGTACATGTGGCTTGGGGAGTGATCAGATAGTTGTTTTGCCATGTGCGAATGAAGAACCAACAGACAGTAGCTTAGCAGATATTGTCATCCCCAATGTGTTTACCCCAAATTCAGACGGAATAAATGATCTTTTTGAAATTGAAAATGTACCCGAAAACACGGAAGTAATCATTCTAAACCGTTGGGGGAATGTCGTGTTCTCATCATCAAATTACCAAAACAATTGGGATGGAAAAGAGACATCAGGAAAAGAGTTGGTTGATGGGGTATATACGTATAAATTTAAGACGGAAATTGGAGAAATTAGTCATGGGTTTGTGCATTTAATTCGATAATTTATATGCTCAATTTAAAAAGACATTCCCTTTTTCTTATCCTAGTTTTCATACTACATACACCCATTTTTTTCGGTCAATTGCAAAATAATAATTGGATTTTCGGATATGGAGCTAGAGTCAATTTTTCAGGGCCAATTCCAGTTGGCTCAAGCAATGCAGCCATTAACTCAAATGAATCAACGGCAAGTGTATCGGATCCTTCCACGGGACAATTACTTTTCTATACAGATGGAAGAAAGGTCTGGAATACAAACAATCAGGTTATGCCAAATGGTTCAAATCTGCTGGGTGGATTTTTTAATTCATGCACCCAGGGAGTTTTGATCGTACCTTTTCCTGAGGATAACCAGCGTTATTATTTATTTACACTAGAAGAGTTGGAAGCTCAATCGGTTAATCCGCTTGCTGACAATGGATTAAGATACAGCATCGTAGATATGACCCTTAACGGAGGCCTTGGAGATGTCCAAGTAGCAACAATGAATACCCCACTAGCAACTGACTTGACCGAAAAATTGATTGTAATTAGAAGTAACGAAATACAAGGCTTTTGGGTGATTGCGCACAAAAAAAGTGTGAATGAATTTTTAGCTTGGAAAATTGATGCCTGTGGTGTCTCTGCACAACCCGTTATAAGTACAGTAGGTTCAATTTTTGCGATTTCTCCCTTCTTTGGTGCCACGGAAGCTTGGGCAGGTGCAATGGATGCATCTCCGGATGGGAATCGTATTGGTATGCCCATAGATTGGAGTGACCGCATTGAATTTTTCGATTTCAACAAGACAACGGGAGTTGTAAGCAACCCTTTAACGGTTAATGTTACGGATGATTCACCCCAAGAATTTCTCAGAAAGTATGGCGCTTGTTTTTCTCCCGATGGATCAAAATTTTACTATACAAATATCAATTCGGTTTATCAATTAAATTTAGACACCTATACTTCGGCTGCCATAGCCTTTTCAAACACCTTGATTTATTCTCCTACACTTGAACCCAATAATTATCCTTGTTTTCAAATCGAACAAGCTCCAAATAATAAATTGTATGTTGCCATAGGAAATGCCGGAAGGTTGGATGAAATCTCAAATCCTAATTCTTTGGGGCTAGGTTGTGGTTATGTAAGCAATGCTGTCAGTTTCAGTCCTGCAACATGTCAACTCGGGTTGCCTGCTCAAGTCCCACTCGGAGGATTTACGTCTTACTCAACCATTACATTCTCTCCTGATACTTGTTTGCAGAGTTCTATTTCATTTTCAATACCATCAACATCACCCATCAATCAAATAAGTTGGAATTTTGGTGATCCAAATTCAGGAGCAAATAATAGTTCATCTGATTTAAATCCTAGCCATTTATTTTCTGAAACAGGAACATACCAAATTACAGCCACAGTTGATTTTGAATGCTTTTCAGAAACCGTTACTCAGAATATAACTTTGATTGATTGCTCAGATACACTATCATCAGATGTTTCCTTTGAATTCCCTAATGTCATTACACCCAATGGAGATGGAATCAACGATCTTTTTGAAATTAAATATTTACCGGAAGATACCGAAGTATTCATCCTAAACCGTTGGGGGAATGTCGTGTTCTCATCATCAAATTATCAAAATAATTGGGATGGAAAAGACACATCAGGAAAAGTGCTAGTCGATGCCGTTTACACTTATAAATTTAAAACCAAAGATGGCAGAATTGGTCATGGGTTAGTTCATTTAGTGAGGTAATCTTCCCTACCCTGTCAGATCAGATTCTTATACCGCGCATAATGACACAATCCGTATTTTTCAATGATATTTTTTTGTTAAAATTTAAAATTAATCTAAATCAAAAAACATGTCAGAAAAAACAAAAAAAATCATTTATTGGGTATTAACAGGCTTGGTAGCTTTTATATTCCTTGGTAGCGCCGTTGGGAAGTTTACAGCAGATCAAAAGGCCTTGGAAATGGCTGCAAGCATGGGGCTGGAAGCTAACACATTTAAGGCACTTGGTTTTATTGAAATATTATGTTTGGTTTTATTTATTCTTCCCCGCACAGGAATTATTGGAACCCTACTATTATGTGCTTACATGGGTGGAGCTATAGCAACGCATTTGGAACATGGTCAATCCTTTGTGGCGCAATGTATCATACAAGCATTTTTGTGGGCAGTAGCTTTTTACAGATTCCCTGAATTAACAAATCGATTGAGAAATAAATAAGTTAAGAAATCTTTCTTAACCTATGTCAACGAAGCAAATCGTAAAGAATTTATAACTTTGCAGACAAATAATTTTTAACTAAAAAATTTAAAAACATGAAAAAAATACTTATCACATTATCCGTAGCACTTGCATTGGTTTCATTCGTAGTTTTAGAAGCAGGAAGTTGGTCTTTGGACGCAGGTCACTCACGATTGGGTTTTACTGTAAAACACATGGAGATTTCTGAAACTGTTGGTCAATTCGATAAATTTGATGTAAAAATCACCACTCCAAATGCAGATTTTTCGGATGCAACAATCGAATTAACAGCTGAGGCTAAAACAGTAAACACTTACCTTTCTATGCGTGATGATCACTTGCGTTCTGCTGATTTTTTCGATGTAGAAAAACATCCAACAATCACTTTCGTAAGCACATCTGTGAAAAAAGCTAAAGGAAACAAGTATGTTATCACAGGGAATTTCACCATGCATGGTGTTACAAAAACAGTTGTTTTAGCAGGTGTTCATAATGGGACAACTAAAAACAGAGCTGGTGCAGATTTAGCTGGATTGAAAATTTCAGGAATGGTTAAAAGATCAGACTACGGAGTGGGTGGAACTATGCCAAACACAGTGGTTGCTGACGAAATTTACTTAAATGCTGATTTAGAGGTATCTAAAAACTAATATTAAGAAATCGCGAAAGATGAAAGCATCGAAAATAGTTGCATTGTTGGTTCTGATTTTAACAATTGGAACCTTACAAGCACAAAACTGGAAGATTTCTGAGCAGCACAATATTGCCTTTTCAAACAAAGATGTAAGTGGTGTTTTTAAAGAAATGTCAGGGAGTATTATTTTCGATGCGACTAAACTTTCAAGTTCAAAATTCGACTTAAAAATCAAGGTTGAATCCATCAGCACAGGAAATGGCGTTCAGAACAAACACGCCAAAGGTGAAGAATGGTTTGACGCTGATAAATACCCGAATATTGAATTTGTTTCTTCAAAAATTGAAAAAACTGATGCTGGATATAAAGCAATTGGAAAATTAACAATGCATGGCGTTAAAAAAGATTGCTCTGTTCTTTTTACATTTGTTAAAAAAGGAAATAAAGCTACATTTGTTGGTAAATTTAGTGTGGATAGAACGGATTTTGGAGTTGGTAAGAAAGGAGATGATGTATCCGAAACGTTAAAAATAGTTGCAACAATTCCAGTAACATTAAATAAATAAAGCAATGATAAAAAAATACACCTTACTAGCACTTATTTCAGGAGCCCTATCTGGATTTGGCTCCTATTTATATGGTTCTCTTTATCAAGAATTGACGGTAATAGATTATAGCGGATTTATTCCAACAAGCGCCATTTTTATTTCATGCTTCGTAGGATGCATTTTAGCAACTGCTGGTCATGCTCTTTTTGTAAAATTCTTACCAAAAATCGGTGATATTACCTTTGGTTTCTTATTTGCAATCATCAGTTTCATAAGCGTCATGGGGGTTTTTAAAGCAACCTTGCCAGACAGTGATGATGAAAGTTTTTACTATTTGATTTATGGTTTCGCTATCCCAATGCATTTCTTCCCCATCGTAGTTTGGAATACAATCAAACCGATATTTATTAGAAAATAATTTTCCAAATCGGGTTTTCTTGTTCAAATCATTCTCACTCTGTTTCTCGCTCTTTTATTTACGCTTTTCTTTCAGAGTGAAAATAAGAAAGAGGGCGCAGCAATTTGATTTTTGTACTTTCGACATATGAAATTGTTGATCCTCCCTCTTGATTTCAATTTTAAACACTTTCTTAAGCAACTATAAAGCTTGGATAGTCGTATATTTAATGAAAATTCATTTAAAAATCTTTATTATGAAAAAATCTTTACGCTTGAAAAATTTTATTTCTGCCTTGGCTCTTTTTGTTATGGTAGCCCTTGGCTCTAATTTTTATGGGCAAGCGATTACCGTTCAAAATACTTCAAGTCCAGCGGCATGTGATGGTTCTGCCATGTTAGATTCTACCGTTGCTTTAAGCAATATTAATTGGTATGTTAACGGGATGGTTCAGTCAGGTTCCTATTATTTAGGTGGACTTTGTCCAGGTACTTATACAGTTTCTTTTACAAACAGCACAGGTGCTACAAGTACATTAACTTTTGTAATTCAAGCCGGCGCTTCAAATCCTTGTAGTGGTTTTACTGTTACGTGTGGAAGTACAAATGTATCTGCTGCTTTAGCATGTGATGGATCAGCTACTGTTACTGCAACAGGTGGAACGGCACCATACTCGCTTGTATGGAGTAACGGTTCAGTGATGTGGAATCTTGGAAATCTTTGTGTTGGTTCTTATTCTTGCACCGTGGCAGATGCTAATGGATGTAGTGGATCTTCAACTGCAAATGTTTCTTTCACACTACCGCAGGATTCAGTTTTAACCTTTAATAATAATCCATTTCCAGGAATGGTAGTTATTGATTCATTACAGACTGTCTATCTTTTGAACTGTACCCTAGATTATGATGCTGTTGATTCTGCATATATCTCAAGTTATACCAATACAAGTGCTACAACTGTTCTTGTTAATTGGACGATTATTGATACCAATGGTGTTGTTATGATAGTTTATCCAATCACTTATAACTTAACAAATCCTTTAGTTGGCGGTGTTTTTTCAGCAACATTAATTGTTTATTGTGGATCAAAATCAACCAATCACAATACCCTGCACATTAATGATGCGATTTTGTATATTCTAGAAGTAGAAGGAATTGACGAGACAGCGCAAGAAACTTATTCAGTTGTTAATCCTATCAATGATTTCCTAAGCATTAATTTTAATAAAACAGGGGATTATAATATTGTTTTGACAGATTTACGAGGTGCAGTAATTGTTAATACTCATGTGAATCAAGTAAGTCAATTTAGTTTAAATACGGCTGACTTGAAATCTGGATCTTATTTGTTGACTGTTAATGGTCGAACTAAATATTTAATTAAATAATAAAAACAATAGAATTTTAAAGGGCTTCGGCCCTTTTTTTTTGGTTTAAATTTTTATTCAATTTCTTCAAAATCATCAAAGTCATTTTTCTCTACTTTGACCTTGCTTTTAATTTTAAATAATGGCTTTCCCACAATAATAGCATTCAAGCTATTGATCATTTTAAAGAATACTTGTAGCAGAAAGAAGAAGCCAAACAAATCAAAGAAGAAACCTAAAAGAGTCATTTTCCTTAGATTGACGATGGTGTCATGAAACCACATTGCAATGTTATTTCTTGCAAAATCCGGGTAAAAAATTAGTCCAACGAAAACAAGAAAGGCTATTGAAATACTTGTTATTTCTGTTTTTGGATGAAAATTATCTGTTCTACCAAATATTTTAATGCGCATTGATTTTTCTGATTTCTGCTGGAACTTACCAATGAAATAAAAAATCAATATGAGCAGTGCTGGAATCAATTTAGCTAAACTTATTACTTTCTGATCTACAATGAATAAGAGCACTAAATTCACCAAGAATAAATAGCGAAGGGTTTGAATAATATAACTTATCCAAGTAGGCGTTTCTGTTCCAATGGATAAAAACCTTAGGGCTAGGTGGATAAAAACCCAAATAAATCCATAGCAAGCAAAAAGAACCCCTAATTCAAAAATCAAACTAATTAGACTCATTCTTATTTTGGGATTGTAATATATTCTAAATATTCTTTCGGTGCTTCCGGAAAAGTATTCGCATCAAAATCAAGGCGTAAAATTTTACCTTCAGTTCTTCTGTTTACTTGATGTAATTGCTCATAGATCAAATCGTCCGATTTATATTGGTTAATATAGTCTTCACTGAGGGTAAATCTTGCTTGCTGTGACTTGTTCCACCAAATAGCAGGTTCTGTTTCTCCTTTACCCACCGGAATAATCCTTCGAGGATCAATCCCAAGTTCTTCTGTTAAATAGCGATAACAAGCTCTGGCTCTGTTTTCTGACAACGCCTGATTCATTTCAGTCTCTCCTCGGGAGTCGGTATGTGAAATTAATTCAATGATTATATTTGGATAGTCTTGCAATAATTTGGCAACAAATTTCAAAGAGTCAAATGAATTTACATTAGAATCATTGATAAATGACCATCTGTTAAATTCAAATTGAACAGCAGGAAAATGTATGGTTTTTGTTTCGCTTAATTCTGGTTCCTTAATATCAATTTGAGCATTTTTTTTCTGCCCAACAGCATCAACTACGACAATTGTGTAGCTTCCCTTTCTTAAATTGGTCAAATCTTTAGCAGTTGCTCCATTGGACCAATTGTATTTGAAGGGAGGAACTCCACCCTTAATGATTATTTCAGCGCTTCCATCATAGCCTTGAAAAGTACTAACATTAATTACTTGTGTTTCTATTTCTAGTTTTGGAGGTGAAATAGTCCATGAAGTATAAACATCACAATCTTTTCCATCTCTATTGCTTGCCCACAATACCTTGCTACCGCGTTTGCTGAAGTAAGCGTCAAATTTTGGTGAGTTTATTTTCTTGCCTAAATTGATAGGCTTACTCCAATTATTCCATCTATTTTTTCTAATGCTATAAAAAATGTCTGCATCACCTTCTCCTTTAAATCCATTACTTGAAAAGAATAAAGTGTCGTTGCTCGGACATAGAAAAGGCGAGATTTCAAAGCCATCTGAATTGATAACACTTCCCATATGTTCAGGACTAGACCATTCTGTTCCATCTAGCATACTAAAATATAAATCCTCCTCTCCTTCAGAATCAGAACCTTCATAGGAAATGATTAGAATTTTTTCATCATCAGATAAAAAGTAGGAAACATATTTCCCATCAATATCTAAATCAGGCATTTTAATTTTAACTGGGTCGCTAATTCCTTCTTTTCTTATTTTACTTTGTGCAATTCCTTTAGTATTGTCTCGCTCTGTTTCATAACTACTTAACAGGAATAAATTTACGCCTGTGCTATCATCATGCGCTGCAACCACAGCATTGTTCAATTTATTATTTAAAGCAATAATGTTTTTAGGAATGGACCATTCTTCTTTTATCCATTCGCTGCTCCAAATGTCTTGATCGTAAATTCCTCCGATATTTTTCGATTCTAATGTCCTTACAAAATAAATGGTTTGACCATCCTTACTCAATATTGGATTGGTTTCTTCAGCCGAACTATTTACACCACCCACAATTCTTAAAGGCTGCGTAAAGTCATAAATTTGAGCTTGGAGCGTTTGGCCAAGTAAATAGATAAAACAAAAGAATGTTATTTTAGAACGCATAACTCATCATTATTTCATGTCCACCATTACTGAAACTATTAATGCGCGTGGTGGAAAAATCAAGTGAATATCCGATTTTTAAGGCGTCTGTTACTTCCATTCCTGCACAAAATCCAAGAGATGAAGCGTGTCTATAATTTATCCCTCCCCAAAAAATGTAATTTATAGTTGCGATAGCACTTCCTTCAATGGAAAGGTTGGTTGGATACATTTTTTTAAGAAGCACGGCAGTTTGAAGTTCAAATCCATTCGCAATTTTGAAGTTATATCCAGTCATTAAATTAAAATGAATGCGTTGATCAAAATCTATTGCTGAATTCCCGAAACTAAATTTGTTTTTATTTAAATTTAATGCTGAAATAGAGAAATAGAATTCTTTGTTGCTCAGCGTAAATCCTGCTCCACTGGAAAGATATAATTTATTCAATTTTCCCGAGGTAAACTCATCATAGGTGATATCTCCTCCATTATAGTGAAGTAAAGGATTTGAACTGTTTAATACAGACGCCTGATTTGCATTAAATGAATTATTAGCAATACCTATTTTTAAGCCAACACTTGCTTTCCATTTGGCATTGATAGGAATGGATAAAGCATAATTTCCATCAAAGTTGGTGCTTTTAAATGCCCCATAATTATCAGAAACAATTTGTCCTCCAAAATAATGATTTAGTTTTATTTTTTGTTTTTTGCTTGTTACTACTATCTCTTCACCAATTCTACTAGCAGGGTTGAAGATAACTTTAATCTTTTTTTTATATTTCATTTGTCCATAAAGAGTAACCGTCCTGGGTTCAAGTCCGAACCCTAGCATTTGCCACCTACTCGCCATTGTTATCGCTTGATGTTGGTTCAAGGCCATCGCAGCTGGGTTAAATAAAGATTTATTCTGTGTGAATTGCGTGTATTGAGGCATTTGTTGCGTCCAACTAATCATCGATAGTAGGAATATATTGAAGGAAAAAATAATTCTTAATTTCATTTTTTCTTGATTATTGAAACGGTTCCATTAATTGGTTTAATACTCCCATCATCAGAGAAATTAATGATATAATAATAAGACCCCACTGGTAATAAAACTTTGTTAAAGGTTCCATCCCATTTACTATCACTATAATCCCCTTTTGTCGAAGTGTATAGTATCTCACCCCATCGGTTAAAAATCTGAATTTCATTCTCAGGGTATTTAGCATCAATTCCAATGATATCCCAAACATCATTTTGACCATCATTATCAGGAGTAAAGGCACTTGGAATGACAAAACCACATGGTAAAATTTGTATGGTTATATTTCCAGGATTTCCTTCACATCCGTTCACGGTTTGTGTTACATAATAGACAGTTGTGACCTCATTTCCGGGGTAAAATTCAATTCCTGTTCCAAAGGGAGTGCTTAAGCTGGAATCATTATACCATGTTATAATACCGTTTGCATTTGGATTTGTAATCGTTATCAAGCCAACAAGATCATCTTCACAAAAAATACTATCTCCTGCAAATTGTGGAATTTGTGGAATTTCTAATGTGTCAAGGTTTATTGTACCCGCAACAACCACAGTACAATAAGTATCACTAATGGAATCGAGTATATAGTTACCTGGAGTATTTCCAAGATTCAAAGGCATGGTATTTTGATTGAGTAAAGATTGATTTTGGCCATTTAAAGAATAATAAACAGACCAACTTAATCCTCCATTAGCACTTAATGAAATAGGGTCAAAATTTTGATTGATACAATTGTAGGCACCTCCACTAAGTTGAAGTAAAGTGGGCAAGGGTCTAATGTTTACAATACTGCTATCGTATTGAATTTGATTGCACACTTGAGAGGCGTAAATGATAGTATAGGTTCCAATTCCTGCATTATTTGGATTAATAGTGCCGTCAATAGGATTGACATTTAATCCAGCTGGAATTACATTGAAAGTTCCATTCAGTGGATACATTGGATTTAATTGAACACTTACTTCAGAGGAATTTTTGCAGATGTTTATGGGATAATTTAATCCTAAATCTAAGTTTTCAGTTGATATTTGTACAACTGCATTATTTGTGCAAGAATATAAGGTACTCAAATGTATGTCATCGACAGCAAAATCATTTCCGATACTAGAAAAATTAAGGTCGGTCAGTTGAATTTTAAGAATGGAATCTGCACCTGAAAACCATGAGTAGTTATAGGAGATCCAATCGCATGTTGTGCTACTCAATGTATCAATTCCTTGGGTAATTCCATTAAATGCTACATGAACATTACTCGGATTTGAAGTTGTTAAGGATTGAGCGAAATAGTGAAAGTTGTAATTTTTATTCGGTTCAACTTGAATATTTTGTTCCCAAAATGGATTGGTCCCACTCGTTGCTCCATCAACTACCATCATTTTTCCAATCCCATTGGCATAGGTATGATCTACACAGGGTGAAAATCCATTGTACCAAAAGGAAGCATTATTTGTAATTCCATATGCCGCTTGTTGTCCACCTGGATTGTTTGGATAAAAGGATGTGTAACTACTCATAAATCCTTGATCACCAAGTTCAAAGGTCCCGTTATATATGAGATTAACATTCAAATCATTTGTTGAAACAGTATAAGTGGTTGTTTGTCCTGGCGCCATACTAACTGTTGCATTGTTTGGGAATTGTACCGTGGGGTCAACAGGAATTGCAGACCAATTATAATTGTTTGGACTGCCACTAGCCGTTAGCGTGATATTACTATTGGGACAAATAGAGGTGTCTTTTGGGTTGATTTCTAAATAGGTCCCTTGTTGTAAAACGATTCCATTACTTGCAACGGTATTTCCTAAATCATCAATGATTTGTGCATCGTAGTTTCCAGCGGCCAAACTGTTAAAATTCCCTGTTGTATTATTGAAAACTGATATCCCATTTGTTATTTGATAACTAAAAGGAGGTGTGCCACCTATTGCATACAACGAAATAAAGGCACTGCTTGAATCGCTACAATTCATCTCACCTAAAGAATAATCTATTGCTAAAGGTTCAGCTGGAGGTAATATTTGAATATCATCTATGGCGAAATCATTGCCAGTAATTCCAATATTTGAATCATATAATGCAATGTTTACACAGCTATTCGATGGTATAAATTCAATAATGTATTCTACCCAACCTAAGACCGGAAGGGGTGCAATAAAGCTTGTGCTAATGGGATTGGAACTTTGAATATTATTAAAAACAAACTGAATGTTGGCACAGGTTGCTGTGTTTGTTGTGATAGAAGAAATGGAATGCAGCCAATATCGCAGTTGGTAGGTTTGTCCAACAATTAGGTTACACACTCCACCACCATTGTTTCCTGCTTTCCAAAAGGCTTGATTACCTCCAATATTGATTGCATCAACCAGCAACATATTTCCATTTCCACTGGTATGATCCTGAATGGAATAAAAAATGCTAGGATTTAAATCATAAGCGTTGTTGTGTACGGCATAATCACCCGGATTAGTAGTTCCACTAAAGGGTTGGGTAATTTGCTGATATCCTTGACCATCGACAATGAACCCATTTCCTGGTCCACCAAATTCAAAACTCCCATTATTTAGTAAGTTTTGTCCAAAGGCACTTTCTCCAACAACTAAAGCTGCTATAGAAAACAAAAGGAAGTAAATTGACTTTAACACAAATCAAAAGTAACAAAACCCTTGTCTCTTTACCTTTTGCTAAACAGGATGTTTCAGCCTTTAAATGTTGAAAACTATTCCATACAGGTACAAGGTGGGTCTAACCTTACTTTTGTGTTGGGGAGACTTTCCATAATCTGCTTATGCAAGGTTGGACCATACATCACACCTTGAAGATCTAATAATTTTAAATTCTTTAAAGTTAAAAGCCCTGAACCAATATCACCAACAGGATTATCATTGAGATCTAAAATTTTTAATGCTTCGCAATATTTAATTTCTTCGGGAATTTTTTCAATTTGATTTCTGGAGATTAATATTTCTTTTAAAAAAATTAATTTAAAAATTACTGCTGGAAAAGCTTCAAATTTATTTACGGAAAAATCTATTATTTCCAGATTTGATAGCAGCGATAAGGAATCATTTATCCGGTTAAATTTATTTTTGGAAAGATTGAGATAACGCAATTCCTTAAATTCATATAGCTGTGAAGGTAGGGAGGAAAGCTTATTTCTGCTTAAGTCAAGACCAAAAACACTGTCTTTTCTGATTTTTAATGCTTCTTCCAAGGTATAAATTGGAAAGGTTTTATTGGCTTGCCCAAAAGATAAATTAGTCCAAATGCATAAAATAACTACGAGCAATAATTTCATCTTCCTTTATTTGTGCTTTAAGTGCCTCAATGGAAGCAAATTTCTTTTCATCACGTATTCTTTCAAATATCAGAACTTGCATTTTTTCGTCATACAAATTCTCTGAAAAATCAAATATATGAACTTCTAATTTCATATCACCACTTTCTTCTACCGTTGGTCGTATTCCAATATTAAGCAGTCCAGTATATATTTGGTTGAGCACTTGAATTTTCACTGCATAAACCCCAATTTCAGGAAGAAGTTGTAGAGGTTCTACAGGAACAATATTCGCGGTAGGATAGCCAATTGTTCTCCCTAATTGCTTCCCTTTTATCACAACACCGCTTATTCCATAAGGCTTTCCAAGAAATTTTGTTGCTTTTTCAATTTCACCATTTTTAATGGCTTCCCGTATTTTCGTAGAACTTATTTTTATTTCATCAATTTCTTTGGCTGGAATTTCGATAACCTCAAAATCCATAATTTGTGCATGTTTATTCAAAAAATCTAGGTTTCCTTCTCGATTATTGCCAAAGTGATGATCATATCCAAGCACTATTTTTTTCAACTTAATATGAGCTACAAGAATATCTTTTATGAAATTGTAAGCACTCATCGTTGACAGTTCGTTGGTAAAAGGAAGGATAATTAAATGCTGCAATCCTAGTTTTTCCAGTTCCAACAATTTATCTTCATGTGCTTGCAATAGTGAAATAGGGTGGTCTGATTCTATGACACTTCTAGGATGTGGATAAAAAGTTAATAGAACACTCTCACCATTTATTTTCTTAGCCTCTTCTTTTAATCTTTCAATAATTTTTTGATGGCCAATATGTAAGCCATCGAATGTTCCAATTGTTACAACAGGGTTTTTGCAATTAAATTCCGTTTCAAGACCCTTATAAATTTTCACTTGTTCAATTTAGTTAGGTGCAAAATTAAACATTTGATTGAGATACTTATTGTTTGATAGTAGCGTATTTGAAAGATACTTTTATCTTCGCTAAACAACTTAAAGAATATTCGAATGAAGCAGCAATTTTTACTCTATATATTTTTGATTCAAGGTTTTCTTTCTACCTGTCTTGCAGATGAAGGAATGCTTATTCCTTCGCTCATTGCGGCCTTTGAATCTGATATGAAAGCAAAAGGAATGAAATTATCAGCAGATGAGATTTACAGCGTCAATCATTCTAGTTTAAAAGATGCTATTCTTCAATTTGGAGGAGGGTGCACTGCAGAATTGGTTTCAAGTAAAGGTTTGTTATTAACCAATCATCACTGTGGCTATTCTCAAATTCAATCTCATTCATCTCTTGAAAATGATTATTTGAAAAATGGATTTTGGGCTAAAACACAAAAAGAAGAATTAATTAATCCCGGATTGACAGCCTCAAGGATTGTTAGAATAGAGGATGTTACAGCGGTGATATTAAATGGTGCCAGCTCTAAAAGTGATAAAGCAACAATTGAAGCGAATATTAAAAAAATGATTGCGACTGCAGTTTCAGGTACACATTATGTTGCAGAGGTAAAAGCTTTTGATTATGGGAATGCCTATTATTTAATGGTCAAAGAAGATTTTTTGGATGTCAGATTTGTAGGAACACCACCCAATTCTATTGGAAAATTTGGAGGCGATACTGATAATTGGGTTTGGCCTAGACATACAGGTGATTTTTCAGTATTTAGAATTTATGTAGGCTCAGACAATAAACCAGCGCCTTACAGTGCTAATAATGTCCCGTATACTCCCTTACATTTTTTACCGATTTCTATGAAAGATAGACAGGTAGGTGATTTTACCATGGTATATGGTTTCCCGGGGACTACAGAACAACATGTGGTATCATCTTATTTAAAATTTATTATTGAAAAAGAAAGACCTGCGCGCATTCATATGAGAGATTTGTCTCTGGGTGTTATTGATAAAGGAATGCGGGGATCAGATCTAATTCGTATTCAATATGCTGCAAAGCAAGCAAGTATTGCTAATGCATGGAAAAAATGGATAGGGCAGATTGAGGGTTTGAAAAATCTTGACGGAGTGGAGGTTAAAATCCAACATGAAACTGAATATATAAAGCGCGCTCAGTCTAATCCTGATTGGCTGCTAAAATATGGCAGTGTAGTGCAACAAATGAATGAGCTTGTAAAAAATGAAAGTTCCTTCGAATTCAAGTATGCCATGGGAGTGGAATACCTTTCTGTTGGACCAGAGTATTTTAAACTTGCTCGATCCATGAATGATCTACTGACAAATTATAATAAATATCTTGCAGATGGATCACTTCCAAGTGTAATTGAAAAAGTAAAAGCAAGTGGTCAAGGGTTTTTCAAGAATTATAATGCGGATATTGACAGGGAAATTTTCAGTCTCCTAACTTTAGAGTATTATTTAAAATTGGAAGAAAAGGAAATGTTGAATGCAAGTCCAATCGTTAATAAACTAACCAGCTCGATTTATGATCAATCAATTTTCACCAATGAAAAGAGGTTTTTAGATTTTCTAAATAATTTTAATGCCAAAAGCATCAAAAAACTGAATCAAGATCCAGGATTTACACATTATTCAAAATATTTAAATAGTTTCAGAAATGAGGTTGTCCCTGGTTATAGTTCTTTTAGTTCAAAAATGACTTCCTTGTTACAGGTTTATGTTGAAGGAAATAAATTAATGTTCCCTGAGTTAAAAAGTTGGCCTGATGCTAATGGCACCCTAAGAATTAGTTATGGGAAGCTCGAAGGTTCTGCTCCTACAGATGGAATGATGTATACGGAACATACCACCTTGGATGGAATCATCGCTAAGTATAATACTGGAAACCCAGATTTTGAATTGCTGCCTAGAATGATAGATTTACATCAGCAGAAAAATTATGGGTCCTATGCCCAAGAGGGTGAACTTTGGGTTTGCTTCACAGGCTCTAATCATACCACTGGAGGTAATTCAGGTTCACCAGTAATAGATGCAAATGGAAATTTGATGGGATTAAATTTTGATCGTTCTTGGGAAAGCACCATGAGTGATTATATGTTTGACCCTGCACGTTGTAGAAATATTGTGGTAGATATTAGATATGTTATGTGGGTTATGGATATTTATTCAGGCGCTAAACATTTGGTAGATGAGATGTCAATAGTGCGATAATTAGTATACCTATGAATGTTATTTAATTGCTGTATATTTGTTCGTTTTTTCACGCTTTAATTGTGTTTCAACCTTAATATTTTATGAAAAAAATCATTTTAATTTGTTTTCTTTTCTTTGGACTTAATCAATTATTTGCATCAAGTACAAAGCCAATTGCAGTCTCAAAAGAAATAAAAGGTCGACTAGTTGATTATAAAACAAGAGGCGATGCAGATGAGGTTGAAATTAGTTTGCGATCAAAAAAATCTAATAAAACATGGATTGTTGAAACAGATAACGATGGATATTTCATCTTTAATAATATTCCATTAGGGGCATGCGAATTAAGCATTATTGATAAAAGTTATCGTCCTGAAAAATTTCAATTTGTTACGGATACCAATCACCGAGAAAAATTTCATTTTTCTACTCCTTTTTATGTGAATCTAAAGGTTACCTGGTTGTTTAATTGGGGAGACAAAACAGTATATGTAAACGGTAAAAAAACGATCAAAGAGCATTATTGGTCTCATATTACCGCAAAAGTAATCTTAGGTTTGTATGGATTTTGTTTATTATTGATTTTCTATTATTCGGTAGTACAAATTTCTTTGGCTATTGCTTATGTAAGAAATAGAAAGAAGCGTTTGTTACACGAAGTAATCACTTTTGATCCGGCAACTGCACCAAAAGTTACCATCCAATTACCTATGTACAATGAAATGTATGTAGCAGAACGCATCATTGATTATACAGCAGAAATTGATTATCCTCGAGATAAATTTCAAATCCAAGTTTTAGATGATTCTACAGATGAAACAAAAGATATTATCGCAAAGAAAGTAGCGGAAATTGCAGCTAAAGGAATCAACATTCAACATGTTCATAGAACAGATAGAACAGGTTATAAAGCAGGAGCATTAGATGCTGCAATGGATCAAGTGGAAGGGGATTTTATCGCCATATTTGATGCGGATTTTACGCCAGAAAAAGATTTTCTTAAGAAAACCGTTCCTTATTTTGAGAATGAAATTATCGGAGTAGTGCAAACACGTTGGGGACATTTGAATAAAAATTATTCTGTCTTAACAGAATTACAAGCATTCGGTCTCAATGGTCACTTTGCTATTGAGCAAGGAGGAAGAAATGCAACAGGTCATTTTATTAATTTTAATGGAACAGCAGGTATCTGGCGCAAGGCTTGTATAGCAGATGCAGGTGGATGGGAACATGACACCATAACTGAAGATCTAGATTTGAGTTACCGTGCTCAAATGCGAGGATGGAAGTTTAAATACTTGGAGGATGTTGTTTCTCCAGCGGAATTACCAATTACCATGTCAGCATTGAAAAGTCAACAGCACAGATGGATGAAAGGTGGTGCAGAGTGTTTCATTAAAATGGGTAAACGTTTAGCTACATACCCTGGATTGAGATTTACGGATAGATTACATGGTTTAGCGCATCTATTTAATTCCTCTGTTTTTGTATTTATTTTTGCCTTATCCATCTTAAGTTTGTTTGTACTTCAAATAAAGGATAGTTTTTCAGATTTAAATTTTGTCATTCAATTTGGATCTTTCTTTATATCAAGTACTATTTTCCTATCCTTCTATTATTGGCATTCTTATAAAGATAAAAAAGGTAAGGCTTTCAATGATTTATTTCGTTTTATTGGAAGGTTCGTTCAATTTTTAACAGTTTCTATGGCGCTGTCTTTAAGTAACGCTGTTGCTGTTATTGAAGGTTATCTTGGAATAAAAAGTTCGTTTGTGAGAACGCCTAAATTCAATGTGGCTATTAAAAATGAATTTCAAGGAAATAAATATGATAAGAAAAGCTTGTCTATAATCAACATTGCTGAAGGAATCTTAATGCTTGTTTTTGGATTCACTGCAGTTAACCGCACACTTTATGGTGATCTTGGAATGGTTCCATTTCATTTGATGCTGACTATCGGTTATGGAGTTGTTTTCTTCTCCACCTTAAAAGAGATTCGAAAAGGACATTAATTATTTCTTTTCTTTACTTATGGTAAGGGTTTCAAATTTCATTTCATTTTTCACTTTGTGAAAATGTAAACTCACTTTGAATTTTCCTGAATTTGCTTGATAATATCCAAAGGAATAAACACCATCTTCAGTTTCTTTCCCTTTAAAAACAAATGAAAAGTTTCCTTTTGGGTTTTTATTAAAGAAATCAGACAGTACTAAACTTGCTTGTGCAGGATTGTAGATGCCATCCTTATCTAGAATATTCAACATCAATTTCTCTTTCCCATACATGATTATAGTTTTTGAATCTTGTGCGTTAAAGGCCTTTTCGATTGCTGCAAATGGCACATCAATAAGTGGGTCAGCAACGAAAATCAAAAATGTGCTCAATAATGTTAAAATAGTTTTCATATGATTTTTTACGCTTCAAAAATAATGCCTTAAATTAATTTATTGTAATTATTCGCTAATTTTGATGATGAAGATAAAACTAATTTGTGTCGGAAAGACAAATTTTAATTTTCTCAAGACTGGAGAAGAGGAGTACTCAAAAAGATTAGCACACTATTGTTCGTTTTCGCGTATTGATATTCCCGAGCTTAAACAAGTAAAGTCTTTTACTCAAGAAGAAATAAAACTGCGTGAAGGGGAATTAATTTTAAGTAAAATACAAAGTGGTGAATATGTAGTGCTTCTAGATGACAAAGGTAAAAGTTTCAATTCTATTGCTTTTGCAAATCATCTTGAGAAAAAAGCTCTTCATGGAAGTAGCGCGATCACTTTTATTATTGGAGGTGCTTATGGTTTTTCTCCTGCTGTTTATGCAAAAGCAGACGAACAAATTTCGCTCTCAGAAATGACTTTTTCTCATCAAATTATTCGCCTAATTTTTTTAGAACAAATCTACCGAGCTTTTACAATTATTAAAGGTGAAAAATATCATCATGCATAGTAGTTACAATTCTGTTTATCTTTGAAAATAATCAAGTGATTTGAATACAGAATTTATAACCGTTTTTGATGTAATAAGTGCCCTTATTTGGTCTGTCTTGCTATTGATAGTAGTTGGATATAAAAAGTCAAATAGTGTTCCTGCCTCTCTTAAACCATATTTTATTCCCTCTTATTTATTTCGTTCCTTTTTTGGGGTTTTATTCGCTTTGGCTTATGTTTTTATTTTAGGTGGTGGCGATACAAAAGCGTATTTTGAAGGAGCAAATACTTTAAATAATCTTTTTGTCAAATCACCATTGCTTTATTTGGAATCCATGTGGTCCGATCCAAGCAGTTTACTGCTCAGCAAGCATTTTGATTCTGTAACGGGTTTCCCTCCGTCTTGGATTTATAAAGAAAAAGAAGGTTGGTTTGTATGTAAAATAGCTTCTGTCTTATCTCTTATAACTTTCAAAAGTTATTTTGCGATGACGCTTATTATTGCTTATTTTTCTTTTTCATCCTCGTTTAGACTGCTGTCTTTAGTTGAAAAACTCAAATTACATTCCACGCGTAATTTGGTTTTTGCATTTTTATTAATTCCCTCTGTTGGATTTTGGTGTTCTGGTTTATCCAAAGATTCTATCATTCTTATCGCAACAATGTATTTATTGTGGGCTGTTTTTGAGGTCTTAATTAATTTGAATCCATTAAAATTAAAAAATATTGTCCTGATTTTAGTCTGCATTTATGTAATATATAGTATTAGACCCTTTATGTTGATGGCTATTTCTGTGCCATTTCTCCTGTCTTTTGGAACAAGATTAACGAGAAGATTTGAATCCAATTGGACATTTAAAACGCTTTTACGTTCAGTATATCTCGTCATAGGTCTTGCTTCCATTTACTTTTTTATGACTTCTCCCTATATTCTAACCTTAATTAATGAAGCAACAATTATTAAAGATGATTTTACCAGTAATGATATTTATACCGGAAAAAAATACGATGTAGGTATAGTAGACTTTTCCTTATTTGGCTTAATTAAGTCTTTTCCTGTTGTAGTTTTTTATGGTTTTTATCGCCCCTTTATTACCGAAAGTTTTACGCCTACTTTATTTCTAAATGGTATTGAAAGTTTGGTCTTTATGTTTTTAACGCTTAAGTTTTTTCTGTCCAAGAATATTCTCAAGAGATTTAGTAAAATAACTAAAAATGAGTTGCTGCTTTTTGCGATTTTGTTTGCCGTAATTTTGAGTTTTATAGCTGCATTCACCTCTGTTATATTTGGAGTACTTGTAAGAATTCGGTCTATTTTATTGCCTTTTTTACTCTTAATTTTAACAATAAATGTCAACGAGAATGATCAACAAACGGAAACTAAGGAACTAGAATAGTATGTGTGGAATAGCTGGATTTATAGACTTTAATAAACTTTCCAATGAATCAATATTAGCCTCAATGGGCAACGCTATGCGTCATCGTGGACCAGATGGCTTTGGGGTAAAATTGTTCCAAGAGGATTCTTATCAGCTCGGTTTGGCGCATCAACGTCTTTCTATTATTGATATTAGTTCAGGTGGTGAACAACCTATGAAATTTGAGAATTTTTGGATCTGTTATAATGGTGAAATTTATAATTTCAAAGCGATCAAACAAGAATTAATTGACTTAGGCCATACTTTTGTAAGTTCATCAGATACGGAAGTAATTCTTCATGCTTTTAGTCAATGGGGAATAAAATCTATTCATCGTTTTACTGGAATGTTTGCCTTTGTCATCTATGACCAAATAAAACAGCAGGTAAGCTGTATCCGTGATCGCGCCGGAGTAAAACCATTTTTCTATTATTTTAATGAAGGATTATTTTTATTTTCTTCCGAATTAAAAGCCATTCATGAACACCCAGCATTCGTTAAATCTTTGGATTATAATTCTATTGCCTTGTTTATGCAATATGGAAATATCCCTGCTCCGTTTACTATTTTTGAGCATACACATAAATTAAAACCAGGTAATTTCCTTCAACTTGATTTAAAGAAAGGTTTTGAAGGCATAGAAAAGATGATCCCTCAGACCTATTGGAATGTTTATGATTTTTATAATCTCCCTAAATCCAAGATTTCTTATCAGGAAGCAAAAGAAAAAACAAATACATTATTGGATGAAGCTTGTGCCTTGCGAATGGTGGCAGATGTGCCTGTCGGTGTATTCTTAAGTGGCGGTTATGATAGTACCGCTGTTGTTTCGTCTATTCAAAAAAATAGCACCACTAAGATCAAGACATTTACTATCGCTGTTCCAGATATTGGATTAAATGAAGCAGATGACGCAAAAAAAATAGCCGAATATCTGGGAACAGATCATACTGAAATCATTTGCGATGTTCAAGAAGCAGTGAAAAAAGTGGAAAGCCTACCTTATTTTTTTGATGAACCTTTCGCAGACAGTAGTGCAATTCCAACGATGTTGGTCAGTGAAGCAGCAAAAAAAGAGGTGACTGTGGCGCTAAGTGCCGACGGAGGTGATGAGATCTTTGCAGGGTATAACCGCTATGATTATTTGATGAAATATCAGAAATTGATTCATAATTGCCCTCAATTTTTGCGTAATGGTCTTGCTTTTGCAATGAATCAAATTAATGCTGAACAGTTGCCTTATTTTAGAAATAAGTACAATTTTCACCAACGCTATGATAAATTAAAGTTGTTGATTAAAGATCCTAGCGGTGGTAATTTTATGCAAGCACTTAGCAAACAATTTACTGCTTCCGATTTGACGTTTCTTTTTTCAAAGGATTTCGATGAGCGTTTGACTGCTTATGATTCAACTGAATTATTAAATGCATTAGAAAACCCGCTTAGTTTTATGATGGCCATTGATTATCAAACGTATCTACCAGATGATATTTTGCAAAAAGTTGATCGCTCAACCATGTCTGCTAGTCTTGAAGGTCGTGAACCTTTGCTAGATCATCATCTCATGGAATTTGCAGCGCAACTTCCCGATGCGTTTAAATATAACAAAGGAATAAAAAAGAGGATTTTAAAGGATATCGTACATGATTATGTACCTAAGGAATTAATGGATCGTCCGAAAAAAGGATTCGCAATTCCTATTGGTAATTGGCTAAATGATGAACTAGCGGATTTAATACAACAATATCTAGCGCATGATCGAATAACGAAACAACAAATATTTAACCCCATTGCTGTAGAACATTTAGTAAGTTCTTTCCGTGCAGGAAGAAAAGAAAATACACTTAAAATATGGTACTTATTGATGTTTCAGATGTGGCACCAACGCTGGATGGAATGAAACTGACCTATAAAAAACACACTTTTATTTTTAAAATTCCTGGAGGTACAAGTCGGGGGATTCTTCAAACAAAAAACTCTTGGATTTTATCTTTACACGATGATTGTTCAGATTTTATTGCAACTGCTGAATGTAGTATTATTGAAGGCCTTTCTCCAGAATTTACAGAAGAGGATAAATATGTTCAGCAATTAGATAAATTGCTTGCTCAATTGGCTGAGGTTTCTTCTTCCTTTTTCTTTAAAATGGGTACACTAAAGCCTGAATTTAGCTCAAATGGAAGAGCATTTCTTTCAGAATGGCTTAAATTTCCCTCTATTAAATTTGGATTAGAATGTGCTTTGCTTTCTATATTTCATAAAAGTAATGCGCTGATTTTTGACAATAAATTTTCTCAAGGAAAGCAAAATATACTCGTGAATGGACTCGTTTGGATGGGGGATGTTTCTTTTATGCAAAAGCAAATAGAGGAAAAGATAGATCAAGGATATTCCACTATTAAATTGAAAGTCGGAGCGCTTGATTTTAGTTCTGAATTGAAAATAATTGAAGGTTTGCGCAAACAACTTCCATCTGAAAAACTAACCATACGCGTTGATGCCAATGGGGCCTTTTCAAAAGAAAATGTAAGAGCATCACTTTATGAATTAGCGCAGTTGGAAGTACATTCTATTGAACAACCCATAGCCGTTGGACAAATAGAATTATTGCGCCAACTTTGCCATGAAAATATACTTCCAATTGCCTTAGATGAAGAACTAATTGCTTATTACTCTTATGCTGAAAAGCAAACGCTACTTCAGACCGTTAATCCACAATTTATTGTGCTTAAACCTTCTCTACACGGAGGAATTTTCGGCACTCAAGAATGGATTCAACTTGCGCAAGATAATGGTATTGATTGGTGGTTAACTTCTGCACTAGAAGGAAATATAGGCTTATTGGCCATCGCACAATTAGCGGCTGAATATGATCTGAAATTGCCCCAAGGTTTAGGAACCGGAAGTTTGTATTCAAACAATTTTCCTTCTTTGCTTGTTCTAGAAAATGGATATGTTAAACAAGCCTGATGAAAGATAAAAATAATTGGAACAAATTGAACCCAGATGAAGCGTATATCATCGAGAACAAAGGTACCGAACGCCCATTTACCGGAACTTATAATGTTTTTTATAAGGAAGGAGTGTATTCTTGCAAACGCTGTGATTTACAACTTTATGAAAGCAAGTCAAAATTTAATTCCGAATGCGGTTGGCCAAGTTTTGATGCTCAACTCGCACAAAATGTTGAACATGTTCTAGATAAAGATGGTCGGCGAACAGAAATTGTTTGTTCCAATTGTAAAGGTCATCTTGGACATGTGTTTTTTGGAGAAGGTTTTACGGATAAAAACACAAGACATTGCGTCAATTCACTTTCACTAAATTTTAGTCCCGATTATTTGGAAGAGCAATGAATGATATCATCGCAATCATGATAGATCATATCATTTAAGATGAGTTGGGCAGCTAAAGCTAATTGACTATAATTTTGAGAATTGTTCCCAAAACTCGCTGCTGTCGTACACCACATAGATTGGATCAATGATCTTGAACCTTCCGACGGTTTAATTTTAGCTACTACCGCAGCAACATTTTGAGCTCCTGCATGATATACATGTAGAACAAACAAACGGAACCATAAATCTGTTTCATTGTAAGTTAACTGATGCCGATCTAAGATTCGCTTCGCTTCAGGTATACAAACTCTAGAAATTAATTGAGCTGCTGCATAAGCACTTCTGTTAAAGTCTTTTCTCTCATCATTAGTGGAGTTAACTACTAAGCCATAGCTTCTGGCTACCCCTGGCATTAATTGAAAAGCACCATAGGCTCCAGCAACTGACTTTTGAAGCTGACCTGGACTCTCAATTAAAAGAATAGATTGCGCATACCATGGATCTACTCCTGCATTTTCAAATGCCGAAACTCCTTTTGCTAAAGAAGGATAAACCTCGTGGAATTTGTAAAAATCGCTTTTTCCAATAGTAATATAAACACGTTCGTCCAAAGCAATATTATGGGATGTTTTCAATTGTAGTTTTAAATTATTTTTTTCAACTTCACTTTGTCTTTCCCAATCGCGATTTGACATTTTTCTAAGGATTTCCCTAGAACTTGCCACATTAATGATACACGAGTCAGATGATAATAGCATTATTTCTTTCCAAAATTGCGCTTGTGCTAAACCATCCCAACGCTCTTCAAAGATGGATTCAGCAGACATAATTTTGCTTACAACATTAGCCTTTGTAACTGTTATCTTTTCTTGATCCCACTTTTGCGCATGGCAAGTAATCGAAAACAAAATTGTTAATAGTAATATTATTTTTTGAAGTGTCATTTGTTATAATAAAAGCTAAAATTAATTATTTAACCTCATTTCTATTTTTAGGGTACATGATTTTTAAACACAATAAAATGTTGAATCTATTATCTTTGCTAAATGAAAAAATGGTTTATAAAGATAATTGCTTGGCCTATAGTGTTTTTAATTAGGTTTTATCAATTGATTATTTCGCCATTATTTCCGCCATCTTGCCGTTTTACGCCTACTTGTTCGAGTTATATGTTAGAAGCAATCAAAATTTGGGGTCCATTTAAAGGCTCATGGCTTGGTTTGAAACGTATCTCTAAATGTCATCCAAGAGGCGGACACGGGCATGATCCTGTACCTGAAAAATAGGCATTTACTCAACTATTTCTAATACCCAACCTCTATTTTTCAGCGTATTTGTAATAGCAAATATATCCATGGCCTCAATGGAACAATGCGCCCAATTTTCCATTGATATCTTGTTTTTATTGATCTTAAAGGAATTTTGATTGCCAGGTAGTTCCTCTAAGTCTTGTTCTAACATCAAGTGCCATTTTTTTAATAAAATTACAGCACTATTCGCTTGCAAATTAAAGTCTTCGCTTTTTACAGAAGTGAAAAAATCTATCTTTTTTCGTGCTCTTGAAAATAACACATTTAGTCGCTTGTCTCCATTTTTTTCATTTATCGGTCCAAAACGCATGTCAAATTGACCTTCTGAATTTTTGCCGTATCCAAAACTAATAAGCAATCGATCACATTCATCTCCCTGAACATTTTCCAATGATTTAAAAAATAATGTGTCGTTATCTATTCTATCTTGAATAAGCTCTTGTTCACGTGTACTAAATTGATTGAAAATACAAGACAATTGCGAAAGGGAAAAAGCAACAATTCCTAGTTTTTCTTTTTCATTTTTTAATAGTGGTTGAATAAAGCGAACAAGATCCTTTGCTTCATTTTCATTTTGTCTTTCGGTGTAGATTCCATTTTCAATATAGTGTAAAACAAGGGGTTGTTTTTCTTGTCTAATGGATGGAAATGCAACCAATTCATTGTTATAGAAGTGCTTGTTGGAGAAGGAGATTAAGGCAGGATGTTCGCTTCTATAGTGGTTCTTTAACACAATGTTCTTAAAGTAATAACTTCCTTTGTGAAGCAAGCTTTGAGCGTCATCATTTCTTTGCTTAAAAAACTGACTAGGTGCCATTTGTTGACTGTCCCCAGCTATTAATATTCTTTTAGATCGGTATAAGGTTCCAACGGCATGACTTAAATTAATTTGACTCGCTTCATCTACTATTGCCAAATCAAATTGTTCTGGAATTAATGGCAGATTACTTGCTAATTGAGTAGGATTCGTTAACCATAATGGCTTTAATAATTGAATCCATGGCGCTGCTTCTCCAGCACATAATAATCTAATAGATTGATGGTTGCGTTGTTTCCCAAATTCTTTTACTAAAATTGTTTTGCCTTTTTTTAATATTTTTTTTAATGTTATTTCTTCTTCTTTTAATTTGGCATTGGGAGTTTCGATTAAATGCTGATAATATTTAAATTTAGCTTGTTGTTCTTGCAAAACACCTTGAACCAAATCACTCGATTCAGTTTGTAACACATGGGTCAAACTAAGGCAATTCGACAGAAATTCGCTTGGATTATGCGCACTAAATTTTGGATGTTCCCCCATGAAATTTACCCAGGCTTTTTTAATTATAAGTTGTTCAATCCTTGATACATTAACTTCCTTTTTGAGGCTAGATAAGATGTCTTGAGGCAAGTGAGCAAGTTGATTGGAATTAGAAATAATTAATGGCATGTCCTCTAGAAAGTTACTCAAGTAGGGAAGTAATGCCTGATTTTTTTTAAAATTGAAGTTGCTTTGCAATAATTGCAATGCCCTATTGATGATTTGAAAATTACTATTCAATGATAATTTTTCTGTTTCACTCCACTGATCAAATTGCTCCCAATTATCTGAAGTTACACCATGTAATAGCCCAGAGATAATCTCAATATCCTTGTCGGGATTTTCAACGCCAATATTGATTAATGCCTCACAAATATTTTGAAAATTCTCTTTTTCTTTCGTGAACTCTAGAATTGATTTCAAAGCCGAATCAAAGTCAATTTGAGGAGTTCTGAACCACTTTTTCTTTTCTTTTTTCCACGCTAAACCCGCTAAAAATCCTTTTTTACTGTGCTTCTCAATTAATACCTCTATTTCTAGTGGGCTAGGCAAGATTAACCAATGCGACAAAAGACTTTCTTTTCTTAAAAGTGTTTTCTCTTTGCTCAGATATTTAACCTTTAATCTCAAAAACTTGTCCTTATGCTTCGTGAGTAATGGCTGGTACTTTTGATATAAAGCACTTGAAAAACGATGATTAATTATAGATTTTTCTTGCAAGCTTAATAGGTCTTCAAGGGTTGAACATTTAAAAACCGCCTTGATTTGATCTAAATCTGAAATGATTTGCTGAAGTGTTTTGTCAAAATTGTGTATTTGACTCTTATAATCAAAATTCGATTTTAAGGGAGCAACGCACTCAATTATTCTCGGTGTAATTTCTTGAATTGTTTTTTTATTTTGTATCCAGGAACACAGTGAAGGCAAATCGCTTTCATATGATATCTTTTCTAAATCCAATCCTTTACTTAGGATTAAGAATTCTTTAATGGATAATCCATCTATGACATCCTTTTTGTTGAGCAGGTCTAGTTCTTGCTGAATTATGTTAATTTTTTCTTTAAAATTTTCTTCAACTTTAATTAAAGAATATGTTTCGCTTTCAATTCTCTGCCAGCTATTTTTTAATCCTTGGATTAATTCTTTTGAGGTGAAATTTGATGTGCTTATCGTAACTAAGTCTCCCAAACCAACTTGTTCTAATTTTTGTTGAATGACCAATAACGCGGCTCTTTTTTCTGAAACAAGCAACAAACGCATATTTTGGGGTAAACACTTACCTATTAAATTTGCAATTACTTGAGACTTGCCTGTTCCTGGAGGCCCTTGTAGAACCAGGTCTTCTTTTTTTAGTTTTTCAAATACCTTTTCTTGCGATGCATCTGATGGAAATAATAAAGAATCTGAAAAGTTTAATTGTGTTTTTTCTTCTTGAGTAACATCAAAGAATAAGCGTTGCAGTAGGTTTGAATAATCTCCTTTTTTAAGCACACCCTCTATTTCTGCCAATAGCGCATAGCGATGATGGTGAAAATTTCCTATAAAGCTTGCATCGATATCAATCGTATCTATTTTTATTTCTTGTAAATATTTAAGCGCTACCGTTTCACTTTCCATTTTTGAAGCGTCAAAATTTGAAATATTTTGGGCCAGATACTGAATAATAAATGGGTTGACAATTATCGATTCTTCTATTTCCTGTAAGCGAACCAAGCCCTCTATTTTATTGCTATTGGCTTTGACAGGAATTAAAAATAATGGCGTGCTTACTTCTTTTCCATTTAATGTTAATTGAAGCGTGCCTCTACTTTTACATAAGGGATTAATTCCAAATTCCTTTTCTATTTTCCGTGTTTCAATCAGTACTTTTTCCAACAACGGTGTACTCATTAAATCATCAGATTCGATTAGAATTGCATTTTTTGGATTGATATTAACCAAGAGATCATCCGATCTAAAATAGGATAATTCCGTTATTAATTCTTGAATTTCTGAACTGATGACATTTGGTTTCACAGCGTAAAGATAAGGCGTATTCCTTTTTTTTCAATTATTCATAAAATAAACTAATTTTACTAGACCAAATTTAATATAATGATCAAATATTTATTAGGATTAAGCATCCTGTTTTCAGCTCAATTTATGGTGGCTCAAGTTACTTTAACGGCAAGTAGTTTTCCCGGAGCAAATGATACTGTTCGCATGAGTCAATCGAATGATTTTAATCTAGATTATGTTTCTACAGGAGCAAATTTTAATTGGGACTTTAGTTCTTTGCTTGCAACAAGTCAATATGTTCGTCAGTACAATCCTATTGGATTTGCTTCGATACTTATTTTCACCACCTACGGTCCTTTAGCCTCAACTCCTTATCGCGCATCCTATTTTAATACCACTCAAGATCTACCTTTAGATCAATTATCACAATTTTTACCTGTTACTTTGAGCGATTTGAATCAGTATACCAAGTCAAATAATGATTCAATTACCTCTATCGGTTACTCAATTTCTGTAAACGGACAAGGCGTTCCATTTAAATCTGATACCATAGAAACAAGGTATAAACTTCCTTTGAATTTTAACGACCAACATTTTTCTAGAGGTTATTCTTATATAGATTTGAATCCGATAATCGATGTTAAATTCAAGCAATACAGACAAAGACATACTACTGTTGATGGTTGGGGTTCTCTAACTACTCCAAAAGGAACTTTTCCTGTACTCCGCATCAAACATGAAATAGATGAAATTGATTCTGTCTACCAAACTTTTTTTGGCCCTGGAACTTGGTTCGGTACTCCACCAATTGCACGAACGGAATACGAATGGTTTGGTCTTAATAAAAAGGAATGGTTGTTAAAGGCTGTCTTGACCAATGGGAATGTTACTTCTGTTGAATATCAGGAAGATTATTTAGGTTTAGACGCAGGTATTCAAGATATGGACTTGAATAACATGGTTTACCCTAATCCTGTCATTGATTATCTTACTATCGAAAACACTACTGATCTTGAAAGTGTCGTTGTTTTTGATTTAAAAGGTAAGGCAATTGCTAAATATTCATCATTAGAATTACAGCAGGGAAAGATTGATATGCGCAATTTTATAAGTGGTTATTATCTTGTTCAATTGAATTCTAAGCAGTCTTCAAAAATAGTTCAACTCATTAAGGACTAAATTCACTAACTTTATAGCGGCAAATCGGTCTATCGCTGTTTCACTTCGGTGGGAGAGAGGAAAGTCCGGGCAGTATAGAGCATCGTACTTCCTAACGGGAAGGGCTATTTTAATAGTACAGAAAGTGCCACAGAAAGGAAAACTACCTTCTTCGGAAGGAAAAGATGAAAAGGTGGGGTAAGAGCCCACCGCGTTTTTGGTGACAAAGACGGCAAGGTAAACCTTACGAACTGAAAGACCATGTATACCGAGGCTTGAGGGTTGCTCGCCCAATCTCGGAGGGTAGGTTGATGGACCCCATTTGTGAAGATGGGGCTAGATAAATGATAGACAGCCAAGGCTTTTTTAGCTGAGGTGAACAGGACCCGGCTTACGATTTGCCATTTTTTATTTTTATATGATGATGCATCATCTTGATACTTTGTCCGTTTTGCTTGAACAGCAGTCGGATAGATCTAAAGCTAATGGAATGGAAAAGTATATGAAAGATAATTTCATTTACTTGGGCGTTTCAAGTGTCCCTAGAAAAGTAATTTTTCGTCAATGGAAAGCTCTTCTTCCCGAAGATCTTTCAGCAACTCAACGTTGGGATGTGGTGCGCGAATTGTGGGAGAAAGAAGCGCGCGAATATCAATATATTGCAATAGATTGGGTCAACTCTTGGCCAAATTCTTGGCTCTTAGCTTCTGATATTTCTGAAATTAAATTTATTCTAGAGAATAAGTCTTGGTGGGATTCCGTTGATCTGCTTGCCTCCAATATTCTCGGGAAGTATGCAAAGAAATTCCCAGAAGAAATGGATCTTGTAGTGGAATTATGGCAAGAGGAAACTTCCATTTGGTTGCATAGATCGTGCTTGATTTATCAACTAAAATATAAGGATACAGTAGATTTAGAACGCTTAAGTTATTTAATTACTTGTTATAAATCGAACAAAACCTTTTTTATCCAAAAAGCAATTGGGTGGTCTTTGCGAGAGGTCTCTAAATGGAATCCAGATTGGGTTCGAAAAACAGTAGGTTTTCATGAATTAAAAGGCTTGGCTTTTCGGGAAGCAATGAAGTATGTCAAATAAGTTCTTTATTAATAAAGATAATACCCCTTTTTTTTATAAATTCACACTTGAAAATAATCTCATGATGCGTCTATTTACTTTATCTTTATTTTTACTGATTAACACCCTTCTTTTTGCTCAAAATCAACCCAGTAATGGCGTAGCAAAATCTAAAGTTTCTACTTACTTCCTGCAGCATGTGACTCTTTTTGTCTCGCCAACAGAAATGTTGGAAAATGTTTCTGTGCTCATTGAAAATGGAAAAATTAAAGATTTTGGAAAGTTACTTTTAACTCCTACAGAAGCGCTTGTCATTGATATGAATGGTAAAACAATCCTTCCTTCATTTATTGAACTGTATTCTAACATAGGTCTTCCTGCCCCAATACAGCATAATTCTAATCGTCCCCAGATGAGCTCTTTAAATAAGGGAGATTATTATTGGAATGAAGCCATTCATCCTGAAGTGGATGCAGCCACTTTATTTCATGTGGACGATAAAGCAAGTGAATCATTGATAAAAATGGGATTTGGATTTGCGCTAAGCCATCAACAAGATGGAATTGCTAGAGGTACAGGTGCATTCGTGAGTGTTGGTGACGTTCCAATTAGTAAGGCTATAATTGCCCCGCTTAGTGCAAATTTTTATTCGTTTTCAAAAGGGAGTTCCAATCAGTCGTATCCTTCGTCACAGATGGGTTCTATAGCGCTACTTAGACAAGCTTTTTATGATCGAATTTATGCCCAGCAAACAAATGATTACTCCTTATCAATGAAATCTTGGACAGAGCATTTGGCGCTGCCTAATTTTTTCAAAGTGGAGGATAAATGGGAAATAATTCGAGCTTCCAAAATCGCTAAGGAATTTGATCTCCCAATGAATTTTATAGGATCTGGAAATGAATATGCCAATGTATCTTATCTAAAGGATATTAAAGCGCAATTAGTTGTTCCAATAAATTTTCCAGAGGCTTTTGATGTTCAAGATCCTTATGTCGCAAAACAAATCCCTTTAAGTGATTTAAAACATTGGGAATTAGCTCCCTTCAACACAAAAATATTACTAGAAAATGAGGTTCGTTTTGCAATAACTACTAATGGAATTTCTGCTCCAGATGTCTTTTGGAAGAATATTAGGAAGCAAGTTGAACTTGGAGTTACCACCGCATCTCTGCTTAATTCATTAACGCTTGTTCCTGCAAGTTATTTAGGAATAGATTCTCTTGTTGGAAGTTTGAATAAAGGAAAATTGGCAAGTTTTTGTGTTTATAATTCCAATCCCTTCGAAAATGAAGCTTTATTATTAGAGTCTTGGCACTTAGGAGAGAGAACGGTATTGAACTCCGAGCAAAAAAACAATGTTCTAGGAAAATTTTCTCTAACCCTAAATGGACAAAAATACCTATTACAATTGTTGGATGATAAAGAAAAACCAACAGGTCAGCTCATTGAATATGTTAAGAAATATGATCCTAAAACAAAGTTAAATATAACGGATACTATTACTAATAAGGTTCTTGTTCGATTAAATCAAGATGATATCTCAATGTCCTTCAATTTGGATGATCAAAAAGATAAAGGTTCCTATCAACTTCATGGACGTATTTCTGCAGAAGGTGGAGTAATGGAAGGTGATGCCTTAATCGAAGATGGTACATGGGTGCTTTGGGCCGCAATACGACAAGACAAACCAAATCCAAAAGAAAAAACAGACAAAGAAAGTGCCCGTCAAATTGCTACTCCAACTGTGTGGATGCCTAATATGGCTTTTGGAAATATTTTAAAGTCAAGTGATACGCCAATAGTGATAAAAAATGCACAAATTTGGACCAATGAGTCAGAGCAAATCCTAACGGACGCCATGGTGATTTGTTCTGCTGGTAAAATTGTTTATGTAGGTAAAAACAATGCAGCATACCCACCCAATGCCTTAGTGATTGACGCGAAAAATCAGCATTTAACTTCTGGAATAATTGATGAACACTCTCATATTGCTATTTCTAAAGGAGTAAATGAGGGTGGGGAGTCCGTTACAGCAGAAGTGAGTATTGGTGATGTTGTTAATCCGGATGATATCAATATTTACAGACAATTATCAGGTGGAGTTACTGCTGCACAACTTCTGCATGGTTCTGCTAATACCATTGGTGGACAATCAGCATTGATTAAATTAAAATGGGGTGCGTCACCTTCAGAAATGCTCATTACTAATGCTCCTAAGTTTATTAAATGTGCTTTAGGTGAAAATGTAAAGCAATCCAATTGGGGAGATTTTAATACGGTCCGTTTTCCTCAAACTCGAATGGGTGTTGAACAGGTTTTCTACGACGGCTTCAATCGGGCAATTCTCTATCAGAAGAATTTAGAAAATTTTAAACAAGGTAAAGTTCCTGCGCTTCGTAAAGATTTGGAATTGGATATTCTATCTGAAATTCTAGCGGGTGAAAGAAAGATTACCTGTCATTCTTATGTGCAATCAGAGATTAACATGTTGATGAAAGTTGCAGATTCAATGCATTTCACAGTAAATACTTTTACTCATATTCTTGAAGGTTATAAGGTGGCGGATATAATGAAGGAACATGGAGTAGGGGCATCTACATTCTCAGATTGGTGGGCATATAAATTTGAAGTAAATGATGCAATTCCATATAACGCTTCCTTAATGTCACAGCAAGGCTTGGTCGTCGCAATCAACTCAGATGATGCTGAGATGGGGCGTAGATTGAATCAAGAAGCTGCTAAAAGTGTTAAATATGGTGGTATGTCAGAAATTGAGGCTTGGAAAATGGTGACACTTAATCCAGCAAAACTATTGCATCTTGATGATAGAATGGGAAGTATTAAAGTGGGGAAAGATGCAGATTTAGTTTTGTGGAGTGACAATCCATTAAGTATTAATGCAAAAGTAAATTATACTATAATTGATGGCGAAATTAAATATTGCGCTGAAGATGATGTCTCAGCTCAAGAGCGCAACAGATTGGAAAGAGCAAGGATAACTGCTCTTATGCTAAAAAGTAATAAATCAAGCACGCCCGGAAAAAAGTATGAAAAGAAAAAGAAACAAGAGTTTCATTGCAATACTCTTGGTGAAAAAGGTACGGACTCAGAAAATACACATTGATATGAAAGTAATTATTTCCTTAATTCTTTTTTTGACGATTTTTCATGTAAATGGACAAAGGATTTTATTGTTGAACGGCTTGCTGCATGTGGGTAATGGTTCGGTGGTTGAAACCTCAGCTATTGGCATTCAAGATGGAAAAATATTATTCGTCAAAAATGCACTCACTTCAAATTTTGATGCCCAACAATGGGATACTATCATTAAACTTGATGGCCAACATATTTACCCTGGATTTGTTGCAACCAATTCTACTCTTGGATTAAACGAAATAGATGCCGTAAGGGCAACGCGTGACTTTCAAGATGTAGGCGAATTTAATCCTCATGTTAGAGCTCAAATTGCATACATGGTTGAGTCAAGAGTAATTGAAACCGTAAAGTCCAATGGAATTTTAATCACGCAAACGACACCTAGAGGAGGAATTATCTCTGGAACTTCTTCTCTTATGTTTCTCGATGGTTGGAATTGGGAAGATGCAACGCTTCTAAAAGATGATGGTATTCACCTAAATTGGCCGGATGCAAATAATGGAGACAGTTGGAATACTGAAGTTAACTCAAAGAACAAAAACATAGATTATAAAAGTCAATGCGCTGAAATTTTTGATTTTTTCCAAATGGCATCAGTATATGCGAAGGATAAGAAAACCACTAATTTTGATCAACGCCTCGAAGCAATGGTGGATTGTTTTAAGGGCACCAAAAGAGTTTTTATCCATGCCAGTGAATTACAACAATTAACGGATATTATTTCTTTTGTAAGTGAATTCAAAATTCCCTTCCCGGTAATCGTTGGCGGGCATGATGCTTATTTGTTAGGTGCTCGATTAAAGGATGCTCAAATACCTGTTATGTTACAAAGAGTGCATAGCTTACCCAATTCGGAAGACGAAAATGTTGATTTACCTTATCAATTGGCTTCCCTTCTGCAGAAAGAAGAGATTCTATTCTGTCTTCAAAATGAAGGAGATATGGAAGCAATGAATACCAGAAACTTACCCTTTCAGGCTGGAACTGCAATGGCTTATGGTTTAACAGAAGAACAGGCTGTGCGATCAATTTCGCTATCTGCTTGTGAGATTTTAGGAATTGATAAGAATTATGGATCAATTGAAGCCGGAAAGTCAGCTACCCTTTTTGTCTCTAAAGGTTCCGCCTTGGACATGCGCAGCAATCAAGTTACCTTAATAATAAGAGATGGTCAAGTAGTTGACCATCATAATTTTCAAGAAAAATTATACCTAAAGTATAAAAAGAAATACGAGGAAAAACCTTAGAAAGGAAGATCATCTCCATCCTCAGTGCTTTCTAATGCAGCTGATTTTGGTGAAGTTGGGAAATCACTTGCTTCTAAAGAGATTGCTGATGGTCCACCACTCGGCATACCTTGGCTCATTTTTTCAATTCTCCAAGCTTCAATAGTATTGAAATGCTTCACTTCTCCTTGTGGACTCGTCCATTCTCTACCTCTTAAATTAAAAGATACTTCTACTTGATCTCCTGCCTGAAATTGATCTAAAAGTCCACATTTATCTTGTGTAGCTTGAAATAGTATGTCTTGAGGATATTGACTTGTTGTATCTGTTACAACAAATTCTCTCTTTGCAAACTTTTCTGTGATTTGAGCGGTTGCGTGAATAAGCTTTACGCTTCCTGTTAATTTAAACATAATTGTATTTATTTATCCGTTATTAAATGATAAAAGTGTAAGCCAAGCCTCACTAATTTGATGCGTTTGTAATAATATTTTAGCCCTTTCATGCAGTGCTAATTCTAATGCTGCAGGATCGTCACCTAAAGTTAAAAATAAATCACTTAACTCTAATAATTTATATTCATTTACAGCAGTTTCATCTGGAATTTCTTCGATACCTGCCAGTCTTGCTAAATTGTTATTATCCAAAACACTACTTGAAATGAAATCTGGAGGCAACACATCAAATCCAACTCCGCAAGTAGTTATAGGTTTTTCGAGCTCAAACATTGAATTTTGATCGGCGCGACAATACCAATTCCCTCCCATTCTTGCTACAAGATCTATTTTATGCTGATCAATCATCTGCTTGTCATCCAGGATCGATTCGTGAATATGAATTTTTAGTACTTCACAAATAATTAAATTTCCTGCTCCGCCTTCCTTTCCTAATTCCACCACTTCATTAACGCGACATTCAAATTGAACAGGTGCTTCCTGAACTCTCTTCGGACGAATCAAATCAGAATCCAATGGTGTAAGTCCTGATTTAGTAAACTCACTCATCCCTTTTGGATAGGGTGAACTCGCCAAACTCATTTGTTCGACAATTGAAAAGTTTACCACATTGATCACAACCTCTGGATAAATTTTTACATTATTATAGGTATCCTTTGTGGTGTTGGTCCGACCCGATCTTGCAGGTGAGAATATTAATATGGGTGGATTGGCACTGAATACATTAAAGAAACTAAATGGCGCTAAGTTATCGTTCCCTTCTTGATCAATCGTAGAGGCAAATGCTATTGGTCTAGGACCGATAGCTCCGAGTAAATATTGATGAAGTTTTGGGACGCTTAAGTCTTTTGGTTCAAGGGATAGCATAATAAGTATTATGGCTATAAAATTACCTATAATAAGCAAATGTAAACAATGCCTTTGTTATAAATTATCCACAATTGAATTTATGACTCGTCAAAAAAATGTAATTTTGCTTCCTAATAACTATCGAAAAATGAAGCAATTCTGTTGTTTATTTTTATTTCTTTTTCTTGGAAATTGTGTTTCTGTTTTTGCTCAGAACCTACGCGATGAACAAGGAAAGAAAGATGGCAAATGGATTTATGTTAATAAGAAAAAGAATAATACAAAAACAGAAGAAGGTCAGTATTCACATGGCAGGAAAGAAGGGGTTTGGATTAAATATTTTGCAAATGGTAAGTCTGTAAAGCTCAAAGGAACATACAAAAACAATAGACCTCAAGGATCTTATTCTCGTTATTACAGCAATGGAGTCATTAGAGAACAAGGAGTATTTGAAAACAACAAATATCAAGGTGAATTGACACGCTATCATAAAAATGGTCAATTAGCGTATCGCGGCCAATTTAATGTTTCAGGTGAAGAAATGGGTGTAATAAAATACTATTATCCTAACGGTCAACTTGAAATTGAATACACTAAAATCAATGGTAAATTAGCGGACAAGCTAACAAGCTATTATCCCAATGGATCAATTAAGCAGCAGCTTAATATAGTTGGTGGAAAAATAGAGGTTATTAAAATAATTGATAAACCAACCGCTACGATCAATCCGGTATTTGAGGATGAGTATGCTCCAAAAATCACGAATCCTATTACAAAAGGGGTGCGGTTTATTCCTTTCGGCTACAATAAAATCTACAATTCCAACGATGAAATATGGCAAGATGGTGATTTTAAAGAAGGACGATTATTTGATGGAAAGGTCTATGTTTATGATAAAAATGGAATTCTCAAAAAAGTAAAAGTATTTAAAGGTGGAAAATTCCACTCGTATAGTCAATTATAAATCAAAAAAACAAGTATGAAAGCATATGTATTTCCAGGTCAGGGAGCGCAATTTACAGGAATGGGAAAAGAACTTTATGAAAGTTCTGATCTTGCAAAACAGTTATTTTCAAAAGCCAATGAAATTTTAGGTTTTGATATTCAAAAAGTCATGTTTGAAGGCTCGGAAGAAGAGCTAAAGCAAACCAATGTAACTCAACCTGCAATTTTTATTCATTCCACCATTCTAGCTGCATGCTTAGGGAATGATTTTATGCCTGAAAGTGTCGCTGGACATTCACTAGGAGAATTCTCTGCTCTTGTTGCCAATAAAACACTGTCTTTCGAAGACGGACTTTCTTTAGTGCATAAAAGAGCCTTGGCTATGCAGAAGGCTTGTGAATTAGCACCTTCTACTATGGCAGCAATCCTAGGATTAGAGGATCATGTTGTGGAGGAAGTTTGTGCTGGAATTTCAGGTGTAGTAGTGCCCGCAAATTATAATTGCCCTGGACAATTAGTTATTTCTGGAAGTATTGAAGCGGTTGAATTGGCATGTGCAAAACTGCTAGAAGCAGGTGCGAAAAGAGCACTTGTCCTTCAGGTGGGTGGTGCATTTCATTCTCCCTTAATGGAACCGGCTAGAGAACAATTGGCCGCTGCTATTGAAGCAACTACATTTAATAATCCTATTTGTCCAATTTATCAAAATGTAAGTGCAGAAGCAGTTTCTGATCCTGAATTAATCAAAGAAAATTTAATCTTGCAATTAACGGCTCCTGTCAAATGGACTCAAATTATGAATAATATGATGCGCGACGGTTTAACAGAAGTTGTAGAGGTTGGCCCTGGAAAAGTATTGCAAGGATTATTTAAAAAAATTGATAGAGAATTGACAGTTTCTTCTGCAATAGTTTAAGCCTTTTATGGAATTATTTAAAGCATTGCATCTTAGCATTGAACCTTTAAAATTTATGCCATGAAAAAGATCTTATTTTTATTGTTGCTTTCTACCAACGTAGTTTTCGGACAAACTGTTACGGGTGATATTGTTGGAACAGTAGTTGACGCCAATTCAGGTGAAAAAATATATAATGCGCGCGCCGTTGTTGAAGACAATGGGAGAAAATATCAAGCACTCTCTGATCCAGATGGTAGATTCCGAATTCCAGCAATTCCTTCCGGAAAATACTCACTTTATATTATTTATATGAAGGACACTATGAAAAATATTGTAGCTGATGTCCCAATGGAAGCATATTGTAATCTGGGAAATATCCAGTTTGAACCTCATGTTAAGGTTTTTAAGGATATTAAAATCAATCCAAATGTGAGACTAGTTTTCGGTGATTTGCCTGTTAAAGAACTTACCGCAAACGATATTAAAAGAAGTACTAATAAATTTGATATAAAGTCGCTTGCTATTTCTATGTCAACTGATATTAGGATGGATGATGATGGTCAATTAATGTTCAGAGGTGCCCGAAAAGGGGATATGATTTATATCCTTGATGGGATTAAATCCAATGAAGTTTTTAATGTTCCAAGTTGCTCAATAAGTAAAATGATGGTATTCACAGGAGGTTTACCTGCAAAATACGGAGATACATTAGGTGGGGCTATTGTGGTGGAGTCTAAAGGATATTTTGAACTGCTTCGCAATTATAATGCGCAGCAATAAAAGTCTTATCTTTTCTGACGTTTTATTACATCTAATACAAGGATGAAAACTACAGCAAGTACAAAAATCAAGGTAATTGGGGGCATATAAAATGGCCATGAATGAGTCGTAAACCACCCCTTTTTACCAATCATAGTAACATGTAAAAGACTAAATAGTATGCCAATCCTTCCAGAACGCAGTAAGTATTTGTGATTTTTTGAGATACTTCCAAGGAAAGCGGTAGTGAAGCAAATAAAGCTTGTTGCACCTAATGTTATACTGATCCAAGCGTGCGTATTGAGTTGACCGAAACTATAAAAAGAAGGATAATGTTCCGGACTCATTAAAATTACATCAAGGAGCAGGTGAATTGATGCGAATAAATATCCTATGCTTCCTAAGGAATTCCGTGTATTTTTTTGCTTGTATTTTAATAAACTTAAGCCTAATAAAATACCGCCTGTCCATGCAATAGATTTATTTACAATGAATAACCATTCACTCAATGGAATTGATTTTCCAATATGATATCGCAGATGTGCATAGGTATAGAAAACACAAAAAAGAGCAAGGACCTTTCCCTTCATTAGTATTCAATTTTCCATAAGAACAAGCCGTGTGCTGGAACGGATAGTGCAGCAGCTTGACGGTCTTGTTGTGCGATGACTTTTTTGAATTCGTTGGCACTCATTTTATTTTGACCAACTTCCAAGAGGGTTCCAACAATTGCTCGAACCATATTTCTGAGAAATCTATTGGCACAAATTTCAAATACTAAGGTGTCATTTTTTATTTCCCATTGCGCGTGTGTGATTTCACAAATGGTGTTTTTTACATCTGAATGTAATTTGGCAAAAGAAGCAAAATCTTGTTTTCCAATGAGTAAACTAGCAGCCTCATTCATTAAATCAATATTTAAGGGTCGACTCACAAACCAACTAAGTTCATTTTTAAATGGGTCTTTCGTGGTATTAATAAAATAGCGATAAGTCCTCCATTTTGCATCAAATCTCGC
>JBIIWA010000010.1:0-118426 GCA_044339115.1 Crocinitomicaceae bacterium
AGATCATAGATTTTTTTTTTCATTTTCATTCAAAGAATTTGCTTGAATACCAGTTGGAATGATGGCGTGGTGATCGGTTATTTTAGCATTATCAAAAATGGTTTTACTTTTTGGAATTGCTTTCGCCAGAATACTTGATGTAAATCTCTCATAATCTTTTAAGCCATTCATGATTCCAGGAATCTTTGGGTGAATATCATCGGAAAGATAAGTAGTGTCAACTCTTGGATAACTCACGAGTTTCTTCTCATATAAACTTTGAATGATATTGAGTGTTTCTTCTGCGCTAAAACTGTATATTTTATTTCCATCAACTTGAAGGGAGGTTAAATCAAACAATCTAGGCTGACCTTCTTTACCTTCCTTTTGTTCGAATGAGGTGATTTCAAAGGGTTTGTTTTCTATATATTCTAGACCTTTTATAGCTTTTTCTTCACTTCTCAAGCGTTCAATTTGACAAAGAAATTCAGTCTTGCGATACATTGTTTTCAGTTCCCAATATTCTGAAGTTTTAAAGGCATTAATTTCTTTTTGACGCAACACAATCATGGCCAATGTCGGAGTTTGAACGCGTCCAACAGAAAGCGTCATTTTATCTTTCCCGTATTTCTTAGTGTAGAGTCGCGTTCCATTGATTCCCAAGATCCAATCACCAACAGCGCGCGAATTTCCTGCAGCAAATAAATTATCAAAATCTTTCGCGTCTTTTAGTTTTTTAAATCCTTCTTTAATAGCCTCTTCGGTCAACGATGAAATCCAAAGACGCTTAACTGGAACCTTGCATTTTGCTTTAATCAGCACCCAGCGTTGAATTAATTCTCCTTCTTGTCCAGCATCACCACAATTGATGACTTCTTCGGCTTGCGCAACGAGTTGTTCAATTATTTTAAATTGTTTTTTGGCTCCAGCATCATTTTTTAGTTTGATGCCAAATTGAGGTGGAATAATGGGTAAATCTTCTAATCTCCAATATTTCCAATTGGAATTGTAATCTTCGGGATCTTTTAAAGAGCATAAATGTCCAAAGACCCATGTAACGCAATACCCATTTCCTTCTAAATACCCTTCTCGTCTATTGGTAGCGCCTAAAATCTCTGCTAAGTCTCTCGCTACACTTGGTTTTTCCGCTATACAAAGTTTCATGAATTGAATACCATTTTAAGCTTCAAATTTAGAATAAAAAACAAGCTATAAGAGCAGCTTTAGTTTTTATTTATCAACGATTCTAGCTTCCAATTTATTTTTTAAAAGCATTTAATCCCTTATTTAAAAAAGCCTTGTATTCTTCAATGTTTGGAGTATATCCAATGGTTTCCGTTAAATCATTTCCTTCATGATCAATAACCACATATAAGGGTTGCTGAAAACGCTGGTATTTTTCAATTTGTAAATCTGCCCATTTGTTTCCAACGGTTTTAATCATACCATTTTTCTTTGAAAAACGAATTTCAGATTTAGGTAGTGGTGTTCTGTCATCACAATACAAACTTACAATCACAAATTTCGTTTGAAGGGTAGATCTGATTTCATCATTTGTCCAAACGGTAGATTCAGTTTTTCTACAATTTTGACAAGCGTGCCCTGTAAAGTCTAATAGGATAGGCAAGTTTTTCTTCTTCGCATATTCAGTACCTATGATTAAATCATGAAACACCAAGATCGAACCATCACCAACAGGATGCATTTCAGCTGCGTAAGCATCACTGATAGAATCTTTTTCAAATCCTGTATCTAATCCACCGTTGACATATCTAAAATTATCTTCTGAGTGGGTTCTAGGAGGTGCGATCCCGTCTATTAATTTTAAGGGTGCTCCGAACATTCCCGGTAATAAATACACTGAAAAAGTCAGTGCAACCAAAGCGAACATAAAGCGGGTAACACTTAATTTTTCAATAGGTGAATCATGTGAAAATCTTAGCTTTCCTAGGAGGTAAATCCCCATTATGAGGAAGAGTACAAACCAAATTCCAACAAACCACTCACGCGATAAAATTCCCCAATGGTATGCCAAATCGACACTAGATAAAAACTTCAATGCAAGGGCTAGTTCAGCCAATCCTAAAACAACTTTTACTGAATTTAACCACCCACCAGATTGCGGTAAAGAGTTGAGCCATCCTGGAAAAATTGCAAATAGAGTAAATGGAATTGCCAATGCTAAAGAGAAACCTGTCATTCCAATAGCTGGAGTGAAATAAGACCCAGTGGTTGACGCGGTAACCAATAGACTTCCGATAATGGGTCCTGTACAAGAAAAGGAGACTAATCCGAGGGTAAAGGCCATAAAGAAGATCCCTAGAAATCCACCTCGATCTGCTTGTTTATCCATTTTATTCACCCAAGAAGCAGGTAATTGGATTTCGAAAGCACCTAAAAAAGAAAAAGCAAAGAGAACGAATATTCCAAAAAACAATAGGTTCATCCATACATTTGTTGAAAGATCATTCAATCCAAGTGGACCGGTAGCGGCTGTAAATGCCACACCAAAAGTCACATAGATTAAAATAATGGATACTCCATAAACCAATGCTTTAAAGATTCCTTCTCTTCTGTTTTTTGATTGTTTAGTAAAAAAGGTAACGGTCATTGGAATCATGGGAAACATGCAAGGTGTGATTAAGGCAACCAGTCCCGCTAAGAATCCTGCAATAAAAATTACCCAATTGGATTCTTTTTTTACAGGTTTTTCTTTTTTTATTTCCGCTTGTTTCATCTGTGTTGTAGATGATTTCACCACATTATTTTCTACTGAAGAATCATTTTTTAAAGTATCAACATCAGCAATTGGTAAAAATCCTTTGGCTTTAACTTTTCCCGCTAAGTCAAAAGGAGGGAGGCATCCATTTTCGTCACAAAGTTGAAAGTACAAATCAAAATCAATGTTGAATTCCTCAGTGCTCAAGACCTCAATTTTTTGTTTAAAGATGGCCTTTTTTTCAAAGTACATGGATACCCATTCTCCATCTAAATGTTTCATTGCAGTCATTGTTTCAAAGGGACCGCCTATAGTTTTAATCTTTGCATTTTTGCGCACTTTAAATTCAGGGATAATCCCGGTGTAATCAGCTTTAGATGGATCGTGTTTTAATGAAAAAATGTGAAATCCATCCACAATTTTGGCTTGATAAACTATATTAGCATGTGTTTCATCAATTTTTTCTAAAGAAAAACTCCATTTAATATGATCGTCCATTAGGCTATTTTGGGCCTGAAGTGATGCGCTGCAAAGTAGTATTAAAAGCGTAAAGAATATAGATTTCATTTTTTTGATTTATTTAATAGAGATGGTAAAAGGAACCTCAATAGGAGGAAGGCATTTAGTATCGTCGCATACCATATAAAAAATGGAGCCACTTAATTCAGTTACATTTTTTATTTTAACATTCTGTGAAGCTTGATATTCTTGCTCAAATAAATACACCTTTGATTCAAAATTTGTGTCATAGATTTCATGAGGCACTAAATTTTCTTCAAATTCTCCAATTGGTTTTACTCCTTGAGTCTTATTTACGGTTAATATAGTTGCAACTGGTCCTGAATTCGGATCGGTTTTCTGTGAGTAAATATGCCAAGTAGGATCTATTTTTCCGATAGCCATTACCTGGTGAAGCGTTTTATCGTACGAAAATTTCCAACTCACATGATTTTGAGAAAAAACAACAATTCTTAAAAAAATGGATAGCAGTGTAAGTGTTAATTTAACCTTCATGCATCAAAATTAAAGTTTAATTTCAATTAATCGATTAATTGGTACCCATACTCCTCCTTTTAGACAGATAAATTTTGTTCCTGCTGCCCAAATTGTTGTGTCAACCCGCTTAATCCCATCATCATCTTGAAAAATTATAGAAACTTTCGAATGATGCGAATTACCTAGAATAGTGGCATCTTTAATTTGAGATAACAACTCAGGATGTTGCTTTGACATCATATCTTGTTTAAAGGTACAAGCAGTAATTGCTTCTTTCTCTATCATGCATATTTGTTCTGTCATGTCGCTTGAATTTGTTTCCTAATGTACAAAATTGAAATTAGAAAAACTATAAATTAAGTTAAATTTTAATTTATTATTTCCAAGCTAAGCGAGGGTCGGCTGAAATAGTATCGCTTCCTTTTATTGTTTTTCCTGCTTCTAATAAGAATTTACCTGTAATTGCAATCATAGCCGCATTGTCTGTACAGTATTCGAATTTAGGAATATAGACTTTCACTTTATCTTTTTCTGCCCAATTCAATAATGTATTCCTCAGTTCAGAATTTGCAGAAACTCCACCTGCTATTGCGATCTGCTGAATTCCAGTGTCTTTACTCGCTTGTTTTAATTTTGCAATTAAAATACTGACGATGGAAAATTGAATGGATGCACATAAGTCGGCCAAGTTCTTTTCAATAAAATCTTGATCTTGTATTTTTTGATCTCTTAAATAATAGAGTATTGAGGTTTTTAATCCGCTAAAACTAAAGTCTAATCCTGCAATTTTAGGTTTCGAAAAAGTATGCGCTAAAGGGTTACCATTTTTTGCGTGCTGGTCAATAAGTGGTCCTCCAGGGTAGGGTAATCCCAACATCTTCGCTGCCTTGTCAAATGCTTCTCCTGCTGCGTCATCAATGGTTTTCCCTAAAACGGTCATTTCACTTGCACTGTTCACCTGAACTATTTGTGTATGTCCACCTGAAACGGTTAGACATAAAAATGGAAATGTTGGAGTTTCATTTGGTTCATCTTCAATAAAATGAGCCAATATATGAGCCTTCATATGATGAACAGGAATCAATGGAATATCTAATGCAAGTGCAAGTGCTTTGGCAAATGACACTCCAACCACAAGTGAACCCATTAATCCAGGTCCTTGAGTAAAGGCAATGGCATCTAGGGATGATGCGTCAATATTAGATTTTTTTAATGCTGCTAAAACAACAGGAACAATGTTTTCTTGATGAGATCTACTGGCTAATTCAGGTACGACTCCTCCATATAAAATATGGACATCTTGCGATGCAACTACATTGGCAAGAATCTTGTTTCCACATAAAACTGCAGCAGAAGTATCGTCGCACGATGATTCAATACCTAAAACTATTGCTTGTTTAGTTTTCAAATGCTTAAATTTGTTTAAGAATGGTAAAAATAGTCAAAATTATAGGCCGAATCATTGGAATTTCCTTGGAATGGGTTTTGATTTTATTGATTCTTTTCCTTTTTGGTATTCGCAGTGAAAAATTTCAATCTTTCTTAGCTGATAGAGCTACTGAATATCTATCTAATGAATTAAATACAACAGTACATGTAAGCGCAGTCGATATTATTTTCTTCGATGAATTGGCTTTAGATGATGTATTAGTAAAGGATTTAAAAAAAGATACTTTACTGAGTGTGGCCTCTATCAGGGTACGTATTGACAGAATAAAATTTTGGAGAAAAAAAATAAAAATCAGTGACATAACGATTCAGAATGGTTATGCAAATGTTCATAACACTAGAAAGAATAGAGATTTTAATTTTCAGTTTCTAGTAGATTATTTTTCAAGCGATACGCCACCAAGCAAAAATGATCCTTTTGATCTTGATATTAAGACCTTAGCATTGAAAGAAATGCGCATAAAATATCACGATTACGCCTCTCTTCCTGGTGGCTTTGGTTTCGATGCAAATCATCTTGATTTGGCACATTTAAATTTGAAAATTGAAGATATCATTTATCGAAAATCGATAACAAGTTTAAAGATTGCTTCCTTGCAATTAGAGGAACGCGCAGCGGGTCTTAATCTCAAAAAATTCCGAGGGTTATTAACGATACATGATACTTCAGTGGACCTTAAGGCGGTTAAAATTGCTCTAAATGGTTCTCGATTAAATGCAAAAAAGATTGGTTTTTCATGGAATAATGAGAAAGATTTAAATGATTTCCTCAACAAAGTGATTTGGGATATTCAACTAAATCCAAGTAGTGTTTTGCTTTCAGACATAGCCATTTTCGCTCCGGATATGGAAGGGATGCGTGATAGAATTAAAATCAAAGGAAATGCAGGGAATACACTCAACCATTTGATTTTAAGGGACATTGAATTAAATTACAAACAAAACACTAAAATCATAGCTGATTTGGAATTGCCGGACTTTAGTGACTTTAGCGCTTATGATTTTAAAGAACATATTCGTTATGCGAAATTAGATATGGCTGAATTGCAACAATTTTTTCTTCCTTATCCAAACAAACAACTCGATTTAGGAAGTGAGGCTAGTGCTCTGGGAACGGTATATTTAAATAATTTTAATGCCAATGGGGTGAATGGAAAATGGTGGATTGGCAAAAGCAAAATTAGCACCTCGATAGGTGATTTGAAAATAGCCCAAACATATAGTATTGATGAATGGGAAGATGGATTTAATTCTCATCCTTTTCAATCCGATTCTGCAGCATTTCAATTGTTAAATTTTGACCTAGGAAAATTAATTAATCTCAGTGATATTGGCATAGTTAACGGTGCTATTTCTTTTAAAAACTTTACCTGGTTTAAGGGTAGCCCAGAAATAAATCAAATTAATGCTGCACTTACCAATACTGATTTGTTGGATTATAAATATGCTTCAATAAAAATAAAAAATGGTCAATTAAAAGAGGAATCCTTTAACGGACTTATTGAAGTTGATGATAAAAACTTGGATGTTTCTATTAATGGAAAGGTAAATTACGGTGCTAAACCATCTTATTCTTTGGATATGGATATCAAGAAATGTTTTCTTGGCGCTTTAGGTTTTACAAGTGTTCAAGAAACGAGTTTAAAAGCATCTATGTCTATTAATGCAAAGAGTTTTAATCTTTCAGATATGTCGGGTTCTATTCAGATTAATGATTTGAGTTACATTGAATCAGGCAGGGATTTAAAAGTGCCTTATGCCAAAGTAATAATCGAAAGAGGAAAAACCTCTGATCTGCTTGATATTGAAAGTTCTTTGGGGAATATTCGTATCGATGGAAAGGTAAATCCAAGTACTGTTGGTCAAGATTTTATGCATGAATTAGCGAAAATATTTCCCACTGCAGGTACTCATTTATCCATGTCTAATGGTGAAGTTCAGAATAAATTCACTTATTCTATTGAAATCAAAGATTTGTCAGATTTTTTGCCAATTTTTTTACCTGAATTATCGATAGAATCTGGAACTATTGTGAAGGGGATGTTTGATTCAGGGACTAACAAATTGGAATTAAATTTAAACGCCAATAAAATCATCTTTGATTCAATGGTTTTTGAAGGAATAGATTTAGATCAAAAGGTCGATCGATCAGGTATACTAGCGGAATATAATATCAGTAAGTTCAATTATTCCGACTCTTTAGCTTTTTCTGATGTACATTTTAAAAGTAAAGGAAGTAAAGGCGATTTAGAATCTGAACTGAGTTGGGACCCCAACTCGTCGAATTATTCTAAACTTTCATGGGAAACATTAATTCTTGAAAATGATTATCTAGATTTTAAATTAAAACCTTCTTTTATTTCTATCAATGATATCAAATGGAATATTAATGATGAATCCAACATAACATACACTTCAAAGGATATTAGTGTACAAAAACTTCGAATAAATAGAGGCAATCAAGTCATCTCGGTTAATGGATGTTTGTCCAAAAATGAATCAGATCAATTGCGCTTAGATCTCCAACAAATTAACTTAGCGGAACTTAGTTCTATGCTAAAACTAGAGGTTAAGTTAGCGGGTACTTTTTCTGGTTTTGCAAACATTACAAATCCTTATGATAATTTAGGATATACTGGTGATGCTATTGTTGAACAGTTGTATGTTGATGGAGAAGAGGTAGGAAATGTGGCCTTTAATTTAGATTATTTCGCGAAGCAAGAACGTATTAGATTGGATGGAAATTTGGAATATAAAAATCAAAAGACGCTTGACTTCCAGGGTTTTTATTACTTGGAAAGAGAAAAAGATAATTTAGACTTTGCTCTTTTATTTAAAAATACGGATCTAAAATTTACTAACGCATTTATGGATCCAGAAGTAGTAAAGGGAATTGAAGGAAAGATTAATGGAAAAATAGTCGTCAAGGGGTCTCCGGATCATCCTCTACTTTCAGGTAAACTAAAACTTCAAAATGCGGCTGCAAATATTGAGTTGTTAGGTGTTCGCTATACCTTAAATGGAGAAGTTGAAGTAGTTGAGGATGCCTTTTATATTAACAACCTTCCTGTTAAAGATGAAGACGGAAACACAGCATCTTTGGTAGGTCAAATTTATCATAAGAATTTTGATAAATGGGATTATAATATGAACTTCAATTTTGAAGATGATCTGACTAAACGAGATCCTCAAGCACCCTATAGAAATCTTCCTTTAGAGCGTTTCTTGGTGATGAAAACTACCTATAAGCAAGGGGACTATTACTATGGTAAAGCTTATGCTCGAGGAACTGCCAATATTTCTGGTTACGGTAATAAAATGGATGTTACAGTAGATGTTGAGACGAAAACAGGAACCTTGATAACTTTCCCAATGTATGGCGCATCTGACTTAGATGAGGAAGAAAACTTTATTCAGTTCGTCAGTAAAACAGATCCTTTAGCAAATCTTAAAGAGAAAATCGACTTCACAGGTGTTAATCTTGATATGAAATTTAAAATTACTCCTGAGGCAACATTGAAGATTGTCTTTAATGAACAGTTGAACGATGAAATTCTTGCTTATGGTTCTGGGGATATAGATTTTACATTTGATGCCTATAATAATATGTATTTGGAAGGTAAGTACACGCTGACAAAAGGAAGTAATTATAATTTTGCAATGGGTCCCATCAAACAAAAATTTGATATTCTAGATGGTTCTAAAATAGAATGGTCGGGTGATATTTATAATGCTAATATTGAATTAAACACTGCTTTTACTATCAAAAAAGTAAGTATCCTTGAGTTAAGTCCTGAACAGGAAGATAAATCCTTACTCAATCAAGATATTGTTTGTCTTTTGAAATTAAGAGAAACGCTTTTGAAACCTACTATTCAATTTGAAATTCAAGCACCAAAAGCACCAGAAACTGGAAAAGCTTTGATTACTAAAGTAAACGCAGAAAATGATGAATTAAACAGACAGTTCTTCTCTCTATTGTTGGTAAAGAAATTCCAACCCTTAAAAGGAACAGTTTCTGCCAGTGGATCTGCGGCGCTCGATTTAGTTGAATCTCAAATAAATGTTTTACTTGGTCAGCTTTCAAAGGATTATAAAGTTAATGTAGATCTTGGAGACAATAATGCTTTAGCGTCGGTTCAAAAGAACTTTATAGGTGATAGGTTAATTGTTACAGGTAGTTTTGGGGTGGAGAGCGCTGCGCTTTCAGGACAATCTAATGGGGCCTTTGTTGGAGATGTAAATTTGGAGTATTTGGTAAATAAAAACGGAACATTTAGGGTAAATGCTTTCAATCAATCAAATAGTAATACGGTAAAAGAAAACACAGGACCTTTTACACAAGGTGCCGGTCTTTCCTATCATGAAGATTTTAATACGAGTAGAGATTTTGTTCTTTGGCAATCATTTTTAGATGTTTTTAGGCAAAAAGAAAATAAATTTGTCCCCGAAAAGAAAAAGAAAAAACAAACTAAGGTGCCCATTATCGGAGTAAAAGATAGTACGGTTCCTCAAGTTAAAAGTAAAGAAAGAAAATGAAAAAAGTTTTAATTGCAAATCGTGGGGAAATCGCCAGAAGGGTGATAAGAACGCTGCGAAAAATGAATATTAGGAGTGTTGCCATTTATAGTGATGCTGATCAACATGCTCCTCATGTCTTAGAAGCTGACGAAGCTATTTATGTTGGCGCAAGTCCATCCTCTGAAAGTTACTTAAAGCAAGATTTAATTTTAGAACATTGTAAGGCTTTAGGTGTCGATGGCATTCATCCTGGTTATGGATTTTTGTCCGAAAACGCTGGTTTTGCCAGAAAGGTTAAAGCAGCAGGATTAAAATTAATTGGCCCTTCTCCTGAATCTATGGAGTTAATGGGTGATAAGTTGAGTGCCAAACAAGCAGTAAAAGCTTTTAATGTTCCTTTAGTTCCCGGTGTTGATGAGGCGATCTCTGATGTTGAGGAAGCTAAGAAAGTCGCTGCTCTTGTAGGGTATCCAATTTTAATTAAAGCTTCAGCAGGTGGAGGAGGAAAAGGGATGCGTCTGGTTGAAAATAATGAAGAATTTGAAAGTCAAATGAAATTGGCTCAAAGTGAAGCAAGATCTTCTTTTGGAGATGATGCGGTTTTTATTGAGAAATTTGTTACCAAACCACGTCACATTGAAATTCAGGTTTTTGCGGATCAATTTGGGAATGCAGTTTATCTATTCGAAAGAGAATGCTCCATTCAACGCCGTCATCAAAAGGTTATAGAAGAAGCACCAAGTGCTGTTCTGACAGAGGCATTGAGAAAGGAAATGGGTGAAGCTGCGGTTGCCGTTTGTAAAGCATGTAATTATGAAGGTGCAGGCACTGTTGAGTTTTTATTGGATGCGGATCTCAAGTTTTATTTCTTGGAAATGAATACAAGACTTCAAGTGGAACATCCCGTTACAGAGGAAATCACTGGATTGGACTTGGTGGAATGGCAAATTCGAGTTGCAAGAGGCGAACAATTACCGAAGAAGCAAGAAGATATAGTTTGTAATGGTCATGCCATTGAAATCCGTGTTTATGCTGAAGATTCTTTAAATGGTTTTACACCAGATATTGGAACTCTAGAGCGCTATCGTATTCCAACTGGTAAAAGTGTTCGTGTAGATGATGCTTTTGTAGAAGGCATGGAAATTCCAATTTATTATGATCCTATGATTGCTAAATTGGTCGTTTGGGGTAAAACTAGAAAGGATGCCATTGCAAGATGTATTGAAGCAATTGATGATTATGAAATTTCAGGTGTAAAAACTACTCTTGATTTTGGAAAATATGTTCTCAAACATCCCTCTTTTGTTTCTGGAGATTTCGATACCAATTTCGTTAAAGACTATTTTAGTGATCCTTCGGTATTAAAAAATGCTATGGAAGAGGAACAATGGGCTTTAAATCAGGCAATTGATCAGATATGGAATGACATTAAGGCCTTTAAAGAAAAGGAATTCGCTTCAAGAGAAATTAGTAGTTCATGGAAAAATAAATTACAATCTTAAAATAAAAAAGCGGGCAACTTACAAAATTAAATTACTTTTACGCAGCAAATTTTGAACTATGAATTTACATGAATATCAAGGGAAGGAAATCTTAAAAAGTTACGGTGTAGCGGTACAAGAAGGAATTGTCGTTGAAAAAATTGAAGATGCTGTTAATGCAGCAAAAGAACTTACCGCAAAAACGGGTACAAGTTGGTATGTAGTTAAAGCACAAATCCATGCAGGTGGACGTGGAAAAGGAACAGTTGAAGAGACTGGTTCTCATGGTGTTGTTATTGCTAAAGGCATAGATCAAGTAGAAGAGAAAGTTCGTGGAATTCTAGGTGGACATTTAACCACGCTTCAAACTAATGGTAAGGGAAAATTAGTAAATAAGGTGCTGATCGCTCAAGATGTTTATTATCCCGGTGAATCAGAAACTCAAGAATTTTATATGTCAGTTCTTTTGGATAGAGAGAAAGGAAGAAATGTGATTGTTTATTCTACTGAAGGTGGGATGGATATTGAACATGTTGCTGAGCATACTCCTGAGAAATTACATAGAGAATTCATAGATCCTCGTGTTGGACTTCAAGGTTTTCAAGCTAGAAAAATTGCTTTTAACTTAGGATTATCTGGTGAAGCTTTTAAAGGAATGATCAAATTTGTTTCTTCTTTATACAAAGCTTACGAGGGAATTGATGCTGCAATGTTTGAAATCAATCCTTTATTCAAAACTTCAGATAATAAAATTATAGCGGTAGATGCTAAAGTTACTTTAGATGGAAATGGTTTATTCCGTCATCCTGATTATGCTGCAATGCGCGATAAAACAGAGGAAGATCCAACGGAAGTGGAAGCTGATGAAGCGGGATTAAATTTTGTGAAACTAGATGGAAATGTGGGTTGTATGGTAAATGGTGCCGGTTTAGCAATGGCAACCATGGACATCATTAAATTGTCCGGTGGTAATCCAGCGAATTTCTTAGATGTTGGTGGTACCGCTAACGCTGAACGCGTTGAAAAAGCATTCCATATCATTCTTAAAGATCCAAATGTAAAAGCAATTTTGATTAATATCTTTGGTGGAATAGTGCGTTGTGATCGCGTTGCTCAAGGTATTGTAGATGCATATAAAAATATTGGTGAAATACCAGTTCCAATTATTGTTCGTTTACAAGGAACCAATGCTATTGAAGCAAAAAAGATTATTGATGATTCTGGATTGAATGTGCATTCTGCTGTTCAATTACAAGAAGCAGCAGATTTAGTGAAAGAAGTATTAAGTTAAATCTATACGATTTTTGAACCTCCATTCGTGGAGGTTTTTTTTTGCTTTTTTTACAGAAGTTGTATTAATGCTGTGCTATTCATGTTTAATCCCTTCGGGATAAAAATATGATTAATCCAATCCCTTAAATTAATGAAACAACCCTGATAAGGGTTGAATCTGAATAGCACAAGTGCAATCCGTAAATAAACGCGTCAACCCTGAAATGGGTTGAATATGAATAAAACAAGTACAACCCGTAAATAAACGAAACAACCCTGATAGGGTTGAATAAAAAATTCATTAAAAAAACAGAGGTAAAATAGGGTAAAAATAGGGTATTCCTTAATTATTCAATCAACATACCTTAAGGTATTGTAACTTTAACTGATGAAATTAGCTCTAGGATTTTTCTTTTTAGTGTCCTCCTATTTATGTTTGGCGCAAAGCATTCGTTTCAATAATTTAAACCCCTGCATTTTTTATAATTATGAAATTGATAAATTGTGTGTTATCGACGATAGCTCACAAATGTTGCTCATTTCCTTGGAGTCTAAAAAGGTGGAGCGACGACCCATTCATTTGGATAAGCAAGTTACCTTTAGTCAACTTTTATCTGAGTACGTTCCTTTGTCAGAGAAAGGTAGCCCCATTTATTTTGTTGATAGGGGATGCGGCTATGTTTTGCAGTTACGAAATGATTCCATTGTTCGTGTTGACAATTCGTTTCATCATCGAAATCAATATGATGGAGCCTTTTTCTTGCATAAGGGAGAGCCATATATATTTGGTGGATACGGACTTTTCACCTTAAAAAATTTTATTACTCACTTTGATCCCAAATTAAAAGAGTGGTGCCTTGATGACCAAAGTAAACAGATGGATCCTGCAATGACTTTTCCATATTATAAGGAAAAGGATAATTTATATGCACTAGTCAACATAAATGGATCATTTAAAAAACCCAATTTCAAAAATTACTGGCGATACAATCTTACAAATAAATCGTGGTTTTTTGAAGGTCAGATTAATTATTTCGATTCCATTAAGTATTTCCCAAGCAAAGTGGTTAATAACATATTAATCTTTCCAACTTTTTTTTTGGAAATAGATTTTAAGAATAATTGCATCATTCGATACAAGCAAAAGCCTTTTAATTCACTTTTGAATTTATATAAATTTAGGGATAAATACATCATGCTGAAGCACCAAAAGATTTTAGATGTTGAATCTAGTTTAATGATAATTTACGATGAAACTGCATTTAAACGCGAGTTCTTTATTGCAAAAAATACTTTATTAGTTAAGGAAAAAAACTCGTTTTATGCCAAGTTAATAGCTTTAATCGCAATCTTTTTGTTTGGTATTATTTTCGTAATTTTCTGGCATCTCCGAAAGAGAAAAAGGCTTGCTCAAAATTATACTATGAGTCAATCGTCCATTGAATTGTTAGATTTATGGGTATACAAGCACCAAGGAATCTTGGAATTGTCAGATTTGAATGACTTAGTGAATCCTCAACATTTATCTATTGAAACCATGAAAAAACGCCGTGAAGTTATGTTAAAAACTTTCGTTTTTGACATGGTTAAAATGTATGGCCTGTCACCAAGAACTGTCTATACTGAAACATTTAACCCAATGGATAAGCGCATGAAGGTTCTTACCCTAAATTCCAAAATCATGGAAATAGCACTAAAGAAGGGTAATTAACTAGATTTAGCTTATTTTTTAAAGAAACTTCTTTGATTAAGCCTGAATTTTGAATTTATATTTAATTTAAAATTTAGGATGTATGAAAATCAGTAAATTTTTTGTTTCAATTGTTGTAATTAATAACAATAATGGAACCGTTAAGGGAAAGCTTTAACCAAAATTGCTTAATGGTAAAACAATTTATAAAAACATAAAATAAAAATAATGAAAAGACTAATACTCATCGCTACAATTTTTCTAGGCTTAAATGCTTTCGGACAATTTTCTGCAGGGAACACCTACATTGATCAAATTGATACAACTATCTGCATTGGAGATAGTGTTCAATTAAACATGTTTAGTGGTGGAACGAACACCAATAGTTTAGCATTTATTGAAAATCAATACGCTACTATTCCTAACAATGGTTTTTTTAGCACAGCGAATCAATACACTGTAGAATTCTGGTACAAGCAAATCGGATGTACAGGTGGAGATGAACATATATTTGGTATAGATTGGTATGCACAGAAATTATACTTTAGTATCGGCAACGGTTGTAACACGCTCAATTTTTTAAGAGACCAAACTTTAATTCCTTATTTAACAGGCAGTTGGACACACATAGCAGGTGTTAAAGACGGTAGCACTATATATTTATATATAAATGGGATTTTAGCTTTATCAGAACCTTTTATAGCTACTTCTACTCCCGGGTCTGGAAATATTACTATTAATCATCACACATGGTCAAGTGGCTCATCATCAAGACTATCTGGATTTTTCGATGAATTAAGAGTATCAGATACGGTTAGGTATACATCAAATTTCATCCCACCGGTCAATGAGTTTCTAAATGACGCTAATACAATTTATCTGATGCATTTTAACGGTGACATGACAGATGAGTTAGGAAACTCGGGTGCAACTAATGGAGCAACTTGGAGTAATGATACACCGTTTAATACGTATGCATATTCTAATGTCTCATACCTTTGGTCTACTGGAGATACGACATCAAGTGTTTCTGTTCAACCAGCGGTGACAACAACTTATTACGCAACCATTTCATATGGAAGTGCCACTTATACGGATAGCGTAACAATTACAGTTAATTCATTATCGACGTTAAGTGCAGGAGCCAACCAAATGGTATGTGCAGGAACTGCCGTAACGCTAAACGGAAGTGGTGCAAGTTCGTATTCTTGGAATAATGGTGTAACAAATGCTGTTGCATTCACACCTTTAACGACTCAAACATACACAGTCAGTGGAATCAACGCGAATGGATGTGCCAATACAGCGCAAGCTACCATTACTGTAAATCCATTACCAACAGTAAGTGCAGGAGCTAACCAATCGGTTTGTGCAGGAACTGCCGTAACGTTAAACGGCAGCGGAGCAACTTCATATGTTTGGAATAATGGCGTAACCAACGCTGTCACATTCACTCCTTTAACAACGCAAACATATACGGTCACTGGAACCGACGCGAATGGATGTGTAAATACATCACAAGCTACAATTACTGTAAATCCATTACCAACGTTAAGTGCAGGAGCTAACCAAACAGTTTGTGCAGGAACATCCGTAACGCTAAACGGAAGTGGCGCAAGTTCGTATGTATGGAATGGTGGCGTAACAAATGCAGTTGCGTTTACGCCCGTGTCTACTCAAACATATACCGTTACTGGAATTAATGCGAATGGATGTGTAAATTCAGCGCAAGCTACAATTACAGTGATTTTCCCAATGGTAAGCGGAGGAGCTAACCAATCGGTTTGTGCAGGAACTGCCGTAATATTAAACGGAAGTGGTGCTAGTTCGTATGCTTGGAATAATGGCGTAACAAATGCAGTCGCATTTACCCCCGTTTCCTCGCAAACTTATACTTTAATCGGAACAGATACTTTAGGTTGCCAAGGAACAGATACGGTAATGGTAACTGTGCTAGAAAATGCAGTAAGTTCTCTAACACAAACCGCCCTAGATTTCTACATGCTTAACGGACAAACCTACACCCAAAGTGGTACCTACACGCAAGTGGTTCCTGCAACAAATGGATGCGACAGTACCATAACACTTAACCTCACCTTGAATTTTACAGGAATTCATGAGTTGGTCAATTCCAATAAAATCCTAGTAAAAATTACAGACCTCAACGGAAAAATTATTCAACGCCGAAAAAACACGGTCATGCTTTTCATTTACGAAGATGGCACCGTGGAACGAGTAGTGGAGGTGGAGTAAATAGTTTGCAGCAGTTCAATTACAAGAAGCAGCAGATTTAGTGAAAGAAGTATTAAGTTAAATCTATACGATTTTTGAACCTCCATTCGTGGAGGTTTTTTTTTACTTTTTTTTTTACAGAAGTTGTATTAATGCTGTGCCACATTTAAAATGACCTTCCGGACATGTTTTGTGTCCGTGGAGCCCGCAAGGGCGACAAGCAAGATCTTTTACTTCTAGAATTTTAGCGTCATCAGATAAAGGACCAAATCCAAAATCACTAATGGTTGAACAGAAAAACGCTGTAACAGGGGTGTTCATCGCTGAGGCAATGTGCAGTGGACCTGAATCATTTACGAAGGCTCTTGTTGCTCCTTTCATTAAGGCCGCGGATTGCATGAGGCTTAATTTGCCCGCTAAATTTATAGCCTTGATTGTAGATGTTTCGATAATTTGGTCTAATAATTCTTTATCGTCTGGACCACCAATTAAGTAGATGGAAGCGCCGGTTTCATTGAGTTGTTTCATTAATTGAACCCATACTGATATTGGTGCTTGCTTGGTAAACCAAACTGAGGCAGGTGCTAAACAATAATAGGCTTGCTTTTGAAATTCTTCAACTGATTGCAAGTCTGCATCTTTAGGGTACAGTGCGGGTCTTCTAAAAGTTGGAATTAAGAAATCACTGATGAGGTTTAAATTGCGATCTACTTCATGCAGACCTTCCTCCATGAGATGCGGATAGGCTTTCGTGTATAAAAATGAAAATGGATTTTTTTGGAAGCCGATTTTTCTTTTCGCTCCAGATAAAACGGTGAGGAGTCCACTACTTGCAAATCGGTGTAAATTGATTACAAGATCGTACCTATTCTTTCTAAATAGTTGGACTAAGCTCAGTGTTTCGCTACTCTTTTTTTTCTTATCGAAAGTAAAGACCTTCCTCAAATCAGGATGGTTACTCAATAATTCTTCATTTCCTTTTTTAACCAAGAAATCAATTTCGGCTTCTGGAAACTTAAGTTTTAAGTTGCTGATTAATGGCGTTGCTAAAATTACATCACCTAAAAAAGCAGTTTGAATGATAAGGACTTTTTTCATTTATCGAATTAAACTTACAAATCCTCTTTTAATAATCTCTTTTCCTGTAGCATCATGAACTTCTACAATGTAAACAAAGTTGTCATTGCTCGCTTCGTTTCCGTTACTCAATTTTCCATCCCAACCTATAGTTGGATTATTTGTTTCAAAAACAACATTTCCCCAACGGTCTATTATGGTCAGAAGGTAATCATTAGGATCAATATTGGTAAGTACCGGAAGGAAAACAGAATTGATTCCATCAGGATAAAAGGCATTTGGAATATAAATTATAGGAGCATAACTCAAACAAAAGACATTTGATTTACTGACTTCATTAAATCCATAGGAATTTAATACTTCGTGCGCGGCAACATAGTAACAGATTTCACCCGGATATTCGCTAGAATTAACGGTGTCGAGTGTACTTCTTTCTCCAGAATTACTTGTTCCTATCACTTGACTGATTCCTGTATTTTTATTCAATCTAAATATTTCGTAGTATGCTACGGTTCCATCAAATCCTTCATAAGGAGTCCAATTGAGATAGTTTATTTGTGTCATTTCATCTGCAATTCCAGTTAAATACATGGTAGTTGCTAGGTTCGAATAGCCACCTGAATTGGCACAGCTATCAACATATTGACTCCTGTAGGTAGAAGGTTTTATTTCTGCATCGGCATTAAGATCTGTAAATTGTGCTGTATTCCCAATCACGTTACTTTGTCCTATAACTTCAAAATTTCCAGCTGTATTTAATTTTTCAAAAATCACCTCTTTTACCCCAACTGTTCCGTCAATGTATACGCTTAAGTCGACCGAATTCCCTTGAACAGTCGCTAATTTCAAATAGTGATAGGCCGGTTGTTGAGGCAATGGAATATCAACAATAAAAGGATTTGAAAGAGAGCTTTGTCCATTGCTTAAATTCGCTTGAACATAAATTTGATATTGCTGTCCTCCTGTCAATGTTATAGTGGCTTGGTTGTTGTCACTACTTCCCAGATAAACTAAGGCACCATTTTCAAAACTATAAAGGTTATAGTTGACAATATTTTGACCTCCGTAAGCATTCCAATTTAGATTAACGGATTGTCCGCACATATTGGCACTTCCAACACAAAAAACGGTGGTATTAATCGCTCCTTTTGCTGAGGTTTGAAATGTAATTGGGACTGCATTCGTGTAACAAGAGTCAAAAGCTGCAACAGAATAGGATAGAGGTCCCTGTGTGTAATCAGGTTGGTAGATGTAACTTGTATTTGAAATTCCCCAAACGGTATCCAATTCAAATAAAATCCCATTTTGATCAAAAGTATAGATCACATAACCATAGGTGTCTTCCTGTTGATTTTGATTCCAAGTTAAAACTAGATTGTTACCGTTATTTGGATCAAATCCCACACTTTGGATCACAGGAATATTGGGTGTCATCATGTCCTCAAAATCATCATGAGGAATGTTACTTGTAAAATTACAAGGTGCACTAGGCAATACGATTTGGTATCCTAAATTCGCTTGACAAATATCTATGGTGTCTTTGTACTGTGTGGTATTGTAATCTACACTATCTATGAATTGAAATACTCCAGCAGGATATTCTCTGTAGATATAATAATAAGTATTAAAGCTGCTAAGTGGTGGGTTAATTGCTTGATTCCATTGCAAGACAGCGGTCCCGTTATTGGGATTGATCAAATTCAAATGAATAGATGAAATGGTATCACTATATTTCGTGATGGTTCCGTTACATCCAGAAACTACGCCTAGATAATAAGCTTGTTGCGCACTTCCTCCGTTAAGCAAAAATTGTGTCGTATTGATGTCTGTGATCGTGGCAAGTAAACCGCCCTGTACAGAATAGATTTGATAGGAAACAAAGCTGTTAAGAGGATCGCTACTTGCGGTCCAAGAGATATTGACATTTCCACTTGCATCACCTTGTATACAATCAATCGATGGGGCGGGGATGATTCCAGGATTACGAACATTAATTTGCAAGGTAGCATAACTGACTTTAGGAACTTGACAATAATTATCTTGTGCTCTAAAGACAAAGGTGTAAGGGATCATTTCTGCAGCATCACCAAAAGCGTTGATTAAATGATTACAATTGGTTTGCCAGGTGAAATCAACGGAGGCACTTGAGGTTCCTGTAATAGGTAATCCTGTATTTAAAAAAGCACATGGTGTAATATTACAACCTGTATTTTGATTGTAATTGGTTCCAAACATTGGACCAGAGGCAGTAATACTTACATTTTGATTGCTTCCATCTTGTAATAAATCTAAGTCACTTGCAATCAAATTTAAATTGACCAGATCACCAGCATTAACAGTAGTAATAAAAGAACCACTACTAAATGGCGCGATGAAAACGGGTGCATTATTACCGGAAGCACAGGCTGTAATGACCAATTGCATTTCTCTTTCCACTTCAGAAATAAGGACTCCTTGACGATATGATTTTACACTTACTTTAAGGGCAAAATTTCCAATGGTAGAGGAATTAAAGGTGATTTCACCATTCTGATGATTAATTTGAGCAGGAACATTTGCAGCATTCATGGAAGCGTTTGGAGTAGGCGATAAGGCACTAAATCCAGGTTCAAAAGGCACGGGTATGGGATTCAATGGTGGATTGTAACTACCAGTTGGGAAATTGTTGTATGGTATTCCAAAATCAATATACACAGAATCCAAATCCGGATCAATGGCATTCATATTATAACGATAATTGGATCCTGCGCAACTCACAAAATAAGGTGCTTGCATAAATACGGGCGAATTATCTACACAAGTACTGTTTTGGTTGAACGCAAACATCTTTGCCGTTAGTGTAATGCCATAACTGGCAGGAGAGGTAATGTTGGTAAGTGAATTACTGCGCGAGAAATTTTCATAAGTAAAAATCCAACCTTGACTTGGAGGTGTCCCGCTGAGTGTAATAGGATTACTCCTATAGGTAATGCGCTCTATGGCACCAATGCCATTTCCACCTGAAGTACCACTTCCACAATCTAAAGGCTGCGGTCCTCCGCTCACAGCAGTGCAGCTTGGAGAAATATCTTCACGAGAAATATAGGCTAAATTTAGGGTCGTTAATGTAGGATGATTCCAGACTCTGAGCGCTTCAGAAGCGGTGTTGATCTCAGCTCCATTGCAGTCACGATAAAAAATCAATTCGAAGATATAGGAATTATTCCCAGAACATTTCCATGTGATTTCTCCCCCCATAACATGAGATGCATTCGCAATAGGCACGAAAAAAAACAGGGTAAGTAAAAATAAAAATTTCTTCATGAAAATAACATTCCGAAGTTGTAACGGCATTTTAGTCAATAAGTTGCTGTCCAGCAGTAATTACAAGCATTTCTTCCCAAACTAAATATTTTTTTGCTAAGGATTGAATTTCTTCTGCTGTAATAAGTTTTAACTTTTTAAGGGCCTCATTGTAAAAAGAATAATCTAATCCATGCATTTCTACCCCCAAGAACAAATCCATCATGGCAAAAGGTCCATCTGCAGATTTTAAGGCTTGTCCCAATAAGTAGTTGCGTACCAATTCCAATTCTTCTTTATCAACAAGCTGTTCTTTCATTTGAGTCATTTCATATTGGATTTCTTTTAAGGTTGCAGACGCAACTTCAGCTCCAACCTCAGTCCCAATAATAAAATATCCATTGTCCTTCATTTCAGCCAAAGCACTTCCAATACCATAGGTATAACCTTTGTCCTCTCGAATGTTTTTCATTAACCTGCTTCCAAAATAATCTCCAAAAATGGTATTCATGATCACAAATCCATGATAATCTTCCTGCTTTCTATCAAACATCATTCTACCGATTCTGATTCCTGTTTGAACTGTAGCAGTTTTTTCGATATGAAAATGTCCGTTTTGTGCTTGGAAATTACCAGCATTAATTGCTACTTCTTTCCCTGCCCAAGGTGCAAGCAATTGCTCTATTTCAAGAAGTTGTTCCTCTTTTAATCGTCCAACTAAGGTTGCTTTTTGTAAACCTTTTCGAAAATATGAATTAAAAAAATCAATTATTTCAGCACGAGTTACTGTGTCATAATCTTCTATTTCAGTGACTTTAGCATAGTTGGTTCCTTCAAATAATCTTTTTTGAAAATCACGTTGACATAAAAAATTCACTTTTTCATAACTAACCCTTAAGCGTTGTTTTTTATCAGCAATTTGTTCTTGAATTTCAGTTTCAGGGAAGTTTGCATGATCTATAGCATTCATTACAATTGTCAGAAGAGGAATAATTTGGTCGTTTAAAGCATAAACCGATACAACGGTATGTTCTTGGCTCAGGTTGATATCAAAAAAACCACCCAGATCATCAATATTGTTATGAATTTCGGTAGCAGTTTCTTTGCTTGTTCCTGTTAATAATAATCCGGAGCAAAGCGACGCAAGAACGGGACGATCGATGATGGTACCTGCTTTAAAAAATAATTCAATTCTTGCTGCATCACTTCCATGATTTTCTATGGAATAAAAAGGAGTTATATTTCCAATAAGGACCTTTCTTGGTTCAATGAAATTAATTTTATCAATCTCTTTTAAACTCGGGGCTTCAATTCTATTCATGAGATTGTGTTGCTTTAATTTGTAGTAAAGAACAATTTTCTTTTACAAATAAATGTTTCGATAATTCTTGTAAATGTTCCACTTCTATGGCATTATAAATTTCGTGTTCCTCATTGATACCATTGGCATCACCAAGCAGTTCATAATACGCTAAATTCATAGTTCTATTGAGTAATCCTTGTTCTTGAAATTCTTTCGAAGTTCTAATCTTAAGTTTTAATCTTTTTAATTCTTGATCAGTAATTGGATTCAACTTAAAGACATCTAAAACCTCCCAAAGCGCGCTATCTAGTTCATCCATTGATTTCCCGTTCATCATTTTACCAGAAATAATAAAAAGACCTTGGTCTAAAGATCCTAAAATATAGGCGTTGATGTCTGTTACCAACTGTAATTCTTTCTTTAATTTCAGATACAAGACACTTGATTTTTCTTTTCCTAATTCATCGGAAAGCATATCGGCAATATAATATTCTTCAGATTTTCGCTCCCCCATTTTGAAGGCATAATAAAATGCATCTGCTGGAACATCTCTTTCAAAAACAGCTTTCCTAAATTCAGTTTGTTTTGGTTCTTGAAGTAAAATCCTTGCAGGTTTTATTCCACCGGGTATATTTCCATACCAATGTTCCACTAATTGTTTGATGTTTTCAATTTCAAAATTTCCCGAAATACATAAAATTGCATTGGCAGGATTATAATGTTTTTGAAAAAATGCTTTGACGTCATCGAGTTGAACCTCTTCAATATGTTGCAATGATTTACCGATAGTGGCCCATTTATAAGGATGCTTCAAATAAGCAAGTGGACGCAGCAGCAACCAATCGTCACCATAGGGCTGATTTAAATAACGCTGCTTGAATTCTTCAATAACCACACTTCTTTGTACTTCAAGACTTTTTGGAGAAAAAGCTAGGGATAACATCCGATCACTTTCAAGCCATAAAGCTGTTTCAATATTTTGAGCAGGCAATACATTATAATAATTCGTAATGTCATTGCTCGTAAAGGCATTACTTTCCCCTCCCGCGTTTTGAAGTGGTGCATCATAGGATGGAATATTAACTGATCCTCCAAACATTAAATGCTCAAACAAATGTGCAAATCCAGTTTTGTCTTCCTGCTCATCTCTTGCACCAACGTCATATAAGGTGTTGACTACCGCCATAGGAGTAGAGGTGTCTTTATGGAATATTACTTTGAGTCCGTTTTTCAACTCAAATCGTTCAAATTGTATCATATTAAAATTGAAATTTTGCAGTATTTTGCGCTGCTTTGGCCGCATTAAATTCATTGAGTATTTGCGTCACTATTTCACTTGCAGGAAGAATATCATCAAGTATTCCAGCAATTTGACCTATCTCTAGTTCGCCATCAATTAGATTTCCTTCAAACATACCTTTTTTTGCACGACCACGACCTAAAATTTCCAATAATTCTTCCTTATCTGCTCCTTTATTATAGGCCTCTTGAATTAATTCATAAAAAGGGTTTTTTATCAAACGAACAGGTGTAAGTTCTTTCAGTGTAAGTATGGTATCCCCTTCATTGGTAGCAATCACTTTTTCTTTAAATGCAAGGTGTGCACTTGATTCATTTGATGCAACAAATCTAGTTCCCATTTGAACCGCATCTGCCCCGAGATGAAGAGCTGCTAGCATGCTGCTTCCGTTGGCAATTCCTCCCGCAGCTATTAATGGAATCTTGATTTTAGAATCCACCATTGGAATCAAACACAAGGTTGTTGTTTCATCTCTTCCATTGTGTCCACCCGCTTCAAATCCTTCTGCAACTATGGCATCTACTCCTGCTTGTTCTGCTTTAAGAGCAAATTTCACACTTGAAACAACATGGACAACAGTTATCCCATGAGATTTGAGCAAGCTGGTGTAGGTATTTGGATTTCCGGCAGAGGTAAAAACAATAGGGACTTTATATTTAATTATAGTTTGAATGTGCTCCTCAATTGAAGGGTATAACATAGGCAAATTAACAGCGAAAGGAAGTGAGGTAGCTGCTTGACATTTTTGAATTTGTTCCTCTAATATTTCTGGGTACATTGATCCGGAACCAATAATACCTAATCCTCCTGCGTTAGAAACAGCAGCGGCTAATTCCCAACCAGAACACCAGATCATCCCTGCTTGAATTATAGGGTATTGAATTTTAAATAATGCACAAATTCTATTTCTTTCCATTATGTCTTCCTTATGGTTACGAAATTACGGAATTACTCGTTTTGTTTTCCTACAAATGGGTAGCTTTTGTGATTTATTTGCTTTTGGTTTGGAACTAAAAAGAAAATGGGAAATATGGTGCTATTTTTTTCCTTAATTTAGGAGCAAAATTAGACTTATGAAGCATTTGCTTTTAGCTTGCTTATTTAGTTTTACGGTAAATATATATTTCGCGCAACAAGCTGTTGAAGCGGGTACAGCTCAAGTTGCTCATGCCGGAGCATTCTTTGAGAATAAAGGTCAATGGCCTCAAGGAGTATTGTTCAGGACTCAAATTCAAGGAGGAAATCTTTGGTTGCAAGAAGGCAAACTGGTGTATCATCTGCAAGATTTTTCGGATTTACACAAGGCACATTTTAATGGTGTTAGCACGGAAACTCCAAAAATAAGAGAAGAAGTGGTTCATGTAAATTTTATCGGTTCTAATAAAAAATGTTCCATTGAAAAAATTGGAAAAAGCGCTTACTACTATAATTATATCCTAGGATCAGATTCAACAAAATGGGCACATGATGTGCATGGTTATGAAAGCGTAGTTTTAAATTCCATATATCCAGGGATTAACTTGCGTATGCAAACTTCTCTTTCACAGACAAAATATGAATTTGAACTGGAAGCAGGAGCTGACCCGAATAAGATTCTAATTTCATATGCTGGCCAAAATCATATGCATATCGACAGAAAGGGAAATCTTATTTTGAAGACAGCTTTAGGTAGTATTATTGAGCAAAAACCAATCGCATATCAAATGGTTGGGGGTAAAAAAAATCTAATTTCTTGTGCATATCAACTACAAGATAGTACAGTAACTTTTGAATTGGGACATTACAACCACTCCCTTCCATTGGTGATTGATCCTGTACTTGTATTTGCTACTTATAATGGCGCTATTTCAGATAATTTTGGAATGACGGCCACATATACACAAGACGGAAGTGCTTTTTCTGCAGGGACAGTTTATGGAAATAATTATCCAATACCTGATTTAGCCACGATTAACATTGCTTCTAATTTTACAGCTGTAGCAGGTAATTATGGTATAACAGATGTATTTATTTCCAAATATTCCTCCAATGGAACCGCCATGCTTTGGAGTACTTTTTTAGGGGGTGGAGATTCTTTCACGGGTACTGAAACAGCACACAGTTTGATTTGTGATTCTAGTGATAATTTATATATTTTCGGTGCAACATCCTCCGTAAATTTCCCAACTACTTCTGGGGCATTTCAGCCCAATCATGGGGGAGGGAATGCAGGAGCGAATTTTTTATACAATGGGGTTTATTTTTCAAATCAAGGTTCTGATATTTATGTTTCTAAACTCAGTGCCAATGGGCATAATTTATTAGCTTCTACCTATGTTGGTGGAACATCAAATGATGGTGTGAATTATAAAATAACCTCTCTTCCATATAATGCTCCGGCGCTTTACGATTCCTTGACTTCTAATTATGGTGATCAATTTAGAGGAGAAATCATGCTAGATGAAAATAACAATGTGTTGATAGGTTCTTGTTCAAGATCTACTAATTTTCCAACAGTTGGTGCTTTTCAGGCTAATAATGCAGGTGGACAAGACGCAGTTGTTTTTAAGTTAAATTCCAATTTCAGCAATCTGATATACTCTTCCTATTTTGGCGGAAGTCTAAATGATGCCTGCTATTCTATTAAGATAGATACTTTACAGCAAGTGTTCTTTACGGGAGGTACCTCCTCCAATAATTTACCTGGCACTACCAATGGTTTCAATCCAACTTTCCAAGGAGGTAAAGCAGATGGATTTATAACAAAAATCAACGCTTTAGGAAATACAATTTTGAATGCAAGTTATATTGGAAAGACCAATTATGACCAATCTTTCTTTGTAGAGATAGATAGAAATAATAATATTTTCTTGCTCGGCCAGTCATTAGGTGGTGTTTTTCCCGTTTTCAATGCAACGTATAGCAATCCAAATAGCAGTCAATTTATTATCAAATTAAATAATGATTTAACAAATAATTTAGCCTCCACGGTTATTGGTAATGGATCAACCGGAATCAATATTTCACCCTCGGCCTTTCTAATTGATATTTGTGGTAATATTTATGTTTCTGGTTGGGGAGCTAATATTCTTCAAAGCGTCCCGCTGGGAGGTATGCCGATATCAACCAATGCATTTCAATCCACCACCACTGGATTTGATTTTTATTTAATGGTCCTCGAAAGAGACTTTTTGGGATTGCTGTATGCCACCTATATTGGCGGACCTGTAGCGCAGGAACATGTAGATGGCGGTACTTCAAGGTTTGATAAAAATGGAGTGGTATATCAATCTGTTTGTGGTGGCTGTGGAGCAAACAGTGATTTTCCAACAAGTCCTGGAGCGTGGTCTGCAACCAATAACAGTTCGAACTGTAATAACCTTATTTTTAAATTTGATTTTCAGCTCATTCCCTATGCGCAATTCTCTACGAATTCCACCATTGGCTGTGAGGATTTTCAGGTGACTTTTCAAAATTTCTCATCGCTTTCAGATGAATATTTATGGGATTTTGGAAACAATAATACCACATCAACTATTTTTAATCCCACTATTCTGTATTCAGAACCTGGTCAGTATGATGTTTATTTATACGTTACCGATAGTGTTTGTTTGCTTACAGATACTGCCTATATTTCCATAACTGTATTGGATTCGATTACTTTTAATTTGTTGGATACGATCAATTTATGTTCTTCAGTTCCTTACACTTTAAATGTCTCGCCAAATGGAACCAACAACACCTACATTTGGTCTTTAAATTCTAATTTTTCTTCGCCACTCAATGCTCCTCAAAATTCATCAATTTTAGTATCCCAAGCTGGAATGTATTATGTGAGCGTGAGCAACGGTATCTGTTCAAGAGTAGATAGTGTTTTTGTCGCTTTTGACATTCCTATCACTGCCGATTTTAGTCTTGACGTTTCATCAGGATGCACGCCATTACAAGTTCAATTCGATAATTCTTCAAGTGTAACGACAGATTTTTATTGGGATTTTGGAAATGGACTAGTAGATTCAGTAAATTACAATCCAATAATGACTTATACTTCCCCGGGACAATATCAAGTGCAACTCATTATAAGTGATAGCATTTGTAATGGATCCGATACTGCTTATTACACTATAAATGTTGCACCGGCAATTTCTGCAGTTCTTGATGATGTTATTTACTTGTGTAATAACACAGCGATTACCATCAGTCCATTAGTTACAGGTTTAGCTACTTCCTTTATTTGGTCCAGCAATGCACAGTTTTCTGATACCCTAAATACTAGTATTCTAGACACGTCCTTATTGTTAATTAATCCACAGGCAACAACTTATTATTTTCAAGCAAATAATGGGGTCTGCTCGATAGTTGATAGTGTAGAAGTTCAGATATTTAGTGATCAATTGACCATGATAGCGCCATCTGCTATTTGCTTGGGTGAAACTGGAATTGTTTCGATTTCCAATAGTTCCAGTGAAACTTTTACTTATTCATGGTCTCCTTTAAATTGCATCTTGAATCCAAATAATGGACCTTCAGTTAATGTGCAACCAACCTTCTCGCAGTATATCTATGTCGAAGCAACTTCTGCCAATAATTGTATTGTCAATGATAGTATATTTATCCAAGTATCTTATTTAGATCCTAGTTTGGTTCTAGCAAGTGCTCAACCCAATTTAATTCTTCCTGGAGCACAAGTTTCTTTATTGGGAGCCCCATCTGGAATGAATAGTTATTCTTGGTCTCCTAGTATTGGTCTAGTAAATCCTTTACTCCAAAACACCAGCGCCACTGTCGAGACAACTACTATTTTTACTTTAACGGTTTCGAACGGTGTTTGTACTCGAAGTGATACAACATTGGTTCGTGTTTATGAGATTATTTGTGATGCTCCTTATATCTTCGTCCCTAACGCATTTTCACCTAATGGAGATGGCAATAATGATATTTTATACGTGAGAGGAATATGGGTTGAAAAAATAATTTTTAGAATTTTTGACCGATGGGGAGAGCTGGTATTTGAATCCAATAGTATTGCAAATGGTTGGGATGGGACGTTCAAGGATCAAAAATTACCGCCAGATGTTTACGATTATTACTTAGATATCACATGCGTTGGTGGACAACAAACCATCACAAAAGGAAATGTAACATTAATGAAATAAGAAAAATGAAAAAAATTATAAGTTCAAAGTCAGAAGCGTTTTTAACTAAATACTTGAATAATGCAAGTCCAACAGGATTTGAATCAGCGGGACAAAAATTATGGTTGTCTTACATTCAACCTTATGTTGATGAGTATTTTGTAGATAATTATGGATCAGTAGCAGGAGTGATTAATCCCGGAATGGATTATAAAGTTGTTATTGAAGCACATGCCGATGAAATTTCTTGGTTTGTACATTATATTACCAAAGATGGATTTATCTATTTAAGACGAAATGGTGGTTCTGATCATATGATTGCCCCTTCAAAAAGAGTAAAAATTCATACTGATAATGGAACTGTTCAAGCAGTATTTGGTTGGCCTGCCATACACATGAGACATGCCAAGGAAGAAACACCTAGCATGAAAAACATTTTCTTAGATTGCGGTTGTGCCAGTAAAGCTGAAGTAGAGGCTTTGGGTGTCCATGTTGGATGCGTTGCTACTTTTGAAGATGAATTTATTATTTTGAATAAAAACAAATATGTTGGTCGCGCTTTGGATAATAGAATCGGAGGATTTATGATTGCTGAGGTCGCTCGATTATTAAAAGAGACCAAGACTAAATTACCCTTCAGCTTGTATATTGTCAATGCAGTTCAAGAAGAAATTGGTTTGCGCGGAGCGGAGATGATTGCTCATAAAATCAAGCCGGATTTAGCTTTGATTACTGATGTTTGTCATGATACCGCTACTCCGATGGTTGATAAAATTGAAAATGGAGACCAACAGTCAGGCTTAGGCCCTGTTTTGACTTATGGTCCTGCAGTTCAAAATAATTTCTTAAAACAAATTATTAAAGCCGCTACGGACAACAAAATTCCTTTTCAGCGTGCTGCAGTTTCTAGATCTACTGGTACAGATACCGATGCTTTTGCTTATTCCAATGAAGGAGTGCCAAGTGCACTGATTTCTTTGCCTTTACGCTATATGCATACCACAGTAGAAATGGTACAAAAAGAGGATGTAGAACATTGTATCAAGTTGATTTTTGAGACACTTAAAACAATTAAAAAAGGTCAAGACTTTAGGTATTTAAAATAATATTTCATTTTACAATGGCCTTGTTGAAATATGTTAACATAGATTTAACTCCCTTTTTCATTACAATGCCTTTAGAAACAAATAGTTTAGACTAACTTTGCCAAAAATAAAGAAAATAATATGCGTTTATTGCTTTTGTCAGTTGTTGCATTCTTTGGGTTTTTCAATCCTATTTTCGCGCAGTCGCTTATTATAAACGAAGTTTCTCAAGGACCAAACGGTGTTAAAGAATATGTAGAATTATTGGTAATTCCAAGTTTAAATCCTGTTCCTTGTACTCCCGCCACATTAGACTTACGGAATTGGATTTTGGACGATAACAATGGATATTTCTCCAACGGTCCAAGTTCAGGTGAAGGAATTGCCTCTGGATGTCTTCGCTTTGCTAATTCCACTTTTTGGTCTTCTATTCCTGTTGGGACATTAATTGTAGTTTATAATGATGCAGATGTCAATGCTGCAATTCCTCCGCAAGATTTAAGTACAACAGACAACAATTGTCGTTTAGTTATTCCAGTTTCTTCTACTTTATTCGATAAAAATCTTTCAACTCCATCTGTGGGTGTTCAAACGATTCCAACTTCTGGTTATTCACCAGGAGGAATTTGGAGTGCAGTAGGAATGGCCAATACGGATGATTCTTTTGCGATTTACAGTGCAAGTAATTATAATGTTCCTGTTCATGGTGTGAGTTGGGGTAATAATTCAAGTAACAATATTATTTATTTTGCTGGAGCGGCTACCAATTTAGTTTTTAGTTTCACAAATAACATTTCTAGTAATCCATATTTGCAAACGAATTGGTCTAGCGCGTCTACTACTGCAGCAAATGGTCAAACACCGGGCGCAGGAAATAACACGGACAATCAAGGGTATATTTCATACATTAATAATAATTGTTCTCCTTACCAACCAATTCTACCCTACCTAAGCAATCAAATAGGTGCCAATTGTATTTGTAATGGAACCGCAACCTCAAATGCTGTTGGTGGTTCTGCTTATACTTATGTTTGGATGGATAACAATCAAGTGCCTTTGGGTCAAAATACGGCAACTGCGAGTAATCTTTGTCCTGGAATTTATTATTGTCAAGTTACTTCTGCAAATGGATGTTCGGCAATTGATAGTGTAGAGGTGATGGATGTTACGGTGCAAGTGATGCCCAATTTTAATAGTTATGGCCCTTATTGCTTAAACACTCCGGGAATAACTTTACCAACTACTTCCAATAATGGGATAACAGGAACTTGGTTGCCTGCTCAAATTCAGACTGCTACTTTAGGAACAGCTACTTATATTTTTACGCCTACGCCTGGACAATGCGCTAACGCTGTTGCTTTATCTGTAACTACATCAACTTTAGTGCCGACCACTTTTAATCTTGTCGATACATATTGCGTTGGCACTCAAGCTGCAGCGCTTCCATCCAGTTCCTTAAATGGTATTTCAGGTACTTGGAGTCCTGCGGTAATTAATACTTCAGCTGTTGGAACACAAATTCTAACCTTTACTCCTGTAAATACATCTTGCGGCGCTCCTTCAACTTGGTATGTGGATATAGTAAGTAATATTACACCAACATTTGACCCAATTGGTTTATTGTGTGTTGGCTCTCCAGCACCAAACTTACCTTTGAATTCGAATAATGCCATGAGTGGCGTTTGGTCACCAACCCAAATTAATACTGGCTTTAGTAATTCTCAAGATTTTATTTTTACTCCGGACCCAGGTCAATGTGGCGTGCCAATTCAAATCACGGTAGATGTAAATGATAGTATTACTCCTTCTTTTTGGATTTTCGGCACCTATTGTATTAATGAGGTTCCTATGACGCTTGCCAATCAATCAATGAATAATATTTCAGGGACCTGGTTTCCACCTGTAATTAATACTGCAGTGCAAGGAATTAGTTATTACACTTTCAATTCAGTTGATGGCGCTTGCGAAACAGATTTAACCATCAATGTGGTTGTTACAGATTCAATTGTACCCACTTTCCCTAATTTTGGTCCTTATTGTTTAGGCGCTGCAGTACCCAATTTACCATTGAATTCAAATGATGGAATTTCAGGAACTTGGAGTCCAAGTCAACTAAGTAGCGCAGTTGCAGGTAATTTTACATATATATTCACTCCTGTTCAATCTGCCTGCACTTCCACTGCGACCTTATATGTTTCGGTGCAGCAATTGAGTGTTGGAGCAGGAAATGACACAACCGTTTGTGCGGGAACTAGTTTGACTTTTGCAGGAACAGGCGCTAATACTTATGTCTGGACCAATGGTATCCAGGACAATGTTCCTTTTCAAGCCAATACGACAAGCAACTATACCGTAACTGGAACAACGAATAATTGCACAGCAACTGATCAAGTGCTAGTAACTGTAATTCCAATGCCAACTGCACAATTTACAGGTGTGGTCACCAATTACAATGTTTTGCTTTCGAATTCTAGTTTAAATGGAACCCAGTACTCATGGTATTTCGGTGATGGTGGTACTACTAGCAGTATGATTTTGGGAGATCAAAGTTATACCTATCAGCAAGGTGGAGTCTATGAAATCATGTTGATAACCAGCAATAGTTTTTGTATTGATACGGCCTATTTCACTGTCACTGTAATGCCTGAAATTCCATTTGATGTTACTTATCCAAATGTTTTCACACCAAATGACGACAGTAACAATGATACTTATTCCTTAAGTTTTGAAGGAATGGCTGATTTTGAAGCGATAATTTTAAATCGTTGGGGGGAATTAATGACGACTCTTACTCCATTAAATCCAACTTGGGATGGAAAATTTAATCAGAAGGATTGTTCTGAAGGAGTTTATTTTATGAAATTTACAGCCTTAGGAATGAATGGTTTGTCCTATGATGGCCAGCAATTCTTACACCTTATTCGCTAGGCCAAAACAATTACATTATCGGAGATTTCGATCGTGTCTCCTTTAATTATTTTTGCTCTTCTTCTCGTTTCTACTTCACCATTTCTAAACACCATCTCTGCATCAATTATATGCTTTGCATGTCCACCGGTTTCCGCTATGCCAACCGCTTTTAGCAGTGCCATTAACTCGATGTGTTCTCCTTCAATTATAAATGTTTCTTTCATGGTTTTTTTGTGAATTCTGTAAATAATTGTTCGGCAGCAAGCATGGGAGTCAAGGCACCAGATTTGACCATTGTCTCATAATTCCTTAAAGAATCCCTCCAATTTTCAGCTCCGAAAAATTGTTGCTCTATCAAATAATGTAAATTCTCTTTAAAGAAATCAACATCTTGGCGCGATCTATTTTCGGTATACCAACCTTTTGTTTTTACATGCTTGAAATATTGTTCCATTTGAGTGTATACACCCGGTATTCCAATACCTTCTACACTACTGCAAGTTGAAACTGGAACTAACCAAAGATTTTCTTTAGCGGGAAAAAGGTGTTGTGCATTTTGATATTCTCGTTTGGCTTGCAGTGCTTTCTTTTCATTATCACCATCAGCTTTGGTAATTAAAATCGCATCCGCCATTTCCATAATACCTCTTTTGATTCCTTGAAGTTCATCTCCAGCACCTGCTAACATGAGTAGCAAAAAGAAATCGACCATGGAATGAACCACTGTTTCAGATTGACCAACACCCACTGTTTCAACAAAAATAACATCATATCCAGCTGCTTCGCATAGAAGAATTGACTCTCTAGTACTTTTTGCAACGCCTCCTAAAGTTTCATTGGTGGCACTTGGACGAATGAACACATTTTCTTGAGTGGCCAGCCAATTCATCCGAGTTTTGTCTCCTAATATACTCCCTCCACCGACATTTGATGATGGATCAATTGCGAGTACGGCAAGTTTATGACCTTTTTCTAATATTATTTTGCCTAGCGCTTCAATGAAAGTACTTTTTCCAACTCCGGGAACTCCTGTGATTCCAATGCGCCAGGAATTACCTGTATTTTCTTGAATGGCTTTTAAAAGTTTCTTCGATTCTAATCTGGCTGAAGGAGTATTTGATTCAATTAAGGTCAATGCTGAGGCTAATGCACCTCTTTTCCCAGCGCGTAAATCAGGCAAAATAAATGCGCAAGACAGGTTTTCTAAGCGCTCTTTGCGACTGTCCATCCATTCCTTAATTTTATTATCCTTACTCATTTACTAGATCTTCTAAAGCGTGTAAAGCAAGCTTAATATTTTCTCTAATTTGAACAATTCCTGCATCCATCATATAACAAGGTGCTGTAATGATACGATTTTTTTGATCCACTAAAACTTCACCGATAGTTTTTTCTTCTGTCTTGCAACCTATTTGTTCCATTCCGTTTTGAAAGGACGAAATATCATAAGGTGAAGCATCCGTAGTATTTCCAATAGTCATGTGTAAAGATATTCCACTGTCTTGAAGTGCTTTCGCCAGTACTACTGGACTAACACATAAGGCTACGATTGGTTTACCTACATTAATCAGATTGATTAAAAGCAATTTTACTATAGGTAAAATGGTGCTTTTATTTCCCTCAAAGGCCCAAGTGGTAAAGTTTTTAGCGCTTCCAAATCCACCGGGTATTAGTAAAGCATCAATTTCTGCCGGTTGAATTGAATGAATATCTTGGATTTCACCTCGCGTAATGCGCGCTGCTTCAATGAGCATATTTCTTTTTTCAGGCATTAGGCTACCATCGATGTGGTTGATGACATGAAATTGATCTGCATCAACACCAATGCAAACTGCCTCATGTCCTAATTCTGCAATCGCGAGTAAGCTTAATACGGTTTCTTGTATTTCAGCTCCATCATAAACACCGCAACCAGAAAGTAATACGCCAATTTTCATACTTTAATTTTTTTGCTCACTAATTTACGATAAATCGCTTCATATTTAGGTAAGATATTCACCAAAGAAAAATGTTTGGATCGTTCTAAGGCATTGATTTTAAATTGCTTTAAGGTTTCAGGTTCTAATAGGAATAAGGTATTTTTCACCATATCATCTACATCTCCAACGTCGGAAAGAAATCCAGAATAACCATGTTCATTTACCTCAGAGATACCGCCTGTATTCGAAGAAATCACGGGAACGCTTTCGGCCATAGCTTCTAGCGCTGCAAGTCCAAAGCTCTCCGTTTCAGAAGGCAATAAAAATACATCAGCTATTTGCAAAACATGAACTGTATCCCTTAATTTTCCTAGAAAAATAATGCGATCGGTTAAATTTAATTCACGGGCTAGTTTTTCACAATGATATCTTTCTGGACCATCGCCAACTAGAATTAATTTGCTTTTTATTTTTGTATTTACTTTTGCGAAGACTTGAATCACATCTTCAACGCGTTTTACTTTTCTGAAATTTGAAATATGGCAAAGGATCACTTCGTCTTTAGTGGCATATTTTGATCTCATTTCCTCATTGACGCGTGTGGTGTCCATGTTGGGAACAATGAAATTAGGTACCACTTCAATTTCTCTATTTACCTTAAAATGCTCAAAAGTTGATTTTCTTAGACTTTCAGATACCGCTGTTACGGCGTCAGATTCGTTAATACAAAAGGTAATTACAGGCTCGAAGGATGGATCTTTTCCCACCAAGGTAATATCTGTACCATGCAAGGTAGTAACAAATGGAATTTCAATACCTTGAGATCTTAAAATCATTTTAGCCATGAATGCTGCAGAAGCATGTGGAATCGCATAGTGTACATGAAGGACATCTAATTTTTCATGCCGAACTACATCAACAATTTTTGAAGTGAGTTCTGTTTCATAGGGCTGAAAATCGAATAAAGGATAATCAGACACTGCTACCTCGTGATAGTAGATGTTTTCTCTAAAGCTCCCCAGTCTTACCGGTTGAGAGTAAGTAATAAAATGAACTTGATGGCCTTTAGCGGCTAATGCTTTTCCGAGTTCTGTTGCAACAACACCACTTCCTCCAAAGGTAGGGTAGAGGACAATCCCAATTTTAATTCTGCTCATAATGATTATTTTCCTATTGGAAAAAAGAATGAAATGCGATAAATTACAGGAAGAATTTTCTGAACTTGTCCATTTTGATCTTTAATTTTTAACACATAACTACTTCTAAATGGGCTATTGGCCGCATTAATTACATCGTAAAAAACTCCTGCGTTGATGCGAATTTTATGATTAAAGTCTCTAGAGAATCCTCCACCAATAAATAGGGTCGCCAGCCAATTTCGATTTGGATTAATATTCACATAGTTCAATGGGCAACGCAACATTTCAAATTCGGCACCACCAAACAGGGTGTTTTTTAATCTATAATGGGCAAAAATTCCACCACCATAAATACTGTAGCCAAATTTAGTCCCGAAATTATTTGACCAAGTTCGTTGTAAACGAAATGAAGGACCTACTGCCCAGTTTTCATTTAAAATAGCTGCATATTTTAAATCACCACCAACACTACCGCCTAAATTTGAAGCACTGGCAACCAATTCTAAACCAATTTCTGAACCGTCAAAACTTGTTTGAGCATAAGTTCCATTGATAAAAAGCAATGTAAATAGACTGTAAATTAATTTTTTCATTTTATAATTTTTAACAAAGATAACTTCGTTTTGAATTACTTCAGTGCTATTTCGATATGAGTTTTTATCTTTGTATAAAAAATTGCCAATGCAACTCATAGATGGACGTGCCGTATCGGAAGAAATAAAGCAAGAACTTGTTCTCGCAGTCAAGTCAAGAAAGGATCAAGGTAAAAAAATCCCTCATCTGGCAGCTGTATTGGTTGGAGGTGATGGAGCGTCAATTTCATATGTAAATGCGAAGGTAAAGGCATGTGAAATGATTGGTTTTGAAAGTACTTTAATTCGTTACGATGATTCGGTTTCTGAAGAAATCTTATTGGCTAAGGTTCGCTCATTAAATGATGATAAAAGTATTGATGGTTTTATCGTTCAATTACCGCTTCCCTCTCATATTGATGAATTAAAAGTAACTCAAGCGATTGATCCTTTAAAAGATGTTGATGGTTTTCATCCAACAAATATTGGGAATATGGTATTAAACATACCAGGATTCTTGCCTGCGACGCCTGCTGGAATAATGGAGTTGATTAAGCGAAAGAAAATTGATACCGAAGGAAAAAATTGTGTAATTATTGGTCGCAGTAATATTGTTGGGATGCCCTTGAGTATTATGATGGCAAGAAATTCAAATCCTGGAAATTGTACAGTTACCTTAGCGCATTCAAAAACAAAAAACTTGAAGGAACTTTGCTTAACGGCGGACATATTAATCGCAGCCATTGGCCAACCTTGTTTTGTAACTGCTGATATGGTTAAAGATGGCGCTGTTGTTATTGATGTTGGAACGACAAGAATTGATGATTCAAGTCGTGAAAGGGGTTGGCGCTTAGTTGGTGATGTTGATTTTGCCGAAGTCGCTCCAAAATGCAGCTTTATTACCCCAGTTCCTGGTGGCGTTGGCCCGATGACGATTGCATCCTTGATGTTAAATACATTAAAGGCAATGGATTTAAAAGGAAAGTAACTTCTTTGGTTCCTTTGGTATGATTTTAGTCATACGTTTCTTGTGAACCTTAAAATATTCCTATTTATATTTCTTCTTGGCACCACCACTGTGGATGCGCAAAACACATTAAATATAGGTGCGTCACTTGGTTTAGTGCTTGATTTCGGAACGCATGAGCGTCAATTGGGATTAGAAATTAATGCTTACGCCCAAAGCTATTGTATACAACTGAATACAGGTACTCAATTTTCATTTTTCTCGAAAGGGCTGGGTCAACGCAAAAGATTTATAGAAGAACGCACCTATTTAAGTGGGGTTTTGTTAGGAGGTAAGCGGAATCTTCTGCCTGCTTGGGAAATTAATTCTTTGAATCACAATACAAATTTTTCAAATTCTTTGACTTATAGTTATTTGTGGTACCATGATAATGTTGGAACCAGTCAACGATCCGGTGCATTTGGCTTACAAATTAGATATCTTTCCTTAGCATTTGAAAATGATATTTTCGCTGGACAAGGTAAAGATAGATTTAGGACAGGTCATTTGGCATTTGCATATCGTTACCAACAAAATGTATTTCAATTGGGCGCTAATATTTGGACCGGTGAAACAAAAGGAAGTCTATTAAAACAAGGAGACACGATAAACTATCCATACGGATTTCGTGATTTGAGTCTAGTTCCCTACGGAAATACCAGTCATGGAATCTTCTATTTAACTTATAAAACATCCCTACCTTTTCAACAACAAGTCAAAGCGAGTATTGGAATTGATAGTGAAGAAATTAGAAATGTTCTTCAAAATAAATTAGCGCATAATCTGCCTTTTTTACCAAAGAAAATGAAGCGAAACACACCTAATTATTTAAGATTAGGTTCAAATGGCTTACCTGTATTTAATAAATCAGAACGACGAAAAGATTTACTATTTATACAAATAGGAACAAATGGAGATTGGTCTCAATAATCAATAATGTTTCTTAATTTTGTGTACTAAAATAAAATCATGAATGTACCGGTAACAGTTTATGCTGAAATGACGCCAAACCCTTCTACAATGAAATTTGTAGCCAATAAATATTTATTAATTACAGGAGATTCAGCTGAATTCTCAAGTAGAGCAGAAGCAAAAGGATTTTCTCCAATGGCGGAAGAACTTTTTAATTTCCCTTTTGTCAAGAATGTATTCATTGCAGCCAACTTTGTAACCATAACGAAAACCGATAATGTTCCTTGGGATTTTATCAATATGGAATTGCGTGAATTTGTAAAAAATTGGATAGGCGAAGGAAAGGATGTACTTATTCAGATGCCTTTACCAAAAGTAAATGAAATTGAGAATTCAGATATGCCTGTTTTAGATTTTTCAGAAAGCGAATTAGACGATGCTATTAAATCTTTATTGGACCAATATGTAAGACCAGCAGTAGAAAATGACGGTGGTGCCATTGATTTTTTAGGATTTAGCGAAGGAAAAGTAACGGTGCGCATGAAAGGATCTTGTGCTGGTTGTCCTTCTTCTACAGCAACACTAAAAGGCGGTATTGAGAATCTTTTGAAACAACATTTACCAGAAGTAACTGAAGTTGTTGCTATCAATGGTTAAAAAAGACTAAAAAACCTTAAACATATTCGTTTATAGCTTGTTTTTACTTAACTTTAATAAAGATAATCAAGTTGCTCAAATGGATACTTTTTATTTGGGTAGTCAAGGCATCAAATCTATAATAATAGAACAAGCATGAATGTTGTAAATGTGGACCTTAAAGACGAGTTAAAACGTTTTTTTGGTTTCAAGCAGTTTAAAGGGGAGCAGGAGAAAATCATTCAAAATGTTTTTTCGGGTAGAAATACCTTTGTTATTATGCCAACGGGTGGTGGTAAATCTTTGTGTTATCAATTGCCTGCATTAGTATGTGAGGGTACGGCAATCATTGTTTCTCCGTTAATTGCCTTGATGAAAAATCAAGTTGATGCCATGCGACAGGTGAGTGACAGTGATGAAATTGCACATTTTTTAAATTCTTCACTTACTAAAGCTGACATATTAAGAGTAAAAAAAGACATTCGGGACGGTAAAACTAAAATGTTATATGTTGCTCCTGAATCCTTGACCAAAAAAGAAAACATTGATTTTTTAACCTCTGTAAATATTTCCTTTTTCGCTATTGATGAGGCACATTGTATTTCTGAATGGGGTCATGATTTTAGACCAGAATACAGAAGATTGAGAGAGATTTTTGAGAAAATTTCTAATGTTCCTATCATTGCTCTTACCGCTACGGCTACTCCTAAAGTTCAACATGATATTCAGAAAAATTTGAATATGTTGGATGCTGATGTATTCCAATCGTCTTTCAATAGAGACAATTTATTTTATGAAATCCGTCCCAAAAAAGAGGTTGAAAAACAAATCATTCGCTACATAAAAGGGCATGCTGGAAAAAGTGGTATCATTTATTGTCTGAGTAGGAAGAAAGTAGAAGAAATCGCTGAATTGTTACAGGTCAATGGTATTCAAGCCTTGCCTTATCATGCGGGATTAGATGCCGCTTCAAGAGCAAAGCATCAAGATATGTTTTTGATGGAAGATGTTGATGTAATTGTAGCGACGATTGCATTTGGAATGGGCATTGACAAACCAGATGTTCGCTATGTAATTCATCATGATATTCCAAAATCTCTTGAAAGTTATTACCAGGAGACCGGTCGTGCTGGTCGCGACGGAGGAATCGGGGAGTGTATTGCTTTTTACAGTTATAAGGATATTGAAAAATTAGAAAAATTCTTACAAGGAAAACCAATAACGGAGCAAGAAATTGGACGACAATTACTCAATGAAATTGTCTCTTATGCTGAAACTTCAGTGTGTAGAAGAAAGTTTATTCTCCATTATTTTGGTGAAACATTCGATGAAAAATTATGCAATGAGCATTGTGATAATTGTAAAAACCCTCGTGAGAAAAGAGAAGGCGAAGAAAATGTATTGCAATTGCTTGAAGCAGTTCTTCTGCTTGATGAGACTCAAAAATCAAAGCATTATTGCGCCTATCTTTCTGGCAATGTAACTTCAGATATTAAAGCTTATAAGCACGATCAATTGCCAACATTTGGAGTAGGTAAAGAAAAAGACGAGCATTTTTGGAATGCTGTAATTCGTCAAGTTACGCTTGGAGGCTTATTGTATAAGGATGTCGAAACTTTTGGAACCCTTAAATTAACAGATGCGGGTAGCGCTTTCATCAAACATCCAACATCTTTCAAATTACTGAAGGAGCATGATTTCTCTGGAACGGATGATGATGATTCAATCTTTCAAACAGGAGGGAAAGAGGGTGTCTTTGATGAATTGTTATATGGTCAATTAATTGATTTGAGAAAAACAATCGGAAAGCAAATGGAATTACCTCCTTTTGTTATTTTTCAAGAACCTTCTCTCAAGGATATGTGTTTCCAGTATCCAATAACACTGGATGAATTAACACATATTCAAGGAGTTGGAACAGGAAAGGCACAGCGTTTTGGTGAACCATTCGTAGCCTTAATCGCGGATTATGTAGAGCAAAATTCTATTGAGCGACCTTTAGATATGGTGGTTAAGTCATTGGTTAATAAATCAGGACTTAAGGTTCAATTGATACAAAATATTGACAGAAAACTTCCATTGGAGGACATTGCGAAATCTCAAGGAAAAAATTTCAATGATATTTTAGATGAAATCGAATCAATTGTAGCTTCCGGAACTCGTGTAAATATCAATTATTATATCAACTCACTTTTAGATTCAGACAATCAAGAGGAGATCTTTGATTATTTTAATGGAGCTGAAACAGAAGACCTGATCACTGCCTACCATGAATTTGATGGATTGTATACAGAGGAGGAATTGCGATTGGTGCGCATTCGCTATATGAGTGAAGTGGCCAATTAATCTTAAGATTTTACTTTAAGACTTGTTCAATTGAATTTTTAGATACTGCGTGGTAATTAGATTTGCAGCCATCAAATACTTCTTTCGCCCATTTTTTATCTGCTGGATTTTGACTCAAGGCTCTGTATATCGGCATTAAATACTTTCTCCTTCCTACTTTTGAAATGAATTTTTTAATTTCAGATTTTAGTTTAGCTGTATTTCCTTTTTGAATATTCAATACCAACCACTCCGTCAAGATTTCACTGTTGTTCCAAGTACTAAAATGCATCGCATTATCTGCTTTGTTTAATTGATCTACTGTAATTTTATCGTCTAAATTTCTAATGAATACTTGCCATTCTTGGACGATAAAATCATCTCGTTTTATTTGTTCTACAACTTTAATTTTCTTCTTTTTACGTTTTCCTTTTATCTTTTGATATACATAATGAATCTTTGGTTCAAACACAGACTGACCAGCGCTGAAATTCTGAGCCAATTCCGTCATGTTTTGTAAACGCTTCGATTCAATTTTAACACAATTTTTAGGCAATCCCTCTTCATAAATCCACTCCTTATAATTGAATTTGATTTTGTTTGGATCTAATAATCGTTCTTGCAAGATAGATTCAAACTGTTTACTGTTAATGGTTTTGAATTTGAACGATTCGAAATATGAATTTAAAAATTCATCTAATTTCTCTCTACCCACTTTAGCTTCTAGAGTTTTTAGAAAAAAGGCGCCTTTTACATAGGCAATTTGAGTCATACCATCATCTGGATTTCTATTTTTTAATTTAAGGTGCAGTTTAGTATCTTCGGGATGATCGCCAGATGAAATTTCTTTCATTTCTTGTTGCATCTCAAAGAATTCAATTTCAGCAAGAATATCAGCTACCTCTTTACCATAAATCTCTTCCATGATGCGTTCTTCAAAGTAAACTGTAAATCCTTCATTGAGCCAAAAATCATCCCATGAGTTATTGGTAACTAAGTTACCTGACCAAGAATGCGCTAATTCATGTGCAATAACGGACACTAAACTTTTATCGCCTGTTAGTAGTGTTGGGTTTGCAAAGGTCAATCTAGGATTTTCCATTCCTCCAAAAGGAAATGAATAGGGTAGAACCAATACATCATACTGTCCCCATTGATAATTTCCATACAATTTTGAAGCGGCTTCCATCATTTTTGGAAGGGCATCAAATTCTTCAGCACACGCATCAATTAACTCTTTTTCTGCATAAACTCCTGTATTTCCTCCATAAGAATGGTAAGCAATATCTCCAACAGCCAAGGCAATAAGATAAGATGGAATGGCCTTTTCCATTGTGAAATTATAAATACCTGTGGTATTTTTTTTACTAGGATTTTTGGCACTCATTAAAGCCAGTAAATCCATAGGTACTTTAACTTGAGCAGAATAGGTAAAACGATTGGAAGGTGAATCTTGAACTGGAATCCATGTTCTTGTGAGTATTGCTTGTCCTTGGGTATATAAAAAAGGTTTAGTTTTTGAACTAGTCATGGCAGTATCTAACCAATCCAATGCTTCAGATGCGTCGGTAGTTTGATAGTAAATATTGACTTGATTGGTCTTTTTTGAAATACTTACGATAAGTGGTTGACCTAAAATCGAGTCAGTATCCATTTTGCCAATCATGAAATCAGTTTCTCTCTCATTTCCTTTAGGACCTAATGTCACCTTTTTTATTTGTAAACCTTTAATGTCAAAAATAGCGGATCCTGTACCCTTATTGTTCATGGTATGACGCGCTATTCCATAGATGGTTTGATTATTGAAATCCACATCTAATTCTAGGTCCAAATGAGTAGTGTTTATAATGTCAAGGTTGGAATATGAGTGGTCGTTATAATTTGATTCAGCTAAAGAATTAGCCGAAATGGCTTTTGATTCTTTTCTGTTTTTACAGGATGAAAATAAGACAAGAAAACAAAAACTATAAAATAGAAGTTTCATTTTAATGTAATTTCATAATTCCAAAGCGTTCCTTTTTTCTAACGATACTGTACATTAAAACTTCATTCTTGGAAGTATCATATTTAAATAACTTAGGCTTGATAATACTTGACAATTCTTTAGCAGTTGACATTACTTGTCTGCTATCATTCCCGGTTGCTAAGTCTAAAGAGCTTAAAGCAACTACATTTTTACGGTAGGATAAACTAAATCCATATGGAGTAATTCCTTCTCTGATATACTCGCCTGTTTCTGCATAATTTCTTTTATTATCATTGAAGATGAAACATAATTTTCCATTATCGATATAGCTAAAGTAAGAACTATATGGACCGTGATCATTTACTGATACTTGAAACTTCGGAATTCTTTTTTCCCATTCCATTTGTCCATTTACATTTATTTTATAGGCAATAATGTCATTATAATAATAGTAATAGGTATAGGTTACAGCACCTGTTTTTGGATCTGTTCTTCTAACTTCTCTAACATAATATTGTTCCATCGAACCAACGGTACTGCCATCAGGCAAAGCGTGTTGTGTGCGTAGGACGTAACTATAAAGATCTGGAGCTTTAGATTTCCCTTTATTAGTTCTCTTTTCTAATTTTTCTTTTTGACGATCAGACCAATTTTCTGTAATTAAATTTACACTAAAGGGTACATAAGAATCAGAAAGAATTTTATCTGTTTTAGCATCATATTTAACAGATATAATTCCATTAACACCAGCAGCATTTCCTCCATCGATCAATCCATAAGTACCATTAATTGAAATTACCTCATCATCATTTGAAGTAATGCTAAGATTGCTCAGGCGCGATCTTTTTAAATTTAATGGATGTTCCACCATCTCATCACCTTTCACACTATAAATATGGAAATCTTTGAAATAACTAAAAATCTTCATCTTCCCTTTCTCATATTCACTTAGCGTAATGAAGTATCTTCCTTTATTAGTGATATGATGTTGTTCAACTGAAGACAAAGCCCCTTCAAAAGGAACTGTGATTTCTCCCTTTTCAATTATGTTCATGTTTTCGTCAAAAATTTTATATCCAAAAACATCATTTGCTTCTTTTCTTCCTGGAATTTCATAAATCACACTAAGGAATTTATTATTTTGTGATTTAATGACCGTGTAATTTGGTCTAGAATTAAATCTTTGCAAAGAATAAGAAGCCAATTCATCTGCCGGACCAATGGCTGTCATGTCATCTCCATATTCTTGCATGTAAAGTACTTTGTTCTCTCTATCTCCATCTGAAATCAACATTCTTAATTTTCCGCCAAAAAAAGTAAGGCATTCCAAATTCCCCATTCCACTAGCTGTGTTGGTTTTGATTCTTACATTTTTTATCAATTGTAAATTATCATATTGTTCCATTCTGTAACTACTGAAGATACCACCCCCACTTATTCGAAGAGTAAAAAAAGCAGCGTCTCCTTTTGGAATCATATCAATAAGTAGACTGTTAGTTTTTTGAAGGGAGCCCCATTCAACAACTGAAGCTTGTCCGAAAACGCCAAAATTGAACGCTAAAAATAGGAATGATATAAAAATATTTTTCATGATAAATTTTTTAAATACCTGTATAATTCTGAGGTGTTATTTGCAATAATTCGTTTTTTACTTTCTCAGTAACATCCAAAGATAAAATAAAACTTTGAACTTGTTCTTTGTCCATTGGTTTGTTTGTTCTTGTCAATTCTTTTAACAATTCATAAGGTTTTTGAACACCTTCACGTCTTAATATAGTTTGAATAGCTTCTGCTACCACAGCCCAATTTTGTTCTAGATCCTGATGTATCTTTTCTTTATTAATGAGGACCTTGCTCAATCCATTTTGTAAAGATACATTAGCAATCAGAGCATGAGCAATCGGAACCCCAATGGTTCTGAGGACCGTTGAATCAGTTAAATCTCTTTGTAATCTAGACACAGGTAGTTTGGCTGCAAGATGTTCAAAATGAGCATTGGCAATTCCAATATTACCTTCCGCATTTTCAAAATCTATTGGATTTACCTTGTGTGGCATTGCTGATGATCCAATTTCTCCTTCTTTAAGGCGCTGTTTAAAATAATCCATTGAAATATAAAGCCAGAAATCACGAGAAAGATCTAATAGAATGGTGTTTATTCTTTTCATGGCATCAAATAAGGCAGCCATTTGATCATAATGTTCTATTTGCGTTGTGGTTTGACTCCTCTTCAGGCCCAAAACAGCATCAACAAAATGATTAGAAAAATCGACCCAATTGATTTCAGGAAACGCAAGATGATGTGCGTTAAAATTTCCTGTCGCACCACCAAACTTTGCAGCCATCGGAACAGCCATCAAGGAAGCAATTTGAATTTTTAATCGTTCAGAATAAACAAGCATTTCTTTACCTAATCTCGTTGGTGAAGCAGGTTGACCATGTGTTCGAGCCAGCATTGGGATATTTTCCCATTCTTTAGTGTAAGTGTCTAATTGCGCTACGATAAGCATTAGTGAGGGCAAGTAAACAGCATGAAGCGCTTCTTTTAAGGATAAAGGAATCGCGGTATTATTAATGTCTTGAGAAGTTAATCCAAAATGAATGTACTCTGAGAATTCATTCCAGTTTTCTGACTCAAATTTATTTTTTAAAAAATATTCAACTGCTTTAACATCATGATTGGTTGTTTTTTCAGTCTCTTTGATCCATAAAGCATCCTTTTCGGTAAAATTTGTACACCAAGAACGCATTAATTTCTTCCCTTCTTCTGTAAAGTTTTTGAGTCCTGGAAGTGGAATTTCACACAGAGCAATAAAATATTCAACTTCTACAAAAACTCGATATTTTATTAATCCATATTCCGAAAAGTAGGGTTGTAGGGCACTTGTCTTTGAGTGATAACGTCCATCTATAGGGGAGATAGCGCTTAGCGCATTTAATTCCATTTTGCTTAAATTAAGATAATAGTCTTTAAGCCCTCAAAGATACAACGAAAGGAGCGAAAAATTAAAGAAATAGAGACTAAAGTTCTAAATAGCAACACGATGTTCTCTCAAAACATCATTTAATGAAGTTTTGAGGTCAGTAGATGCTTTTCTTTGACCTATAATAAGAGCGCAAGGAACTTGAAATTCACCTGCCGGAAATTTTTTGGAATAGGTACCAGGAATAACCACACTTCTTGGTGGAATATAACCTCTATATTCTTTATGTTCCGTGTTGCTTACATCAATTACTTTAGTGGTGCTGGTCAAAACAACATTAGCACCAAGTACAGCTTCTTTTCCAACATGCGCGCCTTCAACAACGATACATCTTGATCCAATGAATGCTCCATCCTCAATAATTACTGGAGCGGCTTGTAGTGGTTCTAATACACCACCTATACCTACACCGCCGCTTAAGTGAACATGTTTACCAATTTGGGCGCAACTGCCTACAGTTGCCCAAGTATCTACCATAGTTCCTTCATCTACAAAAGCACCAATGTTGACAAATGAGGGCATTAAAATAACGGTAGGCGCAAGGAAAGCTCCATATCGAGCAATAGCCCCAGGGACAACGCGGACACCTTGAGATTTAAAATCTTTCTTAAGGTCCATTTTATCATAGAATTCGAATGGATTTACATCGTATACTTCCATTTTTCTAATAGGAAAATACAAAACAACTGCTTTTTTAATCCATTCATTGATCTGCCAAGTACCGTCATCTTTGCGTTCGGCAACTCTAATTAAACCCTTGTCTAAGGATTCAATTACTTCTTCGATTGCTTTTCTTGTTGATGGATCACTGAGTAAATTACGATCTTCCCAAGCTGCTTCAATTATATTTTTCATGTTTTAAATTCTGTATTCAAAGTTAAGAATTGTAAGTAGTGTTAACATTACTTTTTTGTTAATTTCATAAGAAATTTTTCTGCTGATTTTATCGATCAGCGACCTTTCTAGCGCGATGTCCAAGTCTTTCAGAATGGGGTACCAAAAGCAATAATAAAAAACCAGAGACAAAGAAGATAACCAATGCCAATATGGAACTTCTAATGTCTAAATATCCTTCAATGATTCCAAAAGTTAAGGTTCCAATTGCCAAACCTATTTTTTCTGCCAAATCAAAGAAACTGAAATAGGAGGTTAAATCATTTGTTTCGGGTAATAATTTGGCATAAGTCGATCGAGAAACAGATTGTATTCCACCCATTACCAAACCAACCACGGCTGCTGCGATATAGAATTGCCAAGGTTTGTACACAAGCGAATAAACAGCCAGGCATAATCCAATCCAAATTAAAATAGCCAATCCAATAGTCTTAATATTTCCAATTCTAGAAGAAAGTTTTGACATCAAAAAGGCTCCAGCAATTCCTAAGAATTGTATGATTAAAATGCTGATAATTAGATCAGCTGATTTGATTCCTATTATTTCTTTATTAGCAAAAGCAACTGCCATGACCATGATGGTTTGTACGGCCATGTTATACATAAAGTAACTTGATAAAAAGCGTTTAAGAATTTTATTTTGTTGGATATTACGAAACACGGATGCCAACTCTTTAAATCCTGAGCTCAAAATATTACCACTTTTTTTTACTTCAGGAATTTTGGTTTTAGGTAAGTAATAAAAAGAATAACTTGCGAAGGCGATCCACCAAACACTTACTAAAGGAAATGCAAATTTTATGGGAATAGTTTTAGTGAAAACAGTTAAAACAAGTATTATGATGAGTAATATAGAACTTCCTAAATAACCCATTGAAAATCCTCGAGCGCTTATTTTATCATGGTCCTTATAATCAGCAATTTCTGGGAGGTATGAATTATAATAAACTAAGCTTCCCCAGAAACCAATACTGGCAATGAAAAGCGGTAAAATACTAATGCCGAGTTCAAACGGAGTATAGTCTACTCCGTGATTGTCTGCATTGAAAAAATAAAGTAGTCCGCTGGATAATGCTCCTGTATAACAAAAAATCTGCATAAATAATTTTCGTCTTCCTCCCGCATCTGCAATGCCAGAAAAGATGGGAGACAGAATCGCAACTACAATGTAAGAAAGACAAATTAGATAGGCATAGAATTCTGTATTCTTAAATTCAAATCCAAAAAAAGAAATCGTGTCATAAATGGTTTTACCACTGATTTTATCTTTTATCGAAGTTTTGGTTTCAAATAAAATAGGGAAGATCGCAGAGCTAATAATCAACGGGTACACTGAATTGGCCCAATCGTATAAGACCCAAGCCTTGATAATTTTTTTATTTCCTTTAACTTCAATCTCTTCCATATTCTACAAATAATTTGCCTAAAACTACAAAAGGAAATTAAACCATAGCGTAACAGTGGAATAATTTTTCATTGTTTATTTGTGAAGAGCATGTTTATTTATTTTGTTAATTTGTATTGCTATGAAATTCCTGATTTTTTCATTTTTAGTATTCTTATCGCTGCAAAGTTGCGCTTTTGATGCACCCATGGATAATTTGGAGGCAGATAATTCAGGGGAAGATTCACTTTTTTTTGCCAATCGATTGGCTTTAAAAATAGATGAGACGCATCAATATTTAAAAAATAATACTTCGTTTAACCAACAATATGTTGTCCTAATTGATATGAAAGTCAACTCGGGAAAAAACCGATTGTTTGTGTTAGATTTATCTACAGATAGAATTGTCAGTAAAGGATTAGTGGCTCACGGAAGTGGATCGAATACCTATGTTCGAGACAGCTTGATTTTTAGTAATGTCCCTAACTCTTATAAAACTTCTTTAGGAAAATATAAAATTGGAGCGTCCTATCCGGGTAGGTTTGGAAAATCATATAAACTTCATGGTTTAGATGCTTCAAATAGCAATGCATTTGATCGATTCATTGTTTTACATCGCTATTCCTGTGTCCCAAATGAGGAACAGTCTTATGAAATTTGTAATAGTTTAGGCTGTCCAATGGTATCAGAAGCATACTTTGAAGAGCTTGACTCCTTTATTCAACCATCTAAAAAGCCTCTGCTGTTAGAAATATTTTACTAAAAGGAAAATCTATTTAATTTGAATCCCAATATTTTGAAGTAAACCGGGGAGTCCTTCTAAAGAGAAAATAGCTTGTTTTAGTTTATTTTCTTTAGGATTAATAATAAATCCTTTAGCGCTTGAAAAGTCACATTTCTCTAGATTGCTTTGCTCAAAAATAGCACTGCTTAAGTCAGATTCATGAAACAAGGAATTACTTAAATCAGAATCAGTAAAATCCACATCGTTCATATCGCAATTTAAGAAAGGAGTTCCTTTTAATTTAAGCTGATAAAAAGAGCAGTGATTTAAATTACATTGATCAAAAGCCAGTTCTAAACCAAATGGATTGGCATATTCGAAATGTATACCTATCATTTTGCATTGCTTAAATCGAACTGCTTGAAGAAGACAATTATTAATTTTAGCTAAACTGAGATTACATTCTTCCCAATCGCAGGATATAAATTTATAGGAGCTTAAGTCTGAATTAGAGAAATCACAGTTAATAAATTGACATTCCTCATAAGTACCTTTTGGCAGTTCAGAACTGTTTATTTTCGTGAATTCTCGATCAGAAATAAATACCGTTGACATTATTCAATTCCTTTTAAATAATTTTCTAGGTACTCAAAGTTGGGCATTAATTTACCGTCTGAATCAGTTTCTGTCCCTCGCTCAATGACACGATCAGGATCAGCTCCAAACAATTTAGGTAATACATGCTTTATCAATTCATTCCCAAAATCTTCAGAGGCATCTCTAGGCAATTCGCAAGGCAGATTATCCACCGCCATTACAGCAATTGCGTTTGGATCTTTGAAATCAATCTCTTGTCCAGTAGCAGGGTCATATCCATAAACAGGATCAGCAACTTTTGAAGGTCTTATGGTACAAGCAATCGGTCCGGCAATATCACAAGAAATATCAGCAACTATTTGCAGTCTCCTTTCTTTTTGTTGCAGGTCTGCTTGTGTAATTAAGAGCGGAGATTTGTTGTTCCAAAAATGACATGGAATATACAGATCACAAAAAGGTAAAAATTGATTTAATTTCGATGAATAACTTTCAGGTTGTGAATAAAATTCCTGCTTATCGAAACTTCCATCTGCAGTTTTTTCAAAATAATCTTCAGTATCTAATTGAGTATAAACAGGACCATTAAAGGTGTTATTCAGAAATTCATCTGGACTTACCTCTTTAATCGGTAGCAGGTCAATTATTTCTTTGGCTCCATGTCCAACGCGACCAAATCCTGTAATTACGATGCTGAAATTGGATGGAAGAATCACTTTTTTAAGTTCCTGCTCCACTTCCTTTCTGTCGGCGCATTGGTTGGCAGGTTTTAAAGAATAGGCTCCACTTTTCAATCCATAAGTAAGAAATGCATTATAACATCCTACAATTCCTGCGTAACGACCAAAACCAATAAGTCTTTTGTTGTTTTTGTCTTTAATTACTTCATAATCAACGAGTCGAATTTTAAGGTCTAAAATTTTCTGAAGCAATGCACGATTGTAGGGTTGTTTTTTCAGCGTATGAGAGAAGAAGAAAAATGTCTTTTCTGGAATTAAATCCATCATTGGAACTTCCTTCACCCCAAAAATGATATCGCAATGATTCAATTCATCAACCACTTGTATGCCTTCCTGAATATAGTCTGCATCTTTAAAGGTCCGAATAGGGCTTGTTTGAACCGAGATTTTAACATTTGGAAAAAGTGTTTCTACTGTTTTACACTGTTGAGGTGTAAGCGGGACTCTGAAATCAGGAGGTACTTTTCCTTCTCGGATGATACCAATTTGAATCGGTTTAATATTTTTCAGCACTAGGAAATCGGTGTTTTTAATAAATAAGCATCAATAAATTCTCGCACGCAACCAGCGCCTCCTTGGGAGGATAAAATTACATGTGAAATTGATTTCACGGCATTCACTGCATTGGCTGGACAAGCACTAAAACCGATACTTTTCATGATTTCAATATCATTGATGTCGTCGCCAATCATTCCAACCTCCTCTAAACTAATTTTAAGTTCAGCGCACCAATTATTTAGAATATTAATTTTAGATTCTTGACCAACATAACAATGCTGAATCCCTAATAATTTTGCGCGGTCTTGTACCAAATGTTCGGTAAATCCGGATGAAATAATACCAATAGGAAATCCAGATCTAGATAGATGCATAATTGCCATTCCGTCTTTGGTATTGTATTTTTTCATCTGATCCCCTTTTTCCGTCATGTACATGCCACCATCGGTCATGACACCATCAACATCTAGAATTAAAAATTTAATTTTTGATATTTTCTCCTGGATAAAATCTGATTTAAAAACAGGCTTGAATAGCAAAGCCATCATATCTATTTCATATTCCTCGCAAATAGCTTCAAGATCAAACAGCGATAATTCATGAACTTCTTCCACCTCCATATCGGCTAAAAAGTCTTCAAAATCTATCCCGTTTTTAGCACAGATTCCTTTTAAGTTTTGTTCTAAGTGCATATTAAATCATTTTATAGCCGACACTTGCAGCCACAGGCCGAAGTTCATTTAACAAGTTTTCAAATTCTGTATAATCTAATTGCTGAGAAGCATCGGATTTAGCCACCTTCGGATTTGGATGTGTTTCGATGAGTAATCCATCAATTCCCATTGCTACGCATGCTTTTGCAAGAGGTCCAACACCGTAGGCGTAACCCATTGCATGGGAAGGATCAAGAACAATGGGTAGATTGGTATATTCCTGTAACCAAGCGACGCCACAAAGATCTAAAGTAAACCTTGTTCCCGTTTCAAAAGTCCTAATACCTCGTTCACAAAGCATCACATTTTCATTACCACCTGACAACAAGAATTCAGCAGCTTGGACAAATTCTTGAAGTGTTGAACCAAATCCTCTTTTAATCAATACTGGTTTATTTGTTTTTGCGCAAGCTCTTAAAATACCTTGATCGTACATTGCTTTTGCCCCAATTTGAATTACATCAGAATATTCAATGATTTCGTCAATATGTGTCGCATCTCTTGCTTCGGTGATGACATTTAAGCCATATTCTTCGCGCATTTTAGCTAAAAGTTTCAGACCGTCTAATCCCATTCCTTGAAAAGAGTAGGGACTCGTTCTTGGTTTGTAACAACCTCCTCTTAAGGTACTTAAACCCATTTTTACTAGTAATTCTGCCGAAGATCTTATTTGTTCTTCAGATTCTACCGAACAAGGTCCACCAATAAGTACTGTATTATTGGTTGTTCCACCAATAATAGTATTATTGATCGCAACAGTCCTTTTATCACTTTGATAATTTTTTGATGCGAGTTGCATGTCATTGGCAAACACCCAAAAATTATCAGTAAAATCTGCTAATCCAGTTGGTAGTTCTTTAACACCCGAACCAGTGATTAGAATTTCTTGATTGTTACTAACGTGAAATGCTTTATGTTCACTTGCCAAGACTGCTGCTTGCGCAGCACTGACATTTTTCTTTAAATGAATAATCATAATTCTCCTTTGATGAGATTTGTAAAGTGGATAATTCCAAGAGTTGTATTATTATGATCTACAACGGGCAGATACATAAGAGGAATAGGGCATGCTTTAATAAACTGAAGCAAGAGATGAACCGTACTTGATCCATCAATTTTCTTAGGGTTTTTATTGATAAGATCTACTGGCTCAATAGCTCCGGGATTTTTTATTTTCTTGAGAAGTGCTTTACGTATATCTGCACTCGAAACAAGACCCACTAACTTATCTGCTTCATCAACAATCAAACAAAATCCAAGATTTCCATTTTCCACAGTTTCTAGTATAGATTGTGTTGAGCAATTCTTCCAAGCTATTACAGGTGCTTCATTTATTGGAGTCATAAAGTCCTCAATTTTTATTTGAGATTCCATTTCTCTTTTCGTAAGATTCATGAGTGCATGACCGATGCTTGGACCATTGAAAAGATAAGAGCCAGAAACAGAAGTGCTGACACCCATATTTCTCAAGATGAAAGAAATCTCACCATTTACTCCGCCGTCTACATGAATTGATTTGTTTGGGTATGCTTTTCTAAATTGACGCACCTTCGTGAAATTATGTTTGTCAAAAACTCCACCACTTTGTCCGGGAACTGTTGCCATAACCAGCAAGAAATCGAAGGAGCTGTATTTCTCAAAAATTTCAATAGGCGTGTCGGTTGTAATCGCAATTCCTTTTCTACCTGTAATTTCTGACGGGATTTTCAAAGCGCTGGTAAGCGGTTCATATTGAAAAGTGATATATTCAACAGGATTTTCAATTAAATAAGGATAAAATTTATCTGGATCAGATGAAATAATATGTAAATCGATTGGCAAAGTGCACCAGGTTCTAATATTTTTTATATCCTCAAAAACAGCCAAGTCATCGTTACAATCTACATGCAACATTTCAATTTGATGTGCAGCAAGATCTTCAATCACTTCTTTAAGTGGTCGTTTCTTATCGCTATAAATTGAACCTGATATTTTCATTATTTTACTTTAAGGTCAAGTATTTTAATTTCGAGTCAAAGTTAAGCATTCTTTTGGGGCTATGCTATCAAATTGAATTTTACAAAGGGGTAAATAATTAGAAAAACAAAAAAGTAATTTAGACTATAAGGGAGGTAAGCAAAATATAAGTGAAATTCTGCTTTTATTCCTCCGTCATACAAGAGATATGTATTAGTGGACCAGCCATACAAATACTTCCTCCATCAACTAGGGTATAGGTCAATTGAACTTGTTTGTTATCGACTAGAAATCCAACTGGGAATTCAGATAAATTAACAGGTTCATAATTTTGATTATTGATTTCAATCATCCAGGTGCAACCGTCGAGCGTATAGTTGTGAATTCTTCCTGAAACGCTATTTGAACAAGTAGTATCCTTGCTGCAGGAGGACAGAATGTAAATTGAAAGAAGGATAAAGAAGAATTTTTTCATGATAATAATTGAATTTACATAAAAAAAGAGGGGCAAGCTACTCTTATCGCACCGCTACAACCTCACACCTTTGCTTCGTTCCCGACCTGGAGGATTAAGAGGGAGCTGGTCGTAAAAGACTTACCCCATGCAAAAGTATACTTTTTCTTCAAATATTCCATTAAAACTGCCTAGGGTAATTATTAATAATTGAAATTATTGTTGGGTTCAGTGCGCTATAGATTTAAATTAAATATACTAATCTATAAAAAATGAAGTTTATTATTTAAATAATTTCCTGTAACTAAAACTAAATTACATGATTATTTGTAATAACTTTGTAATTACATAAAATTTTACTCATGGAAATTTCAATCATTAGGATAGGGAATTCAAAAGGATTTCGTTTGACCAAAACAATTTTAGAAAAATATAATATCACGGACAAAGTGGAGTTGATTCTTGAAAAAGAACAAATTATTATACGACCTATTGCTGAACCTAGAAAAGGATGGAATGAGCAATTTAAGCAAATGCACGAAAAAGGAGAAGATCAGCTATTGATGAACGATGTGTTTGAAGATGAAAATTTTGACGAATGGATTTAAAGCAGTATCAAATAGTTCTGGTTAATCTTGACCCAACCTTGGGGAGTGAAATTCAAAAAACCAGACCCTGTGTTATTGTTTCCCCAAATGAAATTAATGACAATCTTCAAACGGTCATAATAGTTCCGATGGCTTCAGTAAGTAGAAAATATCCAACTCGGATAAAAATCAATCACAATAATCAGAGAGGTTGGGTGGTCATTGATCAGATTAGAACCATTGATAAAATTCGAATAGTGAAAATCTTGGGATTACTTTCAGAAAGAGAAATAATAGAATGTAAACGCGTGATGCGAGAAACATTCATTGATTAGTCAATAGCTCCATTACAATAGCATACCATCCTAAATAAGTATAGCTAAAGTTGTGAATTCATGAAGTTAAATTTAGCTTTGCATTACAATTTTTATAATTAAAATAAGAACAATAGATGAAAAAATTCATGCTAAATATCCTCTTAGAAGGATTGGACAATGAAACAAGAATGACCTTACTTCCCAGAGAGCAGGAACTTGTGAAGGAAATGGAAGAAAATGGCACCATCGTAGACAACTTTATTAAACTTGATATGTCGGGTATTTTTATGATCATGATGGCATCTGATTTGGATGAGGTACATTCAAAACTTTCCACTTTACCTTATTACCCATATATGAAAATTGAAATTACCCCAATTAGGGTAGTGAACAGTATCAACCAATAAGGAGAAATTTATAGATTCTTGTATACAGCAAATGATTGATTTTATCCAGCAACTCAAACACCGAAATGAGACCTTGTTTTATTTTGGTTTAGTGTGTTTTGTCTTGTCCGCAATTTTTTTAGTGCTCACTAAATACTCCAATACTCAGGTTTATAATGTAAACGCTTGGTACAAGCCCTTTAAATTTGCTTTTTCAACAGTACTATTTTCATGGGCTATGGTTTGGTACTGCTATTACTTACCCAACTTTAATGTAAAGATGTTCTCTTGGTCAGTTATCATATTATTGGGATTTGAAATATTCTATATTGCTTTACAAGCCAGTAAAGGTCAGCTTTCACACTATAATTTAAGCACTCCAGTTTATTCCGTTCTATTTTCGATGATGGCCTTAGCGGCCTCTGCTGTTACCTTGTACACGGCTTATGTTGGACTTTTATTTTTCAAAAATGATTTCCCCGATCTTCCTGATTATTATTTATGGGCCATACGAATGAGCATCATTATTTTTGTAATCTTTTCCTTCGAAGGATTTGCAATGGGGTCAAAACTGAGTCATACCGTAGGAGCTTTAAATGACAATTCGAATTGGTTTATCGTTGGATGGAGCAAAACATTTGGCGATTTAAGAGTTTCTCATTTTATTGGCATGCATGCTTTGCAAGTTTTACCTCTCGTATCTTATTACGTCTTAAAGAACACCAAGTTGACCATTGCAATTTCAGTTTTGTATGGTATTTTAGCAATGCTAACACTTATACAAGCACTTCAAGGAAGACCCTTGTTCAAGGCTAAAAACAGGCAGAATGAAATTTCGAAAATCAAATAATTTAGAATCGTTAATCTATCAACGGTACTAAATATTGCCAAATAAACAATATAAAAATACTTAAACTAAGTTGACATGAAAAATATACTAAGCGCAGTTTTCATTTATTTTTGCTTTTCTAATACAATTGGCCAAACTAGTGTGAAGAATACACCGACTCCAAATACTACAATTACCAATGAATTACTTCAGGGTAAGTGGTCAAGTCCGGATGACAAAATGAACTTTCTGATGTTTGCGAACAACCTAAGAAAAGAAAGTAGTGATGGGATGAAAACTTGGGATGAAGAAGTCTTTGTATTGTCAGGCAAGTGTTTGAATGAAAGTGACAAGGAAAATGAAATGGGAACAATAGAAAATGCCACTTATATTTCTTGTCTCGATTCAGATTTATGCTGGTCTATTGTTGAGGTGAATAAAGATTTTTTAACATTAATTTATATGGGTCGAGGCAATACTTTAAAATATAGAAGAGTCAAATAAATTCAATTCTCACTATCGGTCACTGATTGCATAGCTATTAAATTAACATTCAGTAATTTATTGTATATTTAAACAAATTAATTTTTCATTATTGTAATTAAATCCTCTTTTATGAAACGCATTTTTATTCTATTTTCATTTTTATCCCTATTTATTTCTATCGATGGACAAGTAAATTTAGGCACTGTCTATTTTCAAAATCCTCAATATTTAGTTTCATTTGATAAGGTCATGTACCCTGGATACAAGATTGCCTTAGAAAATTTTACCGTGCGTGAATATTTAATGAACACAAAAATTAGTGAAAAAGTACTTGCTAAGAAAATTGAGTCATCATATTCAGAAGGAATGGATTTTGTTTTAGAAGATGCAATGATTGAAAATTGGATGTTGATGGCCAAAATTAAATTGAATGAAAAATTTGAGATCTCTGAAGAAACATACGACCTTGTTCAATATTCGGGGGCAACGGGTGAAGAATTGCATTTAGCGCCTATTTTATCTAAAACAAGTGTTTTTAAAAGAGCAAATGGCAGGAAAGTTGAAGAAGTTCAAATTGAGAATGCTATTGATATGGAAACGAATAAAATTTCTTCAGTTGAAAATGTATTGAATACGCGTAAAATTAAATCTGATGAAGTTGGTGATATAAACGGAAATGTATACCGAACTGTTGTAATTGGTGGACAAAGATGGATGGCTGAAAATTTAAGAGCAACAAGTTTTAGTAATGGTGATGTAATTCCTTTTCTAAATGAATCTCAATGGGCTTCTACCGCATCTTCTGGACTTGTTGAATTAAATGCAGAAGGAAATTATTATAATTTTTATTCAATGATGGACAATCGAAATGTTTGCCCGACTGGATTTTATATTCCTGGAACATGGGATATTGAAAATTTGTACAATACAATTACACCTTACGGTGGTAAAACAAAAATTGGTATGGATAAAGTAAAGCAAAGACTTTACCCAAGGTTGTTAGCACCTATTATTGCTCCGATTTCAATCGGTGCAAATGCAGCTTTATATTCTACTTCTGTAGCGATTGATCTTGCTTATACTGTTCCTTGGGTATTAGTTGATGGATTGATCCTAGGTCCAATTTTTGGATGGGAAACGGTAAAAGAACAAAAAGAAACAGTGTATTATAGGGCACGTCAATTCTCTAATTATATTGATACCAATGGTAGAAGTGTTAAAAGAGATGAAAAAGATGGCCTTAATTATAATGATGCACCAAAAACAACTATTCCTATAGAATATTGGAATAAGTTTACTATGGTTAAATTGGTTGATGGAGTTCTAGTAGAAATCAATGACGCCAATGAAATTCAAAAATATAAAGCCAAAGCAAAAGAAAATAAATATAAGTTAAAATACACCCCTTTTCCAACCGCTCAAGATAATATAGGGTTTTTTGCCACAACTGCTGTAGCGGATGGAGTTGGACTTATTCCAATTCTTCCGTATGGTGTGGTGGGGCATCAGTCCTATCCACAGAGTAAATTTTCTTTAAATTCTGAATCTTTAAGATTAAAGTCAACAAAATATCAACCTGTATTGACATTTTTATTAGAGAAAGGAAAAGAAGAAGTACTTAGTGATCCTTTTGGTTTCTCTTTAAATTTTGATAACAATATTAAATTTCCAAAATCATTAAGATATAAAGAGTCAATTCTTGTTGGTCTAACTTATGATGATGGAGAAGTTCCACAAGTTTGGGGGCTTAGTCAAAAAATGAATGATGACCAAAATCATGAATTAAGAAGTTTTTTTTTAATGGATCAAAATCCGGATGCTAAAAAAATGGGAACGCGTATTCGTTGCGTTGGAGAAGAAGATGTAGATGAAGATTCAGATGAAAATCGAAAAGATTAATTTATTTTACTCTTAAGAAATCTACTGTTTTTTTAATCCCATCCTCAAAAGGAGTTATTGGAAGTCCTAATTCTTGTTGTGCTTTTTTTGGTGACACTTCCCAATGGTATTTTGCTTTTGCCAACCAATTGGGAACAATATCGGGTTCTTTACCGAAGCAGTTTGCCATGAACAGTTGTAAATGAGCAACAAGTTTTTGAATGAAATAAGGGATCACAATCATTTTTCTTTTTACGCCACTACATGCAGCAATGGCTTGGAAAAATTGAATATAGGTTAAATTTTCACCCCCTAGAATATAACATTCCCCCGATCTTCCTTTTTCCATTGCCAAGACATGTCCCATAGCGGCATCTTCTACATAAATGTAATTTCCAATTTCTTTTCCTGTTCCGGGGTAAATGCGCCAATTTTTATTTACATATTTGTCAATCATCATGGTAATTGCAGCAACTTCCCCTAGCAGAATAGGTCCATAAACTCGTGTTGGCGACACAATAACGATCTCCATGTTATGGGTGCTAATGAAATCTTTCACAATATCCTCTGCTTGTGATTTGGTTGCTTCGTAGCTATTAAAAAAAGGCAAATCTCTTGATTTATCCTCATTTATTATCCCAGTTATTGATGGTCCAAAGACTCCTGCTGTACTGGTAAACACTATTTTTTTGATTCCACTTTTATGTGCTGCATGAAATAAATCTTCCGTTAATTTTACATTTAAATTAAAAAAATCCTCTTCGTTCTTGGACCAAACTTTCGCGAAAGCAGCTAGATGATACATTTGTTCACACCCTTCCATAGCTTTAAGAACTAATTGTTCCTCCCTTAAGTCTCCTTCGAAAAGATGAAGCTTGTGATGAGACAATGGTTTTGCTTTCTCCAAGGATCTTACAATTGCATGTACCTCATGTCCTTGATTCAGTAATATTTTAATAATATAGGCACCAATGCTACCCAATCCTCCGGTAATAAAGATTTTCATTTTGGAAAAATTATTTTATTAAATCTATTTTCTAATATCAATCTATTCTTTCTTTGCAGCATGGAAGGGAAAGCATTAAAAAATATGCAGAATCCGCACAACAAAAGAAATAATAAGTAATGTCTGTCCAGTAAATAGAAACCGAAATAGGGAAGTGTAAAGAGAATCGCAATGTAATGAGACCCTTCCGATTGTTTAGTTTCTTCATGATAGATTTTAATGTATTCTCGTCCTTTACCTTTTAGATAAACTCTTGGGTTTCCATATCTCATAAAGGAATTGATTAAGATAAACTGAAATAATTCCACACCAAGGAGTCTGTATAATTTTTCAGTTTCAAATCTTCTTATTTTATATACAAAAGCGGGAAAGCGAATATCTTTGAAAATCTGGTATAGAAAAAAACCACTTAACATTAAGTCCAAGCATAAGCCTAGTATGGAAACTAATTTTAAAAAGTAATTTACATATGAAATACTTAAATTAAATAGATAAATACTAATAAGGAGTAGCAGTCCCCATATACATATAAGAAGAATAATTTTTAAGACAATATTTAATTTTAAAAACATATTCTTATCAATTATTAATTTACTTTATTTTTTCCTCGTATTCCATATCTGGATGAAAATGCAAGGCGGTGAAAGTATTGGTCCAGGCCATGGCTACATGAACTAAAAAAGCAATCCAAATATCACCAGAGAGCAATGTTAGAATGCAAAGAACAAGTCCGAGAGGTACAGTACCTATGGTTTCATCCAAGCCTTTTGGAATGTGGGTTGCAGCGTATAAAGCGATATTAATGGCGATGGCAGGCCAAACACCAAAGGCCTCAACCAATGGAAATAGGAGTACTCCTCTAAATAATAATTCATAGCCAAACAAATAGGCAAACCAGGCAAACGCCTCTTTAACGCGCATAGATTTACTCCAAATCTTGGATCTCGCTTGAGGATAATTAATTAAATTTTTTGGTTTTTTTGCACTGAAGTGTGCGATAGGGATTACCAATATGGAAAGACCAAGCGTCCATGAAAGTGAGAATAACAAGGTGTCTTGATTGAAGCTCAAACCAAAATCTGCAATACTTTTATCTTTAAAAACAAGTAGACAAAGGAGCAATGGAAATATTCCCATACTTATAAAGCCAAATATTTTTGTGAAAAATATATGATTGAATAAATCTTTGTCACTCGGATTTGATTGGTAGAATTTAGATTTAATCTTTTCTGAGTGCGCAACAAACCAGTATAAACTAAAGAAAATAAGGGTTAGAAGTATTGGTAGAAAGGAAAGTAAATCTCCTCCATTCCATGCTAAATTTATATTTTTTGTAGCGAACATTTTTTACTTTTTTGAAAGATAGTCGTTTTCTTTGAACCAATTATAGCAATCCAAAATCGCATCTTCTATTGGTGTTTGTGGCATCTCTAATTCTCGCACCGCTTTCTCAGAGGAGTAATAATGATGTTCACTTGATAGCACTGCTAATTCATAAGACACCTCTGGATTTAATTTGAATAGTGAACCTAAAATGGAACAGCATTTCCCATAAAATTTAACAAGGAAATTTGACATTTTCAAATTGGGTTCTTTAGCATTAATCGTTTGAGCAATTTTGTGAAAAGCTTCCTTATAACTAAGATTTTCGTTACTCAACAGGTAACATTCACCGGTTTTTCCCATAGTAATAGCATTTGCCATGGCTACGGCAACATCTTTCACAGCCACAAAATTTTTCCCACCCAAAGCATAACCAGGTATTTTTTTTTGATGTAAGCGAAGAATCATTTTACCTGAGCTAGGAGCTGAGTCATAAGGTCCAATCATAAAGGTTGGATTCACAACTACCGCGTCGAGTCCAGCCGTTTTGACTTGATTTAAAATATATTGTTGCGCATTATATTTGGAATCCATGTAATCTAATCCATAATGGCTTGCAGTATAGGCATTTTTTTCAGTCCCCGGTTGTTCGATTGTTCCTGAAGAAAAAGAATTAGCAGTGCCGACATATATTAATCTTTTTACTTTATTGACTTGACAAGCTTTTACAACATTTTCTGTTCCTTCAATATTGACCCGATTCACTATTGCTTGTCTAGGCGGGAACATACTGGTACTTGCTGCACAATGGTAGATGATATCTTTCCCTTGGCTAGCTGTGACAAGTGATTCCAAATTAAGTAAATCTCCTTCAATAAAATTAACAGGAAGTCCCTTGAGGGTAATTGATTTTGAACCTCTTTGAATAAGAGCGGTAACTTTATAATTTCTATTAAGTAATTCTCTCACCAAGTTACTGCCCAATAATCCATCTGCACCGGTGACTAAAATTTCCATTTACTTATTTTGATTCAAAATTAGTTATTAAATAAAAAGGAACCTTATTGATTTTCGCCATTTCGCATTAATGATTTGCATTTTTCGCAAATTAATACTATTTTATTTTTAGAATAAATTTAAGACTCAATTCACATAATTCCACGAGTAAATCAGGTATTTCGTTATGCTCCCAAGGGTGTTGTGCACCGAATACATGATCAGCACCTTCGATTACTTTAAGATTTGTTTGAAGCCAGCTTGCAAGCTCTTCTCCTTCATTAATACCAACCGATTGATCTGCATCACCATGGAAAACCGCAGTGGGAATCTTACAGGAAGTAGCTTTGTTTTGAATGTTTAATTTATCTTGATTTTCGTAAAAATCCTCATATAAACTATAGTATTGAGGTAATTTTTGCTTGGTTCGAGTATTAGAGACAAAGCGAACTCCAGTTTCTTTCCAATTATTTAATGCGTCGTCATCGGGAAAACGATCTGAAATAGAGGATATAGAAGCCCAAAGACAAATAGAGCTGACTTTTGATTGTTCTGCTGCTAAAAGTGCTGTTCCGCCACCTCGAGAATGACCGATAAGATGCGTCGATACTTGTTCTTTAAAATAGGGCTTGATCTCTTTTAATAGACATTCAACATCTTTAATTTCATGCGAATAGGTATTTTTTCCAAAAGCCTCCAAATCTGGAAAGTCCTCTGCTTGGTTTGTTGTTCCTCCGTTGTGTGAAAGATTAAATTTGCAAAATGCAAAGCCTTGGTTATTAAAAAAGTCTTGCACTAAATGCCATGATCCCCAATCTTTAAATCCCATAAACCCATGTATGAAAACGATTAAATGGCCATTATAATTATCAGGAATACTTAAATCAAATAAGCTTTCTCGGTCATTTGCACCCTTATAAATTCCATTCTTAATTTTCATAAATAGAACTTATTCTGGATCTTCAATTTCCACGTCATCAACGATATGCGTTATTTGTATTTGGTCTTCATCGTCTGGAAGGATATCAATTTCTTTTAGGAATTTATCTGGGATTTCTTTGGTCGATTTATTTTGTAAATTTTTAATCACCTCAAATCTACCTAGAATTGTACTTCCTCTTTTAGTTCCTGCTGAAAGTCCGTTTTTGGCATCGCTATAGGCAGTAGTGGCATTATGAAGCGCAGTTTCAATGCGAGACATATCGTCCAGAAAACCTAGAAATTTATTATAGAGCTCACCGCACTGTCTAAATATTTCATCTACATTTTTCGCTTGATGCTCTTTCTGCCATAGTAATTTGACCACTTTCATGGTTGCGGCAAAAGTAGTAGGGGTAATCAGTACTATTTGTTTTTTGAGTGCCGTTTCGAATAATTGTGGTTGTTGGTTTAAAGCTAAAGTCATAGCGCCTTCAATAGGCATAAAAAGAAATATGTACTCGGGAGTTTTGAGTCCAGCTAAGGCGTGATAATTTTTGTCGGCCAGCTTGTTGATGTGGTCACTCACACTTTTAAGATGCAGTTTTAATGCTTCTTCTTTTTCTTTAGGTGTTGTCGCATTGAAGTAATTTACATAAGCTGTTAAGGAAACTTTGCAATCAATAATAAGGCTTTTCCCATTGGGTAGTTTCAAAATGAAGTCGGGTCTCCTCAAACGTTCCTGCTCATCATCTCGGTGCGAACTTTCTTTATCAAAATCTATATATTTGACCAATCCCTCGGATTCTAGAATGTTTAATAAGCGATCTTCACCCCAATTCCCTTGAACTTTGACTTCAGATTTTAAGGCAGTGGCTAAATTTTTAGCGTCATCACTTAATTGTACATTTAGTTTTTGAAGGTTTTCAATTTCAGACTTTAAAGAAGTCATGTCTTGGATATCTTCTTTTCTCGTGGCCTCTATTTTTTCTTTAAAAAGCTGTAAGTCTGATTTTAAGGGGTCGAAGATGGTATTCATCTCCTTTTTATTTTCATCTACAAAGGCTTTTCTTTTTTCATCAAATACTGAAGAGGCTAATACTTTAAATTCAGTTTTACTGCGTTCATGTAAGGCGTTCATTTCATCTTTGAAAGTGCTTATTTTCTCATTCAAACTTTCTTCTTTTTGTTTTAATTGAGATAGTTGCTCACTGAGTTGAATGATTTTTGATCTTTCTAGGTTTAACTCCTCCTTGGTTGTTGATAAATCCTTCTCAATGAGTTCATAAAGGGCACGGCTTACAAAATCATTACTTAAAATTTCTTTAGTAGGTCGACTAGATAACTCGATTTGAGCTTGTTTCAATAATTCATTCGCTTGCGTCAAATCATTTTTTGGGACAAGCTTTGTTTTTAAATATAAAAAGATCACGATTCCTCCCAAAAGAAAGCCCGTAATCAAGTAGATAATTTCCATGAATAGTGGTATTGATGTTGTTGTAATAAAGGTAATTGAATTCTGTTAAATAAAATCAATTGATTTTAAAACAGCAGTATTTTATTACATGACCTCTTTTAGTAAATAAGGTTTCGTAATGGGTTTTTATGCTAAATATTTTTTGCTCTTCCTCACCTTCCTTGATCTCAGCATACAAATCAGGTCTCAAGTCGACTAATTCATATTTATTTAATTTTATTTGTTCCATGGTAGAATCAAAGAGTATTGGACTGTCTGTTTTTAAATGGATTAATCCGCCAGGCTTTAAAAATTTTCGATAACGATTGATAAAAAGGGTAGAAGTGAGTCTTTTTCTTGGTTTATTGGGTTGAGGATCTGAAAAGGTCAACCAAATTTCATCGACTTCATTTTCTTTAAAGTAGGAATCGATATAATCAATTCTAGTTCTTAAGAAGGCAACATTATTTAGCTTACTGTCAATTGCTTCTTTTGCTCCAATGTAGATTCTATTTCCTTTAATTTCAACTCCGATATAATTTTTATCTGAAAATAAGGAACCTAAGCCAACACTATATTCACCTTTTCCACATCCGAGCTCCAGAACTATTGGATTTTCATTTTTGAAAATATTTTCATTCCATTTTCCAGAATGTTCAAAATCTTGCTCTCTAACGGGTTCGAAAACATTATCAAATGATTTAATTGCTTCAAATCGGCGTAATTTATCTTTCCCCACAGTTTATTAATTGAGCAACAAAATTACAATTAATTTAAAATAGTTGTTTCTATTGAAAAGCATACCTTAATTTTGCACGTGCATTTGATTGAACCTTTTTATAACTGGCGTGGCTATTATATAGCTTCAGAGGATCCTTTGTCTCCTTTCTACGAGCAAAGCTATAATGAATTTCAGTATACCCATAGAATTTACAATTATTACCTGCATCCCCAATGGGACAGTATGGATTCTGCGACGCTATTTTTAAAGATATTATATGTGGACTACACCAATGCTGCTGCAGTAATTGAATTTATCGGTGAATGGAATGATGCCATTGAGAATGATATTATGATTCTTAAAAGAGACATCATTGATCAAATGATCTCTAAGGGTATTGATAAATTTATTTTGATAGGAGAGAACGTCCTGAATTTTCATTATTCAGATGATTGTTACTACGAAGAATGGTTTGAGGATATTGAGGATGGGTGGGTTGCAATGGTTAATTTTCACGAGCATGTTTCTCGTGAATTTGAGCGCATTAGAATTCATCAATATTTTGCAATGGGCGGTGCTTTGGATACACTCGATTGGAGGACGCTTCATCCAAATCATTTCATTGAAAAGGTAGCTCAATTGGTAAATAATAGATTACAGTGATGTTTTAAGCAATCACACGAAACATAGTCCAAGTGAGTGCGTATAGTTGCACTTATATATTACATCATGAGAGAGCAATTTCAATTTAAGTACGATTTATTAGAAGATTGGAAGGAACTTCCTTCCGAAGACCTTGCCTTAGTTCAAGTAGCTTATTCTGCAATGGATCGTGCCTATGCTCCTTATTCTAAATTTTTGGTTGGTGCTGCTTTGTTATTAGAGGATGGGACAATAGTAGAAGGTAATAATCAAGAAAATGTTGCTTTCCCATCGGGCATGTGTGCAGAAAGAGTAGCTTTATTTTATGCGGGCGCTACCTATCCAAACGCAGTCATAAAAACTATTTGCATTGTTGCTCAAGGTGAATTAATGCCAGCATCATTTTTACTTTCACCTTGTGGATCTTGCCGTCAAGTACTTTTAGAATCAGAGAATCGTCAAAGGAAAGCAATTCGTGTCATTGTTGTCAATCAAGATATGCGTACGCTGATACTTGATAGCGCGAAGGATCTATTGCCTTTTGGTTTTGGTAAATAATCAAACTTCAATTTTTTAATAATTATTTTCTTTTTTGAAGTGTATTTTTTGTTTTCAACAATTGAATAATTTCTTGTAATGCTACTTATCTTTGTTTAATAAAAATTATTCAAATGAACAGTTGGTTTACAGTAAAAGTTAAATACACAAAACAATTAGAAAACGGAACTTTCAAGCGTGTTTCTGAACCGTATATGTTAGCTGCAATGACTTTCACAGATGCAGAAGCAAGAATTTATGAAGAATTGGGTGCTTTAATTCGAGGAGAGTTTACCGTTGTAGGAATAGCTAGAACTGATGTTCATGATATCTTCGCTTATGATGATGCAGAAACTTGGTTCAAATGCAAGGTAACTTATGATAAAATTGATGATGAAGGTGACAAGAAAAAAACTATTTCTCAAAATTATCTTGTAACGGCTTCCAATGTAAAAGAAGCATATCTTAGAATCGAAGAAAGTTTGGCTACTTTAATGATTGATTTTAAAATTACCATTATTGCCGCTTCTCCAATTATTGAGATATTTCCACATCATGAGGATGATGTTGCTCCTATAAATAAATTAATGCCAGAGGCACTTGAGGAATTTAAGCCTATTGCTGCTGACATTGATCCTGAGGAAGATGAGGAAGAAGAGGAGGAGGAAGAAGAGGAAGATATAATTTCTCAACCCCAAGGAGTAGTCTTTAGTGCTGCTGGATCTGATTTAGACGATGAAGAGCTTTCGGATAGTGATTTAATAGATGAGTTGGCAGATGAAGACGCCTAATTCTTTAGAACAATTAAAGCATAAGCACGATGATTTCTCCAAAGGATCACTAATCAATATTGATGTAAATAATCCTTTTGATTTGTTTGAGAAATGGTTTCAAGAGGCCATTGATGAAAAGGAATTAGAGTCAAATGCTTGTTCTTTATCCACTGTAGATGCTCATGGACAACCGAGTTCAAGAATCATCTATTTGAAGGAAATGTGGGAGGAGTCTTTTGTTTTCTACACCAATTATACCAGCCAAAAAGGATCGGAAATCAAAGAAAATCCATTAGTTTCTCTGCTGTTTTTTTGGCCTAAACTGGAGCGACAAATTCGGATAGAAGGTCGTGTTGAACCATTAGATGCAGCATTGAGTGATGCTTATTTTGATAGCCGTCCTCGCGAAAGTCAACTGGGCGCTTGGGCATCTGAACAATCACAAGAACTAATCGATTCTCAGGATTTATTAGATCGTTTTCAATCTTATTCAGAACAATTTGGTTCAAGTGTGCCGCGACCACCTCATTGGGGTGGATTTGCTCTTGTGCCAGCAAAAATTGAGTTTTGGCAAGGCCGACCTTCAAGATTACACGATAGAATTGTATATGAAATACAGGACAAGTCTTGGAAAATTTATAGAAAAAATCCTTAATGAAAGATATTCAACCTATCTGTTTTACATTATCTAATGGAGTCAGACTTGTTTATTTATATAAATCAAGTCAAGTTTCTCATTTAGGTTTTACTTTTTTGGCAGGTTCTAAGTTTGAAGAAGAAAATACGGAAGGTCTTGCACATTTTTTAGAGCATTGTGTTTTTAAAGGAACAAGTAAAAGGAAAGCACTTCAAGTTCTTTCTCGATTAGATGATGTAGGAGGTGAATTGAATGCCTTTACTGCAAAGGAAGAGATTTGTTTGCATGCATCATTTACCAAGCAATATACTGCTCGAGCAATAGATTTGTTGTCGGATATCGCCTTAAATTCTGTGTTTCCTGAAAATGAATTACTGAAAGAAAAAGAAGTTATTCTGGATGAATTAAATTCTTATCTCGATAGTCCGAGTGATAAAATATTTGATGATTTTGAAGCTCATTTATATAAAAACCATCCGCTTGGAAATAATATTTTAGGAACAAAAAAGAGTGTAAAATCATTTAAACGCTCTGATTTGCAACAATATGTTTCCGCACATTTCACAGCTGATAATTTAGTGGTTTCTTATGTTGGTTCTTATTCCAAAGTAAAATTATTAAGTCTATTAGAAAGTGCCTTGGAGACGCTACCGCACACTGCCATCCGTCCTGTTTATCATCCAATTAGTTCTTATACTCCTTTTAACATCCGAACGAAAGAGGCTAATTATCAATCTCATGCAGTGATTGGTGGTATTGCGCCAAGTTATTTGGCTGAGGATAGACGTGGAATGGGTTTATTGATTAATGTTCTTGGTGGTCCAGCGTTAAATTCTCGATTGAGTTTGTCGATTCGTGAAAAGCGTGGATTGGCCTATGCGGTTGATGCAAGTTACACTTCATTTTCAGATACTGGTTTTTGGAGTATTTATTTGGGTACGGATCCAAAAAATATAGATCAAGCTGTAGCCTTGGCGAAGAAGGAACTTTCTAAAATATGTATAAAAGGACTTTCTAGTGCTCAATTGCACCGAGCTAAACAACAATACAAAGGTCACATGGCTTTAGGAATGGATAGTAATATGGGTTTAATGCTGGGACTGGGCAAAAGCTTATTGGCTTTTAATCAAATAGACACCATTAAAGAAATTCATGAAGGAATTGATCGTTTGACAGCGGAGGAGTTAATGGTTATAGCCAATAAGTATTTCCATCCAGAAACACTATCTACATTGATATTTGATTGTAAAAAATAAAGCTCTATCGACCACCAAATATGGAGCTTCCCACTCTTATCAAGGTACTTCCTTCTTCAATTGCTAGTTCATAATCACCACTCATTCCCATTGAGATCTCTTTGAAATCTGAATTGGTTTTGAAAAAGTCATTTTTTAAAGCTACAAATATTGAATTTAAATGCTGAAATTCTTTGCGGATTTGGTCTCGATCATCAACAAAAGAAGCCATTCCCATTACTCCAGCAATTTGAATGTTTTTCAGATTTAGAAATTCATTGGAAGTTAATAATACATTAGCTTCATCTAGGTTCAGTCCAAATTTCGTTTCTTCTTGAGCAATATAGAATTGCAGTAAGCAAGATATTACCCTATCATTTTTTTGTGCTTGTTTATTAATTTCAGTTAATAATTTCAAACTATCAACTGTATGGATAAGGTGCACAAAGGAAGCGATATATTTTACCTTATTGCTTTGTAGATGACCAATCATATGCCAATGAATATCATTGGGTAATTGTTCATATTTTTCAACAAGTTCTTGTACTTTATTTTCACCAAAATGCCTTTGACCAGTTTGATAAGCAATACTAAGATCTGAAACAGGTTTTGTTTTTGAAACTGCAATTAAACAAACACTTGAGGGTAAAGTGCTCTTTATTTTGTCAATCTGTTCTGAGATCATTGGTTGATATCATAAATAGTTAAGCCACTGCGCAATTTAGGTTCAACATAAGTTGATTTGGGTGGCATATTCAGCTGATGGTCAGCCACTTTCTTAATTTGCAGGAAGGTAGCAGGATACAATACAAATCCAACAGCAAATTTATTTGAAGTAATTAACTCTTCCATTAGGGAAAGATCTTCGCATCCAGGCGAAAAAGTTACTCTATCCGTTGTTTTAAGATCTGTAATACCCAAAAGTGGGCTTAGTATTAATTCTGTCAGTAAACTACTATCTAAGCCATTCACAGGGTGATTTTCATCAATGAGGTAATTCAAAAATGTTAAGCTGTACCATTTTTGATCTATAAATAAGGTAATTTCATGTTCTTGCTTAGGTTTTTCAGCAGCTTTTAATTCTTTTAGTTCACCTAAGGCACTGAGAGCATGTAGAAAAGTCGTTGCACTATAACCTTTTAAGTCTTTCACGAGACGATTAAATTCTAATATCGATAAATTACTTTCCGGAACAAAATACGCGAGGAAATTACCCGCATTTTTAACTGCTTGTTCAGCGTCTTGTCGATTTTTAAAAAGTCTTGCAGAGGATGCGGATCGGTGATGTCCGTCGGCAATATAGGCAACAGGAACGCTTTCAAAAGCAGTTTGTAATTCACTAGTATTTTCAGGAGAAAGCACCCATAATTCGTGTGTTATTCTGTCTGTAGTGGTGAATTCATATTCCGGTCTTTGCAGGGAGTATTGTGCAATGAGTTGATCGATATTGTTTTGATCTGCATAGGCTATTAAAACGGGTTCAGCATTATAACCAACTTGTTCAAGATAATCTGTAAACATGGCTTCCCGAGAAGTCAGTGTTGCCTCATGTTTTTTTATAGTATCCTTCTGATAATCGTCAAGAGAAGCCCCACCAATAATCCCCATGCTTTTATGGCCTCCTTTACTTTGCCTGTATAGATAAAGTCGAGGAGATGCCTCTTGAATAAGAATTCCCTTATCAATAAATAATTGATATTGTTTCTTAACTAAATCAAATCGTTCCGTTGAATTGGGTTTCGTTTTGACTTCACTTCCAAACTCAGGATTAATGATGTGTAAAAAAGTAAATGGATTGTCCTCAAGTTTTGCTTTAAGAACATTTTTTTTATAGGAATAATAAGGCCTTGTGGCCACCAGATGAACTTTATCTCGAACAGGCCTTAAGGCGGAGAAAGCACTGATTTTCACTATTTCTAAAATTTAAAACTAAGACCCATACTTGGTAAAATCGGGAATTGATAAATTTGATTTGAAGTCACCCGATTCACATAAAAGATATTTTTTCTATTGTAAACGTTGGTAATACTTCCTACAAGTTCAAGGACTGTTTTGTTTTTGAAAGTAAAATGTTTTTTCACTGTAATATCTAGTCGATGATAATAGGGTAGGCGTTGACTGTTGAAGTTCCCAAGAATAGTGGTAATTGTACTTGGGTTATTGGTCACATAATTGGTCGTTACTCCTCCATTAAAGTTTTCTGCTTGATAATATCCTGCAGTTGGAGTAAATGGTAGGCCAGAACCAAGATTCCATCTCACATTCATTTCTATATCTTTTTTCTTGCCGAATAAATAGGAACCTACTAAATTTAAATTGTGTCGTCTGTCAAATACCGGAAAATAGGTAATAAAACCATCCCATCTAGTGGAGTATCCATAGGAGTATACACCCCAAAGAAACAAGCGATCTTTATTATATTTAACCAAGACATCAACACCTAATGATTTACCAGACTCCAAAATAAAATCTTTTTTAAAGATGTCATCAATTTGCTCAAATTGAGAAATATCTTCGTACAATTTATTTTGATTGATATTACTTAACTGCGTGAAATATTTATAATATCCTTCAATATTTAAACTAGCATATTTACCCAAGTCATATTCAACTCCTGCGATAGCATGCCAAGCATATTGCAAGCCATTTTTAGTATTTTTTACATTTTGAAATTCTGTTACAAAAGTTGATTGTACATTGGTAGGAGCAGAGAGAAGACCATTGAATAGATTGATGATATCCTTATCAGAAGATGCTGAGGTGAAGTTTTGTGAGTAGCGACCTCCGGAGAATTTAAATCTCAATTTGTCAGTTGCATTATATTTTAAACCAATTCGTGGCTCTGGAGATATCGTACTCAATGAAGTATACGCTTGAATTCTAAATCCAGCTTGCATCACCCATCGAACACCCACTTTTCTATAATTAAAATAACTTCCAATTTCAGTAGTGAAATTAGTAGCTTCTATTTTTCTTTTTACCTCATTATAAGTAACAAACTCAGTATTAAAACCATTCAAATTAAATCCATAACTCAATTCACTTTCATCTTTCAAGAAATAACTAAAGTCAAATCCTAAATCAAATCCACCAATTTTTGAATATCTAGGTTCTGTAGTACTTTCAGAAAAAGTTGTCATGTAATTACTACCATTTACGTGACCTCTAATAAATACAGGTGATCCACTTGGAATCATTAAAAAATTCATTCCTCCACCAGATGCTTGCCAATTTAAATCAGCTACATTATAATTCACACTATCCTGGTTGTGAAATCCAAAGACACTTACTTTTGAACCACCATCTCCCGTGAATGTAACCTTTCCATATAAATCAGTAAAATTGAAAGGAAGGCCATTGCCGTCATTAATATTTGGATAGAGTGATTTAGAAGTATAATCTAACAAACTTTTTTTAGCAGAAAAAACGTAAGAACCTGCTGCTGGAGCATCATTTTTGATTTTACCGATGGGTCCTTCCAACACTAATTTCGCCAAGAAGGGGGAAGCTGATAATTTACCGCTAAATTTTTTTCTATTTCCATCTCGATAAGTAATATCCATTACGGAAGAAATTCTACCACCATACTTGCTTTCAAAACCTCCTGTATAAACATCAATATTTTTAACCAATTCAGTTTCAAAAATGGAAAAGAAACCGATAGAGTGAAAAGGATTGTAGATGGTCATTCCATCAAGAAGCACCTTATTTTGAATTGGCGTTCCACCACGTACATACAATTGTCCACCTTGATCACCTGTTGTAATAACACCTGGAGTAACACTGATTGCTCCTACGATATCATTTTCAGCCCCATAACTTGGAATCCTTTCTAGGGCATGCTGATCTAATTTTACTTTTCCGATTTCAATTTCCGTGCGCTTTGATTTATCTGCAGCAGTGATATCGATTTGACCAAAAACTTTTAAATCATCATTTGGAACGAGTTCTATCGTAACATCTAAAATGCGCTTTCCTTCCTTGAAATTGATATCGACTATGAATTTTTTATACTTTGGATTGTCTATTCTAATTATATAATTACCGAGTGCTAATTTAGGTATGGAAAAGAGTCCATTTATATCAGTAACAGCACCAGCGATTATGGTGCTATCCTTTTTTAATAATTTCACTTTTTGAAAACTCATTGCATCTCCATTGGACTTATCATAAATATATCCACGGACATTATAATCTTGAGCTGACAGTGAAAGTTGAAGAAAAAATGAAAAAAGAAGAAAAGCGTATTTCATGTAAAAGTTTTGAGTCCCGAATTTAAGCTTTTACATTCAAAATACATGGATATATTGAAAAAAATCTCATTTTAAAGCAAAAAAATATCCAGGAAATTAGATTGTGATATTCCTTTTTGTGGCTTATTCAGACATCAATGAATTGACAAATGCTTCCCGATCAAATAGTTGAAGGTCCTCCATTTTTTCACCTACGCCAATATATTTCACAGGAATATTCATTTGATCAGAAATTCCAATGACCACACCACCTTTTGCAGTACCGTCTAATTTGGTTACTGCCAAGGCATTAATTTCTGTGGCTTGTGAAAATTGTTTTGCTTGTTCAAAGGCATTTTGACCAGTTGAACCATCGATAACCAGTAGTATTTCATGAGGTGCCCCTGGAATTACTTTTTCCATCACGCGTTTAATTTTACTCAATTCCGCCATGAGGTTTATTTTATTGTGTAATCTTCCCGCGGTATCGATAATTACCACATCTGCTTTTTGTGCTTTTGCTGATTGAAGAGTATCGAAAGCGACACTTGCAGGATCGGCATTCATTCCTTGTTGTACAATTTCAACGCCAACGCGTTCTGACCAAATGATTAATTGATCTACTGCTGCTGCACGAAAAGTATCTGCAGCCCCGAGCACTACTTTTTTACCTGATTTTTTAAATTGATAGGCTAATTTACCAATGGTAGTTGTTTTTCCAACTCCATTGACGCCAACAACCATAATTACATAAGGATCATTTTGAGGTGAAGGATTGGGAGCGTCAAATTTCGCATTATTTTCAGCAAGTAGTCCAATGATTTCAGTACGCAAAATGCCGTTGAGTTCCTCTGTATTTAGAACCTTGTCTTTTGAAACCCTATTTTGAATTCGTTCAATAATTTTCAGTGTAGTTTGAACACCAACATCAGAGGAAATTAATATTTCTTCTAATTGATCTAATACTTCTTCATCTACCTTTGATTTCCCAACGATTGCTCTTGTAATCTTGGAGAGAAAGGATTGCTTAGAAATCGCTAAACCTTCATCAAGATTTTCTTTTTTTGCCCGAGAAAAAAAATCAAATAAGCCCATAATATTGAAAAAAAAAGCCTCCAAAAAAGGAAGCTTTAGTATTTTAAATGTGTTTCACAATTAACCTTTAGTAAACCATTCTTTTACTTTGTCATTGTGTACAATTTCTTGTTTGAAAGAGTAAGCGCCAGTCTTTTCAGACTTCACCATTTTAATCACTTTCGTATGTTCTTTTCCGCCACCTTTTTGTAGTGTTGCAACAACTTTCTTTGCCATGACTTATATTATTTAATTTCTTTATGAATTGTATACTTCTTAAGAATTGGATTGAACTTTTTAATTTCCATTCTATCCGGTGTATTCTTACGATTCTTTGTAGTAATGTAACGAGATGTTCCCGCCATTCCTGTGGTTTTGTGCTCTGTGCACTCAAGAATTACTTGGATTCTATTCCCTTTTGATTTCTTAGCCATTTCTTTTACTTATTTCTGTTTCACAACAGTTGATTATTTTAAAAACCCTTTTTTACGCGCTTCTTTAAGGCAAGCCACAAGACCATTCTTATTGATTGTTCGTAAAGCAGATGTTGATATTTTTAATGTAATATAACGATCTTCTTCTGGAATGAAAAATTTCTTAGTTATAAGGTTAGGATAAAAACGACGCTTCGTTTTGCGATTAGAGTGAGAAACATTGTTCCCCACCATAACTGACTTTCCTGTTAATTGACAAACTCGAGACATGTGTGATAGTTTATTGTAAATCTTTAAGCGGGTGCAAAGAAAAGATATTTTTCCAATAAATACAAACAAAAACCAATCTTTTTTTAATATTTCTTCAAAGTCAAATGATGGTTTCTTGCTTAATTTTAAATCTAATGATTTCTTTTTTTAGCTAAGCACCTCATAGCGAAGTAAATTAAGCGCTGATGCTACCGCCATTTGTATATTTCTATCTCTTTGATCTCCATATTGAAAGGACTTTGAAATTGTCCTTGATGGTGTTGCAATCGCAATCCAAACCAAACCGACTGGTTTAGTATCCGTTCCTCCAGTTGGACCAGCAATTCCAGTGGTCGCAATACAGATGGAAACATTTAACTTTTCCCTACCTCCTTCAGCCATTGCGCAGGCAACTTTCTCACTTACTGCTCCATATGCTTCAATTAGTCTAGGATCAACTGCTGCCAATTTGCTTTTCATTTCATTGCTATAGGTCAATAAAGAACCCATAAAATATTCTGAAGCACCTGAAACAGAACTAATTTGAGCGGCCAACATTCCACCCGTACAACTTTCAACGGTACCAATACTAAGATTTTTTTCTTTCAGCTTGGCGCCAATAACTTTCGGGAGTGTGTCTTCATTATAACCAAATAGCGCCTCTGGAATCAGTTGTTCTAATCTTTTAAAATAGGTATTAATTTCATCTAATCCTTCTTGATCATTTTGCGCGGTAATTCTTAATTTAACGAATCCTGGGGAAGGTAAATAAGCAAGAGAAAAATTATTTTTCGTGAGATCCTCTTCCCAAGTCTTTATTTTTTCTGCTAAAAATGATTCTCCAATACCTTGCGTAAGGGCAGTTTTGTATCCTTTTCCTTTAAGCTCAAATCTATTTTTTAAATAAGGGATCAATTCTTCTAGAACAATTCCTTTCATTTCATAGGGAACTCCTGGCAAGCTGACAAAAATCTGATTATTTTTCTCGATTAATATTCCAGCGGCAGTTCCATAATTATTGTTGAGCACTAAAGCTCCTTTGGGCATCAATGCTTGATCTTCATTCACGGAGAGCATTGGTCGATTTCGTTTAAGAAAATATTGTTGAATCTTTAATTTAATTTCCTCATTCATTTCAAGTTCCATATCAAAATAGGAGGCAAGCGTATATTTTGTGATATCATCATTTGTCGGACCTAGTCCGCCGGTGATAATGCACAATTGTGTAGTATTTTGAATTTCATCTAAAGCACCAGTAATGGCATCTTTAGTATCTGATATGGTAACTCCTTTGATTATTTTACACCCTAAAAGCGAAAGTTCTTGACCCAACCAAGAGGCATTGGTGTTAATGGTTTGGCCAATAAGCAATTCATCACCAATAGAAATCAGTTCTACCTTCATTTCTTTACGAATTTCGCAATTGATTCGATATGTCCCGTGTGCGGAAATTGATCGACAAGGGTGTATTTTTCGAGAACATATCCCGCATCAATCAACAAGGAAGCATCTCTTGCTTGCGTTGAAGGGTTGCAGGAGATATAAACTATTATTTTAGATCCTAAATCGATTACTTTTTGCAATGTCTTTGGTGCTATTCCGGCTCTTGGAGGATCCAGAATTAAGGCAGCAATTGCGCCTTCAAATTCAGGCATTTGCTTTAGAAATTTTCCAACATCTGCAGCAAAAAAAGAAAGATCTTCTAAGCCATTTAACTTGGCATTTCTAATTGCATCTTCAATGGCTTGTTCAACAATATCAACACCAATTATAGAAATTGGGGCAAGTGATTTTAATTGTCGCTTGGCGATCAATTGAGCAATGGTACCTGTCCCACAAAATAAATCTAAGACTACACTGTCTTTTTTCACTTCATCTTCCAGTAAATAATCGATGGCTCTTGCATAGAGTAATTCTGCACAAGCTGGATTGGTTTGAAAGAAACTTTCCATACTAATTTCAAATCTCAATCCTGCTATAGTTTCTTCTACAACTCCTTCGCCATAGAGCAGTTTACTTTCTCCATTTTCAATTTTCGATCTATCAGCAACATTGTCATTAATGGTATGTTGAATCCCAGCGATTCTATCTCCGAATAAGGAAATTAAAAAACTTGCAAATGCTTGAGCATCAAAAATATGTAAACCGTCAGAAGAGGTCACTAGGTTGATGAGTAGTTGATTGGATTGAAAAGACTTTCGAATCACAATATGTCTAAAAAACCCCTCTTTTTTTGGTGGATGCCAAGCGGGGAGAGAGCTTCCTTCCAGATGGGTGCGAATCAAATGGAGTTTCGCTTCCCATTCTTCATCAAAAAGTCCGCTAGGTTTATCTAAACTTTCCACTTTCCACCATGTACCTCTGCGTTTGAATCCTAAGGCAAATGCATTGTCTTTTTCTGTTCCACTCTGCAAGCAATGTTCAATGGAAGAGAAACTGTACTCCATTTTATTTCGGTAAAAATAATGAAGTGGTGAACTGATAAAACCATCGTATACGTCAGCAAGATTTTTTATTCCAGAAATTTTACTGAAGGTACTTAGTGTTGATTCTTCTTTAACTTTTTCTTGAATTTTGGTAGGAACATAGATGTAAGGCCCTCCCGAAATTTCCTGGAAACTCTTCACTTCTTCTTCAGGAGATCTCTGAATCACCTCAATTAATTGAGCTTCAGCATGATTTTTCCTTTTGACATCTATTTTTGCTTTTACAATTTGTCCAGGGAACGCATTGTCAACAAAAATAATGAAATGTGAATCTTCAATGGGAATGCGAGAGATTCCTCTTCCACCAAAACTATAAGCATGAATGGTCAATTCAACAATATCCCCTCTTGTCAATTTCATTAGATCATGCCCCTTATAACTCCTTTATCTGAGCTTTCTATAAACTGAATTATTTCATCTTTTAGGGCGCTTTCAGGAAAAGTCTCTTTTACATTTTGCATTCCTTTGGACATATTACTGCTTTGAATGTAAATACTTCTATATACATCCTCAATCGTTCTAACTTCATCATCTGTAAAACCTCTTCTGCGCAAACCAACCGAGTTTACTCCAGCAAATGTCATTGGTTCTCTTGCGGATTTAATAAATGGAGGGACATCTTTTCTAACTAAAGAAGCGCCACCAATAAAAGCATGTCGACCGATATGAACAAATTGTTGCGCTGCTACTTTGCCTTCTAAAATTGCAAAATCATCAATAACTACATGTCCGGAGAGTCCGACATAACTTGCAAGAATTACATTATTTCCAATTTGGCAATCGTGTGCAACATGCACATAAGTCATCAACAAGCAATTTTTTCCAATCGATGTTTTCCATTTGTCTTTCGTTCCACGATGTATGGTAACACATTCTCTAATGGTTGTATTGTCTCCAATTTCCACCGTTGTATATTCCCCTTCGAATTTCAAATCTTGTGGAATCACTCCAATCACAGCACCGGGAAAAACTTCACAATTATTACCAATTCTTGTTCCTGGATAGATGGTTACATTTGAGTGAATATGAGAACCTTCTCCGATAATAACATCTTCATGTATGCAGGTAAAAGGATCAACTCTTACGTTATTATGCAATTTGGCTAAGTGAGAAATAGACGCTAGTGGACTTTGCATATTTATACTTTATCTTTGATTACTTGAGCAAGCATTTCAGCTTCCATCACTAAATTCCCATTTACATATGCTTTTCCGCCCATTTCAACCAATCCTCTTCTGATCGGTGAAAGTAGAGTTAATTCAAAAACCAAGGTATCACCAGGCACTACTTTTTGCTTGAATTTCACCTTGTCTATTTTCATAAAATAGGTAGAGTACAAATGCGGTTCTTCCACCTTACTTAGTGCGAAAATACCTCCAACTTGCGCCATGGCTTCAATTTGAAGCACTCCGGGAAAAACAGGATTTCCAGGAAAATGACCTGTAAAAATTGGTTCATTCATGGTGACATTTTTCACCCCAATTATGGTCAGATCATTAATCTCCATGATTTTATCCACCATCAAAAAAGGAAAACGATGCGGAAGCATGCTTTCTATGGCGATACTATCGTAAAGCGGTGTTTTAGTGATGTCAAAAACTCTTCCTTGATTTTGTTGTTTTTTGATTTGTTCTTTTAAAATTTTCGCAAATCGAACATTTCCTGAGTGACCTGGACGTGCTGCTAAAATATGAGCTTTAATAGGTTTTCCAATAAGTGCTAAATCGCCAACAATGTCTAATAATTTATGTCGAGCGGGCTCGTTTTCATATTTTAATTTAGAACTATTAAGTACTCCAATGCCTTCGATTTCAATTTTCAAATCTTCCTTACCCAATAATTTAGCAAGTCGATTCAATTCTTCTTGCGAAATATCTACGCGATCTACTAATACGATGGCATTGTCTAAATCTCCACCTTTTATCAAATTATTTTGAGCCAGATACTCCAATTCTCTCAGAAAGACAAAAGTTCTACAAGGAGCAATTTCAGTATTAAAATCACCTATATTGTACATGCTTGCGTGTTGAGTTCCAAGAACAGGGGACTTATAATCCACCATCACTGTTAATCTGTAATTTTTATCTGGGATCGCTAAAAATTCAATTCCATTTTCTAAATCTTCCCAAGGAATATTTTCAGTTAATTCAAAATAGTCTCTAGTGGCCTCTTGTTCTACATAACCAGTTTTCAGAATGGCATCAACATACAATTTTGAACTTCCGTCCATGATAGGTACTTCTGGTGCATTCAGTTTTATTAATGCATTATCGATTTGACAACCATAAAGTGCTGCGAGTACATGTTCGGTTGTATAAACGCGTGCTCCTGCTGATTCAAGCGTAGTTCCTCTGTCTGTTGCAACCACTAAATCGACATCTGCTTTAATTATTGGCTCGCCTGGCAAATCAATTCTTTGAAACTTATAACCGTGATTGTCTGGTGCTGGACAAATTTCTAGTGTCACTGCTTCTCCGGTATGCAAACCAATCCCTTTGAATTGAATAGGTGCTTTAAGGGTACATTGTTTTTCTGACATGCTATTACTTTTTTGAAATAAGTGCTGCTAATTTTGTTTCTAATTCAACTACCCGTTTCAACATGCTAGGTAATTGTTTAAACACTATATGAGATTTTTTAAAATCTCTAAGCGGAATGACAGGAGTTCCCATCAATGCTTGTGCGGTTTTTATGGTAGATGCTACGCCCGATTGTCCAGCGATTTGAGTTTGATCTGCGATAGAAAGATGTCCACCTATACCGGCTTGTCCGCCAATGATAACGCGTTTTCCAATCTTAGCAGAACCTGCAATTCCAACTTGCGACGCCATTGCTGTATGTTCACCAACTTCAACATTATGAGCAATTTGACATAGATTATCAATTTTCACACCTTTTCGAATATAGGTAGAACCCATTGTTGCTCTATCAATTGTAGTATTGGCCCCAATTTCGACATCATCTTCTATTACTACATTTCCAATTTGCGGTACTTTCTTATAAACACCATTGCCATCAGGAGCGAATCCAAAACCATCAGATCCAATTACGACACCTGCGTGAATGATACAATTTTTTCCAATCACTGAAGCGTCATAAACCGTTACATTTGGGTAAATTGTTGTGTTTTCATCAATAAGGGCATTGTCACCAATAAATACATGGGGATAAATGACACAATTCTTACCAATCTTTACATTTTTACCTACATAAGCAAAAGCTCCAAGGTGGATATTGTCGCCTAATTGCGCAGTTGGATCGATGCAATTAGGTACTTCAATTCCTGCCTGCTTTTTATTCATATCGGCATAAACCTCCAAAAGCTGTGCGAAGCAGGCATATGCATCAACAACTTTTATCAGTGTTAATGTTTCTGGTAAATTTTTGGAAGGTTCAAAAGAATTATTTACGATACAAATACTAGAACCTGTAGTATAAATAAATTCCTCATATTTTGGATTAGACAAGAAAGACAAAGCGCCTAGCTTTCCTTCTTCTATTTTCGCAAGCTCTTTTACAGAGACATTGCTATCGCCAATTATTTCTCCCTTAAGGATTTCTGCAATTTGTTGGGCCGAAAATTCCATGCTTCAAAAATAGTAATTACTAATTGAATGAAATCAACAGAATCACATACTTATTAACAACAAAAGGTGATAAAATGATAGCTAAATAGTAGGAAATTATTTTTTTTCGCTTAGTCTTTTGATCGTTATTTTCTCTTTGTACCAAGTTGCTTCTATTTCAAAATTTTCATTCTCAAGAAAATGAGTAGAATTTTGACCATCGAATTTGGTGTTCTCGAAATTGATGTAAGAGTCCTTCTCCAATTTAGCTTGCAGATCTTTACTTTTAAGAAAGCCTAGATTTTTTAATTGTTTTTTTAGATTTTCCTTTTCTCCAAAATAAAAGAGCTCGTCATTTTTTGGGAAATAGATGGGAATACCTTTTCCATTAATTGAATTTCGAACTTTATTAATCGCTGGAATTATTTCTTTTGAATTAATTTTAAGTTCACTAACAAAACTCCCGTCAGGCAAAGTGAAAATCCAGTTGAGCTTTTTTCCTTTTGGAGTTACACACGACACTACATAAGCTCTAGGATCACCTTTCTTTTTACTTTCAGAAAAAACAACAGAGCCAGCATCAATCATTTTTTTAACATCAGAACTTCCAAGTTTCAGCTTAGTAAAATCTAAGGAGTCTTCAGAATGGATATATATAATTCGTTGAAGTATTGATGCTTTTACTTTGTTTTCGGGCAACCAAGAGCATCCTCTATTTTTGAAAAAGAAAAAAACGCAAAATAATCCAATTCCAAATCCAATTCCGTATAACTTCAATCGTTTAAAAAAATTCTCCATTAAAAAGTTTTGTGTATAAAAAAAGTCGATTGCTCGACTTTCAGTTTTTATTATAAAATAGCGTCTAATTTCGCAATTAAAGTTGCTTTAGGAACTGCGCCAACTGATTTATCGACCACCTCTCCATTTTTTATAAATAGCACCGTTGGAATACTTCTAACACCAAATTTGGCAGAAACAGAAGAGTTTAAATCAACATTAACTTTACCGATTAAAGCTTTTCCTTCATATTCAGTAGCCATTTCTTCTATTACTGGTCCTATCATACGACAAGGGCCACACCATTCTGCCCAAAAGTCAACAACAACCGGTTGCGTTGAGTTCATTACCAACTCATCAAAATTTGCATCTGTAATTTCTAATGCCATGTTCTTAGTTTTAAATAATTATTCTTTCAATTGAGCCGTAAAATTAATTCAATTTTCACTACCGAAATCATTTATGTTTATGTTTTTTTCGAATTTATTTAATTTTCAAGTTCTTCTTTTAAATAGTGTGCTGTAAAGGATACCTTTTCAAACTTGGATACAAATTGTTCTGGAGTTCCACTTCCAACAATTTTCCCTCCACTATTCCCACCTTCTGGACCAATATCGATAAGCCAATCTGCAATTTTAATGATGTCTAAATTATGTTCAATAACTACTACAGTATTTCCTTCATCAACAAGTCTTTGCAGCACATTCACAAGCATGCGAATATCTTCAAAATGTAATCCTGTAGAAGGTTCGTCGAGGAGATACATAGTTTTTCCTGTCCCTCTTTTCGTTAATTCACTCGCAAGTTTAATGCGCTGAGCTTCTCCTCCGGATAAGGTTGTAGAAGATTGACCCAAGGAGATATAGCCAAGTCCAACACTTTCAAGAGTTGTCAATACCCTGTGTATTTTTGGGATATGTTCAAAAAACTCGACAGCATCTTGAATATTCATTGCCAATACATCAGCAATTGATTTTCCCTTATATCTAATTTCAAGTGTTTCTTGATTGTAGCGTTTCCCTTGACAGCCCTCACAATTGACATAAACATCAGGCAAAAAATTCATTTCTACCAAGCGCATACCGCCTCCGTTACAAATTTCGCATTTACCTCCAGAAACATTAAATGAAAATCTTCCAGGTTTATAACCTCGAATTTGAGCTTCTGGAATCGAGGCATATAGACTTCTAATTTCATCAAAAACTTTGGTGTAGGTGACAGGGTTAGATCTTGGTGTACGTCCAATTGGACTTTGATCTATATCGATGACCTTGTCAATATGTTCCAGTCCATCAATACTCCCATAAGGAAGCGGTTCTCTTACTCCATGATAGATATGCTTTAATAAAATAGGGTAGAGGGTATTATTGATCAAAGAGGATTTCCCGCTTCCAGAAACTCCTGTGACACAGATGAAAGTTCCTAATGGAAGTTTGAGGTCTACATTCTTTAAGTTATTACCACTTGCTTTTTTCAAGTTGAGAAAAGTACCATTTCCTTTTCTTCTTTTCTTAGGCAATTCAATTTTCTTAGTGCCATTTAAGTAGGATGCTGTCAAGCTATCTGTCTCTAGTAAACCTTGATAATTTCCTGAATACATGATCTCTCCTCCATGAATTCCTGCGCCGGGACCAATGTCAACAATACAATCAGCAGCTTCCATCATCTCCTTATCGTGTTCAACCACCAAAACAGTATTCCCTGCATCTCTTAATTTTTCTAAAGATTTAATCAATCTAGTATTATCTCTTTGGTGTAATCCAATCGACGGTTCGTCGAGAATATACAAAACATTGATCAGTTCAGTGCCAATTTGGGTAGCCAATCTGATGCGTTGTGCTTCACCACCGGATAAAGTTTTGGATGAACGGTTTAGTGTAAGATAGGACAATCCAACATCCAGAATAAATCCAAGTCTAGCTTTAATTTCCTTAATAATTTCAAAAGCAATACTCAATTGATCTTTGCTCAGTTTTCCTTCAATTTCCAACAGCCAATTCCAAAGGATAATTAGGTCCATTTGAGCGATATCGCCAATATGATGATCACCAATTTTAAAATGCAAAGCCTCCTTTCTTAAACGCGTTCCGTGACAACTGTCACAAGTCTTTTTATTCATGAAACCTTGCGCCCATCGTTGAATAGCGGCCGAACTCTCATCCGCATGACGGGTAATGAAATTAATAATCCCTTCAAATTTTTCAGTTTGACCTTCTCTTTCTAATTCCATGTCATCATTACCATAAAGTAACAATTGAATTAAGTCGGCATCAATTTCTCCTAGTGGACTTGAAAGAGAATATCCTTCCTGGGAAATTAAGGTTTCTATCTTATCAAAGATCCAAGTTTTTTTATATTCGCCAAGCGGTGCAAAACCACCTTTTCTAACGGACAATTTTGGATCTGGAATTATTTTATCTAGTGAAGCAACACTAACTTCTCCTAATCCGCTACATTTTTGACATGCTCCATAGGGTGAGTTGAAAGAAAATAGACTTGGTTCAGGTTCGGGATAACTAATACCGCTGTCAGGACACATCAAAGAACGGCTGAAATAATGACAAGCATTTGATTCCAGATCATGCACCATCATAATGGCATCGCCATGTTTCATAGACAGAAGAATGGCATCATACAATCTTTTATAATCTTTTTCTTCCACCAGAAGTCGATCCACCACCAATTCAATATCGTGAACTTTATAGCGGTCTAATTTCATTCCTTTGACAATATCTTGGATTTCACCATCTACTCGAACCTTTGTGAAACCCATTCGTTGCATTTGCTCAAACAACTCTCTATAATGACCTTTTCTACCTCTTATCTTTGGGGCAAGTAGGGCGATTTTTTTACCTGAATATTTTTTTTGAATTATAGAGGCTATTTCATCATCAGAATATTTAATCATTTTATTCCCACTAACGTAGGAATAGGCAGTTCCTGCTCGAGCAAACAACAAGCGAAAAAAATCATAAAGTTCTGTAATCGTTCCGACAGTAGATCTTGGAGATCTGGAAACAGTTTTCTGTTCAATAGCAATCACGGGACTAAGGCCATCAATTTTATCTACATCAGGTCTTTCTAAACCACCGATAAATTGTCGAACATAAGATGAAAATGTTTCTATGTAGCGTCTTTGTCCTTCAGCAAAAAGCGTATCAAATGCTAAAGAAGATTTCCCACTACCACTTAATCCAGTGAAAACAATAAGTTTATTTCTTGGAATAGTAAGATCAATGTTTTTTAAATTATGCTCTTTAGCGCCATGTATTTGAATACTGCCGCTTTCAATTTCTTTATTGGTCATTTAGAATAGGATGCATAATTTTTTAACTTACAATTTTCTCCTGGCAACAAAAGTAGTTGAGGCTTATTCATTTGCATCAGTGAATTTTTCAAAATCCAAGGATTTAGTTTTCTAACTATTTTAAGATTTACACCGTGATTTTTTGACCAAAGCGCTAAGTTTTTAATAGGAGATTTAACTTTTATTTTTTTTGTTTCTAAGGGCTTATACAATTGCTCTTTAGGGATATAATAGCCGTATGCTTTTGGGTTTTCCATAATTATTTTAAGTGCCATTATTCTAAAAACATATCTTGCTGTTTCATTGTTCATTTCAGAATCAAAATAATGAGTGGTATATTGTCTATTCATATCGGAACGAACACCTCCCATTCCTCTATTGAATGCTGCTGCGGTCATAATCCAATTGTTAAATTCTTGGTTTACATTTTTTAAATATTGACAAGCAGCATGAGTGCTCTTTTCTAAATCTAAGCGCTGGTCTATTTCATCATTGATCACTAAACCGTATTCTTTTGCTGTAGCGGGCATAAACTGCCAGAATCCGCTAGCGCCTACTGGACTTTGAACATTCGCTAGTCCACTTTCAGCGACAGCGAGGTATTTAAAGTCATCGGAAACTTGTTCTTTTTTTAGAATTTTTTCAATTGGACCAAAGAAACGATTTGCCCTTTTTATGTAAAGATTTGTTGCAGATTGCGCATAAGTATTCATTAGAATTTCTCTATCTAATCTTTCCATTAAATCCTCATCTTCTAAATTGATTTTTTGACCAAAAAGTTCCATCTCCTTTGGAAGAGTAGGGAGGGTTTGATTTTGAATTGGTTTTAAATTGGGCTTGTCTATTGCGTTATTATCCTTTTGTTGACAAGAAAGAATGATAAATAAGCAGCTAAAAAGTAATATTTGTTTCATAGTTAGCACATTGAAAACAAAGGTAGTTATTTACTTATCCGGCTGTTTATATTTTTGTGTATTTCTATAAAGAAAATAAAAGGCAATAAAAAAGAAAGGGGTTAAAAGTAAACTTTCATATCTCATTTCATTTCGAACCAAATAGATCATAATTATTCCTAAAAAGGAAGCCATAAAACTTATGAAAATAAATACATACCAAACTTGTTTCTCCGAATATCCTGCATAAACAAGATGGTGTGTGGTATGATCTTTTCCTCCAACCATCGGACTTTGTCTTTTTTTGAGTCTATTGATAACAACACTCAAAGAATCAATTGCTGGTGCAGTAAAACAAATTAAGACGACATAAAATTTATTCCAAACAGGAACTTGAAACGACATGTCAAAATTCCATAAAAATTTAATGCTGAAAAATGCTGCAATCAGACCTAAAAATTGACTTCCAGAATCACCCATAAATATTTTTGCAGATGGTGCGTTGTACCGTAAAAAACCAATTAGTGAACTAATTAAACCAATTAAAATATAATTCCAATAGGGGATACTATCAATATTAAAGACTAAATTACAGCAAAGACAGCTCAGAAGAATAAAAATCACAACAGTGGTCGTAATCCCATCCATATTGTCTAGCATGTTTAAGGAATTCATTAAGATGATTACCCAAAAAACTGTGAGAAATGCATTCAACCAGTAGTGACTACTCAAATTAATTACGGGACCACTCATTGCGATAATCAATCCGCAAACAATTTGAATGGAAAACTTAAGAAGTGGTTTTGTGTTGTAGGCATCATCAGCTAAGCCCATTATAAATGCAAGCCCGGACGCGATAAATAATCCAATCAGATGACTATCATTAAATATATTGGTCTTTACATTAATTACCAAATATAAAAACACACAAACTAAAAAACTAACATACATGCTAATTCCTCCAAGTGAAGGTTTTGAGGTATTGCTCCAGCGGATGGTAACATCATTTTTATTGCGAATCCCTAAAGTTTGTGAAAACTTTAAAAGTAATCCGTTAATTACGAGTGTTATGAGCCACGGAACAATAATAAAAAGAAAGGAAATGAGTAGGTTCTTATCCATTAAAAAGGGCTATTAAATTGATTAAACATTATACCTTCTTTATCTTTTTGCGAAACAAGAGCTGCGTCAGTTCCCCAATTAATTTGTAAATCTTGATCGTTCCACAATATAGTGTGTTCGTGTGTTGGTGCATAATAGTTCGTGCATTTGTAGCAAAAGACAGTGTCTTTCTCAAGCGCTACAAATCCATGCGCAAAACCTGGAGGAATCCAGAATTGCCATTTATTAATTGCGTCGAGTTGAACAGCTACATATTGTCCGTAGGTAGAACTTGATTTCCTTATATCAACTGCAATATCGAGAACACTTCCATGGGCAACATGTACCAATTTCCCTTGTTCAAAAGGTGGAGATTGAAAATGCAAACCTCTTAGAACATTTAATTTTGAAACACTTTGATTGTCTTGTTTAAAGCTGAAATCGCCTAATATTTCTTTGTATTTTTCTTCATGAAAACTTTCTGTAAAAACACCTCTTTCATCTTCAAATAATCCAGGTTTTAATAGCATTAAACCTTCAATTTCTAATTTCTCCGTCTCCATAAATTACTTATTTTGTTCCAAATTTTACGAAGAAAGTTGATTTCTGCATCATCTGAATAATACCCTGAATTTGTATAACCATAACCATAACCATAACCATAACCATAACCATAGAATGATCTTTTCTCATCAACGCCATTAAGAATAACATTGAGTGATTTTAGTTTTTGAATACTAAATAATTCTTCAACTCTCTGAGCGAAAATTCTTTTCGAATATTTAGATTTAAATACATAGATTGGAATATCAGCTTGCGCAAGAATGTGAATACCATCAGAGACTATTCCTACTGGAGGGTTATCAATTAAAATAATATCATATTTTAATTTCAAATCTTCTAAAAATTGCTGAAAGGCAACACTTTGAATTAATTCTGAAGGATTCGGGGGGATTGGACCGGCAGTAATGAAATCTAAACCAGGAATTTCTGAGGATTGAATCACTTCACCAAGAGACGAATGACCAGACAATAAATTACTCATCCCAAGATGATTGTCTGCATTAAAACCTAAATGGACTTTTGGCTTTCTTAAATCTAAATCGATTAAGATCGTTTTTTTTCCACCCAGCGCAATCATTCCAGCTAAATTTAAAACAACGAAAGTTTTACCTTCACCAGAAACAGAAGAGGAAATGGCAATCACTTTAGCGTCTTTATTAATGAAACTCATATTTGCTCTAATATTCCGAATCGATTCTGCTAGTCTTGACTTTGATGATTCATTTACTACAACTTGAGAAAATTTCATTTTCTTCTTGTACAGTGGAATGGAACCCAAAAAGTTGGTTTCAGTTGGCAATAAACTTTGAAGATCTTGAAGTGTAGTAATCTCATTATAGGTCAAGTAACGAATTACAAGAAGCCCAAGGCCTGAGACCAATCCTAAAAGAAAGGCAAATAAATAAACTACGCCAACTCTCGGATACATTGGGTCTGTAGGAACCATTGGTTCACTCAAAATCCTGTTAGAAGTAGAATATCCTGCGTTGGAAAGTTCAAACTCAATCTTTTTCTCGGTAAATAAAGAGAAATAGCGATTGTTTAATTCCTCCATGTATTTTAAACGTTCAAATTCCATGGTTTTTTCTGGTAAACCATAATATTCCCCTTCTATTTCATTGATTTTTTCTTGTATCATCGATCGATCATGTCTTAATCGCTCGTCAATAATTTTCAAACTTTTCTTAATGGAAAAAATGCGATTATTAATGCGCTCATTGATCACTTTAATTTGTCTGTTTTCCTGCGTTACATCTCTTAAAAGATCTTCTTCGGTCTCCAATAGTTTATTTAAGTCCTCGACTTGGCGTAAAACAGTTCCTTCAAAACTTTTTTTACCTACCATTTCAGGAATTAATCTATAAATTTCAAGTCGATTCGGGTCAATGTTAATTCTTGAATTCACCATAGCCAGCGTGGATATTTCCTCATTGGTTTCAAGCAAGCGTTGGGTTAAATCATTAATATTGTCGGACAATTGAATTTCTGCTTTTTCAGGATTAGGCAATCTTTCACTGCGTTGAAAATCACTTAAGCTATCTTTTGAATTTTTTAAAATTCTAGATAAGGAGTCCAATTGTTGATCAATAAATGCAATGGTATTATCTGTTTTACTTTGTTTGTTTTGTTTGTCATAGTTTAGATAAACATTTAATATCGTTTGAACAACATCTCTGCACAATATGGGATTATGGTCACTATATGAAATAAGTATGGTTTTTGCACTTTCATCAATTGGATTTACCGAAAGATTACTTTTCATTGCATCTAGTAGGATTTGTTTGTTGTTAAAAACAAAGAATATTTTATTGTTTTCAACAGCATCTTTAAAAGCGGAAAATTCAGAAGTGCGCAGTGAAATTTTAAAATGTTGGTTATTAATTTCTTGATTAATTATTCCTTTTGCATGAAAAAGACGTCCGTTAATGGCATAATTCAAATGAATTAGATTCCCGTTATCAATGGATACATCAATTCTTTCTCCACAAATACTTGAATCCTTAATATCATAGGTAATAATTGAAAAGGGACTCACCCCATATAAATCTTTAATGAGAAATTTCCCCTCTGAACGTATACTAGTTGTTAGATTCAATTTATTTAACATTTGACCAAAAAGCACCTCCGACCTCAGTAATTCTACTTCTTTAGAAATGTCATTTGAAGCTGCAATCGGACTAGATTCAGAGCCAAGAACCTCTTTCACTCGGTCTTCCTGTATTACTTGAAGAGAGGCATTTGACTCATAAATAGGTTTTTTATACCTCAAATAAGTAAAAGCTACAATTAATGAAATTCCGATAAGTATGAATGGTTTGTACCAATATCTACGGATTACATTTTCCAATACAATTGGATTGAAATCTTTATTTATAACAAAAGAATTTAAGTCAGCCATTATTTAATAATTAAAGCATAAATAGCAAATGAACTTGTGAAAACACTCAACCAAGGACCGATCTCTTTTAAGACGGTACTTGCAATTCTCGGCTTGGTATCAATATAAATATAGTCATTGCTTTCCACTAACATTTCAGCTGATTTGAGTCCTGCGATACTTGATAAATCTATGGAATAAATTTCCCTTTTTCCATTGACTTTCCGAATTAACTTAATGCTATTGGCACGAGCTTCTTCTCTTATTCCACCCGATATCGCTAAAACTTCTAACAAAGAGGTGTTGGTATTTATAAGGTAAACAACTTGTGCGGTTCCTTTACCAGGAAAAACTAAAACACGCTGATTGGTAACTCTAATTTGTACAAATGGATCTATGTAATTTTTTGATAATTTTTTAGTCAGCTCATCCTCTAACTCTACAATTGACAATCCAGCAACAGGAATTATTCCAACGAGAGGTAGTTCTGCTGTACCATCTTGTCTTACCAAATAATCCCTACTATTTGAATTGGATTGTAACTGTTGATTGTTGCCAGATGCATTATCAATACCAGATTGTCCAAATATTATTTTTTCTCCATTATTGGTTGAAAAAAGAAAACTAAATCTATCTCCTGAACTAATTCGGTAATCTGTAGCTTGTTTTTCAGGAATGGAATCATATTTAAAATTAGACTTCTTTGGTATTTTAAACATCACATTGCTGTTCAGATTTCCACATGAAGTAGAAATACTAAGCAGGATTAGCGATAAAGCGGAAATAAGAAAAATGGATGTATAATTGCTTTTCATCTCTTTGCTTTTAGCAGTAATTTTTTATAATAGTTATCCATGTTATTCATAAGAATAGGGTATTGGAATTTTTCTTCTACGAAGGACCACCCTTTTTGTGACATTAATTTTCGTTTTTTTTCATCCTCAATTAATTCTAGTAGTGCTTTACTATACGAATCTACAGTCATTTCGCTCACCAAAACCCCTGTTTCGTTAGGTAAAATTACATCTTTTATTCCACCTACATTGGTTGATATAATTGGGATTCCCGCCGCTTGGGCCTCAATTAAACTTACAGGGGTCCCCTCATTCTTTGAGCTCAAACAAATGAGATCCATTCCTGCATTAAAGTCACTAATATTATGAATCCAAGAGGTCATTCGAACATCAATACCCTTATTTTTCAATGCTGTAACTCGATTCGAGATCCTTAAGTTTTCTTCACCGTCACCCACAATAAATATCACCAATTCTTTGGTGGTTTGAGTTGCTACTTTTTCAACAGAATCTAAAAATAAATCGTGATTTTTTATTGGGGCAAGCCTTCCAATGATGGCTATTGCTAATTCAGAATCCTTAAGATGGTGTTCTGCTCGTGTAACTTTTCTTTTCTCTTCTTTGTTTTGGTGAAAAGGAGAAAGATCAAACCCCAGGGGAACAACTTCAATTTTATTGGGATGACAAATTTTAAAGGTTTCTGATAATTCTTCTTTTTGCTTTGGTGAAATCGCAATAATACCATTACTAATTTTTGCTAATCTCTTCTCTATAATTCTATAGAGTTGTGTTTTCCAGAAACTAAAATAGGAATGAAATATATGCCCATGAAAGGTGTGAACGATAACAGGTACCTTACATTGTTTTGCCGCCCTTCTTCCGAGGGCCCCTGCTTTCGACGCGTGTGTATGGACAATGTCTGGTTTGAATTCCTTAATAATCGCCTTTAATTTTTTTAATGTTTTTAAATCGGAAATTAAATTTGGATTTCTTTTCATTTCAGGAAGCAATAATGGTTTTACACCATGCTGTGTTGCTATATATAGGGCATTTGCTTCTCCTTCTTCAGGGTTTCCTCCCACCAATAAAGTTTCGTAATCACCAGGTAAATAAGCACTAAGGAGCACCGCATTATAGACTGGACCTCCAATATTGAAACGATTAATAATTCTTAAAACTCGAATTTTTTTTGATTGATCCATAACATGCAAACAAATCTATGTTAATTTTAATTTCGTAATGAGTTAAATTATTAAAGGTAATTTCAGCAACTTTATTGAAATATTCCTAATGCAAAAGTACATCTTTATCTTATTCTTGTTTGTTTTTTCGGTAATTACCGCTCAAACACCTCAAGATGCAATAAATCGTTTTACTCAAGATCCAATTTTAAAAAATGCTTTGGTCTCTTTTAAGGCCGTTGAAATTTCTGGTGGAAATGTAATTGCAAGTTTTGATGCAAAAAGAGCAATTGTTAGTGCATCAACAACTAAATTGTTTAGTACCGCAAGTGCATTCGAAATACTGGGACCTCAATATAGAGCCATTACTAGGGTCTATATCGATGGACCAATTGATAGTTTAGGTATTTTACACGGGAATATTTGGATTCGTGGTGGCGGCGATGTGTCCCTTGGAAGTAAATTTTTTAGTAATGAAAATGAAGAATTACTTTTTTTAAAAGCTTGGACTGATTCTTTGATATCGAAAGGAATTCATGGCGTAACGGGTTCAGTGATTTCAGACGGCAGTAGTTTTGGCTATGAAGGTGCCCCAACTGGATGGTCAGCAAATGACCTTGGGAATTATTTTGGGGCGGTTTCAGGAGGAATTAATTTTTATGATAATACCGTCAAATTAAATTTTAGTTCTGGTAAGATTGGTTCAAAAACTATTTTAAAATCTATATATCCAAAAATAGACGGTTTGACTTTTTCGAATAGTGTCTTAGCTGCTAGTGTAAGTGGTGATGATTGTTACGTGTATGGCGCTCCATTTACGTATCAACGTATAGCTACAGGAAAAATTCCAGCCAATCAGTCTAATTTCATCGTAAAAGGCAGTATGCCTGACCCAGAATTACATCTTGCTAAATATTGGTTGGAAATATTGGAATCTAGGGGAGTTGAAGTTAAAAATGGTGCTACATCACAACGCTTATTCCTTGGAAAAAACAATTATTCTAATAACTTCACTTTACTATTTGCCCAACAAGGTGAGACAGTTCAGGAAATTGCCTATTGGACGAATCTTAAGAGTGTTAATTTATTCGCTGAAGGTTTATTTAACCTAATTGGATACGAAACTAAAAATATCGGCTCAAATTCTGAGAGTATTAAAGCTTTTCATCAATATTGGGATTCAAAAATTAATTTGGAAGGAATGAAAATTAATGATGGAAGTGGATTGTCTCGATTAAATGCCATTTCAGCCGATCATTTCTGTGAGTTGTTAATTTATATGAGTAAATCGAAAGAATTTGAAAATTTCAAAAGCACACTTCCAATAGCTGGAAAAACAGGTACTATAAAAAGTTTATGTAGAGGTGGTGTTGGAGAAGGTAGGATTTTTGCTAAAAGTGGAACAATTAACAAAGTTAAAGCCTATTCAGGCTATGTTAAAACTGTAAATGGTAAAGACCTTGTTTTTTCATTTACAGTGAACAATTATTCCTGTTCAACATCAGCTTTGGTTTCGAAGATGGAACAGGTTTTAAATGCCATGGCAGCGTACTAATTTAAAGTTACTGTAGTTATTTCTTTCCAGAAATCAGCGATTGAAATTCCTGCTTCAGCCAGCATTTTAGGCACTATACTTTCAGATGAAAATCCAGGGGTGGTATTGACCTCGATGACAAAGGGAACATTATTAACCAACATAAAGTCAATTCTCGCAATAGATTTCAATTGCATTAACTGGTATATCTTTTTTGCGGATTCTTGAACATTTTTGGTCAAGGCCTCATTAATTCTAGCGGGTGTTATTTCATTTGATTTTCCTTGATATTTCGCTTCATAATCAAAGAATTCATTTTCACTCACGATTTCAGTTAACGGTAAAGCCACCAATCCCTTTGGTGAAAGATAAACACCGCAAGTAACCTCAATGCCGTCCAGAAAAGATTCGATAACGACCGTTTTCCCTTCTTTAAATGCAAACTTTAATGCAGGAAGTACTTCATCAATTGATTTTACCTTAGAGATTCCATAGGAAGATCCTGAATCAGAAGGCTTAATGAACATTGGGAGTCCTATTTGATCGATGATCTCTGATGGGGTATACTGATCTTCATTTTGTAAAAAAAGTGATTTCGCAACCGGAATATCAAATGATTTTAAAAATTGATTGCAATACCATTTGTCAAATGAAAGCGCAGAAGCAAGTGCGCCTGAATTGATGTAAGGAATGTTATGCATATCCAAGAACGCTTGTATTTTTCCGTTTTCACCAGGATTTCCATGAATATAAATCAATCCAGCATCGATCTTTTTTTTGATACCATTCTCTAAAAAAGAGCAGTCGTTTAAGTCAAACGACTCGAAACCATTATCGGTCTCTACTTCCCAACTTTTAGCGCTAACTATGATACGAACTACTTTAAATTCCTTTGGGAAATGGGTGCGTATGGTTTCAGCACTCTTAAGTGAAATATCAAATTCGGAGGAAAATCCACCACAAAAAAGACCAATGGTTTTCATAAAATTACTTTTAACGAAGTTAGAGTCAATCTATATAGCTTAATTTAATTTAAAGGAAAGTTTTCAGCATTAGCGTTGTTAATTTTAATTCAGCTGCAGTACTTGCTTGTTAATAAATGCTATTCTAATGTCATTTTAATTAATTTTGTGTCGCAATGAGAGCTTTATATTTTTTTTGTTGGTTGATATTTGGATATGGTTTACGCCTATTTTATCGAAAAATTGTAGTGCTCAATAGTAAAAGAAATAGTGAAGGGAGCACCATTTTTATTAGTAATCATCCTGCCTCCTTTATGGATCCGTTGATTGTCTCCAGATTTAATAAAGCAAATGTTTTCTTTTTGACGCGCTCTGATGTATTTACACCTTTGACTAATCCGTTTTTCAAATCTGCGCATATGCTCCCTATATACAGACAGCAAGATGGAGGAAATACGAATGAAAAAAATAAGGAGGTATTCCAAAAATGCTCTGATGTATTACTGAAAAATAAAAACATATTAATTTTTGGAGAGGGACTGACGGATGATGTTTTTATTCGACGTGTCAAACCTTTAAAAAAAGGTGCTTTGCGTATTGGGTTTACAGCACTTGAAACTTGCGGGTGGAAAAAGAAAATTTATATTTCTATTGTCGGAATTAATTATACTCAGGCAAATTTAGTCGGTAGCGATATTCTGTTGTCTAATTCAGATAAAATTTGTCTGAATGATTTTCGTGAAGCATATGAAGAAAATCCAAGTCGTACCATATCTGCAATAAATCGAGACTTGGAAATATTAATGCAAGATCAATTGACCCATGTTGAATCCATAGAAAATGTTTCGCTTCATGAAGATATAATGATGTTGACTAGGAAAGGGATGCATCCAATATGTTTTGATGATGATTTATCACTTGAGCTCAGGTGGAATTATTCTAAATCTTTAGCGATTTGGTTGAATAAGCAAGATGAATCCGTTTTAAACGAATTAAAATCAATGATAATTGAATATCGGAAAAATCTATCATTGATGAAAATCTCTGAAAATAATAGATATCTAAAGGCTCACAATAAATGGAATTTATTTCAAAACTTTGGTCGTTTCACAATCCTTCTTCCTTTTGCAATTTTAGGAATTCTTCATGCCGGAATCCCCTATATATTAGTAAAGAAATTCGTTGAAAAAAGGTTTAAACGTGATGTTTTTTGGGCTTCAGTAAAATTAATTTTAGCCATGAGTATTATCGGATTAATAAACATTCCTATTTTGTTTTTAGGAACTAAATTGTTTCCTTGTTTGAGTCTTCAGGAAGCGTCGATATATGTTTCCTTATACTTTTTAAGTATTGGTATTTTCGCATATACTGCATATGAGTGCAAACTTTTAATTTCACGTTTTTGGAATCAATTTCAAATGCGAAATATTGATCTTTCTAGGTTAAATGAACAACGGGAGATAATAATAAACAAAATCAATCAAGATATTCCATTATAAACTTCATGCACGAAGCGCTACTTAATGAATTTAGTTTCCCTTTAGATTGGTATAATGAATTATCACCTGAAGAGATTATTAATTTATTGGATGTTTTAAAGGAATTGAAAATACTTCATGTGGCACATCCTTCTTCGATTTTCCCTGAAAAAGAAAATATTTTTAAAGCCTTAAGGCTGTGTCCTCTTGCAACACTTAAAGTAGTAATCTTAGGTCAAGATCCTTATCCGACAAAAGGTCATGCCAATGGATTGTGTTTTTCAGTGAACGCTGGTGTAAGACCTATTCCAAAAAGTTTGCAGAATATTTTCAAAGAGTTAAAAAATGATCAATATATCAATCACATGGTTGAAGACGATTTGACTTATTGGGCCAAGCAAGGGGTCCTTTTGTTAAATTCTGTATTAACTGTCCATGAGGGAAATGCAGGGAGTCATTTTGATCTAGGTTGGGAAAAAGTAACAGCAGTATTTCTTGACATTATTAATCGTAAGAAAAAAAATGTAGTCTTTCTCTTATGGGGGTCAAAAGCTCAAATGAAGCAAGATTTCATTGATTTAGAGAAACATTACATTCTTAAAGCTCCACATCCTTCTCCTTTATCTGTTTACAGAGGATTTTATGGATGTAAGCATTTTAGTAAAACAAATGATTTTTTAAAATCTAAAGGTGAGAAAGAAATTATATGGTAATCATAATTTTCACTAAAAAATTACAAGTCAATTTGAATCTAAAGCTTAACTTTGCTCACCATGGAATTAAAAAATGATTTATTCTTGCGTGCTGCAAGAGGTGAGGTAATTGAAAGGTATCCTGTTTGGTTAATGCGTCAAGCGGGTAGAATTCTTCCTGAATACAGGGCTCTCAGGGCAACACTTTCTGGTTTTAAGGAATTGGTTGAAACTCCTGAATTGGCTGCTGAGGTTACGATACAACCGGTAGATCATTTGGATGTTGATGCTGCAATTATATTTTCTGACATCTTAGTTGTTCCTGAAGCAATGGGTCTTCCTTATCAAATGCTAGAACAAAAAGGACCTTGGTTTGAAAACACGATTAGATCTCAAGAACAATTAAATTTATTGGACACTCATATTGATGTTGCAGATCGTTTATCCTACGTTTTTGAAGCTTTGAAAATTACAAAAAATGCATTGAATGGTCGTGTGCCTTTAATTGGTTTTGCAGGTGCTCCATGGACAATTCTTTGCTATATGGTAGAAGGTAAAGGTTCAAAAACATTTTCTGAATCTAGAAAGCTATTGTACACACAGCCAGAATTGGCACATGAATTGTTAAGTCGAATTACGGAAGTGACTATTACTTATTTGAAATTACAATTAGCTTCAGGTGCCGATGCTTTGCAATTGTTTGATTCATGGGCAGGCATATTAGGAAGAGAACATTATAAGGTCTTTGGTTTGAAATATATACAGCAAATTGTAGATGCCCTTCCGGGAATTCCTTTGACGGTTTTTTCAAAAGGTGCACTTGCTTCTTTGCCAGATTTAGCGGAATTAAATTGTACTACTTTAGGTTTAGATTGGAATATGGATGTTGCGTATGCAAGAGATTTAGTAAAAGAAACAAAGACTTTACAAGGTAATTTAGATCCTTGTTTATTGTATGCAGATAATAGTATTATTGAAAAAGAAACAATAAAATTGCTAAAATCATTTAAAAGTCAAAGACATATTGTAAATTTGGGTCACGGTGTTTATCCGGATATTGATCCTGAAAAGGTGAAAGTATTAATTAAAACTGTTAAAAACTATGAAAATTAAAACAACTATTTTAGCGTTAACTGCATGTTTAGCGCTGATTATTTCGTTAGATTCAACTGCTAATGCGCAGCGAAAAGCTAAGGATGATAAAACAAAAAAGGCATTCCTAATTGAAGGTTTTGAAAAAATGGCCGAAAAGGACGCTCAAGTTTCTGAAGCAGGCGGTATTAATTTATTATCAAATATCCAGCAAACCACAGAATTACCCGCTGACTTATTCAATAGGGCTTCCGAGGGTGATTTTGGAGTTGGTCCTAATCTTTATGGAGATGAAACTCCAATTGAAGCATCTACTGAAAAATTAGATGAGGCGGATAAAATTTTATTTGATCATTCGGGATTAGGGGGTGGAGATAATTTCGCAGGAATTGTAACCTACAAACCAGGAAAACTCGATAAAGAAAGATCTTACATTACTATACCTTTCATGTCAGATAAAAAACCGATAAAAATGAAAAAAGACTCGACTTATTGTGTTGAATACTCTATCTCACTAGCGGAATCCTCTAAATACGCAACCAATAATATTGGTATGTTATTTTCTAAAGAAGTGTTAAATAACGGTCCAGTTGGACTTGTTGCAAAAGAAGCGGGAAGAACACTTACTAATTACAACAATAAAGTTTACAATAACTTTTATGGTTGGGATAAAGTTTGTGCAACCTATAAAGCAAAAGGAGATGAACAATGTTTAATTATTGGAAATTTTGAAATGAATATAGAAACGAAAACTGAGGTTATGAAAAAGCCAAAGACTTTCGAAAATCCTGTAATTCCTCAAGCTTATTATTTCATTGATAACATTCGAATCAAAGAAGTTACTACTAAAGAACAATGTAAATGTTACCAAGCAGATACTGCAAATATTGAAGATTCTTATTCAGCTTTGATTTATGATAAAACACCAGAAATTAATGATAAGATGACCAACGCGCAAAAAATTGCAGCGCATGTTGCCTATTATGGATTTGGTAAAAAATCAATGACGCCTTCTTCAAAGGATATTTTTAATTATATCATTCAACAAATGAATGCTAATCCAACATTAGACATTGAAATAGAAGGTCACAATGATGTCAAAGAAGATCAAGTTGCTGAACAAAATCAAGAATTTCAGAATATGGCGCGCCAAAGAGCAGAGGCAGTTAAAAAGTATTTAGTGGGTCAAGGAATAGCTGAAGGCCGTTTAACGGTCAGTTCTACAGGAGCTAAAGTTAATAGTTCTGAAATTGATAATGAATACGATGATGATGAAACTAAAGAAGCTAAAAATCGTCGCGTGATGTTTAAAGTAGTTATTAAGTAATTGGATATTAATCATAAAAAAAGGGAGTTAAAAGCTCCCTTTTTTTATGCCAATAATTTTCTGATTTCTAATTGTAGTCGTTGGGTTGGCAGCCCCATTACATTGGTGTAGGATCCTTCGATGCGTTCAATTCCTACGGCTCCAATCCAGTCTTGTATTCCGTAGGAACCAGCTTTATCAAAGGCATCACCTTTATCTAGATAAAAAGAAATTTCATTTTGATTTAATACTTTAAAACGTACTGAGGTTCTTTCTGAAAAGTCAACTTGATTACCTTTAAAATAGATGGAGACACCTGTAATCACTTCGTGTGTTTTTCCAGATAGTTTACCGAGCATTTTCTCAGCGTCAATTCTATCAGTAGGCTTGCCTAAGATTTCATTTTCAAGTAAAACGATCGTATCTGCACAAATTAATAAGTCCTCGCTGTCTATTTGTGGAATCAATGCATTAAGCTTTAGATTTGAAATATATTCTGCAACCAAATACGGAGATATCGTTTCGGGAAAAATTTCATCAACAGATGGGATGAGAATTTCAAAATCATATCCCATTGCAGTCAATAATTCTTTCCTTCGAGGCGATTGAGAACCTAAAATAAATTTCATTAGCAGTATAAAAATAAGGTGCTAATTCCTATGAAAAGAATTGCTTTAATAATTAAGCTATACCATTTTAATGGAAAACCTTTTTTCATAATATTGATGGGAATAAGAAACAGGGTAACACCAATGCCAAGGAACAAAATAACCCACATCAATTGATTGCTAATAAATGAATTGTTGAAAAAAAGTAGAGCAATTAAACAAGCAATAAAACTCATTTGGCAAATAGCAATGGCTAACCACAATGCTTTTTTCTTTCCAATGTGCATGGGTAAGGAGTAAACATTGATTTTTTTATCTCCCTCTATGTCTTCAATATCTTTTATTATTTCGCGACCTAGATTTAAAATGAAGGCACATATTGCCAGCAGATAAATATAAGAATAATCAACATAAATAGTCCAGGTGGAGGCATGGTAAGAGGAAAATGCTTGGGTAGATTCGTTGGAAACTTTAAAAAATACAACAACAAGTAAAGGGATAATTCCTGTCATTAAAGCAATAATGAAATTGCCAATTAGGATTTTTTTCTTGAAGTATAGACTGTAAAACCAAAGCAGATTTACAATCACTACCTGAATGAATACAAACCATAAACTTTGATAATAAATACTCAGGTAGATTGATATGAGAACGGCAATAACATTAAAAATCCAATGCAATGCAATGGCCCATCTCTTTTTAATAAATTTACCAATAACAACGCGATCAGGTTTATTGATTTTATCGGCTTTAATGTCAAAATAATCGTTAATTATATTTCCTGCGGCAGCAATTAAGACCGTTGAAACAATAAGAAGTGTGAAATGAATTGCATTAAACCGAACGAATTGAAAATAGTTCGTGGTGTGAATGTAATAAGCGCATCCAATCATGGTAATCATTATGATGGCAATATTGATTGGGCGTATTAATCGAACAAAATGTCTCATTTTATAATTTTATATACCGTTCTACGATTTTTTTGATGTGCTTTTTCAATTTCAATTTCATTCTTCAATTTTGCTATACCGATATCATCCATAAGTGGCATCGTTTCGCCATAACCTACAAATGTTAAGCGCTTTGGATCTATTCCCTCCGCACTGATCAAATAATCATATACTGTTTTTGCCCTAGCGGTAGATAAAGCTAAGTTTTCGACTGCATTTCCTCGGGTGTCTGTGTGTCCTCCTAATTCTATTTTTAGATTGGGATTTTTTCTTAAAAATTCAGCAAGGTTTTTTAACTCAATAGCAGATTCTTGTCTTAAACTTGATTTATTTAAATCGAAGAACACATTGGCTAATACATTTTCAGTAGTACTGTTAATTGGATTAAGAGGAATGTCAATATGATAATGCGTTTGTCCGTCTGGAATTTTTAAATCAAAATTTAAAGAGTAGGGTAGATACGAATTAAAACTCACCTGGATCGCGTAACTTCTATTGATAGGTAGTGCCACCATAAAGGAGCCATCTAATTTATCAGCATCTGAGACAATTACAATTTTTCCGCTTTCAATATCAGTTAGCATAAAATGTCCGCCAAGTGGATTTTTAGTTATTGCATCAAATACATTTCCATCAAAATATAGTGTTTTTGTAGGCCTAAAATCTTCAGGTAGTTGAAAGTAATAGATATCAAGATCACCATAGCCTCCTGTTCTATCTGAAGCAAAAAAAGCTATGTCTCCAATTGGAGATACAAGTAAGGAGTTTTCATCATATTTTGTATTGATTGGATAGCCAAGATTTTGAGGTTTGCCCCAAAAGCCATTGGCATCCATTTTACTTACAAACAAATCAGATCCGCCCATTCCAACGTGGCCACGAGAAGCAAAGTAAAGCGTTTTTCCATCGGGGTGAATGCAAACTGATTCTTCTGAAAATGGAGTGTTTATGACATCTGAAAGTCTTTGAGCAACGCCCCATAAGCCATTCTCTTGTAAATTTGACATCCATATATCACTATTTCCATTGGCATTTTTCCCCCGGATACCTCTGACAAAATAAAGTGTTTGTCCATCAGCAGACAAAGACGGTTGAGATTCCCAATGCGATGAATTCACCCCACCGGGTAAATTAATTGGATTCAACCATTTGTTGCCTAATCTTTTGGTGTAAAATAAATCGCAACTTCCTTTTCCTTCTCGGTTCTCCCCATAATAGGTTCCGGAATTATCAGAACAAGCTACAAAAATTAAACTTTTTCCATCTGCAGCAATTGTTGGAGCGCCCTCATTATTGCTTGTATTTACATTCATTGGCATTGAAACCGATGCTTGCCAGTTGTTTTCTTCATCTATACTAGAAACATAAAAATCTTCCTGAGCCTGGTATCCTTGGACTCTTTTATCTGGAATTCTTCTTGTAAAAAGTAATGTCTTTCCGTCGACTGTAATCGTCGGGTAATATTCAGGGTTGTTGGTATTAATGCCAGGCCCTACATTAATTGGATTAAAATCTCGAGGATTGTTAATAGCGTTTTTGGCAAAACTTGCGTTATCTTTTATTGCCCATGCATTAGCCATGAGTTCTTCATTTGCATTAGGAAATTTTATGAACTGATCAGTATAGCGCAGCGCTTTATCATAATTACCTTCAGCCAGGTGAAGTGCTGCTAAAAAATATAAAGTCGAGCCACTTCTGCTGTGTTCAGGATTGATTCGAAGGGCTGCTTCATAATGAATTATTGCTTGATCATAGCGGTTTAGATTTTCATTGTATTGCGCTGAAAGAATGTGGGCTTCCCAAAAATTAGGATCTTTTTTTAGTGCTGCTGAAAGTAATTCAAGTCCACCATTATAGTTGGGTCCATGTGTTTTGGAATCTAAGGTTTGTCCAGGAATTCGCTGAGCTTCTTCAAGTAATTTTATTGCTTTCTTACTTTTGCTTGAATAGTGAAATTGTGAATGTAATTGCAGGGTCAAAAAAAGAAATGAAAATAGAAGCAAGAGCGATTTTATCATTTGTATGTTTTTTTTTAGGGTATTTGCATGTATTTATGTGTTTGTAACGAGATTCGCCATCTAGGGTTACTTTTTACATAGTCAATAATTTGAGGCAGTATTTTCTCGTTTTTAGACCATTCTGCTTGCAGGAATAAAGCGCAGTCTTCTTTCACCTTTTTTGCATGCTCTTCTGCCCAGGCAAAGTCGGAGGGATGATTAATTATAATTTTTAATTCATCTGCTTTAGTGTATGCTTCCTCACAAGGCTGTTTGAATTTTTTCGGCGAAAAACAATACCAATCTATAGATCCTTTTAATGGATAACATCCGGATGTTTCAATGGCACAATAAATTCCTTCAGCTTTTAGTCCATCTATAAGAAGAGTTAAATCATACATGGCAGGTTCGCCTCCAGTAATTACGACAAAGTTACATTTTGAGGCTTTTGCCGATTCAATTAGTTCTGATATTTCAGTTTCTTGATGCTCATGCCGTTCCCAGGATTCTTTAACATCACACCATACACACCCAACATCACAACCAGCAATTCTAATAAAATAGGCAGCTTTTCCTGTGTGACTTCCTTCACCTTGAATCGTGAAGAATTTTTCCATAATTGGTAGGATGTTCATCTTAATAATTTATTATAACAAAAGTAAGCATTCGAAGTGTCGCATCTGTAAATTGCACATGTTTTTTGTGTCGCTTTTATTTCTATATTTGTTTAAACTCTAAACAATTAACTATGAATAAAATAGCTACAATTATCTCCTTTATGTTTATATATGGTGTGACTTTTTCACAAGGGCAAATTGCAAACGGTGATTTAGAAAACTGGGAAAATGTTGCCGCTCCGACAGAAGAGCCTGTAAATTGGAATAGTTTTAAAACAGGGTCAGGTACCTTCTCTGGTTTTGCCTCTAAACAAATTGAACGCTCTACTAACATACGTTCTGGTGCAACGGGAATGTATTGTTCAAGGATTTTTTCTGTAAGTACTTTAGGGATTGTTGCCAATGGAACAATGACCTTGGGACAAATCAATATGGGAAGCACGACACCGAGTAATGCAGCCAATTATAATTATTCTAAAACTGCTGATGCAAATTTCTCTGAAGCATTAGTAGGCTCGCCTGATTCTATTGTTTTTTGGGCTAAATATACACCAACAGGATCTGGTGTCCAAGAAGCAAGAATGCATGCTGTTCTTCATGATGCATATGACGTGCGTGATCCAATAGATGCAGGTTCAACTCCACATGTAGTTGCCACAGCAGCACTCAATTATGCTGCAACAAATGGCGCTTGGGTAAGATATAGCGTTCCATTTACATACAATGGAGCGGCAACTGTTCCAGAATTTATTCTACTAACATTTGCAACCAATTCAATTCCTGGTGGTGGTGCAGCAGCTGATGAGGTTTTATTGGATGATATATCATTGGTTTACAATAATAGTGGAATCAACGAACCAACTATTACTGATTTAACAGTGCATTATGATCGCAATAATGGTTTGCATTTTTTCTCCAATGACGAACTTCAAGGCGAAGTTGTGCTATACAATAGTATGGGTGCTGTTGCTTATAAAGGAGCTTTAACTTCTCAGGTGATGGTGAAACTTACTTCAGGAGTTTATTTTGCTAATTATTTCCAGTCCAATGGAAATAATGGGGTTCTTAAATTCATTGTAGAGTAAAATAAATGGTCTTTCGTTTATTCCTATTTTGTTTATTCCTTATTTCATTTAATTCCTTTTCTCAAAAAGGAAAGGTGGAAGGTCGTGTTTTTGATCAAGACGGAAAAGTGATCTATGGCGCCACTGTGATTTATAAAAGTGAAACGATTGTAGGCGTTCAAACTGATGAAAATGGATTTTTTACCATTGAATTGCCCTTTGGAGTTTGTCAACTTATCGTAAAATCAGCCACCACCAAAACAGATACCTTATTGGTGGAAGTTGGAGCGGTGAATAATTTGGTTCGTATCTTACTAAAGCCTTTTTTAAAGGAATTTGAACAGATTAATTTTAGTGTAGGCAAATTTGATAAGCCACTTGAAGAGCAAACGGTTACCATGGTTGTTTTAAGGCCTTCATTAATTGAAAATAAAAATACCCGAAGTATTGAAACCGCTTTGGATCAAACTCCGGGATTGAATATTCTTGATGGCGAACCACAAATTCGTGGAGGAAGTGGTTTTACCTTTGGTGTCGGTTCGAAAGTTGCTGTTTTGGTTGATGATATGCCGATGCTGTCGGGTGATGCAGGTCGACCAGAATGGGGATTTATTCCCGTTGAAAACATCAGTCAAGTTGAAGTAATTAAAGGAGCCGCTTCTGTATTATCGGGAAGTTCGGCACTTTCTGGTTCTATTCATATTAGAACTGCTTATCCTAAAGCCAAACCGCTTACGAAAGTTTCTCTTTACTCTGGTTTTTATTCTGCTCCTTCCATTGAAAATGCTACTTGGTGGAATGATGCACCGTTGATCAGTGGTGTAAACTTTCTTCATTCACAAATGAAGGGCAATTTAGATATCGTAGTTGGAGCCAATCTTAATTATGACCATGGTTATATTGGTGCGCCAAAACCTGGTCCGTTTGTCATTGATACGGTTTCTAATTTTAGCGACAAACAAATGGCATCAGAAAGAGCCCGTATTAATTTTAATTTACGCTATCGATCCAAAAAAATTAAAGGATTGAGTTATGGAGTTAATGGAAATGTAATGTTGGCGCGAAGTAATATGTCTTTTGCTTGGTTAGATGATTCGTCGGGGTTGTATAGAGCTTATCCCGGGGCTGTTTTTTTACAAGATCAGTTTATTTTTAATCTGGATCCTTTTGTTCAATTTGTTTCTGAAAACAAAGCCAAACATTACTTAAGAACGCGCATCTTGCATTCTGATAATAAAAGAACCGCCAATCAATCTAATAATGCGACCACTATTTATGGAGATTACATGCTTCAAAAAAGTGTAAAAAAGTTTAAAGGAATGGATTTTATTGGCGGAGTAACTTTTACTAACACCCAATCTTATGCGAACATGTATGCAGGTTCAGGTTCTCCAGAAAATCAGCTTTTAAATGTTTCTGTTTATTCTCAGGTAGAACAAAAACTCGGTAAAAACATAAATCTATCTACTGGAGCTCGTTTGGAGTATTTTCAGTTAAATGATTCCATTACCGCAACTAAACCAATATTTAGAGCAGGTGTAAATTGGAAAGTTCAGAAAGCTACTTTTCTTAGGGCTTCTTTTGGACAGGGATTTAGGTTCCCAACCATTACAGAGCGTTATATTAAAACAGGTGTTGGAAATTTTGGTGTTTTTCCGAATCCAAGTTTGAAGCCTGAAAGCAGTTGGAATGCTGAAGTGGGAGTGAAGCAAGGAATTAAAATAGGGGATGTTTATGCCTATTTTGACGCGGCTTTCTTTTGGCAAGAATATCAAAATACCATTGAATATATGTTTGGTATTTGGGATGTTGCTAATGCTCCAGCGTCATTTGCTGGTTTTAAATTTTTGAATACCGGACAATCAAGAGTAGTTGGTATTGATGTTTCTTTTGCGGGATTAGCCAAGGTGTCAAAAAATGTAGACCTCAATTTCTTGACCGGATACAATTATATTGTTCCAAAAACTTTGAATCCGAATTATGTTTATGCAGTGGACGATATTAATCGACAATACAGCTATAACAGTACCTCCATGGATCCTCAAAGTCAAATTCTGAAATATAGATTTTTACATAATCTGAAGTTTGATGCAGAAGCAACTTTTTATAAAAAAATGGCCATTGGTTTAAGCGCTAAGTATTTCAGTAAAATGGTAAATATGGATGCTATTATCAAGGATTTTGAAGAAACCACTGCCAATTCAGGTGGAGATAAACAAAATATTAGATACATGGATTATTTTTATGCGCATCGTTTTGGCAACTGGATTTTTGATTCTAGAGTGTCATTAAATTTAAACGAGAAACATAAGTTTGCATTGGTTGCGAGTAATTTATTGAATAGAAGTTATTCCCTTCGTCCCCTTAAAATTGAATCGCCGCGAACCATAATGATTCAGTATACTTTCAAGTTAGATAAGAATACTTGATATTTAAAGGGAAATAACTTGTAAATCAAGATTTATATACTATCTTTGCACCCTTAAAATTAATTATAAACCGAGGTTTCGGACCTCAAATTGTAAAAAGTAACATTATGGCAACAAGAATTAGATTACAAAGACACGGTAAAAAAGGAAAAGCATTCTTTCATTTAGTAGCAGCAGACAGCAGAGCTAAAAGAGATGGTAAATTCATCGAAAAATTAGGTACATACAATCCAGTAGCTAATCCAGCAGTAATTGATATTAACTTCGAGAAAACATTAAGTTGGGTTCAAAAAGGAGCTGAAATGTCAGATACAGCACGTGCAATTTTATCTTACAAAGGTGTATTGCATATGAATCACTTGTTAAAAGGTGTGACAAAAGGTGCTATGACTACTGAGCAAGCTGAAGCAAAATTTGCTGAATGGATGCAATCGAAAGAAGGTAAAATAGATACAAAGAAAGATGGCTTAGCAAAAGCAGCAGCGAAAGAAAAAGCGGCTAAAATGCAAGCTGAAATGGAGACAAATGCTGCCAAAGCAGCAGCTGTAGAAGCTAAAAATACTCCAGTGATTGAAGAAGAAGTAGCAGAAGAAGCTCCAGCAACGGAAGAAGTGGTAGCAGAAGAAGCTCCAGCAACGGAAGAAGTGGTAGCAGAAGAAGCTCCAGCAACGGAAGAAGTAGTAGCAGAAGAAGCTCCAGCAACGGAAGAAGTAGTAGCAGAAGAAGCTCCAGCAACGGAAGAAGTAGTAGCAGAAGAAGCTCCAGCAACGGAAGAAGTGGTAGCAGAAGAAGCTCCAGCAACAGAAGAGGCGACAGAAGAGACTCCATCTACAGATGAGGCTCCTGCTGCTGAATAAGCTGCATGCAAAAAGAAAATTGTATATATATTGGACAAGTAGCGAGACTTCACGGATTCAAAGGTGAGGTCTCTTTGTTTTTAGACGTAACAGATCCATCTGATTATCTTCAAATGGAAATATTTGTTCTTGACATCGATGCTTGTTTAACTCCTTTTATTGTTGAATATATAAAACCTAAAAACAAGGGTTTTATAATGGTCAAGTTTAAGGGAATCGATGATGAGCGTTCCGCTCAGCGTTTGCTTAAAAAGAATATTTATCTACCCGACACCGTACTTCCTGAACTTGGCAATACTTCTTTTTATGATCATGAGGTTGTTGGCTATGCAGTTCACGATGTATCTTTTGGTTCAATTGGAATCTTGGTAGAGGTTTTGGATCATTCGGCCAATCCTTTGCTGCAAATTGATAAAGATGGCATCGAAGTGCTCGTTCCTATTTTTGATGGATTAATTGTTGAGGTAAAAAGAAAAGAAAAGATTTTACTGATTAAAGCCCCTGAAGGCTTAATTGAATTGTATCTTTCTTAGTCCTTTTTATTCATTAGTCCCGCAGCCAATTTCATTCTGATTACTCTTCTAGCAGAGGCATCGACTTGCTTTTTAAAGGACGGGTCTTTTTTGTAAAGATCTAAAAGTTCACTGTGTGTCTTTTTAACATTTACAGGCATCAATACTATATCGCAACCTGCTCTTACCGCTTTGCTTGCCGCTTGAGGAACGCTTACTACGCCTCCCATATTCATGGCGTCTGTGATAATTAAACCTTTAAATCCAAGACTGTCTCTTAATAGTGTAGTAACTATTTTTTCAGAACATGTTGAAGGTAATCCCTGAGTGTCAAACTTTGCATTGTTTTGAACTCCAATATGCGCAACCATAATGGAAAGCACACCTTTTTCTATTAAAGCTGGATAGTTTTTCACTTCCTTCATTTCACCATCTATGGTTTGAAGTGACTTGTGCGTATCGCCAGTAACCAATCCGTGTCCTGGAAAATGCTTTGCAGTGGCGATTATGTTTTTTTCTTGGGTTGTTGCAATAAAAGCATTGGACCAAGGAATTATATTTTCAGGAATTGCACCAAAACTTCTATACCCAACAGTCTTATTTGGTGACATATCAACTACAGGTGAGAAATTGTAATTAATTCCGATATCATTTAAATCTTTCGAAATAATCGATGCTACATCAATCACTTCTTCAATAGTTGTCAATTCATTAGCTTTTTTTACTAAGGTAGAGCCAATAATTTTTCTATTTACTAAACTCGGTTCAGCATCCGCACTGTATAAAAAAGGAAGGTTCCCCATAAGCTTGTTGCTTTTTTCAAAACTTTCAATCCAAGTGGTGAATTCATCCTTTGTACCATTTAACATCAGTACTCCTCCAATGAGTCTATGTCTAATGAATTTATCTATAGAATCTCTAGATTCTCCCAATCTGCCGACCGCAGGCATTATCAACTGAGCTACAATTGCGGTGTCGTCCATTGATGCAAAGATGCGCGCTACTTCTTTATCTAAACTTTCGTTATTAGATAGATAATCAGTAAGCACAAATTTCTGTGTAGTATTGATTTGTTCAGCAGCTTCAAAAGATAAACTTGCTGGTTGCTGTGCACAGGAATAAAAAAAACTTAATCCTATAAATATGGAGAGGGTTAGACGCATCATTATTATGTTTTTTCAAAAATACTTTTATTTCTCTAATTGAATTTCCGCTTGCAATACAATTATTCACAATTGTCTTGTCAACAACAGTACCAAAATATTACTTCTTGATGCAATAGGTGTTATTGATTTAATGGATAATTTTTTTAGCTTTTGCGCTATTATTAATTTAATTTTACCAATAAGTTAATCTATTATTAACGAATCGCAAGTTACTGTAACTTTAAACAACTAATATTTAAAATTAGTTTTAAATAAATATTTATGAAATCGGCACTTTTTTTTCTATTCTTCACGCTTAGTTTTTCTTCCTTTGTATCTGCCCAAAATTTTTACGACAAAGCTGTCGTTCAGCAGATTGAAATTTTCTTTGGTTTCACCAATTGGGATGCACAATTAGATGCTGCTACTGCAACTGATGTGTATGTTATTGCCGATTCTGTTCGAATTAATGGGCTTGTATATGATAGTGTAGGGGTAAAATACAAAGGGAACAGTTCTTATAGTCCGAATAATAATAAAAATCCATTACATATCAAATTGGATTACATTAAAGGTTCTCAAGATTATCAAACCTTCACCGATATTAAGTTGCAAAATGGTTATCAAGATCCTTCTATGATTCGTGAGGTATTGTCGTATGCCATTTTGGAACAATACATGGATTGCCCTGAAGCTAACTTTGCTAATGTTTATATTAATGGAACACTTAGAGGAGTTTACTCAAATGCGGAGACTATTGATGATAATTTTAATGCAGCACATTATTATGACAATAGTGGTTCTTTCTTTAAATGTAATCCTGTTGGGGGTGCTGGTCCAGGTAATAATAGCAGCCCTGATTTACGATATATAAGTGCAGATACTACTGCCTATTATTCCGGATATGAATTAAAATCAACTTATGGATGGACAGATTTGATGGGAATGATCACTACACTCAACAATGATTTTACTAACATAGAGTCAAAATTAGATGTTGATAGGGCCATTTGGATGCTAGCATTCAATAATGTTTTGGTTAATCTAGATTCCTACAGTGGTGCTTTTCGTCAGAATTACTATTTATATAGAGATTTGAATGATCGTTTCATTACTACTGTTTGGGACTTGAATATGAGTTTTGCAGGTTTTCCGGGTGGAACTGGTTCAGGAGCCTATACTGCAACAACACTGGATCCATTGTCAAATAGCACTTCAACGATTCATCCTTTGATTGTTAAAATAATGGCCAATCCAATGTTCAAAAGAATGTATATGGCTCATGTTCGGACCATTGTTCAAGAGATTTTTGCATCTGGTGCTTATTTAACTACTGCAAATACACTACGCTCCACTATTGATTCTTATGTTCAAGCGGATCCATTTAAATTTTACACCTATACTCAATATCAAAATTCATTAACAACAGCTGTTGCAGGTGGTGGTCCAGCTGGGTCCAGCACTCCTGGAATACAAGCATTAATGACTTCAAGAGTTGCCTTTTTTAATACGAATGCTAATTATATTTTAGTAGCACCCGCTATTTCAAGTTATGCAGCAAGTAATCCAACGCCTTCTTTAAATCAAAATTTTTTCATAACAGCCTCTTGTTCTAATGAATCCTTGGTTTTTTTGGGTTACCGTACCAGTCATCCATTAAAATTTAACAGGGTTCAAATGTTTGATGATGGTGCTCATGGAGACGGCTCTGCTGGCGATCATGTTTATGGAGTTCAAGTTACTGCTGATGGTGTTATCTTCGAATATTACATTTATGCAGAAAATTCGGTAGCGGGTTTATTTAGTCCCCAAAGAGCTGAACATGAATTTCATACTTTAGTTATGAATATACCATTTCCTCAAGTGGGAGAAGTTGTGGTAAATGAATTGATGGCAAATAATGTGCAAACTGCTGTAGATAATTATGGTGAAAACGATGACTGGATTGAGTTGTATAATACAACTTCTCATGCTGTAGATTTAACAGGACTTTATCTTTCAGATGATATTGCGTTATATACTAAATGGGCTTTTCCTGTAAATTCTGTGATTTTACCTAATAGCTATTTAATCGTATGGGCAGATAACGATCCATCACAAATTGGCTTGCATACTAATTTTAAATTGAGTTCAAATGGAGAATCTTTGTTTTTTAGTAATGGTGTGAATTTATATGATCAAGTTTCTTTCAGTTTTCAGTCTGCCGATATTTCTTATGCGCGTTGTCCCGATGCTGGAATCTTTGCCTTTGCAGCACCAACCTTTAATGCTACAAATAATTGTTTTGCTGGAATTTCAGAGAAGTCTTCAATGGAACTTTCTATTTTCCCAGTTCCTTTTCAAGAATCATTTACCCTAAAAGTGACTCATGAGGACACTTATGAATTGATGGTTACCGATATGCAAGGCAGAAAAATACTCTCAACTGTCTTTAACGCTTTGGATGTTCAAATTAATTCTGAGCAGTGGAAAGCAGGAATTTATTTATTGAGTATTAAAAATTCTAAAGGGGAAACTCAAACAATGAATATTCTTAAATACTAAGAATCAGTTTATTCTTCTTTGAGGTGTGCTTCAATTATTTGAAATAAATGATGTCTTTGTTGAATAGAAAGATAGAAATAAGCTAATCTTTTTTTTGCGATGAATCGTTTCTTGTACAATCCTAAACACAAAACATTTAAAAATTTCCTTCCAAATTTAAATTCTGGGGTGAATTCAATTTCAATTCTACCTAATTCCAGCATTGCAGCGGTAATGGTTGGACTTAAATCCATTTGACTGACTTGCACTCTTATTTGTTCTGAAAGAGTATCAAATCTACTTAAAGTATCAGATTCAAAGACTTTAATCTTCATAAAACGCTTGTATTGAAAGTCAGCGTCTGTAAAAGCTCGAAATAATTGGTCAATGGTCATCTTTGGTACCTTTTAAAAGGAATGCAAAAGTAGTATTATTGTCTTTGGAATTCAAATTTATTTTTTCAAATAACATTAATGATTCAAACAGATGCTTGTAAACTAAGATTTTAGCTTTTTGAAAAATCCAATAAACTCTTTATTTCCATTTTCACCTAAAATTGGCGATAAGATATGATCTTGATATACGAGTTGACTGAGCGCAGCACATTCTTTAGCACTTTCCACTATTTCTGGGTACAATTTGGTGTCTGTGAGTAATCCGAATTTATTAACCTTTGACTTATCAGCTTCAATTTGAGGCTTGATGACCACAATAGCCACTCCATTATCTGCTAAAAATGGACATATAAAAGGAAGTACATCCTTCAATGCCTCGTTCGTTGAATCAATAAAAAGTCCAGAATAATTTTCAGTTATAGTTTTGGAGGACAAAAACCTAAGGGCTTTTTTATCTATAATCGTAATGCGTTCATCCTCTTTAAAGATTTCTTTAATGATTTTAGAATGTTGCGGAATGCAGATGGTATGGGTCGCTCCATTGGCCAACAAGACTTCACTTGCGGCACAAGTCTCATTACTATAATCAATCCAAGTACTTTTTTTGATGTCTATTTTCCATTGATCTATTGCCGTAGAAATTTTTTGAGCATCAATAGATTTCCATCTTTCGTCATTAATTATAAGCTTAATCTCCGCATCCTCAGTAAATTTTTTCCCCGTTTTGTTGATTAATTTACCGTTCACCAGAACGCCGTATGTTTTTATAATTCTTTCTGCATCCATTCTGTTAATAGCAAGTTGCTTATCAACGAGAAGTTTATCAATTCTAATTTCCATTTTTATGGCTTGGTATAAAGTAGATTTTCTTTCCAACCTTGTAATTGAAGATAAATCGAACTGTTAGTTTCATTTTTATAACACAACTCTGAGATATCAATCTCGATATCTTTGATGATTTTTGCCTTGCAAGCATCTTGATTCCCATCATGGATTAGGCGAATTGATCGGATCGGAGGTAAGGATTTAGAAATTTGGGGGGCACCCACAAGTTGAAAAGAATGTTCTTGACATCCTCCAGCATAACTAATTTTCAATAGTAATTTATTGCCTGTAATAGTAGCTTCTTGAATTTCAAATGGATCCGATAATGTGGTGTCATTTGAAAGCGTTCCTATTGTTTTCATTGTGTTTTCAGTAGTTATTGCTGAAGTGTTTTTCTGTATTTCCCTATGGTTTTTGCAAGCAAACAGCATCAAAACAAAAAAGAGGATAGTAATATTTTTCATACAATTATTTTTGGCAGAATTGCAAATTTAGTACCAAAGTATAAAGGTACGCATAACAAAGAAATCACTTAAGTTATTTTATTTATAATTCACCTTATCGGATTTAAATTTTGCTTTTGGGTATACTTCGGCCCTTCGGCATACCTCGTAAAGCTCTGCACAAGTGCTCAGGGGAGTCTAGGTACAGTAACCGAAAGAGTCCTATGAATTTAAGAGAATCAAGTAGGTAAATATCTCACCCTTCCAGGGCTTTGTTAGTCTTGGTTGATCTTTATTTACGATGGGCTCCACCCATCGTTGTCGATGACACCCTTTCAGGGCTTTGTTTAGTGGTTTTTGTGTAAATCGAATCATGTGAACTGTTGTCGATGACACCCTTCCAGGGCTTTGTTGAGTGATTTTTGAGTAAATCGAATCGTGTGAACAGTTGTCGATGATAGCCCTGAAAGGGCGTGATATCTAATCATAGGGCAAAGCCCTATGATTAGATAGAAACACCCATTTAAAAGCCCTGTAAGGGTGAGATATTAGAGCGTCTTATCACAAAGAGACTTTTAACCCCTCATGGTGTTATTTCCATTCACTATTAAATAAATGAAAAATCGTTTTTTTAGATTCTAGCAACTCAAAATAAAATAATTCCTATTTAAGGGGAAACAATATATCTTTTCATTTTCTTGCCTTACCTTTGCGGCTCAAGTAAATTATGAAAACAAAAACATTAAAGAAGAATAAAGTAAATGTAATTACACTCGGGTGTTCTAAAAATATTTACGATTCAGAGGTGCTGATGGCACAATTAAAAGCCAATCAATTTGATGTTGAGCATGAATCAATGGAAGATGATGCCTCTATTGTGATTATAAATACTTGTGGATTTATTGATAATGCAAAGCAAGAATCAATCGATACCATTATTCGATATGCGGAAGCAAAAAAGGATGGTTTGGTTGACAAAGTATATGTTACAGGATGTCTATCTGAGCGTTACAAGGATGATCTTGAAAAAGAAATTCCAGAGGTTGATGCTTTTTTTGGAACCCGCGATTTACCAAGATTACTAAAAACTTTAAAAGCAGATTACAAGCATGAGTTAGTAGGGGAAAGGTTGTTAACGACACCTTCTCATTATGCTTATTTTAAAATTGCTGAGGGTTGTGATCGTCCTTGTACTTTTTGTGCCATTCCGATTATGCGTGGAAAACATCTTTCTACACCAATAGAGGATTTAATTACCCAAGCAAAATCATTAGCAGCGAAAGGAGTTAAAGAATTGATGTTAATTGCCCAAGATTTAACGTATTACGGATTAGACATCTACAAAAAAAGAGCTTTAGCAGATTTATTGCTTCAGTTGTCCGATGTGGAAGGAATAGAATGGATTCGTTTACATTATGCTTTCCCAAGTGGTTTTCCAATGGAAGTATTGGATGTAATGCGCGAAAAGAAAAATATTTGCAATTATTTGGACATGCCTTTACAGCACGGTTCCACTCGAATGTTACAAGCAATGAAGCGTGGTACCACCAGAGAAAAAACCGAGCAATTGATCGCTGATATTCGTGAGAAAGTTCCAGGTATTGCACTAAGAACTACTTTAATTGCCGGTTATCCAGGAGAAACAGAAGCTGATTTTCAAGAAATGTATGATTGGGTGCTGAGAAGTAAATTTGATCGTTTGGGCATCTTTACCTATTCACACGAAGAAAATACTGCAGCTTATGCCTTTGAGGACGATGTTCCGGCGGAGGTAAAAAAAGAACGCGCCGATGCCATTATGGATTTACAGGCGGGTATTAGCTATGATTTGAATCAACTAAAAATAGGAAAAACTTTCAAAGTTCTTTTTGATCGAGTAGAAGGTGACTATTTTATTGGTCGAACTGAGTTTGATTCACCTGATGTAGACAATGAGGTGTTGGTGAAGAAGTCTCCTGATAATTTCATTCGCCTTGGAGATTTTGCGTATGTTGAAATCACAAGTGCGGACCATTATGATTTGTATGGTGAATTGGTTGAAGGAAAGATATAGAGGTTAGATATACAATACGAAGTAAAAAGCGCCCTAGAAATCATCGTTCTCGCTCTGTTTCTCACTCTCTTTTTGTGATCCCGCTACGATCAAGTACAAGATATTTCAGAAGAAAGCTTTGCGAAGCACGCCGATGGGAGTGCGGAGAAACTGAAGGGCTAAGGAATTTCATTTGTCCTTGAAATACATAAGTAGCGAAAAATCAAGAAGATTAAATCAGCTAATTTTCGTAAGTTTATTCTTTATAAGATTTTCCTCATGAATAATTATACCTTAAGTTTTCTCCTTTTTATTGCTCCTTTGCTTTCCATTCACGCACAAGTCGCCGATTGGATTGATGCTAAACCCGGAATGGGAATAGATGTAGCTATCGATCAATTTCATGATAGTTATACTTGTGGTCAGATAGTTGGGTTAAACAATCAAATTGGAACGTCAACCGTGAATAGCAATGGGCTTCAAGATGTTGTTGTTCAGAAACATACATCTAATGGTTCGCTTTTGTGGGTGACCCATTTTGGCGGTGCTGGAAGTGATTATTCATCTAAAATTGTTTTTGATGGACAAAATGCGGTTTGGGTTGTAGGACATTTTCAGCAAACCATGACTGTCGGTTCATTTACGCTCGTTTCTGGAGGTGGGTCAGATGTTTTTATTGTCAAATTGGACGCGAGTAATGGTGCGGTGTTAATGGCGAAAAAAGGTGGTGGAAGCACGAATGATTACGCCATGGATTTAAGTCTTGGCACAAACGGTAATTTGTTTTTCACCGGTAATTATAATGGTTCCTTTGTTTTTCCTGGCGCAACGATTAGCTCAAGTGGAAACGGTCACGCCTTTGTTTTGGAAATCGATTTAGCTGGAAATCCAGTGCAGTCCTTTGGGATAACAGGAGGAGTTTCTATTTACACGCATACGGTGGATATTTTTGGAAATATTTATGTCGGTGGATTTTCCACTTCAACGAATATTGGATTTAATGGAACAACTCAATCCATGAGTGGACAAAACCACTTTATTGCCAAGTTCAATGCGATGGGTGTTTTTCAATATAAAACTACATCCTCCTTTAATGGAGAGGTTTATGGTTTGTGTGCTGATTCAACAGGAAGTATTTATTTTACAGGGAACTTTGATACTCAAGCGAGTTTTGGATCCATTTCTTTGACCAATGGCGCGAATGATAATGCGCTTCTTGTCAAAATAAACACCAACGGAAATTATTCATGGGCAAAGTCCTTTGGTGGAAATGGCAATGATCAAGGTTATGATTTGAAATGTAAAGGAAATGGTCAATTGTTTTTGACGGGAGTTTACTCTGGGAACATCACTTTTGGGACCATTCCTTTATCCGGAGGTTCCAATTTTAGAGCGTATTTAGCTGAAATTGATTCAAGTGGTGTGGTTGCATCCGTTATTCCAGGCTTTTCATCTAATTCCATGGTTATTTCGAATGCGCTTTCTCTATCCGGCGATGATATTTACTGCACTGGCATTGGGTCAGGATTGATGAATATGGCGGGACAAACGTGTCTCCTTGCAGAGTCATTTTTGGTAAAGATTGCAGGGAATGCGAATGCGATTAATGGAAAAGTATACTTGGATGTGAATAGTAATGCCTTACTTGATCCAACGGAAATAGGTTTGCCGAATGTCCTGTTGCAACTGACAAATGGTTCTTTCCAAGCACTGTCAGCAAATTCTGGTCTATATGAAGTATATTCTAACGCAGGTAATTACTCGGTGAATATACCGAATATTCCACTTTACCATAGTTTAAGCACTACACCCACTCAATCCGCAGTTTTTTCTGGACTTGGAAATGTAGATTCATTGAATCATTTTGGACTTGTTCCCATACCTAATATGCCTGATTTGCGCGTGACGCTGACACCTCTTACTGCGCCAAAAGCTGGATATGTTTTAGCATATTTTTTGACCTATAAAAATATTGGGACCGTTGCGCAAAACGCTAGTGTATACTTTACTTCTCCTTCAGGAATTAATTTCCTTTCAGCTTCTCCTATACAAAGCGCTCAAACAGGTGGTAATGTCGAGTGGCAATTGGGGATGTTGCAGCCAGGACAACAAGGAGATATTTACGTTCAGTATAACATTCCTGTTGGTACACCAATAGGTTTTCCGCTTTCGTCCCAAGCACAAATTACGCCAGTTATCGGAGATCTAACGATAAATGATAATAGTTCCCAAAGTCAAATTCAAGTGGTTGGACCCTATGATCCGAACATTAAATTAGTAGATAAAGATACGCTTTACAATATCTCCGCTTCTGATTGGCTGGAATATACCGTTCACTTTCAAAATGTAGGGACAGACACCGCTTATAACGTTGTGATCGTCGACACCATTTCTGCGCTGTTAGATTTGGGATCTTTTGAGGTGTTATCCATGAGTCATCAACCACTCGAAGTGAATTTTGATCAACAGATCTTGACCTTTCGTTTTAATCAAATCATGTTACCCGATAGTACGACCAATCAGCTTGGTTCGAATGGATTTGTGAAATTCAGGATGAAACATCCATCGTCCTTACCTTTTCTTACGGAAATTGAAAATTTCGTTGATATTTACTTCGATTTTAACGATGCCATCCGAACAAATACGGCGACTACTGTTCATTTGGACTCCACACTTTCTGGAATTTTCACCCTCGATCAACAGGAGGCTTTTGTCATCTATCCGAACCCAACGCATGCTGATTTAACGATTAAATTGAATCAAATGGAGAACGAGTCAGCACAGTTGATGATCAGTGATTTAAGTGGCAGAATAATACAGACAATCACAATGACAGGTAAAGAAAATAAATTGAGTACCGAATCTTTAAAACCAGGTATTTATAACCTTCAAGTGCTATTGAATGGTCATCAGAGTAGTCATAGGTTTATAAAATTGTAACTTAACTTCGTCAGTAATTCAATAGCTCACCCTTCTAAATCCCGACTGATTCAACTGTTTTTTTTTCTAAAAAACGCAGTTAAAATAACTCAAGGACTCAAAGCCACAATAGTGTGTAATTTTGCTGACAGTGTCTTCGGAAGAGAGCAAAAGGTGACAGGCTTCGTTGATGCGCAAACCGTATAGGTAATCGGAAAACGTGGCCCCTTATCGCATGATTTGCAATCCATTGAGATTAGTCATTAAAAATAGTAAGTCTGGGATTACGAGCACGCTCGTTTTCCAATTGATGGGCTCAATCCAAGCATAAAGTCCACCTTGTTTCACAAGGCTCGTACTTTTTTGTTTTATTTCCTCATTAAAGCAAGCTTTACTCGGATAAAACAAAAAAGTCCGCTTCTTTCGAAGTGGACTTTTTTTGTGATCCCTCTGGGATT
>JBIIWA010000019.1:0-34526 GCA_044339115.1 Crocinitomicaceae bacterium
TTCCTGTTTGAAGTTGATATTCCCCAGATACATTTCTGAACCAATTGCCTCCTGTGGACCAATCGACACTCGTCAAACCATTCCAAAGGAAATCAGCATTTCCGATAGAAGAACCCAAAGAAGTGGTAATAGGTTGATTGAAAGTTACTACCATATTGTCGGTATTGGTACAATTAGTCGACGTATTGGTTACGGTCCAAGCAAGAGTGTAGGTGCCGCCATAAGATCCTGTAAAATCATCCGTTGGAGTGGTAACCGCAGAGAATGATCCTGGTAGGGTAGCACCAGTACCCAAAGTAATAACTGTCCATGCACCAGATTCATTGTTATTTAAAGCGGTAGCATTTACGGTAACCGTATTTTTCCCACAAGTAGAGGCGCCCGTAATATCTGCACCAGCATTAGCGGTTGGACTTGCAAGCACCGTCACACTGGTAGATGCCGTATTGACACAACCATTAGCATTGGTACCAGTAACCGTATAATTGGTTGAAGTACTAGCGGCAAAAGCAAGAGCATTCGTCGCGCCATTGTCCCAAGTGTAGGTACTGGCACCACCACCTGTAAGCGTAAGATTGCTACCCGCACAAAGTGATGCGGCAGATGCCGTAGCGGTAACAGTAGGAAGGGCATTGACGGTTACCGTTGTAGCAGTAGACACACAGCCATTATTATCGGTGTAAGTTACATTGGTAGTTCCAGCAGCAACAGAGGAGAGTGTACCCGTAGTTGTTGTGGAATTAATAGTTCCAACACCTGTGTTAGAAGAAGACCAAGCATTACTGGAAGCTGCTGTTCCAGAACCTGTAAGAGCCGTCGAACTTCCCAAACAAACATTGGCAGTACCTGAAATGGTAGGAAGGGCATTAACGGTCAAGACACCACTTACGTTAGTTGTTCCATTCCAGAATCCTCCTCCAGAACCACTGTAAGCTCCATAGACATAACAAGTACCGTTATTCAGTGCATATCTAAAGGCATAGTAATACGTTCCTGCACTTAATCCACTTAAAGTACCTTTGAACTCATCATTATTTCCAACTCCAGAATTATAAGTAGCATTGGACCAAGTAGTCCAAGTATTTGGATTAGAGTTACTGGCACTGTAGCCAAATTGAGCCACGACTCCTGCTCCAGGAGCTGTGTAGGAAGCATTGGTAACGCCATTTTCATATACTTGTCCATAAATATCAAAAGTACCTCCGGCACAAATAGTACCTGAAGGTGGCCATTGTAAATTGCCCCAAGTAGGAAGAGCATAAAGTGTAACCGTAGAATTAGCGGTACTGACACATCCATTGGCATCCGTTCCAGTTACCGTGTAAGTAGTAGTAGCACTTGGTGTAAATGCGACACCATTGGTGATGCCGTTATTCCACGAGTAAGTATTTGCACCACCACCGGATAGCGTAACACTAGATCCTGGACAAATAGATTGAGATGCTGTGGCAGTAACGGTAGGAAGGGTATACAATGTAACCGTAGAATTAGCGGTATTGACACAGCCATTGGCATCGGTTCCAGTTACGGTGTAAGTAGCAGTAGCACTTGGTGTAAATGCTACACCATTGGTGATGCCATTATTCCACGAGTAAGTACTTGCACCTCCACCGGATAGGGTAACACTAGATCCTGGGCAAATAGATTGAGATGCCGTAGCGGTAACAGTAGGAAGGGCGTTGACGGTTATAGTTCCTGTAGCATTTACACTACCACAACCACCACTCAATGGAATGGAATAAGAAAAAGTCCCACTTGCGCTTGGCGTTCCTGAAATGGTAATCGTATTAGAAGCCCATGCCGCAGTAACTCCTGCAGGCAAACCTGTTGCAGTTCCAATTCCAGTGGCACCTGTTGTGGTATGCGTTATGGCAGTTAAAGCAGTATTGATACATAGGGTAGGGCTTGAACTTGCAGCGGAAGCGGTATTGGTTGGGGTAACTGTAACCGTTGCAGTATTCGATGAAGTACAACCTGCTGCAGTTGTAGCAGTCGCTGTATAAGTTGTTGTTGAAGTTGGTTTCGCGTATACCGTTGTTGGGTTACCAGTGTAGGCTATTGTAGCCGCCGCATCGGTGAATAAAGTTGCTGTTGGTGACCAAGAAATATTGTTAGAAGAACCGGTTACGACGATATTATCTATTAACCAAAAGTAACCCCATGCTGACACATAATTGAATCGTATTTTAACAGAGGCTTGATTTAAATAGGTATTAGCCAAAGTAATTGATTCGTTAGTAGTTACTTGAGCAGAATTAGTTGTTGTGCCTTGACTACCTAAAGTTTTGTAATCTTTCAAAACAGTCCATGTTGCACCATTATCTATTGAAATTTCTAATGCAGCAGTTTGATCACCTGAACTCCATTTACGATAAACATGTTCAAAAGTTAACGTTGCACTTGCTGCTCCTAAAGTATTGAACGCTGGAGATTGTAATACCGTATTGGTTGTAGTTCCACTTCCACCAGCATCAGGATTTGAATAAGCAAATTTTCCTCCGTTGCTTGTTGAAAAATTTGAAAAAGTAGCAGAACCACTAGCATCGGTAAGTGGTGCAGTTTGAGCTACCCAGTTACTTACAGAAGGTGAAGCTCCGCTATTAGTTACCGTCCATGAACTTAACCCACTATTGAAATCCTCATTAAAAAGTGTTGAAGTTGTTGTTGTGGCACCATTCCCTCCACTTGCAATAATGCTTTGGGTACTTCCTGTACAAATGGTTGCACTTGCAGGAGAGAAAGTAATTGCAGAAGGCAAAGCATTTGTAGTAATTGCAACTGTTGCCGAAGTTGCACAACCATTATTTGCTCCACCACTATTATCAGTAGCGGTTACAGTATAGGTTGTGTTAGAAGTTGGATTGGCGGTAACACTAGCTCCTGCACCCAATGAGTTATCCCATGAGTAGGTATAACCCGAATTGGCACTGGTTGCACTTAACACCGTAGGACTTCCACTACATACCGTACTTAATGTTGCTGATGCAGTTATTGAAGGAGGTGTAGATACAGTTACATCTACTTGAACCCTTGCGCTCTCACACGTTCCATTATTTTCACTCACATAAAATGAAGTAGTTGCAGCAACTGGATAACTACTTAACGTACTAGCTGTTTGACCACTCAATGCGGTACCTCCAGTTGCTGCTAAATACCATTTAAACGTATTACCTGAAGTTCCTGTTCCTGTAACCGAACACGTTGGTGTTGCAGTACCACATTGACTACTATTTGTAGCAGTTGGCGCAACAGTAGCTGGATTAATCGTTACAGCACTAGTTGTTGCCGTATTTGTACAACCTGTTGTTGCATTTGTAGCTGTTACGGTATATGTTTTAGTAGTAGCACTTGCACCTGTATTGGTTTCTGTTGTTGAACCTGTAGCTGTTGCAATTGCTGGGGTGGTGTTCCAAGCCCAACTATATGAAGAAGTTTGATCACTTCCTGTAGAAACTTGCCAGTTATATAAATAATAATAAGTTGTTGAAATACCACTTATATAACCAGAGGTGATAGAACCAACCGAACCTATTGTATATGGGAAACCTCCCAATGATGATTCTCTTATTAAACTTGCTGTTCCAGAAGTGACTAATAAACGATAGCCGGTACCAACAGGAATATCCCATCCTAAATTTGCGGTATACGCTACAGTCGTACCAATTACACCTGTACCTGCAGGAGCAGTTAACGTTGAAGATGTTTGTAAAACGGTACCACCACTATTTTGCAATTGTATAACAAATGTTCCAGAGGATGTTGTACCATTAAAAACATCCACAGAATTTAATTTAAATGCAGTTGTTACATCAAATACTAAACCATATGATGAAGGCGTTGTGTTTGCTATATTAGTTGGAGCTGTTCTTGAAGATACATAATTTATAAGTGTTGAATTCGCTCCAGTCAATGTAATTAACGCCCCACTACAAACTGTCGCTGGCGTTGCAGTTGCTGATGTAATATTCGGCAATGCATTTACGGTAACCGCAACGGTATTCACTGCTGAACAAGATCCAGAAGTACCTGTTACAGTATAAGTATAACTGCCAGCTGCTGTTGGGGTAACACTTGCTGGATTGTTGGTATTTGCACTTGTAGCGCCACTTCCTGTAGTTGTACATGCCCAAGAATACGAATATGATTGCGTTGGAGTTGTAGCCGTATTAGCCGCTGTTAAAGTAACAGATTGACCCAAGCAAATTGCTGCTGCACTTGTAACTGCCGAAATAGCATCTGGTTGTGTAACCGATACTGTAACCGCAGTTCTAGCACTTTCGCAGGTATTTGTACCTACAACCGCCACATAAAAAGTAGTGGTTGCGCTTATTGAGGTAGTATAAGTGGTTGATGTGCTTGATTGTAAAGCCGCTCCACCCGAAGCAGCACTGTACCATTTAAACGTAGGTGTTGTATAACCATTATTATCTGCAACAGATGCAGTTGGGATACCAGCGCCACACTGTGAACTATTGCTTGCTGTTGGCGCAGTAGGCAATGGCAAAACCGTTGGGGTTACTGCAGCAGTCATTGGGCAACCATTAACGGTTGCGGTTGCTGTGTAAGTAAGCCCACTTGCTATTGGGGTTGATAATGGGTTGGTGTTACCAACTACAGAAGAACCATTTGACCATGAGTAGGCTGATGGGGTTGGTGATTGATTTCCAATTATTGTAAAATTTGGTCTTGCTGTCCCAACTGTACTAGATCCTGCAGATTGAGCGCCAGTTAAAGCCAATAATGAGGCTGGGAGATAACTATCTCTTTTGTGAACTTGAGCTAAATTTGAAGTTGTGGTGGTGGTAATTACTGATGCTGATGTACTAGTAGTAGTATTATTACTCCAACTCGTTGAGATTATTATGTTCGAAACACCATCCCAATTAAATGGAGTTGTTAATGTAAAAGCATTGACCCCTGCAACAGGATTTACTAAACTAGTTGGACCGTAAACTGTCGTTAAACCTGATTGTAAATTAAGTGTTGAATTAAACGCGTTTAAAGATGTATTTCCAATTTGAATAGTTAAATCTGTATATGTTACAGTTACAGTTGAAGCAAAATTGATTCCTAATCCAGTTATATTACCAGAAGAATAACCAGTTGAAATTAATTCAGATGCCAAAATAATATATTGCCCTTTCATTCCTCCATATGAACCAGAAAAAGGAGTAGGTGATGATGAAGAGCTTACTACTCCAGATCCAATAACACCTGTTCCACTTTTAGCCAAACTCACACTCAAACTCGCATTACTTCCAGCACACACAGTACTTGGAGTTGCCGTTGCCGTTGCTGTAATTCCGGTAGTTGGTTCGTCAGCATAACTTGTACCATTGTATAAAGTGGATAATCCTAGTGAATTAATAGCTGTGATAGACCAAGTTACTGTTGCGTTTCCTGTTGAAGGAGCCAACATCGTACCTGTCCAAGTATTTCCTGAGCTATTGGTCATTGTAATAGCGGTTTGAGCGGTTCCATTATGATTGTAATTCAAAGTTGCTCCAGTAATAGTTCCAGATGCTGTTGTAACATCAATTGAAATTGCACGAGCTACAGTGGTACATTGTGTTGTTAAGGCAGGAGAAGATGTCATATTTGTTAATACGGGCGCCGGAGAAACTCCTGCAAATTCCCATGCCCCAACATCGTAAGCAGCACCACTGAAACCTGGTCGTGTTACCCCGTTATAATCTGGGCTACACATTGCAATTGTATTTCCGCCTCCTTCAGCTTGGGTGTTTAAGCCTGAAGCAGGCTGTAAATAATTGGCATTGGAGCCCGTGGTAGAAACAAAATAAGTTGAAGGTGTAAAGGACGATTCCGTAAAGGAATTGGCATCTCGGGTAGCAACAGTTCCTGCAGTAAAAGCACCTGCTTGATATGCTGCCATTGTTTGAGCACTTGATGCCCCATCGCTGTATATTAAATTACTAGCACCAGGCGTACCCGCATAAAATAAGTTCTTATTTGATGCAGAAGCATAATTTGCTAACATAGAAGCAACTCCACTACTTCTTCTATAGGCAGTAACAATACCAGTTCCACTTGGAGTACAGGTATTGAAAATCATATTATTTTGAAGGTCTAAAGCTGCAGTTGTAGTGGTGGCATTAGCAGTATGGTAAATACCAGAAGATCCAAAATTAGTACCGCCACTGCCCGTAAGGTAAACAGTGTTGTTATAAACTTTATTTGTTGATGATGCGGTGGTTGATGTGATGGAAATACCTCTGATTGCATCAGTTGAAGTTGAAGCGCTGGCCGTAAGATTTCCAATTAGATTGTTATAAACATTATTAGTTGTGCCCCCAAAAATTAGAATACCATTTACGACTCCAGTAGCACCTGTGCATAAAGAAGAAATACCATAGATCTTGTTTTTATAAACACTTACAAGCGTTCCTCCTGCAATTGACACGCCGGAAATTGATGGTGACCCTGTACTTCCCGCAGCACCAATTGTAATATTCGAAATGGTATTTCCAAATATTGCAGCTCCATTTCCAACCAATAAATATATGGCTGATACAATAGGAGAGGTTGTTAATACACCGCTAAGATTAATATTAGTAAAAGTATTATTAGTTACGGAATGTGCTCCTGAAGCCGAGGTAGTTAAATTAATACCTACTAATTGAGTTGCTGATGTAGAGCTTGAAGTTAAATTAAACGTGTTTCCTGAAATTGTGTAGGCGTTTGAATAACCAACTGTCATACCATTAGTTGAAACTGCAGCACCGGAAATTGCAAATGTATTACCAGTACAAACTTTATTTGCAGTTGTCCCCCCATCAGAATTCAAAATACCATGAACTGTAGAACCCGCAACAGTATTAGTCAAAGTTACACTATTGTTTGTAATATTATAAGTTGTAATAAGTGCAGTTGACGAAAATGAATAAATACCAGAGAGACTTGCTGGTCCAGTAGCACCAAAATTTAAATTGATAGTATTATTGTTTACCGTCAATGCGGAAGTTATAGTACTATTATGGGAAATAGCATAACACGTACCTGTAGCACGATGTTGCGAACTTGTATTATTAATGGTGTTGCTCACTATATTTAATGTAGCACTTCCTGAAGCTGCATTAATATAAGTTACAGCCCCAGCACCATAAGTACCAGAACCAGTAATTTCTTGTTTTAAAGTAATAGTGTTTCCGTTTCCTACACTTCCTATATTTAATGTAGTAGCTGCACTAGTGGCTTTAATTCCTGTAATTGTATTTGTAATTCCCGAAGCCACCGATGTGGTTTGGTTAACAATAATGGTATTACTTAATGAATTAATCGTGGTGGCTGCCGCTGAATAATCAATACCAATTAAAGCTCCTGTAATAGTTGCAGTTCCTGACCCAGTTTGATTAATAGTCACGGAATTAGAATTTGCCGTTAAAGTTGTTCCTGCTCCAGACAATGTAATTCCTGTGGTTGCACTTGATAACGCACCAGTTGTATTAGATTGATTAAAAACAACTGTATTAGAACTGCATGTATTGGTAGCTGAGGCATAATTAGCTTTAATACCAATTACTGCCGCAGAGGTTGCAGCTGTTGCATTTCGGTTTATTGTAATATTATTATTACTGGAAACGATAGTGCCAGTGCTTAAACCTGCTCCAAAATCAATCCCTGTTATTGCTGTTGTTCCAGTATTTGTAAGTGTAATAGTGTTATTAGAAAATGTATTTGTATGTGTAATCCCTAAAGGGTTTGTTCCATTTGTACAAACTATACCACCTAAACCACCAGACTGCGCATAAGATAATGAATTGGAGGTAATAGAATTAAATCTAACATTTTGACCCGTTGTTGCATTTCGTATGGTTATCCCTGATGGAAGTACAGCTGAAAAAGAGGTCGTGGCAATATCAGCGAGTATGGCATTACCAAATGTTATTGTATTACCTGTTGCAGAAGAAATACCACCTATGTCCCATCCGTTTTCAATTATTGTTGAAGTGTTTGCAGGTGATAAAACATAGATTCCATAAGCAACATTATTAATTGTGTTGCCATAAATTTTGTTGTTAAAATTTGTTCCTGAAGTTGCTGATGCCACTAAAGTTGCATTTGTAGAGGAGTGAGCTGAAGAAGAATAAATTCCAATTGCATTTTGATAAGTAGATCCTAACGAAATCGTGTTATTCTCTATTTTATTGTTTTGCGCGCCATCTGTAGCAGAAGTTAAAAACAAACCAACACCAAATTCCGTCATATTATTGGTCGCAGCTACTGTAGTTGTATTGGCCGAATTTTCTTGAATTCTCATATTTTGGAGCGTGATATAATCTGCCCCAATTATCTTAAAAACAGCATCTGTCTTAACCCCGCTTACTTGTCCTCCAAAAGCCGTAACAATCGTGTTAGCCGCTCCATTTCCTTGAATAGTAATAGTATTGGTTGCGGTTCCTGATTTCGTAATACTATAACCTCCAGTTGGCGCAGTCTCATTCCCATACAATGTAATCACAACTGGAGAAGTTATCGTTGCTGCATTAAGTGCAGTAATAGCAGCTGCCAAGGTTGAATAAGTTGCAGCCAAACCAGAACCACTATTTGTTGTAACATAACTTGAAACAGTAAATGTAGCTTTGTAATTAGCACCACCATTAGTAGCATATACCGTACCTCCAGTACAAGTTACTGTTGCATCACTGTATACCTCTAAGTAATATGTGCCTGGAGCTAATCCAGAAAGAACATTTACAGAATTTCCAGTAGCAGACCACACTTGATCAGCCCCACCACAACCATTTGCAAAGGTTGATGTGTAGGGAACATTCATCTGAACAAAAGTTCCTGCGGTACCCGTGGTAGAATAAATTCGATAGTTCAATCTTGTCGAGGTTAAATCACAGCCATTGCATTTATAAACATTGTGCTCAGCCCCTTTTAGTGTTAGAGAATTACTTGCGGGATTAAATGAACCCAAATTCGCTCCATTGAAATCAGTATTTGCCGTTGTAGCGTTCAAATCATAATAGGCATTCGCACCACCGTTAAGAGAAACTATGGCAAATGTGTTATTGAAACCGGCTGTTTGCCCCCAAACACCACCACTTATCCCAAGTAACAGCAGCAAAGCAAAAAACGACTTCTGAAATGTTTTTGAGGTCTTTTGAATTAATCCTAAGATTGAATTTTGAGCTGTATTTTGATTGTTGTTCAGTAAAATTGGAGACATATTAAGTGATTTAAATGTCCTCAAATTTATACTAATAACTAAGCTTGAATCATAGAAAAGCTTTTAATTGAATATTCAATATGTTTGATTGAATATTTAATATGTTTGATTGAATATTTAATATGTTTTATCTAATATTTATTTATTGATAAAAAAGTTAAACTAAGATTATTAAATTATTAATTGTATATAGAGGAAAAAAAACTGACTTGCGAAATAAATGATCTTTTAGATGAGCTTAAGTTTATACTTCCGATATTATTTTTCTTTGAATCTTCCTTTCAATTCTTTCTGAAAATTTATGGACATCAAATAAATACCCTTTACAAAATTGCAAAGGGTATTTATGATCAAATTGAAAGTGGATTGCGCTTATCTCGAGTCCGCTCGATGAGCTTTCGGAAGTGGATTGAGCGCATCTCGACTCCGCTCGATGAGCTTCATAAGTGGATTGAGCGCATCTCGACTCCGCTCGATGAGCTTTCGGAAGTGGATTGAGCGTAGTCGAAAGACACGGTAATCAATGAGCTTCAAAGTGGGTTGAGCGCATCTCGACTCCGCTCGATGAGCTTCAAAGTGGATTGCGCTTATCTCGACTTGTACTTTGCACAAGTGCCAAAGTACAAGTGCTGAGCTATCTCACCACTTGCTTCACCACCTCAGAACTATAAGCGCCCTTACTGATTTTCACATAGTAAATCCCTGGAGCTAATCCTGTGTTGTTGAACAAGAATAAATTCGTTCCTGCTTTTACTTCTAGGAGTTCGCTGTGAATTAACATTCCTCGTGCATCTACCATACTTAAAGTGGCGGTTCCAATCAAGTTTTCATCTAGCACTTCCACTTGGAAATTTTGCTCACTTGGATTCGGATACGTCATGATGTATTGGTCGCTTCCTGCTGTACAAGTTACTGCAATGGCATCGTATAGTTCTTCAACTCCATCGATGTCTACCTGTCGCAAACGATAGTAATTGTTTCCACTCGCTACTTGTTCATGGGTCAAAGTATAGTTGATGTTTTGTACGCTATTTCCAGCGGCTGCAACAACACCAATATTTTGCCAAACCGAACCATCTCTAGAATATTCTACTTGGAAATAAGCACTGTTGTGCTCCGTAGCAGTGGACCATTCTAAGTCTACTTTACCATCAGCACAGTTTCCTGAGAAGGAAGTCAATTCTACCGGAAGGGCCTGGTTGTTGGAAGTTCCTGCACCAAACCAACTGAATCCGCTAGCAACGGTGCTGTTGATGACAAAAGCACTTGCTGAAGTTCCTGTTGGTATTGTAGTATGCGTACCACACCCTTGCCATTGAACATGGTTGCTCGAACTGGTGTTGGATCCCGCAGCTTTAATAATACGACAAATCGTTGGGTCTTGCATTCCAGTAAGATTGTTGGCATATAAATCAATAGAATAGTTAGCACTATTGATTGGTGCAGTGTAGTTATTGTCCGTTGGATCTATTTGCCAGTAACCGTCAGCAGAATAATTTTGAATCAACTGTCCGTCTTGTGTAGTCAATGGAAGTCCATTATACAAGGCAGCACCAGCACTCATTGGAGTTCCTGTCTTATACCATGCAGTTAAGGTTTGGTTGGTACCCGGACTTGTGGCAAAATTAACTTTTGCATAGCGCTGGTAAGTTGCTGTTCCCACTGGGAATAATCCTTCATTGCCTTGTGTTGCGGCAGTGGTGAAGAATCTTCTAAACGGTCCAACGATATTTCCACTGGTCCAAGTAAGTGTTCCTGGAACAGCTGAACTTGTTCCTAAAGTAAGTAAACCATTCGGAGAAGCTGCAGTGACTACATTTCCTTGTGTCATGTTCAATATGCCATTGACAGCAACATTAGTACTTAAAGTAAGCGTTGCACTACTTGACTTATTAATCGTAACATTATTAAGTGTCGTGGCACCCAAACCACTAATGGTAGCATTAGTGGAGCCTATGAAATTAATAGTTCCTTGCGCTGCATTGATGGTTCCGTTATTAACTAAGTTTCCACTTAAGTTCAAGGAGCCACTGGCCAAATTCAAAGTGATTCCACTTCCTACAAATACATCTAGCGCATTGTCTCCATTTCCAATGGTTGGCATATTGCTTCCAATACACACGCCAGCTTGAGCGGCAGTAAGTGTAAATACTTGATTCGTATTCGTTGGTTCAATAGTTCCTGTTTGAAGTTGATATACTCCAGACACATTTCTAAACCAATTGCCCCCTGTGGACCAATCGACACTCGTCAATCCATTCCAAAGGAAATCAGTATTTCCGATAGAAGAGCCCAAAGAAGTGGTGTTGGGTTGATTGAAAGTCACCACCATATTGTCGGTGTTCGTACAATTAGTAGTCGTATTGGTTACGGTCCAACCGAGGGTGTAAGTACCACCATAAGATCCGGTGAAATCATCAGTTGGAGAAGTAAACGCCGAGAATAAACCTGGTAGGGTAGCACCAGTACCTTGCGTGACAACCGACCAAGCACCAGTTTCATTATTATTCAAAGCGGTAGCATTTACGGTAACCGTATTTTTTCCACATGTATAGGCGTCGGTTAAATCAGCACCTGCAATAGCCGAAGGAATAGATACTATATTTATAATTACGGGATCAATATTGGAGCAACCATTATTTGAAGCTGCCAAAGAATATGTTGTGCCTATAATAGGATTAGCTACAGGATTAAAAATACTTGGATTACTCAATCCTGTTGAAGGCGTCCATAAATATGTTAGATTGTTATTTATTGAACATGGGGCTAAAATTTGTGTAATAGTATTTCCTCCATAAAGACTCCCTGAACAAATAACATTCCCATTACAAACTGCACTATAAATTATATCATTATCGTCATAACCCCCTATAGTACTGATATTCAAAGTGTGATTTTGGTTTGAAATTAATGGGATATTAATCAAATTACTTGATCCGGAAGAATAATTACCACCTTGAGCAACAACTGCACCACTTAAATTTGTTAGCATCCATGTAACGTCTGACATTTCTCCTCCTGATAACGAATTAATATTCAATGAAAATGAGAAATTTGATGTTGAGCTTAAATTAACAGAATAACCCTGGCATAAATTAATGTCATTGCCAGCACTAATAACCGGAGCAGAAAAGACAATTAAATCCAAAATAACTGCATTCGTACAATTACTAGTGCTATTAATTGCAGTTAATGTATATGAAGAACTCAAATTTGAATTTATGATCCATCCAATATTTTGATTTCCAGAAGTGCTGAAATTTGAATCCCAATTAAATATATTATAAGAACCCGAGCCATTTGAAAGTGAGACTAAACCTGAATTGACGCCATAACATTTATTTAAAGTTGATGAATTTAATGACAAGGCAGGAGGTGTTATCAAACTAATAGAAATAGATGAGGAATAAGAAATTAATGAATTACACATTGTAATCTTACACCTCACTTTAATATTTTGGAGAATTGTTAATGCTAATGATGAAGCATTTGAAGTAGCAATATTAGTCCATGAAACACCATTATTTAAAGATGATTGCCACTGATAAGAAATAATATTATTTGAACTAGCATAATCTAAACTCAAATTTACAATTGCATTAGAACAAACACTATTAATATTAACAACACTACTAATTGTATTTAAATTATTAACCCCTACACTAAAACTTGCTTTATAATTACTTCCGTTATTATTGGCTGATACTGATCCGCCGCAGGTGATGGAGGCATCGCTATAGACTTCTAGGGTATAAGACCCTGGAATTAGGCAAGCGAGCACATCGATATTACCCGAAACATTAAGCCATTGTTGATCTTGGCCTCCACAGCCATTATTTCCACCGGAGGACCATGGCAAATTGAGATTACTAAAAGAGCCCGGACTTACACCAGTTGAATAAATACGATAATAGAGTCGCGTTGAGGTCAGATCACATCCACTACACTTCCAAACATTGTGTTCAGCGCCTTTAATAACAAGACTATTACTACTTGTGAATGTCCCTAAATTAGCGTTATTGAAATCGGGATTACCGGTGGAAGATTGCAAGTCATAGTAGGCATTTGAACCTCCATTAATTGCTAAAACTATAAAGCTTGAATTGAATCCGGCACTGCCTTGAGCATGTATTTGATGGATACAAAAAAATAACACTGCAACGCAAAATTGCCTGAATAATACCATAATAATTGCTGTGGGTTTAAAGGAAGAACGGTCGACCTTTTATTAAGTGATATCTCTAACCAAATATAATGAAATTCTTATACAATTCCATAATTATTTAATTTATAGGGATTTACGAAATAAAATTCTCAAGAAAAGGAACTGCAACAACAATTAAACAGTAGGTCGTAGGTCTTTAATCATTAATTGTAGCGTTGTTTTGTCCCTAAAGGTAGAGACCTCGAAAGTACACGCCAAATCATAGGCCATTCCGAAACTTACCGTATTGGCATGCTCGGCCATATTGAAACCAATTGCATCTAATTTTACTGGTGAATCTTTTTGTTGAACCTGTAATTTCAAATGTGCCTCTTTCAGTAAGAGATTTGAATGGGAATATACTTGTTTAAATAGAAATACTGGTTTCATATTTCCAGGGCCAAATGGTTCAAATTCTTGCAAGACTCTCATAAACCGTGGGATTTTAGCGAAAGATTCTCCAGGAAGATATACTTGATTCAAATGTATACTGGCGTCAACATGTTGTTTAATTAATAAGTCTTCATCGTTTATTCTTTGCTGCACCACTGCCTCAAATCGTTTTTGAAAGGCAGCAAGATTTTCAGGTAATAAACTTAATCCTGCTGCGTGGGTATGTCCACCAAATTGCACAAGGAGTTCTTCACACTCACAAAGTGCCGCGTGAATATCAAAATCATTAACCGTTCGCGCTGAACCTGTAACCATTCCATTAGATTCTGTAAGTACTATAGTAGGTTTAAAATGCTTTTCTATTAAACGTGAAGCAACAATTCCAACCACTCCTTTGTGCCAAGATGGGTGAAACACTACGGTACTTTTTCTAGTATCAAGTTCAGCATCCTCCTCTAATAACTTCAGTGCATGAGCGGTAATGTCTTTATCTAATGCGCGGCGATTGGTATTGTCCACATTTATTTCATTGGCAATCGCATCTATTAAATTTGGATCTCCTTCTACCATCAATTGTACTGCTGTTTTACCTGAACTTAATCGTCCAGCAGCATTTATTCTTGGAGCAAGAACAAAAACTAAATCAGTCAAAGTTAAGGGAAGTGGTTTCTTTGCAAGCGACAACAAACTCAAAAAAGCAGGTCGAGGATGTGCATTAAATTGTTTTAGTCCGAGATAAGCCAAAACCCTATTCTCGTCTAATACTTGAACAATATCCGCCGCAATACTTAATGCTAATAAATCTGTTTGTTCAAAAAGGGGGGCGTCATCCCATTCATTTTTCTGAAATAATCCTTGTAACAATTTAAATCCAACACCGCAACCTGAAAGTTCTTTGAAGGGGTACAAGCAATCTTTTTGTTTTGGGTCCAAAATAATCGCAGGCGGTAAAATAACTCCAGGCTCATGGTGATCACAAATTATCATGTCAATTCCATACTGTTTAGCCATCGTAGCTTGTTCGACCGCTTTAATTCCACAATCCAAAGTAATAATTAGCGTAAAGTCATGATCTTTTGCATATTGAATTCCTTGAGAACTTACACCATAACCTTCAGCATAGCGATCAGGAATGTAATATTCAATTTGTGTCAGATGTGATTGTAAAACTCCATATACCAAGGCAACGGCTGTAGTGCCATCAACATCATAATCTCCATAAATCAATACTTTTTCTTGTACCTCGATTGCCGTTTGTAAGCGTTGAACTGCAATATCCATGTTTAACATTAAAAATGGGTCGTGCAAATGACTTTTTTCAGGTCTAAAGAATTTTTTTGCTTTTTCGAAAGAATCTATTCCACGATGCAATAGCAATTCTGCAATCAAGGGGCTCACTTTTAAACTGTCTTGTACTATTTTAACCTTATCTTGATCCCCTGCAGACCTCACCAACCATTCTTTTATCATTTCGATTTTATTTTCTAATTAAGTTAAGGATAAAATGGGAGAATTAAAAATTAAAATTAAATTTCGAACAGAAAAAAGGGTTCTATTTTAATCTTTTTCGTAGGATTTCACCCTGCTATTCATATTTAACACCCTTCGGGGTTAAAAAAAATAATCTTGCGGGGAACTATTTGATACTCGTATTCAAGAAATCTCTTAATTCACCTAGTTGGGTGAGCGTAGGATTAATAAAAGAATCTTTTTCTGCGCTTGAATAAAGCTTTCTAGAGAGAGAGTTTTGATCGAAGACGAGTACAAACATACGATTAAAGAAATCTACCTTATATTTTACTCCCATTTCTTTTACGAAGCGTACTGAACTATCAATAGAACATCCAGAGGCGTGTTCAAAATCTTCATCGACAACAACAAGTAACATTTGATTGAATAAAATTGCTCCTGATGATTTTAATTTCTTATTGTGAGCCGACCAAGAAAGCATAAACTTATTTAGTTCTTGGGTAATACTTGAAACCTCATCATTAGAAAAAGGCCGATCGGACAAATACATCCAAAGGCGACTTTGGTCTGTGAACTCGGGAAATAAAGAGTTAAAGTTCTGCAGCATTGGCTATTAATTCAGCAACATCCATTACTACAATTTCATTTTCTTTATTGAAATTCTTAACACCATCGGTCATCATGGTATTACAAAAAGGACAACCAGTGGCAATAATATTTGCGGAGGTTTCTATTGCGTCTTCAGTGCGTTCCAAATTTATTTCTTTATTTCCTTTTTCAGCTTCTTTAAACATTTGAGCACCACCGGCACCACAGCAAAGACCATTAGTTTTACACCTTTTCATTTCTACCAATTCAGCATCTAATCTTTCGATTAATGCTCGAGGCGCTTCATAAACATCATTTGCACGACCTAAATAACAAGGATCATGGAAAGTGATTTTCTTACCTTTAAAAGTCTGATTGCCTTCCAAAGATAATTTGCCTGTGTTGATTAAATCTTGAATCAATTGCGTGTGATGAACGACTTCATAATGACCTCCAAGTTCAGGATATTCATTTTTTAAAGTATTAAAGCAATGAGGACAAGCAGTAACAATTTTTTTAACCTGATAACCCTCCAGTACTTGGATATTCATCATGGCTTGCATTTGAAAAGTAAATTCATTTCCTGCTCTTCTTGCAGGATCACCAGTACAACTTTCCTCAGCGCCAAGAACGGCAAAATTAACTTTACAATTATTTAAAATTTTAACCAATGCTTTCGTGATTTTTTTTGCGCGATCATCAAAACTACCTGCACAACCGACCCAAAAAAGAATCTCGGGAGTTTCACCTTTGGCAATCATTTCAGACATGGTAGGAACATTCAAATTCATAATATGAGTAGTATAAATTAAGATTCTTCTTGGGCCCAATTCAAGCGATCACTCTGAGCAAATTGCCAAGGAGCGCCATTATTTTCAATATTGGTTAACATTCCCGTTAACTCAGTAGGCATTTTAGATTCTTCCATCACCAAGTATCTGCGCAAATCTATAATAATAGAAAGTGGATCAATATTTACGGGACATTCTTGAACGCAAGCATTACAAGAAGTACAAGCCCAAATTTCTTCTTCTGTGATATAATTTCCCATAAGACTTTTGCCATCTTCTAGACCACTCTCCCCTACTTCCATTAGGCGATCACGCGTATCCATCATAATTTTACGAGGAGAAAGCAACTTACCAGTCTGATTGGCAGGACAAGCAGAAGTACAACGGCCACATTCTGTACATGAATAGGCATCCAATAAATTCTTCCAAGTCAGATCATTGACATCTTTAGCACCAAATCTTTGAGGAACAGCATCTGACGGTTCGGTTGCAGCATAAGGATCAGCATTAGGATCCATCATCAATTTTACTTCTTGGGTAACGGCTTCCATATTGGAAATTTTACCTTTGGCATTCAGATTACTAAAATAGGTATTTGGAAATGCTAACAAAATATGAAGATGTTTGGAGTAGGGTAAATAATTCAGGAAGACAAAAACCATAGTTAAATGACCCCACCAACCAATTCGTTCTAAAATTCTTAGCGTTTCAACCGTCAACCCATCAAAAACTAGAGGTCCAAACCAAGAGGAAACAGCAAAACCAAAATGTCCTTTTTCAAATGCCACATGCGATCCGCCTCTACTGTATAGCACTTCATCCGTCCCATTCATGGTAAAAATGCAAATGATCAATATAAGTTCCATGATCAAAATCAAGTTGGCATCTTTTTTTGGCCAGCCCGCAAGTTCCCTCATATTGAATCTTGGGATCGTTAATAAATTTCTTCTTGCCAAGAAAATTATTGTCGCTACGAAAGCAAGAACAGAAAGCACTTCAATAAAACTAATTGCGAAAGTGTAAAGACCTCCCAAACTATCATAAAAGATCCTATGATGCCCGGTAAAACCATCCACCATTATTTCTAACAATTCGATTTGTGTAATTACAAAAGCACTGTATAGCGCTAAATGAAGCAGAGCAACAAAGGGACGTGAAAACATTTTCTTTTGACCAAAGGCCACCAAAAACATGGTTTTCCATCTTTCCGCCTTACGATCAGATCGATCGACGGCACGACCCATTAAAATATTTTTTCTAATTTTTAGGATGTTTATTGAAAACAAGCCAAAAGAAAAAATGGTAACTGTACTAAAAATGAGGATAGTCCACATACTTATTCAGGAATTGTATCCAATAATTTTTCTAATTTCTTTTCTTGCGTACTGGTCAAATGAAGCCCTTTTGACTTTCTACCAATGACAGAAATATTCACATAACGTTCCGGATGTTTTTCAAGATCATCAACTAATTCTTGTAATTCTTGATTTGTTTCAACCAGTTCATTATACAATTTTTCATCATGAATCAATTTGCCAAGACTACCTTTTCCTTGACTGGTTTCATCAAGAATCATATTTATTTTTTTCAAAGTCGTTTGAGCATCTAAAATAACAGATTTAAAATTAGACCCTACCATATCATCAGAGATTAATTTCACATTACCAATAACGCCAGTAATTTGTTCATTGCTCTTTTTTAAATTTAGCGTGATATTTTCTACATTAGATAAAATTCGGGAAAACTGAGCTTTCTCTTGATCTACAAAAGATCCCATTTCATTTGCTAAATTTCCAAGTTTATGAATGGTGATCTTAACTTCTCTTAGACTTCCTTCAATTTCCGAGGTAGCTTTATCATCCCAAAATGCAGACAGTGAGCCCACCATTTTATCTACAGAACTCATCATTGCTTGCAAGCGTTGTGAAATTGGATCTGCATAGGCTTTAACTTGCGATACCATATCTACTGACAAACGACCTGGAATAGCATCGCCAACCTTATAATTTTTACCTGTGATATTTGCTGGGATTTGAATTAGAAGTCCTTTACTGAAAAGATCTAAAGAACCAATTTCAACTATAGTTCCTTTTGGAAAATAAACATCATCATTTTGAATATTAAAGGTAACCTTAACTCTTTTGTCTAATTTATTTTGAGGTCTATAATCGACTGCTATGACTTTTCCAACAACGACACCATTAAGTGTCACATTACTAGAGACCATTAATTGTCCTGAATTTGGGAAGTAGCTGTAATAAACAACATCACCACCAAAAAAGCTATTACCTTTAAGAAAGTTTACTCCCAACACTAGGATTACGATTGCAAGAACCGCTATTATACCTGCTTTTATTTCCTTTGTGTATTTCAATTGACTATTTTTCTGCTAATTTAATAGCTTTTTCTATACTAATACGCTCTCCATTAAAGAAAGCTATAACAAATGCATGCTGAAACCCTTTTTCTTGTAACTCAAGCTTGTAATTTTTTGCAGCATCAAGATCTTTTGCAAAGCTACCCGTATAATATTTATACAATTTATCTTGCTGATATTCTTTAACAGAAAGGCCTTTAAATCTCGAAGAATTTAATGCGACTCTTGATTCGGAAGTTTCAATTTGAACAGAGAAAATCAATCCACTAGAATTTGATTTTACAGTACTCGTATCGGTTACCACTTGTTTTTCTTCAGGTGGAGTGTTAACAGGAGCATAATCAACCACTTTCCCCTCTGTTTGATTTTTATATTGAATAAATGCAGTTAACATCGATTGTGCCATTTTCTCTTGACCTTCAGGACTTCCAATAAACTTTTCTTCTGTCGGGTTAGGCAAGAAACCAGTCTCAATGAGTACAGACGGCATAGTAGTTTTATAGAGCACTAGGAAACCGGCTTGTTTGACACCTCTATCATAGCGACCTTGCTTTTTAAATTCTTTTTGCAAAAATTCAGCAAATCGAATAGATTGATTAAGATTAACGGCTAATTGTAATTGGATCCCTATGATTGCATCGGGAGACATATCAAAATCCTTATACTTGGCGCCTTTATCATCTTCCAAAGTAATAATGGAATTTTCTCTTTCGGCCACTTTTTGTTGAGACTCCGTGCGATGAAGACCGAGCACATATGTTTCCGTCCCATAGGCACTTGTGCTGCCAGCATTGGCATGAATACAGATAAATAAATCAGCATTGGCGCGATTGGCAATATTGGCACGTTCGTACAATTCCACAAATACATCTTTATCTCTTGTGTAAATTACCTTAACATCTGGATATTTCTCTTTAATTAATTGGCCAAGACGCAAGGCCATATTTAAGCAAACATGTTTTTCATGAGCAAAAGAACCATGGCAACCAGGGTCCTTTCCACCATGACCAGCATCAATTACAATGGTCTTGATAGCTTGTTTCTCAGATTTTGAATTCTGGGATAATACCAAGGTAGAAAACAGAAAAAAAGTTAGGAATAAGGTTAGGAATAAATTCCTTGCACAATCGTTCATAGAAAGCGTAGTGTTTTTTGTAGTTTTGCAGTAAAGGAAATCATTCTAACAAATATAATTTGGTTTAATTGACAACAAACAAGGGTTCATACCGATTTATCTTCGTGACATTGTTAATAATGTGTTTTATTGGGAATGTTACAGCCCAAAAAGACCTTGTCAAAGACACGCTAAGCCTTGACGACAACTCTATTTCAGAGATAATTAAATATTCAGCGAAAGACTCTATTTACAATGATATAAAAAGTAAAAAAGTTCATTTATATGGTGCTGCCAAAGTTGAAATGGGAGAAATCAAGTTAAATGCTGGTTATATTTTAATTGATTTGAACAAAAATGAGGTGCAAGCGAGCTACCGAATCTCATCTGATGGAGAGCGCATTGAACTCCCTCAGTTTTCTGATGGACAAGATGATATCACATGTTTAAGAATGCGTTACAATACCAAAACAGAAAAGGGGTACATTGAGGAAATGAACATCAAACAAGATGAATTTTATTTTCATATGGGTGAGGCCAAACGCTATCCCAACGATGAAATCCATCTGAAGAAAGGCCGATTAACCACTTGTGATTTACCTGAACCTCACTATCATTTTCAATTGTCCAAAGCGGTAATGATCCCTCAAAAAAGAATCGTGACGGGTCCAATGAATCTATGGGTAAATGGCATCCCAACTCCTTTGGGATTACCTTTCGCATTCATTCCTCAGCAAAAAGAAAGAACGCATGGAATATTGTTTCCAGAATTGGTTCCTCTGTCAGCCTATGGATTCGGAGTTCAAAATTTAGGTTATTATTTCCCAATCAACGATCATCTACAGACGAGCGCCTACATCAATTTATACAGTCGTGGCAGCTGGGGACTAAAGAACGACTTAGATTATGCGAAGCGTTACGGTTACAGCGGTAGACTTTCAGTTGGATTTCAACAGTTTAGGACCGGATTTCCGAGCAATACAGCGCAAAATAAGGTGAGCGTTATTTGGACTCATAGAAAGGAATTAAAATCAAATCCGTATTGGAATTTTTCCTCCAATGTTAATTTCATTTCCGACAATAATACTAAAAACAACTTAGACCCTATTAATCCTCAATACTTCAACAACAGTTTCAATTCAGACATCAATATCAATCGATTGTTTCCTGGAAAGCCATTTACGACAGGTATGAAAATTTCTTTGCGCCAAAATTCTATCGCAAAAAACATTTCCTTGATGAGTCCAATCTTCAATGCAAATTTAACACGTGTTTTTCCTTTCAAAGGCTTAATCAAAAAAGCAAATAAAGAGTGGAAAAAGACTATACAGAGGATAGGATTTACTTACAACTTGGAAACACAAAACAAATCCACCTTTAAAGACTCCTTACTCAGCAACTTTAATTACCAAGGAATCAGCAATCAATTCATGAATGGCGTCAATCAAGGGATTAGCTTGCAAACTACAGGTGGCTTGTTTAAAAACGCGATAAAAATTACTCCAAGTTTGAGTTATGGAAACAAGATCAATTTTCAACAAATTGAAAAAGTTTATGATATCGCCAAAAACGATAGCAAGACAGACACAATACGAAAAAGTGGGATGGCGCATGAATTCAATTTCAATATTAGCATGACGGCTGTAGTTTACAGTTATTATAAATTCATCGGTAAAAACAAACCCATTTTAAGGCATTTAATGACGCCTTCTATTGGATATCGTTATGTGCCGTTATTAAATCCATTAGTCAGTGCCAACGCAGGAGCCAATCAAACATTGATCAATTACTCACAGTATGAGCGCAGTATTTATTCCGTAGGAAACACCAGTCGTTCTTCATTTATGAATTTTGGTGTGAACAATACTTTAGAATTAAAAGTAAAATCAGCCAAAGACACGGTAACGGGATTTAAAAAAATAAGACTTGTCGACCAGTTTTCAATCAATGGGAACTTTGATTTCTTCAAAGATACTATGCGCTTATCCAATTTATCTTTGAATTTAAGAATTAGTCCAGCAAGTTGGATGAACTTTGTCGCTAATGCAGGATTTAGTCCCTATAGTTGGGATGCAATTAGTGGTAAAACGAAAAAAGAATATGCTATTGCAATGCAACAAGGACTGGGAAGATTCTTGAATACCAATTTCACGAGCACCTTTACCTTAGCGACCAAAAAAAGTAGGGAAGTTATCCAGGAGGAAAGTGGTAAAAGAATTGAAGACTGGAATAGTGATTACAATTACTTCAAACTACATCCAGAGCAAGTAATTTACTTTAATATCCCTTGGAAGATGAATCTCTCACATGTATATTCAATAGTTGCTAATACCGATAAGACATTAAGCAATCCAAACGACTATTATTTTGTTCAAACGGGAGTTATTAATGGTGATATCAGTTTTACAAAAAGATGGAATTTATCGACTAATATCAATATTGATATTGCAAATAAGAACATCAGCAATCTTAATTTCTCACTTAATCGCAACCTACATTGTTGGGCTTTATCCTTTTACTATACTCCAATTGGGGGGAACAAAAGTTTTCTTTTAAGTATTAGAAATACCTCCTCCATATTTAAGGATGCTAAGATTGAAATGCGAAAACCACCGAGCTTCTTATAAACTATTGGATGGGATCACCAATATGCTTGCCAAGAACATAAGTGTATTTGGCCCCAAAGAATACAATTTGAGCGGAGTAATTTACCCACGCGAGCAAAATAAACAGAGAGCTTGCAATTCCTGATTTACCCATAAAAAAGTAATTCTGCAGATAAAATTTAATTAGCAACTGACTGGCATACAAAATAACAGCTGTTAATAAAGCACCTCTAAAAGCAAGGTTCCAAGAAATTTTTCCATCGTGCAAATATTTAAAAATCATTATAAATATCAACATATTACTCGCGATTGAGAAAATATGATTTAACAGCGTATATGTCCAATCGAGCAAATTATTATCATTAAAAATATTTGATTCCATAAAAGATAAAATAAATATTTGCAGAAAATAAAATAATATGATAATGAAGGCAAAAAAGGCTAAAAATAGGATGGAGACAAAGCGAAAACCGATTACACTCTTAATAATATTTTGTTTTTCGCGGCGCTTGACTTTAATTTCAAAAAAATCATTAATACTTCTTTTTAAGGAAACTAAAAAAGCAGAACAAGTATACATTAATAAAATAAAGCCGACTATCTCAATCAACAAGCCATTTTTATCCAAATGCATTGATTGTAGATAACTCATAAAACTTGAAGTGTCTTGGATACCAACATTATTTTTAAAAACATCATTAATGATGATCAGCATTCTTTCGGAGCCTACAATTCGGCCGAAGGTGGAAATCGTTAAGAATATAATTGGAACAAGTGCAAAGAGCGTATAATAAGACAAGGCAGCACCGTGAAAAAAAGCGCCTTCTTCAATATATTCTACTACACTTTCTTTAACAATGTGATAGTTTTTTATCCAGCGATTACCTTTATCCATGTTTTTTAACGATATCAATTGCTGCAACATCGTGTAGCGGTTCGAAACTATATAGAATTATTTCTTCCCCATTGGGTGTTGTAAAAAAATTATTAAAAACGGCACCCATAAAAAGCGCTGATTCAAATTGAATTTTAAACTCCCCTTTGTTATTTACAACGAATTCATCTGGTCTAAAGAGAATTTTTTTATCCTGGAGTAGGATCTCATTAATGGGTCCAAACAATAAAGAATCCATTTTATTAGAATGATAGTAGATACTTTCTGGATTTTTTTTGCGGCTCAATTTTCCTTTATTCACTATACAAACTTGATCTGATAGACCCAAAATATCTTGTCCATCATGAGAAACGAGCAGCATGGCTACACCTTCTTTCTCTCTAATTTTTTGAAGATATTTGGTGAGTTTTAAACGCAAACGCGCATCTAAATGCGCAAAAGGTTCATCGAGTAAAATCACACTTGGGGATTTAGCGATTGCTCGAGCAATTGCAACACGCTGTTGTTCGCCTCCCGAAAGTGTCTTTGCTATTTGATTCGACAATCCTTTTAATCCAAGGAGTTGCAGCATTTTTGTAACCCTTCTTTCTCTTTTATCATTGGGAAGATACAATATGGCTTCTCTAATATTTTCTGCAACCGTATGGAATGGATCTAGTTTAAAATCTTGATTTACAATTTCAATTCCGGGGTGACCAGGAACTAAGCGTTGAGATGCGAGAGGTTGAATTTTTCCATTAAAGATTACTTCACCTTCATTTTGGTCCACTAAACCTGCAATTATTTTAAGTAGTGAAGATTTTCCCGCTCCACTTTTTCCAACGAGTCCCATGATTTCTCCAGATTTCAACTCAAAAGAAATACCTTTTAAAATTGGATCTTTATAAGACAGGAAAATATTTTTAATGTGTAACATTATCGTGTCAATTCTTTTGGGAATTCTTTTGAAGCTATATAAACTCCAGGAGATGGATTAGCCATTGGCTCTAAGTCTTTCAATATGATTGTTATTTTAAAACCATCGTCTTCCTTCAAAAGAGCTACCGAATGAAGAATACTTTCGGAAGCACCAACATAACAGATTGGAGCATCAGATGATGTAATTTCCAACAAACGCATCTTTGGTACAGAAAAAGTGAAATCATTCCCATCAGCAAAAGTACCTTGAAGCACATATTCACCATTAGTCACTTCCTTAACATCAGATACTAAACTTGAAATGGACATATCATCTTCCCAGTGGTATTGGATATTATCACTTGATGGTTTTCCTTCATTCTGCGCATCCGCTTGTTCTTGCGAGTACAACTCATTTAATTGAAAACACTGAATATAACATTTCATAAATAGACTTTTGCTAAAATTAATTTAATTCTCTTGAGAAGGAGTAAATTTGTAAAAAGAAAAATGAAAATACTCTTAATTGGTGCAAGTGGATTAATTGGATCCAAGCTACTGGAACAGATGCTACTTGATCCAGAAATAACAAGTGTCGTACTATTTGTGCGTAGACAAATACCATTAGAACATTCAAAAATAGAGCAGCATATTATTAATTTTCAAGCCCTAAATGACTATGCTAAATACTTCACAGGAGACGCCCTCGTTTGTGCTTTGGGGACTACAAGAAGTAAAACGCCAAATCAATCTGATTATCGTGAAATCGATTTAGAATATACGATTACTGCCGCCAAATTAGCCAAAGACAACAGTATTAAGCAAATTCATCTCATTAGTTCGATGGGCGCTAATCCTAAATCAAATGTATTTTATTCTGCATTAAAAGGGGAGATTGAAACGCTTATCATTGAATTAAAATTTGATAAGACCACAATTTATAGACCTTCAATTTTAATAGGAGAAAGATCAGAATCTCGACCCATAGAAAAATTATCACAGAAATTAAATTGGCTATATGACCCCTTACTTTTCGGTAGTTTAAAAAAATACAGAAGTATTAGAGCAGAACAGGTAGCAACTAAAATTATCTCCGACATTAAAAAAAATAACAAAGGAGTAGTAATTTTAGATTCTTCAGAAATTAAACTTCCGTAAAAAAAAATAGCCGCTTAACAAGAGACAGTGGCCTTACTTTTTGGATTTATTATGTTGTTTATAATCAAAGCGCTTGGATTCATAGGGATAATATTCGGCTAGTTCACCTGAATAGTAAAACTCAAAAGCCACTGATCCAAAGGTGAAAGATTTATCACCGACATTAAAGACAGAACCTCCTACTCCGGGATTTTTTTTCGGAACAGACTTATAAAATCCTAAATTAAACAAGGAAGCCAAAATTTCTGGACGCTCATCTATTGGATAACCTGCTCTTTCCCATTGCATTTTTATTTGTTTCACAAATATTGCAGCATACAAATAAGAGTAATAATGATTTTTTAATTGAACCAATCTACTTATCCGTAGAGAGAGCGTGTCATTTAGTTTGTTTTTATAATCCGTAATCGTGTCATAATCCAATAGATTTTCATATGATTTCCCTAAATAGTAAGGTGATTTTTTATCTTTTAAATAATGTTCAATAGCAGCAGCAGTACTTTCTTTAATACCAGTTACACCATAAGATGAATTGGTTTCTAGAGCCAAAGTTCTTAAGGGGGCAATCAATCCTTTAAATCTTTCTCGACGAGAATTAAACAATCTAATTTGTTCTCCAACCAAACAAGTAACAATTACCCGGGACTCTACACCTGTAACTTCTGCGGCTGAATCAATGTAAGGCTTGTCTTTGATGAGGGCTAATCTAAAATGCCTCCATTCTGCGATATTCATCCAATTATAAATACTTAGAGCAGTAGAGGGAGTATTTGAATTCTTTAATTTTGAATTTAATTTTTTAAGCTCTTGTTGATAATTTTGATTATTCATCATTTGAAGATCAAAAGCATCTAACATTTTCATAACGACAAACTCATCCTTATTTTTAGACCAAACATTTAAAATAATTTGAGCGTTTTTTGGATAAAAATCATTTACTAGCATAATGCGTTGCAGTGATTCATAGTGGTTTCTAACCATTTGAGCACTGTCTACACGATAAGATTGATTGTATTTATCATTAATGTCTTGGAAATACCTGTTGTTAACATCTAGACGACCAGAATCTCGCGTCCATTGGAATTTCATGGCAAGATATGAAAAAGTCAAAAATGCACCAATAACAGCAAAACTATATAAGGAAATCCGAAAAGGAACTTTAAACCATTTATTATTAAACACTTGCATTTAAAAAATTTGGGCTAAGATATGCTATTAAAAAGAGAATACAAAAAAAGGAACTTTTCAACTTTTGGATGCTAACAATTAAGAAAATAAATTATGCATAAATGAATCCATTTCATTAATTTCGAAACTATGAAAAAGATAACTACACTCCTACTTTTAACACTATGTTTAGTTAGTGTTAGGACAAGCTATGGCCAAAAAAATAATGTCCTTGATAAGGCAGGAATTAATAGAATGTTAAGCTCCGGAATTGAGTTGTACCAGCAAGGACGTTTGAATGATGCTATCTCTATCTTAAAGACCGCAGAAATAAAAGATACGGCCAATTGGAAAGTATTGTATTGGATGGGAATATCGTTTTACGATTTATCAAGTTATTATGCAGCGGAAGAATGTGCTGTAAGAGCACAGGAAATCATTGGTAGGGAAGAAAATGTAGATGTAGATTTAATCAAATTATTAGGTGATGTAAATCATCGTTTAGGAAATGTGGATTTAGCTGCAAAATATTTCAAGCAAACAGCTGAATTGATGGGGAAGAAAACATCAGTAGACATGGGTATTCCAGCATTAATTGATGCCTGTGAATTAAATTTAAAAGACGTGAAATCCGGGAAAAAAAGTATGCGTGTTATACTTGCTGACGCGATTAATACTGTTGATGACGAATATGCCCCTATTTTAATGAATGGCGGTAGAGATTTATTTTTTACAGCTCGTAAACCGGAAACTACTGGAAATAATATAAACCCCGATGATCAACGCTATTTTGAAGATATGTATCATGCGCAGTGGGATACGGTATCATTAAGCTGGAAAATGAATAAGTTAACCTTCTCTGAATGGAATACAAATGGATTTGATGCTTTGACTTACGTAAATGAAAATGGGCTGTTTGGATTGTGTACCATTAATACTTCGGCCACTGAAAAGACAACTAAAAGTTCAGATATATTTGAAATTATTGGGGAGGAACCCTTAAAATGGTCTTCGATGGATGTCATTAAAAATAAGAGTATTAACACGGATTATTTTGAAGGTGCGGCAAGTTTAGCGCAAGTTTCAGACAATGAACAAAAAATGATATTTGTTAGTGACCGGAAAGGTGATGTTTCTGGGACTGATCTTTACAGCGTTTCTCGCATTGATGAACTCTGGCAGTCCGCAGAAAGATTGCCTAATGAGATCAACAGTTTGGGAGATGAAACAACTCCTTACCTTACAGAAGATGGGCAATTTTTGTTCTTCAGCAGTAGAGGATTGCCTGGATATGGTGGTTATGATATTTTTTATTCGCAATTGGTTGATGACAAGTGGTCTGCTCCTGTTAATTTAGGAATTGAAATTAATAGTGTAAATGATGATACTCATTTTCAAATCAATACCAAAACAAATCAATGTGTTCTTGCTTCCATGGCAGTTCGTGGTGATTATTTCAGCTATGACTTATTTAAAGCAGATATGACTGGATTAAATTTCCCATTTTTAAAAAAATGAACCGTTTATATTGACTGTTGTACTAAATATGAATGCTCTTAAAATAAACTTATGAAATCGATTGTATTTTTCATTGTTACCGTATTCTTCGGAACATCAATTTTCTCGCAAAAAGAAGTTACACTCAGTCCAAATATGAAACAGGCTACCGTGTTTTTTACAGGTGTTCAATTACAACACGAAAATCAAGTGAGTTTAAAACCTGGGAAACAAGAAGTAGTACTTCAAAAATTAACAGATTTTTTAGATCCCAATACGGTTCAGGTAAAGGCCAGCGGTGACTTAACCATTTTATCCGTTCGAACCAGAAAGAATTTTGAAGATTTACGAATCAACAATGAAGACATCAAAGCCATCAATGCAAAGAAAAGGCTTTTAGAAATTCAGCACAATGATCTCATTGATGAATATACCATCTTAGAATTAGATCGCAATTTAATTATGCAAAATAGAAATTTGAAAGGTAACGATCAAGGAATGAAAATGATAGAATTGAAGGAGGCCTATACTTTTATGCACAATAAAATAACTGAAATAACTACCCGCCAAACGACCATTTATGGCTTATTAGAAGATATAGAAAAAAAGAAGAATCTGTTAGAACAAGAGATTATCAGTCAACGCAGCAAGCCTGTTATAAATTACACGGAAATAATAATTGAAATTGATGTCAACAAAGCAACAGAGGCAAATTTTATTGTGAACTATATCTCTCCTCGCGCTACCTGGAAGCCTTATTATGATATGCGCAGCGAAGGAATAGGAAAGCCTGTACGCCTAGAAGCAAAAGCCAATGTAAGTCAAACAACAGGAATTGAGTGGAAAGATATTGATTTGATTCTTTCTACAAACGATCCTTATCAGAATGCTAACCAAGCGGTAATTAATCCTTGGTATATTTCTTACAATAATTATCCAACACCAAAAACAATTGCTTCAAGAAATATTCCTCAAGTGGATTATTCAGGAGAAACTTTAAGAGGAGAAATTATTGATGCCAGTACAGGTGAGTCATTAGCGTTCACAAAAATAACCTTCCCAGGATTCACTGCCGGAACAGTTTCCAATGAAGAAGGGAAATTTGAAGTGGTGATTCCTAAAGATGCAAAAATAGCATTGGCAAGTTTCGTGGGTTATACTGATGTGCAGTTAACCATTAACGCTCCTTATTTGAAGTTTTTTATGAAACCTAATGAATTAAATTTGGAAGAAGTGACTGTTTCAGTGAATCAATCGGTCAATGGAGCCTTAAGTTATAATAATGTACCAAATGCCTCTTATATGGCTAGTTATACATTAAGCGCTAGTGACCTCATGGTATCAGAAGATGACAAAGCAATGGAATGGAAGTCAACTGGTAAAACGAGATTCAGACGCTCCTCTTCTCCAATGATGGATGAAATGTCTAAATCAGAAAACAAGAAGGCTTGGGCACCTACTGTAACTACTATTACTGAGAAAAAAGACATTAGAGTTGAATACAGGGTTCTTTCAAAAATGTCTATTCCAACAGATGGTATGGATCATCGCGTAAATATTGCTAGTTATGATTTACCGGCTAAGTATGAATACCACTGCATTCCAAAAATTGACCCAAGTGTTTATCTTTCTGCCCAAGTAAATGGATGGGAGAAGTTGAACTTATTGAGTGGAAGTTCTAATATTTATTTTGACGGCACCTTCATGGGGAGCTCTTATTTAGATGTAAACACAACTAAGGATACACTTTCTTTCTCTTTTGGAAAGGATAGTAAAATGGTGGTTGAGCGTACTAAAATTAAAGAGAAGAACAAAACCAAAATTATGGGTGCTAGACAAAAATCTGATATTGCATGGGAAATAAAAATTAAAAATAATGGTGCTGCTATTATTCCTGTGATTATTACGGATCAATTTCCTTTAACTACCAATGCAGATATAAAAATTAAAAATGGTGAATTTTTAGAAGGGAAAGTAAATGATAAAACTGGTATAATTACCTGGGAATTTATGCAAGGTATCAGCGGAAGTAAATCAGTATTTTTTGATTATTCAATTGACGCTCAATATGGAATTCCATTATATCTAGAGTAGAATAATAACAAAATCGATTCTAGAAAGACAGGTAGAGTTCTTATTGCTATGACTTAAGACCCACTTCTATTAAGACTTTGATCTTAGTTTACTAGAGCCTTTGAACTTATTCAAATTATATCTTACGAATACTTCCATGCCACCTTTAAAATTGGTGACGGTAGAAAGTCTAGAGATATTAATATCGTAGGCAAAACCAGCTGAAACTGTTCCCCACTCGATCATTGCTTTTAAAATCATAGCATCTTTAAATCTTGTAAAAAGACCAAGATATAGTGAATTTGCTTTAACAAGGCCAGTAGTTCTTGACTCATTTTTCAAAAATTGCTTGTAATAGAATCCTGCCAAAATTTCATTGGAAGTCTTCTGTCGGGAATAATAAATACCTGGTAAGAATGCTCCATTGGAAGAAGGTAAACCAATATCGGCATTTGCGAAAACAGTATACCGAATAGGAAGGTGTTGTATGGAAGAATTATAAAACGAATAGATCGGTCTATTCAGGTGGGTTGCAGAAACACCAATATTAAAAACCTTATCTGCTTTTTCGGTCAGGAAGGCATTCTTTGTTCTATAAGAATAGAGCATACCAGCACCCATATCAAAATAAGAAAAATTTTGGTTGTAAAATGATTCTCCACTAGCCAATAAAGGATTGAATGCCATTCCATCATATTGTGTCCCCCACTGTCCTGCATTTGGATTAGCAGAACAGGTTCCGAAGCCTGAGGAAAGACCTACTCCCAATCGGCTTTTTTTATTTAACATCAATTGATATGCAAGGCTTATATTTACCATAGTTTGAGTGAAATTTCCATCACCCATTTTATCATTATAAAAATTTAAACCACCACCAAAAGAACCTTTACTGTTCTTAATTCCTTCTGTGAAGCGTCCATCAATAGATGCCGCCATCGTTTGATAAGGAGTAGTAAAACTTCCGTATTGGGATCTAAAATTAGTTATACCTTGAAAGGAGGAATTAGCACCCGCCAAAGCTGGATTGAGTGTTAGTGGAGAAAACTCAGCTTGCGAAAAATGTACATCCTGTGCTTTTGAATTACCTCCTACAAGACAAAACAATAAAAACAGAAAGCAAACTAAAGAAAAATTATTCGTCTTATTCATTTATCTAACTAATGTTGAGCTACCACTCTTATTAATAATCTTATCCTCATAAGTCAAAACGCTTAATTTGTAAACGAAATTGCCATTCGGTAAAGGTTTCCCTTTGAAGTTTCCATCCCATCCATTATCTACTTCAGAGGATTGAAAAACTTTTTCTCCCCATCTATCATAGACTGCAAATTCAATTTTCTTAATACATTCTGCTCTACAAAAAACCTTTAATGTATTATTACTTTCTGGCCCAACTCCGTTAGGTGAAAACATCGTTGGAACATACAAATCACCACACAAAAGTTTTACCTCTACGAATATGGAATCTATACCAACACAACCATTAGCATCAAATGTAGTAACATAATAAGTGGTTGAAGAGTCCGGACTTGCTACAGGATTGTCGCAGGTAACGCAACTTAAACCAGCGGCAGGTGACCAAGTATAATTCAAGCCTCCCGTAACACTTAAATTTACTGAGAAGGTAGGATTAACAACAGTTGTTGGTGGGGTTGCATCCAAAATAATTGAATCAATTATTCCGATGGTATAATTTAAAGTATCAGCACACAAATTTCCATCTGTAACAATAACTTGATAAGAACCGATATTAAGATCGCCTAAACTATCCAAACCACTTGTAAGAGGTGACCAAGAATATAAATACGGAAGAGTTCCACCTGAAACTTGAGTGGATACAGTACCTAGTTCACCAGTAGCACAATTTACAGGAGTTGAATTACCTGAAAAGATTAAAGGTGTAGGTTCGATAATTGTAAAACTTTGAATAACAATACAATTTGCAGCATCTGCAACAATTACATTGTAAGTACCAATAGGTAAATTACTAAGGGTATCATTTGACCCACCAATAGGAGTCCAATTATAGGAGAATGGAGCTGTACCGCCACTCAATACAGACACAATCGCTTCACCATCATTAAATCCAGTACATGAAATATTGGAGACATTTAACGAAATGACAGGTGGAACAGGGGAAGGATTTAATGTATATGGAGTAGAACTTACAGAAATACAGTTAGAAGCACTACTCATTACCGTTACTGAGTATGTATTTCCTGTAACGTTGGTAAAATTGGGACTCGCTTGAAAATTCACGCCATTAATACTGTAAGAAAAATTAGTTCCTATTGGAAACGTTACAGTTAAAGCGCCAACTGGAGAAGTACAAGTTGGTTGTGTGACAGTTGCCACAGGTATTGGCGGGGCTGATGGTGGAGCTGTTAAAGTTACTGTTGCTGTGGAAGCGGAAGTGCAAAATTGATTGTTCGTTACAGTAAATGTATAAGACCCAGGTAACAATCCATTAAACAATACGGTAGGACCCGTACTTGAAAAGGTAAGACTGCCAGGACTACCATTTATGGTCCAATTACCAGCAGGAAGATTCGCTAAATTAACTGACCCAATAGGATTAGTACAAGTTGGTTGCGTTACCACTCCAACAGTTGGAGCTGCTGGAATTGTTGGAGCAACAATAGTTGCTGATAATGAAGCTGCTGATACACATCCATTTTGATTAGGCGTAACGGTGAAAGTATATGTACCAACCGGAAGGAAAGTAAAAACAAAAGTTGGTCCAGACGAAGGAAGCGTAATGGATGGTCCTCCACCCGTTGGTGTTGCCACTACAGTATAAGTGTATAATGAAGGTAAACCTGAAAGCCCAACATCTCCCGTCGGTATAAGACAAGTAGGTTGTGTTATGGTGCCTATTATGGGTGCACTTGGCGGAGTTGGTATTGGATTCATCGTCACTGATGCTGAAGCACCCGATACGCAACCTGTTAATGTATTAGTCACCTCAAATGAAGTGGTTGAATTTGCTGGAACACCATTTAATATTCCTTGTAAGCCTGTTCCGGATACACTAAGTCCTACTGGAACTGAAGAAATTGACCACGCTCCTGAAGATGGAAGTGTGAAATAAACAATTCCTCCTCCATTGATACAAGTAGGATGCGTTATAGAATCAATTATAGGAATACTTGGATTGCTTGGAATAGCATTTACACTGACAATTATTTGAGCAAGACAACCATTGACATCACTATAATCTATGGTATAGGTTTGACTGGGCGCTAATCCTGAAATAGTATATGTAACGGTATTTCCAGTGTAAACGGCACCACCGGGATTCACTGTTAGTGACCAATTGTTAAGTGTTAAACCAGATAAGGCAATTGTTCCAGTTGGATTGGTACAGGTAGGATGCGTAATTGTTGCCGCTAAAACTACTGGATTCGTACAAATAGAGAATGTATTATAAGATACAAAGGCTAAAACAAAAAGAATAATAAATCGTAATTTCAAAAGCATAAATTTAATCCTCATCTAAATACTGACAAACGAATAGTAAAGTTACATTTTAATTTTAAAAAAGTAAAGTCTAAGTTATGTTATTGTTGACGAAATAATAAAAAACTAGTTGCTATTCTAAATATTAAAGATTGTTAGAAGATTCAAATTAATTATCAATCTTTGCATTACAATGACCAAAAGGTACTTTATAGAAATCGCTTATAACGGAACTAAGTTCCATGGTTGGCAAGTGCAACCTGGATCTATTTCTATTCAGTCTTCCGTAGAGGATGTCTTAACGCAACTTAATAGTCAAGAGAAAATTTCTGTAGTGGGATGCGGGAGAACGGATGCAGGGGTTCATGCTAACTCTTATTTTTTTCATGTTGATTTACCGTTCTTGTGCGACGATCATTTGATTTCTAAGATGAATAAAATGTTGCCCAATGACATTGTAGCTATTGGATTTGAAGAAGTATCTCCTGAAAAGCACGCGAGATTTGATGCAAAATGGAGGACTTATCGCTATTTTATTAATACCACGAAAGACCCATTTAAAAATGAACTTAGTTGGTTTGTGAGTCGACCCTTAAATATTGATTTAATGAATGAGGCTGCTTAGCAGCCTCATTCATTAAATC
>JBIIWA010000011.1:0-110971 GCA_044339115.1 Crocinitomicaceae bacterium
ATCTTTCCTTAGACAGTTTGCTTCTAAAGTATCCAGACAGTGTTAACTTACTTGTTCTTCATGGAGAATCAGCGCTAAAGGATTTTAATTATGAAATTGCAATTGCGGATGCTGCAAGAGCTTTCAGGCTTGACAGCAGTAAAACTGCGACCAGACTTCTATATGCGGAAGCCCTTTGTAACAAGCCAGATATCAAGAATATAGATGTTACGAAAGCGCAGTATCATTATTCAAAAATTGTTAAAACAGAACCTAAAAATGTAAGAGCTTTAGTAGGTTTAGCCAATACTTATTCATTGCGGCAGGACTTTGTTCAATCATTCAAATACATCAATAAAGCCCTAAGAATTAATCCAAGATATCGAGATGCTTATATTCTTAAAGGAAGTAATTATCGGGTACAAGGAAATATAAAATTAGCCATATCATCTTATGAAACAGCCGTACAACAAGACCCCACTTTTTATGGTGGTAATTTAATGCTTGGTGCGTTATATGAGTCACAAGATGACCCCATATGTATTGAATATTATACCACAGCCGCAAAGCAGCAATCTAATAACCCTGATGTCTTGTATTCCTTAGCTTATGCAAAACAAAAATGGGGACAGGATAAAGGTGCACAGCGTTTGTATCGAAAAATGCTGAGATTAGACAGTACTTATTATGATGCCTATTTTCAGTTAGGCTGGATTAAACAGTTTTCACAACAGGAGCTAGATAGCGCAATGCATTTTTATTCTGAAGTCCTAGAAATTGAACCTAAACATATCGAATCCCTTCATAATATGGGTTTGATCTATGAAGATAAAAAAGATATTTCTCATGCATTATTGTCTTATGGACAAGTATTGAAATATAATCCAGAGTTTCAGCTAACGCTAGATCGTGTTGCTGTTTTAAAGAAATTACGTTGAAAACACAAGAAAAAATCGCAGCGCTTTTAGGAGATGTTGCGCTCCCATTGATTGGGTTTTTATTCTGGAAATGGAGCTTTTATTTTATTGCCCTTTATTTTATTTTTGATCAATTAGCTCGATTTTTGTTCCTCCCAACAAGAATTAAAAAAGCTGAAATTGAAGCTTACCTTAAGTGGAGTATGTTGCTAAAAATGGGATTTCTTTTGTGTATTGAATCCGCCTTAATTATTCTAATCAACACTCAAATTATAGCAGATTTTAATCCTATTATCGGACTACAGAAGTTCTTCTTCTATAAAGACATGGGAATTGAGCAAGGATATATCTTAATTCCTTTATTGTTTCTCTCTGAATGGATGCGACTTAAGAATGACATAGTATTGAAAAAAACTCCAGAAATGTTAAGATTGGATATCCACAAAACGATGCAACAAAATCAATTTCGATTAATATTTTTCTCCTTGATGCTTTTTATTGTTTCATTTATTAAATTAAATGAGTGGATAGTTGTCGTGTGGTTTTTGTCTATGATTGCTTTTTTGAATTTAATTCCGAATAAAAAATCACAGGAAAAAGCTTAAGGCTTACTTGCTAAGGGAAAAAAATCATGTAATTTTGAACATATTTTACAATGGATAGAAAACAAGAATTATTAGATAAAAGAAAGTCTTCACTTATTGGAGGTGGAGAAGAAAGGATCAAAAAGCAGCATCAGCAGGGTAAATTAACTGCTAGAGAGCGTATTACTTTGTTGATTGACGAAGGTTCTTTTCATGAAATCGGTGCTTTAGTAGAGCATCGTGCTACCACTTTTGGCCTAGAAGACAATAGAATTCCTGGTGATGGTGTGGTAACTGGATTCGGAACTGTTTTTGGTAGATTAATCTATGTTTTTTCTCAAGATTTTACAGTTTTAGGGGGTTCATTATCTGAAACTCAAGCTGCGAAGATTTGTCGTTTAATGGATCTTGCCATGAAAAATGGAGCTCCGATTATCGGAATTAATGATTCAGGTGGAGCAAGAATTCAAGAAGGTGTTGTTTCACTTTCGGGATATGCTGACATCTTTTTTAGAAACACAAGAGCCTCTGGCGTTGTTCCGCAAATTTCTGTTATCATGGGACCTTGTGCAGGTGGCGCAGTATATTCACCAGCACTTACAGATTTTGTTTTTATGGTCGAAGAAACAAGTTATATGTTTGTTACAGGACCAAATGTTGTTAAAACAGTAACGCATGAAGAAGTAAGTTCGGAGGATTTGGGAGGAGCAAAAACGCATGCCGAGAAATCTGGGGTGAATCATTTTACAGCAGCTAATGATGTGGAATGCTTGAAAAAGGTAAGAGACTTAATAAGTTATTTGCCACAGAATGCCTACGAAACCGCTCCCGTTCCAAGTGTTAATCCTTTTTCAGTAAATAAATTAAAACAAATTCAAACAGTACTTCCTGCTAACAATTCAATGCCGTATGATAGTCGAAAAATTATTGACTGTATCATTGATGATGCTAGTTTTAGAGAAGTTCAAATTGATTACGCGAAAAATATTGTAATTGGTTTTGGTCGCTTAGATGGAAAATCAATTGGTATCGTAGCCAATCAACCTGCAGCCTTAGCAGGTGTTTTAGACATTGACGCCTCGCGTAAAGCAGCTCGTTTTGTTCGTTTTTGTGATTCCTTTAATATTCCACTTTTGGTTTTAGAAGATGTTCCAGGTTTCTTGCCAGGTACAGATCAAGAATGGAATGGGATTATTACGCATGGAGCAAAATTATTGTATGCATTTGCTGAAGCAACGGTTCCTAGAATTACAGTTATTACGCGCAAAGCCTATGGTGGAGCCTATTGTGTAATGAATTCTAAAACCTTAGGTGCCGACTTAAACTATGCTTGGCCAACCGCTGAAATAGCTGTTATGGGTGCCAAAGGTGCTGCAGAAATTATTTTTAAACGAGAAATTAGTGCAGCTGAGAATCCAAATGAAAAATGGTTAGAGAAAGAAGCGGAATATGCTGATTTATTTGCTAATCCATACCGTGCTGCTGAAAGAGGGATCATTGACGATGTAATTCTACCAGAAGAAACAAGGTCTAAACTTATTGCAGCGTTTAAAATGTTAGAAAAGAAAGCAGAGAATTTACCCACTAAGAAACATGGTAATATTCCTTTATAAATTTATATTAAAAGTAAACAGATGAAAAATTTAATAGAAGCGTTCCCGCAAAACATTAAAGATGCGGCAGTAATTGGAAAAGCATTTGAATTCCAAGCACCTAAAAATGAGGTTAAAAATATTATTATTTGTGGTCTTGGAGGTTCAGGAATTGGAGCGAAAATTGTCCAAAATTGGCTTCAAGATGAGATTAAAGTCCCAATTGTTTGTGTGAATGATTATACACTTCCTGCCTTTGCAGATAAAAACACGCTTGTTATAGGGTCTTCCTACTCAGGCAATACGGAAGAAACAACTTTCGCTATTGATGCAGCTCACGCTAAGGGATGTCATATTATCGGGATCACTAGTGGTGGTCACCTAGAGGGTTTTTGTAAATCGAATGGTTATGATTGTGTTATCGTACCAGGGGGAAATCCACCAAGAAGTGCTTTGGCTTTTTCAGTAGTTCAATTATTAACTTATTTTGCAGCTTTAGGATATATTTCTCCAACTGCTGTTGAATCCATGTTAAACGCTGCGAATACATTGACTTCTGATCTTTCTGAAATTCAAGAAACGGCTAGAAAAATGGCTACTTTTCTTTACAAGAAAGTTGGGGTTTATTATGCGGAATCAAAATATGAAGGTGTTATCGTAAGAGCTCGCCAACAATTTAATGAAAATTCTAAGTATTTAGGGTGGCATCATACCATTCCAGAAATGAATCACAACGAATTGGTTGGATGGGGTGGAGGAGACGACCGTTTCGCTCCAATTTTCTTTAATACGGGTGATATGCATCCAAGAAATAAGAAACGCTTTGAAATAACGATGGATGCTGTCAAAAAGAAAAGCGGTAGTGTTTTTGTTGTAGATACTAAAGGAAATAACTTAATCGAAAGATCTTTGTATTTAATACATATTGTTGATTGGGCATCTTTTTATTTATGTGAGATGAATGGAGTAGACATTATGGATATCGTTATTATTGACTATTTAAAAGGTGAATTAGCAAATTTTAAATGACCAAAATCAAGGTAAATGTTCGCGACCTCGGTTTGATGGATTATAAAGAAGCCTGGGATTATCAAGAAGTTTTATTTAAAGAAATAGTAGATTTAAAAATCGCTAATCGTGATGCTAGTGTTCAAATATTGCCGCATCATCATCTTTTGTTTTGTGAACACCCGCACGTTTATACGCTCGGTAGAAGTGGTAAAGAGGAACATTTTCTTTTGAATGATATAAGTCTTAAAAATCTTAATGCAAGTTTTTATAAAATTAATCGAGGTGGTGATATTACGTATCATGGTCCTGGACAATTAGTTGTGTATCCGATTCTAGATTTAGATCAAATTTTTACAGATATTCATAAATATTTGAGACTTCTTGAAGAAGCAGTAATTGCAACATTGTCTGAATATGGAATAAAAGCAGAAAGATCAAAAGGTGAAACCGGTGTTTGGTTGGATATCAACACACCAAAAGCTAGAAAAATTTGTGCAATGGGGGTAAAAACTTCTAGATGGGTGACCATGCATGGTATTGGTTTTAATGTCAATACGGATTTGAGTTATTTCAATCACATTATTCCATGTGGAATTGCCGATAAGACTGTTACTTCTATGCAAAAAGAGTTAGGTTATGAAATAGATATGGCAGAACTGAAAAGTAAATTGCTTATTCATATTTCTAAGCTATTTAATTTTGAACCTGTAATGCACTTGAATTAAATGATGAAAGAAGAAATTAAAGGCCCACTTGTGGAAAAAGTATCTGTTGCAATCGTCTTAGAAGACGACAATACTGATATTTATAATGTTTATCTCATTAATTTTCGAGATGATATTATGGAAGGCATTATTATCACTAGTGTTGGTTATGGCGAAAATGCGGTTACAGGTGAAAAAATTGAAACCTCAACACTTCGTCATAGCTTAGAAGTTTTATTACCCAATGAAGCCGCAAAAATTGAGGCCATTATGCCTGAAGTTTTTAGTCTCTACAATGAATATTGGGTTAGTTTTTGGGTTAATGATGATTTGTTCGATAAAAGATTTGTTTTTAACGCTGAAACAATCATTAAGTCACAACTAAAGGAACTAGCTTTTTTTGGTAAAAAAGGCGTGATACTTAATTAGTTTCTACTCGCTTAATTAAATCACTTAAGCTCATAACACCACTTTTCCTCCAAAGTACTTCTCCTTGTTTAAAAAGCATAAATGTTGGTACTCCTTTTATTTTAAATTGATCTGCAATAGCTGAATTTTTGTCTACATCAATTTTAAGTATTCTTATTTTTTCTTTTTGCTTCGCTTTTAGTTGATCTAAAATGGGATGCATCGCTTGACAAGGTCCACACCAGGTAGCATAAAAATCTACTAATGTTGGAATGTCAGAGGATATTATTTCTTTGAATTTTGCCATACTACAAATTTAGAGTATTACTTAGAATAGTTTTGCAACATAGGTAGCAAAAAAAAAGACCAACTAATTGTTGGTCTTTTTGACATGATTGTAAGTGCTATTTATTGTTTATCATAGATAGCAACACAAGTTCCATTACCACCAATTAATGGAGTGGTATTGTCATAGGTGTAAGTGATTTGAAATTGAGTTGCTGAAGCATTCATAGTTCCAATTCCTGAGAAATTAATATCACCAAGGGTAATATTGATCGTTTGATTTGGAATTGAAATAGCAGCACCATTTACAGTTCCTGTAGCTGTTCCACCTACTAAGTTAAACATGTTGTCAATTGAAATTCCATTGGCACCAGCACCAGCACTAATTACAGGTGAGTTAGATAATGGAAACGACGTGCCTGAACAAGTACTGGTAACTGCCCAAGTTGGACTCGTCCAATTGGAAGCGCCAATTACAACTGTTACTTTTCTGGATCCAGTAGTAGTACCATTAACATTAGCCGCAGCATAATTAATGTAGTATACTCCAGTTTGAGTCTTGTCAAAACTAGATGAATCTGTTGAAACAACAACACTTGATCCATCTTTATTTACTGCAGTTGCTCCAGCATCGCTGTAAGCTCCTCCAACATTAATGGTCATTTGAGCTTGACCATTGATGGTTAAAAATGGTCTGTAAAGACAAGATCCATCATCTTTTTTTGCTTTTTCATTTCGGTTCGTTGCAGTAGAGTCAGTGCAACCTTTCTTCTTACAAGATGTCAATGCTAGCGTTAAAATAGCAAGTGTATAAAATATTTTTTTCATAGTTTCTTTTTTATCAAATATAATAGATTTTTATTTTTAATCCAATAAAATAAAAAAAAGGCGCTTTAACGAGCGCCTTTTTTAAAGATTAAAATCATTACTAATCTTCTAATATTAATTCTTTAGCTTTAGGATTACTAAGAGCTTCTTTTATTTTCGCTTCTAATTCATCTGCTAATTGTGGGTTATCTATCAAAATTGATTTTATAGAATCACGGCCTTGACCTAATCTTGTTTCTCCATAAGAAAACCAAGAACCGCTCTTCTTTAATATATTTAAATCAACTCCTAAATCTATAATTTCACCTACTTTGGAGATTCCTGCACCATATAGAACATCAAACTCAGCTTTTCTAAATGGAGGAGCCATCTTATTCTTCACTACCTTAACTTTTACTCTATTTCCAACGATTTCTTCTCCATCTTTAATTTGTGTTGCGCGACGGATATCAATTCTAACCGATGAATAAAATTTCAATGCATTTCCACCAGTAGTAGTTTCTGGATTTCCAAACATCACCCCAATTTTATCTCTTAATTGGTTGATAAATATGCAACAACAACCTGCTTTATTAATAGAGCCTGTAAGTTTTCTTAATGCTTTTGACATTAATCTTGCTTGCAGTCCCATCTGAGAATCTCCCATTTCTCCTTCAATTTCTGCTTTAGGTGTTAATGCAGCCACGGAGTCAATTACAATAAGATCGATAGCTCCTGATCGAATTAAGTTGTCTGCGATTTCTAATGCTTGTTCTCCATTATCAGGTTGAGATATTAATAAATTAGCGATATCAACACCCAAATTTTGAGCGTAAAACTGATCAAATGCATGCTCTGCATCTATAAAAGCTGCTATTCCACCTTGTTTTTGAACTTCTGCTATGGCATGAATAGCTAATGTTGTTTTACCTGAAGATTCTGGGCCGTATATTTCAACTACTCTGCCTTTAGGGTAACCATTAATTCCTAAAGCTAGATCAAGTGTAATCGATCCTGTTGGGATCACTTCTACTTTTTCTACTGGACTGTCACCTAATTTCATTACTGATCCTTTTCCAAAAGTTTTGTCTAGCTTTTCCATAGTGAGTTGGAGCGCTTTTAATTTTTCAATATTAACTTCTTTCCTTTCCATAGTGTTCTTTTTTTCTTTCATTTTCCTTTTTTATACAAATTTATTTCGGCAGAGCGTAAACTATTTACGACCTAATTTTATAATTTAAATAATTGACAAATTTCATTGACATGGTCTTTTGTGTTTGGTTTAGTTATTACACCAACTACAATTCCTTCTTCATCGATTAGAAAAGTAGTTCTGTGAATACCATCATAAATTTTACCCATGAATTTTTTCTCTCCCCAAACACCAAAAGCATTAATAATTTCTTTGGAATTATCTGCCATTAACGGAAAAGGAAGTTGATACTTATTAGTGAATTTTAGATGCGAAGCTTCTGAATCAGCACTTATTCCGATGATTTGAATTTCATTCTCATTTAATGCTGCATAGTTGTCTCTTATGTTACAAGCTTGAGTCGTGCAACCTGGAGTATCATCTTTAGGATAAAAATATATCACTGTCTTTTTACCTAAGAAAGATTTGAACTCTACTTGCTTGCCATTTTGATCTGTACCACTTAATAAGGGTATTGCGTCTCCGATTTTAATCATTGTTTAAAAATTAATCTTTATTATGATGTAATATTAATCAAAAATAAATATAAATACTAAACAATCAACATTTTAAATTAAAAAAAGTTTTATTTTTTCTTTAAACTCAATTTAATTTCCAGATTCAACCTCAATAAGTGGACTTAAATTAGCAATCAAGTCATCGTATCTTTGCTTTAAAGCTTTTTTGATGTTCATTGCTTCATAAGCCTTTGCAGTTTCATCTTCTGAGATTTGGATCTCTAATGCGGCAGATTTATCACTTAATATACTAATATTATACTCTATGGCTCCAGAAAGATACCATTTAACATACATATTCCCACTTGCCGTTAGATAGCTGTATACTGCTAGTGATTTTTCCATTAAATCAATATCTTGTCTGGTAATGAAATAAGTGTAGGAGAGCATCCCTCTTAACTGGTCATAACCATTTAATTTCCCATTTAAATTTAAATTCTCTAAAAATTGGTAATCTTGAACTTCTCCAAATCTAGAGTATACGTCAGCAATAGCAACATTTAAACCATTAATATTTTGTTTTTCAAGACTTCTAGCAAAGTTCATTACTTCTATAGAGTCTAAATCTGCCAAGCGCGTCATTGCTGCACTTACCACATTAAATGATGGATCTTCTTGGATAATTGATTTTAATGCATCAATTGATTGTCCTGTAATTCCTTTTGAAAATCTTGAAAAAGCGTAGACTGCTTTAGTTCGTACCGCTGATTTAGAATCTTTACGAGAAATTTCCAAGATTTGATTTTGCAATTCATCTGAAATATCCCCTGCTGGCAATAAGGAAATATCTAATGCTTTTTGTCTTATGTCCCAGAATGGATCACGCATTGCTTGTTTTACTAATTCTTCGCTTGCTTGATTTTTACTTTTTGAAACTCTTGTGAGGGCCGTCATTCTTGCCTTATAACGATTAGAATTGTAATATTGATGAATAAATTGATTCATTGGTTTCTCTTCAAACACTTTAGCAAGTAACATTTGCTCTTCATCAAAAAGAACATTTTTTAATGCACCACTATAGCTAAATGTAAAGGATTGCTCCAAACTGTCAACAGTGATTTTATGTATTTTTCTACCTTCATTATCCCATATAGCAACTTTTACCGGTAATTTAAATAAAGGAAAAATATCCAAATTTTGTTTCTGACTTACCTTAATTGTAACGGTATTGTTGTCATTAATTACCTGACTTGTATGAATTATTGGATGTCCTGAAGATAAAAACCATTGATTAAAAAACCAATTTAAATCTTCACCACTTACCTCTTCAAATGCCATTCTTAAATTATGAACTTCAGCTGCTTTATACTTATTGGTTACTAAATAATTATTAAGTCCATTAAAAAATGCATCATCTCCAAGATAAGATCTTAGCATATGTAGAATTCTCCCCCCTTTATTATAAGAATGACCATCAAACATGTCTTCTTTATCAGTATGATCAAACCAAATCAAGTTGTGATATCCCATCGTACTCGATTGATAATAGCCGTCTGCCTCTTGTTCTGCTTGATAATCTGCTTCATCCAATCCGAAATGATGCTCATCCCATAAATATTGAGAGTAGTTTGCAAAGGATTCATTTAAAGGTAAATTAGCCCAAGATTCACAGGTAACTAAATCTCCGAACCAATGGTGAAATAGCTCATGTGCAATGGTAGATTGATCGTTTCCATCCACTAATTCACGTTCGTTTTTGTAAACATAGTCACCAAATATAACCGCTCCAGTATTTTCCATGGCTCCAGAAACATAGTCTCTTACAACAATTTGTGAATATTTGTCCCAAGGAAAATCAACCGAAAGGCGTTCGGAAAAGAATTTTATCATTTCAGGTGTTTCGCCAAAGATGGCTTTTGCTTCTTTTTCATAGGCAGGTTCAACATAATAGTTTACCTCCATTTTGGTCCCGTTTTGTCGGGTATAAGAATCCTTTATCACCTTAAACTCACCAACTGCCATCATAAACAAATAAGGGGCATGCGGTAAATCTTGTTTCCAATAATCAGTTTTTGTCCCGTCCACATTTTGTTTGGTACTCATTAATTTTCCATTGGAAAGGGTAGTATATTTCGAATCCACTGTTATATACATTTCTTGAGATGACTTTGCGTTTGGAGCGTCAATAGTTGGAAACCAAACTGAATTTGCTTCCGTTTCTCCTTGCGTCCAAATTTGAGGCATTTTATTTTTATCCTCCCCTTTCGGATTGATAAAATACAATCCTTTGTCAGATGTTATTGCAGCACTTCCGCCTGTTGTTCGCTCATCAGGTTTTGAAACATAATCAATAACGATAGTAAAGTTCTCTCCTTTTGAATAAATTTTATCCAATTTGATGTTTAATTTTAAGCTATCTAGATAGGTGTAATTTAATGGTTTTCCCTTCAGTTCTATTTTATTAATATCCATTCCCTTGGCATCAAGTACAATACTGTCTGATGGATAGAAATGTTGTTTGGCAGTAATTGTTGCCCGACCATTCATTCTGGATTGCTCCCAATTAAACTTCACTTCTAATTTGGTATGTACCAAGTCAGTGAACAAAGTTCGAGATGGATTATAAATATCCCTTGTAGCTACATAAGGATCCAAATTCCAGCTTTCATCACCCCAATCTTCAAATATTAAAGAGGTGTCTATCTCGGAATTATCAAAATCTTCTAGAGTTTCCGCTAGGGACAAAGCTTCCTCGTTAATTTTTGAATTATTGGCACAACTTGATCCTACAACGAGCATCAAAAGAAAGAAGTAATATTTATTCATAATAAAATTAATTTGTTACAAAAATGCCGAAATATTTCGATTAAACAACGCTAGAATTCAAAAATGGGACACTATTATTTTCTCGAGCTTAAATTTATTTAATTTTGTCTAAAATATATCTCGATGAAGTTCTTAAATAGCTACAATTTTAAAAATAAAAAAGTCCTTTTAAGGGTTGATTTCAATGTTCCTTTAGATAAAGAAACTGGTGAAGTAGCAGATGATAAACGCATAAAAGCCGCTTTACCAACGATAAATTATATTTTAGATCAAGGTGGTGCTGTCATATTACTCTCTCATTTTGGCCGGCCAAAAGAAGGTAAAGAGGATAAATATTCCTTAAGTCAAATTCTTCCATGTTTGGAAAAATGTATCGGAAAAGAAGTGTTTTTCTCTCCTGATTGTATTGGTGAAACCGCAACAGAAAAGTCTAATTCCTTACTTCCAGGGCAAATATTATTAATGGAGAATGTCCGATTTTATAAGGAAGAAACACTTGGCGACCTAAATTTCGCTCAAGAACTAGCAAAACTTGGAGATTGCTTTGTCAATGATGCTTTCGGAGCAGCACATCGTGCGCATACGAGTACTACTCAAATAGCCTCTTTTTTTCCAAATGATAAAATGATGGGTTTTTTAATGCAAGGTGAGATTGATAACGCGAATAAAATAATGCAATCTACAGCACATCCATTTACTGCAATTGTTGGAGGAGCAAAGGTTTCTGATAAAATATTAATTGTAGAGAATTTACTTTTGAAAGCGGATAATATTATCATTGGTGGTGGAATGGCCTACACGTTTTTTAAAGCAATGGGAGGCGAAATTGGAAATTCTCTTTGCGAAGAAGATCGTTTGGAGACTTGTTTGTCCATATTATCTCAAGCAAAAGAAAAAGGAGTGTCTATATATTTACCTATTGATTCTATTATCTCGGATCAATTTTCAGCAACAGCAAACATAAAAAATAGTCCGAGTGATGCTATTCCAGAAAATTGGATGGCCTTAGATATTGGTGCAAGAGCATGCCTTGATTTTGAAACAGTTTTATTAAATAGCAAAACGATTCTTTGGAATGGTCCTATGGGTGTTTTTGAGATGGAGGCTTTTGAAATTGGGACTAAATCAGTTGCATATGCTGTTGCAACAGCAACAAAATCCGGAGCCTTTTCATTAATTGGAGGTGGCGATAGTGCCGCTGCAATAATGAAGTTTGGTTTAGAAGATGAGGTTAGTTATGTGAGTACAGGAGGAGGAGCTTTATTAGAATATTTTGAAGGGAAACAGCTGCCTGGCTTACTTGCTTTAGAAAACTAAACAAGTTTTACTAAATCAATTAATCTATTAGAATACCCTGTCTCATTATCATACCATCCAACCACACGAATTAAATTATTAAATACAGTGGTTAATTCTGCGTCGAACAAGCAACTATCCGTGCATCCAATAACATCAACTGAAACAATAGGATCTTCTGTATAGCCAAGGATTCCTTTCAAAGAACCTTCTGCAGCAGTCTTCATAGCAGCATTAATTTCTTCAACACTTGTTTTTTGATTGGTTACAATGGTCAATTCCGTCATGGAACCATTGCAAACAGGAACCCGAACACTTCCTCCTGTTATTTTTCCTTTTAATGCAGGAAAAATCATCGTAATTGCTTTCGCTGCACCTGTCGATGTTGGGATAATAGAGTTAGCTGCCGCACGCGCTCTTCTCAAATCTTTGTGAGGTGAATCATGCAATCTTTGATCTGAGGTATAACTATGAACCGTTGAAATGTATCCAACTTCTATTGGAAATAGCTCCTGTAAAATTTTGATCATCGGAGCAGCATTATTCGTCGTACAAGAAGCGTTGGAAATAATTAAATCTGAAGAATCAAGCTCATGCTCATTTACTCCAATTACAATTGTTTTAATATCAGGATCTGAAGCCGGAGCAGACAATATTACTTTTTGGACTCCTTTCTGTAGGTGTTTTGAAGCAGCATCTTTAGTCAAAAACAATCCTGTTGCCTCAATAATATGACTTACCTTATAATCGGACCAAGGAATATTTTGAGGATCTCTATGTTGAGTGAAAACAATTTTTTTACCGTTTTCAAAAGACAGTGTATTACCATCAATGGTAAAATTTAAAAGTAACTGCCCATGAATACTATCATATTTTAATAAATGAGCCAGAGTTTTTGCATCTGCAAGATCATTAATTAATGCAACATCGATGGTCGGATTCATTAAAGCAATGCGGGTAAAACATCTTCCAATTCTCCCGAAACCATTTACCCCAACTACTTTCATTTTTTTATTGCAAAAATACAAAAAACTGAACTTTACGCATCAAAAAAAATTAAATAAGAATTTTTTCAGCGAATGCGTTTTTAATATTTCACATAAACAAAACCATGTTTTTGAACATCAATTCCACCATCAAATGTAGCGTTGATTTTGTAGAAATAAGTGCCTTCTTCTACAAGAACACCATCTTGGGTTTTACCGTCCCAAGATCCCGCAGGGTCAGTGTAGGTATAAATTACATTACCCCATCTGTTCAAAATGAAACACTCGAATTTAGAAATTCCTTCATAATCGACACTAAACAAATTATTTCCATCTACAGAACTTAATGAAAGTATATTAGGCACTTCAATATCGCATGGTTTGATTGTTACAGTGGCAATATCAGAACTAGAACTACAAATATTAGATACAGTTACTATATAATCACCAGCGGCATCAACAGTTATAGGATTCGCTGTAGACCCTGTACTCCAGACCAAATTAAAAGGTGGATTATATCCTGCCTGCATGGTTCCTGAATTAAATGAATTAGCAGCTATTTCTATGGAAATCCCTTTACATATGGCGGAATCTAAAACTTGCGTGTAGAGATATGGCGGAAATTCGACCGTAGCAGTATCTGTATGATTACATGCAAAATCTGTGTAGGTCACATTATAAAACCCGGGAATAAAAGTGTTTAACAAGGGATTTAGAGCGGTTGTATTTGAAATATGAAGTGCCGTATCTATACATGCCCATGTTCCTCCACTATATGAGAAAGTACCTTGAACCTGATAATACAAATTACAGGCAAGTGTATCGCTAAAAATTTGCGGTAAAGGCAATACTTCCAAAGAAACTGTGGTGTCATAATGACAACCAAAATCATCAGTAACATTGTAGGTAAAATAACTCGTTCCAACGGTCATAGGTTGAATGATAATTGCAGTATCTAATTGACCAGTTACTATAGACGGACTATTACTCCAAAAATCAGCTACAACAATATTTTGATATCCCTCAGATTCTGGATATAAGGCAGAATTAAAATATAATCCCCATTGAAAAATATATCCATCATCGATTCCCTGATTGTCCTGAACAGTTATGGTCCAATTTCCATTAACAGGGCAACCAATAAAGTCATTAAAATTTCCATCAGGTAAGTAAACTCCATTTGGATTCATAGATGGAAACCCATAAGTATTGTTGATGGTATTTCCTGCAGCATTTTCAGAGCAAATTGTTCCAAAAGATGCGTTAGTTGGCGAAAAACAATAAGTCCAAACAGGTGTCCCAGGAACCCCTCCGTCAATATTATTGTCATTGCCAAGGAAAGTACCTATGCCATTTCCACATCCTCCAGGGATCATTTCCCCAAACTGATTGTATGCATTCATTAAAGAAACTACCGTGCCATTTGGACACGTAAGAGAAATCTCCAAATCTCCAATGTAGGAATGCTCAATATCAACGCATAGTTGATCAAAGTTAGCTGCACTTGTTATAGTGGTGGTGTCATTAAATCCAGATATTGCGATATTAGTTTGATATTGTGCTCCAGATCCATCAGGTAAAAAAGTCAAGCCGGCAAAAATTCCTCCGATTTGAAACTCACCTCCAGGAATATCGATTCCAACAGTATCTGCTGCAGTTACCCCTCCAACCAGAAGTGTACTTGATCCCAAACAAACGGAATCTTGTATTGGCCCAGTTCCAGCAAAATTTGGCAATTGAGAAACCCTTGCTTTACAGGTAATTCTCTTTATCTGAGGAAAAATATCCGTCATTCTTAAGTCAACAAAATAACCTGCTCTTTGCGGTGGAGTAAACCATAGCGAATCATTATTGAATTGCCCAATTCCACCAATAGTCCATTGGTAAGCACAATTGTTCACATTTTGAGAATAACCTGTTCCAGTGGTTTCCAAAGCATATGGAAAAGTAGGTGTCGCAACAAATAATATGGAATCCCCAAAACAAATATCTACATATCCAGTATCCAGTGGATTTAAAACATTACTTCCTACTCCATTTAAAAAAGCTTCAATATGAGGAAAATAAGGTTGCTCCGGATTTCCACACGCTACATTGGCATCCCATCCAGTTCCTTGATTTGCTCCATTCGATTTGAATCTTACCGTTAAACATCCAGTTGGATTGTTTTGAAAAGACGCTTGAACAAACATTCCATTTGGATTAGTGGTCGAATTGTATGCTCCAATTAAAGGAGATGTAATTGAAGGACCATCATAGATGTACAAGGTATCTGATGGATGAATATTAAAAGTAAATCCAATATTGGTAGCAAATGCAATAGAGACTTTAGATCCTTGCGATAAATCAGGACAAAATACAACGATTTCATTCATATTGGGAAGATAATCCCCAACTCCATCTGTAAAGTTGGTACCACCCGCCGGAGGAACAATTCCAGCACAATTTAAGGGAGCAAGTTGTGGATAATCAGGACCTGTAAGCGTTAATTGAGAATATCCAATTGCACTGATACAAATCGAAAAAAAGAAGAGTATTAATTTATTCATGAGAGGAAGATTTTGATAATTCTAATTTCAATGTATTTGATGATTTAACTATTAAAAGTTTGTTTTGACCCACTATTTGAAAATATTGAGATCTGTCTGTAATTTTAATTCCAAAATCAGTAAATAATAATTTTGTGTTTGCATCAACAGGAAGTTCCATTCTCAATTCAGGAAACATACTTACATCTTTATCTTTGGGTTGATCGATGATATAAGTACCATTGCTTAATGCATAAGAGAGAATTTCATATGCTTCTGGCGTTTGTTTAATCGCATTCAATTCCGCTTTTGTGTAGGAATTTAATAAGATTTTATCATCTATTTTTTGTTTTTGACCGTAGCTAAAGTTGGCTAATGTACAGATGCCAATTGCGGCAAGGAATAAAAATTTCTTCATGTTATTACAGTTATTTTAAAACTATTTAACTCAATTAATAGATATAAAATTAATATAAAAATAACGGCCAAGCAATGTTTGTAGTAAAAAACCGAAACGCTTCATCTTAATTTACAAATTCAAAGACGCTTTGAATAGTTGAAAAGTTGCACTTATTGTTAATGAATTATGAAGGACACCTATTTGAATTAAACTTAGTTTTGTATTGCAAAATCAAAAAGTCAAAAAATGAATAAAGATTTACTCAAAAATACGGCATCACAAGTGCGCAGAGATATATTAAGAATGGTCCATGCAGTTAATTCAGGACATCCTGGAGGTTCATTGGGCTGTGCTGATTTTTTAAGCTATTTGTACTTTGAACAAATGGATTATGATTCAAAAAACTTCACTATGGATGGTAAAGGGGAAGATATTTTCTACTTATCCAACGGACATATTTCTCCAGTTTGGTACAGTGTTTTAGCCCATTCAGGTTATTTCTCTGTAAGTGAATTAGGGACCTTTAGGAAATTATCAAGCAGACTTCAAGGGCATCCTTCCACGGACAAAAAATTACCTGGAATAAGAATGGCATCTGGTTCTCTTGGTCAAGGATTGTCAGTTGCTTTAGGAACAGCGGCATCAAAAAAATTAAATAATGATCCAAAATTGGTGTTTACTCTTCATGGAGATGGTGAATTACAAGAAGGACAAATTTGGGAAGCTGCCATGTATGCGAGTGCAAACAAAGTAGATAATGTAATTGCTACCATTGATTTTAATGGTCGTCAAATCGATGGCGATACCGAGCAAGTTTTATCTTTAGGAGATTTGGGAGCAAAATGGCAAGCTTTTGGATGGGATGTTTTGAAAATGAATGGTCATGATTTCGATGAAATTCACGCAACCATGCAAAAAGCGGTATCTATGACAGGAAAAGGTAAGCCAATTGTAATTATTATGCATACCGAAATGGGACAAGGAGTAGACTTCATGATGGGTTCGCACAAATGGCATGGAGTAGCTCCAAATGATGAACAATTAGAAAATGCATTGAATCAATTACCATCCACAATAGGAGATTATTAATGAAATATTGCTTCTTTATTCTTCTTTTTATTCCTATGTTTTTGTTTTCACAGCAAACAAGAACCACCAGAATTCTATTCATTTTGGATGCGTCCAATAGTATGAATTCTACTTGGGATAAACAAACAAGAATGGAAGCTGCGAAAGAGGTATTAATTAAATCCATCGAGCAATTAAGAGGAGTTCCAAATTTAGATGTCGCTCTTAGAGTTTATGGTCATCAAACACCTATTACGAATGACACGCAGGATTGTCAAGACACGAAACTTGAAGTCCCTTTTGGTCCCAATAATATTGATGCTATCAAAAATAAAGTTCGTTCACTACAAGCAAAAGGTGCTACACCGATCGCAAGATCTTTAGAGGCCGCTGCTGCGGACTTTCCTGATTCCATTGCAAAAAATATTATTATTCTTATTACTGACGGATTAGAATCATGTGATAATGATCCCTGTGTGATTGCAAAAAAACTAAAAGAAAAAGGAGTGAAAGTGACCCCCTTCGTCATTGGCCTTGGAATGGATTTATCATATTTAGAAAAATTTGCCTGTATCGGAACCTATTCAGATGCGGAAAATAAAGAATCTTTTAATAAGGTTCTTACGAATATTTTAACAAAAGTATTAGTCAATACTACCGTTCAAATTAATTTAAATGACCATTTAAAAAAACCTACTGAAACTAATGTAAGTATGAATTTGTATGAGGCAGGGACTAATAATTTAAAGTATACATTCGTCCACACCATCAATCGATACGGGAATCCCGACACGCTGATTTTAGATCCATCTATTAAATATGATTTAGTAGTGCATACCCTTCCTAAAATCACAAAAACTAATATTAGTATTATAAAACATATGCACAACACTATAAATGTTGATGCTCCTCAAGGTTCTTTGAAATTTACTGCCCCCAACTCCTCAACTCAAAATGGAGTATTGATGAGAGTAATGGAAAAAGACAAGCCTCAGACCATCAATACGCAAGTTTTTAATGTCAAGGATAAATATCTAATAGGAACATATGATGTAGAAATCTTTACACTTCCTAGAATTATAAAAAGAATTGAAATAACACAAGGAAAACTAAGCACGATTGATGTTGAGGCAGCGGGAAGTTTAGAATTCGTCATTCCAAAACCAATGATTGCACAATTGTTCATAGACAATGCAAGTGGCAAAAGAGAATGGGTTTGTAATCTTGATGAATCTTCTCTCAAGGGAAAATTGTTATTGCAACCAGGAAATTATGTTTTAGTTTGTAGAGATAAAGACCAAAAGTCAACTGCTTACACAAAAGAGAAAAAGTTTAAAATTGAATCTAATAAAATTGTTTTGCTTAATTTATAAAAATGGAAATAGAAATTTTAGGGAATAAAGATACACGATCTGGTTTTGGAGAAGGATTGGCTGAATTAGGAAGAACTAATCCTAATGTTGTTGCATTATGTGCAGATCTCACGGGCTCGTTGAAAATGGATGCTTTTCAAAAAGAATGTCCAACAAGATTTTTTCAAGTTGGGATTGCTGAAGCCAATATGATGGGAATGGCAGCCGGAATGACGGTTGGTGGAAAAATTCCATTTACTGGAACTTTTGCTAATTTCTCCACAGGAAGGGTATATGATCAAATCAGACAATCGATTGCCTACTCTCAAAAAAATGTGAAAATATGTGCTTCCCACGCTGGATTAACGCTAGGAGAAGATGGAGCGACACATCAAATATTAGAGGATATTGGAATGATGCGCATGCTGCCCAATATGACTGTAATTGTACCTGCTGATTTTAATCAAACAAAACAAGCAACTATAGCAATTGCTGCGCATGAAGGACCAGTTTATTTGCGTTTTGGTAGACCAGTAATGCCAATTTTTGTAAAACCAGACGCTAAGTTTATTATCGGTAAAGCCGATATTATTCAAGAAGGAACAGATGTTACCATAATTGCATGTGGACATTTAGTTTGGAAGTCAATCGAAGCAGTTCAAATTCTTGAAGCAAAAGGTATTTCAGTGGAATTAATTAACATGCATACCATTAAACCTCTTGATGTAACTGCAATTTTAAAATCTGTCACCAAAACAGGATGTGTGGTAACTGCAGAAGAACACATGCTTAATGGAGGATTAGGAGACGCGGTTTCACAAGTTCTAGTGAGAAACTTACCTGTTCCTCAAGAATTCGTTGGGGTGAATGATTCCTTTGGAGAAAGTGGTACACCGATGGAATTGATGACAAAATATGGTATCGACACGCAAAATGTGGTTGATGCTGTATTGAAAGTTATGGCAAGAAAAGCATAATTAATCAATCATTTAGACGGGTTTTTTCAATTAATTCTCTAATTTTTAATTGTGCGGAGTCTATTGTTTTCACGGGAGCATAACATGTTCCCATGTAACAAATATAAATCCCTGGTTCTTTATAATCTTTTGCAATAGGAAGGTTGTGGTGATAGGCAACTAAAGTCTCATTTCGTTTCAGGTCAATGAGATCTTTCAACTCCAATGTTCCATCATCTACTATCACAATTTCAATATAGCCCCTTAGCATAGTCAACAATAAAATTCCCCAGTTGGAATAGGAGCTACCGTATTGTTCCATGCCATCATAAACATTAAGAAGCATTTGTTTTGCATCTAAAAGCCATTGCTCATTTCTGTAATAGTGTCCCAAGCGATAGAAGTTCATGGCCATAATTGAATTACTTGAAGGAATTACATTGTCATTTAATTCCATTTTGCGTGCAATCAAGGTGCTTTTATCTGTTGTAAAGTAGCACATTTTACTGTTTGGATCTTGAAAATCACGAATTACAATTGCTGTTAATTGCTGCGCCTTTTCTATGTATTTTAATTCTTGACTGATTTGATAAAAGTCAATTAAAGCATTAATCACTGCGGCATAATCCTCTAAAAACCCATCTATTTTAGCAATACCGTTGGTGTAAACATGATGGAGTGTCCCGTCTTCACATATCTGAGATCCAAGGACCCAATCTAGCGTTTTGCGCGCTGCATTTAAAAATTCATCGTTTTTAAAAACACGATATGCATCACAGAATCCAATGACTACAAGGGCATTCCATGAAGTCAAACATTTATTGTCCAAGCCTGGAGCTACTCTTAACTTTCTGGCAGATAAAAGAAGGGTATTAATTTTATTTAGCTGTAGCTTAAACTCTTCTTGATTCACTCCGATTTTTTGAGCAAAGTGCTCATCAGAATTGGTTTTTAGCAAAATATATTTATCTTCTTCCCAGTATCCATCCTTGTTTATAGAATAAAAATCTTTTACCCATTCAAATTCTTTACCTAGAATAGTTTTTAATTCATCTTCCTTCCAACAGTAATATTTGCCTTCTTCGCCCTCACTATCAGCATCAATCGCGCAATAAAAAGCCCCTTTTTCATCCATCATTTCCTTTTTCATCCAAGTGATGGTTTGATAGACAACATTTTTATACGCCTCATTTTTATACGCTTCATATCCTAATGAATAAAGTGAAATCAATTGACCATTATCATAAAGCATCTTTTCAAAATGCGGCACTTTCCATAACATATCAACAGAATATCGATAGAATCCTCCACCAAGCTGATCATAAATTCCGCCGGAACACATTTTATTCAATGTTAAAATGACTTGGTTATTGATCTTTGAGTCCAAAAATCTTTGTCCGTAGCGCATCAAAAACAACCAATTATTGGGTAGGGGGAATTTTGGAGCTCTTGTTTGCCCCCCTTCAATAGTATCAAAATTTCGGGACCAACGAATACACATTTCATGTAGTTTTTCATTGCTCAAATCTGAAAAATCTTGTGCTTCAATTATCTGTTCACTTTCTTGAACTCCTAAATGTAAATTACTGGCATATTCAAGTACTTTTTCTGGTTCTTTTTCTACCATTTGTACTATAGACCTAAGTATCTGCATCCATTTCTGTTTTGGAAAATAAGTACCTCCATAAATAGGCCTCCCATCTGCAAGAGTAATACAGTTGAGCGGCCACCCTCCTTGCTGGGTCATCAATTGAACAGCGCTCATATAAACTTGATCTACATCTGGTCGTTCTTCCCGATCTACTTTTATATTGATAAAATGAGCGTTCATTAGTTCGGCAACTTCTTCATCTTCAAAACATTCCTTTTCCATGACATGACACCAATGGCATGCAGAATATCCTATACTTATCAGCACTAATTTATTTTCTTTTTCAGCAGTTTCAAATGCTTCAGTGGACCAAGCAACCCAATTGACAGGATTGTTGGCATGTTGCAATAAGTAAGGTGAATTTTCTTTTGAAAGTTGATTTATAGACATGGAGCAAAATTGAACTGAGACAAAAGTGCTAAATTATCCTGATAGAATCGTACAATTTTAGATTGAATGTATATTCTGATCTTTAGGTCTAGCAAATGGTCAAAAACTCAAGCTTACTCTTGTGGTCTTGCCTATTTAGAAGGTAAAATGATATTTTATTAAAAAATGGTATAGTAAGTGATCATTGATACATCAATAATTAGGCAGACTATACTTGCTTTCATAATATATTTCATAGGGTAAACGGCAAGTAAAAGACTTAGGGTTATCATAGTTGGAATCACAACTAAAATTAGAGAAAAAGTATTTTGAATCGCTCCAACGCCCACAGCAATTCCCCCAAGACAGCCAATCAAAAGTATGATTGCTGCAATGTATCCAAATCGATTAAATTCGATCTCTTGTTGTTCTTTCGCTTCCATATTATAAGTATTAAATTATATAACAAAGTTCTTGATGGAAGCAGAAAAATAAAATGATAGAGATTAGTTTAATTCATGATTTTAATCAGTTTTATAGTTCTAAATCAATATTATATGCCAATAAACTTGACAAAGGGGGTATAGATAATGTATCTTTGCATGCGCTTAATGAAAATTGCGCTTAAAATATAGTCATGAGTAAAATGAAATTATCGGAGTTTAGCTTCGATTTACCCGAGGAATTAATTGCAGAATATCCATCAGAAAATAGAGATGAAGCACGATTGATGGTACTGCATCGCAGTACAGGTAAAATTGAGCATAAATTATTTAAAGATGTACTTTCTTATTTCGATGAAGGGGATGTTATGATTAGAAATAATACGCGTGTTTTTCCTGCTAGAATGTACGGTAATAAAGAAAAGACAGGTGCAAAAATTGAAGTTTTCTTACTTAGAGAACTTAATAGAGAGAGTTTATTGTGGGATGTACTTGTAGATCCAGCAAGAAAAATAAGAATAGGTAATAAATTATACTTTGGTGAGGACGATTCACTTGTAGCAGAAGTTATTGACAACACAACTTCAAGAGGAAGAACATTAAGATTTTTATTTGATGGACCTTATGAAGATTTCAAAGCTAAAATTACGGAGTTAGGAGAAACTCCTTTACCTAAGTACATTAAAAGAGAAGTTGAAGCTTCTGATGAAGAGCGATATCAGACCATTTTTGCTAAAGAAGAAGGTGCAGTTGCTGCTCCTACAGCAGGATTACATTTTTCAAGAGAATTGTTAAAGAGATTAGAATTAAAGGGAATTAATTTCGCTGAGGTTACTTTACATGTTGGTTTAGGTACTTTTAGATCGGTAGAAGTAGAAGATTTAACCAAACACAAAATGGATTCTGAACAAGTAATAATTACTGAGAAAGCAGCTGAGATAGTGAATGAAGCGAAGAGAAATAAAAAACGCGTTTGTGCTATTGGAACTACTTCTATGAGATCCATTGAAACTTCTGTTTCAACAGACGGTATGCTAAAGCCTTTTGACGGTTGGACCAATAAATTTATTTTTCCTCCTTATGAGTTTTCGATAGCGGATAGTTTAATTACTAATTTCCATACACCATTGTCAACATTATTAATGATGATTTCAGCTTTTTGTGGTCATGAATTAATGATTCAAGCCTATCAAGAAGCGATTAAAGAAAAGTATCGTTTTTACTCTTATGGTGATGCGATGTTAATCATCTAAATTTTAAAAAGCCCTTGTAAAAGGGCTTTTTTAATGAATAAATTTTAAATCACTTACTTGACTCTGCTGCTGGCTGAACTTTTTAATCCACTCCATTCTACTAAGTGCATTTTTATATATCCTACTGGTATTTTAGCTTTTACAAGAATCGGGATTTTATTAGCATCCTTGGTTACCCAAAAATTCACGTCCTCTTCATTTTTAAATAATCGTCCCGTTTGAACAACAGGAACAAATTTATAACACTTGAATTTTCCTAAACGTGTATGGATAATTTCATCTCCCACATATTTAATTTTCAAGGTAAAAAGTTCATCATCCATGAAGCAAGGGAAATCGTATACATTTCCTTTTTTTATGCTTTTATAATCTAGTGTTCTTGCATAATAAAAAGAAGAGATCATATCTTGAGTTCCCATTGGAATTTTAAAAGACTTGCCTTTCCCATTATACACTTTCTTTATGTCATGTTTAAAGGTATAATCTTGTTTTATTTTATATCCTCCTTCGTCCACACGTCTTACAAAATACCAAGGAAACATACTTTTCTTGTCTAAAAATGTTTCATAGGTATCATCAACCTTAAAAACAGAATTAAACGCCCCCAAAGACCTTCCTGTTGCAACCGCATGGATTAATTCACGGCCATTCCCTTTTTTACTTGTTGATTTCACTTCCAATACGGCTTCTCCCGCATCTATAATTCCGTATGAAATTCGATATCTTAATTTTTCGCCAATTTTGAAAGCGTTATTTTCAACAATTGGGTAGCCATTTGGAATGCTACTGGATAATAATCCAAAAAGAATAATAGTGCTGAGTAAAAATTTTAGTTGCCTTTTCATAATGTAGGTTTTCAGTCTCAAACCAAACAATGTGCCAAGCCTATCAATCCATTATAGAAAGGATATAATTATTTTTTTTGCCCTTGCCAATTAAGATAAACTTTCCATTGATCAAGTCGCTCTTTGTGAGCATACAATTTTCGTCTATTTTTTCTTTGTTAACTGAAATTGCATTGGCTTTTAGTTCTCTTCTAGCTTCTCCATTAGAAGAAAGAAAACCAGATTTTCCTGCTAATGCATCAATTATTGAGAGTCCATTTTCAATATCTTCCTTATTAATATTCGCTTGCGGAACGCCATCAAAAATACTCAGAAAGTCTTCATTACTTAATAACATTAGGTCTGCCGCAGTAGACTTACCAAAGAGAATATTTGATGCCGAAATAGCTGTCGTTAAAGCATCTTCTCCATGTACTCGCAAGGTAATATCCTCTGCTAAGGCTTTTTGTAAAATACGTAGGTGAGGGGCTTCATTATGTTCCTTTTCTAATGCATCAATAGTCCCTTGATCTTTTAAAGTAAAGATTCGAATGAAATTACCAGCGTCTGCATCAGAAGCATTCAACCAATATTGATAAAAAGCGTAGGGAGAAGTTTTTTCTTTGTCCAGCCAAACGTTACCGCCTTCAGTTTTACCGAATTTTGTCCCGTCTGCTTTTTTAATCAATGGACTGGTAACTGCATAGGCTTCGTTTCCGTTTTTTCTGCGAATAAGCTCTGTGCCGGTTACAATATTCCCCCACTGATCAGAACCTCCCATTTGCACGATGCAATCTTTGTGTAAGTTCAAGTGATAAAAATCATATCCTTGAACCAATTGATAGGAAAATTCAGTAAAAGACATTCCCGTTTCAAGTCGATTTTTCACAGAATCTTTGGACATCATATAATTTACGGTCAAATGTTTACCAGTATCTCTTATAAAATCTAAGAAACTCATATTTTTAAACCAATCAAAATTATTTACCATTTCGGCTGCATTCTCCCCTGAAAAATCTAAAAATCGCATCAGTTGATTTTTCACGCAGGCTACATTATGTGAAAGAGTCGCTTCATCTAGCAAGTTTCTTTCTTGAGATTTTCCAGAAGGATCACCCACCATACCTGTAGCTCCTCCAACCAAAGCAATGGGTTTATGTCCAGCTCTTTGAAAATGAACGAGAATCATAATTTGCACCAGGCTCCCTATATGTAGAGAGTCTGCTGTTGGGTCAAAACCTATATATCCAGAGGAAACTTTCTTTAAAAGTGCTTCTTCAGTACCAGGCATAATATCATGAATCATCCCCCTCCACCTTAATTCGGCAATAAAATTTGACACCATTATTATTTGGTTAATTGTTTAAATACATCCTCTAAAGATTTGCGCTCCACCTTAAGTGTTAACACTAACCATTGTTTTGTTTGTGCAAATTGCGCGATTTCCTTTCTTAAGTCAACATCTTCATCAGATTCGATCAACCAACCTTCATTAAAGGATTCAATTTTTCGAGCGCCAGGAATATCTTGCAAATCTTTTTTTGTCAGCTTAATGCCAAATTCAACATATACCGTTTGCTGATCAACACCTTTTTTCAAGCTGGACGCATTGTCATTCGCAACAATTTGTCCTTTACTTATGATGACAATTCTATCACAGATGGCTTCAACTTCCTGCATAATATGTGTCGACAACATAACCGTTTTCTCTTTTCCTATATTGGTAATAAGTTCTCTAATTTCAACCAATTGATTTGGATCTAATCCAGAAGTGGGTTCATCTAATATCAAGACCTCAGGATCGTGAATAATAGCTTGCGCTAATCCAACTCTTTGGCGGTAACCTTTTGATAAAGCTCCAATTTTTTTATTTTGTTCAACATCTAAACCCACAGCATTGATCATATCCTTTACTCGGTTGTTGAGTTGTTTTACTTTATAGATTCCACCCACAAATTCTAAGTACTCTTTTACATACATATCGAGATACAAAGGATTGTTTTCGGGAAGATACCCTATTAATTTCCTGGTTTTTAAATTATCTACATCTACTTTCATTCCACAGACTATGATTTCTCCTGAATTAGCAGGGACATAGCCGGAAATTATTTTCATTGTAGTTGATTTTCCAGCTCCATTTGGACCAAGGAATCCCACAATTTCGCCTTTTTTTACCGAGAAAGAGACATCGTTTACCGCAGCTTGATTGCCGTAGTATTTAATTAGGTTTTTTACTTCTATTGACATGGTTTACGAAGTTAATTAAAAATCATCAATCGGTTATTGCTGACTTTCTTTTTATACTATAAAAGGCATAAAAAAGCGCAAAAAATGAAACGCCTGTCTGAGTTTCTAATGAGTCTTCCAAGCAAAAACTAGCCAATGAGATACAAATAAAGGAGAGTCCAAGGAAATTCAAGTCGTGCCATTGATACTTCAGATAGGAAGCTAAGAAGAAACATAGAAATAAGAAACCAAAAATCCCTAAACTCAACCAAGTAGTTAAATAGGTGTTATGAGCTCTTAAACGATTTTCTTCCCGGAGTAAAGAATGTTCTTTTTCATATTGTAACACAAAGGCATCTGCAACATCTCCAACTCCAACGCCCATTATCCAATGATCTTTAGTGATATTCCAGGCACTTGACCAAGAGGACAAGCGTTGCAGTAAGGAGTGACCATTAGGATTTTTCGCCTCATGTATTTGATACCTTAATCCATAATAACGAGCAATGAGTCCGCTTTCCGTTTCATGAATATCGGCATATCCATTTTCGATATTACGGATATCCTTTTCGCTTAATTTTTCAACTCCTATTGAATCATTGGCTAAAGCTTTTGAATCCAAATATCTCACCAGCGTTTCCTTTAAAATTTGATTTTTATTATCTATGCTATCAAAAGGATAAGTAGATCTTACCGACCAGGATTTTTTCATTCCAACTAAATCAGAATGCTCAGAAATGTTCTTATGAGTTTCAGGGACAAATAGCGCATAGCAACAAAATCCTGTTATGATCAAGGTAAATAAAACTATCCCTAAAACTAATTTTTCTTTTTTCTTCTTGATTAAGTACAAAATACCTCCCAAGAAGATTATAATAAATAAAGAAATTAATCCTGCTAGTACTTGACTGTAATAGGTATAAAAAACCAACCAGGATATTACTACTACGTTCGTGAATTTATATTTATCTAATGCATTATAATAGTGCACGCAAACACCTATCCCGAATGCTACTATGATTCCATATCGAATGTGTGAACCACATAATGACATTTGTCTTACATCATATATGGCATCTTTTGACATTGCATACTGATAGACAGCGAAATTTATAAGGGAACTTATCACAATACTCGACACAAAAAGTAGCAGTAGTAGATTTTTTAATTGATTTGATTTTAATGGTTTAACAATCAGCAATAGGGGGATAACGACAAGGGAAGTTTTCACTCTAAGATCATGAAGTCCATAAGGTAAATTTTGACTCCACAATAAACTAATAAAACATAGTAGGTAAATGATAATGAGATATAGAAAAAATCGATTCGCTCTAATTTCGATCCAATAAGCTTTAAAATCTCTCTCCATCAAGAGTGACCCTACACCAATAATCATTCCTAGCGAAAGTAAAAATTTACTCGTAACAACTCCAACAAATAAAAGTGCTAATGCAAGAAGATGTACCTTACCCGTCCATTTTAAATTTGAGAAATCATCGCGTAAATTTTTAAACATCAGTCTTTTAAAATAGAATGATAATTGGATAACTCAACAAAAATTTCAAGAGCTTTTAACACGACTTTATCGTGTTTAAATGAATTTAGAGTTCTACCTTTTTGAAAATAATAACGTGAAACAATTTCATTTTCTAAGAGGTCTAAAATTTCGGTTTTATATTTCTCCAAATCTTGCGCTTCATTGGGCTTTAATTTGTCCAGCATTTTTAAATAATCCCCTTCAATGTCCTTAAATAAATCCTCCTTTTCCGCCGCTGTTTTCATCTTTTTCAAGGCTTCTTCTGCAGCACTAGAATAAACCAAATCAGATTTCAATGCAAATGATTTAAAGTCTTCATAGGCAGCATCTGTTAGTTTAAATTGACTAGCTTCTTCAATTGCAGCCTTATCAATGGCATATTTTGTTGCATAATTAAAAATAACATCTTTAGCGTAGAGTAAACTTGCTAAATGACTTAATTCTTCTTTTTCAATGGCAATATCAGGTTCAATGCCTCTCCCATCAATTACCTCTCTACCATTTTTAGTTTTAAATTTTTTCAATAAGGAATCAGAAATTTCCTTTGGTTTAGCTCCTGAATCCTTGTCATAATATTCTAAGCGTTGAACACATCGTCCGGATGGAGTATAATATTTTGCAATAGTCAATTTCATTTTCGAACCATATTTTAAATCATAGGTTCTTTGAACAAGTCCTTTTCCAAAACTAGTAGATCCTATGATTACAGCGCGATCAAGATCTTGAAGACTTCCCGCTACAATTTCACTTGCAGATGCAGAACCTTCATCGATAAGTACAATTAAAGGGATGTTGGGTAATATAGGTTCTTCTAATGTTTGGTAGACCCTGTTTTCTTCCTTGACGCGTCCTCTTGTTGCTACAACAACTTGATTTTTTGGAACAAAAAAGTTTACAATTTTTACAGCTTCAATTAATAATCCACCACCATTTCCACGCAAATCAAGAACCAATTTTTCCATGCCTTCAGCTTGCATTTTAATCAATCCTTTTTTTACTTCTTCGGAAGCAGTTTGGGTAAAACTATTTAAAGAAATATATCCAACCTTTTGGCTCAGAATTCCAAAATAAGGAACATCAGGTATTTTAATCTCATCTCTTGTAATTTCATAAGTTTTTTGACCTGAACCTTGGCGTTCCACTTCTATTTTGAGAACCGTTCCTTTAGGTCCTTTTAAAGCACTTGCTACTTCATCAGAAGTTTTTTTGTGCATAGATTTCCCATCTATAGAAATAATTTTATCTCCAGCTTTAATTCCGCCTTTTTGAGCAGGATTTCCTTCATATGGATCGCTAAAATAAGTGTCATCACCAATTTTCCGAATCAAAGATCCAATACCACCATATTGTCCAGTAGTCATTAAGCGATAATCCTCTATGTTTGATTCATGGTAATAAACAGTGTAAGGATCTAATTCTTTTAGCATGGCATCAATGGCAACTTTGGAAAGTTTTCCATTCTGTGGTTCATCAACAAAATACAAGTCTAAATGCTCATATACTTGATCCATTAATTCAAGACTCTTGATGACTTCAAAACCGCTCGATTGACTGTGTGATTTGAAAACAGTTAAACAAAACACCAAAAGCAAGGTAAACAGGTAAGTCGGTTTATTTTTGTAGGTCATTTTTTATTTTATTTAAGTTCTCTAGTATTTTATTTTCAATTTTTTCAGAAGGCAATACCTCTCTATTAATATATACAAAACAAATAGCGAGTCTTTGCTTTTTCAAAATTAGCATTTCTTCCAAAACACCTTTGTTTTTTCTAAGCCCTTCTCTAATGCATCTTTTGATATAGTTTCTATCGTGTGCTTTTCTTATGAATTTTTTGGGAACGCTTATCAGTACTTCAAAACCGGGTACTTCATTCAATTCTTCCAGCAAAATATAATTAAGAAAAGGAAAGGCATGCGTCTTTTTACCCGTTGCAAATACTTCCTCAATTCTTTTCTTACTTGAAATCCTGTAGGCTTTACCAAATGAAAAATCCATAGTTCAAAGGTAATTAACTTGTTGCCTGATTTTTATCCGAGTCTTTATTATTTTCATTGACTTGAAAATTTTCTATCGTTGCTTCTAAAGTAAACGCACTACCTAAACTTGTAATTTTATCACCTTTCTTTAATTTTTGTCCCTCCTGAATGGATTTTCCATTGAAGTAGGTAATCGAATATCCTCTCTTTAATACCTGTGCAGGATCAAGCGCCTTTACTATACTAACAAGTGTATCCAGAGTACTTTTTTGCTGGTTCAAATTTTGTTGAAAGGTCAAATTTGTCTTCCCTTCCTGTTGTGAAAGTTCAAGTTTTGCTTTAGAAATAAAGGTAAATACGCTCTGCTTCATACTGCTTTTGAAATTCAAGGTCAGATACTTTTGATTGTTAATAGATTCTTTACTCAGGTGTCCCAAATTCTTTATCATGAAACTTAACTCATGTTTTGACCTATTATTTTGTTGTAGTGCGATTTGCTGTAATGCTTTTGTAAGTAGAGCAAATCGATGATTATTGTCTTGCAATAAGTAGGAGCTTTGGTTTCCGATGGCTAAACTTAATTTCAAAAGGTCATGATCAAAGCGCTGATAATTTTCTAAAATAAATTCAGCAAGTTTTGTCGGTGTAATCGCATGGCGATAGGCAATCATTTCTGCTACAGTTAGATTCGTTGAATGTCCTATACCCGTCAGTACAGGCAATGGAAATGTAGCGATGGCCTCACATAATTGAAAATTATTATAACAAGACAATCCAACTTCTCCACCACCACCACGAATGATAAGCACTGCATCAAAATGGTGCTGTATCTTTTTAATTTTCCGCAATGCCTGTATGATTGAATCTATTGCTACATCTCCTTGCAAATATGCTTGAAACAAATAGGTGTCTATTACATATTTACCATTAGCGTCCTTAATAATCTCCATAAAATCAGAGAGCCCTTTGCTAGAATCTGCTGAAATTAATGCTATTCTTTTTGGAATTAAAGGAAGTTTTAATTGTTGATTGTTATTGAGAATGCCTAGTACACTTAATTTTTTCAATGTCTCATCGCGCTCTTTTTGTAGCTCACCCAAAGAAAATGATGGATCTATGTCGAGAATTTGAAGACTGAGACCGTAGGGTTCATTGTATACTACTTTGACCAATAGCAATAGATTTTTCCCTTCATTTAGGGGCTCCTTAACCGTTTCAATAAATTTACGATTGATTTGCTCAAATTGTGTTTTCCAGATGTTGCCATTAATCTGCGCTACAATCTTCCCATCTTCTTTTTGAACTAATTCCGGAAAGGCATGACCGCTCGGATATTTATTTAATTTATGCATCTCTGCTTTCACCCAATAACTTGAATTATAGCGCTCTGAAATGGTCTTTTTGATGGAAGAAACAACTTGTTTTAGAGTAAAGACTTGACGCTCGTTCATATTTTTATTGAAGGTTAAAGTTAAGTAAATCTCCTAAGAATTTGTTTCGCTTACCGCCATATTTTCGAATTATTTAGGTCCTTCTTAAAAATAATCTAGATTATGCTTATTTTGAATTTGTTACAGCAATTTAAATTCCCTAACTTCGCACTCAATTAATTCTCAAAATGGGTGTAAAAATATTTTCAGGTCGTGCTTCTTTAGATTTAGCAAATCGTGTAGCAATACATTTCGGACTTCCATTAGGAGATGTAAATGTTACTGTTTTTAGCGATGGGGAATTTCAACCATCTTTTGAAGAAACAGTCCGTGGACAAGATGTATTTATTGTACAATCTACCATGCCTCCAACTGAAAATTTATTTGAACTATTATTGCTTATTGATGCAGCCAGAAGAGCGTCTGCAAGAAAAATAATTGCTGTAATCCCTTATTTTGGATTTGCCCGTCAAGACAGAAAAGATAAACCTCGTGTAGCGATAGGCGCAAAATTAGTTGCTAATATGTTAGTTGCGGCAGGAGTTGACAGAGTAATGACAATGGATTTACACGCTGATCAAATCCAAGGGTTTTTTGAAGTCCCAGTGGACCATTTATATGCATCTACTTTATTTCTTAAGGAAATAAGTAAATTAAATACAGACAATCTTATTATTGCTGCTCCAGATGTTGGTGGTGCAAAACGTGCAAATTCATACGCTAAGAATTTAAATTGTGGTTTGGCCTTGTGTCATAAAAACAGAAAAAAAGCAAATGAAATTGCTGAAATGACAGTAATTGGGGATGTTCAAGGTAAAGATGTTATCATTATCGATGATATGTGTGATACCGCTGGAACATTGACTACTGCAGCAGATTTATTGATCGAAAAAGGAGCTCTTAGTGTGCGTGCTTTTTGTACACATGCTGTTTTGTCTGGCCCTGCTTTTGAACGAATTAACAATTCAAAATTGACGGAGTTAATTGTTACAGATACTATCCCTCTGAAACAAACTTCCTCAAAAATAAAGGTGATATCAGTAGCCGATTTATTCGCTGATGTAATTAAAAGACTGGTTAACAATGAGTCAATCAGTTCCCATTTTGTAATCTCTTAAATAAATAATAAATGAAAACAGCACATTTGAGCGGTTCGCTTAGAACGAACGTAGGGAAAAAGGATGCTAGCCTAATTAGAAATTCAGGCATGGTACCGTGTGTGCTTTACGGACAAGGTGAGCAAACTCACTTCGCAGTAAAGCGAGTAGCAATTGAAAAAATCGTTTTTTCTCCAGAAGTATATCAAGTTGAACTTGATATTGAAGGAAAAAAATCAATTGGAATCATTCGTGAATTACAACAACACCCAACAAAAGATACCATACAACATGTGGATTTCTATGAATTAGATCCTGCAAAACCAGTTAGAGTAAAATTACCTGTTCGTTTGACAGGTGCTTCTCGTGGAGTTTTAGCCGGTGGTCGTTTAATGCAAGTATATAGACTTATGTCTTGTATTGGTTTACCAGGCGTACTTCCAGATGCAATTGTTTTAGATATTGCTCCATTAAAAATTGGTGATTCAATTCGTGTTGGTAGTATTGCTATTCCTGGCGTTGAATTGTTAGATCCTGCTAATGCAGTGGTTGTTTCAGTTAAAATGGCAAGAGGTGCAGTTAAACCGACTGAAACCGATGACGAAGAAGAAGCATAATCTTAATGTTTTTAAAACCGCCTTTATGGCGGTTTTTTTTTGCCTAAACTTTTAATTTCTGCTTAGCGTGCCGGAAAAGAAAGTAATTTTACACCAAAATAAAATCAAGTTATCATGGAAATGAATAAAATTCTCGAGACATTCAATATTAAACCTGTAAACAACGGAGCTTCTTCAGGAAGCGTTTGGATGGAGACAAAAGGAACGCCAATTCAGGCGTATTCTCCTGTTGATGGTAAATTAATAGCTACTGTAAATGCTGCAGAAGCAAGTGATTATGAGCACCTCATCACTACAGCTCAATCTGCATTTAAAGAATGGAGAACGATCCCTGCGCCTAAACGAGGAGAGATCGTGAGACAATTAGCAGAGCGTATTCGTTTTTACAAAGATCCACTTGGTAAATTGGTTTCTTATGAAATGGGGAAATCTTTACAAGAAGGTTTAGGAGAAGTTCAAGAAATGATTGATATATGTGATTTTGCTGTTGGTTTGTCTAGACAGTTGTATGGTTTAACTATGCACTCTGAACGTCCAGGTCACCGTATGTATGAACAGTATCATCCGTTGGGAATAGTAGGAATCATTTCAGCATTTAATTTTCCGGTAGCGGTTTGGAATTGGAATACTGCCTTAGCATGGGTTTGTGGAGATGTTTGTATCTGGAAACCTTCAGAGAAAACTCCTCTTACTGCCTTAGCTTGTCAGTTTATTACCAATGAGGTATTTCGTGAAAACGGTGTTCCAGAAGGAGTTTCTTCTCTAGTAATTGGTGATGCTTCCCTTGGAAAATTAATGTCTGAAGACACACGTGTACCGCTTATCTCAGCTACTGGATCAACACGAATGGGTAAACTTGTAGGTGCTGCAGTAGGAGCTCGACTTGGGAAATCATTACTTGAATTAGGTGGAAATAATGCCATTATTATTGCTCCTAGTGCAGATTTAAAAATGGTGGTGCCAGGAGCTGTATTTGGCGCTGTTGGAACAGCCGGTCAGCGTTGTACCTCTACAAGAAGAATAATCATTCATGAAAGTATATATGATAAAGTAAAAGACGCATTAGTAAAAGCTTATGGTCAATTAAAAATAGGAAATCCTTTGGATGCTAATAATCATGTAGGGCCATTAATTGATAAAGATGCTGTAGCAAGTTATTTGCAAGCAATTGACCAGGCTATTGCAGATGGTGCTAAAGTATTAGTAGAAGGCGGAGTGCTTTCAGGTGCTGAATATACTTCAGGTTGTTATGTTAAACCGGTAATATTGGAGGCGGAAAATCATCATCCAATGGTACAACATGAAACCTTTGCACCCATATTATATATTATGAAGTATCATGGTGAATTAACAGAAGCTATTGACATGCAGAATGCTGTCCCTCAAGGATTGTCGTCAGCGATAATGACCAATAATCTAAAAGAAGCAGAAGCGTTTTTAGCAAATTCAGGTTCTGATTGTGGAATTGCTAATGTAAATATTGGAACCTCTGGTGCAGAAATTGGAGGAGCTTTTGGAGGCGAAAAAGAAACTGGTGGCGGTAGAGAATCTGGTTCAGATGCTTGGAAAATTTATATGCGCAGACAAACCAATACCATCAATTATTCGGATAGTTTGCCTTTAGCTCAAGGTATTAAATTTGATTTATAGAAGTTTTTCGCCAAGTAAGGAATACATCATGGGTATTCTAAACTTGATATGTTTGAAACGAAATTCTGATGGACCTTGTTCTTCGAGGTTTTGAAAGCAACTATAGGGAGAATAATCGTGTTCTTCGAACTTTTTTATGTTGATTCCTTGATCAATTAGCGCCTGAAACAGCGATGCTAAACTGTGATTCCAACCCATTGTTTTAGTGCTAATCTCAGCCTTTGAATCTGCATAAGTACCTGTTTCTTCCTCTACTATAGGCCCCGAATTAAAATAGTCGTAGGCAAGAAATTCCACCTTATCGTCAAAAGTCCAAATGAAGGGATGGAAATCAGCCATTATAAAATCACCCCCTTGATTTAAAAAATGACTTATAATTTCTGCCCATTTTGAAATATTAGGAAGCCATCCAATGGTTCCATAACTGGTAAATACCAAATCGAATTTTTCGTTCAAATGTTCTTTTAACGAATAAATATCACAACATATAAACTGTGTCTCAATACCCATTTCACTGCTCAAAGATTGTGCTGCATGTATTGCCTTTGGTGAAAAGTCAACTCCGGTAACTTGCGCTCCCATTCTTGCTAAACTGATAGAATCTTGACCAAAATGACATTGTAAGTGGAGTATTTTTTTACCTTGAATATCCCCAAGGAGGTGGAGTTCTGGAGTTTTTAAAGAACACCAACCATTTTTGAATGCAGCTACATTATAAAAATCCGATGTAAGATGAAAAGCTACTTTTTCATCCCAAGCAATTTGGTTGATTTCTTTGTAATTATCTGATTCTAGCATCGTACTAAGATAATTATTTTTGGCTTTGTCGGAATAGTCATTTTTTCAAAGCTATAATTATTGTTTAATTGCTTTATTTCATAGGTTGATAAAAGGGTAATTACTTATCTTTGTCGGTAAAATTAGTATATGAAATTATTAACGGTAGGTAGTGTTGCTTTTGATGCCATTGAAACTCCCTTTGGGAAAACAGATAAGATTGTTGGTGGAGCTGGAACTTTCATCAGTTTAGCAGCCTCTTTTTTCTTGCCAGAGCAAGGAATTATTTCTGTTGTAGGAGAAGATTTTCCGAAAGAAGATCTTGCTGAAATGGAAGCAAAAGGAATTGATCTAGCAGGATTGCAAATAAAACTTGGAGAAAAAACTTTTTTCTGGTCTGGGAAATATCACAATGATATGAATTCTCGCGACACCTTGATAACAGAATTAAATGTATTAGGAACTTTTGACCCAACGGTACCAGAAGCATATCAAGGAGCACCCTATTTAATGCTGGGAAATTTAAGTCCAGAAGTGCAGCGCACCGTTATTGAGCGTTTGACCGTGCGTCCAAAATTGATCGCAATGGACACCATGAATTTTTGGATGGATATTGCGCTTGATGAATTGAAAAAAACAATGAAGTTGATCGATGTTTTAATTATTAATGATGAAGAAGCCCGTCAACTTTCTAATACTTATTCTCTCGTAAAAGCAGCAGCGCTTATCCAAGAGATGGGCCCAAAAATTGTAATCATTAAAAAAGGTGAACATGGAGCCTTGCTTTTCCATGGTTCACAAATGTTTTTTGCACCTGCATTACCCCTAGAAGATGTATTTGATCCAACAGGTGCTGGCGATACTTTTGCAGGTGGATTTATGGGATATATTGCTTCAAGTGATGACTATAGTTTTGAAAATATGAAACGCGCAATTATTGTTGGATCAGCTTTAGCTTCTTTTTGCGTGGAGAAATTTGGCACAACACGATTGAAAGAAATTAATAAAGAAGATCTCAATCAACGCATTAATCAGTTTGTTCAATTGGCACATTTTCAAATGATGGAGTTATGATAAAATTTCAAGAGTTTATAAATCAAATTACCTTACTAAATAACGCAGAAGATTTAGTAATCTTAGGAAAAGAGGCTGGGGTTATTAGAACAGATTTCGAAGATTATTTATTGCATCAAGAAGGGCAAGCTCAAATATTAAAAATTGAAGCTAAAGAAAAGGGTGAAGTATTTGAAGCTTTGGATTTTCAAGCCATAAAAGAATCCTTTTACCTTATTTACAATCAATTTCAAGAAAGAAGAAAACAACAAGTAGCTTTAAAAACAACTCTTGAAAATGAAAATTTAAGATTAAAGAGAAGTTTAATTCTTCGTTTAAAGGAGATTATTGAAGGAGAAGAAAATATTTCCTCTGCATTTAATGCCTATAAAGAAATCCATGAAACATGGAAAAAAATTGGAGATATTCCCCGCGATAAAAGAGATGAAATTCAAAAAGAGTATTCTAGAATTCTAGAAATATTCTTTTATACCATGAAAATTTATCGAGAGATTAAAGATCATGACTATAAAAGAAACACTCAATTAAAACAAGGTATCATTCAACGCTTGCAGCAACTTAGAAATACTTCAGGAGCCATTCGTGATTTAGAATCTAATTTAAGAATCTTGCAGGATGAATGGGAAGATATAGGACCTGTAGCTCAAGAAGAATGGGAAGTAATTAAATCTAGTTATTGGGAGGCTGTGCGCTCCATTTATGACAAAATTAATAAGCATTATGATGAGCAAAGAACTGTTTTAGCAGCTAATATTGATCAAAAGAAAGCATTGATTTTATCCCTTTCTGAGATTGTTGCTGCAAGTACATCAGAATTGAATCCTAAAACTTGGGAGAAAACAACCCAAGAGGTAATAAAATTACAAGACCATTGGAAAAAGATCGGAGCGGGCCCGAAAAAGGAAAATGAAGCGGTTTGGAAAGAATTCAGAGCGCTTTGCGATCAGTTTTTTGATGCGAAAAAGGCAGTAAACAAAGATGCAGAGTCTGTTTTTAAAATTAATGCTGAAAAGAAAAGAGCGCTTATCGCTGAGGTAGTGCTTATTCAAACTTCTACTGATTGGAAAACCGCTGCAGAAAAAATAATCAAATTTCAAAAAGCTTGGAAGGAAATTGGTAATGCTGGACAAAGATTTGAGAATAAACTTTGGTCAGAATTTAGAGCAGCTTGTGATGTGTTTTTTAATGCAAGAACACTAGCCAATAAAGAACAAGATGACGCTTTACTCGTTAATTTGAAAGCGAAAGAAGATTTGATTTCTGAAATTGAGAATTATGTGGTAAGTGAAAAAAGCAAGGCTTTGGCTGATTTTAAACAATTCAGTCAAAGATTCGCCGCTTTGGGTCATGTTCCAGTAGCAAAAAAAGAAAGCATTTATAATTCTTATAAAAAAGCGTTGGATGAAAAGTATAACGCTCTTAAATTAGAAGGGAATGAGCGATCTGCTGTTTTGTTTTCGGTTAAATTAGAAACAATAAATTCAAGTCCAGATAGAAGTAAGTTATTGCAAAAAGAACGCTCTGATATCAAAAGACAAATTGATGTACTGACGTCTGAGATGCTTCAATATGAAAATAATTTAGGCTTTTTCGCTAAGTCAAAAGGCGCTGATGTTTTGCGCAAAGAAGTGGAACAAAAGATAGACAAATCGAAGGAAGAAATATTGCGTTTAAAAACTAAATTAAAATTAATCCCTAATGAATAGTTTTGTTAATGCCTTATTATTGGCTCTTGCTTTTCCGCTTATGGCCTTGGCCATTGTTGTTGGATTTGACCTTCCTGTTGAATTTTTAAAATCATCTGGAAAGCAATTGTCTTTTGCGGAAGAGATTTTTTGGGCTTTGGCATTGTTGATGGGAATTCTCTCCTTGCGCAGAAGCACCAAACGATGGATGGGGATGAAAATAGTTACCAATACCAAACGATTCCTCTACAATCATGCAATTAGTCAGTCGAGAAAAAAAAGAGTAATAGTCTACAACTCTCTTGAGTCTGCAGTGCTTATTTTCTTAGCACTTGGTATATATGTTCTAACGGATAAAGCCATTGTTCCCGCTATCGTATTAGGTTTATTTGCGCTTGATTCTTTGGTGTTTCTTGTGCTTGGAAACAATAATAGATTTCGAGTTGGAATTTCTTCAAAAGCCATCATCGTTGCAGATAGAGAAGTAATTGTAATCTATTTTGAAGGGCTAAGAAAAGTAAGTGTAGATCAACAAACGATTTATTTCGATTACATCAAAGACTTACAACTTTCTTTCCCAACAAATTGTATCTTAGATGAAAATAAATCAGAAGCTTTAGAAGTACTTCAGAATTCTCTGGATAAAGATAAGGTGATGTTTTATAATATAAATGAATGGAAATAGTAAAAATTCTTATCGTAGAAGATGATATAGGATTTGCCTATTTGGTGCAGCACCAATTAACTAACTTAGGGTTTCAATCTCAATTTATTCTAACGGTTCACACTCTAGAAGATGCTAGGTTAGCACATTTAGAATTTGAAATAGATGTAATTTTATTAGACCTAAATTTAAAAGAATCTCAGGGGATAGAAACTTTTAATGAAATTAATTCTATTTTTCCAAGCGCTTCTATTATTGTACTTACAGGTTTAGATGAAAAAGCACTTGCCTTAAATATAGTCGCAAAAGGAGCTCAGGATTATTTATTAAAAACGAATCTTTCCTCTCAAGTTTTAGAAAAGACCATTAATTATGGGATGCTTCGTAGAAAAGTTCGGGTTGAATTATCAAAATCTGAAAAAAAATACAAGGATGTATTCCAAAAATCACCTCTCCCAATGCTTAAACTGGAGGGAAGTGAACTGATAGTCGTTATGGCTAATAAAGCAGCATTGGATTTATATAGCGTAAACAAAGAGGATTTTATAGGGCAATCAATTTATTCTTTTAACAAGTTTCAAGAGGAGAAGTTTATTGAACTCGAGACCTCTAATTCAATTCGCACTATTTTCAATTTAAAAACTTCTGATAAAAAATTAAAAATAATTGAAATAGTCATTAACAAGTTGGAGGAAGGTGTAAATGAATTTATTGCTCTAATGATTGATAAAACAGAGGAGGTGCTATTTGAAAAGCAAAAATTTGACCTTATTAATCACGCAGAAGAAAGAGAAAAGAAAAATATAGCAAGGGAATTACACGACGGCTTGGGTCAGCAATTGGTTTTATTGAATTTATTGTTTCAAAATATTGAAGCAAGTAAGGAACAAGAATTACAAATGAATGACATAGGACTCTTGCTTCAAACCTGTATCCGTGAAGTAAAAGAATTGGCATATGATTTATTGCCTCCAGAATTAGACAAAGGGTTTTTAAATGCTATAGATCGATTGAAAAACCGAATCAATATCATTGGTAAAATCGAATTTGAATTGAATATTGGAAAGGAAATTTTAGAAAGTCATTTTGTCAATGTGGATAAATTCAATCTTTATCGAATTGTCCAAGAAATTGTAAACAATGCCCTCAAGCATTCTAAAGCAACTAATATCAACTTTAAAATTTATCACAAGGATAACGGAATAAATATTGAAATCATCGATAATGGAATTGGGTTTGACAGCCAAACTGCACAAAAAGGCATGGGGATTCATAACATTCAACATCGTTTGAAAATGTCAGGTATCAAAGGTGAATTCATAAGTGCTCCCAATCATGGAGTAAAGGTGAAATTGACATTAAGCGTCGATTAGTATGATAAAGCAAAAAATATTAATTATTCGTTTAAGTTCAATTGGGGACATTGTACTGACATTTCATGCGCTAAGATGTCTAAGGGAACAACTACCTCATGCCGAAATACATTTTCTTACCAAACCCGCCTACAAGGAGTTAATGCTTTCTTGCAAAGATATCGATCATTTGATTTTACTAGAGGCCAACATTAAAAATACCCGTAAAGCAATTAAAGCAGAGCACTTCACTCATATTATAGACTTACACAATAATCTTCGTACGCATAGATTAACCATTGGATTAAGGCAAGCAATAGTAAAACGATTTAAAAAATTGAATCTTAAAAAATGGTTACTCACTAATTTTAAAGTAGATAAGCTGCCTAAAAAACATATTGTAGATCGATATATTGATACCCTTTCCGTTCTTGGAGTCAAGAATGATTATAAAAACACCTCATTTGAAATTCCTAATACCGAGGAGGTTTCCTTATTATCTTATGATATACTGCCTAAAGAATATTTAACGGTAGTGCTTGGCGCTCAATTTCAAACAAAAAAGCTACCAACGCATTTACTCCAAAAAGCTCTTTTGTCTTATCCTCGACCTATAATTTTACTTGGAGGAAAAGATGAAATACAGGCTGCAAATAAAATTCAAGATGCTTTATCTTCTCAGAAAATTATCAATCTATGCGGCACTTTAAGTTTATTAGGTTCTGCAAGTGTAATTAAACAATCGGGTAGCGTATTGACTAATGACACAGGCGTAATGCATATTGCAGCTATGTTTGACGTTCCCATTGTCTCTGTTTGGGGAAATACAGTTCCGTCTTTAGGCATGTATCCCTATCGTCCAGGAAAAGAAAACTCAGTAAAAATTCATGAAGTATTAGGATTGAATTGTCGCCCTTGTTCTAAAATTGGATATCAAGAATGTCCCAAAGGCCACTTTAATTGCATGGAAAAACAAGATATTGCTGCAATTGCAAAGGATCTTAATTTTTAGTTCCAAATACGCGATAAAAACTCATTAATCTTTTCCAGTACAGCAGGTGAAATCGTTTCTTCTAGTGCACCATATTCTGTAATATTTCCGGTTAGACAATTTTGAAATAAATGGTTCAAATTTGGCATTTCAAGAATTTCTTTTGTTTTTCCTGGATTTTTTACATTCATTTCAATTGCTGCTAAATTCTCTTTACTAGGAACTTGTAAATCTTTACTTCCATTCAATGCAAGAACGTTACATTTTACTTTTTTAAGATCTACGGCTGGATTATATCTCAAAAAATAGAACATCCAAGGATTGATAAAAGCAACTAAATTTTGATCAATAAACTCTGTTTTTCCACCATAAGTATCTAGCGTGTTTTTGCTTAATGTTTTACTAATTTTCTTTAATTTTTTTTCAACTGCTACTTTAGCACTTTCTATATCATTTGCCTGAATAATCAACTCAAATAAACTTTTGTTAGTTGCTATCATTTCTTTAATCTCATCCGTCTTCACTTCATTCACTTTCGCTATTAATTCCTGTTGCATCAATAACAATTGATCCCCGGGAATTCCAGGTCCAGCCAACATAATTATCCCATTAACACTAGGGTCATTCGCTGCAATCATGGCCGCAAGCATCGCTCCCTCACTGTGTCCGGCTAGAGCAATTTTATTGGAATCGATATCTTTTCTCGTTTTTAAATAGGATAGAGCAGCTGCAGCATCACTTGCAAAATCTGGCGAAGTAGCATGGTCAAATTTTCCTCCTGATTTAGCAGTTCCCCTGTCATCATATCGCAATACAGCATATCCTTTTTTGGTGAGGTAATCTGCGATAACCAAAAATGGTTTATGGCCTAAAATTTCTTCGTTTCTGTCTTGTGGTCCACTACCACTAATTAAGATTATGGCAGGAAATATTCCTTCTCCTTTTGGTAGCGATAAGGTTCCAGACAAGTCAAAATTTCCATTTTTATTATGAAATATTATTTCTTCTTCTAAATAGGAAAAGGGAGCCTTAGGTTCTTGAGACCTTAAAACTATTTTTTTCACCACTTGTTTCCTGTTCAATTGAAGCGGCGCTTTATAATATCCCTGTGTAAATTCACCAGAAATTGTGGTATCATCCAAATGGCCTTTATAACTTAAGCCAAGTTTTGAAATGATTAATTCAAGCGTATCTTTTGCATAAGTTACTTTATCGGCTTTAATTCCAAAAGCCTTTTGATCCGGACTATCCAAACTACCCGAAAAAGTACTACCTGTTTTTTCAATATGAAAAATTAAACTAAGTTGTTGTCCTCCAATGGACAATATCCCGTTCCATTCACCAAGTATGTTTTCTTGTGTATTTGCTTTAGTAAAAACAAAAAGAAAAATAAAAAGTAAAGTGTAAATCTGTCTCATTATTCTAAAAATAGTTTCTTTAATTCAGTAGCTTCAGAAGCTTTCATTTTACCGGCAATAATTAAACTAAGTTGTTTTCTTCTTAAAGCTCCTTCAAAGCGTTGAATTTCTTCTTCCGTTTCAGGCACCAATTCAGGCACTTGGATAGGACCTCCATTTTGATCAACCGCGACAAAAGTGTAAATAGCCTCATTGCATTTCTCTCTTTCTCCAGTTACTGGATCTTCAACAAATACATCGACAAATATCTCCATGGATGAGGAAAAGGAACGAGAAACTTTAGCCTCTAAGGTTACTATGGAGGCAACCTTAATTGGTTTTTGAAAGGAGACATTGTTTACACTTGCGGTAACTACCACTCGTTTACAATGTCTATGGGCAGCAACACTTGAAATGACATCCATCCATGCCAAAAGTTGTCCACCAAATAAATTACCTAATGTATTCGTATCATTTGGTAATACTACAATTGTTGTAATTGATAATGTTTCTGATGCAAGTCTTTTTTTCATAGTGTAAAGTTAATCTTAATCATTAAAATGAAACATCTCTTTTTAGATACTTTTTTTTAACCAAAAATTAATTAACTTTAAGGCACTTAAAACTAAAATTAATTTTTTTATCTCCATACACTATGAATAAAATCTTATTTTCTATACTCGCTGTCGCTCAAATTTTTGCTTTTAATGCGCAGAAAACAAATACATTTGACCCTTCTAATGCTAGAGAAGGCGAACAGGTGGAGTATTGTATTACCCACAAAAAAATGAATCAGATTTTAAGCAATCCTGCCAATGTTTTAATAAAAGGACTGGATGATGCTGAAACATTATTGAATCAAAAGAAATCCATTGAAAAAGGAATTATTTATAAAATTCCCGTGGTTTTTCATGTCTTACATATCAATGGAGTAGAGAATATTTCAGATGAGCAAATTTATGATGCTTTAACAATCCTTAATCGTGATTATCGAAAATTAAATCCGGATGCTGCAAATGTACATGCTGAATTTCAAGGCATGCCAACTGATGTAGAGGTTGAATTTGTACTTGCAACAAAAGCTCCCAATGGCGCTTGTTTTAAAGGAATTACAAGAACATTGAATGCATTAAGCTATGATGGTGCAGATGGGGACGCTCAGGTAACTGCAATTAAAAATGGAAATGATGTTTTTCAAGGAAATTGGCCAGGAAATAAATATTTAAATATTTTCATTTGTGGAGAAATCGGCGGAGCAGCCGGATATACAACGCTTCCAGGTGGTTGGTCAGCCAATCAAATGACAAATGGAATTTGGGTACTTCATGATTATGTAGGATCCATTGGCACCAGTTCGGTTGGTACTTCAAGAACGCTTACACATGAGCTTGGTCATTGGTTAAATTTAAGTCATACATGGGGAGGTAATAACAACCCTGGCAATACTGCAAGTTGCTCCACAGATGATGGAGTAAGTGATACACCAAATTGTATTGGTGTAACGGCTTGTTTATTGAATTCAAATACTTGTAACAGTGACAATGCATTCTGGGGTGGAGTAGATAAAAGAGATAATGTTGAAAATTATATGGATTATTCTTACTGTTCTAAAATGTTCACCGCAGGTCAAGTAGTTCGAATAAGAACAGCTCTTTTATCTACCAATACAGGTAGAGCAAATTTATGGACCACTGCTAATTTAAGTGCCACTGGTGCAACAGGTGTTATAACTTTGTGTGCTGCTGATTTTACTGCCAACAAAACAACAGTTTGTTTAGGGGAACAAGTTCAATTTGCAGATGACTCATACAATGCTGTAACTGGATTGTCTTGGAGTTTTCCAAATGGAACCCCATCCACTTCTACACTTGCAAATCCTATAGTGAGTTATGCTCAACCAGGTCTTTATTCTGTAACACTTACAGCAACCGATGGAACAACAAACGATACAGAATTAAAAACAAATTTCATTCGCGTTCTTCCTACACCTTCTGTGTTACCGTATTGGGAAGGATTTGAATCTTATACTTCATTGGCTAACTTAACCAATTGGGAAGTAACAAATATCAATAACAACAATGCTTTTACCATTGAATCAACTGCCGCTCATTCAGGTACAAAATGTGCTAAATTGGTAAACTTTGGACAAGCTCCTTCTAATATTGACGAATTAATTTCTGCTCCAATCGATTTAAGTGTAATCCCTTCTACAGGAATTGTGACCTTAAGTTTTAGATACGCTTACAGAAAGAAAGTTGCAACTGATTATGAATATTTAAAAGTTTTTATCACGGCAGATTGTGGTGACAATTGGGTACAAAGAAAAACTTTGGGTGGATCTCAATTGTCAAGTACTGCAGTGTCAACATCATGGGCACCAAGCTCTATTAATGATTGGGTTACTGTTCACATGACCAATGTCACTAATGCCTATTTCACTAGTAATTTCAGAATGAAATTTAAGTTCGAAGGCGAAGGTGGAAATAATTTTTATCTCGATGATATTAACTTATATGCTGGAGCACCGTCAGATGTTGTCGTTACTGCGTCTGGTTCTGGATTAGAGGAAGTTTCAAATGGCATTGATTTTATCGAACTTTTCCCAAATCCTGCTGATGATGAGGTTAATTTGAAATTTACTGCAGCAAGCCAAAAAGATGTTGTTTTTGAAATTGTTGATTTAACAGGAAAGTCTATTCAAAAACACTTGATTAAAGCTGCACAAGGAAATAATCTAGTTATGTTTGACACAAAAAGCATGGCTGCAGGTTCTTATTTTGTTAAGTTCAAAACTGAAGGGAGAATTCAAACACTTCAATTTGTTATTAAGTAGTAGCGTCTAAAGCTTTTCTAACGATTAGAGCTTTTGCTGGACCAATACATTTTTCTAAAGCCATTAATTCAGCTGAATTAATGGCTTTTATGGTTTTAAATTCTTGGAAAAGTTGGGTCATTGTTTTTTCGCCAATACCAGGTATGTCCAATAAACTTGAATGTATAGCATTTTTACTTCTTAGGTCTCGGTGATGGGTGATCCCAAAACGATGCGCTTCATTTCTAATATGTTGAATGACTTTCAAGCTTTCTGATTTCTTATCAATATATAAAGGATAGGAGTCGCCAGGAAAAAATATTTCTTCTAATTTTTTTGCAATTCCAACCACTGCAAACGAGCCTCTTAATCCTAGGGCATCTATGGATTCCATTGCGGCACTTAATTGACCTTTTCCACCATCAATTACTACGAGTTGAGGAAAAGGCAAGTTTTCTTCTTTCAAGCGTTTATAGCGCCTGAAAATAATTTCTTTCATAGAGGCAAAGTCATCTGGTCCATCAACTGTTTTAATTAGAAAATGCCGGTATTCTTTTTTGAAGGGTTTCGCATCTTTAAAAACGACACATGCAGCAACCGCATTAGTTCCTTGAAAATTAGAATTATCAAAACATTCAATATGATGTGGCAAATCAGTCAAATGGAAATCCTTTTTAATTTGTTCTAAAATTCTTTGCGTATGTCTTTCTGGAGCCACTAGACTTTCTTTTTTTCTCTGATCTAAGCGGAAATAATTCGAATTTTTAATGGATAATTCTAGCAATTTGAATTTATCACCCTTTTGAGGAACGTGACTCTCAAAGGATTGAAAATCAATGATCAAAGGGTGTGAGGTCAGCACTTCTTTATTTTGACTTTGGTATCGTTCTCTTAATTCAGGTAAAGTAAATGCCAGAACATCGGCAGCGCTTTCTTCTAGTTTTTTGATGATCTCAGAGGAGTAACCATGAATAATGGCCCCTTCAGATACCACTAGATAATTGATGAAAAAGGAACGCTCATCTTCAATTAGTGAAATCACATCTAAATCTAATACATGATTAGAAACCACCATTGATTTTGATTTATATTGCAAAAGTTGCTCATAGATTTCTTTATACTCCTGAGCTTTCTCAAAAGCAAGTTCTTTTGAACTCTCTTGCATTTTATTTTTTAATTCTTGAAGAAGTGCATTCGTTTTTCCTTTCAAAAGTAAGGTGATCTGATGGATGGATTCCAAATAGTTTTCCTCGGTTTGATACCCTACACAGGGACCTTTACATTTCCCTATATGATAATCTAAGCATACTTTAAACTTATTTTCTTGGATGTTTTTTTGTCTTAAATCAAAATTGCAAGAGCGCAAAGGATAGGTCTCTTTGATTAATTTCAAAAGGGTATTCATCATTTTGACATTGGCATAGGGTCCAAAATAAAGGGTGCCGTCATTTTCTTTTTTTCGCGTGCTGATGACCCTTGGGAACGCTTCATTTTTAATTCCAATCCATGGGAATGTCTTGTCGTCTTTTAATAGAATATTGTATTTAGGACGGTATTGTTTAATGAGATTGTTCTCCAATAACAAGGCGTCAAGTTCAGTATCAACAACTAAATATTCTATTTTGGTAATTTGTTTTACTAAAACAGCTGTTTTATTATTTTCGAATGTTTTTTGAAAATAGGAGTGAACTCTTTTTTTTAGATTCTTAGCTTTTCCTACATATATAATCTTACCCTCTTTTGAAAAGTACTTATAGATTCCTGGTTTCTCAGGAATTGTTTTTATATAGGTAATGAGGTCTTTCAATCTTTAAATATTCTTGTGAAATTAGACATAAAAAAACCGATCACGAAGGATCGGTTTTTTTAAATAAAGTAGGTATTAATTTTTAATAATGCGTTTGGTAATTGTTCCTGATGGACTGTAAAGTACTACTTGATAAACTCCAGCAGCAAATTCACCCATTTCAATAACTTGTGAGTTGTTATTCTTCACCTCAAAGCGTTTCAAAACTTGACCAGTAATACTTGTTAATTCCATTCGTTGAATGGTACTTGAAGCTGCACCAAAATTAAGGGTAATATTATCTTGAGTCGGATTTGGATATAAGGTAACTTGTTCTAATAAATTTTCCTCTAATCCAGAACTTGCTACAATATTAACCTTGTAATCTTCGACTTCTCCATAAGTACTTTGGCCACAAGGTATGATAGCACCATCTGCTGAATAGGAAATTCGAACGCGCATGTAGACGCTCCCTGTTACCGCTGTCGTTGGAACTGTAAAATTAAATACATTGCTCCATCCAGCTGCAACCATTACATAGGCAATGCGTTCTCCAGCATCAGAGAAATCCATGTCATTGTTGTAATCTATCCAAACTGCAATCTCATCATCTGTGTATGCTTGAGCCGTTTGCCCAACAATTCCAGGTAATACAGTAATAGTATAGGCTGCACCTTTTGAAAGGTTAGTACTTAAAGAACTATAATTAGCATAACCTCCCACAGAACACGCTGAAGTATTGTTGATGGTATTTAAAGTTACTGTATTGATGTATTCGTCGCAGGCTGCAGAAGAACCTGCACATGGACCTGTTTGCTGCACTACAGTAATATAATTTGTTTTTACTTCACTATCGTTTCCTAAAGAATTTGTTGCCACTAAGGTCACTGTATATTGTCCAACAGTATTAAAAATTACTTGTGGATTTTGACTAGTTGCTGAAGTTCCTCCAATATAGGTCCATCCACTTCCAGAAATAGTCCATGCCCAAGAAGTAGGTGCGCCAGAACTTTGATCCGTGAAGGCAACTGTTCCTCCCGTATTTACTGTAGTAGGTGCTCCAACAAATTGTGCAATAGGTGCGGTTGGTACATTAGCACTACACGGGTCTGCTGAACCATTAAGCACTAACAATCCTGTATTTCCTGGATCTAAATAAGTCTTTAAGCGCTGATTGGCAGCGGCTCCATTACTTAACCAGTGATAGGATATTTTACCATAAGAATCTGGCTGTGTTAAGGCAGTACAAAAAGAACCTCCTCCTGTAAGCGTTCCAATAATTCTTCCCGAACTATTATTAAATAAAGGTGATCCAGACGAACCTCCTTCGGTTACACCAGTGCCATTAGGATTAGCCGACCAAGTAATTCTCCAATGCGTATTGGGCGTCGAGCCACCCCATGTTGTAGATACTGTAGAGCCATTGAAAGTTGAAATTTTCTTAATATCACCAGCGGGATGATGAATTCCCGCACCTCCAGTTGTTGCCGTATTGTTGGCATCCCAACCGTTCCAATAAGCATTAAAATTAGCACTTTTTAGGGTGGTAATGGTAGCGGCTTGGTTCGCTGCTGTTCCCATTTGAACTAATAAAAAGTCAGATCCTGTTGTTCCACCACCATCATTTGAATCTGCCAATCTAATACATCCAGTAATAAAATAGTCATCTAAGGTACCGGCTATACTTGGATTCGTGCAGGTAGGTGCTTCATATCTAAAATAAAATTTCCATTGATTCATATTTGCTGTTGTTGCAGAAACACCACAATGTAATGCAGTCAAAAATAAAGGCTTACAATCCAAAGCTGTATTATTGACTAATGATCCTGTACACCATCCTGATTGCCCACCTTCTACTACTAATAAACGTGCAACACCTCTTTTTTGATTTTGCCAATTGTCTCCAACTGGACTGCAATTCACATTGATTTCACAAGCATCTGATTCATTAATTTTAAGTGCATTTGGATTACCAGTGGAACGATAATTATACATGATGCGATCGATAAAGATTTCTGATGGAGTAGTATAGGCTGGCTCCGTTAAAGTTAAGATCATTTCATCACCAAAACACAAAGCAGCATTTTGCATGAAATGAGATTCCACATCATTTTTAGTCATGGTAGGGTGCAACATTTTTCCATTTAAATCTTGGATGTTAAGCGTTGTCCCACCATAAATAATAAATCTTTCGAATAGAAAACTAATTGCCTCCGCTCCTGGTGATTTAACATGTAATTGCCATTGTCTAGAACCATTACTTAAGGTTTTCCAGATCCCAGAATTGGTAGTGGTAATATTTGCTGCTCTTGCAACTCCAATGCGATACAACTCTCCGTTTTTATCTCTTTGCAAATCCTCAATTTTAATTAAGTCTAAATCAGGGGCAGTAATTAAGGTAGTTGGTATTGTTTTATCAAAAGAAAATTTAGCTACCGTTGTAATTTGTGCATCAATATTCTGAATAGAACTCAGTGATAAAATAGATATTAGAAAAGAAAGTAATCTTGTTTTCATAGTTGAAGAGTTTTAGTTAATTTCACTTACACAAATATAGCATTTATCACAAAATTTCCTAAATGAATCTTATTTATATCATTGAAGATGAAACTGTATTATTAGAATTAATTCGATTAAACCTCGAAATTGAGGGGTATAAAGTAGAAGGAATACAATCGGGAAAAGTAGCATATAATGAAGCTAAAAAAATTTCAGAAGCTGATTTGGTGATTTTAGATGTCATGCTCCCAGAAGTAAATGGCTTAGATGTATGTAAAGAGATTAGACGATTTAGTGAAGTTCCTATCTTGTTTTTGTCCGCTAAAGGAACCACTTCAGATAGGGTTGCGGGACTTAAACTTGGCGCAAATGACTACCTGCCAAAACCCTTTGACCTAGAAGAGTTAATACTTAAGGTAAAAATACTGATCAGCAGTAATACTTTATCAATTCCTGAAAAAACGGTACTTAAAATTGGAAAATTAGAAGTAAATTTCAATACTTTCGAAGTTCTAAACCCATCTCAAGAAGTCATTCATATTTTTTCGAAACGAGAAATTGAATTATTAAAACTTTTTTCAGAAAGAGCTGGAAATGTAATTTCACGAGATGATATTTTAGATAAAATCTGGGGTAAAGACCAATACCCAACTACTCGAACTATCGACAATTACATACTTTCATTTCGTAAGTTATTTGAAGAAGACCAGAAGGAACCCAAATTTTTCCATTCTATTAGAGGTGTAGGATATAAATTAACTTTGGCATAATCCGAATAAGGGAGTACTTTTGTGAAGGTCAAAAAATTAAAACATGTTTACAGGAATAATAGAAAATTTAGGGGAAATTGTGAATATAAAATTGGAAGCGACTAATAAACATTTTGTCGTGAAATCAGATTTTACAGATCAATTGAAAGTGGATCAGAGTATTGCACACAATGGTTGCTGTTTGACAGTTGTTGATTTAGATTTAAAAAACAAAACCTATTCTGTTACTGCGATTAAAGAAACTTTAGATAAAACAAATTTAGGGACTTGGAACATCGGAACTATTGTAAATCTAGAAAGATGTATGCTTATGAATGGTCGCTTGGATGGGCATATTGTTCAAGGGCACGTTGATGTGACCGCTATTTGCACGAATATTATCGATGAAAATGGAAGTTGGAGGTTTACCTTTAATTATCATTCTCCTCATTTAACCGTAGAAAAAGGTTCTATTACAATTAATGGTGTGAGTTTAACCGTGGTAGACTCTAAAGAAGGATCTTTCTCCGTGTGTATCATTCCCTATACCTATGAGCACACCAATTTTCATGCTTTGAACATTGGATCAACTGTAAATCTTGAATTTGATATTATAGGAAAGTACGTAAGTCAATGGTTAATTCAAACTGGAAAAGTATGAGTTTGCCAATGAGTGAAATGCAGGAGCAAGTAGATCAATGGATCAAGAAACATGGCGTTCGCTACTTTAACGAATTGACCAATACGGCTATTTTAATGGAAGAAGTTGGGGAATTGGCCCGAGTAATGTCTAGAAGATTCGGTGAACAAAGTGAAAAGGAATCAGATAAAGATCGTGATTTGGCAGACGAGTTAACAGATGTACTTTTTGTATTGATTTGTATTGCTAATCAAACAGGGGTAGATTTAACTAAAGCCTTTGAGGAAAACTTGAATAAAAAGACGCAGCGCGATACTACACGGCATCATAAAAACGAAAAATTAAAATGACAAATGAATTTAATTTACGGGTATTAAAATCTGTAAAAGCAGGAAGTCATGTCCTTTGCACGCATGAATTACCCCTACCAGTAGATTTACTCCAAGAAATCATCTCTTTTTGTATTCCACAACCAGAAGAAGGTTCTCCACGAATGATAATTTTATGTGCTGATAATGATAGTGCAGTTCAATTAGCGGCTGAACTTGCGCCATTTATTAAAGAAAAGGACCTCACTTTAGATTTAATTTTAGAAAAAGGTAATAAAGTCAAACAACGCAATGATTTATTTGACGGCACAGAAGTAATTGTTGGAACTTCAAGAAGGGTCTGTGAAATGTATTTTCAGAATGGTTATAACATAAGTAAGATGAAAATGCTGATTGTCCTAGAAATGGACAAACAAATGAAAAAAGCATGGAAAGGATTCATTTCGCGAATGGCGGAAAGTTTGCCAAAAGTGAAGCAAGTATTGTTTGTTTGTGACCCAATTGACGAAAGAATTGACGAGTATATTGACTTGTATGCCGCTGTTCATCAAAGATTTATTTTTGAAAATAATATATGAAAAAACAAAATTCCATTCGTATGGACGAAGAATTGATCAACTTAAGACCGATGATCAAAATTGAACAGGATGACAAAAAACCAGTGGAGTCCTTTCAAAATGATGTCTTACGACCAGTTCTAAAGTATCAGCATGAATTACTGGAATTAGAGATGTTAAACAATCCAATTTTTAAGCATCTTAAATCAAAACGACTTAATCCAACCGCCCACAGAACAGCTTTACAAAAATTAGTGCAAACTCCAGAACTTAAATTCAGATGTCTTGGCTTAGTTTTAGGCCTGTTATGTAATAAAGAATACCAATTCTACTTAGAGCATAAAACAGAATTAAATAAGCGTATTTCTGCTATGATAGTAGATCGAATTGTAAGTATTTAATTATTTCTCCTTATCCTTAATCAATTGTTTTTTAAGCGCGTCAATGGCTTCATTGGTCGCTTCTTCAAAACTAGGACAATTCTTTTTTACGAACAGTTCTTTCCCTGGAACATGTAATTTTATTTCCACAAACTTATTGGCGTGATCCTCATCTTTTTCCACCTTTAAAAAAACTTCGCTGCTTGTAATATGTTGATGAAATAAATTAAGCTTCTCTAATTTTTCATGGACAAAAGTCATTAGATCTTGGTCAGCTTTGAAATGCACCGTGTGAATTTGAATTTCCATAATATTAAGAATTTGTACCTCTAGGGTGTGCTTGTAAATATACTTTATTTAATTGGGCGAAGGAGTTGTGGGTATAGACTTGTGTCGCTGCCAAACTTGCATGACCTAAAAGATCCTTTAAAGTTTCTAAGCCAGCGCCTCTATTCAACATATGCGTCGCAAAGGTGTGCCTCAGCACGTGCGGACTTTTTTTATCTAGTTGGGTAGCAGTGCCCAAGTAAGCTACTATTTTTCGGTAAACAAAATTTGGATATAACTGATTTCCATTGGAAAGCACAAATAAATATTTTGTAGTTCCGCAAGTAGCATTTCTTATTGATCTATACGCCTCAATCTTTTCATACAAAAGAGAATTGATAGGAATAATTCGTTCTTTATTACGCTTCCCTAATACTTTTATGGCTCCAGATTGTGTATCACTATCCAAAAGATGTATCAACTCACTTAAACGAATTCCCGTTTGATAAAAAATCTCTACCATCAATGCATCTCGTTGTCCATCAAAATCATCATTAAAGTAATGATCCAGGTGTTCGGTACTCATTTCGGATTCTTTTGCAAAGGAAGGCAAGCGCTTTTCACTTTTTGGACCCTTTAGTTTATTTAAAGGATTATGAGAAACAAGCCCCTCTTTTCTTAACCACTTATACCAACTTCTTAAGCTTGCTAATTTGCGATTGACGCTTTTATTGGCAACGCCCTTTTCTATAAGTTCCACTATCCAGGAACGAATAAAAGACGAACTCAAACTTGAAAATTCTTGAATGGATTGTATTTCAGCAAATTCGATGAATTGCTTTAGGTCATTTTCGTAAGCAATTAATGTATGCTCCGAATAGCGTTTTTCAAAATGAAGATAATCGATGAAATTAGTAAGCATAAAAAAAGGAGCTAATGCTCCTTTAACGCTAATCAATTATATTAGTTACATTTCTGCAGACTGCATTCTTTGTTTGTAAGCAGCACGAATTACTTCCTGACGACGAGCAATTGAAGGCTTTTCAAATTCTTTTCTAGCACGAAGTTGTTTCATCATATTAGTTTTTTCGAATTTCTTCTTATACTTTTTTAATGCTCTTTCGATGTTTTCGCCTTCTTTGATTGGAATAATTAACATATCTACTTAATTTTTATAATAAACTTTGGGTGGCAAAGATACACCAAAATCAATAATTTGCAACTTTTATTTTAAAATTTCTCGAGAAATTACCACCTTTTGTATTTCAGAGGTTCCTTCACCTATGGTCATTAGTTTGGCATCGCGCAAATATTTTTCTGCGGGGTATTCTTTGGTATATCCGTATCCCCCCATTATTTGCACCGCTTCATTACCACACTTAACAGCAACTTCGGAAGCATAATACTTTGCGAAAGCTCCTTCTTTGGTCATTGGTAATTTATTATTTTTCAAATAAGCAGCCTGAAATGTCAATAATTCTGCAGCATCTACTGAAGTCGCCATATCGGCTAGTTTGAATGCTATTGCTTGAAATTGACTGATTGCATGTCCAAACTGTTCTCTTTCCTTGGAATATTTAATAGAAGCTTCTAATGCACCTCTTGCAATACCACAACTTAAGGAAGCAATGGAGATTCTACCTCCATCAAGAATCTGCATGGCTTGTTTAAACCCTGAACCAACTTCACCAATAACTTGCTCGGAAGATACACGGACATTATCAAAAATCATTTCAGCCGTTTCACTTGCTCTTACGCCAAGTTTGTCTTTTATTTTCACTGCTGACAATCCAGGAGTTCCTTTTTCTATAATGAAGGCAGTAATTCCTTTGCTATCAAGTAACTCACCTGTTCGCACCAATACTACAGCCACATCACCCGACAATCCATGAGTGATCCAATTTTTAGATCCATTAATAACCCAGTCGTCTCCATCTTTTACAGCAGTTGTTTGCATGCGCATCGCATCAGAACCTGTATTAGCTTCTGTTAACGCCCAAGCTGCAATCCATTCTCCTGTGGCAAGTTTTGGTAAATATTTTTTCTTTTGAGCTTCCGATCCGTGATAATAAATGTGACCTGTACCCAAAGAATTATGCGCTGCAACACTTAAGCCAAGCCCACCACAGACTTTACCTAATTCCATAATTGCGCTTGCGTATTCATCATAGCTAAATCCTGAACCGCCATATTCTTCAGGAATGAAAATACCCAAGAGCCCTAAATCACCTAATTTTTTCATGGTGTCAATGGGAAAATATTCATCATCATCCCATTGTTTCATGAATGGCTTAATTTCTTTTTCAGCAAAATCACGCAGCATTTGCGAAATCATAATTTGATTCTCGCTTTGAATAAAGTCCATTTAGTAATTTATTATTGATTGAATATTAGAAGAATGTTGAAGCAGTTTTTCTCGACCATTTAGAAAGTCTAAGCCAACCAAAAAATCAAACCCAACGACCTCTCCTCCACATTTTTTAATTAATTGAGCGGCTGCATCAGCGGACCCACCAGTGGCAAGTAAATCGTCATGAATTAGGATACGATCACCTTTTGACAAGGCGTCTTCATGAATTTCAATAACAGCACTTCCATATTCTAAATCGTACGAATGTGCAATTTTGTTGTAAGGTAATTTACCCTCTTTTCTTATTAAAATAAATGGAATTCCCAAACGCATCGCTAAAGGATAACCAAATAAAAACCCTCGACTTTCAATACCTGCAATGGCAGAGATGTTCTTGTCTTGGTAATTTAGAACCAGTTGATCTAATAAATCGTTGGATAAACTAGCATCTAACATGATGGGACTTATGTCTTTAAAGACAATTCCAGGTTTTGGAAAATCTTTAACATCCCTAATACTTGCATTTAGCCTTTCTGTCAATGTCATATCACAAAGATAGGTAAGGCAAAAGTTTTAAAAAAGTATTTTCATCTATTAAATGAGATTCTAATAATTCGTTAACATTGCGATACCATATTTTTTGTTGTCTCATTTTTACAATGGAGTTGGCTTGACTCCAATCAAGATATGGATGTGCCTGAAATTCAACAGCTGTTCCACTATTAATATTCATCTTCCTGCAAAAAGACGGATCAATAATACAATTATTTTCAATGATGCTAAATACTTCTGGAGTCATTTTATAGACTTCTAAAAGTTGGTTTTTGTCAACAAATCCGCCTAAAGCATCTCGATATTTTAGGATCATTTTTGCATAAAAAGGACCAATGCCTTTAAGGTGCTCTAAATCCGTGGCCAAAGCAGTATTGAGATGGAGAGATTTTATAGGAATTATCTGTTCTTTTGTTTTCTCAAATGGTTTATTTTCTTTTGCAGGATAGAAAGTCGAATCCTTTATAAGTTCAAATAGGGCAGGGGGAATAACAAAAATCTTTTTTAGATCTTCATTGGAATACAATCCTCTTTTGGTAAAATTCATCACTACAGCTACTTGCTTCAAGGACAAACCTAAAGCGGCCCAATCTGCTTCTAAATAATTGTTAGGGTCGAATCTTTTTGGAGCAGTTTTGTAGGTCTTTCTTTTGTAATGACTTTTATATTTATAAGCGTATTTTGCTTGTCTTTTTTGTAAGAGTTCCACTTGAGTTCTCGTGATAACTAGATGCAAAGGTTCATTAAAATACGATAAGAATCTAGGTGTAAAAACAATGATGAGTGAAAGAATTAACAGAGCAATCACCCCTTTTTTATTTTTAGGGGAAACATAATAAGGATCTTCGAAGGGCATAGGGTAAAATAAGAAGGGCTTAACGATCGTCAAGCCCTTCTTATTTTATTTTTCGATGCTAGATATTAATGTTTATCTTGATCTTGTTTTCTCAGCTTACTATGATGTTTGCTATATCCAAAATAGATTAAGAGTCCTACTAACATCCAAATTCCAGCTACTGTTAGTGTCGTTAAATCTAAGGCAACAATCATTGCCACACAAACAAGTATTCCTAAAATTGGAACTAATGGAACCAATGGTGTTTTAAAGGGTCTTTCCAAATCTGGGAAATTTTTGCGCATCATAATAATACCTGCACAAACAATTACGAAGGCAAACAAGGTTCCAAATGAGGTGAGGTTTCCTGCCACACTTCCTGGGATAAAGGCTGCAAAACCACCTACCATTAATAGTAAAAGTAAATTCGACTTGTATGGAGTTTTAAATTTTGGATGCAATTGAGAAAATAATTTAGGGATTAAGCCATCATTTGACATAGAATAAAACACTCTTGTTTGTCCCATTAACATCACTAAAATCACCGAGGAAAATCCAGCTAGAATGGCAATATTAACACTTGTGCCCAACCATTCATATCCCGCCATTTGTTTTATAGCATAAGAAACTGATGCTTCACCTCCTGCAGCACCTGCGCCGAATTCTTTCCAATTTGCGATGCCGGTCAACACATGGGCAAACAAAATATACAGAATTGTGCATATAATTAATGAGCCTAAGATACCAATGGGCATATCTCTTTTAGGGTTCTTTGCTTCCTGTGCAGCTGTTGATACAGCATCAAAACCAATAAATGCAAAGAAAACAATCGCAGCACCTCCAAGTACTCCACCCCATCCCCATTTAAAAATTCCTTCATGACCGATGGTACTTTCTGGAATTAAATAAGGCGTATGGTTTTCGGGCTTAATATAATTCCAGCCAACTATAATAAAAATCAAAACGATAGCAACCTTTATAAAAACCATTATACCATTAATAAAGGCAGATTCTTGCGTCCCTTTTATAAGTAATAAAGTAAGAATTGCTAAAATAGATAAGGCAGGTAAATTCATTATTCCATTGGTTGGAATGGTATCTTTTCCAATTAATTTATGCTCAAATGGGGAGTGGCACCATTCGTAGGGAATTGCACCGCCTAATAGATTATTTAGGTATTCACTCCAGGCAATAGAGACCGTTGCGGCACCCAAAGCATATTCCATTACTAAGGACCAACCAATGATCCAGGCCACAATTTCACCCAGAGTAGCATAGGAGTAAGTGTAAGCACTTCCTGCAATTGGAATCGTAGAAGCGAATTCTGCATAGCATAATCCTGCAAAAGCACAACCAATAGCGGCAACAGCAAAGGATAAGGTCACCCCAGATCCAGCGGCTTCCGCTGCTGCTCTTCCAGTATTCACAAATAATCCAGCACCTATAATTGCGCCAACGCCTAGAGCAATTAAGGACCACATTCCTAATGTTTTTTTCAATCCATGCTCGTTGGCACGAGCCTCTTCTAGTAAATGTGGGATTGATTTTTTATTAAGTAGTTTTTTCATAGTTTAAGCGAGTTATTCTAGTTGTTCAATTGATATTTTGTGGTTTAAATTTAATTTCAGTCCTAAAGATATTATTTTTTAGGTAATTGGAGTCTATTATTTTAATAGATCCAATGTCTCCTCGATAGTTTTGGGAGCGTATCCCAATTCAATTCTAGATTTATTTAAATTTAAACCAGTCCTTGGAGGCCTCCGTGCTGCTTGATTTAATTGCTTACTATCACTTCGTTGAATTAACTGATCATCAAATTTATAAAAATGAGCAATGCGACAAACAATGTCATAAATAGACAAGGTCTCAGGTCCACAGGCATTATAAACACCAAGTTTGTTTAATTCACAAATACGGATACAGGCCCATGCTAAATCATCCGCCCAAGTTGGTGCTCTAAATTGGTCGTCAATTACTGAAATTTTATTGCCTTTCTTTAAGGATTCTTTCGCCCAACTGATCAAATTAGATCTACTTAAATTGTCGCCATCTCCATATACAATAATGGTACGAACGATGGACCAATCTGTATAATTGCCTTTATGTAATATTAATTCTGCTTCCCATTTTGAGTGTGCGTAATGACTTAATGGATTGGCTTCATCTGTTTCTGAATAGTCCCCCTTTAAACCATCAAATATAAAGTCTGTGGAAAGCAAGAGAAAATGAGCGTCAATTTCAATTGCAGCATCTATTAATAATTTTGTTGCTTTTACATTTACGGCATAACACAGCTCTGGATCTTGTTCACAATAGTCTACATTCGTAATGGCAGCCGTATGAATTACATGGCTTGGTTTATAGGAATTAAATAGCCTTTCAATGTCTTCTATTCTTTCAATGTCAAGACTTTGATAGTTTTGTTCTTTGCAGGATGTGTTTCTGTTCTCACCTTTGGATGTTGCTAAAAAATCAATTTGCTTGGCAATAAGTTGCCCCACAATTTTTTGACCTAATAATCCATTACTTCCGGTTATTAATATTCTTATATTTCCCAAATTGATGTTTTTCGCTTTTGTTGTAATTTGAAATAATGTTTATGTTCTAAAATCCAAGCCATAATTAGATATACTAAAATAGGTGAGCCTAAGGCAACAAATGAAAAGTAGATAAATCCTAACTTAACTTTATAGGTGCTTATCCCCAATTTTCGAGCCCACCATCCACAAACTCCATAAGATTGCATTTCAAAGAAAAAAATAATCTTCTGTAATAATCTTCTCATTTATTTAATATTTCTTTTCCAAGTTCACACTGATGGCAAAGTTTCTTGCTACAAAATTGCTGATAAATTTCTAAACAAGCTTGAGTATCTGCAGCATTTTTTAAACTTATATTACTTGCTTTCCATATTCGCGTAATTTTATGGTTCTCGGCATCTAGATCTGTATAGAGGCAACTTATTTCTGAAAGCTCAATTTGTAAAAACCCTTTTTGACGAAGTAAAAAAATAAATGGGATTAAGGCATTGATTTTTAAGTTGTTTTTTGAAAATTCACTTAATTTACTTGTATCAATGCATTCGATAAAACTAGAATAATCTTTTGTAATGAGAAGTTCATCAATAGCATTCTTATATTCTAATTCATAAAAGACAGTAAATAGCATTATTGCCTTGTCATTGCAATTATTAGCGTTTCTAAGACCTTTTGTCTTCCATGCCAAATGATTTTCAAGATGTGAGCTCCAATGATAAAGAAGGGCTTCTACCGATGCGTTTTGTTTGTATCTATTATAATAATCAAGAGCAAAGTCCGAAAGTGTTTCCCCATTAATAGAACCACCCATTGTTTTAGCGAACAGCACTAAGAGAAGTTCTTCCAGATTTTTATAGGATTCAATTTCTATTAGATTATATTTTCGCTTTAATCTCATGAATAGATAATCTTCAGCGTGTTGATTAAATAAATCTTGTCCTTTCGCTTGTAGACTATTATGACAAAACAGCCCATCATTTTTGTAATAGTGGGTAATAAAATTTTGATGATGAACTTTATTGAGGTGCCGCTCTAATGCGATTGTAGGAATATCTCGATTGTTTTGGATGATTTTTCGATCGTTCTCGTAAACAAAATGTAAAATTACATTATTGTAATTTGGATCTTTTTCATGTTTGTGTAAATACCAATCAGAGGACTTCACATGAATTTCCACTGGACCGACCCAAAGGATTCCGTCTATTATTATTTTAGCAAGGCTAAAATCTGGACCTGATTCATTTGCATTATATGTTCCGTAATCAATAATTTGAAATTCTTGTCCGTTGTCCAAAGAGAGTAGGTGAAAAGGAATGAGTTTCTTTCTCCACAAATAATGTAAATAGATTTCCTTTATCTTTACAACCACCATTGAAGATACAAAAAAAAAGCGTTCCTAAGAACGCTTTTTTACTTTAATTATCTTGGTAATGGCTCAATAAACTTTTTATAGTTTGGATCTGCAGGAGCTGCAGTCTTTGGATCGTATTTTTCACTTGTAATTTTAACATCTGTCCTTCTGTTCATTTGATGCAGTCGCTCAAATTTAGCAGGATCAGTTGTTTTAAATTGATTGATGTAAGTTTCCGTTAAGGTTTGCTCTACACCATTTTCATCTATCCATTTTGCTGGTTCAGATTCACCTTTCCCAACAGGACGAATACGGCGAGGATCAATACCTTTTTGATCTACTAAATAAACATAAACCGCTTTTGCTCTATTTTCAGATAAAGCTTGATTGTGCTTTTCTGTATCTCTAGCATCGGTATGAGAATACAAATCAATGGTAATGAAATCAAAATTTGTCAATAAACTATCCAAAAATTTAAGGGAGTCTGTTGATGTTATCGTAGCATCATCAACAAATGTCCATTTATCTAAATAGTAGCGAATTTCAGGAGTTCGCAGATGATATTTTGGCAATAAAGGAAGTTCTAATAAGAAACTTTGGTTTCTGTCTAAGCTATCAGTTGAAAACTTCGCACCTCTTACATCTTCAAAATAGTCGTCTTTAGAAGCTTTGATAGAATAAGTCACATCACCGTTAATCCAGCGAGTACCATCAGCTTTTTTGTCCCACTTAATGGTTGATCCTTTTTTATCTGTCATTCCTTCCCATTTACTTCCATCTGTACCAACAATCTCAACTTTAGCATCCATGATACGTTTCGATTTTTTTCCTGCTTCAAATACAACAACGCGCAAGTCAAAAACTACCGGAGGTATACTAAAGCTCCAAATGTCTGGAGAATAAATTTTATTACTATTTGTTTGTCTTTCAGAAGTAAAGTATCCTCTTAAACCAGTTTTTTCATCGAAGTAATCGGCCATTGCATAATCGTTAGCAATTGAATTAATAGGATACTGCATATTGGTAACTAGTGACCATTTAGCTGGATTTTCTTTGGTATTTTCAGTTCCAACTCTTGTAGCATAGAAAATATCTAATCCACCAATTCCAGGGTGACCATCACTTGCAAAATATAGACGATTGTTGGCACCAATAGATGGGAATAATTCATTTCCAGTAGTATTGATTTCAGAACCCATGTTTTTTGGAATAGAATCCCAAACTTTATTTTTCTTATCAAACATTACATACCAAAGATCTCTTCCGCCTTTACCTCCGGTCATATCGCTTGCAAATATTAACATCATACCATCTTCTGTAATACATGGATGACCAACGGAAATAGTATCACTAGTTTTCAAAGTGATTTTCATCACATTTTCCCAGTCTTCACCATTTTTGTCTGCTTTCCAAATGTCACAGCCTAAATTTTGTTTTGCTTTTGTTGGACAACGTGTGAAATATAAAGTCTTTCCTTTCTTATCCATTACCGCAGTTCCTTCATTGTCGCCTGTATTGATTAAATTATTATTGTCAATACTTTTAGCGCTGATAAAGTTTCTCTTAAGATCAAATTCAGCAGTCCAGATGTCCATGAATTTCTCACCTGTAATTGGATCTCTTGTTGTAGTAGTTAAATCTTCTCTACTAGTTCCATACAAAATCGACATCCCTTTTTTATCGTTAAAAGTAGGAGCCATATCGAATTGAACTTTATTTAATTTATTTTCATTTTTAATAATAAATTTGGACTCAGCGATTTCAAAGTCCTTGTACATTTCCACCGATTTGATAGCTGATTCGACATCATGTGAAAAGTCATTTGCAGGTTTTCTTTTTTTGTATTCCTTATAACTTTTAATCGCATCATCAAATTTCCCCATCATGCGTTGCATTTCTCCTTGCCAAAAATATAAAAGCGGTTGAATATCATAATACTTTAATTCTATAGAATTAGCATACCAATCTTTTGCTTTATCAAATTGCTCCATATGACGGTAACATTCTGCTACTTTATAGGCCATATCTCCTTTTTGAGTAATGGTACCCTTATTACCTAATTTGGTATAAGCACTTTGAAGTTTAGGTAAAGCTTCGAAGTAACGCCCTGAGTTAAACGACTTATTCGCTTCATTTATATATTTCGGTGTGTTCGTTTGTGCATTAATAGTTGAAAAGAATGCAAAATTTAATAAGGCAATGAATAATAAATGCTTCATATTATAAGTTTAATGGCTCTAGAAATGATTCTAAGGCAAACAAAAATAAAAAAAAAATTTTAATTTTCAAGCCTAAATTGTTGCCAAGATTCAAGCAATGTTTGCATACCCTCATTTAGAGGTGATGAAAAACTAATATTTTCTTTAGTTTTTGGATGAACAAACCCTAAAGTTTTCGCATGTAAAGCTTGTCCAGGCAACAAAGCGAAACATTTTTCAATAAAGAGCTTGAATTCTTTTTTATGGGCGTTTCTAAGAATTTTATTTCCTCCATATTCAGGATCATTGAACAATGGATGTCCCAAAAACTGCATATGTACTCTAATTTGATGGGTTCTTCCCGTTTCTAACTTGCATTCTACCAAAGTTCCGAAACCAAACCTCTCCAAAACGCGATAATGGGTTACAGCATGTTTTCCCAATTCCCCATCCTTGAAAACCGCCATAACTTTTCGATTTTTCAAAGATCGTCCAACATTTCCTGTAATGGTTCCATCATCTTTCACATCTCCCCAAACTAAGGCCCAATAGGTGCGTTCGGTAGTTTTTTCGTAAAATTGTTTTGCTAGATGTGTTAAGGCATCTTCAGTTTTGGCAACTAGCAGGATACCTGAGGTGTTTTTGTCTATTCGATGCACCAAACCAGGCCTTCCGTAATAGTTTTTGGGTAGGGAAGGAAGGTGCTTGAAATGGTATATTAGAGCGTTTACTAGTGTTCCAGAATAGTGTCCGTATGCCGGATGGACAACCATATCGACCGTTTTATTAACTAAAATTAATTCGTCGTCTTCATAAACAATATTTATGGGGATGTCTTGAGCAATTAATTCGATCTCTCGAATAGGATAGGGCATTACAATGGAAACAATATCAGCAGGTTTTACTCTGTAATTTTGCTTAACAATTTGATTATTAACCAAGACATTCCCGTTTTTTGCGGCCACTTGAATTTTATTTCGAGAGGTATTTGGAAGGCGATCTATTAAAAACTTATCAATCCTTAATAATTCTTGTCCTGGATCTGCTGTAAATCTATAATGTTCAAATAATTCTTCTTCCTCATGAGCTTGGTCGAGGTCCTTCTCTTCAATCACTGCTTGATAACTTTGTAAATACGAGATGAAATTTCAGGAGCTGAGACAAAATAAACTCCATTTTCTAGTTCATGAAGATCGATTTGATTGCTATCGACATTTCTGATGCGCTGTCCTAAATTATTGAATAAGCTTAAGTGATTAACTTGCTTATCCTTCACGCTAACCGTAATACTTGTATGGCTTGGATTTGGATAAATTAAGAGCGTTTCCTCAATTTGATTATTTGGCAATTCCAATACGGCATCTATTTGTGTCGAAAAAATTGGTCTTAACATAGCTGAACCTGGAAAAGCAGATGTAAACCAATTATTGCCACCATCTACACTATATCTTATGGTATTTGAATGATCAATATTTCGGTCTAATCCTAAATTTAAACGATCGGGATCTAATTGTCTCCAACCCACAAAAAATGTTGTTCCTACTGCTACTTTCTCACTATTTGTAAAGTAATAGGTTTCAAAATTATTTTGTCCGCTAATATATAAAGGTTGTCTCGGAGAAAAAGCATCATCTTGATATAATACATTACCCGGATCACCATTATTATTATCCCAAACAGTTAGTAAAAATAATTTTTGTGAAACATCAACTACAGAAGGAACAAAATGCATCGCAATTCCAATAAGTGAATCTGCTTCGTAACTGTCATATCTAATGGCCAATCGCGCTTGCACACCTGTTGGACCAAAGGCAGCCTCAGCTGATCCATCATCATAACTATAGAAATTATAAAAGGACTGTGTAAAGTTGGTGGAATCGTTTTGTGAGAAATTTGGAAATTGAGCCGAGGCACTTGCCTTGACTTCAAAATCTTGTTGAATTCCAAGTAACGTTTTATCGTATTCAAATCCATTAGAAAGGTCGTGATAGGAGGTAAATAAGGACGACGGATTATAATTAATCTGACCTTCTGCTAATAAAAATCCTGGTAAGGTAAACATTCCTTGTGGAGCACTATTCTGCAAAACACTAATTTGACCATTTTGATAATTCTCAGCAGTGTTGCTTCCATTATGAACTTTAACTTCCAACGAATCTGTCATTTTATTGAAGCTACTGGCCTTATAATGATCCCATGGCACAGCAGTGTAGGTTTTTAGTAAGGAGTTTAATGGATAAGAAAAAGCAAAGTCTTTAAAGATGGTATCATTGTAATAGGATAAACTGCGTAAATGAACATAATCTACATGAAAATGATCTAAAGCACCAGATAGTCCACCGTAATTTCTAATACGAAATTTAAATCCTTTGTGAAAAAATTTAGGGTCATTAATATTTACATGGACCGCTTTGAAAGGGTGAACAGCAGCACCATTAACACTCCAAATATGGAACCACTGATCGATTTGTGGGGCATAAAACTCTAATAATAATGAATCTCCACTTTCTGGTACATCACCCAATCCTTCTGGCTGATATAAAAAACTCAAATAAACAGAATCTGAGGCATTAAGCATACTCATGTCAATTGGTTTAGAGGTCAATCGATCTCCATAATTGGTAACAGTTGTTCCAAATTGATAGGGATAACCATTTTCATTAAGACCGTCAAAGGTTGCAACACCTAAAGATCTTGGATTTAATCCATAACGATAGTTGTGATATGCATAATTATCCGCCCAAATTTTACTCAAATCATTAACAGGTTGAAAAAATTGTCTTGCCGAGTCTTGCGTGTAGGCGGGATTGGTAATCCAAACGGTATCACTTACATCAACAACACCAATGGTATCATAAATGTAATAGGGTGGATATAAATTGCTTGTTTGATAGACCACAGGAAAATGCGCTAAATCACCTACTTTAACACTTGTAGCGCTAAATGGGAAGTCGATAAAAGTACTGTTTACAGCGTCATACACCCTTTTGAAGGTAACTTGATTGGTAAAAACCTCAGTTAAACTTAATGGGGTGTTGCTAATGGGATCCAATAAATGGTAAAACAGTAAACTACTTATTCCAGCGGCATTAAAATCGGGAGCATATTGTTGAAATTTAGACGAGGAAAAATCATCGAAAACTGGAAGTGAAATAGTGTCGAGTTGGTAGATAAAGGAACTGTCAATAGTATTGCCAGTTTTAAGAAATTGAACGGGTTTGATTGCCATGTTTTGCATCAATGGACCTTGAGTCATTTCTTGACTCCAAGACAAAATGGAGCATAAGAAAACAAAGACAAATACTATCTTTTTCTTCATCGCTCGGGATTTTCGATGTCACCATTAAAATTCAATTTCATATACAAGGTAAATGGTGTCGATTTAGGCACTGTATTCCCTTCTAAATATTCAGGACTTTGACTGTCAATTCTTGCCGCTAAGGAATCTTCTGTGGTAATACACTCCTCGCAAATAAAAGTGTAAGACACGCCTAATGTATCCATGATATATTGCGCTTCAGACATGCTTTGTCCATAAAAGTCAGGAATTTCAATAGGCTCTCCTATGTCGTTTTGTCCAACAATAAGGGTGATGAGGGAGCCAATAGGTATTTTACTTCCTCCTTTAACATTTCTTCCCTTGAATAATTGATCTAATACAGCTCCATTTGCTTCGCTAGTGGGTCTATATTTGATGATGTATCGAAGCCCTCTACTTTTTAAAATATTCTCTGCAAATCTAATTTGCTTGAATATTAAACTTGGCATGGCAATCAAATCTGTTTTTTTACTAACTCTTAAACTTATCGTTCGTCCTGATTTAACAAAAAGTAAAGTAAATGCTGTAGATTTTGGACTCTGCTCTTTAACGGTTCCCTCAGGTAGATTAGGATCATAAATAGAATCCATTATTTGAAATTCAAGACCTAAGTCTTCAATTACGACTTTTGCTTTTTCTGAATTCATACCTACAAAATTTGGAACCTCAATTTTTTCACCATGATTGGTATAGAAATAGAGGTAAACCATCATAATCAATACGACAGAAACATAAAACAACATTATTAAGCCTAGGTGCTTAAGAAAGTGTTTTGAAAAAACAAATGCAATAATTTCTTTTATCATTTAGCAACAAAGATAAGAAAGGTAAACAATTTCTACTTAAAAGTTGGGGGTCAATTTATGTGTTTTGAAAAAGTCTTCTATATAACTGATGGCTTCATCTGCGGTGTCAACTATAGTGTATAATTTTAAATCTTCTTCTGAGATATTCGATTCAGCGCGCAGCATGGTTTCTTCAACCCATTGCATTAAACCTGTCCAGTAACTTCTTCCAATCAATACTACAGGTCTTTTTACGATTTTTTTAGTTTGAATTAATGTTAATGCTTCAAAAAATTCATCTAAGGTCCCAAAACCTCCTGGCATAATAATAAATGCTTGAGAATATTTCACGAAAATTACTTTTCTAACAAAAAAATAGTTAAATTCTATGTTGTGATCTGGATCAATATATGGGTTATGGTTTTGTTCAAAAGGCAAATCAATATTGAGACCTACCGAAGGACCTTCGCCTAATTGAGCCCCTTTGTTTGCAGCCTCCATAATTCCTGGCCCACCACCTGTAATGATCCCGTATCCTAACGTGGCTAACTTTTGCCCTAGTTCTACACTTAGGCTATAATATTCATTTTCTTCTTTTGTTCTGGCGGAACCAAAAATGGAAACACAAGGTCCGATTTTAGACATGCGGTCATATGCTTCTACAAATTCTGACATGATTTTAAAAATTGACCAACTGTCATTGCTCTTTATATCATTCCAATCTTTTCTTTGATGTTCCATAAGGTAACTTTCTTTATACAAAAATAGGATTTGCATTTGCTTAAACGCTCTTTTTATGAATTATTATCTACCTTCGGATCATGAAGGGATTTTTTATAATAATAGTGCTGCTTCCTTTTCTTGCACTGAGTAACACAAAAGTATGTGTTCATGATTCTATTCCTAATAAAGGAAAATTGTTACTTTCTTCTGCATTGACGCTTAGTGCTTCTTCATCAAGTTTGATTTTACTTCAAAATGTGTGGTATAAAGACTATCCGCAAACGAAGTTTCACTTTTTTGATGATGGGAAGAATTGGATGCAAATGGATAAAATGGGGCATGGTTTTTCTTCTTATTACTTAGCAAAATCAGTTGCTGCTGGATTCTCTAAGACTGGAATTGATAAAAAAGGTTATTGGGTAGGTGCAGGAACGTCTTTTTTGTACCTGGGTACTTTAGAATTAATGGACGGAAAAAGTTCAGCTTGGGGATTCTCTTGGTATGATATTACAGCAAATGCAACAGGCACTTCTATTTTTTTGCTTGAAAAATTGGTGTTTAAAAAGCAATATCTTATTCCTAAATTTTCCTTTACGCCCTCTGCTTACGCTGCTTACCGTCCTACAGTTTTAGGAAGTAATTTTGCGCAACAAGTTTTAAAAGATTACAATGGCCAAACGTATTGGTTTAGTGTTCCAATGGGTGTGCTTACCCCAAAATTCAATAAGATCAATTGGTTATGTCTTAGTTTTGGTTATAGTGTAGATCAAAAATTAGTTGGAGATCAAGATCAGTATCTTCAATTTAATGCAGAACGACAATATTATCTATCTATGGATGTTGATTTGAGTAGATTAAATGTGAAAAATCCTACATTGAAAAAAGTACTTTCTGCAATGAATTGTATTAAGATCCCTTTTTCAGCTTTGCAACTTCAATCTAGTAAATTATCTTTTCGCCCGATTTATTTTTAAATAAAAAAAGGGGCCTGAGCCCCTTTAATTAAATAGTTTAAGAATTATTGTTTTACAATTCTATTCATGATTTGTCCTCTTGGAGTTGAAATCTTAATGAAGTAAACGCCAGTTTCATAAGTAGCAAAACTCAACTTGATCGAATTCATATCTAAACCTTCTGTTATGGTCTCCAATACCTTTCCATTTAAATCACTAATAATAATGGATTCAATGCTTAATTCAATTCCTTTATCAATAGTGACATCATTGCTCGTTGGATTAGGATACATCGCGATGTGTTGCCCTAATTCTTCTAAGGATAAGTAGTCACAATTTGCGGATACAATAACCAGAATGTTTGCAGTATCATCCGGACAAATCCCATTACCTGTGATGTAGTCATAATTAAATTGACCAGGAATAAAACTAGCGACATCATTAGGGCTCGTCATTAATTGATTGGATGGGTTGTACCAATCACCATTCATATCAACATTTCCAGATAAGCCCATTAATAAATTGAATGGCTCATTTTTACATACGGTCATCTGACCATCATTTCCTGCAGAAGATGGTGGATAAACATGTACTTGTGCATTAACATTATCTATAGCACATCCATCTTGCATGGTATAGGTAAAGTTGAAAATTACCGGTGCCAAACCTGCTGTATTAAAGATACTATCCTGTAATCCTAAGGTTGGGATTTGTTGCGTCCATGTTCCCCCTGTATCATTTCCTGAAATTCCATTAAACAAATTCACAGAATCTCCATAACAAACGTTCATCATGTTTCCAGCAATACCGGCATTTAATACAATCTCATTGATAGCAATGGCATGAATTCCTTCAAGTGCGTTAAAACCATCCTGCATCATGTAATAACTTTGTCCAGGAATCAATCCGCAAATAGTGAAGTTTGGAGCAAGGCTACTTCCCCCAATTTCATCATCATTTGCTGCTACTAAATTGAAAGTAGTTAGGTTGTTACAATCCCATCCACTATAAATTGCCATTTGACCATTATAAGCGCTAGCGGTACAATTAATTCTAACAGCTCCCGAGTTCGGCGCTATAAAACTAAACCAAGAAGTAAGATTTAAGGCATTATTTGCCCATCCTGTCGTTGTTTGAGCGCCTGAAGCAGGTGGAGCAATTCCAATCTCAGTAACATCAACTGTAGCACCTGTATTGTCAAAATAATGCGTAGCTCCATTCACTGGAATGACATCAGCCCCACAGGCTAAATCATTGGTTAAAGGCAGGGTTACTGTAAATGGACCAACATATTGCGAAGTATCAACGCCACATACCGCTTGAACATAAACATCAATTACTTCACTTGCTATGAACGCAGCATTAGCAATAGTATCTGTCATATTGTTATCAACTGCTTGAACTGTCCCTGAATAAAGTGGAAAATCCATAGTTCCATATTGTAAATTGAAACCAGTAGAAGGATAACTTGGTGAACTTGCTGACCAAGTCCATGATGCAAAAATACTATCAACTGCTGTAGCATTGAACATAGCAGTTGGATTGGAACAGTAAGGAGGAGTAAAGAAGGTTCCAAATAAACCTAAACTTTGCAAACCAACGGAACAATCAGCATAAATATAGACATCATACTGGGTTAATTGATTCAGATTAGAAAGTGTTGCGCTTGGTGAATTACTTGGCACACTTGTTCCATTTGTTGTTGGATCAAATCCTGTAGGACCGTAAATTACTGTCCAATTAGTTTCATTGGCAATACTTGGAGTCCAAGTGAAACTACCTTCAGATGAATTTACATAAGAAAGATTAAAACTTTGAGGTTTTGGGCAATTCGTATAATAGAAGTGAATACAACTATTACTACTCAAATAGGCAGCATCATCCATAGAAACCTGAATAGTTTGATTAGGTGTTACTACTCCAATTTCAGCATCAGCACCGTTATCCCACCAGGTATCGCCCATCATTACATCATCATAAACATAATAAAATTCATTACTTGTTTCTTCGTAGATGATTTCAAAGGTTGCTCCATCTGTTCCTGCTGGCCAAGTGAAATGCGCTAAGTCACTCCACATGATTACAAATTTCCTATTTGGAGCATTTCCTATAGATTCATAATATATATTGTCTAAAGGTGTATTTAAATCTTGAACAAAAGGGAACATACCTTCACCATTGATGTTGTAATACAACCAACTGTTCAAACTATTAAAAATTAAGCCACCATTGTTACCAACAGAAATATCATTTACTAAATTACCTTGTACCAACCAAGACCATGGTAAGGTGATTCCTTGATTACTATCATCCCAAGTATTCAAAGGAGTTCCTGTTGCAGAAATGTCTATGAATCCTGTACTCGGACAATTAGAATCCCAATCTAAGTATTGTGCTTGATTGAAAGTCTGAAAGGCTAGGACAGGAGCAAAATAGGAAGTATCACCTCCGCCACAAAGTGCTCTTATATATACTTCATAAAAGGTATTTCCTGTAAGACCATTGATCGTATAGGGATTAGAGCTGGTAACAATTGTTGTACCTGTTCCAGGCGTGAATCCTTGTAGTCCATATTGAACTTCCCATTGCGTTTCAGCACCACCTGCAGTCCATTGAATAAGGGCATTGGTTAAACCTGCTTGTACTAAGGAGAAATTTTGAGGTTGTGGACATGTCGGAACCGGCATTATGGTCACTGTATAATCTTCTGTTTCACCAGAGCCCATATCTGTACAGGCATCTGTAGCACCATTTGGATTTCCTGCTCCCCTAGAACGAATTCGCATTCCTGTAGTTCCTAATGGTATTCCAATAGGCACATTGATGTTTATCGAAGCGATAGTTCCACTGTTAATATTAACCCCAACTTGTTGCCATTCTGAGGCTTCATATTGACCGTTTTGGTTCCAGTCAATCCAAACAGATACAATAGCTCCTGTATAAACATTTGCGGCATCTATGGCAACGGATAAAGAATATGTTGCTCCTTGAGCAAGTATTGTATTTAATGCAAATGCAGTGTAAAAAGGAGAAGCTATTGGATTTGTCGTTGCAGTATTGTTGTTAATGGAACCAATTTGAATATTATTCATCATGCATCCACCTCCACCTGCATTGATCGTAGAACAATAACAAGAGAAAAACGAATTCATATTAACGAGAATAGGAGTAGAGGTAGCTGGTGTTCCAGCACTACAAGTAACGATACATTGATAATAGGTATTTGCTGTTTGTATTAAACTATAGTTTGCATTAGTCGCACCCGTTATGTCTGTCCAAGTAGTTCCATTAGCAGATGATTGCCATTGATAAGTAAGCCCAGTTCCAATGGTTACCCCATTTAAAGAAAGACTAATGGCTTGTCCTGGACAAGCTCCTGCTGGTGTTGAAACAGTTGTTCCAGCGGCAACTGGATTTCCACAAGGCGATGCTGGACTTATATAAGTCATAGTTGTCACCATACAATTGGCTGCAGTTGCACACGAGGCGTCAACATTCCAATGTGCAAAGTAAGTTCCTGCAACCGTAGAATTCCATTGTAAGGGACTCGCGCCTGAAGCAATAACGGGTCCAGATGGTGTTCCCTCATGTATGGTGATGTAGCCACCTCCTACAATTTCACATTGGTAAATCGTTGCAGCAATTACACTTTGTAGTTCAGAATATTCTTCCTGATACGAACATGTCGATATGGTTACCGTTCCCGATGTGGGAGCTATTGCAAGTGCGTAAGGTAATGTATTGGTACACTGCGCATGGGTTTTTGAAAAATTTATCAGAATTAATGTAGCCATTATTAGTGATACAATGTTTAAAGTAAATTTCTTCATGATTATAGGTTTAGAATGTTAAGATACTAAAAATTTATGGTTAATAAAAAACTAAAATTATGGGACAAAAAAAAGCCGTTCAATTTGAACGGCTTTTAAAATTAAGATTGAATATTAATTCTTGATGATTCTTTCAATATGAACGAAATCACCAATCTGTAATTTAAAGGTATATATACCTGGTGTGTACATTGACAAGTCAACCGTTCCACCATTGTTAACCGTTGAAATAGTATTGATCAATTTACCTTGCGCATCAAATACTGTTAATTTAGCAGATTCGCTGTTTGGTAATTGAATTGTTACCATTCCATTAGTTGGATTAGGATAAAGTGATACATTCAAATAATCACTTGTGAAGATACCAACTTGGTCAACTACAGCACATGCTGATGTATCAACACATCCTTCAGCTGTTGTTACAATTACTGCATAATTTCCATTTTCAGTAACTCTTAAGGTATCATCTGTTTCACCAGGTAAAATAGCGTTGGTTGCACAATTAATCCATTGGAAACTTACTGCATTAGAAGGATTCCCTAATAAAGTAACTGGATCAATAAATACTACTTGAGCATTTACGTTAGTGATTGAAACAACAACCATATCAGTAGCAACACATCCAAAGGCATCAGTACCTGTTACCGTATATTGTCCACCACTTGTAGTTGTAAATCCAACACCATTGGTAACACCATTGTTCCATGTATAAGTTGCAGCACCTGTTCCTGATAAAGTAGTTGTTCCACCAGAACATACTGAGAAGTCAGGTCCAGCACTTACTGGAGGCAATGCATTTCCAGTTACAACTAATTGATCTGTTGTAGTACAGTTATTTCCATTGGTTGCAGTAGCAGTGTAAGTTGTATTTCCTGCGTTAGCAAAGAATGGAGTTCCATCGACAACATTGTTGTTCCATGTAAGTGTACCATTCGTTGTAGCATTCAAAGTAACTAAATCACCAGAACAAACAACAACATCGTTACCAGCATCTAATGTAGGAACTGAATATATTTCAATTGTCGTGTTCTGTACTGCATTTCCACATCCGTTGAAAGCAACATAAGTAATATTTACCGGACTTGGATCATTTAATCCTGGTGTATAAATCATGGTACTATTAGAGATGTTAGGAGTAATAATTCCACCACCATTCGTTGTAGACCAGAATCCACCAAATGCATTGTTTGTAGTCGCTGTTAAAGTAACAGTTCCATTAGCACATGCAGCAGCACCATTTGTTAAGGTAATACTTGGAGCAGCATTCATTGTCACAGCTACAGTATCATAATCATAACAACCATTAGCTGCTTGAACAGTTACAATATAGTTTTGTGAACTTGGAGGTAAGAACGGTACATTATTAGTTACGCCACCTGACCAGTTCAAGGATACATTTCCTGTTCCAATTGCATTTAAAGTGACAGCACCACCCAAACAAGTTGCTTGATCCAATCCGCCATTAACATTTGGAATTCCTAAAACAGTAATTGTTACCGTGTCAATATCAATACAATTGTAAATGTCTGTGGCTGTTACAATATAGTTATTAGTTGCAGATACTGCGAAAGGTACATTATTAACAACATTGTTTGTCCATGTGTAAACAACTCCGGCAGTTCCAGTAGCATTTAAAGTCGCAGGAACGTTAGAACATAATATTTGATCAACACCACCTGTAATTATTGGTAATTGATTTACTGTTAATACACTTGTAGCAGTTCCAATACATCCAGCACCATATCCACCTGTTACAGTGTAAGTTGTAGTAGTTGCTGGAGATGCAGTTACTGTATCACCGATAGCACTAACTAAACCAGTAGTTGGTAACCAAGTGATGTTGGTTCCATTGGTAGCAACAAGAACTGCATTAGCGCTGTAACAAATACTACTAGTTGAAGGAGTAATTGTAATTGGATTGTCAAGAACATCTGTCGCAACAGTAGTAGTTGTAGAAGATCCACAAGCATCAGTAACAATTAATTGAAGTACCGCATCAGCATCTATAACTGCTGTTGTGTTTGCATTAGTTGCAGCTGCAATGGTTGCAGTACCACTAACTACTGACCAAGCATAAGTGTATGGAGGTCCACCCAATCCAACTGTAGAATTCAAAGTGAATGTTGCACCTGGACATGGTGTTGAAACAACTCCATTAGTAATATTGATTAAATAATCTTCAGTTTCACCCCAACTTTGAACAGTACAAGGGCTTATGTTATCACCAGGATTACTTTCTTGATTGACAACACGCATTCTTGTTTGTCCGTTTACAGCAGTAGACGGAACCGTAACACTTATTGCTACAGTAGAAGCAGGTACACAATTTAAATTGGATAAAGGACCATTTGAATATACTTTTTCACCTGCATCTGTAAAGTCACCATCTTGGTTGAAATCTACAAAGACAGCAAGTCCACTTGTGTAGTTAAAAGTACCACATGAACCGATTTCAACAGAACCTGTATTAGTTGATCCAGCAACTAGGTTAGGAATAACTGGCATACCAGCACCTGAAGTATAGTTAGCATATTTTTCTGCTATTGATCCAGGACCAGTACCTATTGATGTACAGTTACTTGTATTGTTTAAAGTACCAATAGTTACATTGAAAATTTCTTCATCATTTGTAAAGTTGGCACCACTATTACAATATCCAGAAACTGGAACAGCAGCCGTAATGGCTAAGGTAGGTGTTACCGCAATATCAATCACTAAAGGCGCAGACGGTGCACTGTAACATAGACCATCAAATAAGGTTGCTGTAAAGCTAGTCTGAGCTGTAATTGGAAGTGATGTAACGTTTGCAGCAGTTGAATTGTTGGTTACCGATGGTGACCATACATATGAGTTAGAAACTCCACCAGTGATATTAATTACATAATCTTCTGTTTCTCCCCAAGCATAAGTTAAACAAGAAGTAATATTATCTCCAGCTGCATTTTCAACATTAATAATCCTCATTCTAGTTTGTCCGTTCATTGATCCTAATGGGATAGTGAATGAAACAGGAACTGTTGTTGAAGGAACACACGCAATATTTGCAGTTGCACCATTTGAATATACTTTCTCACCAGCATCTAAGAAGTCACCATCTTGATTTAAATCGATGAAGATTGCTAAACCACTATTGTAGCTATAAAGACCACATGAACTAACTAAAACAGAACCAGTAACAGTTGCACCTGCAGCAAGGTTTGGCGCTGCAACACTTGTGGTAAAGTTCGAATATTGACTTACAAGTGAACCTGCACCAGGTGCTGGTGTTGTACAATCAGAAGTATTGTTTAAGGTACCGATAGTTACATTGGTAATCTCTTCATCAGCAATAGATGTTGCATTACTGTTACAGTAAGCACCACCAGATAAAACATTCAATGCTGCAGATGTACCGGTACATACAGTTGTGTAAGTTGTTCCAATTAAAGGTGTAATTGGCGTAGCTTGTATACTTACTATAGTTGATGCTTGCGTTACACACTGAGAGGAACCAGTTCCTGAATCTGCAGCGTCACAGATTATAGATGGTTGCGCTCCCAAAGCACCTGATGCATAATATACTGTTGTAGCACTTGTACCTGCAACATAAGGAATAGTCATTGCTGCATCTAAGAATAAAGAAGTAGCACCTGTCCACACGAAGTTGGTAAAGTTACTTAATCCTGTTGTTACCGTGATTGGGTAAGAAAGGTTTTGACAAGCAGTAAACGGTGAAGTAATTGCAAATGCTGCAGCAGGAGTTACTGTCTCAGTTACAGCAGTTCTACCTGTTTCACATCCAGAAACTGGATTGGTTACAGATACATAGAAGGTTGTAGTTGTTGCAATAGGCGTAGTGTATGTATTTGCTACACTTGATTGTAAAGGAGTTACACTGGTTGCAGTAGCATACCAATTAAAGATTGGTGCTGTAAAGCCATTCACATCAGTTGCATTAGCTGCAGTCGCTTGCAATCCACAATGTGCACCATCAATTGTTGTCGGAGCAAGAATTGCAGGTTGAATTGATACTGTATTTGTAGTTGCAGTTCCGATACATCCAGTTACTGAATTCGTTGCAGTAACATTCCAGTTTTGTGTAATTGGCAATGTAGTTGTATTATCAACGGTAACTGAACCAGCTGCTGTATTGATCACTGGTGTGGTTGCCCATGCAAAGTTGTAAGGTACTGATGGTGCTCCTTGAATATTTACTTGGTAATCTTCACCTTCTCCAGAACCGAATGAGTTACAGCCGTCTCCAGAACCGTTTGGATTACCATTTCCTCTAGAACGAATACGCATTCCTGTTAAACCAACTTGTGCAGTTACAGGAATTGTAATGTTTATGGTAGTGGTTGAACCACCTAAGGCATAAACATTAACTTGTTGCCATTCTGCAGCAGAATATGTTCCATCGCGGTTATAATCGATCCAAACAGATACGATTCCACCTAGATAAGTTCCAGCAGGGCCCATCGTAACACTTAATGGATAAGTTGATCCTATAGCAACATTGGTTGTCAATGGGTAACTTGTATAGTAAGGTAATGCAGTCGGGTTGGAGGCACTTGAATTGTTATTGATGGTACCAAAAGAAACATTGTCGATAAATGTTCCTGTTGCACCATAACCTGTAATAGCACAATAAGAAGGCATTGTTTGTGGTCCTGAAACTATTGCAGAGGCCAATAAAGCAACATTTAAGTTGTCATTACAAACGAATGATGGTGATGCAGTAGCTGAAGTAATCACAGGGTTGGCATTAATCGTTGCAACTACTGTTTGAACAGCAGTACAAACTCCGTTGGTTCCTGTAACGGTATACGTATAAACACCTGGTAAGCTAGGCGTAACCGTCGTACTTGAATTGGTTACTGGAGCAGTAAATCCTGAACCTGTATAGGTGTTTGCATCCCAAGAATAAGTATATGCTGGACTTGCAATAGAAGTAGCATCTAAAGAAATACTTGCACCTTCACAAATCGCAGTGGTTGCTCCAGGAGTTAAAACCATTGGATCAGGATTAACAACTGTTACTGTAATAGGTGTTGTTGCGGAAGTACAACCATTGGTTCCAAGTTCTGAAACATAATAGGTAGTTGTTGCAGCAACAGGGGCAGTAAATGTTGTAGACCCTGGGATTTGAACTGCATATTTAATATCTAAATTGTCAATAACAACTGAACTTGAAATATTACCAGTTCTACCAGCGATAACATGCGCCCAAGTTGCTTTATTCGCACTTGAATAAGCAGCAGGTAATTGAATATTGGTAAAGATGGCAGTACCGTTTAAAGTTAAAGTCACTTGACCAGCATTGTTGGTTTCAATAATAAAGTGGTTGTTAGCAGAACCAGACCAAGTTATGTTGTTTGAATACGCTAATACACCTGGACTCAGAGGTGCATTAGTAATTGAAGCCAAAGTATTGTTGTACATTAAATAGATACCAGATCCGTTTGGCATAACACCATAAGAGTCAAATCCAATTTTTAACTTAGTACCTGAACCTCTTTCTTGACCAATATTAGTAGCGGTTGCACTAACATCATCACCAAAACTATAACTAAATCCATCAGCACCAGTTACAGTTGTAGCATCGAATTCCACTTTGAAAGTAGCGGCATTTACACCTGCCGCAACGGTTATACCACCTTGCATTGATGTTGTATTCGGGAACAATTCTAAAGCACCAGTTACAGCAGTTAAATTAGCAGTACCTGACAATGTAGCTCCTGTTCCTATAGTTGAACTGGTAAAGTCATTAAAATAGAATGTTGTATACGCTCCGATAGGAGGAGATTGTAAAAGAGTTCCAGCTGTTGCAGCATTGAACCAGCTGAATAAACCAGCGCCCGCAGCACCTGCAGAGGAAGCAACTGCAGCAGTAGGAGTAGCAGTACCACACTGAGAACTGTTCGTTGCAGTTGGTGCTGATGGTAAAGGCAATACAGTAACAGTTGTTGGAGATGAAACTACTGTACATCCTGCTGATAAAATTGTAGCAGTATAAGTATCCGTTGCAGTAGGAGATATAGCCAATGGGTTACCTGTTCCTACTGGTGCAATACCGTTCCATGTTGCAGAAGTAATTGCAGGAACTGCACCACCACCATTTACAGTACTCGTAATGTTAATTAAATAATCTTCGAATTCGCCGTAAGAAATAGCATTTACGTAAGCTGGAATTAATGCTTCATTAACCAAAACGCGCATTCTGGTCAAACCATTAAATGCAGTAGCTGGAATAGTAAAAGTTCCCGTTTCAATGTGCGGACCATTTGTTAATGCAGCTGCTGAATAAACTTTTTCTCCAGCATCTGTGAATACGCCATTTCTATTGTAATCAATAAAAATCGCAGCTGAATTATCGTAGAAGTATGTAGGTCCGGTAGATAAAGTTGAGATAGAGAAGTTGTAAACTTGTCCAGCAGTCAAACCGTAGGTACCAGAATTGGTAAAATTAGAATAGCCTCCAGCAGTACCTGTAGCGGTACCTATCGTACCGGCTAGTACATTAATTAAACTTGTATTATTTAATATGGTTGTTGCACCTTGTGTAATGGTAATATTCCCCATGTCTTCATCTGCTAATGCCTGAGAAACTGTTGGAGTTGTATAATTCACTGGGGCTGCAGTACTCCATAAAGTAGCAACTAATGAAGAACCTGTTCCAGCACATACTGGGCTAGCGGTATTGTATGCAAAACCATTCACACCAAACAAAGGTTCATCCGAATAAGAAGTACCATTGGCAAAAGTTGTTAATGGAACCGAATTGGTAGCGGCAATATTCCAAGTTACAGCAGCATTAACTGGCGTAGATGCTGGAATAACACCAGTCCAAGTGGTACCTGTTGTGTTGGTCATTGCTATTGGCGTTTGAGCAACACCGTTGAATGAGTAGTTTAAATTTACTGAAGTCAATGTACCGGAAGCATTAACAATATTCGCTGTAATCGTTCTTGCAGCTGTTGTACATAAATTCGTTAAAGAAGGTGATGCTGTGTAAGTAATTTGAGGCGCTGGTGTAGTTCCGATGAACTCATCTGCTCCTATATCATAACTAGCTCCCGTTCCTGTGTATCCTACATTTCCTGCACGAATATCGGCATCGTAATCTGTTGTAAATTGAGATAAAATTTGACCTCCACTTTCTAATTGTGTTGGAGCAAGTGCACCATCAATGTGTAAGTAATTTGCATTATTCACTACCGTAGATAGGAAGTTTGGCGCTTCACTTATTGAAGAAAGATCTGTACTTGTTAAAGTATTCATATTAGCAATAGTGTACGCGATAGTAGTACCATTATAATAAGTTGCAGCAGAAGTACTCGGCGTTCCTAAATAATAGTTATTATTATTAGAATTCAAAGAATAATTTGTTGAAGCAGCCAAACTGTTTTGAACTCCTAATCTCAATCCTGTACCGTTTATTGCGGAGGAGTTGGAGAAATTGTTATTTCTTGAATCAACAACTCCAGTGGTACTTAAATATAAGGCAGTTGTACTAAAGTTAGCACCTGTACTTGTAGCATTTAAGTATACGGTATTGTTGTATAAGCTATGAGTTCCAGAACTTAAATAAAGTCCTGCAATTGCTGGTGCTGGCATTGTTGTGGTCATAGCGCCAGATGCAGTAAGCGATCCAACATAATTGTTGTGTATTCTATAGTTCGCGGTCGACGCACCCCAAATACCATAAAGCTTTCCAGTTGCAGTAGATGTAGTCAATCCTGCAATTTTATTATTATAAATCTCTAAATAGGGTGCTGTTCCAGATGCAAAAGCGTAAATACCATAGGTAGAACCGGTTGTTATTGAGTTGTTGGTAATATTGGTTATGGTATTATTATAAATCTTTGCGGGTTGATTTGCAGAGGCTAATCCACCAGTGTACAATATATATTGAGTTCCTTGTGTGGTAATGTTATTAAAGGTGTTGTTATAAACTCTTGAACCTTGAGTAGTCGTACCATCTCCTAGATAAGAAATATACATTAAATAATGAAAACCACTTGAGTTGTGTGTAATATTTGAAAAAGTGTTATTAAAAATATTTTTTTGTGGCATTGGAGCTGCTGCACCATCTAAGTTATAAATTCCATAAAAAGCACCTGTACCTAGAGTAGTTGCAGTATAATTAGAGAAATTATTATTACTTATTGTTTGAGTACTGGTCCCTAAAGAGGAAGAACCTGCATAATAACAATAAGTAGAACCAGCAGCTGCAGCTAATCTTGTAAATCCGGTTGTGATCGCGTTATTATTTACATTCAAAGCTACCTGAGTACTATTAGAGTTCCAAATCAAATTGAAAGAACCACTAGAATTGATGGCCAAGTTATTCCAGTTATTTGAGTTGATATTTGTATTTGCAAAACTTGAAGTATTGTAAATAAAATTATGTGCCGTTGTACTCAAAGTAGTATGTGTAATTGAGGCAAAGGTGTTGTTGTTGATATTTAAATTTGCCGTTGTTGTCCCACCGCCATTTCTAATATAATTTATTGTTCCTGCTTGAGCAGCTAATTTATTAAAGGTATGCGATAAATTATTATTAGACATCGATACAGAACCTGTAACTGCACCTGTATTATAAATTAAATATGTAGTACCTGTAGTGGTCATAGTAGCATTATTAACAAAATTATTATTGTTAATATTTAAATTGGCTGCAGATCCAGTATTGTAAATTCCGTACCATGGAGTAAGAGTAGTAGCCAAATCGTTGGTACAGTTGGTGATGGTATTATTGTTGATGTTGATCGTATTACCAACCCCAGTTGCTCCAGCAGAACATTCAATTGCTGAAACCTGAGAAGTCAATACCGCACTTTTTAAAGTAATGGTATTGTTGTTAATGTCTTGACTGGCACCAATAGAACTTGCATTAGAGAAAATACCCCTTAAAGTAGTTGCATGATTGACACCTGAACCGTTGTTGTTGTTAAGGGTGTTGTAAGAGACGTTAATTCCCCATTCGTCTTTAACAAAAATACCAGTAGATGGGTTGGAAGTAGCGCCACCCCCAAAGTTTACAATCGTATTACCTGTTGCCAGTGAAGATCCACCTACATCATTACCTGTATTGGCTAAGGTGTAAGGACTTGGTGCTGGGTAACCAATAAATGTGATACCAACATTACAATTTTGAATGGTATTGGAATAAAACTTATTGAATGAATTTGAACCACTTGTTGCGGTTGGAATAACCGCAGCCGAAGCAGAAAGATTGTAAAGACTATTCAACACATTGATTCCTACAGAACCTGTATGGCCTAAATTCGTCCAATTGGTATTTTGAATTCTATTTAAGGTAATCGTACAATTTTTAATCGTATTATTTTGACAACCATCAGAAGCACTTGCTAAATAAAGTCCGTAACCAAATTCCATCACCGTTGTTGTTGTGGTATTGGCAGAGCTTTCTGTTAAGTTGATTCCATCAATGGTAACATAATCACTTCCCGCTAATACAAACATACCATCGGCATCTACCGCTGGTGTTGCAACTGTACCCACATAAGAAGTAATAACAGGGTTAGCACCTGCACCACTTTTCTGAATTACAATTGGGTTAGCAGCAGTACCTGTTGCTGTTAAAATTATTTTGGCAGTTAAAGTTTCAGTATATCCAGCAGGGACATTTAAGGTAACTCCACCCGCACCGATACCTTGTAAGTTGGCATCAGTAACAAATGCTGAAATTGATGCGTAGTCTACAGGAATTGTCTTAACTCCACTCAATTGACCGAATGCGATTGAGGAACTCATCAATAAAATCGCTGAAAATAAAGTAGCAACGAATTTCTTTGAATGTAAAAATTGTTTCATAATTATAGCTTAAAATGATTGTAATGTTTGCAAATATATAATTTAAATTATTTCACACAAATAGTGAAGTCAAAACATTTTTACAAAATGCAAATAAAACTTCATGTTATTAGAGTATTATTTTTTTAAATCCTTATTATTATTAATATGTAGCACTATGGATAAAATAATTATTTTTGTTGAAAACTATTAAAATGAACAAAAGGAACGCTTTAATTTGTGGAAGTACCCAAGGGATTGGTTTAGCATCTGCTCAAGCATTAGCTAAAACAGGCTATTCATGTATTTTATTGGCGCGAAATGAAGCGTCTTTAAAATCAGTTGTGGCAACTTTGGATGTTTCTCAAGGGCAAAAACATCAATATTTAATAGCTGACTTTTCAAATCCAAGCGAATTAAAAACGATTATTAATAATTTTATCGCTCAAGGGCGCATCATTCATGTGCTCATCAACAACACTGGCGGTCCAAAAGGTGGTCCCATCATCGATGCTTCCATTGAGGAATTTACGGATACCTTTAATCAACATTTGGTCTGCAATCATATTTTGGTTCAAGCGCTTGTTCCAGGAATGAAACAAGCTGGTTTTGGCCGCATCATTAATATTATTTCTACTTCAGTAAAGCAACCGCTTCCCAATTTAGGGGTTTCGAATACCATTCGCGGAGCAGTAGCCAGTTGGAGTAAAACGCTTGCTATGGAATTAGGTCAGTTTGGAATCACGGTAAATAATGTACTTCCAGGTGCAACCAACACCCTTCGATTGAATGGCATTGCAGAAGCAAAATCATCAAAAACAGGTCAATCAGTTGAACATATTCTGGATGAAATGGCACAGGAATCACCCATGCATCGCATCGCAGAACCCGAAGAAATTGCAGCAGCTGTTGCATTTTTAGCCTCCAGCGCAGCGGGCTATATTAATGGGATTAATTTGCCCGTGGATGGTGGCCGCACCAAATCACTATGATTGATTGTTCTATTTATTTTTTTGTAAACAACAACATTCTAATTTAGACCTTGCAATAGCAGGCTAGCCTCGATACATTTCTCCCTTCGGTCATAACACTCGGCTAGCGAATAACAAATACTAGGCTAACTTACCAATAGCTTATCGAGTGGCCCCAGCTGGCTGGGGATGTATCGAGAAAAGCACATCTCGACTTACTTCGACCCTTCGACAGGCTCTGGGGAGTCCAGGCTCAGCACAAGCCGCTCGATGAGCTTTAAAAGTGGATTGAGCGCATCTCGACTTACTTCGACAAGCTCAGCACAAGCCGCTCGATGAGCTTCTCGAAAGACACGGAACGCTCGATTCGCTATTCTTGATTAAAAAAATACCGAGGCATCGGTACCAACTAAAAAGTCATCCCCTTTTATCCTCCAAAGGGGGAGGACAATTCTTTTTGTCATGATTTTAATAAAAATACACGCCAAAAAGCGAACTGTTTTCTTGATGTTTTTGCGCTGGATGAAATCCAGCGCTATTGATATTAAACCCCGTTGGGGTTAAAAATAAGTTTTGTAGCACATCTCGACTTACTTCGACAAGCTCAGCACAAGCCGCTCGATGTGCTTTATAAGTGGATTGAGCGCATCTCGACTACGCTCGATGAGCTTCTCGAAAGACACGAAACGCTGATTCGGTATTTTTTTTGAGCCAAAAAAAAGTAAAGAAAGCCCTCCCCCTTCCTCCCCCTCCAAAGTGGGAAAAATTTAAGAATCCTTTCCTTTCAAATACATCCTATACGCTAAAAGCCCTGGAATGCCAATCAGTACGATGAAACAAAAAAAGTATCCTTCCGGCAGTAAATAAAAATCTTTTATTCCCTCTAAATCTTTATCATCATAGCCCAATCCTATAAAATAGGATAAACTTAAATTTGTTTTGATAGGTACCTCAACAATATTGCTTTTATAAATAATCATTCCTTTAAATATATTAATAGGAAAAATAAAAAGTGGAATTGAAATTAAAATCACACTGATTAGGAAGATTCTTATTGGCTTTGATATTCTTGTAAACATATTCATCATTTTTTACAAAGTTAAGTTTAATTTTACCTTATACTATGAAATTAATCTATCTCTGTAGTTCAAAAAGTTGGGGCGGACTCGAATTGAATCAGCTCCGCAATGCTCTGTGGATGCACAAGCGTGGTCATGAGGTCTTGGTTTTGGGATGTGAAAACGCTCCTTATTTAAACAAAGCACTTGAATGGGACCTGCCAACAATTACCATTGATCCCTATCGAAAATATTATGCCTTTGGAAGTGCGCTCAAGTTAGCACGTTTGTTAAAACAACAGGAAGCCAGTCATTTATTTATTCGCGATACACGCGATATGAGCATGATGGCCTCTCTCAAATTTTTGCTCAAAAGATCCATAACTACTGTTTATTTTATGGAAATGCAACTGGGAGTCTCCAAGAAAAACTTACTGCATACCCTTAGGTTTTCATTTTTGGACTTTTGGTCTTGTCCACTCCAAGGTTTAATGGAACAAGTGCAAGAAAAAACGAGATTTAATCCCAATCGTTTATTGCTCATTCCCTCAGGATTGGATAGATCTTCTTTGATTTCGATCGATAAAGAAAGCGCCAGAAATACCTTGAATCTTCCTGAAAAAGTTCTAATTTTTGGCTTGATTGGTCGCTTGGACCCACAAAAAGGCCAGCATTTATTGGTGGAAGCTTTGGCAAAATTAAAGTCAGCGCAAATTCACATCGTATTTCTGGGGGAAAGTACTAAGGGAGAAGGAGATCATTATTTCAATAATTTGAAAGAGCAGATTGCTAATGAAAAACTAAGCGAGCAAGTTCATTTTAGACCCTTCCGAGAAGACGTTTCTATTTTTTTTAGTGCGATTGATTGGATGGTAATGGCGACAAAAGCAGAAACATTTGGTATGGTTTCTATTGAATCTATGGCCTGCGGAACACCTGTACTGGGAAGTAATGCCGGTGGCACTCCCGAAATATTAAATTTTGGAAAGTTGGGAGTTCTTTTTGAAAGTATGAATTCGATGGATTTGTCTCTAAAAATGCAAGGTATTTTGGACGGTTCTTTTGACATCGACCCCAATTTACTGCAGGAAAGTACTGCTCCATATGATCACAATATGGTTTGCACTGCAATTGAGGAACAGGTCCTTAATTTTTTTCATAAGGATCTTATTGCCTAAATTAGCCTCATGAATTTGTATTCTAATAAACAGAGGTGGAAAATCGCCTTACTTATCATTGCACTTGCTACCATCGGGGCTTCTCTCTTTGTTTCCAATAATATGGTATCCAAAATTGCGAATCGGGAGCGTAAAAAAGCGGAGCAATGGGCAGATGCTATCCAGAAAAGAGTAGAATTAGTACAATTTACCAATGCAACTTTCGACCAATTAAGAGAAAAAGAACGCCAGAAAATAGAAATGGTCGTGCGTGCTCAAAAAGCTTTGCTTGCCCCAAGTAGTTTAGGTGCGAATCAAGATGTGGACTTTGCCTTGGAAATAATCAATGAAAATAAGGATATTCCTGTTTTACTTCTTGATGATCAAGGTCATATCATGCAGCATAAAAATATACTTATTGATACCGCCAAAATCGCCAAAGAAAACCTATTTATCCGCAAGGAGGATAAAGAAGATTTGAATCGTTTTATTGAAGACAGTTTAATGCTTCTTGCTAAAAATTGGAAATCTGCAGGGAGAACATTCGACATTGAAGTATTCGAAGGATTTACAATGACCTATGTTTTTGATGATTCCCATACCTTAAAGAATTTAGAGCGCAATAGAGATTCCTTGCTAAATGCTTTTAATCGTGATTTGATAAATGACAGTCAATTGGTGCCGGTTTTATTACTCAATAAAAATAAGGATTCTATCGTCGGCACTAATTTTAGTGAACAAGAACTTAAAAAGAAATCGCTCCAAAACTACATTATAGACTTTGGTGCTCAAAATCCACCCATAAAAATTGACTTAGGTTCGGGAAATGTACATTGGTTGTTTTTTGATGATAGTGCAGAGGTCAAGCAACTTTTTTGGTTTCCTTACATTCAATTTTCTATGCTGGCGTTGATTGTGATCATCGGATATTTAATGTTCTCTACTTATAGAAAGGCGGAGCAAAATCAGGTTTGGGCCGGAATGGCAAAAGAAACAGCACATCAATTAGGGACACCTCTTTCTTCATTAATGGCCTGGGTGCAACATTTAGAAGCATCAGGCGCAGACGAAATGATAACTAATGAGATGCAAAAGGATTTAGATCGATTGGAAAAAATTACCGATCGATTTTCTAAGATTGGTTCCGGTGCTAAATTAGTGGAACAAGATTTGGTTGTAACGATTGGCAATAATCTTGAGTATTTAAGCGCTCGCTTGTCTGATAAAATTGAAATAACCTATCTTATTAAAGAAGAACAGGCAATCATGGTAAAACACAATGCTTCCTTGATAGAATGGGTGGTTGAGAATATTTGTAAGAATGCAGTCGATGCCATGTCAGGAAAAGGAAAATTAAAGATCTCAATGCATTGTGCCGCAGATTGGGTTCATATTGATATTCAAGATTCAGGAAAGGGGATTCCTCAAAATCAGTTTAAAGCTATTTTTCAACCTGGATTTTCAACTAAAAAAAGAGGTTGGGGACTTGGTTTGACTTTGGTTAAAAGAATTATTGAAGAATATCACAAAGGAAAAGTATATGTTCTTTCAAGTGATGTTGATAAAGGAACAACCTTTAGAATTAGCTTGCCTTTATAGATTCTCTAAATCTACTTGTCTCATCGCAATAAAAGCTTTTAAGACTCTTTCTCCAACACCAGGCACTTCTACATGTATTAGGTACAATCCACCAGAAATAGGAATATTGACTTGATTGGTTAAGGTCCAGTCTTGATATGTAATTGGACTATCCTTTTTAAAGGTTCGGATAAGTTTGCCTTGTGTGGTATAAATTCGAATTAAACATTGCTCGGGAAGATTGGTAATTTTAATCCGGTTGTCTAATTTATTTTTCTCATATTCTGAATAGGCTAAATAAGGATTCGGCACTACATTAATTAGAGACAAAGCTTCTTTCAAGGCATCCCGACTTCCTGTCAGTGTTGCATTATCTGCCATAGACCAAGAATACATAGGTCGACCATTGTTGGCTCCTGTTGCTGTGAAGTTTTTGTATTCCTTGTTCACTCTCAATTTAATCGTCACATTCGTCGACAATAATGTTTGACCAGGTGTTAAGATTGGATAAGAGATCCAAGAAAGACTTCCGTACAATTCTCTTTTTGCTTGAGTACTGTTAGTTTCTACTTCCAACCATTTTTGATATACTGCATTTCCTGAATTGCTTTCTGCAGCTCCAGGAACATAGGCAGGGAAGTCATATCCAGATGGATAACCATTAATGGTTGCTTGCTTGTAACTGAACACATAGATAGGATGCATGCCTCCCATTAACGGTGTACCTACATTGCTCACCAACTTATCTGTTGGATTCCATATCATATCCGCTCCATTCTCCAAGAAAGAGTTTTCGCCAAAGGCCATATACAAACGAGCACCTGACTCTAAGTCTACCGCATATCCTGGAAACCAACCCATTCCTGTTCCCGTTCCATCAGGATTCCCAAACTTGTCTACACTCGGACTCTTGCGCATAGCACCAGCAGCTGCTTGACCAACACTCAAGTTCGTATTTCTACCCAATTCAATTACCGGGCAGCGTGTCCACAAACTCGTATCACTAGTCAATACAATATTGACACTCGGTAAGAAACTAAGGGAAGCATTGGTCTTGGACGAACCGTTGAAGGCACCAAAATACGCAAGTGGCATATAATCGGCTTGATATCCCACCAAACGATGCGGCGCAATCATACCCGTCAATATACTTTCAAACTTTGAAGATGGATCAGCACCTACCTCATCGCGGTAGTAGCATGGATCTAAATAATTAGGACCATCAGGCAAACATTCATATGCAGCATCAATAGGGTCCGTTTCAGGAGCATAATCTCCAGAGCGGATCCAATTGGTAGGAAAATAAGCGTCATTATCAGGAACACCAAACAACCAACGTTTAGATGAATCAGCAAAATCCATCGTTGCATCAATCATATCAGTTGTCTTGTAGGTAATATTACCTGATCCCGAAGGGAAAAAATATTTATTTTGATGAATTTGAACTGAAATACCCCATTGAGGAATAATCTGTTCATTGTCACCATCGATCGTAGTTTCTGAACTTACTGAATCCAGTATCGATCCACCCTCTTGATCATAACGATACACCACCCAAGAAGCAGTATCCGCAGCATTACCAGAAGCATTCGCAGCATAATCTCTGAATTTACATTCGAAGAAACCTCCTGCTAAGTTCAAAGGATCTACTACTTTAACATTGATAGGACCTTTTCCGTAGTCATATTGAGGAGTTTCAACAAAACCTTCAGACAAGACTTTTGATAAAGTAGCAGAAGTGAAATCTAAATTTCTATTTCCATTACCGTAACCATCAACCCTTGTGATGAGTGGTGAAGATCCATATCCAATATTTTGAATAGTTCCACCAGCTTCAGGATTTGGATTGTGAGGGATTGCAGCAACAGCACTAATTGCAGTACCGTCAAAATTTAAACGAGAAGAAATGTAAGGTATTTTCTGTCCGTCTAATTGCAAAGGATCATTTGGATCATACTTTTTAAATTGATTAAAAGCATAAGCAACTGCAACATAATAATAAGTCTTGTGATTCACCAAGGTACGAGCACCTTGAGCAAAGGCATCCTCAGTTACTTGGAAAGTATGTTTAATTCCATCATTTTGACCATCTACTTTTTCTACTGGAACAGAGAATCCAAGTGCTTCATCAAACTGAAAATTAATAATTCTAGAAATACTATTTTTAATATCACACTGCGCAACCAATCTTGCAACGGTTGGATCAGCGATGTCAGCGATAGAAACCTCTTGACTTTTCAATTGAAATATTTGATATCCCTCAAAACGATATACTCTATCTACTGTTGGGTCAGGAATATTGATTTCATCTATTTCAGCATATTTCTCCTGGTAATTATTAGAAGAAGAAGGATTTTCTATCATTAAAATCAACTCATTTTCCAATTCTTGAATGGATAATTTTGGAGCATCTGGAGGAGACAAGATTTTGAAACATGCATCAAATAAAGCTTGAGCCTTAGTGTCAGCGCGTTTCATTGCCTCAACAGATGAGAACAATCCACCATCAGAACTTCTACCGAACACAATACCAACTGTAATATTATTTACTGCACCTGGCTTCAAAGTAAAAGGACCAGCAGATTGTACAAAACGACGGTCACCTGGAGGGTTATTGTTCGTAGATTCATCCCAACCATTTGGATAGGCACCTGTCATATCAACACCACCTGTTGACCAATTTAATGGGTCAGAAGTACCTGGGAACATATAATCAGATAATACTTGAGAACCTGATCCAGTTCCTAAACCACCGTAGAACATTTCAGATCCATTTGCCCATTGACCTTCCATAAAATTATAGAATTCAGCAGCGGGACCTGGATCATTATAAGGATAAGCAGAGGTAGACGTATAGTAAGTAAAACGACGCATACCGAAACGCTCATTGTCAATAATACCATCAGAATAACCAATACCAATACCTTTGTATACAATACCATTATTAGCAAGTGCATCTAAAACAGCTGGCACGATATCCGTTTGTGTTGCTTGGTCAAAATAGGGGCCCGGGTTATCCGCTCCATCGCCATCTTGATACGGACCTTCAAAAAAGTCACACCCAATAGCAGGAGGATTTTCACCATAACCTAATTTACCACCGTCATTTTCGTCATTTAAGTCACCATTAAACATATATCCCAAACCACGAGATACATCACAACCTGCATAATCATCTGCATAGTTTCCAACATCTGCATCTAAGTACTGGGCAAAATAAGTATCATAAAGTGTTTGAGTACCACGATTGATTAATTCATAATTATAAAAAGTCATACGATTGACCTCATCGTTGGTAGCAAATGAAAATGCCTGTGCACGAATTTCCATACCAATTGGGTCACCATTGGTTTCCGTATGGATATTACCTTTATCGTTAAATACCCACCAATGCGTTTCATCACCATATAGAGAAACGCGACGATCGATGCCACACTCTATATCATCTCTACCCAAAATATCATCATACCAAGGATAATCACCGTTGTCTGGATTATAATTTCCGTCACCATCTCTATCATAAAAAGGGGCTAAAAAATAATCTTGACCTAAACTTACGTCACCGTGCGCTGGCCAATTATAGATACGATTGATTTCATCATTTGATGGTTGTATAATATCCTCACAACCTTCTGTTGTGATTCCAGCATTACATTCCCAAAAAATATTAAAACGAATTACTTCTGCTTTGCGAATGGTGTAGAATTTATCATAAGCGATACATTGATTGGGATCGATATTGGCTTCACCGAAATCACGTACAACATTATCTCCAACAGGGTTTCCAGGATTAAAATTTCCAGTACCTGGGTTAACCGTTAATGGACCAGGCCAAAAATCATTTCCAGAACGGTAGCGCAATGCTGCCAATTTTAATTGACCATTAACATCTGTACCACCCATCCAAAGAGCACCGGCAAAAATTGCGAAACGATTACTTCCTTTAGGAACCTCGTAAGCCGCAATACCTGCTTGTCTATTTTGGAACATACTTCCACCTTGCTCAATTAATGCCTTAACATCATTAAACTCCATTGTTAACTTTGCAGTCGCTGGACTACAATTGGCTCCTTTCGGTTTGCTATTGTTGGGCTTATCAGTTTTTTCATTCGGACCATAATAGGCCATTGCATTCGAAAAAACGAAACCAATACTAACGATTGTTGCAAAAAATTGCTTTTTCATAGCTTATTTATTTCTGTAATTTAAAAATCAAATTTAACACCCAAACGGATAGTTCTTGGTGAACTAATATTGTAAGGGTTCTGTATTTTCATCAAGTAATAATCTCTAAATGATTGCTCATCTGTCTGATTTTGAATAGATGTTTGACTAGCAGCAGCAGCTAAATATCCATCATCATCCCAGTTACCTGTTGCGCGATAAATAGAAATCCTATTAAATTGATTTAATAAGTTGGTAACACGTAAATAGACATTTAAGAAAGTAATCTTCTTTTTATCATCTTTTCCGCCGAATTCAATATTGATTGTTTTGTCTAATTGTAAATCCATACGGTAAGACCAAGGTAAACGAGATCCATTCAATGTACCACTAATACCCGCATTCAAGTTTCCAATTCCTTCATCTGTAATGAATGTTTGAGCTGAATAAGGATTACCAGAGTAGATATTAGTAAAAATATTTAAACCTGTATTTTCGAACAAGTTAATGTTTCCAATTTTAGGACCGTTATAATCTTCACCAGAACCATATCTATAATCGAAAGTAATTGCGAATGCATGTCTTTGATCGAAGCTATAAGGGAAAATATTACGAAGATTTGGTAGACCTGCATTGATTAGCGCTCCCATGGAAGTTGCATCTGAACCCGTACCATCAGCAAATTGAAGCGTATAGTTGGCTGTCATTCTAATATTACCTGTTTGGCGTAAATCATAAGCGATGGTCATACCTTTTACAGTACCAAAGTCACGATTTCCGTATGTTTTATAAGTTGCAGGATATGCCTCAAAAACATTAATTAACTGAACATTATTTCTTTGTTCACGATAGAAAGCCGAAATTTTCAATGACGAAGTTGGGGACAAAACTTGTTGGAAACCTAATTCATAATCAACAGTAGTTTCAGGCTTTAGATTGGCGTTATTAATAACCGCACTTCTTGATTGAATAAACTGATATTCAAATGGATCAAAACGGAAACCAGAGGTCGGGCGTTTTGTTAAGATATCATAATGCGCAAAGAAAGATGCTTCTTCAGAAATCGGGAAAGAGAAAGCAACACGAGGCATCACATTTACTTGAGCCTTATAGTCTTCGAATGCACTTGCATCTGGAGTAGTTTGAGTAGGATTCAACAACCAAGGGGCAATACCTGCAGCACCTTTTATTACTTTTGGATCTTCAATCGAAGTTCCACTTGCATTGAACCAATTTGTTGCTGTTCTAAATCCATTGATAGCAGAAGGATTATTTACATCATTCACATAAACAATGTAATCATCTCCCATACTTTCAGGAATATTCACCCAAGCATATTGAGATGGATCTGACTCCTTCAAAGCTCTTGCTTCTTTAACGGTGCGTGCATTAAAGAATAAATAAGGATCTTTTAATACGGGTTGATTGGCATCAAACACATCGACACGAACACCAACATTAAATACAATATCATTGAATGCAAACTTATCCATGATGTAACCTGCCATATAAATTGGCTGAAAAGCTCCCACAAAACGCTTGTAGTTACCATTCTTATCATACTCATTAAAGTATTTATTGATGTCTGTTGTTCCTTTAACTTTTTGACCTGTATGATCAAATCCCCAATACGAAACAAAAGAATTGCCACCATTCAACAATTCATCAGGAGAGAACATATCAAAAGTATAAGTCCCTGGATCATATTGGTCAATATCAACATAATCATTACCACCTTCTGCTAAACCAAGTTTAGAACGCAAATTATAATCGAAGAATGATTGATTGTCATTATTTGCTTGTCCACCATATGCGCCATTATGAGTGGAAGCATAACCAGAATTTAAACGGTCATAAGTTATCGCTTTAAAAGAACCAGAATCTGTAACAACTCCAGAATTCATATCTAATTCTTCGATGTGGAAATTAGCTAATTGTCGTGCGATAGACCAAATACCGATCGGTCCATTAGTGCCGCCACTTGTTGATGTTCCTGAGGTCCACCCTCTATCAACGCGTTGCTCGTATTCAAAGCCAAGAGAAATATTATGATCTCCAATATTAACAGAACCAGAACCTGTAACACGGAATTGATCGTTTTCAGTTTTACCGAAATAATTATAAGGTGTTCCAATATTGCTCCAAATACCATATACACTTTGAGGTGAATCACCATTTCTTAATGCATTACCATTTTGAAGTTGGAATAAATTCTCATAATGACCAATCGGTGAACCCTCATAAATATTATAATATTCAGTGGTAATTGCAGCAAGCGTTGCATTAGTTTCAGAGGGAGAAAAGGAAACTTCATAATCTTTAAAACCATTATGAACATACGTTTGAGTGATTGGATTGAACTCATAAGATGGTCCGCGTCTTGTTACGAACTTACCCACATGACCATAATTAAACATTTGATATTGATGCTTTGGATCATAAACATCATTTTTTGACTTAGAGTAATCTACCATGATGTTATACATCGCAGATTTAATTTTGGAACTACTTCCTTCTCTTTCATTATTAAAACGCTGACTTATCTTGCCATATACACGGTAGTCTAGACTTTTAGAAACTCCAAAATTTTGAAAATTCATTAAGGAACCAGAGTAAGAGTAATTATTTCCGTTACTGTAATTTAAAGATCCACCAAATTGAAGATTCACAGAGGGACCAGTATTCACATCAATCTTTCCAGAAGCAGAGAAGTTGGTGTTTCTAGCGTTCATCCTCCATGCTGTTTTTTCAAAATCGTTTTGACGCAAGAACAAAGCATTGTGGAATGTTCCCAATCCAGTAGAAGTTGGTCTTAAAGGATCAGCAATCAATGAATCTCTTACACTTTTCTTAATTCTATAACTTCCATCAGCAAGTGGCCTGCTGTCCATTTGATCCGTAATATTAGCAGAAATTAGGAATCCTAATCTTGGCTTAGTTTTCTTTCCAGTAGAATCTTTTTGCATCCAAATTGGACCAGAAAGCATCCCTTCAGCAAGGTTATACCCAAATTTATCTAAACCAAATACTTTTGCATCATAACCATCAACATCAGCTCCTTTGATATAAATACCAGAGCTAACAGCTTCAAAACTTCCGAAATAAACAGCAGATGGACCACGCGTTGTAACGGAGATAATACCACCGGTAACATCACCATAATTGGCAGGAACACCACCAGTAATAACGGATACTTCTTCCAAAGCAGACTTAGGTAAATTAGCAGAACCACGAACTTTAATTCCATCAATATAAAAATAAGTTCCATCAGATCTTGAACCTCTTACAGAAATATCACCTGAACCCTCATTGGTATTAACACCACCAACGGTTTGAGCAACACCAGCTGCAGATCTAACAGGCAATCTTGCGATATCCTCACGCGTTATCGTTGCCCCAGAAGCACCACCATTTTTATCAATAAGTGGTACGCGATACGCAACAATATTTACTTGGTCGATTAACTTATCATCTTTTGGCTTAGCCAAAACAAGATTGTCAAGGAAGGTGATTCTATCTGGTGAAACCGCTACGCCTGTTATTTCACCTCGCTGATAACCATCAGGATTTGTAAACGCTACGGAGTAAGTTCCGGGTAAAACTCCATTAATTTGAAATTTACCTTCAAAATTGGTAGCCGCTGCAGCTTTAATGGTACCATTTTGCATCAACATGACCTTACTAATCGGTAGTGCTTCACCGGTTAATTCGTCCTTAACAGTACCTTTTACAATCCCTAAACCAGACTGTGAGTAAGCATAAGAACTTGTTAACAAAACACTTAGCAATAATAATTTTAATTTACCTAACATAATTATACGTATAAGTTTGATGTAATTCTATCTGAATTTAGCTTGTAAATATAGAAAAAAACATGTTGTTCACAAACAATGTTAAAAAATTATTAATCAAAAATAATTGTCAACTTTGCAATTCATAATACAAATAGAATTAAAATGCCTTTAAAGGATAAAAAAATAATCAAGATTAAAAAAGGAGATGCAATACTTCATTACTCCTTATTAACGGATGAAAATGAATTTAAGGGTGTGGTCTTATTAGAAAATGAGATAGACGCTATAAACTCTTTCAACTCTATAAAGAGAAAATCAGAATTTTATACCATAAGATCCTTAAGAAATAAAAGTTGCAAAGGTCAAGCGATTGAATATACTGATTTTGGAGCGCCATTTTTGAAAGAAAGTGAGCTTAAAATTTCTATCAGTCACAATAAATACTTTGGAGTTCTTGCACAAGCCGAGCACGCAATTGCGTGCGATATTGAAGAAATTAAAAGTAAGACCCTTAAATTAGCTTCCCGATTTGCAAGAGAAGAAGAATTGGCAATGTGGGAAAAGGTTGGTCCAGAGGAAGTCACCATCATATGGACCATTAAAGAATCCTTATTCAAACTTTGTGACCGAAAAGGCATTGACTTTAAAAAAGATTTACAGATTACAGGGAAGAAAAAGGATACCTATACGTGCAGATTTTTGGCTAAAGACAGTTGGAAAGGAGTCGATATGGTAATACAAAAAATTGAAAATAATATACTTTGTTTTAACCCAAAATCTATTTATGAAAGCTAGTGTATTAAGCTTAATAAAAAACCAAACTAAGGGCATTGCGGTACTTATTGACCCCGACAAATTTAAAGAGAAAGAACCTTTAATTGCCTTTATAAATAAAATCAATAGTGCTGCTCCAGACTTTATCTTTATCGGTGGAAGCACAGTGTCCCGTCATGACTTCAATCAATGCGTTGCACTTGTAAAAAGCATCAGTAAGATTCCAATTGTTATTTTTCCTGGTGCTGCGCATCAATTGCACAAAGATGCAGATGCTATTTTGTTCTTATCATTATTATCAGGAAGAAATCCGGACTTTTTAATCGGGCATCACATACAGGCTGTTGACGAATTGATGGAGATGGAAATAGAAGTCTTGCCATGTGCCTATTTACTCATTGAGGGCGGAAAAACTTCCGCAGTAGAATATGTAACACAAACTGCACCAATTCCGGTGGATCAAATCAATATTATCAGAAAAACAGCTTTAGCAGGGAAATTTCAAGGAAAAAAAATAGTCTTTTTAGATGCTGGAAGTGGAGCAAAAAATTGCATTTCGGCTGAAATAATAAATAGTGTAAGTGACCTTGGGTTGCCTGTGATTATTGGTGGAGGCATACGCAGTATTGAAGGAATTAATAAAGCTCACCAAGCAGGTGCCAATATCGTTGTAATAGGAAATAAAATCGAAGACGATATAAACTTTTTACTGGAGCTAGAGCAATTTAATAAAATGAAAGCTCTTGAAATTTTAGGGAGAAATTAGAAGATTGCTTTCAAACTTAAATCCAGACTTTTAGCTGAATGCGTAAGGGCTCCTAGCGAAATATAATTTACCCCAGTTTTAGCATAATCAAGAACATTTTCCTTTGTTATTCCACCAGAGGCTTCCGTTTCAAATGAACTTGGAATTATTTGTAATACTTCAATTAATTGATTTGGAGAAAAGTTATCCAACATTATTCTATCAACTTTCCCAACACGCAAAACTTCCTCCAATTCAGTTCTATTTCTAACTTCTATTTCAAGTTTCAAGTTTAAGTCCTTAATTTTTAAATACTCATGTGTAGCAAGAATTGCTGCTTCAATTCCACCAGCATAATCAATATGATTGTCCTTGAGCATGATCATGTCATAGAGTCCAAATCGATGATTCTCTCCTCCCCCAATTTTAACTGCCATTTTTTCAAATAAACGAAAACCAGGAGTTGTTTTTCTTGTATCTAAAATCTTCACGTTGCATGCACTTACACTTTGTACAATTTCAGAAGTTTGGGTTGCAATACCCGACATGCGTTGCATCACATTTAGTAAAGTTCTTTCAACGGTGAGAATACTACGAGAAGATCCCGTAACATAAAAGGCAATATCACCTTTTTTTACAGCGTCACCATCTGCAAGAACTTGTTTCATTTGAAGGGTAGCATCGAAAAGAAATAAAATTCTTTTTGCAACTTCAACACCTGCTAAGATTCCATTTTCCTTTACTAATAATTCTGCGCTTCCCTGGGCAGTTTCAGGAACACAAGACAAAGTGGAATAATCTCCAGCGCCAATGTCTTCCTTCAATGCATTTAAAATAATATCATCCATCATTGTACAAAGATATTTAATTCAAGCGAACACAAAAGATATCCATAGAAATTGAAAAAAAGTTTCGCTTGAATTATGATGAAATATAATTATTACTTTTAAACCAATGAAAACAAGCAAATTTCTTCTTTTTATATTTTATTATTTTTTAATCTTTCAAGGGGGTCAGGTATATGCTTCCAAATACCGACCAAAAATTAATAAAGTTGTTCAACAATACAGTCAATCTAACACGCTCGATCCAAACAAGGCACTTGATTTAATTCAACCACTTTTAAAATTTCAAAAATCCTGTTCCAGGGAAGAACAAAACATAATTTTATTATTATTGAGTCAGGCTGAAATTAGACAAGGAGATATCCCAAGTTTTATCAATACCATTTCTTTTTTGAAGAAAAAAAATCCAGTATTCAAACAAGCAGTTTTGAAATTTCAATATGCACAATGTTTGACCAAATTTTCTGTTTATAAAAATGAAGCGAAAATCGCATTAAATCATAATCTAATCGCTGTACTTGGGGCTAAAAAATCAAGAATTAATTTACGCGTAGCAGAAGCATATCAGAATAGATCCTTTGTGTTTATGACTTTAAACAACAAAGATTCATCTGTTTACTACAGTCAACTTGCTTCAAAGTATGCTAAAAGAACTGACAGTAAAATTGCACTCGCCATTTCATTTCACAATGAGGCTCTTGTGCTTGCGCACTTCAATACCTTAGATTTAGCTGTGAGTAAAGAATTATTAGCACTACAAATAGCCGAGAAAATTAATGATGCTTATTTTCAATCCATTTACAATCGAGCCATTGCAGAATATTCATTAGAAGTATCCAATTACAAAGAAGCAAGCACCTATCTTTTAAAATCATATCGCATTTCAGAAAGGATAAAGGATGAGCGTAATATGGCCATATGTGATCTCATTAAAGGTGGAATAACACTTCATGTATCCGAGCCAGAATATGCTGTAACCATGTTAAATAATGGCATAAAAAAATTAAAACAATTAAAACAAATAGATTGGATTGGACAAGGGGAAGAGTATTTAGGCAGTGCGTATGCAAAAGCAGGCAATACAAGCGATGCATTAAAAAGTTATAATACAGCATTGCTTAATTACACTAAATTGGGGAATAAAGACAAGTTAGCCTCTATCCAAGAAAAAATTGGAATCGTGTATTATACCCAATCCGATTTAAAGCAAGCTGAATATTATTTTAATAATTCGATTGAAAATCGAATTGAACAAAGAGAACAAAATAAGATTTATATTACCTATAATTGGTTGTCTAAATTGAATAGCAAAAAAGGTAAGAAGGAGCAAGCTTATATTTTTCTGAAGAAATACGTTGATTTCTTAGAGTTGAATACAACCTCAAATGACGCCAGGAAGATTGAGCAAATGACCATGACAAGTAGTAGAGAAGAGCGCGAGCGGATCATTGAGCTTCAGAGTGAAACCTTAGAAAAACAGCTTAAAGAAAAAAAGATTTTACAACTTCAGAGCGACAGACAATTGTTTGGAATAATTTTTATTGTTGTCATTGTCGTGCTAGGAATTTTCATCGTAATCTTTAGAACGCGTCAAAACAGAGCTTTACAAGAACAACAAGCTGCAGAAATGTCGCAGTCACTTCTTAGATCACAAATGAATCCTCATTTTATTTTTAATGCCATGTCGGTTATTCAGAGTTACATATATGAAAATACACCTGAGCGCGCATCGAAATTTTTAGTCAATTTCTCGCGCTTAATGCGTCTCATTTTAGAAAATTCACCTAAAGAATTTATTCCAATTGCTATTGAAGAAGAAATTTTAAATAAATATCTGACCACTCAAAAATCAAGATTCGAAAACCGCTTTAATTTTGTCATCCATATTGAAGAGAATTTATTTTTTAAACGTGCAATGATTCCCCCAATGATAACACAACCCTTTATTGAAAATGCAATAGAACATGGGCAATTACATACCGTAGAAAATGGATTAATTACAATTTCCTTTAAAGAAAATAACAATTTACTTGAAATTTCAATCACAGATAATGGCATTGGACGATTGAAAGCTGGCAAGAAAAAGAAAAATAAGACCCACAATAGTATGGCCTTGAATATCACCAATGAAAGAATACAAATACTGAATAAAAAATATAAAAGTAAAGGCAGCTTGACGATTCAAGATTTAAATCAAGAAAACAATTCTGGGACAAGTATTTTAATTTACTTGCCTATTATTTACGAAACAAATAATTTTATCCAAGATGAAAAAGGTACTAATAATTGATGATGAAAATAGAACAAGGGATCTCGTAAAGAAAATGATCGATTCTTTTAATTTTCCGCTGCAAGTTTTTGCTGAGGGAGAAAATGTTTCTACTGGCATAGAGGCAATTAATCGAATCAAACCCGATATTTTATTTTTAGATATTCAAATGCCGGACGGGACTGGTTTTGATGTATTGAATAGCATACAACAAAAAAACTTTGAGGTTATATTCATTACAGCGTATCAAGAATATGCAATAAAGGCAATTAAGTTTAGTGCGCTCGATTACATCTTAAAACCCATTGATGAAGATGAGTTGCGCGAATCTGTCATGAAGGCCATGGATACAGTTGATTTCAGCAGAGAGGATTCTCAATTTGAAGCGTTGACCAATAACATGCAACCCAATCAGCGCAGAAAATTGGTTCTAAAAACTCAAGAAAGCGTTTTTGTAGTTGATTTAAGCGAAATTATCCGTTGCGAATCTGATAAAAACTACACCTTTTTCTTCTTAACCAGTGGTAAAAAGATTTTAGTTTCCAAAACACTTAAAGATTTTGAAACCTTACTGAATGGCTATGGATTTTTTAGAGTTCAGCAATCACACCTCATAAATGTTGAATTCATTGACAGGTATGACAAGCAACAGGGAGGTTCTGTTATTTTAAAAGATGGAACTGCAATTCCTTTGTCTCCAGCGAAAAAAGAGCAATTCTTTAAACTATTAGAAACGCTTTAAGCTAGGGCTTGAGATAGATCTTCGATCAAATCCTCCACATCTTCAACTCCAACACTGAGGCGAATTAGAGAATCTACTACGCCACTTAACTCTCGAACTTCTTTTGGTATGGAGGCGTGTGTCATAGTGGCAGGATGTCCAACCAAGGATTCTACACCTCCCAAAGATTCAGCAAGAGCAAACAAATGCATATTTTTCACAATTGCCAAAGCATCTTCTAGATGATTCCCTTTCAGGGTAAATGATATCATTCCACCAAAACCACGCATTTGTTTTTTCGCAACATCGTGATTGGGATGAGATGGAAAACCTGGCCAATATACTTTATCAACTTTAGGATGAGCCAATAGAAAATGTGCGATTTTTTCACCATTCTCACAATGTCTTTCCATACGAAGGTGCAGGGTTTTGATGCCTCTTAATACTAAGAAAGAATCCATCGGAGCGGTAACAGCCCCTGATGAATTTTGAATGCGATACATTTCTTGGGCAATAGCATCGTCGCTAGTTACCAAAGCACCCATTACAACATCAGAATGTCCACCAAGATATTTTGTTACAGAGTGCATCACGATATCTGCGCCTAAATCTAAGGGTGATTGCAAGAAGGGCGTAGCAAAGGTATTGTCCACACACAACATTGCGCCACATGATTTTGATAAATGAGCCATGGCTTCGATATCAATGATATTCATCATTGGGTTGGTTGGCGTTTCTACCCAAATTATTTTTGTATTTTCATTAATTAGAGCCTTAACATTAGCAGGATCTTGCATATTAACGAAGTGAAATTTGATTCCATATTTCTCAAAAATAGTTTTAAAAATACGGTAAGAACCACCATAAAGATCGTTAGTTGAAATCACCTCGTCTCCGGGATTCAACATTTTAATTACGCAATCAATGGCAGCAAGACCAGAACCAAAACAAGCTCCATACTTACCATTTTCAATGGCAGCAAGATTTTTCTCCAAAGCATGTCTGGTTGGATTCAAAGTTCGAGAATACTCATATCCTTTATGGTTTCCAACACCATCTTGAACATAAGTTGAAGTTTGATAAATTGGTGTCATGATAGCACCAGTTGTTGGATCGGGTTGCACCCCTTCGTGTATTGCTTTGGTTGCGAATTTCATTGATTAATTTTTTTGTAAAAGTAATAGAAATGTTTGATTGCCTTATGCGTCTAAAGCTAATTCTATTGATGGATCCCAAAAATATTTAACAAAATCTATAATTTGATTGTCTTGGATTTGAATTCCCTCCGCATTTAATAATAGTTCCATACTATTGGGTTGGGGAAAATGAAATTTTCCACTGAGTAGTCCAATTCTATTCACTACACGATGTGCTGGAATATCGGGAAATTTATGTGCTGCATTCATTGCCCATCCCACCATTCTGGCGGCAGACTTCAAGGACAAGTAATTGGCGATGGCGCCATAAGTAGTGACGCGTCCAAAGGGAATAAGTCGCGCTACTTGATGCACTTGTTCAAAAAAGTCTTTATTTGAATTCACCTTATAAAATTAATACTATGTGTGTTACAAAGCAAAAATAAATGTCTGATTAATATCTAACTACAGCATCTTTTTGTCATGATTTTAAATAAAAATACATACCAAAAAGGAGGGGTATATTTTATGTTTAACGTTATTGATATTTAACCCCTTCGGGGTTATAAATTAGATAGGTCCGTTAACAAAAAAAGCCACCCTAAGGTGGCTTTAAAAATATTCAAAAATTAATTAATGTTCTTTACAACAATCCTTTTTATTCTTTTTGCAGTCAGAATTTTTGTTTGCTATATATTTACCGTCTTTTCCATAATGAGAAAGGCACATCTCTTTTTCTTCTTTAGAACATCCGTTTTCGTCACACATTTTAGCGCATTCATCTTGAGTCATTTTGGCACATTTTGACATATCACATTTGCCCATCATATTGCCCTTTTGGTCACAAGACATTTCTACTTGACATTCCATTTTTTTGTCATCACACTTATCGCACTTTGCATCTTTGCAACCTTCATTCATAGTATAAGCATCTTTCTGAACTTCCTTACTTGAGTTTGATTCAGAACCACTTCCTAAAATAGGGGCGATTACAAGACCAATCAAACAAGTTAATTTAATCAAGATATTCATCGATGGACCTGAAGTATCTTTAAATGGATCACCAACTGTATCTCCAGTTACAGCAGCTTTATGCGCTTCAGAACCTTTATAGGTCATTTCACCATTAATCATAACACCTGCCTCAAATGATTTTTTCGCGTTGTCCCAAGCACCACCTGCATTATTTTGGAACACTGCCCACAACACACCTGATACCGTTACACCGGCCATATAACCACCTAACATTTCAGCAACCAATTTGTAATTATCAGGATAAATCAAAACACCTAAAATTACAATTGCAATAGGGAAACCAATTGTTAATACTCCCGGCAACATCATTTCTCTTAAGGCAGCTTTAGTAGAGATATCAACACATTTAGCATATTCTGGTTTACCAGTTCCCTCCATAATTCCCGGGATTTCTCTAAATTGTCTTCTCACCTCATGCACCATATCCATTGCAGCTTTACCTACAGAATTCATTGCTAATGCAGAAAACACTACCGGAATCATGGCTCCAATAAACAACATCGCTAAAACGGGTGCTTTATAAATATTAATTCCGTCAATACCAGTAAATGTTACATAAGCAGCAAATAAAGCAAGAGAAGTTAAAGCAGCAGAAGCAATAGCAAAACCTTTACCTGTTGCAGCAGTTGTGTTACCCACTGAATCCAAGATATCAGTACGCTCACGAACTTCTTTTGGCAATTCACTCATTTCAGCAATACCACCAGCATTATCAGAAATTGGTCCGAAAGCATCGATTGCCAATTGCATAGCAGTTGTAGCCATCATTGCAGAAGCAGCCAAAGCAACACCGTAGAAACCAGCGAAAGAGTAAGAAGTCCAAATTGCAGCAGCAAATAAGATAACGGTAGGGAAAGTAGAAATCATACCCGTTGCCAAACCTGCAATGATATTGGTTCCAGCTCCTGTACTTGATTTTTCAACGATTTTCAGAATTGGTTTTTTACCCAATCCAGTGTAGTACTCTGTAACTGAAGAAATAACAGCTCCAACAACCAAACCTACTAATGCAGCATAAAAAACACGCATGGAAGAAATCGATTGTAACCCTTCTCCGTAAAAATTCATATTCATTTTTGCAGGAAGCATCCAATTCACTAAAAAGAAACAAGAAACTGCAACCAAGGCAATTGAAACCCAATTTCCAATATTTAATGCTGTTTGAACCTGTGCTTCTTTAGCATCGTTACTTTTGATTTTAACCAATAAGGTTCCAAGAATAGAAATAACGATACCAATACCTGCAATTGACATAGGTAATAAAATTGCTCCAATTCCACCAAAGGCATCATCAATAAATCCGCCATTATCTTTAATAACATAATTACCTAGTACCATTGCTGCTAAAACTGTTGCAACATAAGATCCAAATAAATCAGCTCCCATTCCGGCAACATCACCAACATTATCACCAACATTATCTGCAATTGTAGCAGGATTACGAGGATCATCTTCTGGAATACCAGCTTCAACTTTTCCAACTAAATCAGCTCCAACATCAGCCGCTTTCGTGTAAATACCACCACCAACACGTGCAAACAATGCAATTGACTCAGCTCCTAATGAGAAACCAGCAAGTGTTTCCAATACGATGGTCATTTTTTCAGTTCCACCATTTGCCCAATTACCACCCATAAAGTAGTTAAAAAAGAAAATAAAGAAAGCTGTAAGACCTAAAACTGCTAATCCAGCAACTCCAAGTCCCATTACGGTACCACCACCAAAAGAAACTTTCAATGCTTGTGGTAAACTAGTTCTTGCGGCTTGTGTGGTACGAACATTTGTTTTAGTCGCTATTTTCATTCCCATATTTCCCGCTAAAGCAGAGAAAAACGCACCGAAAATAAAAGCTACTACTATTAATATATGTGTTGTAGGAACAATGAATGAAATTCCAGCCAGTACAATACTTGCTAGAACAACAAAAATAGCCAATAAACGATACTCAGCTTTTAAAAATGCTAAGGCGCCTTCGTAGATATAATCCGCTATTTCTTTCATTTTTCCGTCTCCAGCGTCTTGTTTCAAGACCCAAGACCGTTTGATTGCCATAAAAAGCAAGCCAATAATTGCCATTACAATTGGCACATAAATCATTATTGATTCGATTGATTTCATAAGTAAAATATATATTTATTAAAAATTTTGGTGCGCAAAAGTAGTTTTTTTTGGCAACCTATGCAAATACGAACGAATTGCATAAGGGTTTCATAATATAAAATTAATTTGAATTTAATTATTAGAAATAATTTCAAATAGAGCATCTAAATTAGGAGAGATAATAACTTCAATCCTCCTATTCTTTGCCTTATCATTAGGGTCAATTGGATGAAATTCTCCACGACCAGCAGCCATAATTTGACCAGGAGACATCCTAGAATTTGAAATCAAAATTTCAACAACTGCTGTGGCGCGCAATACTGACAATTCCCAATTATTTCTAGGCATGCTTGCGCTGTTTAATTTATCTGAGTCCGTGTGGCCTTCTACCACAATCTCTAATTCTTTCTCATTCTCCAAAGCTTTTCCAATTTCTACCAGCGCATTTTTACCTTCTTGTTCTACAACAGTGCTTCCCGATTTAAACAATAATTTTGCCTCTAGACTAACATAAATCTTTCCGTTTTTCTGTTCTACTTTTAGACCTTTATTTTCAAATCCAATTAAGGCAGCGGCAACTTTATCTTTTAAAGCTTTTAAGGACGCTTCTTGTCTTTGCAGCATTTCTTCTAATTCATTTACCCTTTGTTCACGTTCTTCTAATAATTTCTGTTTGCTTTTTAATTCTGCTTCAAGATCAAGTAAGGCGTCGCTTTTTCTTTGGACCTCAATAGTTTTTGCTTCCAACTGCTTTTGAAGTGCAGATGTTTCCTTAGAACCCATAGATTTATAGGTTTCAAAAGACTTTTCAAGTGCCTCTTGGGAACTCAATAAAATTTTATGTTCTCTTTGTAAATCACGAAATCGCGCTCCTAAAATGGAAGTGTCCTTTTTGATTTTATTCATGTCTTTGGTCAAAACATCATAAAGTACTTGATATTCCTTTGCTTTAGATTCATAATCCAAGCTACTGCGTTTGTATTTCTCTAATTCTTCTGAACAAACCCGTTCTTTTTCGGCAAGTTCCTTGAATTTTTTTGCTGGGACACAAGCGCTGATTGCTATACAAACAATGGAAATTCCAAAAAGAGTCTTAATTTTCATAGGTTTATTTTAAACAAATCTCCACTTTTTTTGGCCTGAAATTTGTGTAGGAGTCTAGAGTTTTGAACATCCCTTTTTTAATAGGATAATAATAGGTCAAGAATAAAAATTAGAAATTAATAGGAAGGTTTCAAACTCTATTTCATAACTTCACTTTAAAATTATAAGCCATGAAAAAAATTATCTTTCCAATTTTTGTGCTCTTCACAATTATGTTTTCTAGCGCTAAGGCGCAAACCGTATTTAGTGTTCAGTATAAATCAGATGCAAAAGTCAAAGTTTTTGTAGCGCAGTATAAGTCTGATGCTGATTTGGTGGTTTATAAATGTGCCTATAAATCAGATGCTACAGGAAATGATGGATTGTGGTTTTTTACCTCTTACAAATCTGACGCTAAATTCCCGATTTATTTTTGCGATTATAAATCGGACGCAGATATCGTAATTTACTTTGCAGATTACAAATCAGATGCAGGGTGGAAAAATAGCAGTAAAAAACAATTGTTTTATTAAATTTTAATCATGAAAAAATTAAGTCTAAGTCTTTTATTTGTTAGTGCATTAAGTAGCTTTTTTGCTCAAAAAATATATTCTGTTGATGCTGATTACAAAGCAAATGTTAAAGTATTTGTTGTAGATGCTGATTACAAAGCAGATTTACTTGTCTATAAGGTAAGTGCTGACTACAAAGCAGGGAGTAACGACGGTAAATGGTTTTTTACTGACGCAGATTATAAAGCAAGTAAAAAAATATATTTTGTCAATGCCGACTATAAAGCTGATGTAAAGGTCTTTTTTGTAGATGCTGACTATAAAGCAGGATGGAAAAACAGCAGTAAAAAACAATTCTTTTATTAATTAACGGTGTCAATTCCTGAATTATTTGCAGTCATTTTTGGCTTGTTCTACTTATTTTTTGTTCTTGTTAAAAAACGGATTGCCTGGTATTTTGGAATCCTAAGTTCCCTAATTTATATTTTCGTTTTCTGGGAAAGCAAACTCTTCCTACAATCGTATTTGCAAATCTTTTATATTGGTATTGGAATTTTTGGTCTTATTAATTGGGGCAAAACTCCTAATGAAAAACCAAAAGCTTGGCCTATTAAATATCATTTGCTCCTGTTTATTATTGGCTTTGTCATTTCTTTGATCCTTGGAATAGTATTTAAAGAATTTCAGCAACAATACCCCTACTTTGATGCTTTTATAAGTGTGTTCTGCCTCTTAGCGACTTTTCTAACCGCTAAATCTATTTTAGAGAATTGGTATTATTGGATTTTACTGAACCTATTATCCATAATCCTGTTCCACTTACAAGAATTATATTTAACGGAAATATTATTTCTATTCAATTTCTGTATGTCTATTTTTGGACTACTTTATTGGAAAAAATTAGCCGCAATTCCAAAATGAAACAAGCACTAAAAATAGCTTTTACCGGACCTGAATCTTCAGGAAAAAGCACTCTTTCTAGTTGGCTAAGTGCTGAAATCAAACTTCCTTTGATCGAGGAATACGCCAGAGAATATCTTACTGAAAAGAAAGAATACTTTCAAGAGGACTTAGATAGTATCGCAAGAGGACAAATGAACTTATGGAGTAAAGAATCCAATTTCATTGCCGATACAGAAATGACTGTTTTGAAAGTATGGTCTGAAGTTAAATATGATTCTTGCTCAGAGCTGATCCAAAAACTCTTTGACGCGCAATGCTTTGATGTTTATTTTCTTTGTACTCCCGACATTCCTTGGGAAGAGGATCCTTTGAGGGAAAATCCAAACGATAGAAATGAAATTTTTGATCATTATCTCAAACTTCTCGAAGAGCAAAAAGTCAATTATAAAATAATATCAGGGGATCTTGAGGATCGTAAGCAACAAGTCTTAAATTATTTGCGAGATCATCAAAAAGCTGTCTCTCAAATTGGAGCAATGTAGCACATTAATCTTTAATTTTACAGCATGAAAAAAATACTAGCAATTTTTGTGCTTCTCGTGATTTTTGTTCCGCTTGCGTATTTTATAATGAATCCCTCTAAGGAAAAAAAATTACCCATCATTAATCCGATTGATGTCAATGAGGAAATGGTTGATCCAACCTTATTACAAATTGGAATTGGTCATAGTATTGGTGCATTCGAATTCGAAAATCAAGATGGTGTTTTAATATCTAATAAAGAGGTAAAAGGGAAAGTATATGTCGCAGAGTATTTCTTCGCTACCTGTAAAAGTATTTGTCCGATTATGAACCGACAAATGCAACGCATTCAGAGTGCTTATGAAAAAGATAAGCGTCTGAAATTACTCAGTTTTACAGTTGATCCTGATAATGACACTCCCGAAAAATTAAAAAAATATGCTCAAGACCATCATTACATTAAAGGGAAATGGCATTTTCTTACAGGTAAGAAAGAGGACTTATATCGTTTAGCGCGGAAATCATATTTTGTTCTAAAACCTTCAGAAGCCCAAAACCTTGGAGATGCAGGAAGTGATTTTATACATACCAATAACTTTGTGTTGATTGATCAAAAACAACGCATAAGAGGTTATTACGATGGGACAAATCCTAAAGAAGTTAGTCAATTAATCCATGATATTGGTTTGGTTTTGGAGGAATAAATTTCGCTTGAATTGGATATTCTTATTATCTTCATCATCTAATTATGAAGACCTTACTTTTTCTTCTTGCTATAAGTCAAATCTTCTTTGGATATAGCCAAAGTTATACCACTAATTATACACTAAAAACTCCCCCTCCAAAAGCAGCAGGATGTGCACCTCCAACTTCTACCACTTATCTTGAATTGAACAATGTAAGGGCAATGGTGCATACGGCTGGAAATCTTTGGCAAATTCCAGGGCAAAACTATTCTCAATATGAAGTTCCAAAAAATTCGGGGATCATGGCGCTCTTTACTTCTGCTTTGTGGTTGGGAGGTACCGATGTAAATGGTCAATTAAAATTAGCTGCTTTACGTTACAGAAATGGTCAAGATTATTGGACAGGGCCTTTATCACAAGTTTTTGCTGAAACTACTTATGAAACTTGTAATAAATTCGACAAACATTTTATCACTACGCAAGATTTAGTGCGTGAATTCAACGCTTGGTACGAAGCTGGAATTGCAGACGCACAAGACGGGACCCAAACTCAAGATGACCAATTTCCAAATTACAAAGTGCCAGACATTATTAAAACTTGGCCCGCTCATGGGGATGTAAGCCTTGGACAAGATTTCTACTTAGCGCCATTTTATGACTTTAATGGCGATGGTGTTTATCATTGGCAAGATGGTGATTACCCTTGGCACGATATTAAAAAAACAAAAGAATGTAGTGTCGATAGAAGTGTTTCCTTGTATGGTGACCTTAATTATTGGTGGGTAATGAATGACAAAGGAAATATTCACACTGAAACAGGAGCTGACCCCATTGGAATGGAAATTCGTGCACAAGCTTTTGCTTTTGCTTCTAATGATGAAGTCAATAATATGACTTTTTATAATTATGAATTGATTAATAGAGGGACGCAAACACTATACGATACCTATTTTGGATTTTTCACTGATGGCGCACTTGGGGATCCTTATGATGATTATACCGGTTGTGATGTGGCTCGTGGATTGGGTTATTACTACAATGGTGATAATTATGATGGAGATAATTCTGGTTATAAAGGTTATGGATATTCTCCTCCCGCAGTTGGGGTTGACTTTTTTGAAGGGCCTTATCAAGATAATGATGGTGTGGACAATGCCTATGGTATTGGAAATCTAGAAGCTTTAAATGGAATTGGATTTGGAGATGGTATAATAGATAATGAGCGTTTTGGAATGAGACGCTTTCTGTATTATTCTAATACAACCAATGGAGCAAATGTAAATCAAACCGATCCCACCAATGCAGTGGACTATTATAACTATCTGCGTGGTTTTTGGAAAGACGGAACAAAATTTGTTTATGGGGGAAGTGGTCATATTTCAGATCCTCAGGCAGACCCTAATACTCCATGCGATTTTATGTTTCCAGGAACAACGGATCTACTTGGATGGGGAACTGGTGGTTATCCACAAGCGAATTGGACCGAACAAACTGCGAACAATACACCCAATGACAGGAGATTTGTACAATCTGCCGGACCATTTGTCTTGAAACCCGGAGCTGTAAATAATATTACAGTTGGGGTGGTTTGGGCAAGATCTACAGGCGGAGATCCTTTCGCCTCGGTAGAATCATTAAGAAGAGCCGATGATAAAGCACAATCACTTTTTGAAAATTGCTTTAAAGTATTAGATGCGCCTCATGCGCCAAGCTTGGAAATACAAGAATTGAAAAACGAGTTGATTTTGACTATTTCAAACCCTTCCAATTCAAATAATTATGGAGAAGGATATGTTGAAGAAGATCCTTTTATTGTTTCCAATGATCCCAATGCTGATAAAAAGTACCGCTTTCAAGGATATCAAATCTATCAATTAAAAGACCAACAAGTCTCCTCTTCAGATCTTAGAGATCCCGTAAAGGCGCGTTTGGTTGCACAATGCGATATTAAAGACGGTATTGGACGCATCATTAATTTTGAATTTGACGAGGACCTTGGATTCTCTGTTCCAATTGAAGCCGTTGATGGTGATGACAAAGGCATTAGACATTCTTTTAGTGTAACTACTGATTTATTTGCTCAAGGAGCTACGCAACTGGTTAACTTTAAACGCTATTATTTTATGGCGGTAGCTTATGCCCATAATAATTATAAAATGTACAGTCCAAATGATCCTTTAAGTTTGGATGGACAAAAAAAACGCTACATCAGCAGTCGAAAAGCTGCCGTTGGAGAAGTAAAACCAATGGAAGGTATTCCACATATTTCCTTACCCGAAACGGGTGGGACCTTACATTATCTTGAATACGGATCTTCACCCCGCATCACAAGGGTTGATGGTTATGGTAATGGAAATAGAAATTTAGATTTCACTTCTGCTACTTTATCAAAAGTCTTGTCTGAAGGTTTTGTTGAAACTCCTCAATATGACTACGGAAAAGGTCCTATCAATGTTAAAGTAGTAGATCCTTTGAACTTAGCAGGAGGTTTCTTCGAATGTAAATTCAGAGATTATGCTGCGAATGCTTCTGGTAATGCTGCGGATACTGCTTCTTGGGTGGTGTATCGTTATGATCAAGAGGGTGGATCGATACTGGATTCAGTAAGTTCAGAAACTACGATCGATGGTGACAATGAACAGATTATTCCTCAATGGGGTATTTCAGTTCAAATTCATCAAAATAAATATTTTTTCCCTTCGGGATCAGGTAATATTACCTACAAGACAACTGATATGATTGATGCAACGATGGATTTTGCTGATTCATCTAAACGTTGGTTGTTTGGTGTTCCTGATAATGACGCTTATTTTCCTACCAATTGGATCCGCTCTGGAGATTATGCTCCTGAAACGGACCCTATTGATGCTGCATATGAATGTTTGCCTGATGGTCCTAATTATTTAGATCCATGCTACTACCGCGATGAGGTAGGTGCTGATCCATCTTCAAAGTTTGAAAGTATATTGACGGGTATGATTGCGCCGCATCGTTTGGTGGGATATCAAGCCGATTATATGCCACTTGCGTATTTTGGTGCCTTCAACGGTTCGTCCAAGACCAATGCTTCCCTTAGTTTCTTACCGAGTGTCAATATTGTATTGACTAGTGATACGAGTTTGTGGACACGCTGCCCGGTAATTGAATTGGGTAGAAATACGAACTTGAGTGTTGGTCAAGCAGCTGCTGGTGCTATGCGCAAGAGTCCGAGTGTAGACAAGTTTGGGAATCCTGATGGAACGGGAACAGGAATGAGTTGGTTCCCAGGTTATGCGGTAGACTTAGAGTCAGGCGCTCGTTTGTATA
>JBIIWA010000024.1:0-3013 GCA_044339115.1 Crocinitomicaceae bacterium
TACCTCAACACAACCACATGTCCATTAGCACCTTTAGATTTATTTTTAAAATCTGAGAAGTATACGGTCCAGTTATAAGCACCGATCGGCACATTTTTCCCTTTATAAGTTCCATCCCAGGCATCGTTGACATCATTGGTTTGGAAGATGATTTCCCCCCAACGATTATAGATGGTAAAGTTGTAAGTTTTCACAAGATCGGGATCGGAGAACACGGGTTTAAAAGTTTCATTGATACCGTCTTGATTGATAGAGAAGGCATTGGGTACATTGAGTACGATCATCTCGTTGAGATTAAAGTTTTGATACGTGGTATCGCTACATCCGTTGGAGTCAACGGCTACGAGCATGACTTGATAGTTGGCTACGACTTGTTGCGGGTAGATGTGACTTGGATTAATGACATTTGCCTGTTGTGATCCATCCCCAAAGTTCCAGAAGTAGGTATTATCATTTCCAAGTGAACTGTTGATGAATTGAATCTCTCCGGTATAGAAGTCAATTTCACTCGGCATGGAATAGAAATTAGCGACAGGTCCTGTGGAGACACAAACGGCGGAGTTGAGCGTAGTAGTTGCGATACATCCATTGGCCGAGGTGATGGTAAGTGTAATATCATTACATCCTTGATTCAAGAAGGTATAATTGAGCGTGTCGAGATTATTGAATACATCACCATTGTTCATGTTCCAAGTGCTACTGCTGTAACTACCGATACTGTTGTTTATAAATTCTACTGCAAAAGGAGCACATCCGGCGTTGTCGTCAATGGCAAAAGCAGCGATAAGTGAATCGGGTTGATTGAGTACTTGGTTGACGATTAGTTGACATCCATTATCATCGGTAATGGTTAGGGTATAAAGTCCAGCGGTAAGTCCGTTGACGGTAGGAGTTGTTTGTCCGTTGGACCAAAGGTAGTCGTATGGAGCACTACCACCTCCGACAACCACACTCATAATTCCGTTGTTGTATCCAAAACAAGATACGGGTGTTTGTGATGGAGTGGCAGCAATAGCGGAATTTGGTGCCGATACATTGACAATAAGAGAGGCAAGACATCCGTTGGCATCTGCGGCCGTAATGGTGTATTGTCCACCACTTATGTTTTGTAAATCTTCAGTAGTAGCAGTATTACTCCACAGGAAGTTATAGGCCGGAGTTCCTCCCGTTGTTGTGATGTCAATGGCCCCATTGTTTTGACCAAAACAAGTCACATTATTGATGCTAGCATTAAGTGCAAGTGGCGCTATAGGTTGGGTGATTACAACAGAAATGGTATCGGTACAACCAAGGGCATCACTAAGGGTAAGGGCATAGATTCCAGCGCTAAGATTTTGTAAATCTTGTGTAGTAGCCGTATTGGACCACAGATAAGTGTAGGTAGGTGTTCCACCAACAACTCCAAGATCAATACTTCCAGTATTGGCGTTAAAACAACCGATCGTATTAGAAGCGATTGTTAGAGCAATAGGGGTGAGCGGTTGTATGATGTTGTAGACAGCAGAGTCAATGCACCCATTAATATCGGTTACGATAACATTGTAGGCTCCCACGGGAAGATTTTGAACATCCTGCGTGGTGGCACCAGTAGACCAATCGTAGAAGAACGGAGCCGTTCCACCAGTAGGTGTAATATCAATAACTGCTGTAGATCCTCCAAAACAAGCCACATTGGTAAGGGCCGTGTTGAACGATAATACGACAGGTTGCGTAACGGTAAATACAGTATCGAGCACACATCCAAGGGAATCTTCCACATGGAAAGCATAGTTTCCAATGCTTAGGTTGTTCAAGAAATTGAGTGTACTTCCATTGGCCCATTGTGTCAAATAGGAAGGCGAACCACCAGAGATGGAGGTAACGATGTTGGCATTATTGAGTCCAAAACAAGATACATTGGTAATGTTTGCAGAGGCAAAAATCGGCGCTTGGGGTTGTGTGATACTCACCGCAGCAGTAGTTACACAATTCGTATTATCGGTAACCGTAAGGGTATATACTCCCGCCGGGACATTGAAAATATCTTCGGTATTAAATCCATTGGACCACGCAAAACTATACGGTAATGCTCCTCCGATAACGGTTGCATTGGCCCAGCCGGTGCTGTCTCCAAAACAAAACACAGGGTAAGTGTTGTAGGTGATTACTGCCGCCGAACTCGGTTGGGTTAAGGTGTAATTAGCAGCAGTTGTACAGCCATTAAAATCGGTAACGGTCACACTGTATCCACCCGCCGGAACATTGATCAAATCTTGAGTGATGGCATTATTGGACCAAGCATAAGAGTAAGGGAATGATCCTCCTGAGACACTAATATCTACTTGTCCGTTGGAGAGACCGTAGCAGGATATTTGGGTAAGATTTACATTGTTGATACTTAGCGGCTGTGCAGGTTGTGAGATATTCATACTTCCACTCAAAACACAGGCATTGGAATCGGTCACGGTCACGGTATAAATTCCAGGAAGTAGGTTGTAAAGATCCTCGGTCGTGGCTCCATTACTCCAATTGATTAAATAGGGTTGCGACCCCCCGTTGATGGTGAGATTAATGGACCCATCGGTTCCGTTGTGACACGTTATGTTGGTTCCTGTAACTTGTATGGTAAGTGGAGCTGCGGGTTGAGAGATGGTACTTGACCCATAAACTACACATCCATTTCCGTCGGTAAGTTGTAGTATATATTGCCCAATATTAAGGGCACTTAGATCTTGTGTAGTAGCAGTAGTATTCCACAAATAGGAATAATTAGGAGTTCCACCCGTCACGGTGACATCAATCGCTCCTGTGGTGGTTCCAAAACAAGCGATATTGGTGGTTGCCATCATGATTTGAATGGCCGCTGGCTGAGTTACATTTACGATTAAATCAAGTACACAGTTTTGGGCATCAGTAATGGTAAGGGTATCGTTTCCAGCACTTAGGTTAAAGGCATCTTCTGTTATTGCTCCAGAACTCCAAGAGAAGTTATAGGGAGCAGTTCCACCACTAACGGTAGCATCAATCGAGGCGT
>JBIIWA010000001.1:0-353280 GCA_044339115.1 Crocinitomicaceae bacterium
ACCGTTGAAATTAATTGCTGGTGTGTAAGTCAAAACTCCAGATGTATTTACGCTCCAAGATCCATGCGTATTTGAAAATGTGGACTGAACACCAATGGACGATTGGTTTAAGTCAATCGTGTTCAAAGATAGGGCATTGTCCACATCATAGTCATTGGCATCTATATTGAAAGAGATTGGAGTATCTTCGTTTGTAGATGATGTATCGTTTAAAGCTATTGGTGAATCGTTAATATTTAGAATTGAAATATTAAAATTGTAAATAGTTGAATCAATACCCCCGTTCAAAATCCCGCCATTATCTTTCAATTTAATGGTAATTGGTACAATTCCGTATGCGTTGGCAACAGGCGTGTATGTGATGCTAGCTGTCGATTGACCTGATGTATAATTGACACTTAAATTATTTATAATATTTAGATTTCCTGACGTTGCGAAAACATTGATTGTTTGGCTTGAATAGAAATCTCCATCGTCAACGCCTGTAAAATTAATTGTTGCAAACTGATCCTCAAGTGAAGTCAAATTGGACGGGATATTCAAAATCGGAGGTGCATTTGATGACGATCCTAGACTGTTTTCCAATGCCCCTCTGTCAGGTATAGATCCAATTGGTATGGGTCTATTTACTCCATTAAAATCACTATTTATATTTGTTATGTTAAAGGACAAAGCGGAGCCTATTGAATTAGAATAATTAGGTAAATTTAATTGGGAAACATTGCTAATAGGATAATTAAAGGTAAACCCAGAAATAGTATCATTATTTTGCCAAGTGAGTGAATATTGAGTTGGGTTTTGCGTATAATATGGATTTGAATTTAACTTATTGTTTCGTAAACGAATTGTTGAAAATCCACCTGCATTTGATACGAACCAAAGACAGCCTAGTGAATTATTTTCGATGATATTGTTGTCGAAAAACCCATTGACACCTCCAGAACAATGATCTAAAACAATTCCATATCCTTGATTTCCCACAATTGTATTATGCATGATTATCATCGTGTCTAAAGGCCCGTTGCACCCACCGTTAATCATCGCTCCAATGTTATTATAGATAAGATTGTTTGCAATAATGGTTCTTGTAAATGAATACATGAGCGATTTTCCATATTGATTGCTTTGTCCATTGTTTTTGAATTCACAGGATTGAACGGTTGGAAAACCTGCGCCAATTCCATTCATGCAAATCAAGGTCGCAAATACATTTCCTGTAAAGTAGCAATTTTTAACTACTGTATTTCCATTTATTCTAATTACTTCTGCCCCAAGATTTCCGTTATTAATGAATTTAACGCGATTAATTTCTGGATAGTTTGTGGAAGAAACATTCATTACTTGACCAGTACAATTTTGAATAGTTAGTCCATATAAATTCAACTTTGTTGTAGAAGAACTGGAAACAAGAATTAATGGATTAGAGTTCAAGGAAGTTAAAAATGTGTTATTTTGATAGGTTGTTAAATTTGTTGGATTTAAAATTGCGAGGGAAGAAAAATAAATCGACTTGAGAAGGTTTATGTTTTCATAATATTGCCCTGGAAGGTATATTACAGTATCACCTGCAGAAGCAAAAGACTGCATGTATGAAAAAGAGGCCATAGCGATTGAAGCAAAGCCTCTCATATTATTATTTATCCCTATTTCACCTATATACCAGATCCTATTTGGTTTTAATGTAATGATTGATGTAAGTAAACTTTGCACATTAAAGGTGTCAAAAGCAGCTATTTGATAATAATAAGTTACGTTCGCAATTAATCCTGTGTCAATATAGCTTGTATTAACATAATTATCATTAATCAGTGAGAGATTACTGAGTTGTGTTCCTCTGAAAATTCGATACTTAATAGTGCTATTTGTCCCTGTAGAGCTATTCCATGTTAGAGCATTTCGTCTGGGACCAATTTCGGATGAAGTTATTACAGGTGTTGAAGGAGGTATGTTCGGAATCACACTGATTTGATTACTTAAACCACTCCAAAATCCTAGGGAGTTTTTTGCTTGAATTCGATAATAATAGGTAGTTAAATTCGTAAGATTATTGTCTAAATATGAAAATGTTGTTGAGGAAACATTGTTCACTAAAGCTCCTGTAATAACCGTATCTGGTATCGAAGAAGTTGATCTGAAAATTCGATATTCAACAATGTTAGAGACATTGTTATTATTCCAAATTAAGTTGGCAGTTTGATTAGCCGCTTGAATAGACAATAAAATAGGTGAAGAAAAAGCATAGTTGTTTTCATAACAACCAATGTCAGGATTCGAACTAATAGGAATTGGTTTATTTAATTGTGTTAAATCTGTAGTTGGAGAAACATAATTATAAGAATAATAAGATACATTATTTATACCATATCCAATACAATTTGATGAGTTTTGCAATTTATAATTCCCTTGATTAGGTGCAATGAATTTAGGGTCGCCTGAAATATTGTTAGAATAATTAACAAGATTCTGTATTGGAGAAGAAATTGAAGTTTGACCATCTTGAACTAAAGAATTCTTTACTTTTAAAAAACCTTGGGAAGAAATGGATTGACCAGTGCCTATAATGCTATTAATTATTCCGGAATTTCCTGCAAAAGTAATAGTCCCATTATTGTTGGATATTGTACAGTTTAAAAAAACAATATCTTGACATGAAATGGTATTTGGGAAATTATTATTTACAATTAAACAATTTGTAACCGGATAAATATGATTTGAAATACTTCCAGCACCGATTGATCTATTAAATGCCATTCCCGTATTATTTCTAATTATTACATTTTTCATATCAAAATTGGATGCATGGGCACTAAATCCTCCAACACCTCCGTTATTAACATTATTTTCGATTATAAGATTTTGAAAAACAGATGTTGCCTCCGTGTTAATTATGAAAATACCTGCACCTGAACTTTGATTGAATACAGTGTTATTCTTTATTTTACAATTCTTTACAGTTGGACTTGTTCCCCAATTATGTATGTGAATTCCTGCACCCCACAAATTTGTAGCAGTTAAACCATTTTGAATAGTGAATCCATTGAGTTGAGCATTATTATTTTCTCCGTTAATAAATCTTACTACAGGAAAACCGTTTGCATCACCATCAATTATTGTGGATGAGATAATTGAAGTATCTCCATTCAAAATGTAATTTGAAAAAACTTTAATATTTTTCCCATTGAAAATGATATTTTCGGCATAAAATCCTGGTTGAACCATAACAGTATCTCCAGAAACTGACAAATCAATAGCATGCTGAATGGTAGCGCATGCTAATGCTAATGATAAAGCTGAATTTGAATCGTTTCCGGATGTAGAAACAAAATATTTAGATTGCGCTTGTGAATTCACAGAAATCACAAGTCCTACTACAAACAATAATAATATCTTCATAAGATCATGCTTTTAATTTACAAATATATCTAAAAAAATGAGGTTTTTTTAAGATAATGTGCTTATTCATAAAACTCTGAATTACCTAATTCAAAAAGATAAAAAATCCATTTCACAAAAACAGCGAGAGAAAATTGGATTTAAAAAGGAGCTGTAGTTATATTCAAACACCTCTTTTTTGCCCATTTCGTTATTGTAGTTCCGCCAAATGGGAGCACTATAAAGTTTCCATTGGATGAATAGAATAAAGGATGGACTTTTGGACAGAAGGATGTTTATTTACAGTTACTTAACAAAAGTGTTAAGCCATTATACAGTATAGTTTTTTTATATTTGATGGTTTGTTATTAAAAGAATCCGCTACTTAAGAATTATGCGCTGCATTTGTGTCCCAATTTGAATAAAGTAAATCCCCTTAGAAAGCACGGTTAAATCAAGCATTTTTGATCTTCTATTTTCAATTGATTGGAGTCAAGGATAATAATATCTTTCGACCAGGCATCATTAAAGCCAAAGAGAAACATCAAGAAAATTGGAAATAGAACTTTCATACTAGCACTTATTTATAGGCATCGTTTAACCCAATTCCTTTGAGGATATTGGGTATACATTTATCAACTCTGGCTGCTCTTGTTAAACTTTGTTTTGCTCCGCCAAAGTGAAGTAGATAGGCTCTTTGTCTGCCAGGAGTTAGGGATTCAAAAGCAACTTTCAAGTCAATATTTTCTTCTAATCTAATCTTGAACTCTTCAGCCATTTTAAATTCTTCAGGTTTTTTAAATGGAATTTTCTCTCCATTTTTTTCGAGTTCAATAGCTTCCATAATATAGCTTATGATATCCTCTTGTTGATCGATGATTTCTTGCACATGGGTAAAACGAATTTGTCGATGCGCTTGTACATGTTCTGTCTGTTGAATCAAAATTCCTTTGGGATCTTTTAACAGCACACCTTTGACAAACAATAGGGCACAGTAGTTTTTAAAACCATGAATTAAGACCACATTGTTGTTCTCAAAAGTATAGCAAGGAACGCCCCACTTTAATACTTCCTCTAAGTCACAACTCAGCGTAATAACTCTTAAGAGCTCCATTTCTCCTTTCCATTTTATTTCTTTCGAAAAATAAAAATCAACTTTAGGATTCATAATTTGTATGGGGTTATTTAAAATATATAAGGAAATACAGCCTTTCTGTTCTTGGGGTAGTCAGGGAATTTATCTTTATACCATTGGTGGTGATTCAATGCTCTTGGCACTAAATTAGCGAAGGTCCAAATGGCAAAACTAAGCGCTGGGAGGTTCCATGCAAGAATAGCAAATCCTGTCCATTCTATAATTTCTCCAAATAAATTGGGAGATGAAATCAGATCAAATAAAAAGCCTTTTGGAATTTGATATCCTGTTTCTCCTTTTTTTCTTAAACCTATCAATAGCGTATCTGATGTCCAGTTGATGGCCATCCCAATAAAAAACAAACTACTTCCAATGATAAAATGCGGACTGCTTAGCCAAGCATCTGCATAATTGGCACCATCAGCTAATTCAGCCAAAAAGTAACCGTTCAATCCAGCATTAAATAGATTAAAAATTACTGCATTAAGCACAATGAATAGCGGCATTTTTTTATCGGTAGACTTGATGCGCAAGGGATAAATCACAGTGCGGTTAAAATAGTGCAAAATCCACATGAGGAATAAGATCCAAGTATAAGAATAGAGCGATTTAGAACCAAAGAATAAAAAATAACCCATAATCAAAAGGGAAGGTAATTCCATTAAAAACCAGCCCCATTTGTTATTAATAGACCTTCCATATTTGGTGGAAGTATGTCTACCGAAGGGAGCTTTGATAAAAAACATGGTAACATGAACCGCGATTGCTAATCCAATCCATGAAAAGGTGATCATATTAAGCGTAGAAAGAGTCATAAATTATTTATTTTGAATTGCTATTGTCCGATAAATATCGAACTTTATTTTCTTTGTTTTTTTTATCTTGATACAAAAGAACGAAAAAATCAAGTCTAGTCTAGCGCGCCTCTCGACTCCGCTCGATGAGCTCTCGAAAGACACAACGGAGGAAACAAATGGTAAGTTATTTTTTAAATGAAAGCTTGCATAAGGTAATGATTGCATTGAAGTAAGACTTGGGTACCGTGAGGTAGTTCGATAGAAATCACCGAAACGGTCAAGTCTTAGGATTGGAGAGAATGAACGCATGCCACTTTCGAGTTTTTTTGCTACTTTTTTTGCGGAAAAAAAAGTAGGGGGAGTAATATTTTTTATGTCCAACTTAACGATTTTGAATTATTAAAAAAATAATGTTTATCGGACCTTAATTATTAAAAATATCCCTAAGGGATTCTTGTAATGGTCGTGTTTTATGATGCAGTATCGATCTTGCTTTCTCATTATTCATTTTAGGATGTCCTTCCGTAATGGCAACAATTGACTCCTTTGTAAGTGATGGCGCTGTCTGGGTTATTTTACCTGCTAGCCAAACAAAAGGAAGGCTAAGTGTTAAAAGCCAATTGGGTAGAATCAGGATGGTTTTCTTTTGCTCACGCACCATTCCAATTTCTTTTGCCAAATCTTTGAAGCGGTAATACTTTCCAGACAACAAGTAAATTTCTTTGTTTTTTCCAAGTTCAAGAGCAGTACAAATAGACGCTGAAAGATCTCGAACATCCACTAAGTCATAGCCACCGTTGGGAAGGAATAAGAATTTCTTTTTGTAGAATCCTTTTAGTGCCACCCCCATTTTAGAAGGTTTAAAATCATGAGGTCCTATGACGCAACTGGGTCTAACAACCACCACTTCTAAGCCATCGGGTTCAGCCCCAGCAAGCATGATTTGTTCGCCTTGGGCTTTAGAGTAATCGTAGGCAAAATCTTTTTTCGTCTTATAAGGTCGTGTCTCATCATAAGGTGTGTTGTGCGGCAAATCATGAACGGCATGTACGCTGCTGACATGAATTATTTTTTTTACTCCAAGTTCCTTGGATAGGGTAAGAATATTTTCAGGACCTTGAGTATTGGTCTTGTATACCAATCCACTTGGATCACCATTGATACTAATTATTGCAGCGCAATTGATTACATAATCACATCCAGTTAATAAGTTTCTTACCGCAGTTGGATCGAGAATATCACCTTTAACCAATGTAAGTTGCAACTCTTTTAGACTGGCAGCTTCGGAATGATAAAAAGCCTTTACCGAATAGCCTAATTCAATCAGCTTTCTACAAACCACATTTCCAATGTGCCCACTGGCACCTGTTACCGCAACTGTTTTTTGCATAGACCTTAAATGTAGCAATTTATATATTATGCTGCGCTGAGATTTCTCTTGTAATCTTTATAGAAAATCTAATACCTCAACAATGGTAAATGTCGGGATTTTTTGACAGGTATAATTATCAAATTGCGCAAGTAAGAAACTACAGCTTGTGAAATTCAATTATAAGATTACGAGCAACTTAATTACATTTGATCAAACCTAATTCAAATCCAAATGAAATATCTGTCCCTCTTTTTTGTAATCCTATTCAGTCAATGCATTAATGCGCAGACTTCGAGTACTTTTTTTGTCAAAAAAAAATTTGACAACAGTGTCAGAAAAGTTTATAGCATAGGTGATAAGATAACTCTTGAAGTAAGCAATTCAACCAATTATGACGATAGAGTAAAAGGGGTAATAAAGGAAATAACCATTGATAAAATCAAGGTGGATAATACTTGGATAGAACTTTCTAGAATCAATACTATTATTGCTCAAAGTTATATCGGATTAGCAGGAATGGCTCTAGGTGGAGGTATCTGGATTAAGGGATTAAGCATGCCCAAAACCTGTGGCGGCATGTTCATAGATTTTTGCGCATTAGAAAGATTTGCCATAATCACGGTTGGTACAGTGATTACTACTACCTCCGCGCTATCTTTATTATTAATTCATAAAAAATACCGACGAGAAAAGTTTATCTTTAACACCTTCGTGTCACCAGTATTGTGACCGATAACATCTCCTGCGTCTAATTATGATTATTATTTAACGGAACACTTTATTTCCACAATATCTTTTTGTCAAGATTTTTTATTCCTTCAAAATCTAAACGTCAATTCAAATTATTTTATAATTTTGTCCTGTCTCTAAGGGGTGCCTTTGACAAGGCTGAGATTATACCCATTGAACCTGATTTAGGATAATGCCTACGAAGGGAAGATGACTGTGCTAATTAATAACGATCTGGAATTAGCCCCTTGTTCTTGTGTAATTTGAAACAAATGAAAACAAGAATTTTTATCAGTATCGGTTTTTTAGTAGCAACTTTTTTCTCTTTTGGACAAAATAATTTTATGGGTTCCGTTTATGATGAGGACGGCAAAATTATGGAAGGAGTAAAGGTTTGTATTCAGGCCACCAACTTCTGTACGCAAACCGACGCGCAAGGAAATTTTATTTTAGGACCTGTATTTGGTGATGAAAATACGCTGGTTTTTGAATATCCGGGGTATACTGTAAGTTACCAGGTTTATTATGCTGAAGCTTATAATCTCCAATTAGATATTCAGCTCTATAAAAGTTCCCAAACTTTAGAAGAGGTTCAAGTTTCTTCAACCCGAGCATCTGCTGTGTCTACATCAGCTCTTTTGGTGGAAGAGAAAGGCCTAGAAAAAAAGGCCTTTGGACAAGATTTACCCTTCTTATTGGATGGTACACCGTCTTTAGTAACTACCTCAGATGCCGGAAATGGAGTAGGGTATACAGGCATGAGAATTCGAGGAATAGATGCTTCTCGGATCAATGTCACTTTGAATGGTATTCCCATCAATGATCCTGAATCGCATGATGTTTATTGGGTCAACATGCCAGATTTGAGCAGCTCCATTGAAAATATTCAAATTCAACGCGGTATTGGTTCCTCTACAAATGGTGCTGCCGCTTTTGGCGCAGGATTAAATCTGAAGTCCAACAATCTTTCTGAAACTCCCTACGCAACTATTGATAATAGTTATGGATCGTTTAACACACTCAAAAATTCTATTAAAATTGGAACGGGACTCCTCCATCAAAAGTTTAATTTTGAAACGCGTCTTTCTCGCATTGCTTCTGATGGATTTCTAGATCGAGCCCAATCAAATCTAAATTCCATCTATTTTTCAGGCGCTTACATGGGTAAAAAATTCCTTTTGAAAGCACTTGTTTTTAGTGGACATGAGTTGACCTATCAGGCTTGGTATGGAACGCCAGAAAGTCGCTTAATAGGAAATGTAAATGAGATGAATGCTTATGCTGACCGTAATTTATTGAGTCCTGAGGAAAGACAAAATTTATTGAGCTCGGGAAGAACTTATAATTATTACACCTATAAAAATCAAGTGGATAATTATAAGCAAGATAACTATCAATTGCATTATACCTATTCCTTGAAATCTAATTTAATTTTAAATGTTTCAGGTCATTATACATATGGAAGAGGGTATTATGAGGAATATAAAAATAACCAAGCCCTAAGCGCTTATGGAATGTCTTCGGTTGTTGTAGGTAACGATACCCTTACTACAAGTGATTTAATTCGCCAGCGCTGGTTGAATAATGATTTTGTAGGTTCTGTATTTTCTCTTTCCTATTTCAAACACCGTTTCAATTTGGTTTGGGGAGGTTCTGTGAATACTTATATGGGTCGTCATTATGGTGAAGTGATCTGGTCTCGTTTTGCTTCTGATTCGGAATTAGGAGATCGCTATTACAATGAGTCTGGACAAAAATCTGAATGGTCTTCCTATCTTAAAGGTTCGTATAGGCTGAAAGATTGGTTGTTCAATGGCGACATCCAGTTCAGACATTTAGACTACTCTTTTATAGGTGTGGATCAAGTTTCGGGCGTGTTAAAGGATGTCCAACAACGCGTAAAATTTGATTTTTTAAATCCAAAAATCTCTATTTCAAGACAACTTTCTTATGCGCAATCCATTTTCGCCTCCTTTGGTGTTTCTCATAGAGAACCCGTGCGCAAGGATTTTAGAGAAAGCACCCCAAATAGCCGACCAAAAGCCGAGGTTTTAAGAGATTTTGAATTGGGTTATACCTACAAAAAACCTAAAATGCTCTTGAATGTGAATGCTTATTTCATGGATTATACCAATCAACTTGTTTTGACGGGTGAAATTAATGATGTGGGTTCTTATACCCGCACCAATGTTCGGTCTAGTTATCGATTGGGACTTGAATTGAATACCCTGTATGCTCCATTTACTTTCTTGAAATTTAATGGGTCTCTGGCCTTAAGTCAAAATAAGATAAAAGAATTCAATGAATTTTTGGATGTTTATTCCTCTACTGAACCCTATTATTCGCAACAAGTGATTACGCACAATGACGTAGATTTAGCCTTTTCTCCAAAGGTAGTTTCAAGCCTTGGTATTGTTTGGCTGCCCTTTAAAAACATGACTGTAGAATGGATGAGTAAATATGTGTCGCAACAATTTTTGGACAATACTTCAGCAATTGATCGAAGCATTAAGGCCTTTTCCTACAGTAATTTAACGCTGAACTATGCGCTGCGACATGTTTTAGGAAGAGAAATTACTTTCGGTCTTCAAGTGAATAATATTTTTAATTATTTTTATGCTAATAATGGGTATACATTTTCATACCTTTATGATGGTCAAAAAACAACGGAGAATTTTTATTACCCTCAAGCGGGTAGAAATTTAATGTGTAGGGTTCTTTTTAAATTTTAATTAATAATTAATATACTCTTATGAAAAATCACTTCCTTTTAGTTTTTATTTTTTCAGCATTCGCACTCAATGTTTTTTCTCAAGGTGATGTTCCTTTGCCTCCTCCGATTGAAGTAGCGGAAGGTCCTAGTGATATTGAACCTACTTTTCCGGGTGGACAAGATGCACTCATGCGTTTTATTCAAGAACACATTACGTATCCGCAAGAAGCCATTGAAGAGGATATTCAGGGTAAGGTTTATGTACAATTTTATGTAGAAAAAGATGGCAAAGTAAGTGATGTTAAGATTTTGAAGGGTTTGGGTTGTCCATCCATAGAAAAGGAAGCAATTCGCGTGGTATCTATCATGCCGAATTGGATTCCTGGAACTACTGATACAGCTTTGCTGGAAAGAACGGTGATGAATTTGCCAATTTCTTTTGTGATTGGAGGTGATGATTTTGATGATGACGACAAAGTTAAATACCAAGCACATTGGGCTGGTTTTGATTTAGGTTATACCACACTGCGCAATATAGATGCCATGACCGGAAAAGCTTTCGGAACTAATTTCTCTACTACTCCCTATTGGAATGTAAATCCAGCAACCTCTGCGGTATTTAATTTTAATTTCCTAGAGTATAAACTCCCTATTTTCAGACAATATTTAGGACTTACAACAGGTTTAGGTGCCGGAATTAGTAGTTTAGGTTTCAGAGATAATTATTCAATTATTCATACAAAAGATACTATTTACGCTGAGATCAGTACTGCAGGAAAATTTAGAAATAACACCTTAACGAGTTATACTTTAACACTTCCATTGCTTTTAGAATTTAGTACAAAAGCGCAAAAGAATAAAAGCATCTATTTCTCAGCTGGTGTAATTGGTTCTTATCGTTTCTCCTCAGTTACCTATCAGGCGGGTAAAGATGATCAAGGTGATCGATACCGCAATTATCTATATTCTAGATTTAACATGCGGAATTTCTTGTTAGATGGAACGGTAAGAGCAGGGTGGCATGCTTTTGGTTTATTCGCTAGTTATTCTTTAACTCCTCTGTTTCAGAAACAAGCAACCATGGCAGTGTATCCACTGAAGTTTGGGGTCACTTTTAATATAGATTATTCGAAATAATCAAAAAGATTATTAATTATTTTGAAGGGTCTTAATGATCCCACAAAACGAATTTTCAACCCTGTGAGGGGTTGAAAATCAATAGAAAACATAAAACAGTTCGCCTATTCATGAAGGGTTTTAATGATGCCGAAAATCAATTTTTAACACTGTGAAGGCAACCCTGTAAGGGGTTGAATATCAATAGAAAAACACAGAATCCTTCGCTTTTTTGGCGTGTATTTTGGTTTAAAATCATGACAAAAAGATCTTGTGTTAAGAAAGCGATGGGACAATTAATCTTTTAAAAGGGAATCCAAAATTTGTTCTACCTGAATCAGTAAGGGTCTATCACCACTATTCATTATTTCGTAGTCACAGCATTTTCTTTTTTCTACATCACTCCATTGCGCCGCCATTCGAGCCTCAGCGTCTGCTCTGCTGCAAGAATTTCTTTCTATGATGCGTTTTATTTTTATTTCATCGGGCGCACTTACTAAAATACAGGCGTCCAATTCGACATAAGCACCCGTTTCACACAGTATGGCTGCTTCATTGAATACCAGTAATTGCTTTTGTTTTTTTGCCCATTGATCGAAGTCGCGCCTTACCGCTGGATGAATGAGGGCATTGATTTGTACACGAAGCGCATCATCCGAAAATAGTGCACTTGCTAAAAAAACACTGTTTAACTCCCCATTGATATAAACAGTTGGCCCAAATATTTTAATAAGTTCCTTTTTTATTTCCGGATCATACTGCATCAAGCTCTTGGCACTTTCATCTGATGAAAATACAGGAAATCCCATAGCTTTCAGTATAGAAGAAACATATGTTTTCCCTGAACCAATTCCACCTGTAAGACCTATTTTTTTCATTTTGTGTTACGAATTTAAACAGATTCATGGATAACTTTTCAATTAGCCTTAACTTTATCCTCATGAAAAAACAAGATTGGTTCGCAAATTGGTTTGATACGCAGTATTATCACCTGCTGTATCAGAACAGAAATGAAGAAGAAGCAAAAGAGTTTATCCAACAAATTGTTGCCTTTTTGAAATTGCCAATCAATTCTAAAGTTTTAGATCTAGCATGCGGAAAAGGCAGACATGCACAGATGTTTTGTCAGCATGGAATGCAGGTACTAGGAGTTGATTTATCTCCCAATAGTATTGCTGCAGCAAAACAGCTAGAAAATGATAAATTATCCTTTTCAGTGCATGATATGCGCGAACCAATTGTAGGTCAAAAATTTGATCTGATCGCAAATCTCTTCACCAGTTTCGGTTATTTTGACGCGCAAGAGGATAATAAAAAGATGTTGCATGCGATTGCACAAATGCTGGATAAAAACAGCTTGTTACTCATAGATTTTATGAATGCCAAGAAGGTAATTACAAATTTGGTAGCCGCAGAAACCGTTCAACGAGATACCTTGAGCTTTGATATTTCAAGAAGATTTGACGGAACTCATATTTTTAAAGACATTCAATTTTCAGATGAAGAGGAAGATTTTCATTACACCGAGCGGGTGCAAGCCTTGTATTTAGAAGATTTCAAAGCCTTACTTGAGGCTGATTTTGAAATATTACATACCTTTGGAGACTTTGAATTGAATGCATTTGATGCCTCTCATTCAGATCGCCTAATTTTAATCGCCAAAAGAAAATGATGTCTTTTACTTTTGTTCTTATTGGACTCCTCTTTTCTGTTGTACTCGGTGGATTGATAGTAACTACCCTTAATGCGAGTAATAAAAGTCATTTTATTAAATTGGCTTTAGCATTTAGTGGCGGATTTTTATTGGCTATTTTATTCGAACATCTTCTTCCAGAATTATATGAATCTAAAGGAACTTCTGTAGGTTTATACATTCTATCAGGATTTTTAATCCAACTCTTGTTGGAGTATTTTTCGGGAGGCATTGAACACGGACATGTTCATGTGCACAAAGGTCAAGCGATGCCGTGGACTTTATTTCTATCCTTGTCCATTCATTCCATAATTGAAGGAATTCCTTTGGGAAATCATTACACAGGGATCATTGCCCATCATGCGCACGAGAGTCATGAGTCCCTTTTTTGGGGCATTATTTTCCATCAAGTACCTGTTGCCATTGCCTTGATGACTTTATTATTGAGTACCTCTTTGAGTAAAGCTAAAGCATGGATCGTATTAGGACTTTTTGCTTGCATGACTCCTTTGGGGGTTTGTTTCGGATTGGCAGTCACGCCTGAACAAATTGGCTTAAATTTTCAAATGATTTTAGGCGTTGTTTTGGGTATGTTTTTACACATTTCTACAACGATTATCTTTGAAACCTCTGAGAATCATAAGTTCAATTTCTTGAAATTGATCAGTATTGTGGTAGGGGTAAGTTTGGCGCTGTTGATTTATTAACGCAGGTCAAATAAATCATCAACTCCAAGAATTCGATCGCAGGTAAATCCTTCGGCGTATTTTGCTCCGATAGGTCTACCAAGTGTCATCATTCTTCCTTTGATAAAGTCGAAAAAATCTTCTCCTGATATCGGCGTTTCCGGTCCATCAAAATTTGGATCGTAAAATTGAGTAGTAAAAGCTTTAATCACTTCAATTTTCTGCTCCATAAAGTCACTTACATCAATAACGATATCGGGCTTGAGGTAATGATCTTGTATGTAATGCAACAATAGCTGAGGTCTAAAGGGTGCTTGAGGAATATCATCTTCAGCACTTTGAATCTTAAGCAAACCTGATAAAAAGCTAGCGTCTGCTACAATTTTTCCGGCTCTTCCATGATCTGGGTGGCGATCACTCATGGCATTAGCCAAAACAATATCAGGTTGATATTTTCTAATTTGTTGGATAATGCGCATTTTAGTGTCAAAAGAATCGTCAAAAAAACCATCGGCTAAATCTAGATTATCTCTCACACTGAGACCCATTAATTTTCCTGCATTTTCTGCTTCAAGTGATCGAGTTGTAGCAGTCCCTCTGGAACCAAGTTCACCACGCGTCAAATCTATAATCCCTACTTTTTTTCCTTCTGCTATATACTTTAAAAGAGTTCCTGAGGCAGATAATTCTACATCATCAGGATGGGCAGCAAAAGCGAGGATGTCTAGTTTCATGATGCTTGAGTATAACTTTCCAGGCTTGGACAAGAACAAATTAAATTTCGATCTCCAAAAGCATTATCAACTCTTCTAACAGGAGCCCAATACTTCCAATCTTTTAAGTATTCAACTGGGTAAGCAGCTTCTTTAGGAGTGTAAGGATATTCCCACGCTCTATTGATAATACAATCTGCAGTATGCGGTGCATTTTTCAATAAATTATTTTGTTTATCGTACTTGCCCATTTCGATGTCTTTTATTTCAGCTCGAATTTTAATCATTGCTTCAATAAAACGATCCAATTCGTCTTTGTCTTCTGATTCAGTTGGCTCAATCATTAAAGTTCCCGCTACTGGAAAAGAAACCGTCGGTGCATGAAATCCGAAATCAATCAATCTTTTCGCCATGTCGGCTACTTCAACTTCTGAAGTTCTTTTGAAATCACGACAATCCAATATCATTTCGTGTGCTACCGTTCCATTAGAACCCGTATAAAGGACGTCATAATGACCTTTTAATTGGGCGGCAATATAATTGGCATTTAAAATAGCCATTTCAGTAGATTCTCTTAATCCTTTAGCACCTAACATTTTGATGTACCCATAAGAAATCAATAAAATCAAAGCACTACCAAATGGCGCTGCTGATATAGCATGAATAGCTTTTTCTCCTCCCATTTTCACCAAAGGATTTCCAGGTAAAAAAGGTGCTAAATGTGCTGCTACTCCGATAGGGCCCATTCCAGGGCCACCACCACCATGAGGAATGGCGAAAGTCTTGTGTAAATTAAGGTGACAAACATCCGCTCCAATATTCCCTGGATTGGTCAAGCCTACTTGAGCATTCATATTGGCTCCGTCCATATAGACTTGTCCACCATTGTCATGAATGATTTTTGTGATCACTTGAATTCCTTCCTCAAATACACCGTGTGTAGAAGGGTAAGTAACCATTAGACCCGCTAGGATATCTTTATTTTCAACAGCAACGCGCTCTAATTCTTCAATATTAATATTTCCGTTTTCATCACAACTCGTAACAATCACCTCAAAACCAGCCATAACTGCTGAAGCAGGATTCGTTCCGTGTGCAGACGAAGGGATAATAATTATTTTTCTATGCGTATCACCTCGTGATTCATGATAAGCTTTTATCACCATTAATCCTGCATATTCACCTTGAGCACCTGAGTTAGGTTGTAAAGAAACAGCAGCGAATCCAGTACAGGCGCAAAGATCTTTTTCTAGTTGTTCCAACATTTTGTAATAACCTTGAACCTGATCAATAGGAGCGAAGGGATGTAAATTACAAAATTGAGGATTGGTGATGGGCATCAATTCAGATGCTGCATTTAATTTCATGGTACAAGAGCCTAAGGCAATCATACTGTGTACAAGCGACAAATCTTTATTTTCCAAGCGCTTGATGTAACGCATCATTTTTGATTCTGAATGATGTGAATTGAAAATAGAATGGGTAAGGATCGCTTCTTTTCTGCTGTAAGCAATTGGAATTGAAGTTCCAGTGGAAGAAATAGCAGGTGCAAATGTATTTAATGTATCTGCAAATAGGCTGATAATTTCTGTTACATCAGCCATTGAATGAGGTTCGCCAAAACTAATGGTAAGGCTATGATCATTAATGAAATTAAAATTCATTCCTTTTGCTTCAGCTGCAATTTTAATTTTCTTGGTATCTACAGCCGTTACACAAATCGTATCAAAAAAGTCGTTGGAAACAATTGAAACGCCCATTTCTTTTAATCCATTAGCACAAGTAAGCGCTAGTTGGTTGACATGCTTTGCAATTGCTTTTATTCCATCTGGACCATGATATACAGCATACATACTTGCCATAACAGCCAAAAGTGCTTGAGCGGTACAAATATTTGAAGTCGCTTTATCTCGTTTGATGTGTTGTTCTCTTGTTTGAAGCGCCATACGTAAGGCCATATTACCGTCTGCATCTTTTGATACTCCAATAATTCTTCCTGGCATCGTTCTTTTATAATCTTCTTTTGAAGTAAAGAATGCGGCATGTGGACCACCAAATCCCATCGGGACCCCAAAGCGTTGTGAGGAGCCAAATACAACATCTGCTCCCATTGATCCTAGTGATTTTAATAATGCTAAGGCTAATAAATCAGAAGCAATAGCCACTTGGATACCAGCGGCTTTCCACTTGGAGATACACGATTCGATATTTCCTATGGCACCTTTACCGTTAGGATATTGCATGATAGCACCAAAACAATTTTCTAAATCTGAAAAAGTTTCTTCATCTCCAATAATCAATTCAATTCCTAAATTGATCGCTCTACCTTGAACTACTTCTAATGTTTGTGGGTAGCAATCTTTAGAGATAAAAAATCTATTTTTACCTTCTTTAATGTCTGAACGAGATCTTGAATTATAAAACATAATCATGGCCTCCGCTGCTGCTGTTCCTTCATCTAAAAGCGAAGCGTTGGCAATTTCCATTCCAGTTAAATCCAAAATCATCGTTTGAAAATTCAACAAAGCTTCTAAACGACCCTGCGCTATTTCAGCTTGATATGGAGTATAGGCAGTATACCATCCTGGATTTTCAAGAACATTTCTTAATATAACAGATGGAACTAGAGTTTCATGATAACCTAATCCAATAAATGATTTATTGACTGTATTTAATTTCCCTAATACAGAAATATGCTGCAGATATTCTGCTTCCGTCATGGCATCATCAACAGACAGTTCGCCTTTTAATCGAATAGCAGCAGGTATCGTTTTGTTAATTAATTCTTCCATGCTATTCAAGCCAAGAACTTGTAGCATTGCGGTTTTTTCGGCTATATTTGGGCCAATATGTCTTCTTGAAAATTGATTCATGTTGTCTTGAATTAGAGGCCACAAATATACATTAGAAAATGTTATTCGGCAATCTAAAATCAAGGATCACACAAAATTTTTATTAATCTACAAAGCTTAATTTTAACATGTTCGAACCTCCCATATCTTCTAATGGAATCGATGCGATGTTGATCACTAAATCACCTTGTGCCAAATAGCCTTCGGTTTTCATGATATACTTAATATCAGCAATAGTATGATCTGTACTGATATGTTTGTTATAATAGAATGCTTTCACTCCCCAAACCAAATTCAATTGGGTCAAAATACTTCTATTGCTGGTGAAAACAAAAATATCCGTATTAGGTCTTTGTGAAGCAATTTTATAGGCTGTATACCCAGAGAAAGACATCGTAATGATTGCTTTAGCAGCAACGCGCTGACTTAAACGACAAGCATTAAAACAAATAGAATCTGAGATAAAACGAACTTGGTCGCGCTCAGGTAATTCTTCTTTATTGTAAATCCCACCATGAGTTTCCATTTCTTTTATGATGTTAGACATGGTCTTAATCACTTCAACAGGATATTGTCCGACTGAAGTTTCCCCTGAAAGCATTACTGCATCTGTTCCGTCTAGTACAGCATTGGCAACATCGTTCACTTCTGCTCTGGTTGGAGACATGCTGCTGATCATCGATTCCATCATTTGCGTAGCAACGATAATAGGCTTTGCTTTACGCACACATTTTTTGATTAACATTTTTTGAATCAGCGGTACATTTTGGAAAGGAATTTCTACTCCAAGATCTCCTCTTGCGACCATTAACCCGTCGCTTTCTTCAATAATATCATCAATATTTTCTAAAGCTTCAGGCTTTTCTATTTTTGCAATAACTTTTGCTTTTGCACCTCTTTTTGCAATTCTTTGTTTTAATTCTATAATGTCTTTTGCAGAGCGCACAAAGGACAATCCAATCCAATCTACTTCTTGATCTAAAGCAAATTCAAGATCTTCCTGATCTTTTTCTGTTAAGGAAGGCAAAGATATTTTTGTGTTAGGAAAGTTGACTCCTTTTTTAGAAGATAAGATTCCACCTTGAATTATTTTACATCGAATCTCAGTAGTCTTATTGGTTTCCAAAACTTCTAACATTATTTTTCCATCGTCCAATAAGATGCGTTCCCCTACCGAAACATCTTGTGGCAGTTTAGGGTAGTTGATCGAAAAGCGTTCAGCGTTTCCAATAACTTTCTCTACCAGCACTTTAATTTCAGATCCTACAACAAGTAAAACCCCGTTGTTTTCCATGTCATTGGTTCGGATTTTTGGTCCTTGTAAATCTGCTAAAATGGCAACATTTAAACCCAACTCTTCATTTAATTCGCGGATGGTTGTCACACAAGCTTCATGGTCAGCATAGGCACCGTGTGAAAAATTCAAACGGCATACATTTAATCCCGCAAGCATCATTTGTCTTAAAGTGTCTTTCCCCGATGATGCAGGTCCAAGTGTGGCAACTATTTTTGTTTTTTTCATAATTTTTTTAATCAAATATTAAATAAGATTCATTTGAAAACTCGCTACTTTTAAAATAAAATGCTGCGATAATTTCTTCTGTATTTCTAAGGTCATCTACTAATTCAAGTCCATCTATTACATGATTTTCTTGAAGTACCAATGCGTAATCAATACTCTGCTTTTCTGTTAATACATAGCGAGCGTTTTGTTTATTTTTTATTAAATAATAGGATATTAGATCCTCTGGATGCTGAAAATAATAATAATCAAAAAGTTCTAGATCACCCGATTTTTTATTTGGAATTTCAAGAGTTCTTCCTGATTTTTGCAATTTAATGTCAAATTTCGAATTCAATTGCCAGGCCAATCTAAAATCCGATTGTGAGGTGCAAATACCAATAACATCAAAGCTCTCTAAAGCCTCTTCTTTTATTAAATATTTTTTTATTTTTTTCACACAACAAAAATACTCAATTATTCATGTAATAACTGTAACTAATCTTCTAATTTCTATTCCTTTAATAGCTTTAAGATAATAGTGTATAAAAATGTTGATAATAATGAAGCGTCAAATATGGTAAGTTTCATTTTTAGTTAAATTTGTAAGTATGAAACTACTCTCCCTTAAAAAAATAGGTCTAGTCCTAGCGTTATTCTTAACGTGTCAAATACTAAATGCTCAACCAATTAAAAAATTAACCAATGCCAATTCTTATGGTTGGATGTTTGGACTTTCCTATACTGCTCTTGATGACGATGGGAATACAGCGGCATTTTATGATCCAAGTAATTGGCATACGAATGTTTTTCCTTCCCGCATTTTTGCCGATAAGTATATTTATAAGGGATGGAGCACAGAATTGGCCATGAGTTTTAATCAATATAATCCTAATAAGGAAGTCAATTTGCAATTGGGAAAAACAGGATTTTTTTTAGCAACCGATGCTAATCTTAAATACTCCTTAAATAAGCTTCTTGGTGAAGGAGCAATTGATCCTTATGTTTCAACTGGCTTAGGTTTGAGTATTCGTAATTGTGATGATTCACTTGTTGGAAACGTTACTCCAACCCTTAATTTGGGACTTGGTCTTAATGTTTGGTTGAGTAATTCAGTTGGCATTCAACTTCAATCTTCAGGAAAAATCGGACTTAGTTCTGATCTATTTGGTAAATCAGATTATATGCAGCACAGCATTGGTTTGGTTGTAAAAATTGACGAGGGAGGTTCTCCTTCCAATACTTTTGGTAAAAAACGCTACCATTTTAAGAAAGGTAAAACGAAATTAAAGGTTAAGAAATCGAAGAAGACAAAAGAGTCTTAAGCGTTCTGAATGGTAAATTTCTTCTTTGTTTCTTGAAGATCGGTTTTTAGGATATAGTAGTAAAATCCATCAGCAAGTTGTTTTGAGTCATATCTTACAATATGTCCGCCAGGCTTAAACGTTTTTTCAACAACCAAAACACTCGATTTATCTTCGTGCTCGATAAATAAACTAACCGTTTGCTCTTTTTCCAAGGTAAAGTAGAAAGGAATCTCGCCACTTGCAGGGTTCAGCTCTAAACTGAACAATACACAATAATCGTTTTGATTAATGCTGCCTTTACTCATGCGTCTCAGTAAGCGGCGGTACAAAATAATCGCCATCACAATGAAGAAAGCATAAAATAGAATGTCTTTAAAAAATAGATAGTTCATTATAATGATATTACGCCTTCAATGGCTGTGGCTTTTTCGTAAATAGCAATGATTTCATCAACATTCAATACAACAGATTTAACACTGAAACTGGTATATTTTCCTTTTCCTGAGGGGTGTAATGCGATATCAACATTTTCATCAAACAGGGCACTAACTTTTGCAATCTTTTCTGCTTCATTGGGCATAATAAATTTAAAAAAATAGACATTTGGCCATTCTAATAATTCTAATTGTACCCTAAGTGCATCAAATTCTTTCACAATGCAAATTTAACTTGAATTTTGTGAATAATCATCTTATTTTTGTTCAAATGAAAATCTTAAATATTACCTTACTTTCAAGCGTCGCTCTATTGGCAGCATTTTTTATTTTCTTTCTTGAAAATGGTAAATCGAAGGTAAAAAAAAATATAGTTTCCTATGTTTCAGAAGAGAAACTAAGTGATTGTAAATATGATTGTTCTTGTTTCTTACCAAATGAATTTAGCAGTCAACTCAATGATTATCTTACTTCCTATATTTATAAATCAGAAAAGACTGGTGTTTGGCCATCAATGAATGTTACTGGTTTAAGAAAAAAGGCGAGGCGAGGAGATTTGGTATTTGTGCCTCAACAAAAACATTTTATACAAGATACTTTTTATTATTCCTATGCGCTGCTTACTCCAGAAACTTTGGAACTTATGGATTCAATTTCTATTGACTTTAATTCTAGAATAAAGGGGAGTTCCGTGCATCAAGCCAAACTGATCGTAACTTCGATGACCCGAACCATTAGTTCTGTAAACCGTTTATTAAAGCGAAATCGTTCCGCAGTGAAAAGAAGCGCTCATCTTAATGGAAATGCTTTTGATTTCTCATTTTCTCGTTTCGCATTTCCTAGAACCTTAACAAGTTGTGAGAAAATATATTTGCAAGAAACTATTGCTCAGGTTCTATTTGATTGGCGAAAAAGAAAAAAATGCTGGGTTACTTTTGAAAAGTATCAAGAGTGTTTGCATGTTGTTTCTCGTAGAAATTAATTTTTTACAGTTTCTAACGGTATATTTGCACCATGAAATGCCTCATATTCCTAATTTTATTGTTTCCTTTTTTGGTTTATGCTCAAAGCATTAAGGCGCTGAAAACAAATCAAAAAATTATCTTTGATGGACAATTAAAAGAAGATCTTTGGCAAAATACGACCTTCGTTTCTGACTTTACCTGCGTTAGACCAAACCCAGGAAACAAAGCACAACAAAATACTTCTGTTGCAATGGCTTATAATCATGAAGCAATTTATTTTGCGGTCAAATGCTATGATAAAATGGACTCTGTTTCTCAAGTTTTTACTTCTCGAGATGATTTGAGTCCTAATGCTGATGTATTTAGTATTTATCTTGATACGTACAACGACAATCAAAATGGTTTCTATTTTGGCGTGACCAGTCAAGGGGTGCAATTAGACGCAAAGATTAATCCTATGGATTTTAATGACCAATTAAATTTAGTTTGGAACAGTCAAGTCTATATGTCAGATTCAGCATGGACCATTGAAATTAGAATTCCATTTTCTGCTATTCGTTTTCCTGCTAAAAACATTCAAGAATGGGGCATTAATTTCTCAAGACAAATTAGTCGCAATAGAGAACAATCTTCATGGTCGCCTGTAAGTCCAGATTTTGAAAATTATTTGGTTAAAAGTGGTTCGGTAGAAGGAATAGAAGGTATTGATCCTCCCTTGCGTTTGGCACTTATGCCTTATCTTTCTTCCTATGTAAATAAATCTCCTGATTCTAATACTAGCGGTTCATTTAATGGCGGAATGGATATTAAATATGGCTTAAATGAAGCCTTTACATTGGATGTTACGCTTGTGCCAGATTTTGGTCAAGTAGTATTTGATAATCAAGTACTCAATCTTTCTCCTTTTGAAATTCAATTCAACGAGAACAGACAATTTTTTACAGAAGGCACAGAATTGTTTAATAAATCAGGTTTGTTTTACAGTCGAAGGATTGGAATTCAGCCTCCTGCTGCTGTGCTCAATAATTTACTAAATGAAAATGAAAGGATTTCTTCTGTTCCAGGTTCTACCAGATTGTATAACGCAACAAAACTTACCGGACGCACAGACCAAGGTTTAGGAATTGGAGTGTTTAATGCGCTCACTGCTCCGCAATTTGCTACTGCAATCAATCAAAGTACTTTGGAAGAAAGACAAATTTTAGCATCTCCCTTGACCAACTTTAATGTTCTGGTCTTGGATCAAAATTTAAAAAATAATAGTTCTGTTACTTTAACGAATACCAATGTTACCCGTGCTGGAAGTTTTTATGACGCTAATGTCACTGCTTTTAATTCAGTTTTTAACAATAAAAGCAATGATTATTATGGAGGTGTGAATTCTTCCTTTTCAAATAAATTGTTTTCAGACAGCTCGTCTACAGGATTCAATTGGGGACTTTGGGGCGGAAAACAAAAAGGAAAATTTGTGTACAATGTCTCTTATTTTGAGGAGTCAGCAACTTACGACCCCAACGACTTGGGATACAATCAAAATAATAACAGACGCATAGCCTCTTTTTACATGAGCTATAGGATCTTTAAACCATTTTGGATCCTTAACCGATTTACTTCGACACTTTCTATAGATTATAATAGATTATTTGCGCCTAATGTTTATACAGGAACTAATTTAGATCTTAGTACCATGTGCTTCACCAAAAAATTCAATGCATTTGGCTTAAATATGAATTCTTCCCTGACAGAAAGTTATGACTATTTTGAACCAAGATTACCTATAAGTGAAGGGTATTTCTTTATGCTTCCTACGTGGATTGGTGGAGGTGGTTGGATTTCTACGAATTATCAGAAAAAATTAGCAGTTGATTTTGGAGGAAACTTCACAAAAATAAATCGCAATAATTGGATAGAATGGGAGTATAATGTTGGTCTTAGGTTCCGTTTAACCAATAAGATGCTTTTGTCTTATTCTATTTCTCAAGGATTACAAATAAACAATCAAGGATATGCTGTTCAATTTGGCATGCCATTAGACACTTCTTTTTCTGGAATTCTTTTTGGCTCGCGCAATAGAAATGATATTACCAACTTGATTGATTTTAATTATTCAATGACGAATAGAATGAATTTGTCTTTTAGACTGCGACATTATCGTTCTTATATTATTTATAATTCCTTCTACAGCCTTCAAAACAATGGAGTATTAGCGCCTATAGTTTACAATGATCTTGATCTTGATGGTGCCTCAGCATACAATGTTAATTTCAATGCCTTCACTATAGATTTTGTCTATAGATGGGTCTTCCAGCCTGGAAGTGAAATCAACTTAGTTTGGAAAAACGCAGTCTTCCAAAGTGACAAAAGAGTGGCTCAAAGTTATTTTTATAATTTAGGTAAAACACTACAAGAAGGACCTTCCAACAGTATTTCTTTGAAGGTGATATACTGGCTTGATGCTCAAAAATTAAAAAAGAAAAAAATTATTTAGTTTCAAGATTTAAATAGCTTTCGACTCTTAATTTTGCATTCAGTCGAATGTCTTCCCAGAATAAATTAATGTCCCCGATATGATAGTTTTTCATTGTCAATGACATCAATTGAAATGGCCATTTTGGGGTTGAAATCCAAATTCCGCCATCGATAAGGTGGGTATCAAACATATGAGGGTATAGCTTTCCATTGGAAAAGTAAAAACCTAAATGGTCTTTTTTTAATGCCATCGGACTTAAATCCCAAGTCACAGGATTCACAACTGCTTTTCCTTTGTACCACTTATTGTAACTCTCTTTATCTATTTTTTTCTTGAAGGTATTCCAAGCGACAAATCCACCCGTTTGATTCGGTCTTGTCATGAGTGGGATGTCTTTAAAAACATCTTTATCAAATCCTATTCCAGGCATATAAGCTGCAATTAATTGTTTTTGCAGTGCCTTTCCTTCAAAAAAATCTTTAATCAATAAATATAACTGTGTCGATCCTTGACTGTGTCCAGCAAGAATGATAGGTCTTCCCTGATTGTAATGCGCCATATAATATTCAAAAGAAGCTTTAATATCTGCATAAGCAAACATCAATGCTTGTTCTCCTCTTTTCCCTTCGGTATAATAAGATCTTATATGTGCCTGGCGATAATAAGGCACATACATTCTCCCTGCCTCAGCCCAAGCACTCGCTTGATATTGCACCGCACTGTTTAGTACGTCATTCATATGCTCTTGTTCCATCATGGGCATGTTCCATCTTTTGTCTTTCGCATCTAACATCAAGGTTGGATAAATATAAAATACATCAGCTTTTGCTAATAAACTTGTATCATGCATTTGCGACAATAAATTTTCAGGAGTATGCCAAGGAAGCACTGCCCAATTTTCTTGTTTGGAATAATCTATGCGCTCTTGAGCAATCATCTCGTTAATAGAACAAATAAGAAGTAGTGTAAAAAGCAATTTCATTATAAACTTTTAAGTAGCGCAAAAATAGATTGATTTTATTGATAGTTTGATTAATTTTAAATGATTTTTTAATTTAAGTAATTCAATATTTAAAAGTCAAAACATTAATTACAAATACACATGAGTCCCTTTTATAGATCTATATTTTCCTTAATATTTGTTGTTCAAGCTTTCAATTCGAATGCTCAATTAGGGGATTATAAATATCACATTGCCCTAAAAGGTTCCATGGGGATCATTGATAGCAGTACCTACAAGGATGTTGGACTTACCATGGAATGGAGATTTCACCAGCATTGGTCTCTTCTCTATAATCTGGATGTTGTTAAAAGAAGTGATGGTTATCGACATATTCACAGCTCAATGGGAACACTAATCGGACCTCCATTAATTCTATTGGGATTAATAGCAAGTTCTTCCAATAATTCAAGTATTCTCTTTCCAAATGTAAATTATAAAGGGTGGGGAGTAGTTTTGGGAATAGCAGCGCTTATTATGCCTGAAGGCATTGCCTATCATCATAATATTAATTACCGCTGGGATGTTTCGCCCTATGTAAATCTTTTGGGTGTCGATTTGATTCGCAATCCTTACACAATGCAATCTAAATTGAAATATGCTTCATCTTTTGGATGTCGTACGAGTTATTCCTTTGCAAACCATTTAACGGCAGGCGTATTTTTGGAATCTAGAAAAGCTAAAACTACCGGTTTTGGATTAGGAGGCGGTTTTGCATTGGGTTATGCCTTTAATTCAAAAAATTAAGGCTTAGTTTTCGTATACTTAAACAGCCAGTTGTACATTTCATCTGTTCTAAAGATTTTTTCAAGGTCACCATGGCTGGCACCTGCAATCCTCGTATAGATTAAATTTTCACCACCATTACAAGCTTTAATTGCGTTTACTATTTTATCAGATTCGCTCACTGGAACTGCCGCATCATTGGTTCCATGTTGTATCCAAAGGGGAACCGTTGCTAGGCGACAACCATCTTTTAAATTTCCACCTCCGCACAAGGCAACTGCAGCAGTAACAACCTCCGGATAGGCTCCTGCAAAATCAAGGGTGCCATATCCGCCCAAACTCATACCCGCCACATATACACGATTGGTATCTGTATTATACGTTTTTTGCACATAACGCAATACTGAAAGTACTTTTGCATGCTCCCATGGCTTTCCAGCCAATACCTGCGGCGCTATAACAATCGCAGGAACTTTCCTTCCTTTTTCAACTTCATGCATGATCCCGTATCTCTTAACAAGATTTAAATCTGTTCCAGATAAACTTCTACCGTGAAGAAAAATGAGAACAGGAGGGTTGGTGGCTAGGATACTATCATTGGGAAGATATAATAAAAATGGATAGGCAGCTTTATTGTACTGAGCTTTTATCTGACCAAAAAGAGGCGAATTCAATAAAAATACGAGTGCGAATAGGGAGATTAAATTTTTCATTTCACTAATTTAAACCAAATGAAAAAATCTCACAAGTTTAAGCAGGACCTAATCGCTTAATTTATAATTTTTTATGAAAACCACACATCATTTATAACTTCTGTTCCTGCAAAAGTGTTGATGCGTTCAATGATCACTTTTTTCCCATGATACAACTCATCACGCATTACTGCGGAATTTATTTCAAGGTAAAGTGTTTTGTTTTTTATGGTAATACTTTTTGTCCTAAAAGCGATGGCTCCTCCCATTAGTTCTGGCCAAGCAGCCACAATATCCAATTCCTTCATCTTATATTCTAAGGAATAGGCTTTTAAAAAATGATCAATTACATCTTTTAAAGGTTGACTGTCTTGGTGTCGCTTATCTTTCGGATTCATGGAATTCAATTTCGTGGATAATTTCAACTTCTTGATTCTTCACTTCAAAGATACGACTAGGAACATTTAACCCTTCAAATAATTTCCTCATTCTTTCAATATCTGTATCGGTCACAATCACTTGTCCAAAATCTAGACTCGTTACCATTTGTATTAATTTTTGAACGCGCTTTCCATCCAATTTATCAAAAACATCATCTAAAAGTAATACCGGAGAAATTGCAAGATGGTTTTTTAACCAATCATACTGTGCTAAACGGAGTGCAATCACGAATGATTTTTGCTGTCCCTGAGAACCAAATTTTTTCGCCGGATGTTCATTGATCGTAAAAAGTAAATCGTCTTTATGGATTCCAACATTAGTGTATTGTGAGAAGGCATCTCTTTTTTCGGAGTCTTTTAATAAATCTATGAAGGATCCGTCATTTAATTGCGAGCGATAGGACAAGCCTACTTCTTCCTTATTTCCCCCAATTTCCTTGTAACATTTTTGAAATACAGGAATAAATTCTTCTAAAAATTGCTGTCTCTTTTTATGAATTAATTCACCTGCAGTAATCAATTGAATATCCCATACTTCCATACTTTCCCGATCAAATAATCGGTGCTCAAACATACTTTTTAATAAAGCGTTGCGCTGGTCGAGAATCTTCGCGTAAAATTGTAATTGTTCTAAATACTCTCGATCAATTTGTACCAAAATACCATCCATCCATTTTCTCCGCAGTTCACTTCCTTCAGCAATTAAATCGCCATCATAAGGAGAAATGAACACCACTGGGTATTGCCCAATATGATCCGCCAAACGCTCGTATTCTTTTTTATTTCTTTTTACAATTTTCTTTGAACCCATTTTAACAGCACAATTTACTGTTGAAACAGCCTCATTATCCTTCCAATTTCCCTGTATAGCAAAGTAGAGTTCGCCAAAACGAATGTTTTGTCTGTCCATTGTATTTAGGTAGGATTTACACATACTTAAATAATAAATCGCATCTAATACATTGGTTTTGCCACTTCCATTATCACCAACCAAACCATTCAGTCGCTCAGAAAAACTAAACGAAATATCTGTGTAATTCTTAAAATTTAATAAATGTAGATGGGTCAAATGCATTGTTTTCAAATTTACACTTTAAATGTATTATGCACACAGCAATTGCAACATAAATCAATTATTTTGTTAATTATTTTCTATTTTTTTTGGTTGTGTGTCAGGCTAACTATGGTTACATTTGTATAAAACAAAAGAGATATGTCAAATGCTTTTTCTAAAGTACCAGTTGCTATAAACGAACCGGTAAAACCATACGCAAAAGGAAGTTCTGAAAGAAATTCTGTTCTTGCTGAATATAAAAAACTATACAACCAAGCTCCAATTGATATTCCAATGTACATTGGAACAGAGCAAATTTTCACCAACAATAAAAAAGTACTTTCTCCTCCTCACGAGCACAAAAAAATCCTAGGTCACTCCAACTTTGGAGAGGCTAAGCATGTTGAATTAGCGATTGAATCGGCATTAAATGCAAAAACAGCTTGGGCAAAATTACCTTGGGAGGATAGAGCAGCGATTTTCCTTCGTGCCGCAGATTTATTAGCGGGTCCATTCCGTGATCGTATGAATGCCGCTACGATGCTTGCGCAATCTAAAAATGTTTTTCAAGCGGAAATTGATGCTGCTTGTGAAATGATAGACTTTTTCCGCTTTAATGTTCAATATATGTCCCAGATTTATAAAGAACAACCTGAATCACTTCCAGGTATGTGGAATCGACTTCAATACCGTCCCTTAGAAGGATTTGTATTCGCAATTACTCCGTTTAACTTTACTTCTATTGCCGCAAATCTATGCGCTGCTCCCGCTATGATGGGAAATGTTGTAATTTGGAAACCGTCTGATACTCAAATTTATTCTGCTCAAGTAATTATGGACCTGTTTAAAGCTGCAGGATTGCCTGATGGTGTAATCAATATGGTAACAGTAGATGGACCGATTGCAGGAGATATAATTTTTAAACACAAAGAATTTGCCGGATTACACTTTACAGGATCAACGGGTGTTTTTCGTGCACTTTGGAAACAAATAGGCGAAAATTTATCTCATTATAGAAGTTATCCTCGCATCGTTGGTGAAACAGGTGGGAAAGATTTTATTATGGCACACGCCTCTTCTAATCCAGAAGTAGTTGCCGCTGCAATGGTGCGTGGTGCATTTGAATTCCAAGGTCAAAAATGTTCAGCCGCTTCAAGAGTATATGTAGCTAAATCTATTTGGCCAGCTGTAAAAGATAGTTATGTCGCTCAAGTAAATAGCATTACCGTTGGCGCACCTGACGACACTTCGAATTTTGTTAATGCTGTAATTGATGAAAAATCATTTGACAAAATTGCTGCTTATATCACGTATTGTGCTGCGCAAAGTGATGCCGAAATTATTACTGGCGGTACTTTTGACAAATCAGTTGGGTATTTCATTCAACCTACAACGGTTGTAACAAGTAATCCAAAGTTTAGAACTTTGTGTGAAGAAATTTTCGGTCCCGTACTTACTGTTTTTGTCTATGAGGATGCTGATTTTGAAAAAACATTGCATTTAATAGATCAAACTTCTGAATATGCCTTAACCGGTTCCATCATTGCACAAGATCGTTATGCGATTCATATGGCAACTGAGTTACTTGAAAATGCTGCAGGGAATTTTTACATCAATGACAAACCAACCGGTGCAGTAGTTGGACAACAACCATTTGGTGGTGCAAGGGGTTCAGGAACTAACGACAAAGCAGGTGCTGCAATGAATTTACTTCGTTGGGTTTCTGCTCGAACCATTAAAGAAACATTCGTTCCGCCTACCCATTTTGAATACCCTTTCTTGGAAAAATAAAAATCTTAAGCGGTATGTTTTATATTTTAAATTTTGTAATTTAGAAGCAAGATTTAAAGTATGAAAACTAAACTTTCAGATGGCACCCAGGTGCATTGCTTAAGAAAACCAGAAGCAAAAATGCTAGACCATCATGTTGAAGGTTATTTGCAACATGGCATTGAAATTCATGACAATGATATCGTATTTGATATAGGCGCCAACATCGGTGTTTTTGGTGTTAGGGTGATGCAAAAAGCAAAAAATGTTTCGGTATATTGCTTAGAGCCAATTCCTGAGATACTTGAAGTCTTGTCTGCCAATGCCAGTTTACATGGTCATGGAAAAATGCATGTCTTACCCTTTGGAGTTTCATCAGAGAATACTACTGCAACTTTTACTTATTTCCCGAATACGCCTGCTTTGTCTACGCTCCATCCAGAACAGTGGGATGTGGATCCAAGGGCCTTCGAAAAAGCTGTTAAAGGGACCATGAAAAGTCCGCCCGCTAATATGTGGTGGATGCGTTTAATTCCTCGTTTTTTTGCAGGTACCATTGCTAAACAACTTATTAAAGGAAAACGCACCGTAAACTGTGAGTTAAGAACTTTGTCCAGCTTAATGGAACAAGAAAATATTTCCAGGATTGATCTACTTAAGATTGACTGTGAAGGCGCTGAATGGGAGGTACTTCAAGGGATCAATGAAAATGATTGGGCGAAAATTAATGCTTTGGTTATTGAGGTACATGATACGGATGACCGTGTAAAAAAAGTGCAAGATTTACTGCTTTCAAAAGGATTTGCCAAACAACATTCAGAACAAGAACAAGGTTTAGAAAGCTCTCAAATGTTTAATATTTTCGCTTTAAAATCATGACGCCCTATACCTTTGCATTGTATACGATCTTACTATTAGTAATTACGAATTTTATAGGGTTGATCTATAGTATCTTGGCGCTTTACACCAACTTGTTTAAATCTTTCGCTATTCAAAAAAAAGCTTATGCTCCGGGTGTGTTTTTAAAAAGAATGCCACTGTTTTGCTTTAATTTATTTGTATTGCTGTGCATCTCAGGTTTGGGAGCTTATTATGGATTCCCCCTTTTTGATACCGTTTCATCAAATGTTTGGATCATCATTATTCAAGTAATTGTTGCTTTTGTTTTTGATGATATATATTTTTACTTCATGCATAGATGGTTGCATCAAAATAAGTTTATGCTGAAACATGTGCACGCCATTCATCACCGTGCATCTAAGCCTTTTCCTTTAGAATATCTTTATGCTCATCCCTTTGAATGGATGCTAGGAATGGTAGGGGCCTTTCTTGGTTTTGGCTTGATCTTAATATTTATGCCTATTAATATGTATGCTTTTTGGATCTTTGGAGCCCTCAGGAATTTGCACGAAATCCACATCCATTCAGATTTGGATTTACCTATTTCAAATCAAATTCCAGGTCTTAGCAAAACAAAACATCACGATGATCATCATGCAAAATTGACGGGGAATTATGCCTCTACTTTTATGTGGCTGGATCGGATTTTTAAAACAAATTTTTGACCAGATGAGGTTTTTCATATTGCTTGTTTCAATAAGCTTTTTTTCATTTCCTAGTGTAGCGCAGAAAAATAAAGTTGACCTGACCGTTACCCTCACCGGAATTGCCAATAAAAATGGTATGATTGAATTTGGATTGTATAATGATCCATCAAAGTTTGCGAAAGTGGGACAAACACTAAAAACTTTACGTGTAAAAATTACTTCCTCTCAAGCAGTTGTCACTTTTCATGATTTGGAGCCAGGAAAATATGCGGTTTGTTTCTATCACGATGAAAACAATAATAAATCTTGTGATAAAAATTTCCTTTCTATACCGACCGAGGCTTATGCTTTCTCTAATAATATTCGTCCAAAATTTTCTATCCCAACTTTTGAAGAATGTTCTTTTTCTGTGACCAAAAATAAGTCGGTTACGGCCCGGTTGGTTTATTGATTCTTATATAAATCGAATAATGTGTATTAAAGTTGTTAGCCCTGAAAGGGTGAGATCCATAACAATATATTTCCAAAATATTTATTATTTCAAATTCAAAAAGAAAAATTACTTTTAATGAGTAACCTTCACTTTTATTTTTGCGTCTAATCATTTATAAATTCTTTTATCATGAAAAACTCTTTATTATTAGCATTTTTATTCATCAGTGCAATGGTCTCATCTCAAAAAAACGAGACCAAACGAATCATTACCATTGAAGGAAATGACACCACCATTATTGATGTTCAAGTCAATGAAGTCGACGCTGTTATTGAGAAACAAATGAAAATCAGTTACGGTAATGATGAGAATATTAAAGGAAATAAAAGAATTCAAATTTTCATAGATACCATTATAAATAATGATGTATTCATAGAGGATTCAAATGATTCCATGAGAGTTCTTAATGGGAAGAAAAATGTTTACATCTTTAAAAATGAAATGGATGGAAAATCAGGTGCAAAAATAATTATTGACGGAATGATGGGAGATAATGAAGAGTTCGATTTCGATTTTGACGATGATAAGGAAGAAAATGTTTTTTCAAATGAAAATTCTCATTGGTCAGGAATTGGATTAAGTGTTATGGGACTTTTGAATGCTGATAATAAATTTATGCTTTCAAAGGATGCTCCTTTTATGACCCTAGATTATACTAAAACCTATGCTGTTAATTTTAATGTACTTGAAAAAAGTATTCCTATCTATAAAGAGTACATTGGTTTCACCACAGGTCTTGGTTTTAATTGGAATCACTATGGATTAAAGAATAATGTAGACTTAAATAAAAACAACGATTCAATTTTTGGAACTACAAATACAAATTTAGAATATACTCGCAATGCTCTGAGATCTACTTATCTGCAAATTCCTTTGCTCTTGGACTTTAACTCAAGCGCTAATTCAGATAAATCTTGGCATTTAACTGCCGGAGTAGTTGGTGGTTTTAGACTTGGAGCAAACTGGAAAACAAAGTGGGAAGATAATGGCAAGAAAAATAGTGGTAAAATTAAAGATGACTTTTTCTTAACGGGTTTACAAGCAAATGCCCTTGTGATGGTTGGATATGGAAATACCAATTTATTTGTTCAATACAGTCTGAAAAATATGTTCCAAATTGATAAAGGTCCTGCTTTAAGACCTGTCAGCCTTGGCGTATTCTTCGATTTCTAAAGTCCTGCGATTACCTTAATACGATTGTCTTTTATTGGGGTTATTTCATTTTTATTTTCAGGAACCTACCAAACGAGTTTTCATTTATTTATAAGTGAATAGAATTATCCTTTGATAATTTCGTTATTTATGAGTGTTAAAAGCCCTGAAAGAGTGTGATCTCACAACGATGGGTAGAGCCCATCGAAAACAGGAATAACCAACACTAACAAAGCCCTGAAAGGGTTTCATCTAACAACGATGGGTAGAGCCCATCGAAAACAGGAATAACCAACACTAACAAAGCCCTGAAAGGGTTTCATCTAACAACGATGGGTAGAGCCCATCGAAAACAGGAATATCCAACACTAACAAAGCCCTGAAAGGGTGAAATATTAACATGGGACAATCACTAGTAAAAAATTATATCCATATCGTGTTTAGCACGAAACACAGACAACCTTTAATAAATCATGAAGTAGAAGCGGAACTTCATAGTTATCTTGGTGGTATCTGTAATAAACTGGGATGTCAAGTAATCAAAGTAGGCGGTTTTACCGATCATATTCATATCCTTTGTTTGCTTTCCAAAAAAATCACATTAGTGAAATTACTTGAGGAACTGAAATCACATTCTTCTAAATGGATAAAAACTTTAGGTGAATCATACGCAAATTTCTATTGGCAAGATGGTTATGGAGCTTTTTCAGTTAATCCTTCAGAAGTAGAAATTGTAAAAAATTATATCGTAAATCAAAAGGAACATCATAGTAAAAATACATTTAAGAATGAATACAAGGCTTTTTTAAAAAAATATAATGTCGAATACGATGAACGGTATGTTTGGGATTAATATTACTCTGAGATCACACCCTTTCAGGGCTTTTGACTGCTTGATTCTCACTGATTCATAGGGCTTTGCCCAATGTTTAGTTATCACACCCTTTCAGGGCTTTTGACTGCTTGATTCTCACTGATTCATAGGGCTTTGCCCAATGTTTAGTTATCACACCCTTTCAGGGCTATCAATTAGCGTTAAAGCCCTGAAAGGGTTTCATCTAACAACGATGGGTAGAGCCCATCGGAAACAGGAACAAACCAACATTAACAGAGCCCTGAAAGGGTGTGATATATTAACGATGGGCGGAAGTCCATCGAAAAAAGAAATTAACCAACATTAAAAGAGCCCTGAAAGGGTGAAATATTATTAGCACCCAAAATTTTTCTATTCTACCTTTATAATTCGTTTTGTATCTTTGCTGCTACTTCTAATGGGTATGACAACAAATAATAAAAAGGAATTGAATCAGGACATTTCTAAAGAAACTATGCTAGAGGCTTTTAAGCTCATGTGCACGGCTAAAACTTTGTCTGAAAAATATGAGGACAATAAAGAAGTTACCGCTAAATATGTACATGCCTCCTCGCGTGGTCATGAAGCAATTCAATTGGCACTTGCCTTACAACTAAAACCACAAGATTGGGTATCTCCCTATTATCGTGACGATAGTATTCTATTAGGAATTGGGGTTTCACCTTATGAATTGATGTTGCAAATTTTTGCTAAAAAAGAGGATCCTTTTTCTGGAGGCAGAACTTATTATGCGCATCCATCTCTCAATAATGAGCACCAACCCAAAATAATTCATCAATCTTCTGCAACTGGTATGCAGGCAATTCCAACAACTGGTATTGCTATGGGGATTCAGTATAAAGAAAAAACCGGACTGTCTTCTGTCGATGCAACGAATGCACCAATTGTAGTTTGTTCGCTTGGAGATGCTTCTTGTACAGAAGGTGAAGTATCAGAAGCTTTTCAGATGGCAGCATTGAAGCAATTCCCGATTGTTTATCTGGTTCAAGATAATGGTTGGGATATTTCTGCTAACGCATCTGAAACAAGGGCACAGGATATTGCAACTTATGCTAAAGGTTTTAATGGTATTGAAGTAAGGTCAATCGATGGAAGTGACTTTGAAACTTCTTACCAAACAGTTCAAGAAATTTTCGAAATTGTAAGAAAGGAAAGAAGACCCTTTATTCTGCATGCCAAAGTTCCACTTTTAGGACATCATACTTCTGGTGTTCGAAAAGAATGGTACAGAGACGATCTTGCTGAGGCTGCAAAGAGCGATCCGTATCCTAAATTACGCAAGCTGACTCAAGAAAAAGGAATTTCATTAGCAGATATAATTAATGTTGAAGCTTCAGTAAAGAAGGAGGTTGACCTTGCTTACGAAAAAGCACTTAATGCCGATGAACCCTTACCTGAAGAGGTGACTAATTTTATTTTCGCTCCTACAGAAATAACGGAAGAAAAAGGTACGCGTGAACCTGCAGGAAAGAAGAAAACGGTGATGGTTGATTCTGCTTTATTCGCCGTGCGTGAATTGATGCAAAAGCACCCAGAAGCTTTGTTGTATGGACAAGATGTTGGCGGTCGCTTAGGTGGTGTGTTTCGAGAAGCAGCAACACTTGCACAAACCTTTGGAGATGATCGCGTTTTTAATACGCCTATACAAGAAGCATTTATCATCGGTTCTACCGTTGGAATGTCTGCCGTTGGTTTAAAACCTTTTGTTGAAGTTCAATTCGCGGATTATATCTGGCCGGGATTGAATCAATTGTTTACGGAGGTTTCTCGCTCTTATTATTTGTCAAATGGCAAGTGGCCAGTGAGTTGCGTAATTCGTGTTCCCATTGGTGCTTATGGTTCTGGTGGACCTTATCATTCGTCGAGTGTAGAATCAGTACTGACCAATATTCGGGGAATTAAAGTGGTTTATCCATCAACAGGAGCTGATTTAAAAGGATTGATGAAGGCAGCTTTCTATGATCCAAATCCTGTGGTGATTCTGGAACATAAAGGATTGTATTGGTCCAAAATTCCGGGTACAGAAGGCGCAATGTCTCCTGAACCAGATGAAGATTACATCATTCCAATTGGGAAAGCTAGAATTGTAATAGAAGCAGAAGAATCAAGCATTAATGATGGAAGTTCTTGCGGTATTATTACCTATGGACGAGGGGTGTATTGGTCTATTGAAGCAGCTCAGAATTTCGCAGGAAAAGTTGAGATTCTTGATTTAAGGAGTTTGAATCCGCTGGATCATGAAGCAATGAATGCCCTTTGTCGTCGTCATGGTAAAATAATGATTGTTACCGAAGAGTCTATCGAGTGTTCTTTCTCTCTTGGTTTAGCAGGAAGATTACAAAGAGATAATTTTAAACACCTCGACGCAGCAATCAAAATTGTAGGATCGGTAGACACACCTGCCATTCCGTTAAACACCATTTTAGAAGCTGCTTTACTACCGAATGCAAGTAAAGTTGAAGTAGCACTAAAAGCACTTCTAGAAGAATAAGAAATTAAATTTTTTATAATGAAATTAAAAGAAACTATCGCTGCCGTTGCAACTTTTCACGATGCTTTTGGTATCGAAAACAACTATGCTCCAACCACCAATCTTTCTGAGGCTGATATTGAATTGCGATTCAATTTGATGAAGGAAGAAAATGAAGAGTACTTGGAAGCTGCAAAAAATAATGACATTGTTGAAATAGCAGATGCTCTAGGAGATCAATTGTACATTCTTTGTGGAACTATTCTAAGACACGGTTTACAGGATAAAATCATCGAAGTATTTGAAGAAATTCAACGATCCAATATGAGCAAATTGGATGAAAATGGAAAACCTATTTATCGTGAGGATGGAAAAGTACTTAAATCTAATTTGTATTTCCGTCCAAATATTAAAGCTATTCTAGAACAATAATTTCAAGTTATTCACTTTACTTGTTTCATTTCTTTTCACAGCCTGAAGTATTAATGTACTTCGAATAGATAGTTTTGTCTAAATGACTAATTATCCATGCTAGACCTTTCTATTTATTTTCAGGCAATTTCACCCAAACAGTTTTTTGATGAAGAACAATTAGGTTCTGTAATTCAAATTCATCAAGATAGTTTTCCGGAAATGGAAAAGAAGTCTTGCGCTTTATTTTTCGTTCCAGAATATCGCGGAATGCTAGAAGGCATTAATGCAAGTCAAATCAAAAACAATATTTTTCGAGAAAAATTATATCGCTTGTTTAAAACAAGGGATTGGGATCTTCCTATTTATGATCTAGGGGATTTACTTCCTGGAAAAGAATTGAAGGACACTTACTTTGCCTTGTCACAAATTGTTGCTGAATTAGTAAAAAATGACATTATTCCAATTGTAATCGGCGGCTCTCAAGACCTTACTACTGCAATGTTTATAGGCTATGAGCAATTAGAACAATTAATAAATAGTTGCTGTATTGATTCTAATTTAGACCTCGGAGAAGCGGAAGAAGCTCCCACTGCTGATGGATTTGTAGGCAGCTTGCTTTTGAGAAGACCTTGCTATCTTTTTAATCACTCTAATATTGGTTTGCAAATTCCTTTTGCTAAACCAAAAGAAGTAGATTTATTTGAGAAGTTGTTTTTTGATATTTGTCGCTTAGGAGAATTCAATGCTGATTTCACTAAAGCAGAGCCCTTACTTAGAAATGCAGACATCATAAGTATCGACTTTCAATCGGTTAAGGCTGCTGATTTAAATCATGCGAATGCTAATCCTAATGGTTTCAGAGCTGATCAAATATGTCAACTGGCAAAATATGCTGGAATTAGTGATAAAGTAACCAGTTTGGGAATTTTTAATTGTTTAGATTTAAATGAGGTTTCAGCTGATTTATTGGCACAAACGATTTGGTATTTTATCGATGGGGTGGTTTCTCGAAAAGGGGACTTCCCAAAGGGAGATAAATCAGATTACACGCGCTTTACCGTATTCTTGGAAGAAGGGAGCCACGAAATCATCTTCTATAAAAGCAATAAGTCGGCAAGATGGTGGATGGAAGTTCCCTATCCGCCGAGTGAATTCTCTAAATTTGACCGCCATCATATGGTGCCCTGCAATAAATCTGATTACGATGATGCCATGAAAAATGAAATGCCTGATTTATGGTGGAAAACTTATCAAAAACTAGGATAATTGGGGGAAGTAAAGGATTTATTTTTTTATAAAATTTTAAGAAAAAAAATCAAGCTAAAACCCTTTGTTTTGTTGGCCATTTATAACTTGACATTAACATAAAATTAATTTAATTGCGTTCTTTTTTTTTCAATTTGATTTTTTTCTTTATTTTAGCATCCTGTTTTTAGGCTTAATTTGTTAAGTTTATAATAGAAATGCTTGTTAAATAAACCATATGCTATTGAAATTAAGACTACTACCTCTTGCCTTGCTTATTGTTGCAAGTAGTGCATTCGCACAACAAGACAAGTTGCTGACTCATTTCTTCTATGATAAGATGAGTTTAAATCCTGGTGAGACAGGTTTAGATGATGGTATTTGTGCTACCACAATTTACCGCAATCAATGGGATAAGGTAAATGGCGCTCCAAATTCCGCAGTACTTAATGTAGAAGCAAATATGAATCGTTTCTTCCCAGGTGGAGTTGGGATTTCATTTTATCATGATGCCATTGGATTTTCAAGACAAAACAATTTACTTTTAAATTATTCATATCCAATCCAAATTGGTAATGCTGGTCGTTTAGGCTTAGGTTTTGGAGTAGGCATGATGAATTATGGTATGAATCCTTTGTGGGTACCACCTCAGACTTTAATCGATCCAACACTTCCGGTGGCTGGTTTTGGTGCTACAAGTTTAGATTTAAATTTCGGAGCTTACTTTAAAGGTAAAAATTACTACGCTGGAGTTTCTTCAACGCATTTAAGCGAATCGCTTTTACAAAGTTCCACTATTGCTGGAACACAAAGTTATCAGTCGGCACGCCATTATTATTTAATGGGTGGATATAAAATGAATAACATTGCTGGTGGTAATATTGATGCGAATGTTTTGGTTAGAACTGATTTAGTGAAATTCTCAGCGGACATCAATACAAGATATTTTTATGTGAAGAACAACAAGGAGATCGCTTATGGCGGACTTACTTTTAGAACTTCAGATGCAGTTGCAGTAGTATTAGGATATAGCCTAATAGATAGTGATAAAGGAAATATGACTGTTGGTTATTCATATGATATTACAGTAAACAAATTGGCAAGTATTTCCCGTGGTTCTCATGAACTATTGGTTAAATATTGTTATTACTTACCTCCACCACCAGTGACGAAAGCGCGTCACCCTCGTTGGTTGTAAGACAGATTAATTAATTGTGTAACCATTTTTATTGTTCCGCCGTTATACCAAAACTTATTCAACCTGTAGCAAGTTAGTTTGGAAAACGAATGAACCAAAAAAGGATAAAATGAAAAGAATTTTTGCTTTAGTAGTTGTTGTTACTTTGTTATTCTCTTGTGAAGACGTAGAAGGCAACTTAGTGGGTGTTAAAGGTCGTGATACCTTTTATCCAGATATCTTAGGTCCTGGAAAAGTTCCCTATGGAATGATATACGTTCCTTCTGGGGCATATCAAACTGGGGAAGATGACGAAGACATCATGGGCTTGCATACCGCAAGAACAAAAACGGTTTCTGTTCAAGCTTTCTACATGGATGCTTCAGAAATTTCTAACAATGAATACCGTCAATTCGTGGATTGGGTGAGAGACTCTATCGCAAGAGAAAAATTGTACAGAAGACAATCTGGTGAAGATGCAGAACAATGGGTAAATGTTCCCGATGATTTCTTTAGAGAGCCATATAGATCATTAATGTCTATGGGTTCAGATTTGCAAGGTGCTAACACTCCCTTTGATCCGTTTTTAAATCCAGAAGGTAGTCAAGAGTTAGATAAGGCATATTTAATGTTAACAGGACATGACGGAATAAAAAAAACAAATTTTGATTGGAAAAAAGCAGGTTTAGAAAAAGCTCCAAAGAAGCTTACTGCTGATGAAATGAAAAAAGGTGTAGAGTTAACTTTTAATACAGATGAAGTTTCAGCATTATTTTTAGCTTATTCTAAAGAAGGTAAGTCAGATAAATCAACAGATGTCGTTAAAGATTTACCTAAGAATTTTCAAAAAGATAATGGCGGTAGAATTGAAAATCGAAAGTTCTTTACCCTTAACTGGGCAGTTCCGATCGATTATACTGATCCAGAAACTGCTCTATTATTGTCTGATATGTTCTTGAGCGAAGAAGAACAGTATTTCAAGAACAAGCAATTGGATACCCGTTTGTTATTTTATGATTACTATTGGATAGACTTTAAAGAGGCATCTAAAAGAGGTAAAATTCTTACAGCAGATGTTGATTCCCGTAAATCTTACAATTATTCAGACGATAAGTTAACTGGTGCACACCATAGAGATCCTTTATCTAAGGATTATAAAAACAATGGTTTACACCGTTCTACACTAAATGCTGATGGAAATCAAGTAATGTATGACGAAACTTTAAATGCTTTCGTAGATGAAAAGGATCCCTCAGCTACATATATTCCTAGAGACAGTAAGGGCGATGCATTAGTTGAAGACTCAATTCTTATCAATCCAGGACAAGATTTGGATTTAGGATTTACCAATACAAAGGGTCAGCACAATGCCATTCGTGGACATTCTGATCGCAGTAGATTCATTGTAAAGGAAAAAATTCATGTTTATCCAGACACAATGTGTTGGGTACGTGATTTTACTTACTCCTTCCACGATCCAATGACTCAAAATTATTTTTGGCATACTGCTTATGACAATTATCCTGTTGTTGGTGTAACTTGGTCTCAAGCAAAAGCATTTTCAGTTTGGAGAACACAATTATTCCATAGTTGGTTGTTGTCGAACGGTGATTTATTTGTTAATGATTTCCGTTTGCCATCAGAAGCAGAGTGGGAAAGAGGTGCTAGAGGAGATTTGGATTTATCTCAATATCCTTGGGGTGGACCTTACATTAGAAATGCCAACGGTTGTTTCTTAGCCAACTTTAAACCAATGCGTGGAAGATATTTTGAGGATGGAGGTTTCCATACCGTTAAAGTGTATTCTTATCAGCCAAATACTTTCGGTTTGTATTGTATGGCAGGAAATGTTGCTGAATGGTGTTCCACTGCATTTGATGAATCTGCCTATGAGTTTTCTCATGACATCAATCCAGAGTATCAATATGATGCGAAAGATGGAGATCATCCAGTAAAGAAAAGAAAAGTAATTCGTGGAGGTTCTTGGAAAGATATAGGGTATTACCTGATGAATTCTACACGAACATTCGAATATCAAGATACTGCTAAATCTTATATCGGTTTCCGTAATGTGATGACACATTTAGGACGTGGTGGTAAAGATTTGGAAGCTGAAAACGGAGAAGAAATTCAAAGTGATATTCAACTGAAATAAGTAAATCTGTAACAAAAACAATAAATCTAAGTTTAATCTAAAAAAAACAAAAGTTATGAGTGGTAAGTCAGGCGGTTTTTTCGCATCAAAAGGGTACAAGAATTTAATGAAGGTAGTTTATGGTTATGGTGCATCTGTCGTAATCTTAGGAGCATTGTTTAAAATTATGCACTGGCCTTTTTGTGATGTCATGTTAATTATTGGTTTATCTACAGAAGCTGTGATTTTTGCTTTAAGTGCGATGGAGCCTTTACATTCAGAACCTAATTGGGCTGTTTATTACCCTTACTTATTACCAGAAGACGAACGTCCACAATCTGCTGAAGAATTAGAAGCATTCCCTAAGCCAATGGAAATTGGTGGAGGTTCTGGATCTGCAGGAACAGGAATTACAGAACAATTTGATGATTTATTAGCAAAAGCTAAAATTGATCAAGCATTATTGGATCGTTTAGGTTCTTCAATGCGTGATTTAAGTCACAACGCTGAACAATTAAAAAGCGTTAGTAATGCTGCAGCTGCAACAGATTCTTATGTATCTAGTTTAGAAGCTGCTTCCAACAGAGTTTCTGCTCTTGCTGGAGATTATGAAAAAGCTTCCGTTGCTTTATCTGGAATTACTGATTCTCAAGGTGAAGGAGAAAACATGGGTGCTGCAATGCAAAATGTTTCTAAAAACTTAACGGCATTAAATAATGTTTACGAATTACAATTGCAAGGTTCTTCTTCTCATTTAGAAGCAACGCAACAATTCCAAAAACAAGTGGTAGACATGATGAGTAATCTTTCAGCTTCTGTTGAAGATACGCGTCTATACCGTGAGAACATGGCTGTATTGGCTCAAAACCTTACAGACTTGAACAATGTTTATGGAAACATGTTGAAAGCAATGCGTAGCTAAGAAAAGCCACAGACTAAGTAAATAATTATTTAACAAAATTAAAACAATAGATTATGGCTGGTGGCAAGGAAACCCCAAGACAAAAGATGATCGGGATGATGTATTTGGTATTAACAGCGCTTTTAGCACTGAATGTATCAAAACAGATCTTAGATGCTTTTGTTGCAATTGAATCAAACATTCAAAAAGGTACCATTACTCAATTAGATAGAGGAAATACAGCGGTATCTGATCTGAATCAAGCATTAACAGAATGTACCAAAGATGAATCAGGATTAGCAAAAGGAGCGAAAATTAAACGCTTTTTGGAAATAATTAATAAGGTTGATAATGAAACTGGTAAAATCATTCATGAAATAGATGACCTTAAGTTATTAATCTTAGATAAAGTAGGTGAAGACATCACTCCGTTTAAAGGAGACCTTCAGTCAGAGGAAGCAAAAGATGCAATTGTTTGGAAAGAATGGAGTAAGAATGAACCATTGCGTCCTGCCAAATTAAATTTAATGGCAGTTCAATCTAAAGACAATTTTGACGTGCCTCAATTTCAATTAATCGGTTCTGAAGCAGAAAATATTCCTGCGAATTCAAGAGGAATGGAGTTTTGGAAGCATTTCAAGAATTATAGAAATACGCTAGTTGATTTAACAGGTACCTATAAAGAAGGTAACTCACAATTCAGAATAAAATCAAAAGATATTGTAGAATTCAAGGACTTTGCAGATTTGGAAAAGAAAATTTCAAAAATGCTTAAATCAAACAAAATCAACAAGGAAGACATTGAGCCTTTGATTGGAATATATCAAGAACTTACCAAAGAAGAAATGGCAGAACATGAAGGCCATGATGGTAAAGTTCATTGGATGGGACGTACTTTTGCACATGCTCCATTAGTGGGTGCATTGGCATCTTTATCTTCTCTACAAAATGAAATCATGAGTGCAAGAGCTAAAGCAGTTCTTATGTTAAAAGGAAAGATTAGTACAGGTCAATATTCCTTCAATAAAATTTTAGGAATGGCTTATCCTGAAACGGCTGTATTAAGTCCGGGTGAAGAATTTCAAGTGAGTGTTTTTATGGCTGCCTTTGATTCTGATAAACAACCTGTTGTGAAACCAGGTCAGGGAACTATTTCTGAAACTAAAGATGGTATGGCTATTCTTAAGATGCGTGCTGCTGGTGGAGGCGAAATGAAAATTTCAGGTCAAGTTGGTATTGCGGATAAAATGGGTACTATTAAGTGGATGCCTTACGAAACAAAAGTTCAAGTGGCTACTAAAGGTGGTTCATTAGAAATGCCTGAATTTAATTTACTATACAGAGGCTATGGAAATAAAATAATTCCTTCTGCATCTGGTTTTGTTTCAACAGATATAAGTGCTCCAGGTTGTTCTAAAACTCCAATAACTTTTAATGGCCGAAAAGGATATGCTATTAGCCCAGGAAAAGGTGTTACTTCTGTAAATATTACTTTAACGGGTAAGGACGCAAAAGGCAAATCAGTTAATATTGGAACTTATCAATACAAAGTAAAATCTATGCCAAAACCTAGTGTAAATGTTACTACAATTTCTAAAGGTGGTGGTCGTGTAACTGTTGCTCTTGAAGGTTCTGTATTAGTTACAACATATACTTACAAAAGCATTCAAGTTGGAGAAGATTATTCAGGTTCTGGGAATGTCATTCCTGCATCTGCCCTAGCAAAAATTAGGCCTGGTAAAAAGGTTGGAATCATGGTGACAGTTGTCAGTTCTCTTACAGGAGAAACTTACCAAGTTCCCGGTTATTTAACTGTAACTCAATAAAAAAAAATATGAAAAATCTAAAAGGTATAGTTTTAGTCATATTGTTTTTTCAATTTGGATTAACAATTGTAAGTGCTCAGCCTGTTAATAATCAACAAAAACCAGCTGATGATTTTCGTGGACCACTAAACGTGCTTCCTGGTGGAGTTATTGATGGCGTTGTCCTTAAAGAAGAATTGCCAATTAGATCAAAAATTGAGTATGAACATGTACGTTTAGCGGATTATGTATGGTCCAAGCGCGTTTTTTCTAGGATTGATGCCAAAGAAAAAATGAATTTTGAATTGTTTTTGCCTTATGACGACTTTAATCAGGCAGATTATAAGTTTCCATCTAAAAGAGTTGATGTTGAAGCTGATAAAAATTGGTTACGTCATCAAGAAAGATTATCCTTGTGGACTATAATTTATAAACACATACTTTTAGGTGATATCACAGTGTATAATGTTGCATCTGCAAGCACACCCTACATTGAAGATGGTTATCAATTAAAGTACCCTATTGTAAAGAATAATTCTGATGACTTTTTTAATAATGCCAATTATAGAAAAGATGTATCAAAGGCCCTTTCTTTTGGAGCTGCTGGAGGATTTATGACAATTCCTGACCCTAACAACAAACCTCTTGGTTTACTTCCTGTGTCTAAAGGTTTTAATCCTACATTTCAGGCTTGGGTAGATTCATTAACTATTATGTCACCAACTTCAAAGGTTGATCCAAGTGACGATGATCCTACGTTAACGGTATATGATCAATTAGGTATTTGGGTTGGAGATGTAAAAAAACGAAAAGAAATCGAAGATGCTTGGAATGTAGCTAAAAATGGTGACGCATTGAAATCTCCTGGTGCAGTTTTTTACATTAATTCAAGAAGTATAATGGCATATAATATCAAAGAAGATTGGTTCTTTGATAAAGAAAGATCTATTTTGGATAGAAGAATCATTGCCATTGCTCCGGTTGGTAATTATTTAGTTCCAGTTGATAATTCTAAGGTAGACCCTTATGAAGGATTAGATCGATTTGCTAATTTTCTGTTTGTAGACATTGATGGTAAATTAAAAAAGTTGGAGACAGATCCTGCAAATCCAAGTTCTCCTCCAATTCCTCAACCATTAGATCCAAATAGTGAGACAGCAATTCAATCTGAAATGTTTTGGTTGTATTTCCCTGAGCTTAGAAATGTTATTGTAAACTATTATATATACAATGATAAGTCTGATGCGCAATGGATGTCTTTCGATGATCTTTTTTGGAAGAGAAAATTCAGTGCAATGATTTACAAGACTTCTGATAAATTCGATAGAGATGTTGAAGATTACAGATTTGGAGTTGATGCTTTGTATGAAGCAGAAAAAATCAAAGAAGAAATTCGCAAGTGGGAACACGATGTATGGAATTTCTAATTCTTAAAAACTTTATTAAAACCCTGGCCTTAGCCGGGGTTTTTTGTTTTATTTTTGTACCATGAAATGGATTGGAAAGCGGATTAGTTTTGTAGATCACACCCATAAAACAACAGTTATCATTGATCCTGAAAAAAAGTTTTGGGTCAATACCTTAATGGGTGCTTGGTTGGCAATGTGGTGGGTTATTGGTGCAACGCTTACCTGGGCTTTCAATGTTTTGATATTGAACAACCAAGAAAAAATCATTCTTTTTGTGATGCTTGTTTTTTGGGCCTATTATGCCTGGCGCGTTACGCGTTCCTTTCTTTGGCTCCTCTTCGGTAAAGAAAAAATTAAAATTGATGAAGTTGGAATTCATATCAAAAAGGCACTTGGGAAATATGGGAAGTCTAATGTTTATTATCATGAGAATATTCAATCTATTACTTTGGAGTTCCCGGATCAAAATTCAATACAAGAAGTTTGGGAATCTTCGCCATGGATCAACGGTGGTGAAAGGTTTTCCTTTATATACTTCGATAAACCTGTTCGTTTTGGAAAAAAACTTCAGGAAAATGATGCGAAAGTCTTGTTAAGTTTTCTAGTTAAAAGAAGTCAACAATTTTTAAAAAAATAATTATGTACGGTAATTTAAAATCATTTTTATCCCAAGAACTTAAGTCGATTCAAGAAAATGGCTTAATGAAAAAGGAACGGATCATCACAAGTCCTCAAGGTTCACAAGTTACGGTAAGTACCGGTGAAGAGGTCGTAGTAATGTGTGCTAATAATTATTTGGGTTTGTCATCGCATCCTGAGGTAGTTCAGGCCGCTAAAGACACCTTAGATTCTCATGGATTTGGAATGTCATCGGTTCGTTTTATTTGCGGTACGCAAGATATTCACAAGACATTAGAACAGAAAATCGCAGAATTTTACGGAACAGAAGATACTATTTTATATGCCGCTGCATTTGATGCAAATGGTGGTGTGTTTGAACCGCTTTTCTCTGAAGAAGATGCCATCATTTCGGATGAATTAAACCATGCTTCAATCATCGATGGAATAAGATTGTGTAAAGCTCAACGCTATCGTTATAAGCACTCTGATATGGCTGATCTAGAAGAACAGTTGATCAAAGCGCAAAATCAAAGACATCGCATCATTGTTACAGATGGTGTGTTTTCTATGGATGGTGATAGTGCTAAAATGGATCAAATTTGTGATTTAGCAGATAAATACGATGCACTTGTCATGACGGATGAATGTCACTCCGCAGGTTTTATAGGAAAAACAGGTAGAGGCGTTCCTGAATTATGTGGGGTTATGGATCGTGTTGATATTGTTACCGGAACTTTAGGTAAAGCCCTAGGTGGCGCAATGGGAGGTTATACGACCGGTAAAAAGGAGATAATTGAGATGCTGCGTCAACGCTCTAGACCTTATTTATTTTCTAACTCTCTTTCTCCCGCTATTGTAGGAGCGTCGATAAAAGTTTTTGAAATTCTTTCTTCTAACACTTCTTTAAGAGATAAATTGGAAGAAAATACTACATATTTTAAGCAGCATATTATTGAAGCAGGTTTTGATATCAAGGCTGGAAATTCTCCAATCGTTCCTATTATGTTGTACGATGCTGCTTTATCACAACAATTTGCAAATGAATTATTAGAGGAAGGTGTTTATGCCATTGGGTTTTTCTTTCCAGTAGTTGCCAAAGGACAAGCGCGTATTAGAACTCAAATTTCTGCTGCACATTCAAAAGAAGATTTAGATAAAGCAATCGCGGCATTTATTAAGGTTGGAAAAAATCTTAATGTAATTTCATAATTTGTATTGAAGGGATCAATTTTTTGTATTTTTGACGCATGAAAATGAAAATTATTTTTTCAAGATATTTTTTTTTATTGTTGTTTGTTACTCAATCTGCCTTGGCATTATATATTGCGAGTCAGCAATTTGATAAAAATGCTGAAGAATATATTGTTTTGCAAGAAGAATCTGATGTTGATGATTCCGAATCGTTTGATGATATTTTTAGTATAAATGATTTATTGGTTAATAATATAAATCCTTCAGATCATAAAGCACATGTTTCGGAAGCTCAAAAAAGTGAAACAGCTTATTTTAAGCTCCATCAAAATCCTCATGAAGGATATTCTCAAACTTCATATTCCCCTCCAGACAATAGAATTTGAATTAGCACAAATATTAATTTAAATTCTTTTATATGTTAAAAATTTTTCAAAGCTGGCGAAGTGATTTGCCAGCAAGTTTGGTTGTATTTATTGTTGCATTACCGCTTTGCCTTGGTGTTGGATTGGCCTCCACTTCAATTTCAGGTATGGAAGGAATGCCAAATCCTATTGCCGGCCTATTAGCAGGTATCGTTGGAGGTGTTGTAGCTGGTTTTTTAAGCGGTTCGCGCGTTGGTGTCTCCGGTCCAGCAGCAGGTTTGATTACTATTGTTATCAGTGGTATTCAATTATTGGGATCTTTTGAAGGATTCCTTCTAGCAGTTTTCTTGGCTGGGGCATTTCAAATTATTGCTGGATTTTGTAAAGCAGGAACCATTGGTAATTATTTTCCTTCTTCAGTAATAAAAGGAATGCTGGCCGCCATTGGAATTATGCTGATTTTAAAAGAAATCCCTCACCTGATCGGTTTTGATAAGGATTTTTTCGGTGATGAATCTTTCTTTCAAAAGGATGGACACAATACGCTGAGTGAGTTGTATTTTGCATTCCTTTCTTTAAATAAGGGTTCTCTCGTTATAGGTTTATTCTCTGTTGTTTGTTTATTGCTACTTGACCTACCTGCCGTTAAAAAGTTAGTGCTTTTTAAATTTGTCCCAGGTGCTTTATTGGTTGTACTCCTTTCTATGGCATTGAATACTGGATTCTATCATTTGTGGCCTTCAGGTTATGTATTGCCGATTCACAGGGTTCAAATTCCACAATTGAATGCTCCTGTTGATTTATTCAAGTTTCTTAAATCACCTGACTGGTCGTTTTTGAGTAATATTAATGTATATATAGTTGCTTTTACCTTAGCTATCGTAGGAAGTTTGGAAACGCTATTGAGTATTGAAGCTACCGATAAATTGGACCCTATGAAATTCACCACCCCAACCAATAGGGAGCTTAAGGCTCAAGGTTTGGCAAATATGTTGAGTGGATTAATAGGTGGACTTCCCATAACACAAGTCATTGTGCGTAGTTCAGCTAACATTAATGCAGGAGCCAAAACTAAATTGTCAGCCATTATACATGGTTTATTATTGGCGGTATCTTTACTTTTTCTAGCTCCAATTCTTAATTTAATTCCTTTATCCGTATTGGCTGCAATTTTGATTTTAATTGGTTATAAACTTTCTAAGGTCTCTTTGTACAAACAGATTTACAAATTGGGATGGGATCAGTTTATACCTTTCTTAGGAACAATAATAGGAGTTCTTCTGACAGATTTATTGAAAGGAATAGGAATTGGAATTGTACTATCTGTATTTTTCATCTTAAGAAAGAATTTTCAGAAGAATATTGAAAAGAGTGATTCTGGTGACGGTATTGTTTTAACTTTATCTGAAGATGTAAACTTCATCAATAAACCTGGATTGATCGAACAACTCAATAATTTACCGGAGGATAGTAAGGTACTTATAGATTGCAGTAATTGTAAAAATATGGATCATGATGTATCTGAATTACTCCATGATTTTGTGACTTTCAAAGCCTCCAATAAAAACATTCAAGTAACACTAAAAAATTAAACATTTAGTATGGAAACATTTTATAGAAATTTACTAGAGAACAACAAAAAATGGGTTGCTGAAAATTTAGAGAAAGATCCAGAATTCTTCAATCGCTTAAAAAATGGTCAGCAACCTCCCTTATTGTGGATTGGATGTTCTGATAGTCGTGTACCGGCCAATGAAATCATTGGTGCAAATCCAGGTGAGGTATTTGTCCATAGAAATATTGCTAACATGGTAATTCATACGGACATGAGTATGTTATCCGTTTTGGATTATGCAGTCAATGTACTAAAAGTCAAACACATCATTGTCTGTGGACATTATGGATGTGGTGGTGTTCAAGCAGCCATGACCAACTCACATATTGGTTTAATCGACAATTGGATTCGTCACATTAAAGATGTGTATCGCTTTCATCAAGACGAGCTGAATGCCATCACAGAAGAAAAAATGCGTTTTGATCGCTTTGTTGAACTCAATGTAATTGAACAAGTTATGGATCTTGCAAAAACTTCTATTATTCAAGAAGCATGGAAAGCAGGTCAATCTGTTCATGTTCATGGTTGGGTTTACGACATCAAAGACGGTTTGGTCAATGATTTAGAAATTACGATCAAAAACAATGAGAGTCTCGGAGCGGTATATCAATTAGATTTGTAAGGGGAAATAGACTTGGAGGTTAGAGCTAGACATAGACTTTGAGCCAGATTTTAGAATGATATTCTCTAACCTCCAACCTCTAACTCTGCCTTTATGAAGAGCTCGATTACACAAAAAACAGAAATTACTGGAAATACCTCAAGGCAAAACTTAAGAAAGAAGGAAATCAGTTGGTTAGTGATACTACCTAACTCCAACTCTAACCTCTATGTCTAGCTCCATTTTTTTAATGTGAAACTTCCATTAATGCTTTTGGATCATGCTTGTGTTTAAAGAGCAAAGCAAAAAGAACCGTCACGATTAAAGCATATACAGCGAAAGTCAACCAAATGGGTGACCAATCTTTTATCAATACTGGATTTTTTAAAGCGCCATTTAACAATACTTCATTACCGTTCAATAATTCTTGAATAGTTTTGTCTGTTGCTTTAGCTTCAAAATAAGCACTCAAGGTTTGAATGGTAGTAAATTTTAAAGTGAAGTATTTGTCGATTAATATTCCGCTAATCGAACTTCCGAGAATAGCCCCAAATCCGTTGGTCATCATCATAAACAATCCTTGAGCACTTGCTCTATTTTCTTTAGGCACATTTGAATTTACAAATAAGGATCCTGAAATATTAAAGAAATCAAAGGCCATTCCGTATACAATACAAGATACAATAATCATCCAAAGTCCATCGGTTGGATTTCCAAAAGAGAGCAATCCAAAGCGCAAAACCCAAGCAATCATGCTGATTAACATTACCTTTTTGATTCCAAATTTGGATAAGAAAAATGGAATAGCAAGAATAAATAAAGTTTCTGAAACTTGAGAAATTGACATGATAATGGTGGAGTATTTCACAGAAAATGAGTCTGCATATTTTGGAAAATATTTAAAGAAATCCAAATAGGTATCCCCATACATATTGGTTAATTGCAAGGCTGCACCCAACATTAAAGAGGATAAAAAGAAGAGTAACATTTTATAATTCGCTAAGAGCTTAAATGCATCGAGACCAAAAGTTTGAACAATGCTTTTACTTTCTCCTTTTTGTTTGCTTGGCGGACATTTAGGCAAACTCAACGCGTATCCAGCAAGAATAAACGAAGCAATTCCAGCAAAATAAAATTGATTGACAGAAGCTTTATTTCCAGTTAAATTCGTGAACCACATCGCTGCAATAAAGCCAATTGTCCCCCAAACACGTATGGGAGGAAAGCTCTTCACGACATTCAAATTGGAGGAGCTTAAAATACTATAACTTACTGCATTCGACAATGAAATGGTGGGCATATAAAAAATCATAGCGAGTAAGATCACCCAAAAGAACTCAGTGGGATTGCCAGCCCAAGGAAGAAACAATAAGCTAATACCGCTCAATACATGTAAAATAGCATAAAGACGTTCGGTATTGATCCATTTGTCAGCAAGCATTCCCATCAAACTGGGCATAAAAACAGAGGAAATTCCCATGGTAGTGAATATGGCGCCAAATTCTGTTGCGTTCCAATGTTTGTTACCAAACCAATAATTACCAATGGTAATCAACCAAGATCCCCAAACAAAGAACTGCATAAAACTCATTACCGTTAACCTGGTTTTTATGTATCCTGTTGTTGCGAAATCTTCAGTTTCAATATCCATTCAAGGCAGGTTTATTTGGTGCGATTCTTTATTTCGTCTCTTATTTTAGAGGCCAATTCATATTGTTCATTCGACAATGCGTCATTGAGTTGGGTTTGCAGTTCTTCTACACTTTGAGAAGAAAATTCATTGTCATCCTCCTCCATTTCAATGTCATCTAATTCTGTATCTAAGTCAAAATCTTCCTCTAAATCTTCTATTTCTTTAGTGCTTCCTACTTCATCTAGCACTTTGTCTACTGAATAAATTGGACAAGAAAAACGAACTCCAATCGCAATGGCATCTGATGTTCTGGAATCGATTTCTGTTACAAATTCTTCATTTCTACAAATGATTTTGGCATAAAAAACACCTTCTTCAAATTTATAAATGATCACTTCCTCTACATTAACAGCATAGGCTTCACAAAATGACTTGAATAAATCGTGGGTTAGCGGTCGATTAGGAATCATTTTTTCTAATTCAACTGCGATTGCTTGTGCTTCAAATCCCCCAATTACAATGGGCAATTTTCTTTTACCGGCTACTTCAGCCAAGGTCAACACATAGGAACCTGATTGCGTTTGGCTATAAGTGATGCCTGAAATTTCTAATTTAACCTTCTTCATGGGATCCTAGACTGATAATTAAAGATAAGAATATTTAGTTATTAGCCGCTTTGAATTTTACGAGCGCAGCATTTAATTTTGGGATTACCTCAAAGGCATCACCAATAATTCCATAATCTGCAGCCTTAAAAAATGGTGCTTCTTTATCTGTATTGACTACAACAATAACTTTAGAACCATTTACTCCCGCTAGGTGCTGGATGGCTCCTGAAATTCCAATTGCGATATATAGGTTCGGTCTAATAGCAACACCAGTTTGACCAACATGTTCGTGGTGAGGTCTCCAGCCGATATCTGCTACAGGTCGCGAACAAGCTGTTGCTGCACCTAATGTTTGTGCTAATGTTTCTATCATACCCCAATTTTCAGGACCTTTCAATCCTCTTCCTGCTGAAACTACAATCTCTGCTTCCGGAAGTGGAATGGCTCCATCAGGTTTTTTAACCGAGATTACTTTAATTTTTGAGTCACCTGTATTACCTGTGATTTCTTCTACTTTACACGAAGTTTCGTTTATTTCTAAAGGAATGCTATTGGCCAATAAAGAGATGATGCGAATACTCGAATTTACTTTTACAAAACCACTAGCTTTACCAGAGAAAACATTTACCTTAATCGAACCATTTGCCTCTGGTAGTGCAATGGCACCTGCTACCATTCCCGCTTTTAACTTCACAGAAACTCTTGGAGCAATTGCTTTCCCAACAAAATCATGCGTAAAAATCAAAGTACTAGCATTTAATTCTTGAGCATATTGTGTGATTAATCTTGTTAATTGCTGCGCATCAGAACCATCAATTTTTCTATCAACCAATACTTTTTGAGCACCGTATTGACCGAAAGCTGAAAGCTGTGCTTCGCTTGCAGAACCACAGGTTAATACACAAATATCGGTGTCTAATTTACGCGCGTAGCTTACTGCTTCAAATGCAGATTTTGAGATGCCGTTTTGACTTGAAATATATACTAAAATCATTTTCTTGCTTTTAAAAAATTAAATAACTTTTGCTTCGCTGTGTAATAATGCTACTAACTCATCCATATTGTCTGCGTCAATCATCTTGACAGAAGCTTTCGAAGATGCTGCGGAGAATTGAATAAAATTGGTGAGTTCATCAATAGCTTGAGGAGCAATAATTTGTAATGGTTTAGTCCTTGCGGCCATAATCCCTCTCATATTAGGGATGCGTTGTTCTGCCATTCCTTTGGCACATGAAACTACCACTGGAAGAGCTACTTCAATAAGCTCAAGTCCACCAACAATTTCTCTTTCAAGTTGAACTGTAGTTCCATTCACTTCTAATTTAGTTGCTAAGGAAACAAATGGAGCGTCTAAAGCTTCTGCAATCATTCCACCCACTTGAGATCCATTGTAATTAATGGTTTCTTTACCAGTCAAAACCAAGTCAAACCCATTTGCTTGGGCATAATGAGCAATTTGCATGGCAGTGTAATACGCATCTTTTGGATCTGCATCAATTCGAACTGCTTCATCAGCACCAATAGCCAAAGCTTTACGCATAATAGCTTCATCAGTACTTGTTCCAACAGAGATAATGGTGACTTGTCCACCTAGTGTTTCTTTCAACTCTAAGGCACGAACTAAGGCATACCATTCGTCATAAGGATTGACAATATATTGGACACCATTATCATCAAACTGAGTATTGTCATTTGAAAATGCAATTTTTGAAGTGGTGTCAGGGGATTTACTTATACAAACTAAAATATTCATAGCGCTTCATTTAAAAGTGAACAAATTTACTGAATAATCTTTAGTTGATCGCCCTTAATTTCTTTACAAATAATATTTTTTCTTCCTAATTTGAATTCAAATCAATTCCAAAATAAAAGAAGGATAAAAATATAAGTTGATTAACTATAAATGCTTAAAATTAAGTTAGTTGACTCAAAATAAGCAACAATAAAGCCGTGAAGAAAGTACTCAAGGCAAGTTTCTTTAATTCGGGATCAAAATCTTTAGGTTCCCTAGTTTTATGCACTCTAATCAGGTGTTTGATCACCAATAAACATGGAATAACAGCATAAAGATAGACACTGGAATTGTCTTTCATATAGAGTAAATACAAAAGAATACACCAAGCTATTAAACCAACGATGACTATTGTAAAATGATATATACGGGCACCTTGAAAGCCTAATTTCACTGCCATTGTAATTTTATTACTGGCCTTATCATTAACTTGATCGCGCATATTATTCAAATTCAAAACTCCTATACTCCAAGTACCAATCGTCAATGAACCCAATATAGTTAGTGGATTAAATCCAGTTCCAAACAAGCCATTGCTTCCAATCACTGCAACTCCTCCAAAAAATATAAAAACCATCAAATCTCCTAAACCGCGATATCCGTAAGCATTTTTTCCGATGGTGTAAGTCAAAGCGGCAAGAATACTCAAAATGGTTAAGCTAATGTAAATCATTATGGTATAAAACGTCAATGTTTGAGCACTAATATAGATCAAAATACCTGCAGAAATAAGAGCTAAAATCGAACACAATAGAATGGCTCCTCCCATTTCTTTCTTAGAAATTAATCCAGATTGTACGCTGCGCACTGGACCAACACGATTTTCATTATCGGTTCCTTTTTGTGTGTCACCGAGATCATTGGCTAAATTGGAAATGATTTGAAACAAGAGGGTGGTGGACAAGCATCCCCAGAATATATATCCATTCCAGGCACCATCAGATTTAGCTAATGCTGCGCCTACTAAAATCCCTGAAATGGATAAGGGAAGTGTTCTTAAACGCAAGGCATTGAACCATGCAGTTCTTTTTGTCATGGTGCAAATTTAATTATATACATTCAAAATCAAGTAAGTTCCGTCACTTTGTCAGCAATTCATTTTGGGTATGGGTTTTGACAAAGACAATGGCATGAAGAATACACGCATTCGAGACAAACCTTTAAAAGAAGCAGCTCTTTTTGGCTTCCTAGTATTGGTACTCATGTGGTTGGTGTATTGGGCAGATTATATTTTTGTTTTTGATTTCCATAGCTTGGGAGTCTTACCAAAACGAATGGAAGGTTTAAAAGGAATCTTTTTTATGCCATGGGTTCATGCTCATGATGATATCAAACACATCATCAACAATTCTCCTGCAATCTTTATGCTGACTACACTCCTTTTTTATTCTTACCGCTCTATTGCTTTTCGAGTATTTATAGGCTCTTGGTTATTGAGTGGTTTGCTACTTTGGATTTATGCTGACGACAAAGGAACTTACCATATTGGAATGAGTGCAGTCATATATGCCTTGGCTTCCTTTTTATTTATTTCAGGATTTTTAAGAAAATATTTTCCGCTGCAAGCATTGTCTTTATTGGTCGTGTTTTTATATGGAAGTATGGTTTGGGGAATTTTTCCAAGTCATCCAAGAATTTCATGGGAAGGACATTTAATGGGATCTGTTTCAGGGATATTTCTAGCTTTCATTTACAGAAAAAAGGGACCTCAACCACCAAAAATGCAATATGAAATCGAAAAAGAGTTAGGCATTGAACCTCCCGATTTGGAAGGTATGTATTTGGAAAAATTGGCGCAAGAAAAGGCTGCTTTGGAGGCCATGGAGGATCAAAAAGCGCAGCAAGTCACTTACCATTATATTCCCAATGCTAAATCAGAGGACGATAAAAATCAAGTATCTGACCTTTAGCTGCAATTGATTCTTGCCAATTTGAAGCAGAAATATTTATTTTTATATAAGAACAAGTCTTCAAATGAATTTCTGCTCCCATGCAATAGGAAGCTAAATCGGAAAGTCCTTCATTATGTCCAATAATCAATATATCTTCCGCATCTTTCTCCCATAGAAATTGAAGTAAGGACGCTTGCGAAGCTAAGTAAAGATGATCTAAATAGGTGATGTCAGAAAAATTGATTTTTTCTTGAATGATGGCTAAAGTTTCTCGGGTTCTCATAGCGCTTGAGCAATAAACACTGGCTGTAATAATCGGCATTTCTTTAAAATGCTCAGCCATCATTCGTGCTTGTTCCCTTCCTCTATCCAGTAATTTTCGATCAAAATCTTTACCTGAACTTGAAATCTGATTTGTTTTGGAATGCCTTAATAAATGCAGTATCAAAGCGACGAATTTTTAAGCATAAAATCATTTAATCTAGACAGATAGGGCAAGGTCAAATTGTCTTCTAATTGAATCAAATGTTCCATGCGGTGACAATCGGTACCTACAAAATCAAAAGCAAATTGATCCATCATTGCTTCTGCTTGTCTTTTCACCTCCGGACCATAAGCTCCACAAAGTGAACTTAAATTTAATTGAATAGCAACCCCTTTTTTCTGCCATTCCTGTGCTTTTGTCATTGATCCAAAATAATAGGAATAGCGTTCAAAATGAGCAAGAACTGGCTTGTATCCATTTTCGATTAGGGTATCAAAGAGTAAATTTTCAAAAATAGGGGGATGATTGAATGCGAATTCAACCAGGACATAATGGTCTCCAAAGCTTAAGATATCTTTAGCTTTAATTTTGTCAATTAAGGTTTCATCGAAAAAATATTCAGCTGCCACCTCTATTTCAAGGGTAATTCCAGCTTCTATGGCAGCAGCTTTTAATTGCTTATAACCGTCCAAAATAATTTCTGAAGTATTGGGATAAGAACCCGGCTTCACATGTGGCGTTGTAATTACCTTTTTAAAACCCAAACTTTCAAACTTCATCAACATCGCAAGACTATGCTCCATACTGGGCGATCCATCATCAATTCCTGGAATCAAATGACTGTGCATGTCTATTTTGACTTGATTTAAATCTAGAGGTACATTCAATGATTTCTTTGCCTTACTCCTAAAAAGTTGCCCCAAAAACCCCATTATCTTTTTTCGTATTGTTGTTTGTAATAGTCTTGGTAGGCACCAGAGGTAATTTTTTCTACCCAGCTTTTATTCTCTAAATACCAATCAATGGTTTTGGACAAACCTTCTTCAAAGGTAATCGAAGGTTTCCAATTCAATTCATTTTCTATTTTGCTAGCATCAATGGCATAGCGTTGATCGTGTCCTGCTCTGTCTTTAACATAGGTAATTAATTGCTTAGAACTTCCATTTGCGCGACCTAATTTTTGATCCATTAATTCGCATAAATAATGCACTAAGTCAATGTTTGTCCATTCATTGAGTCCGCCAATATTGTAGGATTCACCGATTCGACCAGAATGAAAAATAATATCGATGGCACTCACATGGTCTTCTACCCATAACCAATCACGAATGTTTAATCCTTCACCATAAACTGGCAAGGGTAATTCGTTCAAGATATTATTAATCATCAAGGGGATTAATTTTTCTGGGAAGTGGTGACTGCCATAATTATTCGAACAATTCGAAATCTTTATTGGCAAACCATAGGTGTGGTAATATGCGTTTACAAAATGATCCGAAGATGCTTTTGAAGCGGAATATGGACTTCTTGGATCATAAGGAGTAGTTTCTGTAAAAAAGCCATCTGCTTCTAAACTTCCATAAACTTCATCGGTAGATACATGGTGAAAAACATGTCCCTCCTCATTTCCCCAAGCTAGTTTTGCGGCTTCAAGTAGATTAACGGTACCGACAACATTCGTCATCACAAATTCCATGGGTCCTTCAATAGACCGATCTACATGAGATTCAGCTGCAAGATGTATCACATCTGTTATCTTGTGACGGTCAAAAACGGAAACTAATCCCTCCTTATCGCAGATGTCAATTTTCTCAAAAATATAATTGGGAGCTAATTCTATATCTTGAAGATTTGCTAGATTACCTGCATAAGTCAACTTATCTACATTGATGATGAGATAATTAGGATAAGACTGCACCATTTTTCGCACCATGTGTGAACCTATGAATCCAGCTCCACCAGTAATTACAATTCTTTTTTTATAGGCATTTTCCATATTACAAACTCCAATATTCTAAATCCGTTATTTTTCTGCTGTAAATTCCTTTCACATCTATAAAAACTCCTTCTCCATTTTTCATGATACTTTTAAAATAGCTTTCATCTAAGCTTAGATATTCCTTATGATTTACAGCAACAATAACAGCATCATAATCAGCTCTAATTTTTTCTGTTAATGAAATACCATATTCATGATTCATTTCATCTGAACTGGCATGAGGATCTATAACATCCACTTGCATTTGATAGGATTTCAATTCGTTGATGATGTCCACCACTTTGGTATTTCTGATATCAGTTACATCTTCTTTAAAGGTAGCACCCATAATTAGGACTCTAGAATCTTGAATGTGTTTTCCTTGCGCGATTACTTTTTTCACCGTTTGTTTGGCAATATAAAATCCCATAGAATCATTAACATAACGTCCGCTTGTGATGACCTTAGAATGATATCCAGCTTGCTGCGCTTTATGGGTAAGGTAGTAGGGATCAACGCCAATGCAATGTCCACCGACTAAACCTGGAGAAAATTTCAAAAAATTCCATTTGGTTCCTGCAGCAGTCAACACATCATAAGTATTGATATTCAGTTTGTTGAAGATGATGGAGAGTTCATTCACTAAGGCAATATTGACATCTCTTTGTGTATTTTCAATTATTTTCGCAGCTTCAGCTACTTTAATACTTGGTGCACAATGCACTCCAGCTTGAACAACCAGTTCATATACTTTCGCAATTTCTTCAAGGGATTCATCACAACAACCTGAAACGACTTTTATGACATTTTGTAGCGTATGTTCTTTATCCCCTGGATTAATTCTTTCTGGAGAGTAACCAACTTTAAAGTCATCCTTAAATTTCAGGCCTGTTTCATTTTCTAAAATTGGAATACAATCTTCTTCTGTGCAACCAGGATAAACGGTAGATTCATAGACAACATAATCTCCTTTCTTTAATACTTGAGCTATGGTTTTTGAGGCACCAAGAAGCGGCTTTAAATTCGGTAAATTTGCATCATCAATTGGGGTAGGTACAGCAATAATAAAAAACTCTACCGATTTCAAATCCTGAATATTCGATGTAAATTCTATTTGAGAGTGATCAAACGTGCTACTATCAAGTTCTTTACTTGGATCAATCTTTTGCTTCATTAATTGAATACGTTCTTCATTAATGTCGAAACCAATCACTTTTATTTTTTTCGCAAATTCCAATGCAATCGGCAGACCAACATAACCTAATCCAATAACGGCTAGTGTTGCTTCCTTGTCTATTAATTTTTGATATATCTTTTTCATCTAAAACTACTTTACTAATATTTTTGTTCGTCCCTTACTTTATAAATTCGCTCTATAATATCTACCACTTTCATTCCTTCCAAGGCATTTGTAGTTGCAGACGTTCTACCTTTTATAGTATCGATTACATTGGCAATTACATAATTATGATTTGCAGCAGATCCTTTGTATAAACCGTAATCATTTGCTGGATTAGCAGCTTTTAACTCGGGCATTTCATAATCTTTAATATTACAAACTTCTACTTCATTCATATATTGACCTCCTATTTTCACAGAGCCATTTTTTCCAATGATAGTCATCGATGATTCCAAATTTTGATTGGCTACGGAAGTGGAATAATTTATAGAACCCATTCCACCATTAAGGAAATTAAAGTTCACAAAACCAGAATCTTCAAAAGCGGTATAATCTCTATGCGTAAAGTCAGCAAATTTTCCTTGAATAGCATCTACATCACCAAAGAGCCAATACATGATATCAATAAAATGAGAGAATTGCGTAAATAAGGTACCACCGTCAAGATCAGCGGTTCCTTTCCATCCATCTGCTTTATAATATCGTTCATCTCTATTCCAGTAACAATTCAATTGTACCATAAAGATATCACCTAATATTTTTTCATCAATTATGGATTTAATCCATTCAGATGGAGGGGAATATCTATTTTGCATAACACAAAAAACTTGCTTCGACATTTGCATTGATTTAAAAATCACGCGTTCACAAGATTCTGTAGTCAATCCCATTGGTTTCTCACATACCACATGCTTATTTGCTTCTAATGCTGCAATAGCTTGTTCTGCATGTAGTCCATTTGGTGTACAAATATTGGCTACATCGAAAGCTAAATCAGACGCTAAAAGTTCCTCAATACTGGAGAAATGCGGAATGTTAAATTGTTCTACACCACAAACATCGGCAGGTCTAGGATCAACCATAGCGATCAATTCACCTTCTTCATTTCTTTGTATCATTTCGGCATGCCTTTTACCTATATGTCCGGCCCCAATGACAACAAATTTTATTTTTTGATTTTCTGGCATTATTTAATTTTTTCTATTTTTTTACCTTCTAATTTATATTCTTCCTGACTTTCAGGGCACTTTGCAATTCCCTTGTCGTCAAAAGTCAAACGATGTCCAAATTCACTTATCCATCCTATTTGTCTGGCTGGATTCCCTACAACAAGCGCGTAAGGAAGCACTTCTTTAGTGACAACTGCACCTGCACCAATAAATGCATATTCTCCAATTTCATTTCCGCAAACAATGGTTGCATTGGCGCCAATACTTGCCCCTTTTCTAACCGTAGTTGTTGCATATTCATTTTTGCGATTTACGTGCGATCTAGGATTAATTACGTTGGTAAAAACCATTGATGGTCCTAAAAAAACATCATCTTCACAATTTACTCCTGTATAAATGGAAACATTATTTTGAACTTTTACATTTTTACCTAAGCGTACCCCGGGAGAAATTACAACATTTTGTCCAATATTACAAGCTTCTCCTAGTTCACAATCCGCCATAATATGCGAAAAGTGCCAAATTTTGGTTCCTTTTCCGATGCGACATCCTGCATCAATTACTGCTGATTCATGGGCAAAATATTCTTTCATCATTTCAAATTATAGTGATCAAAATTATTATGCTCTGTTGCCATAAGTTCTTCTTTCGAGCAACTTTTAAAATAGGCATAGGTTCTTTCCAAGCCTTCTTTTCTGTCAATTTTAGGAGTCCATTTTAAAAGTGCCTTAGCTTTACTAATATCTGGTCTTCTTTGTTTTGGGTCATCAACAGGCAAGTCCTTGAAGACAACTTTTTGCGTAGTTTTCGTCAATGCGATAATTTCTTCCGCAAATTGTGCGATGGTAATTTCTGAAGGATTTCCAATATTGACTGGGTCGCTGCAATTACTGTGTAATAAGCTAACGATTCCGTCCACTAGATCATCAACATAACAAAAAGACCGGGTTTGCGAGCCATCACCAAAGATGGTTAAATCCTCACCTCTAAGTGCTTGACCAATAAAAGCGGGTAGGACACGGCCATCATTTAAGCGCATTCTTGGTCCATAAGTATTGAATATTCGTACTATTCTAGTAGACAATCCATGAAAATTATGGTACGCCATGGTAATGGCTTCTTGAAATCTTTTTGCTTCATCGTATACACCGCGCGGTCCGACAGGATTTACATGCCCCCAATAATCTTCCGTTTGTGGATGTACTTCTGGGTCGCCGTATACTTCTGAAGTCGATGCAATCAGAATGGTTGCTCCTTTAGCTTTCGCTAAGCCAAGGCAATTATGTACTCCAAGTGATCCAACTTTTAAGGTTTGGATTGGAATTTTTAAATAATCAATGGGACTAGCAGGAGAGGCGAAATGTAAAATATAATCTAAGGGTCCTGGAATATGAATGAACTTGGATACATCGTGGTGATAAAATTCAAATTGACTCAATTTGAATAAATGTTCAATATTTTTTAAACTACCGGTAATTAGATTATCCATACCAATAACGCGGTAACCATCTTTGATAAACCGATCGCACAAATGAGATCCTAAAAAACCAGCTGCACCGGTAATTAATACACTTTTCATGCTCCTATATTTTTAGAATTTCGACCGATACTCATATAACAAAATCCTTCCTTTTCAATATCTTCAGTATCAAAAAGATTGCGGCCATCAAAAATCACATTTCCCTTCATAGTTGATTTCATCAAAGCGAAATTTGGATTTCTAAAAACACTCCATTCGGTACAAATAACCAAAGCATCTACTTGGTCAATTGCTTCATACTCACTTGATGCATATGCAATTGAACTTCCGATTTTCGCTTTTACATTATTCATGGCTTCTGGATCAAAGGCAATCACTTGCGCACCCGCTGTCACTAATTTTTCAATTAAATATAAAGCCGGCGCTTCACGGATATCATCAGTATCAGGTTTAAAAGCCAAGCCCCAAACACCAATTTTCTTATCTTTCAATTCCCCTTTGAAATAATTATTAATTTTTGGAAAAAGTACCGTCTTTTGTTCTTGGTTTACTTTCATCACGGCATTTAATATTTGAAAAGAAAAATTATTTTCTTTTCCTGCTTGCGCTAATGCCTGAACATCTTTTGGAAAACAAGATCCACCATATCCCATTCCGGGAAATAAAAATCTTTTCCCAATTCTATCATCGGAACCAATCCCCATGCGAACTTCATCAACATTTGCACCGACTAATTCACAGAAATTTGCAATTTCATTCATGAAAGTAATCTTGGTCGCTAAAAATGCATTGGCTGCATATTTGGTTAATTCAGCAGATTTAGAATCCATAAAATATATTGGATTTCCTTGTCTAACAAAAGGTTTATATAGGTTTTCCATTGTTTTTTTAGCCCGATCATCAGAGGTTCCAATGACTACTCTATCGGGTTTCATGAAATCATTTATAGCGAATCCTTCTCGTAAAAATTCAGGATTAGAAACAATACTAAAAGGAATATTAGTTTTGGCACGAATGCATGCCTCTACTAAGTCCGCGGTTCCAACTGGCACTGTACTCTTGTCTACAATAACCACATAATTTTTGATCAAGGCACCTATTTGATTGGCTACCCCTAGAATATAGGATAAATCAGCTGATCCATCTTCATTTGGTGGGGTAGGTAGGGCAAGAAAAATTACTTCGGCATCTTTTATTCCTGCTTCCAAATCGCTTGTAAAATTCAATCTGTTTGCTGCAATATTTCTTTCAAAAAGTGTATCTAAATTGGGCTCGTAAATAGGAACATTTCCCTCTTGCATGGATCTTACTTTATCTTGATCAATGTCGACACACCAAACTTGATTTCCTGTTTCAGCAAAGCAAGTCCCTGTGACCAAACCAACATATCCAGAACCAATGACTGCTATTTTCATTTGATAGAATTAATATATTCAACAATAGTCGAAGTAATGTATGCCAATTGTTCCTCTTGCATTTCTGTATGGATGGGCAATGATAAAACACAATTGGTAAGGTAATCCGTTACTGGTAGTTCCGTTGTTGCACTTCCAAAGGCACTAAACATTTTTTGTCTGTGCGCCGGTACCGGATAATAAATCATAGAAGGAATTTCTTTTGAAGCAAGATGAGCACTCAAGGCATCTCTATCTATTCCCTCTAACTGCAGAGTATATTGATGAAAAACATGTTTAGAATCTGCTGATCTAAAGGGAATTTTAACTCCTGGAATTGCACCAAAGACCGTGTCATAATAGGTTGCAACATTTCTTCTTGCGTCAATATAATTGTCCAATTGGCGTAACTTGATGCGCAATACAGCAGCTTGAATACTGTCCAGGCGTGAATTGCAACCAACGACTTCATGATAATATTTTACTTTTTGTCCGTGATTTGCAATCATTCTAATCTTTTCTGCCAAGGCATCATCATTGGTGTAGAGCGCACCGCCATCACCATAACACCCTAGATTTTTACTAGGAAAAAAAGAAGTGCAGCCGATATTACCAAGAGTTCCAGTTTTTTCAACTTTTCCATTTTCTAGATGGTAGATAGATCCTAGTGCTTGAGCATTGTCTTCAACGACTGCAAGATTGTGTTTTTTTGCTATTGCAAGAATAGCATTCATATTCGCAGCTTGACCGTATAAATGAACAGGAACAATTGCTTTTGTTTTATTGGTTATCGCTGCTTCAATTTTAGTTGCATCAATACAAAAAGTTGCAGGGTCTACATCAACAAATATTGGTTTGAGACCCAGCAAAGCAATTACCTCAGTCGTTGCGATATAGGTGAATGAAGGTGTAATCACCTCATCTCCTGGCACTAAATCCAAGCTCATTAGCGCAATTTGTAGGGCATCCGTTCCGTTGGCACATGGAATAACATGTTTAACTTCTAGGTATTCTTCTAATTCTTTTTGAAAATTTTGTACTTCAGGGCCATTAATAAATTGCGCATTTTGAATCACCGAAAGGATCGCTTCGTCAATCGCAGGCTTGATTTTTTCATATTGTGTAATCAAGTCAACCATTTGAATATTTTTCATGCGAAAGAATTGCTTAAATTAAGTGACAAAAATAAGGATATTTACTCAGTTTTTTCCTATGTTTTGATGTAAAGTCCACGCTACTAATTAGAACTTTACGGATAATTAGACAAAAAATCAATTACTTTTGACTTATGAATAAGTGGAAATTTACTTTTTTAATTTTTATGCTCTTTATTTCTTTGTGCTCCAATGCTCAGAGGAATGTCAAAGATTCTGCTATTTCAACCCCTTGGGTAGGGGTGCATTATGGTGCCAATCTTCCGGGTGCTGATTTATTAGCACGTTATGGTTTTTTGAATCATATTGGATTTATGGCGGGATATAAAACCAAAAAACAATGGTATTATGGTCTTGACGCTAATTTTATTTTTGGAAGGACCGTTAACATGACCGGACTATTCGATCATTTGGTTGATGATAAAGGAAACATTACAGATGTCAATGGGGACATTGCAAAAGTTTTCGTTATGCCTCGGGGTTTTAACGCCAATGTTTCTGTTGGTAGATTATTCCCTGTATTTGGTTCCAATAAAAGTTCTGGAATTTTCATTCACGGAGGCCTTGGATATCTATTGCATCATCTTCGAGTTGAAACGCAAGATCAAGTTATTCCTCAATTAGAATTAGATTATAAAAAAGGATATGATCGTTTATCGATTGGAATCAATACCCACCAATTTGTTGGTTATGCATTTTTAGCTGATGGTGGATTTTATAATTTTTATGCAGGTTTGTATGCTCAGCAAGGATTTACAAAAAATCAACGCACCATATATTTTGATCAACCAACGGTTCCTGTCTCCACTGCAACGCGTTTAGACTTACAGTTTGGCTTGCGCGCGGGCTGGTTTATACCAATTTACAAGCGTAAACCAAAGGATTACTATTTTAATTGATGGGCTTTCTTTATTCTTTAGCGATTTTATTCTTGCGCATTTTTTTGCGTTTGGGATCTCTTTTCTCAGAAAAAGCAAAGTTAAGTATTGAAGGTAGGACTAAATGGAAAGAGCAATTACAAAAAATCCCTAAAACAGCGCCTCGAATTTGGATGCATTGTGCTTCTCTTGGAGAGTTTGATCAAGGACTTCCCGTACTTTTCGCGCTAAAAGAAAAATTCCCAGATCACATAATTGTCGTTACCTTTTTCTCACCCTCAGGAATGGAGCATTTTCAAAAACGAATTCATTGTGTAGATTATGCGCTTTATTTACCATTGGACACCCATAATAATGCAGTTCAATTCGCAGCATTAATACAAGCAGATTATGCTCTTTTTGTCAAGTATGAGTTCTGGCGGAATATAATTCGAGAGGTAAAAAAATCAGGTGCCAAAATGATTTCTGTTGCAACAATTTTACGTCCCAATCAAATTTATTTTAGTTGGTATGGAGGGTTTTTCAAAGCGATATTATTTCAATTTGATTATTATTTTGTTCAGAATAAAGAAACACTTTTACTATTAAATAACATTGGAATCGTCAATGCTATAGAAATTGGAGACCCTCGATTCGACAAAGTTTTAATGCTTCGCGATTCCTTGAAGACCATGCCTGAAGATAGTATTTTAAGCTCTTTTTTGAAAGGTCAAAAAGCAGTCATTGTGGGCAGTGCTTGGAAAGAGGAAGTTCGAATTATTTTAGAATATGCGAAAGAAGATCCTACTCAAAAAATAATCATAGCACCCCATGACATCTCTTTTAAAAACTGTGAAAGTATTTTGAATCTGTGTGATGGAAAGGCTCAATTTTATACAAAATACAAGCATCAGATCGATAGTTCCATTTTAATTTTGGATACCATTGGTCACTTGTCAAGTGCCTATAACTATGCTAAATTGGCATTTATTGGAGGAGGTTTCTCAGGTAAACTGCACAACATCCTTGAGCCTGCAGTTTTTGGCCTTCCGATTATTTTTGGACCAAAGTACGGTCGTTTTCCAGAAGCTGAGGGATTTTTATCTAAGGGTTTTGCCAAAAGTATTCACACTTCTCAAGAATTTATTGCAGCTTGTAATATATTGCTTGAGGAAGAACAGGAATTAGAAAGTAAAATCAAATTATTTGTAGAGGACCAAAAAGGAGCAGCGAAGAGAATTGTTTCTCATTCGATTTTTAATTAATAAGCTCTTTCATTCCGATTTTCCATCCAATTCACAAAAGCTTTATTTACGACTTTATTTCCTCCTGGCGTTGGATAGTCTCCTGTAAAATACCAATCTCCTGTATGTCCAGGGCAGGCAAGATGTAAATTTTCAACAGTTTGAAAAACAATTTTAACTTCAGCTCTTACTGATTCAGGCTTCAATAAAACAGCAATTTTATTGGAAATATCTTCATCTGTAAAAGGAGCGTAAATTTCCTTAATATAATTCTTTACTTGTTCTTTCGGCAGCTCTAATTGACTTTTACATTTTTGATAAACATCTTCTATTACTTGCTGAAGACCTCGATCTTTCAATAATTGAATCGCAGCTTCAAAAGCAATAAAGTCGCCCATTTTGGCCATATCGATTCCATAACAATCAGGATATCTAATTTGAGGCGCTGAGGACACAACAATAATTCTTTTTGGTTGCAAACGATCCATCATTCGGAGGATACTTTGCTTTAAAGTGGTACCTCTAACGATGCTATCATCAATAATAACTAAGTTGTCTTTACCTGCACGAACGCTGCCATATGTGATATCATAAACATGCGTTACCAGATCGTCACGAGAAGTATCTTGCGTAATGAAAGTTCTAAGTTTAGCATCTTTAATGGCAATCTTCTCAATTCTAGTGCGCTGATGAATTATTTTTGAAATGGCTTCAATCGATGGATTTCCCCCTAATTCTTTAATTTGAGTTATTTTTCTTGCATTCAAGTGATCTTCCAAGCCTTTGATCATTCCATAGAAGGAAACTTCAGCAGTATTTGGAATAAACGAAAAGACAGAATTATCTAAATCACCATCAATGGTTTTAATTACTTTTTCTACCACTAAGCGACCAAGTTCTTGTCGTTCCTTATAAATATCAGCATCTGATCCTCTTGAAAAATAAATTCTTTCGAAAGAACATTTACTTAGTTTAGTTGGGGTATTGATCAACTCCTCAGTTACTTTCCCATTTCTTTTAATGATTAAAGCATGTCCAGGCTGTAATTCTTTAATGTCATCAATTTGCAAATTAAAGGCAGTTTGAATAACAGGTCTTTCCGAAGCAACTACACAAATTTCATCATTTTCAAACCAAAAAGCGGGTCTAATTCCTGCTGGATCACGCAGTACAAATGAATCCCCATTTCCAATTAGTCCAGCCATTGCATAGCCACCATCCCAGTTTTCTGAAGCTTTTTGCAGTATTTTAGCAATGCTTAATTGCTCGGCAATCATTTTATAGATGGTAGGTTTATCATAACCTAAAGGGCGATAATTTTGATATAATTCATCGTTTTCTATATCTAAATAATGACCTATTTTTTCTAAAACTGTAACCGTATCTGATTTTTCTTTTGGGTGTTGACCTAATTTAATAAGTGCATCAAATTGCTCGTCTACATTGGTTAAATTAAAATTTCCAGCAACAACAAGATTTCGGGTAATCCAATTATTTTGTCTTAAAAAAGGGTGACAACTTTCGATTGAATTTCTTCCAAAAGTCCCGTATCGAAGGTGACCTAGAAATAATTCACCTGTAAAACCAGCGTTTTTCTTCAAGTAATCTACATCCTTTAATAAGGCTGGATTTTCATCTTGTATTTGTTCAAAACGAGCACTTACTTGCTCAAAAACATCTTGAATTGGATTTTTCTGGATGGATCTAACTCTAGAGATATACCGTTGACCTGGTTCCATGTCAAATTTTATATTGGCAATCCCCGCGCCATCTTGACCACGGTTGTGTTGTTTCTCCATGAGGAGTTGCATCTTATTTATTCCGTAAAATGCAGTCCCGTATTTATCGAGATAATATTGAAGCGGCTTTTTTAATCTTAAAAGCGCAATTCCACATTCATGTTTAATGGCATCACTCATGATTTATCCAGATATTTCTCGCAAAGGTAGTTATTGTTCTTCGAACGAAATAGCGATAAAAAGACTAGTAATCATTTTTTTTCAACATCAATGACCACCCGGCTGACAACATTTAGGAAGTGCTAGCACTGCTTGTTGATCTGCTTTTTGATTGTCAGCATCATACCCAATTTTGTTAAGAATTGCTTTGATTTTATCGTAATCGGTTTTCTTGGGGTTGAATTTAATTTCAACCTTTTTAGTTTCCATATTTAATTCCGCATAACTAATTCCTTTAGTATAATTCAAGGCGTTTTCAATTCGATTTTTGCAATCCCCACATTGCGCAGAGGTTTGAATTTGAATGGTTTGGCTTTTGTTTTTTTGAGCAAACAATTGGCTTGATAAGAAGAGCGTTAAGCAGATCATTAGAGTTTTCATAGTTTTTGTTTTAGTAAGCAAATTTAAGAATTAACATATTCAAAAGGTGATTGTTTTATCTGAATTTTTCTTTTTAATCTCATAACGCATACCGAGATATAAATTACGTCCAATTATGGGTCCCCAAATTTTTGTAGCATCAAAATAAATATTGTTTGGATTTTGAGCGGACACAATCGGATTATCTTGTGTGAAATTTCCAAGGTTTTCTCCCCCAATATAGAAATTCCATTTTTTGTAAACATGGGTTATCTGACTGTTGAATAATCCGTAAACTGGACTTGATGCAGGTAGATTAAAAATTGGGTCAATTCCATCATTGGGTAAGCGTGCTGATCCAAAAACAGAGCAAGTGAAGTCGAACAACCATCTTTGATTTCTTGTTTTATAAGCAATATTTAAAAACCCTCGATGTCTTGGAATCATCACTTGCGCTTGATTTTGTCCTGCAAAAACTGATTTAACATCAAGCAATTTATAGGCCAGTCTTATATCCAAATATTTTTTAGGTGAAAATTGGAGTTCTGTCTGAAAAGCATTGGAGTAGGAAGCGTTACTCAAATTTTTAAAGGTGATGGCACTGCTCGTTTCTTCTCTGTCCACTACCAATTGGTTGTTGAAATTAGTTCTGTAATAATCAACACTAATACTTGCTTTATTTTTAAAAATTTTAAAGTCTTGCACAATTGAACCGCCTATATTCCATGCAATTTCAGGTAGTATTTGGGTTGGAGCAATCCAATATTTATTACTCGCTAAAAGTGAAATATTATCAATTATGTAGTTGGGTGTTCTCCAACCTTTTCCGCTAGTAAAACGTAAATCGGTATGAGGCGTTAATGCGTATTTGGCGTGAATTCTCGGAGAAATTTGCCAAGCAAATAAAGAATGATAATCTGCTCTAAGTCCCATTACCACACTTGATCTAGAACCGGTATAGGTATATTCCGCGAAACTCCCCATTACTAATTCTTCTCTATTTTGAATCAAGGAATCAACTTTTTGTTGAATGGAAACTCCTACAAACGTCACACCAGTTTTTATTTTGTGATCACTAGTGCCAATAATATCGTCATAAATAACATTCATGTAAGCTCGTTTTTCATCTCCTTCAAAAATCCTTGAACCAAATTGACCATCCAGTTGATGTATTTTGAATTGATAAATAATCCCGAGTGATTGCATAGGTTTTTTACCGAAGAATCCAGTTTTACCAAATAAGTCAAGGTGTTTATTCGCAATGACTACGCCGTATCCAATTGGGTTATTCTGAAAAAAGCTTGTTTGCCCCCCAATTTTATCATCAAGGTTAGCTGTAATCCCGATTTGCGCTTCCATTTTTTTACCTTGATAAAACCAGCGATTGTGAAGTGCAAATAATTTACTCATTGGAACATCTCTAAATCCGTCTTTATTGTGATCAACATTGCCAAACATCCCTGCTGTATGTGCAAACCAAGCGGTACTCCATTTGTCATTAATTTGATGACTGGCATCGAGATTGAGTTCAGATCTTCCAAGGATACTTTGATAAGTATTTACGAAGAATTTTTCCATTTCCTTAGGTTTCTTAAATTCTAAGTTGACTAAACCAGCCATCGATTCGTAACCATTTACAACACTTCCTGTGCCTTTTGTGATTTGAATGGATTCAATCCAAGTCCCAGGAATGGATTGTAATCCAAAAGAACTTTCGAGTCCCCTTAAATAAGGTATATTCTCCAATTGTATTTGAGTATATACGCCATCAATTCCCATCATTTGAATTTTTTTAGCGCCCGATACAGCATCACTAATGGAAACATCTACAGAGGCATTGGTTTCAAAAGATTCTGATAAATTACAGCAGGCCGCTTTTCTTAATTCACTCGAGGTGAGTTCTTCTACATGTAGTGTTTTCATTTTTGATATGCCATGACCAATACGATCATGATTCACAACAATTTCTTGAAAGGATTGATTGGTTTGTAGAATCACACTTAAGGCTGTGTATTTATCCTTTTCCATTAATATTATAGAATCAGCATAATATCCTTCAGCTAAAATTACAAGGGTGTCAGGAAATGCTCTTGAAAGAAAAATCTCAAAGGTTCCATCTTCAGCGGTAAATACTACTCTCTCTGCCACTAGTAATTTCACCTTGGCATTGGATATAGGTTTTAATGAAATTGAATTGGTTCCTTGAACCAATCCTTTTATTTGAGCTGATGCGAAAATAGGCAAGCAGCAAATTAGAAATAGAATTATTTTTTGATACATAGCATTGTTATTAGGGTTAAAAAAATTAATTTTTAAACCATTAAATGCGCATGATCTGTTGTTGAATTAATAAAGTTCTACCGAAACATTTGGGAGGTGGTTCCTCTGGGTGACTTACTATTTTTTTATCTAAAAGCTGATAGTGCTTTTCGTAAGAAGTGGATAAAGGAACTGTGTTCCAAACCAAATCAAGGGTACTTAAATCTGCATTGCACTTGAGATAATCTAAATCTAATTTATAGATATTTATTTCATCTTTACAACAATCTTTTTTTGTTGTAACCTCACGACAGCATGGAGGTGTTTCTTCCGCTGCCTCCAGTTTACAATCATGCTCACCCTTAAAATAAAGTGATATAAAAACGCCTTCTTTTTTGCAGGTATGACTAAAAATAGTGAGTCCGATATTACCTATCAGTAATAAGATAATAGAAAGAAAGAGTATTATTTTCTTATACATAAAATTAACTTATTCAAATTTAATCAATTTTTGAATACTTTTCTTTTTTTGAAGTCTCAAAATGTTTTAGCAGTCCATTTCCTAATAAAACAAATAGTATTGTTGCTGCACCCCAATAAAAGCTTGGAGAGAGAATCTCATGTTCATGAAGCAAGACAATAGCTAATACAATGGTATAAATAGGTTCTAGATTAATATTAAGTGAAACTGTAAATGCCCCTAATTTTCTCACGATTACTATGGTTGCTAAAAAGGCAAAAGAAGTACAAATCACTCCAAGGAATAAGAGCCATGCAAAATCAGTCGCACTTATTTTAAGGTCTTCTAAATTTAATTTCCCGATGGATAATAAGACAAAAGAAGTAAATATAAATCCAGTCAAAAGCTCATAAAAGGTTAGGTGCTCCGCTGCAATTTTTTGAGATAGTTTACCATTAAAAACAGAGAAAAAAGCGGCGCAGAGTGCTGAGAACAATCCAATAAACAGCGCATAATTTTCTTTCATTGTGAAATCTTTGGCAACAAAGGCAATTCCAACAATTACAAGAAGTCCCATTATAAATTCACGCCACGAAAACTTCCGTTTCATCACCAGTGGTTCCAGCCATGTGACATGTAGGGTAGTGGTAGAAAGACATAAAATTGCTAATGAAGCGGTTGATAATTGAATCGCCCAGTAAAAGCTCATCCAATGAAGTGCTACAATCATTCCAACTCCAATAATTTTAGGAAGATCTTTTCTTGATACGGATAAACTCTTCGAAGAAATCAGTAAAAAAATACCGAGTGCAATACAGGCAATAAGAACTCTATACCAAACAATATGCAGAAAATCCTTATGAATTAATTTACCTAAAATCCCAGTAAATCCCCATAAAAATATGATCACATGCATAAGCACATGGTACTTATACCGCTGCCACATCTTTATTTATTTTTACTCCATAATTCAATTGACGCTTCATTCATTTTAACATAATTCATGTCGCCATCAGCAGTCGCCGCTTTGATAGATAATTTTGCAGTTTCAATTGCACCTTTAAAATCTCCATTTGCAGCTTGTAATTGTGCTTTTAATCTTGTCATCCAATACGCTGACTCCCCTCTCAATTCAACTGCTTTTGTCGACCAAATCAAGGCTTGCTTTAAGTCCATGTTTTCAGTAAAATAATAATTAGCAGCTTGATGATAATCATTTGCTTGAGGTCCACTCATCGTTTTTTGAATACCCGCTATTACTTTTTCTTTTGTTGCCAATTTAAAGGGAAGCACAATTTTCGCATTGGCCCATTCGATCTGGATATTTGCACCATCATTGGTAATATTTTCTATGGTGATACTTAAATTTTCTTGTATATCCTTTTTTTCTTCTAGAGGAATAATGGTTTTATAAGCAACTTTTGCATCACTCCAAACTTCAGGCATACCCCAATTATTCGTTTCGGTATAGAAATAAATTTCCCATTGTTTTTTTTCAGGTTTAGCATAGAGCCCATAGGTTCCAGCAGCTAGTGTGTCTTTACCAAAAATCAAAGCATCAGAACTCGTTATTTTTGTATTCTCATTGGCACCTAAACGCCAGATTTCACCAAAAGGAAGAACATCTCCAAAAATCACACGTCCTCGCACACTTGGTCTCGAATAACTAATACTGATGTCAGCAAGACCTACTTTTTGTTCCACTTTTGCCAAAGGACTCGCTTTTGGGGTTTGGATTTGACTTGTAGCAGTGGTGATACAAGCACCCATCAATAAGGAAAAAATTAATTTCTTCATGTTTTTATATTTTAGTTTATTAATAAATTTAGGATTTCATCCCATTCATTTGACGTTGTTGGTGAAAAGCCATGGTTCAACAATAAGAACACTTCATCTGCTTTATCTTGTTTCCATTGCTTTTCTCCTTTAAACACTTCAATTGGAGATGGGTTCATAGCTGCAAGTGCTGCGTAATCTGCTGGTAGCCTTAAATCAATTGAAAGATCTTTAGATTCAATGGTCAACATATCTCCTCTCAATGCATCGAGCTTACAAATTGAAATTTGTTTTGGTAGTTTTCGTTCAAGGAAATCAACTTTATTGTACACCTTTTCCAAAACAAGATCACTAAATAACGCAATCAATTTTTGCGCTTGACTTGGATTTTCGGTATTCATTTTTGCCCAATCATCACCATAAACATGGTTTACGACTAAGAATTGAATTAAATCTTCTTCTAAAGTTTTTAATTCAGTATCGCTTAAGACCCTAAAACGCATTAGTCTTCCGCTTTTGTGACATTGAAACTAATATCTAGAATATCTTCAAGTACTTTTTGTGTTACTCCTTGTTCAATCATGAAAGTATATTTACCTTTTGACGGTAATTTTCTTCTTTTAAATATGAGTTGATGTTCTACAATAGTCCCTGTTTTTTTTCCGACCCATGCACCATTAGGAAAGGTAGTCTTAATTTCGTAAGGTTCTCTAACCTCTTGATTAGAAGGAGTTTTGGTATTTAAAAACAACCAAATATTATTGTATTTATAATCTGTAGTGGTCCGAATAGTTAAAGTAAAGTCATAGGTATTGACAGTGTCAGGAATATAAACAACGAAAGTAGGGCGTGTTTTCTGTTTCCATTCATTATTTTCAAATTGAATGGATTTATTATAAAGGGATGTTTTTCCGCAAGAAAAAATGAGTAAGCTGAAGGGTATTAATAAGAGAATTAGCTTCATAACTAAGATGGCTGTTGTGGTGCTGTTTTATTTTTATTTCGGTTCTTATTTCGATTTTTATTCTTGTTTTTATTGGTATTTGCAAATCGAGATATGCTATCTTGTCCTACAACATTTTCATAACCAATTTCAATTTCTTTTTCAACCACATAAGTATAGGCCTTTAAATCTTTAGGAATAGTCCCTTCTCTATTTAAATCTACTATTTTCTTCACCTGTTCTGGACTAAGGGCTATAAGGCCATTTTCTCCTTGCAAGGCATACCACATAAGTCTTTTAAAAACATCTGTTTTTATGTGCGTTGCATCTCCTTTTTCCGTTTTTAATCGAGTATCAGTTTTTGGAAATGATTTTATGGCATCAAGATACATGTCTAGCTCATAATTCAAGCAACACTTTAACTTACCACATTGACCGGCTAATTTTTGCGGATTTAAGGACAACTGCTGATATCTAGCAGCGGAAGTTGAAACAGATCTAAAATCAGTCAGCCAAGTAGTGCAACATAGCTCCCGTCCGCAAGAACCAATGCCACCTAAACGAGAAGATTCTTGTCTAGATCCAATTTGTCTCATTTCAATTCTAACTTTAAACTTATCGGCTAAATCTTTGATTAGTTGTCTAAAATCAATTCTTCCTTCAGCTGTATAGTAAAAAGTAACTTTCGTCAAGTCTGCTTGATATTCCACATCTGAAATCTTCATCGCTAAGCCTAATTCAATTGCCATAGTTCTTGATGCATACATCGCTTCTTTTTCAAGAGAGCGACCTTTTATCCAATTGTCTATTTCATTTTGCTTTGCAATATGCTGTATTTTTCTTGTCTCCATTGGTTTCAATCCAGGAGATTTTTTCTTCACTTGAATTCTCGCCAATTCACCAACAACTGATACTACTCCAATATCATAACCGGGAGCGGTTTCAACTACTACTACATCTCCCACACTTAAGGGCAGATTAGAGGCATTTCTATAAAAACTTTTGCGTGAATTTTTGAATCTTACTTCAACAATATCATAAGGTTTTTGACCAGAAGGCAAGGCAACATTAGCCAACCAATCGTAAACTTCCAGTTTATTACAACCACCAGAACTGCATGTACCATTATTTTTGCACCCTCTCGGCGTTCCGCCATCCGTTCCACATGAACTACATCCCATATTCTTTTTTTAGGTAAAGTTACAAAATTATGCTTGGTGAATGTATCTCATGGTCTGAAAACTCATTTGAGTGAAAAGAATTTTCGCATTGGCATTGCGTTCAATATGATAATGGGCATCATCAAAGGTTTTTAAGAACGATTGAATGTTGTTTCCAGAAATATAAGGCGAAAAATTAGTAATAAAGGCAGCCTCCTCTGTTGAAATGTGTAGCGATTCGCTTCCAATGTAATTATTTACCAAACTTTGACGCAGCATATGCAAAGCATACAGAATAAATAGTTTTTGGCGTTCTTTTGTAGTACTAGAAATACCTTCAGCCCAATCCAACATACCTATCACATCTTTTTTATAAGACACACGCATAAGTGCTACAAATTGCTCGCGGTACGAACTGTCACCAGCTTCCTCTTTAATCAGATCAAGTGCAGTAATATAATCCCCTTCAGAAAAAGCAGCAATTGTTCCAGCTGAGGTGGCATCAATATTATGATGATGCGCCAAATGTTGGGATAATTCATTAATTCCAATTCGAGGCACTTGCATCACTTGTGTGCGTGATTGAATGGTAGGCAAAAGCTTTTGTTGATCTTCACAAATAAGCAAGAACAATGTTTTGGGAGGTGGTTCTTCTAATATTTTTAGAATTTTATTAGAGCAATCCATATTCATTTCTTCAGCATTCCAAATAATCATAATTTTATAGGAGCCCTGAAATGATTTTAAGCTAATTTTTTTAATTATCTCTTTACTTTCCTCTGTACTAATAATCGGCGACCTTTCTTTACTGTCCATGATATTTACCCAGTGAAATAAATCAAAATAACTTGATTCTTTTAATTGGATGCGCCATTCGGGAAGCAAGGCACTTGATATTTTGCTTATAGCTTGCACTACGGGAAAAACAAAATGTAAATCTGGATGTTGAGACTCAGAAATTTGCTTGCAGGAGATACAAACTCCGCAACTGTCATCATCACTTTTATTTTCACAAAATATATATTGAGAATAGGCAAGTGCTAAGGCAAGCGTTCCATATCCAGGTTTCCCTAAAAATAATTGCGCGTGACTTATTTTGTCGGACTTAAATGATTGAATTAGATCGTGTTTTGTGTCTTTCTGACCTACAATATCCTTGAATTGCATGTTGTAAAATTAATGCTATTATTTAAGTTAATTCCTTTTTTTCTTTTGGCTTTTTATCTTTGTAGGATTTACTTTTAACGATAATTTCTTCTTTACCATCAACGATAATTACTATTTCGCCTTTAACTTCTTTACTTTGAAAATGCAATAATACTTCTTCCACTGTTCCTCGAGCAAATTCCTCATAAAATTTAGTTATTTCTCGACAAACACAAACCCTCCTGTCAGCCCCAAAAAATGTAATTAATTCTGCTAGACATTTCAATAAGCGATGAGGAGATTCATACAAAACAATTGTTCTAGACTCTTCACTCAATAATTTCAATCTAGTTTGTCTACCTTTTTTATGAGGTAAAAACCCTTCAAATACAAACTTATCACAAGGCAATCCGCTCGCCACCAAAGCCGGAACAAAGGCCGTAGGGCCGGGTAAACATTCAATAGAAATCCCTTCTTGTATGCAAGCTCTGACCAATAAAAATCCTGGATCAGAAATTCCCGGTGTCCCTGCGTCTGAAACTAGAACTGCATAAGTCACTTCTTGAATTTTTCTAACCACTTGATCTAATTGGCGGTGCTCGTTTTGACTGTGAAATGAAATCACGGTATTCTTTAGTCCTAAATGATCCAATAGTCTTCTGGTCACACGCGTATCTTCAGCGAATATCACTTCTGCTTTTTCCAAAACTTTAATGGAACGCAATGTGATATCATCTAAATTGCCTATTGGCGTGGGAACAAGAATTAATTTTGCCATGGATTAAATTATATTATTCTACTACAATTAAGAAAAAACTTTACGAACCACATCTTCTATTTTTTCACAAAGCATCACTTTTATTTTAAAATCAGAAATTTTTATTCCCTTATTAAATTTTGAAATATAAATGGCTTCGTAACCTAGTTTTTGAGCTTCCAAGATTCTTATTTCTGCTCGATTTACCGGCCTTACTTCACCTGACAGACCAACCTCAGCAGCGAAAGTTATTCCTCTTGGAATAGCAATGTCAGCATTTGATGAAAGCACAGCCATAGTCACTGCCAAATCTACTGCTGGGTCATCAACTTTTATTCCACCCGCAATATTTAAAAAGACATCTTTTGAGGCCAATTTAAAACCACATCTTTTTTCCATAACAGCAAGAAGCATGTTCAATCTTTTAGCATCGAATCCTGTTGAGGATCTTTGAGGGGTTCCATATGCAGCTGAACTTACCAACGCTTGCACTTCAACTTGTAAAGGCCTTAATCCTTCAATTGTAGTTGCTATGGCAATACCGCTTAAATTTCCTTCGGTGTGACTGATTAGAATTTCTGATGGATTTTCTACCATGCGAAGTCCCGTACCTTGCATTTCATAAATACCAAGTTCATTCGTAGAACCAAATCTATTTTTCACAGTCCTTAATAATCTATATACATGATTGCGGTCTCCTTCAAATTGAAGAACAGCGTCTACCATATGCTCCAATACTTTAGGTCCAGCAATGGATCCATCTTTCGTAATATGTCCAATTAAAAATACAGGAACATTGGTTTCTTTTGCAAAACGCAATAGCTGTGCGGTACATTCTCGTACTTGAGAAACACTTCCTGGGGAACTATCAATAGCTGAATAAAACAAGGTTTGAATAGAATCTATAATGAGCATTTCAGGCATCAAGGCTTTTGCATGATTCAAAATATTAACCAAGTTGGTTTCTGTGAGTAGTTGACAGTGATTATTTTTGATGCCAATGCGCTCCGCCCTCATTCTTATTTGCTGCTCACTTTCTTCACCCGAAACATATAAAATATTCAAAGGTTCTTGAATGGCCATCTGTAACATTAAGGTTGATTTCCCAATTCCTGGTTCTCCACCAATTAATACAAGTGCTCCTTTAACTAATCCACCTCCTAAGACACGATTTAATTCTACATCAACCAATTGCATCCTGTTTTCTACAAGATTTTCTATTTCGTTAATTAAAGTAGGTTTGGCATTTCTAGTGTCTGCTGAAAAAGAAATAGATTGTTTACCTGAGGCGACAATTTCTTCTACGAAGGTATTCCAGGAGGAACAAGAGGGACATTTACCCAGCCATTTTGGGGCCTCGTACCCACATTCTTGGCAAAAAAAAGCGCTTTTCTGTTTTGACATAATATAAATCCAAAGATAAGATTATTGACTTAATAATGATGGATTAAATACAAGTCAAATGACGATAAAAAAGTAACTCACTTTTAATGGTTAATAATTTTTTAAAGATTCTCATACAATATAGTGACATTGAAAAACAAAAAATATAAATTTGCGACAAATAGAATCAACAATTTTAAAGTATGTCAAAGAGAAGGTCAATAATTAGTTACGATAAACTCACCCTTGAACAAAAGAAACAAATCTTAAGGGAATTCCCTGACGGTTACATTAATCATTTGACAACAATTAAAACGCCTAAAGGTGAGGTGCTTGATGCCTTGATTTGGGATACAGAAGAAGTTGTTTATTTGGTTAAAATCACGAAGCCGAAGGTAAAAGCCAAAGCAATTGCGGACGAAGAGGAAGATTTTGAGGAAGATCCTGCTTTGAAAGACGATGAATTGGAAAGTGATTCAGATGATGAAGAGTCTGATGATTATGACAAACCGGATAAAGACGACGAAGACGATTCTGAAGATTAATTAATTATCGGTTTCCTATAACTTTCTTTAATTATCTTTGAGCTAGATCTTAGAGATATGCTTGAAAGTAACAAACATTCCATTTTTCAAACTATTAATGCAGCCTCTCCAATTGATAAAGTTGGGGTTGAAGAACGCGTAGCCCGTTTTCAAACGCGTAGCATTAAAGATGATGCGAAGGCTCAAGGTTTGGAGATGGTATTAAGCATGATTGATTTAACGACACTTGAAGGAAAGGATACTCCAGGGAAAGTAAAACAAATGTGTTTTAAAGCACATCATCTACATGACCTTCACCCAAATTTACCTCAAGTAGCCGCAGTATGTGTTTATCCATCCATGGTTGCTATTGCCAAACACGCACTTGAAGGCACTTCTGTTAAAATCGCCTCTGTCGCCACCGCATTTCCATCGGGTCAATCTAATTTGGAAATTAAATTAGCGGACGTAAAATTAGCTGTTGACTCAGGGGCTGATGAAATTGATATGGTGATTTCACGAGGAAAATTTTTGTCCGGAGAATATAACTTTGTTTTTGATGAAATTGCGATGATTAAAGAAGCGTGTGGAGCTGCTCGTTTAAAAGTAATTTTAGAAACGGGTGAGCTATGCACCTTAGATAATGTAAGGAAAGCAAGCGATATCGCAATGTATGCGGGGGCAGATTTTATCAAAACATCTACAGGTAAAATTCAACCTGCCGCCACCATGCAAGTCACTTATACGATGTTACTTGCCATCAAAGATTATTTCGAAGCTACTGGCAAAATGATTGGAATGAAACCCGCAGGCGGAATTTCCACCTCTAAGTTGGCCCTTCATAATTTAGTGATGGTCAATGAAATTCTAGGGGCAAATTGGCTGCACAATGAATGGTTCCGATTTGGCGCAAGTAGCCTAGCAAATGATGTATTGATGCAAATTTTAAAATTAGAAACAGGGTCCTACCAATCTCCTAATTATTTTACTTTAGATTAAGATGGAAAATAAAAAACACACTTCCGAAGCTCATCAGTGGATGTATTCACCTTCTTTAGAAAGCACCTCTCACATTGAGATAAAAGATAAATACGAACTCTTTATTAATAATGAATGGATAGCTCCTTCCTCTAATAAATATTTCGATACCATAAACCCGGCGGATGAAAAAGTACTTTCACAAATCGCATGGGCAAATGCTCAAGATGTTGACAAAGCAGTGAAAGCTGCAAGAAAAGCATATGATGAGGTTTGGTCGAAAATTAGCGCCATGGATCGTTCAAAATATATTTTCCGTATGGCCCGGATGATGCAAGAAAAGGCAAGAGAATTAGCGGTTATCGAAACTTTGGACTCAGGAAAGCCAATTCGTGAATCACGAGATATTGATATCCCTTTAGCATGCAATCATTTTTTTTATTATGCAGGTTGGGCAGATAAACTAGACTATGCCTTTCCCAATCAAAAGACAGAGGCACTTGGTGTTGTTGGTCAAATTATCCCTTGGAACTTCCCATTAATGATGGCGGCTTGGAAGATCGCTCCAGCATTAGCTGCAGGAAACACTGTTGTTCTTAAACCAGCTGAAACCACTTCCTTGACGGCCCTCAAATTGGCTGAAATAATTAAAGAAGCAGGAATTCCACCAGGAGTTATCAATATAATCACAGGGCATGGCGACACGGGTGAAGCACTTGTTAGACACCCTGATATTAACAAAATTGCATTTACAGGTTCCACTCAAGTTGGAAAAGCGATTCAGAAAGCATTGGTTGGAACTGGTAAAAAATCAACGTTGGAGCTAGGAGGGAAGTCTGCAAATATTATTTTTGATGATGCGCCAATCGATCAAGCAGTGGAAGGGATTGTAAATGGCATCTTCTTTAATCAAGGTCATGTCTGTTGTGCTGGTTCTCGACTTTATGTTCAAGAAAATATTGCAGAAAAAGTAGTTGAGAAACTAAAACATAGAATGAAAAGCTTGATACTGGGTAATCCTTTGGATAAGAATACAGACATCGGAGCCATTAATTCTAAGGAACAACTGCAGACCATTGAAAAATATATTCAAATAGGTATTCAAGAAGGGGCTGAAATGTTTCAATGTGAAGGTCCACTTCCTGCGAATGGGGTTTATTGTAAACCAACCATTTTTACCAATGTTTCTCAATCTAGCGTTCTATCACAGGAGGAAATTTTTGGCCCAGTTTTGACCATTCAAACTTTTCGAACCATCGATGAGGTAATTCAAAAAGCAAATAATTCTCCTTACGGCTTAGCGGCTGGTGTCTGGACAGATAAAGGTTCAAAAATATTTAATTTGACCAGTAAGTTAAAGGCGGGTGTTGTTTGGGCCAACACCTATAATAAATTTGACCCGGCATCTCCCTTTGGTGGTTATAAAGAAAGTGGCTTTGGTCGTGAGGGAGGAATGCATGGTTTAGGTGCTTATTTGAAAATAATTAAATAAAGAGTTATGAGTAATTTGGAAGTTATAAAAACCTATAAACTTTATATTGGAGGGGCATTTCCTAGAACTGAATCCGGAAGGTTTTATACCCCAGTTTCAAAACAGGGTGAAGTTTTAGGGAATATTTGTCTTTCATCACGAAAGGATTTACGAAATGCTGTAGTGGCTGCTCGGAAGGCTCAAGGTCCATGGGAAGAACGAAGCGCTTTCAATCGTTCTCAAATTTTATATCGTATTGCAGAACTATTTTCAGATCGAAAAGAAATATTTTTGAAAGAATTTCAAAAACAAGGTAGTTCGCAGGAAGCAGCAAATCTTGAATATTCAACAACATTAGATCGAATCGTTTATTATGCAGGTTGGTGCGATAAATACAATCAGGTTTTAAGTTCAGTCAATCCAGTAAATTCCTCTCATTTTAATTTTTCCACCTGCGAACCGATGGGGATTGTAGCGCTTATTGCCCCTCAAAATACTGCATTAATTGGACTCGTTTCTTTAATCTTGCCAGCATTAGCAGGAGGAAATACCCTTGTTGCTCTTGCCTCAGAAACTCTTCCAATCAGTGCTATTTCATTTGCAGAAGTATTAAATGATTCAGATGTTCCGGCAGGTGTTGTCAATATTCTAACGGGTAAACAGGACGAGATCGCATCAATTATGGCCTCTCACATGGATATAAATGCCCTAATTTCAGGTGATTTAGGATCGAATGAAATTCCAATTGCTGAAGCTTGTATCGATAATTTAAAAAGAAAATTTACTTATTCAGAGGACTTTAATTTGCCTGATGCTCAAGGATTAACTTTTATCGCAGATTTACAGGAAATAAAAACTACTTGGCATCCCATTGAAAATATTGGTGGAAGTACCAGTACCTATTAATTTAAAGTATTATGGCTGAAATTGTCAATAAAGTAAAAGACAGCGGACTAATTCAATTGGACATGGCAGAATTTAAGCCATCTATTTCGATTTTGGGCATTGATTTAACCGAACAACTATGGCAAGGGTTGGTGTTACGTGAAAAAGATTTTCGGTCATGGATTTCGACTCACGATTGGTCGGCATATGATCATACAGCGGTTTATATATTCTGTTCCTCTGATGCCATTATTCCCACATGGGCATACATGCTAATTGGCAGTGAACTTTCTAAGTTTTCCGTTTATTTTTTAGTAGGTTCAAAAATTGATTTAGAGAAAAGACTCATCGAAAGGGAGATTCAAAATTTAGACCTATCCAAGTTTAAAGATCAGAGAGTCATTGTAAAAGGATGTTCAGACATTCCTCATCCTGATTTTGCAAGTACGGCTCTTGTTGCGCATATCAGACCAGTCGTAAAATCCTTGATGTATGGAGAACCTTGTTCTACCGTCCCGATTTATAAAAAACGTTGAATATAAACTGATTTATTTCGTTCATAGAAGCAACTTCTAATTACTGACGAAAAAAATAACAATCACAAAATTTCAAAACAAATATCGTTCCGAATCTACTCGACTACAAGGATATGATTATGGATCGCACGGATATTATTTCGTTACCATTTGCACCAAAAATCGTATAAATTATTTTGGCGAAATCTTGGTTTTTTCTGAAATTGGTAAAATTGCTAATGATTTCTGGAAAGAAATTCCCGCACATTATCCCTTTGTCGAAATTGATCAATTTGTTGTCATGCCTAATCATATTCATGGGATTTTATTTTTCAATAGACCAGATAAAAAGGATTGGACTCCAAATAAATTTGGTATTCAATCACAAAATTTAGGGGCCGTGATTAGGGCATTTAAATCATCGCTAAAACGATATTCCAACCAAAATAAAATTCAATTTGAATGGCAATCGCTATATCATGATCGTATTATTCGAAACGATAAGGCCTTAAACGCCATTCGTAGATATATTATTAATAATCCAATAAAATGGAAAAATGATTCATTTAATAGGAATGATCATCGTTGATTTAGGTAATCGTTGATTCGGGCAATTGCCCGAATCAAATGGTTTATATGGGTAATGGTTGATATGCGTAACGATTGATTTGGGTAATCGTTGATACGGGCAATTGCCCGTATCAACAACCCGTTTGCGATATATGGGCAATTGCCCATATCTATCGCAAACAAAACCCTAAAACGATCGAAATAAATTCGTCTGGTGCCTCGGCATGTACCCAATGTCCTGCCGATGCAATGGTTTCAAATTGACTGTCGGGAAAATAATTTTCCAATTCAGGAATATCATCGTCTAAAATATAATTAGATAAACCTCCTCGAATAAATAAGGTCTGAATCATCACTTCTTTCGCAGGAATAGCCTCAAGAATTTCATCCATGTGAATTTCCAATGTTTTAAAATTCATCCTCCAGGCCAATTCTCCTTTTTGCTTCCAATATAAATTTTTGAGTAAAAATTGTAGAACCCCTTCAGAGTTTATGTGTTCTCTGAGGATCACGTCTACTTCAGACCTAGATGAAATTGAATTCAGATCAACAGCATTTAATCCTCCCAATATATGTTGGTGATGCAAGGGATATTGTTTCATCCCCATATCTACAACAATTAATTTCTCCACCAAACCAATCGTATTTTGAGCTATGGTCATTGCGACTTTCCCTCCCATAGAATGCCCTAATAGTATCGCATTTTCTACCTTTTGTTCTTCAAGTAGCGTTTGCACATCTTTTGCAAGCAAAGCATAATTGTGCTCCTCACTCCAAGGCGAATGCCCGTGATTCCGCAAATCGATTAGGTAAACTTGAAAGTAGGAAGCAAATATTTTAGCTTGGCTTTGCCAATTGTCTGCTGAACCAAATAGACCATGTAAAATCACAAGTGGTTTACCACTTCCTAAAGTTCTGAAATTTAGCTGCATCCGATTTTAACTAAGGCTTAGATGGTTTTTCTCGGCGCTATTGCTTGCTCGTCAATTACTGCAATTTTAAATTGCTTGTCGTTGATTGTCTCAAGCAGCTTCACGATGGCACGTTTATTTATTTGACTTTTATTATAAAAGACACTCACTATTTGTTTGGTGCGATCTTCTTGGTAATCAACATCAACTTGACTGACAGATTTAGTCTCTAAAAGTGCTTTTCTAATGGAACCCCCACAACCCATTTTACAAACCATTCCTTCTACTTCAAGTGTAATTTTTTGATTGGCAACACTAATTGTTTTAGGTGTATTCACTTCATTTTTAGCGCTTTCACTACATGATAAAAGTAAAAAATTTAATGACGTTATTATAATAAGCAACTTTTTCATATTCGTTCCGTATTTAGACTGCAACAAAGGTAAAGTCTTTTTGACGGGTAAAAAGCTTTTCTTTGGATAAATTTTTTAATTAATTTCAAAATAAACATTTATGAAAAAATTATTTCTAATTGGATTTGTAGCAGCTTTGGCTACTAGCACAATGATGACTTCGTGCAGCAAGTATGAAGAAGGGTCAAAATTCACTTTGTTAACTAAGAAATCACGTGTTATCAATGAATGGAATCTTGTATCCATGACACAAGATGGCACGACATTAAACATGACAGGTTTGGTTGTTACTATTAAATTCTTGAAAGATGGTACTTATTCCAATACCACTTCTTACACTTTGTTAGGTCAAACCTATACAGATACAGTTACAGGAACTTGGTCTTTTAGTGATGACAAAACGAAATTAATTACTATTGAAACGGGAGAAACCGAAATTGGTGAATGGACTATAATTCAATTGGCTAAGGACGATATGAAATTATCACAGTTTGATGCATCAAACAATTCAACCACAATAACTGTTTGGGCAACTAAATAAGTTTTTAAAATTTTAAAAGGCCATCTTCGGATGGCTTTTTTTTTGCATTCAAAATAGAAAGTAGTACATTTGATAAAAATAGTTTATGAAAAAATTCATCTTTTCTTTGGCGCTTATTGTTACAACAATGGGTGTATTAAATTCTTGTGATAAATATCCTAACGGTCCGAAATTTTCAATTTTGACGAAAACTGCACGTTTGTGTAACAATTGGGAGTTGGTAAGTATCTTAAAAGATGGGAATGAAGTAATTACAAAAGTTCCTTCAAAAACGCTTTCTATAGATAAAGACGGTACCTTTTCTATGGCTGATTCTCAAACTGCATTGGGTCAAATCACTACAAGCTACATTCATGGCGATTGGACGCTAGAGACGGAGAAAACTACTCTATCATTATTACAAGATGGATTAGATATTCCAGTAACTTATACCATTAAAGAGTTGAAAAACAAAACTTTGGTTTTGGAGCAATATACTTCTCAAGGAGTATATTTAATGACCTTTGAACCACAGAATAACTAAGAGAACTTAGGGTCTGTTTCCATTATTGAACCGCATTTATTACAAGTCCTCATCTCCAAAGAAGCATAGAATTCTTTAAATCGAGACAAAAAGTCTACTTCTATATTATTTAATTTGAATCGGTAAGACTTCAGTTCGTTATTGCAGTTCTCGCAAAACCAAAATAAACCATCTTCTAGATCACTTCCTATTCTAACGCGTTCAATAACTAATCCAACAGTGTTTTCTCCACGGATTGGTGAATGGGGAGTATTTCCAGGTAATAAAAATATGTCTCCTTCTTTGACCTCAATGTCCATTGGCTTGCCTTCATGCTGAATTCTTACCGTAATATCGCCTTCAATTTGATAAAAAAGCTCTTCACTTTCATTGTAATGATAATCTTTTCTTGCATTCGGTCCGCCCACAACCATGACTATGAAGTCGCCTGCTTCTACATATAAATTTTTATTTGAAATAGGTGGCTTTAATAAATCTCGATTGTCTGAAATCCATTTTTTAAGGTTGAAAGGAGCTAACATATGCTTGTGTTTTATTTAGTAAATATAATATATTACCTTTTAATCTGCTTGTAATGTTTAATTGTAAAAGAATAAGCATGCTTTTCATCTTTGGGGTGATCCTGCAGAGTATTAATCTCCCACTGTTCTTTCTCGATCATCGGAAAAAAAGTATCAGCATCAAGTTCACAATCCACATGACTGATAAACATCTCTTCAACAAGATTCAATTCAAGCGCTTGCTTATAGATTTCTCCACCGCCAATAATATATATTTTCTCTGACCTGTTGCTCAATGCAGAAATGCAATCTTCCATATTATTAAAGACAAGACAAGCATCGGCTTCAAAATCTTTGTTTCGTGTCAAAATAACATTTAATCTATTAGAAAGAGGTCGAAATCGTTCCGGAATGGATTCAAAGTTTTTCCTTCCCATCACAACAATTTCATTTTCCGTTTGGGATTTAAAGAACTTCATGTCGATCGGCAAGTGCCACATCAAATCATTGTTTTTCCCAATGCCATTTTTGGCATCCATTGCTACAATAATACTGGTCTTTTTCAAACTGCTACGGCTCCTTTAATATGTGGGTGTGGATCATAATTGATCAACTCAAAATCATCTATAGTGAAGCCAAAAATATCCTTAACATCAGCATTGATTTTCATAGTTGGTAAGTCACGAAGATCTCTAGTCAATTGTAATTGTGCTTGATCCAGATGATTCGTATATAAATGCGTATCTCCTAATGTATGTATAAATTCTCCCAGCTTTAAATCACAAACTTGAGCAATCATCATCGTTAATAAAGCGTATGAAGCAATATTAAAGGGCACCCCTAAGAAAGTGTCAGCACTTCTTTGGTACAATTGACAGCTTAATTTCCCGTCAGCCACATAAAATTGAAAAAAACAATGACAAGGAGGAAGTGCCATTTCGTTGACATCTGCTACATTCCATGCAGAGACGATTAGTCTTCTAGAATTAGGATTGTTTTTAATTTGCTCAATTACCTGCGATATCTGATCGATTGTTCCACCATCTTTTGCTGGCCAACTTCTCCATTGATGACCATAAACAGGTCCAAGTTCACCATTTTCATCCGCCCATTCATCCCAAATACGAACATTATTATCTTTAAGATATCCAATATTCGTATCACCTTTCAAAAACCAAAGTAATTCATGAATGATGGAGCGTAGATGTAATTTTTTGGTGGTAAGGCAAGGAAAACCATCATTTAAATCGTAGCGCATTTGATATCCAAAAACAGATAGCGTACCAGTTCCCGTTCTATCTTCCTTGCGCACACCTTCCTTTAAAATATGCTGTAATAAATCGTGATATTGTTTCATGTTCTTTAAGAAAATTCCTTCTGCGAATTTAATTGAAATCAGCAATTAAGTCCTCGAATTTATTTTTGTTTTTTGAACAAGTTAATAACCAAGAAGCTAATCCTTATTTTTTCATAAAGTTTGCAGCAACTTTTTCTATTAATTTATTGAAAAGTGTAACTTCGTTTTATGAAAAACATAAGCGTTTTAGTTATTTTTTTGATTTGCTGCTTTATTTCTTCAGCCCAGGACATTAAAGTAAAAAGAAAGTTCAGAGGAATTTACACAGGAATCATCCCTCCTTATGAATTTAATTCTGGTGAAGAATTATTTAGGGTGTCTTCCGCTCCGATTTCAATTACCATTAGCAAAACAGGGTATTCATTATCCATTGGTGATTTGAGTTATGAGGGTGAAATCACAGCACTTAGCGTTCAAAAAAAACAAGCGTATTTCACCATTGCTATTCCAGAATACTCCTTAGAGGAAAAGGTTCATGTAGATGCCAAAAGAAAGATTTTACTTAGAGATGGGATTCGACCTCAACCCATCATGCAACTTACAAAAATCAAGGAATAAACAGCGTAAATTGAGTTCCTTTCCCAAAGTTACTTTTTACTTCAATTTTACCGTTATGAGCATCGACTATTAGTTTTACATAGTAAAGCCCCAATCCAAATCCTTTAACATCATGTAAATTTCCCGTGGGAACACGATAGAATTTCTCGAAGATTGATTTTAAATTTTCTCTTTTGATGCCAATGCCATTATCCACTATTTCAATGCTGATGCCACCTCTATCATTCTTCGTTTTAATTTCAATTTGTGGACTTGTTTCACAATATTTACAAGCATTGTCTAATAAATTATAAATGACATTGGTAATATGAACGGGGTCGGCTTGAATTTCATATTGGGTAGCCGCTAATAAAAGGGTAATATTTCCTCCTTTTTCAAGATGATGTAATTCAAAATTTTCCTTTACTTCCTCTAGTAATTCATGAACATCAAACAATTCTTTATTCAACACCACTTGATCTTTATCCAATTTTGCAACATTTAATACGCGCTCCACTTGATTTTCTAGACGTTTATTTTCTTTAAAAATAATACCAGCATATTTATTTACTTTTTCAAAATCCGAATCTTTATCCAATCTCATTAATAGTTCGCTCGATAAACTTATGGTAGAAATGGGCGTTTTTAATTCGTGCGTCATGTTATTAATAAAGTCTGTTTTTATTTCCGATAGACGATTTTGCCTTAATATTATCGCAAGACTAAATCCAAAAAATACAAGAACCAATACAACAATAACAATAATATATATCCAAGGTGAGATAAATACTTGTGCTTCGATGGAACTTGCTTTTACATTAGGGAAAAAAACTGTGAAGTAATGTCCGTCTTTTTTTAGGTTTAAGGTTTCTGGTGTAATGCCAATGAGTGAATCTGATACGGGGGCATAAAGGGAATCTTTACTAAATTTTATTAGGTTCCCAAATACAATTGAATCGGTAAAGCAGTCATAGATTCCATAAACGAAATCCTGATGAATATTTTGATTGTAAAGGGCTTTTTTTAATAAAGTTTCTAGATAATAAGGCTGCAGTTCTTCATTTATATCAACTGTAAAATGATTGCTTCTTATTTGTTTAACAGCACCGTATAGATCTAGGTTCCCATCTGTATTCTCATTAATTTCTTCTAATACATTTCTAAGTGCTACATGTACTTGTTGCCCAAACTCTTTAATATTTAAACTATCTTCTTTGGCTTGAATCGCAATACTTGTTTCTTGGATATCAATAGTTTTTTTCATCCAAAGCAACTGAACCATTAGAATGGTTACCAAGGAGAGAATTCCAAGTATCACAACAGCATTAATAGTTCTATTCTTCATATGGCTAAGCTACCAAATATAACCTGAAAAGTTAGATTTCACTAAAATCCTTGAACACCATTGACAGTTGTATACTTGAGTATATTTTTTTTATCTGGAAAAATTCTTGCGAATGCTGATTGTACCGCTAAAGTTCCTTCATGGAATCCACACAAGATCAGTTTTAATTTATTCTCGTAAGTATTTACATCTCCAATAGCATAGATGCCCGGGATATTTGTTGAATAATCCAAAGTTGTTACCTTAATAGCATTCTTCTCAATTTCTAAACCCCAATCTGCAATGGGACCCAAACTTGGTTTCAATCCAAATAGAGGGATAAAATGATCAGCCTTTATCGTAATTTCTCCATCTTTTTGATGACTAACAATTACATTTTCTAAGTGATCGCTACCTTGTAATCCTGTTACCTCCGCTTCAGTTATTAATTCAATTTCACCTTTTTCAGCCAGATCAATTACTTTTTGAACAGAATCAAGATGTCCTCGGAAAGAACTATTTCGATGTACTAAAGTGACTTTCGATGCGATTTTTTGCTCCACTAAAAATATAGACCAATCTAAAGCTGAATCTCCTCCGCCTGCTATTACACATCTTTTCCCTTTGTAAAAATTTGGATCTTTTATAATGTACTCCACGCCCTTATCTTCAAAAGAGGTGAGTGTATCAATAGGTGGTTTGCGTGGTTCGAAAACACCTAGTCCACCTGCAATGATTACAATTGGAGCTTTGTGTTTTGTGCCCTTTACAGTTGTTACAATAAAATCATCACCTTCTTTATCAATTTTCATTGCTGCTTCACCTAAAGTAAATCCAGGTTTAAAAGGTGCAGCTTGTTCCATTAAATTATCTATCAATTCCCCAGCTAAAATCGTCGGGAATCCTGGGATATCATAAATCGGTTTTTTGGGATAAATCTCTGAACATTGCCCGCCTGGTTCAGGAAGTGAATCTATTAGATGACATTTTAATTTTAAAAGTCCTGCTTCAAATACAGTAAATAAGCCTACTGGCCCAGCGCCTATAATTATAATATCTGTTTCAATCATATTTCTAATTTAACTTATTGGAACACTTTAATTGATTTGATGTTCAATTTTAATTTAATAATCTGCTCTTGGAGGAACATTTTCCAATATAGCATCAATATTCAATAATATTTCAGGAGTTAGTAAATGTTGAGCATCCAACGCTTTGAGATTTTCTGAAAGCTGTTCTACTTTACTTGCGCCAAGGATAACAGTGCTGACATTCTTATTAGATAAACACCAGGATAATCCCAATACAGGCAATGAAATTCCTAAATCTCCAGCTAAAACAGATAAGGCCTTAACTTTCTCTATTCTATTTTCTGTAAGATTTTTATCTTTTAACCACTCTAAACCATCAATACTTAATCTTGTCTCCTCTGGGAATCCATTATTGTATTTTCCAGTCAAAATCCCACTTGCTAATGGTGACCAAACCGTAGTTCCTAAACCAACCGTTTTGTATAATTGATCAAACTCCACTTCTACCTTGGCACGCGTAAACATATTGTATTCTGGTTGTTCGACAACAGGACCAATCAAATGATTTTGTTTGGCAAAAAGATGTGCTTCCATAATCTCTTGCGCACTCCATTCGCTGGTTCCCCAATATAATATTTTTCCTTGTGCTATCAAATGGTGCATTGCCCAAACCGTTTCCTCAATTGGAGTATTTTTATCTGGTCGATGACAAAGATATAGATCTAAATAATCAACTTGTAATCGTTTAAGTGCCTGATCACATGCTTCGAAAACATGTTTTCTATTTAATCCTTTTTGTGTTGGTAATTGCCCGCCACTACCAAAGAAAACTTTACTACTAACTATAAAACTATCGCGGGACCATGCTTGTTTTTTCAATATTTCACCCATCACGATTTCGCTCATTCCTCTCGAATAGATCTCTGCATTATCAAAAAAGTTGATTCCATTTTCGTAGGCTAAGACCATTAATTTTTCTGCTGTAGAAGATTCAATTTGCTTTCCAAAAGTCAACCAAGACCCGAGTGACAAGCGACTTATTTGCAGGCCTGTTTTTCCTAGATTATTATATTCCATTTTGATTAAAATTATTTGTGCAAAAGTAGTTAATCTTCTTTAAATTAATTAAATAATGAGAAAGTTTGAAGGTATAATTTTTTATTAAATTTGTTATGGTAATTTCACTCCAATACAGCAATTGAATTTAATTAAATGCTATTAACTATTGAATATGCAAAGTAACATTTCCGCTTCATCTTTAGATTTAGTTTTTGAATCTCTTAGATTTTCACATGCATATTGCGCCTTACTTAAAACAGATGGTACGATTATTCATGTTAGTGATGTATTAGTGGATCAACCCATATCTTTGATTGGAAAATCTATTTCTTTAGTTTTTGATTTTGACATCAAAAAAGATTTTTCCTTTTGCATTGATTCCAATAACCAGGAGACAAAGACTTTTGATTGCAGCTATTTAAAACAAAACTTTCGACTTAGTCTTAAAGCCACTGACTTTGGATATACTTTGTTAGCCTATCCAGAATCGCACTGGACTGGAAACGATGATTCCATTGATGATTTAAAAGCATTAAATAAAAAACTAGAAAATCAAAGCTCTTTTTTTGAATATATTTTAAATAATATACCCTCGGACATTGCTGTCTTTAGTGCAGATCATAAATATCTTTTTGTTAATCCGCAGGGAATAAAAGACGATAAAATCCGCGAGTTTATAATAGGCAAAGATGATTTCGATTATTGCGAATTTAAAGGATTGCCTGTAACTATTGCCGAAAACAGAAGAGCGCTTTTTAAGCAGGTAGTAGATTCAAAGGAAGAAATTGAATGGGAGGAAGAATCACAAGATAATGAAGGAATTCGAAAAGTAATTCTTCGTAAAATGGGACCTGTTTTTGATGAAAACAGAAAGGTTAATTTTGTCATTGGTTATGGCATGGATATCACCTCTAGAAAATTAACAGAAGAAAAATTATCAATTGCTAAAAAGGAAATTGAAATGATCAATTTTGATTTGGAAGAAATTGTAATTGATAAAACGCAAAGAAATTTAGATTTGGCTCAATCGATATCCGATCAAGAGAAATTGGTTACCATTGGAGAATTATCATCTGGTGTTGCACATGATTTAAACACACCCATTGGTGCCATTAAAATTGGTGCAGAAAGTATAAAGTATTCTTTTGAAAATCTATTAAAGAATACCATTTCTGAATGCAGTCAAGATCAAATCATTAAAGCATGTGAATTAGCGGAGACCACGAATCGAGTATTGTATATTGGTGGACTTCAACAAAGAAGAGAAATTAATGAATTTGAAAAATATTTATCGGATTATTTTCCAGCAATTGTATCTTCTGATCGTAATCAAATAGCCAGTATGCTGGTCAAGTCGAACATAAGCATAACGGATACTGATTTAATTCAATCTATTATTAGTTCAAGTAATCCCATTGCATTTCTCTCCTTGATTTTTAATTTACATACGATTAAAAGTTTTTTAACAACCATTCTTAGCGCAAGCGAAAGGGCGGCAAAGGTTGTGAGTGATCTAAGTGCCTTTAGTAAGGATCATCGCAATGATGAAAAGTCTTTAGTTGTTTTACATAATAATATCGCTTCTGTTCTTAACATATTTAATTTCGCATTAAGAAAAAATGTGGAAGTTCATTTTGATGTCGACCCTTCTTTAGAGATTGTTGGTCTAGAAATTAAATTATTTCAATTGTGGTCCAATTTATTAAAGAATGCAATAGAGTCTATCGAAGAAACCGAATTGAAAGGCGTCTTGAAAATTTATAGTGAAGAGAAAAAAGGCCAAATATGTATTTACTTTGAGAACAATGGCCCACATATTCCTGAAGAGACTCAAAAAATCATTTTTGATAAATTCTACACTACCAAAGCAAAAAAGAATGGTTCTGGCTTAGGTTTAAGTATCGTTAAAAGTGTCCTTGAAGAACATAATGCCTCTATTTCACTGAGCTCTAATGAAGAAAAAACCACTTTCAAATTGACTTTTACACGATAGGTGGTTAAAACAAAATAAATAGCTTGATTCTTCACTTATTTAATTAATTAAATTTGCGCCATGGATACTATTAAATATGCTGTTGTTTGTGTCGATGACGACCCGTTTATTTTACAAATGCTTGCCTTTCAACTGACTAAAGTTGTTAATCAAAAGCATACCCTAATTGAATATTTCACTGATCCTTCCGAAGCCTTTATCAACATTGATGCGCTAGTAGAAGAAAAGATTGATATCATTTTTATTATAGTAGATTATCAAATGCCCGAAATGACAGGTGCCCAATTAATTCGCGCCATTAAGTCGAAACACCCTGGCCTCAAATGTATCATGCTTTCAGGACAAGCAAATCCAATTTCCGTAGAAGAATTATTGAAGGATGAAATGTTAGTGAGTTTTATAGCAAAACCTTGGAATGAAGAAGTCTTATTTCAAGCCATTCAACCTATAATCGAATCTTTAGAAGCTTAAATTTAATACAACATGAAAATTATTTTACTTCTAGGTGCAGGTTTGTCTTCTTCCTCCTTGATTCGTTATTTATTAGACCATGCAGAACAAGAAGATTGGTTTGTGAATGTAGTCGATCAAGATTTAGCTTTAGTGCAAAGAAAAATAGGAAAGCACCCAAGAGCGGCAGCGCTCAGTTTTAATGCGCTAGATCCAGCGGAAAGAAAACCAATGATTGGTCACGCAGATATAGTTATTTCGATGCTTCCTGCCAGATTTCATGCTGAAGTGGCTGTTGATTGTATTGAACTTAAAACCCATTTGATCACGCCTTCTTATGTCTCTCCAGAAATGAAAGCATTGGCCGAACAAGCAGTTAAAGCGGGTATTGTAATAATGAATGAGATAGGAGTCGATCCAGGAATTGATCATATGAGTGCCATGCAAATTATCCATGAAATTCAAGCTAAAGGCGGGAAAATGGATAGCTTTAAATCTTTTTGTGGTGGACTCATGGCGCCGGGATGTGATGACAATCCTTGGCATTTTAAATTTACTTGGAATCCACGCAATGTTGTGTTGGCCGGACAAGGTGGTGCGGCGGCATTCATTCAAAACAATGAGAATAAATACATTCCGTACGCTCAACTTTTTAAACGCACAGAGCGTTTTGAGATTTCTACCTTTGGTGAATTTGATGGATACGCCAATAGAGATTCGTTTGCCTACAGAAAAACATACGGTTTATTAGACATACCCACTTTATACAGAGGAACACTTAGGCGACCGGATTTTTGCCAAGGTTGGAATGTTTTTATTGAATTGGGAATGACGGATGATTCCTATAAACTAAGTGACTCCAACTTAATGACGCCCCGAAGATTTATCAATTCATTTCTTCCCTATTATCCAAGTAAATCAGTGGAAGAGAAATTTAAAGAATTTCTAGGCCCTGAAAGAATTCAATTATTCGATCAATTCAATTGGTTAGGGATATTTAATAATGAGGAATTCATTGGATTAGAGAATGCTTCACCTGCAAAATTATTGGAAGAGTTTTTAATCAAAAAATTAGTCCTGTCTCCTAACGATAAGGATATGATTGTGATGTATCATGAATTTGAATATTCTATCGATAAGAAAAAGAAAAAAGTCATTGCCTCTATGGTAAATATTGGGGAGGATCCTGTTTTTACTTCTATGTCTAATACTGTTGGATTGCCCGTGGCAATTATGGCAAAATTAATACTGCAAGAAAAATTTAATATCCCAGGGGTACATATACCGATTCAACCTGAAGTATATACTCCCATTATGGAAGAACTTAAATCCTTTGGAATTCTCTTTCATGAAGTGGAAAATGATTTGTAAATTAGCATTATTCAAGAAATTATGGAAAACGAAGAAAATCAAATGAATATTGAGCTGTCTGAAGATATTGCTTTAGGAGTATATTCAAATTTAGCTGTAATTACACATTCTCCTGCAGAGGTGGTTTGTGATTTCATTCAACTGATGCCTGGGATGCCTAAAGGAAAAGTTAGGTCTCGGGTATTAATGACACCGCAAAATGCTAAGAGATTTATGCAGGCATTGTCTGATAATATTGCAAAATATGAGCAGCAATTTGGCGCTTTAGAGGAGCCGGTTTCTGGTGTACCTCCAATGAATTTCGGCACGCCAAATACTATGGCTTAATTCGACATTCTCCAATCAGTATGCTTTACATCTGTCTTCCCGTTTATAATACGGATGTCACTCGTCTGGCAAATGAACTTTTAGAACAGTCAAAGGATTCTGCTGTAGAATTATTAATTGTGGACGATTGTTCTACAAATCATTTCAAGGATATTAATAGCGAATTCTGCCAGGATAAAGATCAAATTACTTATATTTCTTTACCCAATAATATAGGAAGGTCTGCCATTAGGAATTATTTCCTTGGTTTAAAATCAAAGGGACATTTCTTATTCTTGGATGGTGACTCAATTATTTGCCGCTCTAATTTTATTTCAACTTATATAGAATTAATTCAGCAGAAGAATCCTGATTTAGCATACGGAGGATCTTGTTATCAAAAAAATCGTCCCTCTAGAAATTTTATGCTGAGGTGGAAGTATTCTACATCACGTGAAAGCAGGTCATTAGATTTTAGATTGAAAAATTCCCATGGATTTAAAACGAATAATTTTTTAATCAATATCAAGGTTTTTAATCAGTATCCCTTTAATGAAAACCTTAATGGTTATGGCCATGAAGATACTTTATTTGGTTTTCAGTTATTTCAAAAAGGTATTAAACCCTTACAGATTGAAAATCCAGTTCTGAATGAGGTGCTAGATGAAAATATTGAATTCTTAGCAAAAACTAACAATGCAATAGATAATTTAGTGATGATCAATTCAGATATAGAATCATCGCCTGAGTTTGTTGCGCACGTAAAACTATTATCTGCCTATTATACATTAAAGAAAAAAAATCTTCTTTTCTTATTCAATACCTGCTACTTTTTAGCTTCTGGAATGAATAATATTCTTTTGAAAAAGGGATACTTTTTTCTTTGGATGTTTGACGCTTATAAATTACAGCGGATATCAAAAGCTTTTAAGGCTAAAGCATTAGCTTAAAGATTTAATCAACCTTTCAAGAACTACTTTCTCATTTTCCCAATGCTCTATTTGAGCTGCCTTTCTGCAGTTTTCTTGGTAAATCGTTAATTGAGCCGAATCATTTTGTAAAGTTCGAATGGCCTCTGCAATTAATCGAGGCGTGGTCTCATGAAGTGAAATCCCAATATTATATTTTGAAACGAGTGATTTTATTTCTTTTAAGTTACCGCAAATGATCGGTGTGATAGCTTGAATGTAATCAAACACTTTATTGGGTAAGGCATATTCATAATTGAGATTTGTCGGCTTATCTAATGCAAGACCACAATCTGCAAACAGCGTAAACTGCATCAATTCTTGATAGGGACGCTTATCAAAAAACAATACTTTATCGGACAACCCAGCCTCTTGCACCATTATTTTTGCCTTTGGAATTAGATCACCATTTCCTACTAAAAGTAGTTGCACATTTTCAAGTTCCTTCATTGCAAGGATCGCCTCTTCAATTCCACGGTCAACATTTAATCCAGAACCTTGAATAATAACAGTAAACACATTTTGCTTTATGTTATCTGATAATGGAGTGTTGTTTATTTGAGTTTCTAATTTAAAAGGCACATTGCGAACCACATGAATTGGCACCTTATATTTTCCCTCATAAATCGATGCGATAGATTCATTAACAGTTATCACATGCTTAAGCCTCGGAAATATAAATCTTTCTAAAGTTAACCATATACTTTTTTTAAGAGAATGATTTTGCAATTCAGGGACTTCAGTAAATAATTCATGCGTATCGTAGACCAAGGGGATCCTCTTTATTTTCGAAATTAAATAATTCGGTAATAGCGTATCTAAGTCATTTGCGTATAAATGCGATGATTTTGTAAACAGTAATTTTATAAAAAGTCTTAAATTTAATTCTAAATAAAAACAAATACCTTTATTGAATAACAAAGTCATGCGCTGAGTCTGGTGATTAAGTTGAGGAAGTGGGAGGCTATCTTTAAGTTTCCTTCCTACTAATAAGACCTGGTAGCCTTGAGAAATAAATACAGAACAAGTTCTATTCACTCGGTTGTCTGTGACCAAATCATTACTTACACTTATCGTTATTTGCTTCATCTGTTCTTATCAAAAGTAGCTATTTGTCCTTGAAGAAAAATATATCGCAAAGAATTTTAAAAAAATCTCTAAAAAACTTTGTGATAAAAAAAACTTTCGTACATTTGCAGTCCAAAAATAGGGGAAAAAACGTTTTTTCGTTCTTTAATTTATTGCACCAACATTCGCCGATGTAGCTCAGTTGGCCAGAGCAGCTGATTTGTAATCAGCATGTCGGGGGTTCGAATCCCTCCATCGGCTCATGATATTGGGGAGATACTCAAGTGGCTAACGAGGACAGACTGTAAATCTGTTGGTTTATACCTTCGCAGGTTCGAATCCTGCTCTCCCCACAGAAAAGTATATAAGCGGGAGTAGCTCAGTTGGTAGAGCTTCAGCCTTCCAAGCTGAACGTCGCGAGTTCGAGTCTCGTCTCCCGCTCACTTTTACTTTCTGCGCCGGTGTAGCTCAGGGGTAGAGCGCTTCCTTGGTAAGGAAGAGGTCACGAGTTCAATTCTCGTCATTGGCTCGAATAAAAGAAAAAAAAAGATATGGATTACACGAGGTAATCCTTTTATAGGTTGTATTTATTAACAAGTAACAAATAGAAAAATGGCTAAGGAAAATTTTGATCGTTCCAAACCGCACGTGAACATTGGTACCATTGGACACGTTGACCACGGCAAGACTACGTTGACTGCTGCAATTTCAAGTGTATTAGCATCCAAGGGATTAGCTCAAGTTAGAGACTTCTCTTCGATTGATAATGCTCCTGAAGAGAAAGAGCGTGGTATTACAATTAACACGTCTCATATTGAGTACGAAACTACTAAGCGTCACTACGCACACGTTGACTGTCCAGGTCACGCGGATTACGTAAAGAACATGGTAACAGGTGCTGCTCAGATGGACGGTGCAATTTTGGTAGTTGCTGCAACTGATGGCCCAATGCCTCAGACGCGTGAGCACATCCTTTTAGGTCGTCAAGTTGGTGTTCCTCGTTTAGTTGTATTCATGAACAAAGTGGATATGGTTGATGACGAAGAATTACTAGAATTAGTTGAAATGGAAGTAAGAGAATTATTATCATTCTACAAGTATGATGGTGATAACGCTCCTGTAATTCAAGGTTCAGCTTTAGGTGCACTTAATGGTGAAGCTAAATGGGTTGAAGCTGTTGAAGCTTTAATGGATGCAGTTGATACTTACATTGAACTTCCTCCACGTGATGTTGATAAGCCTTTCTTAATGCCGGTTGAAGATGTATTTACGATTACAGGTCGTGGTACTGTTGCAACAGGTCGTATTGAAACAGGTGTTATTAATTCAGGTGAAGGTGTAGATATCCTAGGAATGGGAGATTTAAAATTAACTTCAACTGTAACAGGTGTTGAGATGTTCCGTAAAATCTTGGATAGAGGTGAAGCTGGTGATAACGTTGGTCTTTTGTTAAGAGGTATTGAAAAATCTCAAATCAAAAGAGGAATGGTTATTTGTAAGCCAGGATCTACAACTCCTCACCATGAGTTTAAAGCTGAAATATATGTATTGAAGAAAGAAGAAGGTGGTCGCCACACTCCTTTCCATAATAAATATCGTCCACAATTTTACTTCCGTACAACAGACGTTACGGGTGAAATTACACTTTTAGACGGTCGTGAAATGGTTATGCCAGGTGATAACGTTACTATTAATGTTAAGCTTATCGTTCCAATTGCGATGGATAAAGGTCTACGTTTCGCTATCCGTGAGGGTGGTAGAACTGTAGGTGCTGGACAAGTTACTGAGATAGTAGCTTAATAAAGTTTTAGTTAGAGTTTAGTTAAGGGGAGTGAAAGCTCCCCTTTTTAAACGGGTGTAGCTCAGCTGGTAGAGTGGTGGTTTCCAAAACCATTGGTCGTGGGTTCGAATCCTACCGCCCGTGCAACAATTAAATTAGGTTCAGTGTCGAAAATAAGAACATATTTTAGTGAAACATACGATGAGATGCTTCACAATGTAACTTGGCCCACTTGGAAAGAGTTGCAAAACAACACGATAATTGTCGTTGTTGCATCCATATTAATTTCAGTTTTAATATTCCTAATGGATTATCTATTTGGAATAACTGGATCGGCTGATTCAACCTGGAGGGGATTACTCGGTTTTATCTACAAATTTTGAAGCTAGAACATGGCAGAAATAATTAAAAAGTGGTATGTTGTCCGCGCCGTGAGTGGTAAGGAAAAAAAGGTCAAGGAATATCTTGAGCTTGAAATAGCGCGTCACAAATTGACAGATTATGTCAGTCAAGTACTCATCCCAACTGAAAAGGTTTTTCAAATCAGAAACGGAAAAAAAATTAATAAGGAAAAAGCATACCTACCTGGATATGTGTTATTAGAAGCTGCCTTGGTTGGTGAAGTAACACATGTTATTAAAAGTATTCCAAATGTTATTGGATTCTTAGGTGGTGTAAAAGGTGGTGAACCTGTTGCAATGCGTTTATCAGAAGTTAATAGAATATTAGGTAAAGTAGACGAACTTGCTGTTACCGAAGAAGAATTAAAGATACCATTTGTCATCGGTGAATCTGTAAAAGTGATCGATGGTCCTTTCAATAATTTTAGCGGAATCGTTGATGAAATCAATGAAGACAAAAAGAAGTTGAAAGTAATGGTGAAAATATTTGGTAGAAAGAACTTGCTGGAGCTTAGTTACATGCAAGTTGAAAAAGATATTTAAATAGTTTATTAACCGCAGGAGTGGGGAAATCGATTAAAGCTTCCCGATAGTATCCACGTTTGACTGCATAATTTGTATACATATGGCTAAAGAAGTAGCAGCGTTAATCAAGCTACAAATCAAAGGCGGGGCGGCCAACCCTTCACCTCCAATCGGACCTGCATTAGGTGCGAAAGGTGTGAATATCATGGAGTTTTGTAAGCAGTTTAATGCTAGAACGCAAGACAAACCAGGTAAAGTTGTGCCAGTCGTTATCACTGTTTACGGTGATAAGTCTTTTGATTTTGTACTAAAAACTCCCCCAGCAGCAGTGCAAATCGTGGAGCATTCTAAAATCAAGAAAGGTTCGTCTGAACCAAATCGTGTCAAAGTTGGTTCTGTTACGTGGGATCAAGTTCGCATGATTGCGGAAGACAAATTACCGGATTTAAATTGCTTTACAGTGGACTCAGCTATGAAAATGGTTGCAGGAACTGCAAGAAGTATGGGAGTAACAGTTAAAGGTGGTGAAGCACCAAAATCCAAATAAATCGATAAGACATGAAAAGAGTTTCTAAAAAAAGAAAGGAGATTTTGTCTAAATTCGATTTAGCAAAATCATATTCACTGGCAGATGCCTGTGATTTGGTAAAGGATATCACTACTTCTAAATTCGATGCATCTGTTGATATTTGTGTTCGTCTTGGTGTTGACCCTCGTAAAGCTAACCAAATGGTTAGAGGTACAGTGGCCCTACCACACGGTACAGGTAAAGATGTACGCGTATTAGTTCTATGTACACCAGATAAAGAAGCCGAAGCAAAAGCTGCTGGAGCGGATCATGTTGGTTTGGACGATTATATCGAAAAAATCAAAGGCGGATGGACGGATATTGATGTAATTATTACTATGCCTTCAGTTATGGGTAAGGTTGGAGCACTTGGACGAATTTTAGGTCCTCGTAGCTTAATGCCAAATCCAAAAACAGGTACAGTTACATTAGATGTAGCCAAAGCAGTACAAGAAGTGAAAGCTGGAAAAATTGACTTTAAAGTTGATAAATACGGTATCATTCACTCTTCAGTTGGTAAAGTTAGTTTTGAAGGAGAGAAAATTCGCGAAAATGCGAATGAATTGATCACAACGCTTTTAAAATTGAAGCCATCGGCAGCAAAAGGTACATACATTAAAAGTATATACATGAGCTCTACGATGAGTGCTGGAATTCAAATTGACCCTAAATCTGTAACAGCTTAAAACTTACAAAATGACAAGAGAAGAAAAAGCAAAGTATATTGAAGATTTAGCATCGGATTTAGCAGGCGCAAATGTCTTTTATTTAACCGACACAGCAGAATTAACAGTGGATGCTGTTAATAACCTACGAAGAAGATGTTTTCAAACAAACATCAGTTTACGCGTAGTTAAAAATGCCTTGTTGTCGAAAGCAATGGACAAAGTGGAAGGTAAAGATTATGGACAATTGAAAGACATCCTTAAAGGATCTACTTCAATCATGATTAGCACAGAAGCAAATGCACCCGCTAGACTTATCCAAGAATTCCGTAAGAAAAACCCTAAACCGATTCTTAAAGGAGCCTACATTGATGAAGCTATATTTATTGGCGATAATCAATTGGTGGTTTTAGAATCGTTGAAGAGCAAGGAAGAATTGGTTGGTGAAATCATCGGATTGTTACTAAGCCCTGCTAAAAATGTGTTGTCAGGTTTGACAGGCGCAGGTGGTAAAATTGCAGGCATATTGAAAACGCTCGAAACAAGAGCATAGTTAATTAATTATTAAACCTTTTTTAAATTTAAATAAAATGGCTGATTTAAAGCAAATTGCAGAAACACTAGTTAACCTTACAGTAAAAGAAGTTAGCGAGTTAGCAACAATATTGAAAGACGAGTATGGAATCGAACCAGCTGCTGCTGCACCAGTAATGATGGCAGGCGGATCAGGTGGAAGCGAAGTAGCTGCTGAAGAGAAAACAGAATTTGATGTGATCTTGAAAGCAGGTGGTCCTAACAAACTTGCAGTTGTTAAACTTGTAAAAGAGTTAACAGGAAATGGATTGAAAGAGTCTAAAGACTTAGTTGATGCAGCTCCATCTACCTTGAAAGAAGGAATTTCTAAAGACGAAGCAGAAGGTCTTAAGAAATCTCTTGAAGAGGCTGGTGCTGAGGTTGAAGTTAAATAATATTTTAGCTCAAAATACAGAACAGGCACCCGATTTATCGGTTGCCTTGTTCTGTTTATAATTAAGATTTTTCTTTCTACACTTAAAAATAATAAGCCTTGGCAACAACGAATAATTCAACGAGAATTAATTTTGCTTCAAGCAAAAATCAATTTGATTATCCAGATTTTCTGGAAATCCAATTAAAATCTTTTAAGGAGTTTTTCCAATTGGAAACAACACCTGAAAATAGAGATAGTGAAGGTCTGTTTAAAGTTTTTGCTGAAAACTTTCCTATCACAGATACGCGCAACCAGTTCGTATTAGAATTTTTGGATTACTTTATCGATCCCCCTCGCTACACTATTGAAGAGTGTATCGAAAGAGGTTTGACGTATAGTGTTCCTCTTAAAGCAAAATTGAAATTGTATTGTACTGATCCTGAACATGAGGATTTCGAAACTATCGTTCAAGATGTATATTTAGGTACAATTCCTTATATGACTCCTAAAGGATCTTTTGTTGTCAATGGCGCTGAACGCGTTATTGTTTCTCAATTGCATCGCTCTCCGGGAGTTTTCTTTGGTCAAAGTCGTCACGCAAATGGTACCAAATTGTACTCCGCTCGTGTAATTCCTTTCAAGGGTTCTTGGATTGAATTCGCAACGGATATCAATAGTATTATGTATGCTTACATTGATCGTAAGAAAAAATTACCTGTTACTACACTTTTCCGTGCTATTGGTTATGAAACTGATCGCGACATCCTAGAGATCTTTGGTCTTGCTGATGAAGTGAAAGTGAACAAAGCAAATATGAAAAAATTGGTAGGACGTCGTCTTGCCGCTAGAGTCTTAAAAACTTGGATCGAGGATTTTGTTGATGAAGACACTGGAGAAGTTGTTTCAATTGAAAGAAACGAAGTAATTCTTGATAGAGAATTGACAGTAGAAGAAGAGCACTTAGATCATATCCTTAATTCTGGTACTAAGTCTGTTATCTTGCATAAAGAAAATGCAAATTCAACGGATTATACCATCATCTATAATACACTTCAAAAAGATACTTCTAATTCTGAAAAAGAAGCAATCGAACACATCTATCGTCAGTTGAGGAATGCAGATCCGCCCGACTTTGAAACAGCGAAAAGTGTATTTGAAAAATTATTCTTCTCAGATACGAGATATGATTTAGGTGAGGTTGGAAGATACCGCTTAAATAAAAAATTGAAGATTGATGCTAATGAAGCGTCAAGAGTTCTTACGAAAAATGATATTATTCAAATCGTTAAGTATTTGATCGAATTGATCAACTCAAAAGCGGATGTGGATGATATTGACCATTTATCTAATAGAAGGGTAAGAACAGTTGGTGAACAATTATATGCACAATTTGGTGTTGGTCTAGCCCGTATGGCAAGAACAATTCGTGAGCGTATGAATGTACGCGATAATGAAGTCTTTACTCCTATCGACTTGATTAACGCTAAAACATTGTCTTCTGTAATAAATTCCTTCTTTGGAACGAATCAGCTTTCTCAGTTTATGGATCAAACAAATCCACTTTCTGAGGTAACGCACAAAAGAAGGCTGTCTGCCCTAGGACCAGGCGGTTTGTCGCGTGAAAGAGCTGGATTTGAGGTTCGTGATGTTCACTATACGCACTATGGTCGTTTGTGTACTATCGAAACTCCTGAAGGACCAAATATTGGATTGATTTCTTCTCTTTGTGTTTTCGCGAAAGTTAATAAATTAGGTTTCATCGAAACACCTTATAGAAGAGTTGAAAAAGGTAAGGTAATCTTTAATGAAGAGCCAATTTATCTTGCAGCTGAAGAAGAAGATACGAAAACTATCGCGCAAGCAAATGCTGTAATTGATGATAAAGGTAATTTCTTGTCTAATCTTGTTAAAGCTAGATATGAAGGTGATTTCCCAGTAGTTACTCCAGACAAATTAACTTTGATGGATGTAGGTGCTAATCAAATTGCTTCTATTGCAGCATCTTCTATTCCTTTCTTGGAACATGATGATGCCAACCGTGCTTTGATGGGATCTAACATGCAACGTCAAGCGGTTCCGCTTTTACGTCCAAATTCTCCTATTGTTGGTACTGGTATCGAAAGGCTTGTTGCCCGTGATTCCCGTGTACTAATCAATGCTGAAGGAAATGGAGTAGTGGAATATGTTGATGCAGATGAGATTGTTATTCGTTACGATTGGACTAAAGAAGATAAATTAGTGAGCTTTGAAAGTGAAGTAATTCGTTATTCTTTAACTAAATTTAGAAAAACAAATCAAGGAACTTGTATCAATCTAAAGCCGATTGTTCAAAAAGGTGATAGAGTTGAAAGAGGTCAAGTTTTGTGTGAAGGTTTTGCTACTCAAAGTGGTGAATTAGCCCTTGGACAAAATTTAAAAGTTGCTTTCATGCCTTGGAAAGGATATAACTTCGAGGATGCGATTGTGATTTCTGAAAAGGTTGTTCGTGAGGATATCTTTACTTCAATTCATATTGATGAATATTCTTTAGAAGTTCGTGACACTAAGAGAGGAATGGAGGAATTAACTTCTGATATTCCTAATGTTAGTGAAGAAGCTACTAAAGATCTTGATGATAACGGATTGATTCGTATTGGTGCTGATATCAAAGAAGGTGACATCCTAATTGGTAAAATCACTCCAAAAGGTGAAACAGATCCATCTCCAGAAGAAAAATTATTGCGTGCTATCTTTGGTGACAAAGCTGGTGATGTGAAAGATGCTTCTTTGAAAGCTGGTCCTTCTTTAAGAGGAACTGTCATCGAGAAAAAATTGTTCTCTAGAGCAATAAAAGATAGAAAGTCTAAAAATCAAGATAAATCAGTTCTTGAAACTATTGATGCTGAATATCAACGTGAATTTGCTGAAGTAAAAGAAAAGTTAGTTGAAAAATTAATAATGATTTTAGGAGAGCATAAAGCTGCTGGTGTATTCAATAACTTTAAAGAGGAATTGATTAAGAAAGGAACAAAGTTTAATGCTAAATCTTTGATGGCAATCGATTATACCATCATCAATCCTTTGAACTGGACTGCTGAAGCTGAAATAAATCAGTTAATCAGTCGTGTGATTCATAACTTTAGTATTAAAGCGAATGACTTACTTGGAAATTATAAGCGTAGAAAATTCCATATTTCTGTTGGTGATGAATTGCCTGCTGGAATCGTGAAATTGGCTAAGGTTTATGTTGCTAAGAAACGTAAGTTGAAAGTAGGTGATAAAATGGCAGGTCGTCACGGAAATAAAGGTATTGTTGCGAATATTGTTCGTCAAGAAGATATGCCTTTCCTTGCGGATGGAACTCCTGTAGATATCGTTTTAAATCCACTTGGCGTACCTTCTAGGATGAACTTAGGTCAAATTTATGAAACTGTTCTTGGTTGGGCAGGTGAAAAAATGGGCGTTAAGTTTGCTACTCCAATTTTTGATGGTGCAACTCCTGACGAAATAAATGAATTAACGGATAAAGCAGGTGTGCCAAGATCAGGTAAAACTTATTTATACGATGGTGGTACAGGGGAGCGTTTCCATCAACCAGCAACGGTTGGTGTGATTTACATGCTGAAATTATCTCACATGGTTGATGATAAGATGCACGCACGTTCTATCGGACCTTACTCTTTAATTACGCAACAACCACTTGGTGGTAAAGCGCAGTTCGGAGGCCAAAGATTCGGTGAGATGGAGGTATGGGCTATTGAAGCCTTTGGTGCAGCGAATATTCTTCAAGAAATCTTAACTGTTAAATCGGATGACGTAACAGGACGTGCGAAAGCATATGAGGCGATTGTTAAAGGAGATAATATTCCTGAACCTGGAATACCTGAATCTTTCAATGTACTCCTTCATGAATTGAGAGGATTATGTTTGAATGTGAGCATGGATTAATTTGAATTTTTAACGAAATCATTAAGCGATAAAAATGGCGTTCAAAAAAGACACCCAAAAAAAACAAAGTAGTTTTAATAAAATTACGATTTCACTTGCTTCTCCAGAAAAAATTCTGGAGCATTCAAGTGGTGAGGTATTAAAGCCTGAAACAATTAATTACCGAACGTATAAGCCTGAAAGAGATGGTTTATTCTGTGAGCGTATTTTTGGACCAGTTAAGGACTATGAATGTCACTGTGGTAAATATAAGCGTATCCGTTACAAGGGTATCGTTTGTGACCGTTGTGGTGTGGAAGTTACTGAAAAGAAAGTGCGTAGAGAGCGTATGGGTCACATTTCATTAGTGGTTCCTGTTGCTCATATTTGGTATTTCCGATCTCTTCCTAATAAAATTGGATATCTTTTAGGTTTGCCTACAAAGAAATTGGATCAAATTATTTATTACGAACGTTATGTCGTAATTCAAGCAGGTGATTCTTTAACTTTAGAAGGGGTTGAATTAAAGAAATTTGATTTCTTGTCTGAAGAAGAGTATTTAGATATTTTAGAGGCTTTACCCCCTACAAATCAACATTTAGACGATACCGATCCTAATAAATTCATAGCGAAAATGGGTGCTGAAGCACTTTATGATCTATTGAAAGGATTGAACTTGGAAGAAATGTCTTATGAACTTCGCGATAAAGCGGAACATGAAACATCTGTTCAAAGAAAGAATGAAGCGCTTAAGCGTCTTCAAGTGGTAGAGTCCATGCGTGATTCTCAGAAACGAATTGATAACCGTCCAGAATGGATGATTGTTAAAGTTGTTCCTGTTATCCCACCAGAATTAAGACCTTTAGTTCCTTTAGATGGTGGTCGTTTTGCGACTTCAGATCTAAATGACCTATACCGTCGTGTGATTATTAGAAATAATCGTCTGAAAAGATTGATCGAAATCAAAGCGCCAGAAGTAATTCTACGTAATGAGAAAAGAATGTTGCAGGAATCTGTAGATTCTTTATTCGATAACTCTAGAAAATCAAGCGCTGTTAAAACGGAATCAAATCGTGCATTGAAATCTCTTTCTGATTCATTGAAAGGTAAGCAAGGTCGTTTCCGTCAAAACTTATTGGGTAAAAGGGTTGATTATTCAGCTCGTTCAGTAATTGTTGTTGGTCCTGATTTGAAATTGCACGAATGTGGTTTGCCTAAAAATATGGCAGCTGAATTATACAAGCCGTTTATCATTAGAAAAATGATTGAACGTGGTATCGTTAAAACAGTAAAATCTGCAAAGAAAATAGTTGATAAGAAAGAACCAATTGTTTGGGATATCTTAGAAAATGTACTTAAAGGTCACCCGGTCCTATTGAATCGTGCCCCTACATTACACAGACTAGGTATTCAAGCGTTCCAACCAAAATTGATCGAAGGAAAAGCAATTCGTTTGCATCCATTGGTTACAACGGCATTCAACGCCGATTTTGATGGTGACCAAATGGCCGTGCATTTACCGCTTGGTAATGCTGCAATTTTGGAAGCTCAAATGTTGATGTTGGCTTCTCATAATATTCTTAATCCTGCTAATGGTGCTCCAATTGCTGTACCATCACAAGATATGGTCTTGGGTCTTTACTATATTACAAAAGGTAAAGTCTCTACACAAGAAGATATCGTGAAAGGTGAAGGTGGTACTTTCTATTCTCCAAAAGAAGTAAATATTGCTTTTAATGAAAGAAAATTAGACCTACACGCTCACATCAAAGTGAAAACTTTTGACTTAAATGCTGCAGGTGTTCCTGAATTAAGAATTCTTGAAACTACTTGTGGTCGTGTATTGTTTAATGAAAAAGTTCCAAGAGAAGTTGGTTACATCAATGATGTATTAACTAAAAAAGCGCTAAGAGATATTATTGGTGAAGTATTGAAAATTTCTGGAACATCTAGAACTGCTCAATTCTTAGATGATATTAAAGAACTAGGTTATGAAATGGCCTTTAGAGGTGGACTTTCTTTCAACTTAGATGATATTATCATTCCAAAAGAAAAAGAGGAATTGGTATTGAAAGCTGAAAATGATGTGAAAGAAGTCATGATGAATTATAACATGGGTCTTATCACTAATAATGAGCGATACAATCAAATTATTGATATCTGGACGCATACAAACTCTCGTTTGACTGCAACCTTGATGGATCAATTGAAAACAGACAGACAAGGATTTAACTCTATTTACATGATGTTTGATTCTGGTGCACGTGGTTCGAAAGAACAAATCCGCCAGTTATCAGGTATGCGTGGTTTGATGGCGAAACCTCAAAAGTCTGGAGCTAGTGTTCAAGAAATTATTGAAAATCCAATTTTATCTAACTTTAAAGAAGGATTATCAATTCTTGAATATTTTATCTCTACTCACGGTGCTCGTAAAGGTCTTGCCGATACAGCCTTGAAAACAGCCGATGCAGGTTATTTGACCAGAAGATTGGTGGATGTTGCGCAAGATGTTGTTATTAACTCTAATGATTGTGGAACTTTACGTGGTATTGTTGCTACTTCATTGAAGAAAAATGATGAGATAGTGGAACCATTGTACGATCGTATTCTTGGTAGAACTTCTGTTCATAATATCTATTTACCTGAATCTGATGATGTTATCGTCTTGGCAGGTGAATTGATTTCTGAAGATGTTGCAAAAGAAATTGAAAAAGCTGGAATTGAAGAGGTTGAAATTAGATCTGTTCTTACCTGTGAGATGAGAAGAGGTGTTTGTTCTAAATGTTATGGACGTAATCTTTCTAATCACCGCCTTGCTCAATTAGGAGATGCCGTTGGTGTAGTTGCTGCTCAGTCAATTGGTGAGCCTGGAACACAGTTAACACTACGTACTTTCCACGTGGGTGGTACCGCTTCTAATATAGCTGACATATCTGATATGAAAGCAAAAGCAAATGGTAAATTGGAAATTGACGAATTACGCACAATCGAAAAGAAAAATGCTGATGGTTCAATGAAAATTATTGTTGTTGGACGTTCTGCTGAATTGAGAATAACAGATGAGAAAACAGGTATTGCTGTGATGACCACTAATGTGCCTTATGGTTCTGAATTATTAGTTTCTAATAATATAAAAATCAAAAAAGGTGAAGTGATCTGTAAGTGGGACCCATATAATGCACTCATTATTTCTGAAGTTGCAGGTAAGGTTGTTTTTGATAGTATCATTGAAGGTATTACTTTCCGTGAAGAAGTCGATGAGCAAACTGGATTTACTGAAAAGGTAATTACTGAATCTCGTGATAAAAAGAAAAGTCCTGCAATTCATATAATTGATCCAAAAACGAAAGAAGTATTAAGAGAGTATTCGCTTCCAGTGAATGCACATATTTCTGTTAATGTTGGAGATAAAATTGAAGCTGGAGATACGATGGTGAAAATCCCTAGATTAGCTGGTAAAACAGGTGATATTACAGGTGGTCTTCCTCGTGTAACGGAATTATTCGAAGCAAGAAACCCTTCTAATCCAGCAGTTGTTGCTGAAATTGATGGAACTGCTACTTTCGGTAATATTAAGAGAGGAAATAGAGAAATTGTTATTACATCTAAATTAGGTGAAGTAAGAAAGTATTTAGTACCTCTTTCTAAACACATTTTGGTTCAACAAAATGACTTCGTTCGTGCTGGTCAACCACTTTCAGATGGTGCTATTACTCCGAATGATATCTTGAATATTGAAGGACCTACCAAAGTACAAGAGTATATCGTGAATGAAATTCAAGAGGTATATCGTTTACAAGGTGTGAAAATTAACGACAAACATTTCGAAGTTATCGTGCGTCAAATGATGCTAAAAGCGGAGATCATGGATTCTGGAGATACGCGTTTCCTTGAAGGTCAATCAGTTCATAAAGCGGACATTATGGAAGCTAATGATGAATTGTATGGTATGATGTTGGTTAAAGATGGTGGTGAATCTTCTGAAATCAAGAGTGGACAATTAATTTCTGTTCGTAAATTGAGAGATGAAAATTCTAAACTTAAAAGAGAGGATAAAAACTTGATTGAAGCACGTGAAGCAGTTCCGGCTACATCAACTCCTTTATTACAAGGTATCACCCGTGCTTCTCTTCAAACGCAATCGTTTATCTCTGCTGCTTCCTTCCAGGAAACAACAAAGGTGCTTAACGAAGCTGCAATTTCAGGAAAAGAAGATCATTTATTAGGATTGAAGGAAAATGTTATCGTTGGTCACTTAATACCAGCAGGAACAGGAGTAAGACAATTCCAAAAAATGATCGTAGGTTCACAAGATGCTTATGAAGCGCTTGTTGAAGATGCTGAATAAAATTAAATATTAAAAAAAAAGGGCTACAGTTTTGTAGCCCTTTTTTTATGTCTAATTTTTATCCGATAGTGCTCCAATTGGGGCGTGATTTTAATAATACCAAAACTCGTTCTCGTAAAGCTTGATGTTCTGGTTTTACTAATTCCGGGTCGTCCTCTGTTAGCATTCGTGCAGCATCTCTTGCCATGACAACGATTTGACCGTCTTTGGATAAGTCCGCTATTTTCAAATCTAAAACCCCACTTTGTTGAGTGCCTAATAAATCTCCAGGACCTCTTAATTGTAAATCTACTTCCGCAATCTCAAATCCATCGGTGGTTCTTACCATGGTTTCCATTCTCTTCTTAGCTTCTTTTGAAAGTTCAGCACCTGTCATTAAGACACAATATGATTTTTCAGCTCCTCTGCCAACTCTTCCGCGCAATTGATGCAACTGCGCCAATCCAAATCTTTCAGCGCTTTCAATGATCATTACTGAGGCATTAGGGACATTTACACCAACCTCTATTACTGTTGTTGCGACCATAATGTGAGTTTCACCCTTGATGAAGCGTTGCATTTCGTATTCTTTATCCTCAGCTTTCATCTTACCATGAACAATGCTCAATTGATATTCTGGCATTGGAAAGGAACGAGAAATCGCTTCGTATCCATCCATTAAATTATTAAAATCAAGTTTTTCACTTTCTTTTATTAAGGGATATACCAAGTAGATTTGCCGTCCTAAAGCGATTTCTTTCCGCATAAATCCAAATAACGCTACGCGATGACTCTCAAATCGATGTATGGTTTGAATGGGTTTTCTTCCTGGTGGTAATTCGTCAATTACAGAAACATCTAAATCACCATAAAAGGTCATGGCTAAGGTTCTAGGAATCGGGGTTGCCGTCATGACTAAAATGTGAGGTGGAATCTTGTTTTTCCTCCACATTTTCGCTCTTTGAGCAACACCAAATCTATGCTGTTCATCAATGACAACTAATCCCAATGACTTAAATTGAACAGGATCTTCCAGTAAGGCATGTGTCCCAATAAGCAATTGAATTTCTCCATTTAAGAGTTCTTCAAACAATAAGGTTCTAGCTGCTTTTTTGGTTGAACCGGTCAGTAGTCCAACTTTTATCGGCATCTGTTTTAGTAATTCTTTGATTGTTTCAAAATGTTGTGAGGCAAGTATTTCAGTAGGAGCCATAAGAGCAGCTTGGTGCTTATTTCCAATGGTGATTAGCATTGCCACTAATGCGACTAAGGTTTTTCCACTTCCAACATCTCCTTGTAATAATCTGTTCATGTGATTTCCGGTCAAGAAATCTTTTCTGATTTCTTTTAACACTCTTTTTTGAGCACCCGTTAATTCGAAGGGTAAATGGTTTTTGTAAAAGTCTAACATTGGTGTTCCTGCATGTTCAAATCGGAAACCCTGAATTTGTTTTATGCGCACCCCTTTTCGAATGAGCATCTCTAATTGCAAATAAAATAATTCTTCAAATTTCAAGCGAAGTCGTGCTTGTTTGATTTCTAATTCATTCTGAGGTAAATGAATTTTTCGCATCGCTTCTGTTCGAGATATTAATTGATTTTCTTTTTTAATTTTTTCAGGCAAACACTCCGGCAAAATTATTTGATGTTGCGCGAAGATGGTTTGAATTAATTTTTCAATTCCTCTAGAATGTAAGCCCTTTGAATTTAATTTTTCAGTACTCGAGTAAAAAGGTTGGAATCCAGCGCGAACAGTTAAGTCTTTAATGGGTGTTAATTCTGGGTGCGGAATAGTCCAAATACCTGAAATTAATTTGGGTTTACCGAAAATTTGGTAAGTTAATCCAATCACTAAGCTTTGTTTTATCCATGAAGCTCCTTGAAACCAAATCAAGTCAACACTTCCCGTATCATCTGTAAAACGTGCACTTAGCCTTTTAATGCGTCCACTTCCAATTTCTTTGACATGTGAGATGGTTCCAACAAGTTGCAGAAAATTATCAGTGTAGGAAATTTGATTGCATTTATGATAAATCGAACGATCTAGGTATCTAAATGGATAGGTGTTTAATAAATCTCCAAAAGTAAATATGCCTAACTCTTTTTGTAAAAGTTGCGCCTTTTGAGGTCCAACGCCTTTCAAAAATTCGATAGGGGTACTTAAAAGTTCATTCATTGTATGGAAAATTAAGCATAAATCTTATTCCCAAACACCCATTTTATTAAATTTATCGATTCTTTGATTGATGCGTTCATTTGGTTGAATAGCATCTAGTTCCTTAAGATATTTTAGGATGTATTTTTTAACGGTTGCAAAGTTTTCCGCCTGTGATCGATGCGCTCCATTAATGGGCTCAGGAATTACTTCATCAACTAAACCAAATTTTTTCATGTCTGTTGATGTTAATTTTAAGGCGTCTGCAGCGGTTTCTTTAAATTCCCATGATCTCCATAGAATAGACGAACAAGATTCAGGTGAGATTACAGAGTACCAAGTATTTTCCAACATAACCACTTTGTCTCCAACGCCTATTCCTAATGCTCCTCCTGAAGCTCCCTCTCCAATAATAATACAAATTACAGGCACTTTTAAGCGCATCATTTCGTATATATTTCGTGCAATCGCTTCCCCTTGTCCTCTTTCCTCAGCCTCTAAACCTGGATAGGCTCCTGGAGTATCAATAAAGGTTACGATAGGTTTATTAAATTTTTCTGCAAGCTTCATCAAACGCAGTGCTTTTCTGTATCCTTCTGGATTGGGCATACCAAAATTTCTGTATTGACGCATTTTGGTATTAATTCCTTTTTGTTGACCGATAAACATCACTGTTCTTCCGTCGATGGCTCCAAAACCACCTACCATTGCTTTATCGTCCTTAACTCCTCTGTCACCGTGGAGCTCTAGAAAATCGCCATCACTAACAGCATCAATATAAGCTAAAGTATAGGGTCTGTCTGGATGTCTAGACAATTGAACGCGCTGCCAAGGACTTAGTTTTCCAAATATTTCTTTAGAAGTTGTTTTTAATAAGTCCTCTAATTCTTTTATTTTATCAGACATGTCTACTTCCGTAGAGATTCCAATTTCCTTGGTTTGTGCTATTTGTTCTTCTAAGGCACGAAGCGGTTCTTCAAAATCAAGATAGGTTGACATAGTATTTATTTTACTGCAAAATTACAAAAATTGCTTTGTTCTTCTAATTTTGTACTATGATCTTATACCCTCCTGCAAAAATAAATTTAGGACTGCATGTGCTATACAAGCGCTCAGATGGTTTTCATGAAATTGAATCTGTAATGTATCCGTTGCCTTTTTATGATGTTTTGGAGATTTTACCCGCTCAAAAAAATTCATTTAAGCAATCAGGAATTATTTTTGCTGATACCAACGAGAAAAATTTATGCGAAAAAGCAGTGGATCTTATGCAATCAAAATTTAATGCTCCTCCTGTTTCCATTCACTTGCGCAAACAAATTCCAGTAGGAGCAGGACTAGGTGGTGGTTCTGCTGATGCTGCTTATGTTATACTTGGTTTGAATGAATTATTCCGCCTAGAATTATCTAATTTAGAGATGGAGGAAGTAGCTGCTACTTTAGGAAGTGACTGTCCTTTCTTTATTCAAAATAAGGTAAGAATGGTATCTGGGAGAGGTGAAATATTAAGCGATGTAGATTGTGATTTATCTGAGTATTTCTTGGTCCTTTTAAATCCAAAAATTCATATAAGCACCAAGGAAGCGTATAGCAAGGTACATCCAAAAGAAAATGAATTAAATATCGCTTCAATTCTTCAAGAAAATATTTCTACATGGCAATCTACCTTGAAAAATGATTTCGAAAGTCCTATCTGTAAACAATATCCCTTGATTCAAGAATGTCTTGATCAATTGAAAATAGCAGGTGCAATTTATACCGCTATGTCTGGCAGTGGATCAACAGTTTTCGGGATATTCTCAAGCAATGATTGTCAGCTTCCAAGCTTATTTAATGATTATATTATTTTCCAAGGAAAATTAATGCTGTAGTATAATTAAAAGTTTATTGTTTAAAAATATTTCTATAATTATATCTTTTAAATTATAATTCTTTATATTTGAATTGTCATTTTGACACTAAGTATTTTTTAACCTTTAAATCTTTTATTATGAAAAGAACTTTTACATTATGTGCTGCTCTATTTATCGGAGCTGTGGCTATGGCCCAATCAACTGTAACTTTTAAAGTTGATATTACAAATTATCTTGCTGGTGGAGCAACTCTTGATCCAACTGGTATTCGTGTTGCTGGTACATTTTCTACTAATGGTGGAACTGTTACTGCTGGTGCAATGGCAGATTGGTCTCCAACTGTAGCAACATCTGCTTTGACGGATTTAGGAAACAACATCTGGTCAATTGATGTTACTTTCCCTTCAACTGCAGTTGATGAAACCTTACAATACAAATTTGTTAATGGTAATTGGGGAGCAAATGAAGGAACTGATCCTACAAATACTATTGCTTCAGGTGGATGTGGTACAACAGATGGGTCGACTCCCCCAAACATTAACAGAACATTAGTTATTCCTGCTGCTGCAACAACCCTTACATATTGTTGGGATCAATGTACAGCTCTTTGTGCTACAGGTTTAGATGAAAACGCAATTTCTAATGTTGTTGTTTCTCCTAACCCAACTACAGATGTTGCTACAGTTAAATTTGATTTGAACAATGCTTCAGATGCAATCTTTACATTATTTGACCTTACAGGTAAAGTTGTAATGACAAAAACTGTTACTGCAGGAGTTTCTAACGCAATTGAAGTTGCTTCAATTAACGCTGGAACTTATTTTTACAATGTAAAAGCTGGTGACAATGTTGCAACTGGAAAATTAATCAAAAGATAATTTTTCAATTTGATTTTCGAAAAAGCCTAAGTGAAAACTTAGGCTTTTTTTAGTTAATAATTTTTAATTTCCTCCAATGAAATATCTTAGTCATTCTATTGTAACAGCTTTTATATTCTCATTTGCTTGTTCCGCTTTTTCACAAATTTTAGAGGTCAGCCCCGCTTTTCCAACAAATGCTGATGTGGTTACTGTTGTTTATGATGCAAGTGAAGGAAATGCTGCATTACTTGGTGTAGGTCCTGTATATTGTCATGCTGGTTTGATTACAAGCGCAAGTACATCTCCTTCCAATTGGCTTTTTGTACAAGGTGTTTGGGGAACACCTGACCCAAATGTATTAATGACTTCTCTTGGAAATAATAAGCATTCTATTACGATTAATATTCCTCAATTTTATGGTTTTCCCAATGGTACCATCGTTCAAAAACTAGCCTTTGTATTTCGTAATGCAGCAGGAACAATCGTAGGGAGAAGTTCAGATGGCAGTGATATTTATTACGATGTTTATCCTTCTAATGCTGGTTTATTAGCTGCGATTTTCAGTCCTGGATCTAACGCACTTTTAAATTTAGGACAAACGCTCTCCGTTCAAACGGAGTCTAACTCAAATTGTACCCTTAGCTTATATGATAATGGAACACTTCTTTCCACCTTATCTAATACAACGACATTAAATTATTTACTTACAGCAACTTTACCGGGAAATCACTGTGTAAAATTGATCGCTTCTAATGGAGTCTCGACTGTGAGTGATAGTGTTTACTATACTGTGAATCCCTCCACTAATTATCAGAATCCACCAAATGGGATGAAGAATGGTATAAATTATTTAAATGATTCAACGGTGCTACTTCAATTGTATGCACCAGAAAAAAATAACGTTTATGTACTTGGTGATTTCAATTCTTGGCAAACAGATGTGAATTATCACATGAATTGTACTACAGATTCCTTGCGCAGATGGCTTGTCATCAGCGGATTGACTCCCGGACAGAAATATGGATATCAATATTATATCGATGGCATATTAAAAATTGCTGATCCCATGAGTCCCCTAATTTTAGACCCAAATAATGACCCGAATATAAATGCTCTTACGTATCCAAATCCGCACCCTTATCCAACAGGATTGACCTCTGGATTTATCACTATTATGCAACCGGGCGCTCCTGATTTTTCTTGGCAAAATGATAATTTTATTCCCGTTCCTAAAAAAGATTTGTTGATATATGAATTACTGGTGAGAGATTTTGTAGCAAAACATAATTATCAAACCATTATAGACACCCTTGATTATTTCTCATCACTTGGAATAAATTCTATCGAATTAATGCCTCCGGGTGAATTTGAAAATAATGAAAGCTGGGGATATAATCCTTCATTTCACATGGCATTAGATAAATATTATGGTTCACCAGAAAAATTTAAGGAACTTGTTGATTCTTGTCACGGTCGAGGGATTACTGTTATTGTTGACAATGTATTAAATCATGCCTTTGGACAAAATCCAATGGTAAATATGTATTGGGATGCTGTTAATGCTAGACCAGCTGCTAATAATCCTTGGTATAATGCGGTTTGTCCGCATCCTCCATATTGCTGGGGAAATGATTTTAATCATTCCTCACTTGCTACTCAAGAATATGTTGATCAAGTGAATCGATATTGGTTGAGTGAATATCATGTTGATGGGTTCCGTTTTGATTTTACACGTGGTTTCGTTAATTCTTCTGCAAATTATAGTACAGATCGCATTAATATTATAAAGAGGATGGCGGATAGCATCTGGGCATTTAAACCTAATGCATACATAATTCTTGAACATTGGTGCGATAATAATGAGGAAAAAATATTAGCTGAATATGGCATGATGCTTTGGGGAAATGTTGTTTCTGGATATCAAAATGCTCATAAAGGTTTTATAGGAAATTCAAATATTAACAATGGCATCTATAGTTTTCGCAATTGGACAGTTCCTCACTTGATTACCTATATGGAAAGCCACGATGAACAAAGATTGATGTATGAAAGTATTACAAATGGCAACAGTACCAATCCTGCCCATAATGCAAAAGATCCCTATACCGCCTTGGGTAGATTACAAACGGCTGCAGTTGCTTTCTTGACGCAGCCTGGTCCGCGCATGATTTGGCAATTTGGTGAATATGGTTACGATATTAATATTGATTACCCATGTAGAGTTTGTAATAAACCAATACTGTGGAATTATTTACAACAAGGAAGAAGAAAACAAATAGTTGATGTGTATTCAGCGACACTTAAACTGAGAAAAGATTATCCAACTTTTAGATCTCTTGATTTTGAATATAGTTTAGCAGGTGGAATTAAACGCGTAAAATTAAATGACCCAACTATGAATGCATTAGTATTGACGAATTTCGATGTTAATACAACTAATGCAATTCCTTCTTTTCAGCATACAGGATGGTGGTATGAGTATTTTACGCACGATAGTTTGTATGTCTCAGACGTGAACAGTTCACTCTCTTTGACTGCTGCAGAATATAGAATCTATACAGATGTGCGCTTGAATCAACCCTTTATTACTTCCGTGGCCTCTCTTGAAGCCCTCGAGAATCCTTCGTTTGAATTTAATATATTCCCTGTTCCGAGTACAGAATTTTTAAACGTGAGTTTACAATGTTCAACTATTGAACCTCTTGAATTTAATATTTATGATGCTTTAGGACATTTACTTCTTTCTAAAAAGTCAATTTCCTTTATCGGTTCCAATGAAATAAAACTTCCAGTAGCGGACTTCCCTAATGGATCGTATCTTCTCGTACTTAAAAAAGGCGCAGCCTATTCCGCTAAACAATTTATAAAATGAGAGTAATTATCTTCGCCTTCTTCATTGTTTTATTAAGTTCTATAAATGCTCAATTAGTCCACCCAGCCAATACCAATGCTTTCTTACAAAATGAAGTGGCTGAAGTTCGAATAACCATAAACCCTCAATATTTAAATACAATTTTAACAGATAGTATGGATGCTAATTATGAGTATCCTGCAACCTTTGTTTATCACAGTTCAGTCTGGAACGATTCGATTGCTAATGTTGGTTTCCGACTTAGAGGTAACACTTCAAGACATTCGGCTAAAAAATCTTTTAAAGTTGATTTCAATGTGTATCAACCGGGTTTTAAATGGATGAATTTAAAAAGTTTGAATCTGAATGGTGAACATAATGATGTTTCTATTATGCGGTCCAGAACTTGTAACGAATTACTTCGAGAGGCAAACCTCCCATGTTCGAGAACAAGTTATGTTAAACTATTCATCAATAATGAATATCGGGGACTGTATTTAAATGTCGAGCATATTGATGATCAATTTTTGGAAGCTCGTTTTTTGAATAATGATTCAGGTGATTTGTATAAATGCGCATGGGGTTCTGATTTGGCTTATTTAGGTACTAATCCTAACAATTATTATAACTATGAACTGAAGACTAATACTACTTTAAATGATAAATCAACATTAATCAATTTTATCAATGTTTTAAATAATGCAACGAACGCCGAATTTCCTTGCGCCATTCAAGAAGTTTTAGATGTGGACTCTTATTTAAACACCTTGGCTCTAGAAATATTGATGGGTCAATGGGATGGATATGCCTTTAATAAGAATAATTATTATCTGTACCGTAGACCTTCAGATGGAAAATTTGTTTTTTTAGAATATGATTTAGACAATACCTTCGGAGTGGATTGGTTCAATATTAATTGGTCCCTGCGCAATATTTATGCTTGGCAAAATTCCACTGAACCCCGCCCTTTGTATACGCGACTGATGGCTGTTCCCTATTTCAAAGATCGATTCTCCTTTTATATAGAACAACATCTCGCTAACTTTTTTAATATAAATTATCTTTCTCCACTTTGGGAATCTACTCAATTGCTCATACAAGATGCTGCGCTAGCTGACGATTATAAAGGTTATGATTATGGCTTTACCAATCAAGATTTCTTGGATGCCATACAATCTCCTTGGGGTTCCCATATTCCTACATCATTGTCTAGTTATGCCATTAACCGATATAATACTGCAAATAATCAATCGGTATATAATCAACTGATTAATCCTTGTTCAGTAGGAATTTCTGAAATGGAATCTATTTCACCATTGCCAGTTAGCGCATTTGATTTAATGGGTCGTGAAATACCGATTGAAACTAAGAATAGCCCTGTTTTGATCCTGTTTTCAGACGGGTCAACTCAATTTATTTACCATCAAGATTAGTTCTATGAAGTATCTAATTATTTTAATTTTAATCACCATTAGTCTCCCAAATGTATATGGGCAAAAAGTTCAATTTAATCATGTAGAACCTGCTAACTGGTGGGTAAATATGGAGCATAGTAAAGTAGAAGTTATGCTTCACGGCGAAAATGTCGCAAAGTATTCAGTTAAAGCTTTAGGACTTGAAATAGTGGGAATCGTAAAAACAGAAAATCCAAATTATCTATTTCTTACACTGGAAACGAAAAATAAAGTTCCTGGGATATACCCAATTCAACTTTTTGATGGAAAAAAACAAGTTTTATCCTATGATTTTGAACTAAAACAAAGAGCGGTAGATTCAAAAATGAGACGGAGTTTTACGCCTGCAGATATGATTTATCTGTTGATGCCTGATAGATTTTCTAATGGTGATCCATCCAATGATCAAAAGGCTGAAATGAATGAAAAAATGGATCGAAATAATCCAGGAGGAAGACACGGCGGTGATATTCAAGGAATTATAAATCACTTACCTTATTTAAAAGAATTAGGAGCAACTGCGATTTGGTCTACGCCGCTTCTTTGTGATAATGACACCGTTTTTTCTTATCATACTTACGGCCAAAGTGATATTTATAAAATAGATCCTCGCTATGGAACCAATCAAGATTATCAACGATTGGTAAAAGAGGCACATGCTTTGCAAATGAAAATAATTATGGATATTGTCCCAAATCATTGGGGACAAACACATTGGATGATGAAAGACTTGCCAACTTATGGGTGGATTCATCAATTTCCTGGATATGGACAAACCAATTATAGAATGACCACGCAAATAGATCCACATGCTGCAGCAGTTGATCAAAAATATTGTGAGGAAGGCTGGTTTGTAAAATCTATGCCAGACATCAATCAAAGCAATCCTTTGGCCTTGAACTATCTAATTCAAAATGCAATTTGGTGGATTGAATTTGCTGGTATTGATGGATTTAGAGTAGATACTTATTGTTACAATAATAAGGAAGGTATTGCCACTTGGACTAAAGCAATTACAGATGAATATCCTAATTTTTCTATAACAGGTGAGATTTGGGTGCATGATCAAGCACAAATATCTTATTGGCAAAAGGACAGTCCAGTTTCAAAAATTCAAAGTTATAACAGCCATTTACCTATGGTGATGGACTTTACCCTGCAAGATGCGCTTACAGTTGCCTTTAACGAAACAGAACAAAAATGGGATAAAGGCTTGTACCGGATTTATGATAATTTGACGATGGATTTTTTGTATGCTGAACCTAGTAACACCTTAATTTTTGCTGAAAATCACGATACAGATAGATTTAATGAGTATTGTCCAAAATTGGAGGATTATAAATTATTGATGACACTTCTAGCTACCATGAGGGGTATTCCTCAATTGTATGCGGGTTCTGAAATTGGAATGAAAGGAAATAAGTCTCTAGGTGATGCTGATATTCGTAAAGATTTTCCCGGCGGTTGGTCCACGGATACTCAAAATGCATTCATAGAAAAAGGAACTAAAAATGCACTTTCTCAAGAAGGTCGCACCGAGGAACAAAAAGCTTACTTTGAAATCACTAAACTACTATTCAATTGGAGGAAAAATAAAGCTGTCATTCACACCGGTAATACCATCCAGTTTATTCCTGAACGTAATGTATATGTTTATTTTAGATATAATGAAGCGGAAAAAGTAATGGTTGTTTTAAACAATTCGCTTACAGAAGAAAAAGTCGACCTATCAAGATTTAGTGAGATAATGGGAACAGTAACAGAGGCTAAAGATGTAATAAGCGGTGCGAAAATTAACTTGGGGCAAAAAACACTTTCTATTCCTGCTAAAACTTCCTTGATTTTAGAACTTAAATAACAACTATGAATAAATGGGTTCAATTTATCTTCGTTTTATTTCTATTGCCCTTATCGGTATTGGCTCAAAATCCAAAAAGAAATTATGTTAAAGGAGAAGAAATTCCTCATGGATATAAAGTAACGGTTTCTGATGGTGTGTACCTGTTCTATGCTTATTCCCCAAAGATTGTTGAAACCACCTTTATTCCTAATGGTCAAAAACATCCGGAATATTCTCATGCCGTTGTTGCACCTCTAATGGATAATCCATTTACAGTGGGAGAAGTGTCCACGGGGAGTACTTTACTCATGATAAAAAATGGAATTACTATTTCGATTGATCATACGCCAAATGATCCATTTCAAATCAGTTATTTTTATGATCATAAGTACATAACATCTGAAAAATGGGGTTATGATGTAAAAGATGATCTTGAATGTATTGAGTTTAACTTAGAACCATCTGAATTGCTTTATGGGGGAGGCGCAAGAGCCTTAGGCATGAATCGACGTGGTTATCGTTTGCAGTTGTACAATCGAGCTCATTATGGTTATGAAACGCATTCTGAATTAATGAATTACACCATTCCAATGGTACTTTCTTCAAAATTATATGCCCTTCATTTTGACAATGCACCCATAGGATATTTGGATTTAGATTCGAAGAAAGACAACACACTCAGCTATCAAACGATTAGTGGAAGAAAAACGTATCAAGTTATTGTAGGTGATGATTGGAAAAATATCGTTTCAGAATATACTTATCTAACCGGTCGTCAGCCTATGCCACCCCGCTGGGCGTTTGGGAATTTTGCAAGTAGATTTGGATACCATTCCGAAACTGAAGCGAGATCTGTGGTAGATTTATTTAGAAAGGATTCGATTCCTCTCGATGCCATTATTTTTGATTTGTATTGGTTCGGTAAAGAAATTCAAGGCACGCTTGGTAATCTCGAATTTTATAAGGACTCTTTTCCAAATCCTAAAAAAATGATTGCTGATTTTTCTACGCAAAAAGTCAAAACTATTCTAATTACAGAACCATTTATTCTTACCACCTCTAAGCGATGGTCGGAGGCAGTTGAAAATAAAGTGCTCTGCACAGACTCTTTAAATCAACCTTTTACTTATAATTTTTATTTTGGAAATACAGGTCTAATTGATATGTATGATAAAGCAGCGAGATCCTGGTTTTGGTCTAAATATATGGACTTGACAGCAATGGGCGTTAAAGGATTTTGGGGAGATTTAGGCGAGCCAGAAGTACATCCAACCAAATTACTTCATGCCAATGGAATCACAGCTGATGAGGTGCACAATACTTATGGACATGATTGGGCACGATTGATCTATGAGGGTTACAAAACCAATTTACCAAAGGAAAGGCCATTTATATTGATGAGATCTGGTTATTCTGGTACACAAAGATTTGGTATTATTCCTTGGTCGGGTGATGTGAATCGTACTTGGGGTGGATTGAAGCCGCAAATGGAAATAAGTATGCAAATGGGTTTGCAAGGCCTTGCTTATATGCATTCTGATCTTGGCGGATTCGGTGGCGCAAATGATGATCCAGAATTATATGTTCGGTGGTTGCAATATGGCGTGTTCCAACCTATCTTCCGTCCACATGCGCAACAAGAAGTGGCTAGTGAGGCGATTTATAAAGATCCCGCAACAAAGGCCTTGGCTAAATCTGCTATTGAATTGCGCTATAAATTACTTCCCTATAATTATACCTTGGCCTTTGAAAATCATGTGCAAGGAACACCATTGATGCGGCCTCTATTTATGGAGGATAGCACTGCACATTGGAGCGAAAATGCTGCAGATGTTTACATGTGGGGCGATGCATTCTTGGTCTATCCGATTACAGATCCTGGAGTGAAAACAAAACAAATTCATTTCCCTGAGCATGCTACTTGGTTTGATTTTTCGACTGATCAAATCGTTTCTAGAAAAAGAATTGATTCTAAGTCCTCAGTGGATAATCAGCAATCTTATATCCGCGATTATCCTCTTGTTTTAGATCATATCCCCGTATTTGTTAAAGCAGGCAGTTTTATTCCGATGATTCCAAACATGCAAAATACCGAGGAATATAAGGCAAAAGATGTTGAAGTTCATTTTTATTATGACCCCTCGATAGTTGCTTCACTTGGTTCATGGTATGATGATGATGGAACTACTTCAGATGCCTTCGAATTACAGCAATATAGACTGATAAAATTTCATTACAGTGCTAAAAACAAAAAGTCTTTAATTCTAGTTGACAAGGAACAAGGAAAGAATTTCCCAATGGTAGACGATACTTTTAAACTAATAATTCATAATGTTTTTCGAGCTCCTCGCGGATTAAAAATAGATGGAAAAGCTTCATTGGGAATTTATAATGAAAAAAATCTTACGCTAATTATTACAACGCATGCGCCGGTTTCACAATCAAAAATCAGCATCGTGTGGTAAAATTTTTCTATGTGTCATTTTGACATTAAGAAAATTAATTATATTTGACAGTAACAAATTCAATTTTCAACTAATTATTAAAGTATATGCACAAAATGAGACTTTTAATAGGAATGTGTTTGAGCCTTTTTATTCTTCTTTCTTCTTTTTCTTTTGGACAAGGCGGGAAAATAAAAGGAACAATTGTAGACGCTAATGGTAAAGCTATTTATTTAGCAAATGTAGTAATAGAAGGTAAAGCCTTAGGTGCTGCCTCTGATGAGAATGGTTTTTTTGAGATTCCTAATGTGCCTGATGGAAAGTACAGGCTGATCTTTCGCGCTACTGGTTATGACAACTATAATATTGATGTTGTTTTGTCGGGAAATAAAGTTTTTGAAATAAATGTCAAACTTGAATTACTGAAGAAATTTGATGATGTAGTGGTAATTGGTTATGGAACCACTAGAACAAAAGATTTAACAGGTGCTGCAACTGTTGTTAACGAAAAAAGTTTCCTACAAGGTTCTATGTCTTCACCTGAGCAATTAATCATGGGTAAGGTAGCCGGATTGAAAATAACTTCAAATGATGGTTCTCCAGGTGGAGGAAGTACTTTAAGAATTAGAGGTGGAACTTCAATTAATGCATCAAATGATCCCTTGATTGTTGTTGATGGTGTTCCTTTGGATAATGGCGGTATTGCTGGAGCAGCTAATCCACTTTCTTTAATTAATCCTAATGATATTGCTTCTTTTGTGGTACTTAAAGATGCGTCAGCAACAGCTATATATGGTTCTCGTGCTGCGAATGGAGTAATATTAATCACTACAAAAAAAGGTGATGGACTTAAAGACAGTAAGCTAAAAGTTGTTTTTAGTACAAAACAATCGATATCAACTATAGCAAAATATGCAGATGTGCTGTCAGGAGATTCATTGAGAAATTTGGTAAATCGACTTGGAAATAATACTCAAAAAGCCCTTCTAGGAACAGCAAATACGGATTGGCAAAAAGAGGTATTTAGAAAAGCATTTGTTACCGACAATAATGTTTCACTTACAGGCGGTATTAAAGGATTACCTTATCGCTTATCCATCGGAAATCGTGTTGAAAATGGTCTTTTAAAGCGGGATCAATTTAACCGTACTTCTGTTTCTTTAAACATAACGCCATCTTTTTTAAACAATCATTTGACCTTAGAAGCAAATCAAAAAATCGTTCAAACCAATTCTTTTTTTGCCAATAAAGGAGCCTTAGGTGCAGCATATTTTGACCCTACGCAGTCTGTTTATTCAGGTAACGCTGCATTAGGTGGGTATTATGAATGGTTAGACAATAATAAACCGAATACCTTGTCAGCACGCAATCCTCTTGGTTTGATCAATCAGTCTGAGGATATTAGCTTAGTTCATCGTTATATTGGAAATGCAAAAGTATCTTATAAATTACCATTTCTTCCTATGTTGAAGGCGGTTGTAAATGTTGGTACTGATTTATCTGAAGGTACAGGACATGTAGTGACTCTAGCATCTTCAGCCTCTGGTTATTATGATCAAGGAAAATATAGTGAGTACCGTTCTACAAAAGGAAATAAATTAATTGAAGCCTATGCTAATTTTAATACAGGCGAAAAGTATAAAAATCAATTGTTAGATTTAACAGCAGGTTATTCTTATCAAGATTGGTATACTTCAAGTCCTAACAATCCAACTTATAATGAAGCACAGGATTCGATTACTGCAATAGCAGCACCAAATCCATTCTATACGAAAAACGCTCTTTTGTCTTATTATGCTAGAGGGATTTATTCTTTACAAAATAAATATGTTGTCAATGCTTCTGTTCGTCGAGATGGTTCTTCAAGATTTAGTCCTGCAACAAGATGGGGAATATTTCCTGCGCTTTCTGCTGCTTGGATAGTGAGTGAAGAAAAATTCATGAAGAACCTTAGTTTTGTGAATATGCTAAAAGTAAGAGGTGGATGGGGTGTTACAGGTCAGCAAGATGGAATTGGTGATTACTCCTATATTGGCAACTATTTCGAAGGCGCAAGTAACGCTCAATACGCTTTTGGAGGACAATATTATACTGTTTATCGACCGGCTGGATTTGATGCCAATTTACGATGGGAACAAACGAAAAGCATCAATTTAGGTTTGGACTTTGGTCTTTGGAAAGATAGAATCTCTGGAAGTATTGATGTTTACAGAAAAACTACAACAGATCTTTTAGCAACAGTTCCAGTTCCCGCAGGAACTAATTTTACCAATCAGATTTTAACCAATGTGGGTTCTATGCAAAATCAAGGAATAGAAGTAAGTGTCAATTCTGGTTTAGTTGCAAAAAAAGACTTCCGCTTAGATTTGATGGCGAATGCAACTTATAATGAAAATGAAGTGCTAAAATTGTCTCAAATTGTAGATCCAAATTCTCCAGGGATATTAATTGGTGGAATTTCAGGAGGAATTGGAAATTCAGTTCAAATTCATCAAGTGAATTATCCAACTTTTACTTATTTCGTTTATGAGCAACAATATGCCGCAGATGGAAGTGTGATTGAAGCTGGACAACAAGCTTCTATTGATATGAATAATGATGGTGTCATAACAACCGCTGATAAATGGAAAGATACCAATGCTTTCGTAGATAGAAATAATGATGGAATCATTAATATCGATGATAGATATTATGCAGGAAGAGTTGCTCCAAGTGTTTTCCTCGGAATGTCCTTAAATTTTACCTACAAAAAATGGTACGGTGGAATGTCTATGAGAAGTGAGTTGGGAGGTATGATTTATAATAATATTCATTCAAATAGTGGAACTTTTCAAGCTATTGATGGAACTAAAAAATATTTGACCAACATAAGTTCCTTGTATTATAACGATGAGGTTCAAAAAACAACAACCAATCAATTGTTATCCGATCATTACTTAGAGAAAGCAAATTTCTATCGTCTAGATTATTTAAATGTAGGATACAACTTTGGTAAGTTGAAAGCTACCCAAAATAAAATTGGATTAAATGCATCTTTTGTCGTACAAAATGTATTTGTAATTACCCGTTACTCTGGATTGGATCCTGAAGTTGGAGGTGGTGTTGATAATAACATTTATCCTCGTCCAAGAATGTATTCATTGAATTTAACATTTGATTTTTAAATTATATCGTTATGAAAAAAATATTTATATTTTCATTTTTATCTCTTGCCTTAGTAGGTGGATTGATGTCGTCTTGTAAAAAACAATTAAATCAAACTCCAAAGTATGGGCTAAATGCAGAAGCTGTCTATAGTGATCCTGCTAATTATATTAAAGTCCTTGCCAAGTGCTACTCTGGATTGTCTATGTCTGGAAATCAAGGTCCAGCCGGACAAGCAGATATAGCTGGTATCGATGAAGGTTTCTCAGCTTATGTTCGTGTATTATGGAATTTGCAAGAATTACCAACGGATGAAGCAATTTGTGGATGGAATGATCCAGGTCTTCCTGAATTAAATAAAACGCAATGGAATTCTGAAAATATTTGGGTGAAAGGAATGTACTACAGAATTTATTATCAAATAACATTGTGTAATGAATTTATATGGCAATCTCGTGATGAGAAGTTAGCTGAAAGAGGATTTAGTGATAGTGATATAGCTACCATCAGAACCTATCGTAATGAGGCAAGATTTCTAAGAGCTTTGAGCTATTATCATGCGATGGATTTATTCGGAAATGTTCCTTTTGTTGATGAAAATGATCGAGTTGGTGCCTTCCAACCGCCACAAATTCAACGCGCTGATTTGTTCCAATATATTGAAGGTGAATTGCTTGATCTTTCTCCTAAGTTATTGACTGCTGGTGCTGCTCCTTATGGAAGAGCTTCCCAAACAGCAGTTCAATCTTTACTTGCGAAATTGTATTTAAATGCTGAAGTATATACAGGTTCTCCTCGATATTCTGATTGTGCTACACAATGCGAAGCAGTGATCAATGGTGGAACACATCAATTAGATACGGATTATCAAAGTTTATTTTTAGCAGATAATAATACTTCACCTGAAATCATAATGCCTGTAGTTTATGATGGTCTTTATGCTCAAACTTGGGGTGGAACTACTTTCTTAGTTTGTGCTTCTCTTGGTGGTTCAATGGTTGCTGCTGATTATGGTGTAAATGGTAAATGGGGTGGTTTACGTGCTAAACCTAACTTAGTAGATAAGTTTGTTGATTCTACTCTTGATAGTCGTTTCTTGTTTTATCGTACGGGTCAATTAAAAGATATTACGGTAATGTCTACGTTTTCGAATGGTTATGGCTTGCCTAAATTTAAAAATAAAACTGCTGCAGGTATAAATGGCTCTAACAATGCAACTTCTGCTCATGTAGATATTGATTTCCCAATGTTTAGATTGGCAGATGTTTATTTAATGCTCGCTGAAGCAAAACATCGCTTAGGGGATCAAGGTTCTGCATTGACGTATGTTAATCTTGTTCGTGAAAGAGCTTATGGAAATACTTCATTTAATCTTGGTGCTGTAAGTCTATTAGATATTTTGGATGAAAGAGCGCGTGAATTGCAATGGGAAGGAACGAGAAGAACAGATCTGATCCGTTTTGGATTATTTACCAGTGGAACTTATGTATGGCCGTTTAAAGGTGGTGATGTAGCTGGTATCGGAGTTGATGATCATTTTAACCTTTACCCACTTCCTTCTTCTGATATTATTTTAAATCCTAATTTATCTCAGAATCCCGGATATTAAAAGTATTAATAATGTTGATTGATGAAAGGGGTGTGCCAGTTTGGCCCCCCTTTTTTAGTTTAAATTCACTTTATATGTAAGCCTTAGAATATTACTTTTAGTCTTGTTTAAATATTGCTCACGAATACCAAATCCTACATCGAGAGATTGGCGCTTGCTCAATTCTACTTCGAATCCAACAAAATGTCTAAAGGAATTCATCCCACTTTCAGTACTTATACTATTGATTCCGTAGATCACATCTCTTTTCCAAGAATAAAAAAGTTCAGTACTCGCATAAGGAGTCAGTTTGAAGTTTTTGATATCGTACTTAATTTGAAATTTATTTCTCAATATAGACCTGTTGCGTTGGAACTTAAAGTTTTCCCATTGTTGCTGACCAGTCCATTGAATCGCCAATCGTTTACTCTTGGCGCCGAAAAGTTCTAAAAATGAAATGTTGAGTCCACAAGCAAATCTATTGGATAAACTAATTGTTTTAAGATCAAGAGCACTATGGGTATTAGGAAAAACTGCATTTCGATATTTTATCAGTGTCTTTATTCCAGGTACAAGTTCGTAGCTTAATTGAACAGTAGCTAAAGACTTATTAAATCCAATGATGTTATCTCTTCTATATTCGTATCCAATTTTAGTCTCCAAATGTTTAGCGAGCTTAATATTACCTTCTACACCCGTCCAAAGATGGTTGCTTTGTGCCATGCAAAAATGCCCCATGAATAGTAATGCAAAAACGCTTATTCTTTTTTTCATTAATATAGAATATCAAATGTGCCAGCAGCATTAATGCTTTGCTCACTATCAATTATTATTTCTTTGTCTAATTGTATTGTTGCTCCTGTTCCATTTGATGGTAAAGAATTTACATACACTGTGTATTTTCCAACTTGCAATCCTTCAAATGAGAATTCTCCATTGGCATTGGTTCTGACATCTTTTGAGGCAAAAGCATTTTGTCCATAAATAATGTAAACGCGTTCATTTGCGATTGGAGTTGTAGCGGTGATTATACCAAATTTTCCTTGTTTCGAAATATCAACATTAAAAGAGGTACTTCCGTTATCAGCATCCGGAACTGGAGCTATTGCAGTATTTACAATTGATATTATATCTTGCTGTATACTTGTTGTATATCCTGAATTAGCAATGGCATCTAAAGCAATTTTGGTGTTCTGAGCTATTTCAATATTGGAATCACTGTAGTTAAATACTACTTCAATACCAATTCTACCTGCTAAATGTGGATCGGCATCTGAAATCCAAGTTGGGTTGCTGTAATAAATATAATAGTACTTAGAAGTCAGGTTGGTGTTGAGTAACCAGTAATCTCCATGCTCTAATAAGGCTCCACTGGTGCAAGTAACTTCTGTAATTTCTACATCACCATTCTTAACTTGATGTCCTGTAACATTTCCTCGAATTGCTGCTGTTCCACCCGGCCCCTCAATTTTGTTACATGCTGTATTCAACAAAAGAACTGCTAGGGTAAAGAAATAAATTATTTTTTTCATACGCTTATTTTTGAACTAGTATTTTATAATTTTTTTGGTTGATTTGTGGAATGCTGATAAAGTAAATTCCCGACGCTAGATGAGAGATGTTTAATAAATAAGAGTATACATCTGCCGTGGTTTCTATAACGATTTTTCCTTGACAATCCCGAACAATGATATTTGTTTTTTGGTTCAAACCATCAATGAATAAAGATTCCGCAGCCGGATTTGGAAAGATTCTGATAGGATCTTCAACTAATGGTTGCGTTCCTAGGGAACTACAAGTGCCAAACATATTATTGTCCATCCATACTAAACGACTGCTGGTCCAGCTTTTCAAGTATTCCATTTCTTCGATATAGGTCTGTCCGATAAAATTATTGGGCCAAACATAGGTCCCTAAAATCGGCCATTTGGTATAAGTTCTCTGGGCAGGTAAGGTTAATGCCAAGGACATACTGTCTATGTAGTTCATTAGCACACTCGAATCTAAGACACTCGTTCTTAATTCTAACCATCGACATTTTACGCGATTGGCATAAACAGGGTCTTGTAACATTCTGTTCCACCAGAATGGATTGTCTAAACCACCACCGCAAATGGCATTAAAATTAATTTCCCAACCTGAAGTATTTCCACCCTGACAATAGTTGGCATTTCCCCATCCTAAATTGAAATCCCACAAAGGTCCAGCCACTAATTTTCCACCTTCACTGAATCTTTCCTTGTATAAGAAAGTAGATATTCTATATCCATCTACATTTTTGGATAATTCATTGATCAACATAAAATCTATAAAGGAGGCTTCATCAGCATAAGCTCTAAAGCCAATTTGAGGATCATAAAAATTGGGTCCCGCTAAGGCCGTTTCCCAGGCGCTAACATAGGATTGAATGTATTGTTTTTGTAAAGGATGAATTACCTCAATACTTGGATCATGTAATTGATAATTAATTGCACTGTTTCCTGGTACAGCTGAGGCAAATGGCGAGGTCCAAGCTATGATGCCGCCACCCGTTGTCTTGTCTACTTTTACAATATATCCTCCTGTTATATGATTATCGACCGTATCAATATATTCCAAAGGATCAACTCCAACTCTGCCAGGATTTATTTTAATGCGCTCCATAAATACATAGACGCCAACATATTCATCATTTAGAATGAGTTCGCATAATTTCGTTCGTGGCGCATAGTTTCCTGTTTCGTTTCCAAGTTTAAATGTAAGTACATTTCTGATCAATGACTTGTCTGTATAAGGTGCATAGAGAACCCAATCATTATCGCTCGGCCAGTCAAAAACACTTACATTGTAATTGACAGAGTCAGGCCCGCGCGTTTCTAATCCATAGGATTTTGCTGGAAACATGGAGGAAGAAGACCCCCTTGTTTCAATTGCAATTTGCCCATAGAACTCATTGTAAGGATTATTGATGTTATTTAATTGCCCAGGACCGTTGTCTATGATGCCCATAAAACCATCAATTTTAGGAGCGTCTGGAATAGCAATATTGTTGGTGCTAATAACAACAATCGGCAGGGTAGATGTAATAAATTCAAATGGAGCAACAAACCATGTAGGAGTGACGCCGTAGTCATTCGTAGTATTATTTATTCCTAAGGTTAAAAAAGGCCTTGCACTTAAATCACTTCCCGTTGCAGTCTGATTGTGTACTTCGACACAAAGAACGTTGGTTCCCTGAACTAGGAAACTTGCAAATTGAGCAGTATTAAATATAAATTGATCAGGTACGCCATTTTGGTATAATTGCGCTTCGTGAGATGCACTTGCAAATAAGTTAAATGCAGCAGGCTGACCAATCGTCCCCAAATTATTTCTCGCAATTTCAAAACCATTGATGTAGGCAATGAACCCATCGTCATAATCCATGTGGAAGATGATTTTTGTCAAGGCGTTTATATCAGTAATGTTGAATGATTTTCTCATATAAACACTTACAGAACCGTTTGGAATTATAGTGCCGTCATCATTGTCGCCAAATCCAAAACCACCTTTGTTGGTTTGCCAAGCACTAGCGTCAAAACTTGGCTGATTCCAATTTGCACTGGAACTGGCGGTCGGGACAATATATTTCCATTGTTGTGTGTCCCTAACTACGGTCTCATAGTGATCTGTTTGCGCAATAGTAATATTTACAAAGAACAGAAAGAAGAAAAATGAAATGGAGGAAGCTTTCATATAATAAAGCTAATACTTATTAACTTAATATTAAAATTAAGTTAACGAAGTTATGGGTGCTGTAATGTTAAGAAGCTTTTTTGAATCTGAGATAGATGGAAAAGAGTAGGAGTAATAAACTTATGCCGATTCCAATCACGCCTAAATAGTCACCCCATTTTACATAAAAAGTAGTGCTGTATTTTAATGGAACTGAATTAGAAAAAACAGCTTCTTCCCAATAATTAGTTTGTTTCAGGATAGTCCCATAATCATCAATTACGCCGCTATATCCCGTATTTGCTGAGCGTACCACCCAACGCCTATTTTCAATGGCTCGAAGTCGGGAAAAACTAAAATGTTGTTTATAACCAGGGCTATCTCCCCACCAACCGTCATTGGTTAAAATGCAAATTAGATTAGAACCTTTTTTTGTTTGATCAGCAAGGTAAGCGCCATATATGGATTCGTAGCAGACCACCGGCGCTAATCCGAATCCTTTGCCTTCAAAGTCTTTGTCTTGAAAAATACTTGCTTCAGATTCCACACCTAAGGTACCAGAAGTACCACCGTTTTGAATGGCTAATGTTTCTAGGAAGGGAAAGATATTGGAAAATGGAATTTTTTCAACTCCAAGTACAAGTTTAGATTTATGAATAAACTCAGGTGTTTTTTTTAAAGACAAATAAAGCGAGGCATTGTAGTTTTCATAGTAGCCACCTTCAAATGGGATAGATGCTCGAGAGTTTTTAGTTCTAAAAATTTGGTAGGTGGAAGCCCCGATAAGTAAATTTAATCGCTCATTTCCTTTAAATAAATTTTTTCCTATTAATTGGTAATATGATGTGACACTTTCTTTTTCATTGAAGCTTTCGCTCAAGGCTGTTTCTGGACCTAGGACCAAATCGGTAAGTGGATTAATTTTTTGTGCTGCTAAATGAATGAATTTTAAAGTTTGAGCTTCACTTGAGTTTTCAATAAATTTTTCTTTGTAAGGATCAATATTGGGTTGAACAACGACAACATTTAGTTTTTTATTGAGCGTAATGGTCTTCGTGTCAACAAGAAGCAGAAATGAAATAATTATAGGACTTATTAAAACACAAACAAGTGTTATGATTGATTTCTTAAGGGGATTTTTTTGCACTAATTGCTGGAGCAATTGATAGCTTAAAATGTTGACTGCAATAATCCAAACGGTTCCCCCTAAGGCACCTGTATATTCATACCATTGGATCCATTGAGTTCGAATGGAAAAGAAATTTCCAAAATTCAACCAAGGATGTGATAGTTCCCAATTTAGATGCAAGTATTCAAAACTCAACCAAATGGGAATCAGACTCCATAAGGAAAAGTGATTTTCTGTTCTTTTGTAAATACTATGGAACAAAGTGTAAAAAATCGCCATTAATAAGGAGTTGAAAATAAAGGCCATGATTGCACCATTGACATCCGCATTCCAAATCCACCAGGTGGTTCCTATATTGAATATTAAAAAAGTTAAGTAGGCATGAGGAAATACAGCAATGCCTTTAGTTCCTTTTGAAATTAGTGAACTTTGAACCAAGAATAAAGGGACAAGGGCAATAAATACAAGGGGACTTAAACTTCCAGTATAAGGAAAAGCAAGCGTAAGTAGGCAACCACTCAAACAGGAGAGTAGGTAGCGCTGCGTTCGTTGATTCCCTTTATTCATGCTTAAAAGTAATAATTAATCAAAAAAAAAGGGTCAACAATGTCGACCCTTTTTTTAAAGTTTTGAAAACTTATGCAGTAGCAGTTTCTGGAAAAGGAACAATAGATACAAAAGATCTGTTGTCTTTTTTCTTACGAAACTCAACTAATCCATCCGTTAAAGCAAATAAAGTATGGTCTTTTCCAATTCCAACATTATTTCCTGGATGATGGTTAGTACCGCGTTGACGAACAATAATGTTCCCTGCGATTGCTGCTTGTCCACCAAATATTTTTACACCTAGGCGCTTGCTATGTGACTCGCGACCATTTTTCGAACTACCTGCTCCTTTTTTGTGTGCCATTTTACTATTTTTTAGTTTCCCGGAGGAAATATTTTAAACTAAGCCTTAATATTTGTAATTTGAATAGAAGTGAATTGCTGACGGTGGCCATTTTTCTTCTTGTATCCTTTTCTTCGTTTCTTTTTGAAAACGATTACTTTATCACCTTTAATGTGATCAATTACTGTTGCGGTTACTTTTGCACCGTCTATAGCTGGGGCGCCAAGAGTAATTTTTCCATCGTTGTCAATTAACATCACACGATCAAATTCTATCTTTGATCCTGCTTCTGCCGCTAAACGATGAACAAAAACTTTTTGGTCTTTTTGCACTTTAAATTGCTGCCCTGCTATCTCTACTATTGCGTACATTTAGCTAATTTTTTAAGTTTATTATTCTGTTTTAAGGACGGCAAAGATACTGTTTAATTCGTTATTCGCAAATAATATGATGGATTTATTTTTACTGAATAGCAAACTATAAAGTACTTTGTGCTCTTTTTGAATTCCTTTCTTCCTTTTTAGAGCTTTTTGCTATTCAAAAATCAACCTTTTTGAGCAAATACATATCTAGAATAATCGAAGTATCTGTCAATTGGATTCAGTTTTGGAATCTTTAGTTCGTTTGACAAATTTATCTCCATGGTGAATTAAAAGAACCCCAACAAGAACAATTATCATGGCAACTATTTGATTATTCGTAATTTTTTCCTTCATCAGGAAGCCAATAATTACTGCTACGATTGGAATGAAGTAAGTAACACTGCTAGCGAAAAGTGCTGAGGAGATTTTTAGGATTCCATTGAATAAAAAGACCGCCATTGCTGTCCCAATTATTGCAAGAATTGAAATGAAAATTAATGCGTGAGGAGCATAAGGGTTCAGTAGTATAGTATCAGGTGTCCCAAAGTAGAAGAATCCAATAAGAGATGGAATTAATAAAGTGGTGAAGGAAAGTGCTGTGATCTCGATGGGCTTGAAGGCACTTAATTTATACTTGATTAAATTTAAACTTAATCCATATAAAAAGGTGGCGCAAATAACCGCGAGGATTGGCTTGAGATCACCGCTTATTGCGGAGTTCTTTCCAAATAAAACCAATAGAACAATTCCAATCATTCCAATGAATGACCCAATGATTTGAGCGTTGCTGACTTTTACCTTAAAAATAATCAAACCAATGAGCAAAGTGAAAACGGGTGTGAAGCTGTTCAGCATTCCAGATAGACCTGAGGAAATTCCAGTTTGTGCATAAGTGAACAAAAACGCTGGAAGTAAATTCCCGCTAAGTCCAACTACTAATAATACAGTGAAATCTTTTCTCACCATTAATTTTCGCAAGGACCGGATCGCAAAAGGTAATAATACTATTGCTGCGATTAAAATTCTCAATGAGGCTACTTGCGGAGCAGAAAAAATGGCGTCTCCATTTTCATTGAACATTCCTTTTTTCATTAGAATGAAAGAGCTCCCCCAAATAACTGCTAACAACAGTAGTAAGCCCCAACTTTTTAATTCTTTAATCATGCGGCAAATTTAAGTATTCATAACTTGTTAATAATGAAAAATAGTACCACTTTTTACCACATTTATTGAAAGTATTGATTTTATTGGTATTTATTTTTTTTATTCCCTAAAAAGTGAAACCTTTGTGCTGTTAATACACTATAAGTTATCAACAATTTATTAATCAGTGGTAAAAAGTGGTAGAATTCCATTATTTTTACCCATTATAAAGCTATGGCAGGATTAGTAGGCGAATTTGAAGTTAAACTGGACGAGAAAGGACGGTTTTTATTTCCTTCCGGACTTCGGAAGCAGTTGCCTGCTGTGTCTCAGCGAGATTTTATGCTAAACAAAGGATTTGAAGACTGCTTAACCATGTATCCCCTGTCTGAATGGGAGAAAATTAGTGAGCGTTTGTCTAAAATGAATTTGTTCAAACCAAAAAACCGTATGTTTTATCGTTTGTTCCATCAAGGGGCAAAAGCGGTTTCTTTAGACAATGCAGGGAGGGTCTTAGTCCCATCTGCACATGTTGAAAGAACTGGTTTGGGTCAAGAGGTTATGCTTATTGCATATAATGACCGCATAGAAATCTGGGACAAGTCCAAGTACTTCGAGATGATCGAAGTAAACATAGCGGATTTCGCCGATTTGGCGAATGAAGTAATGGGTGACTTGGACAATGGAGAATAATACACACTACCACATACCTGTAATGCTGCAAGAATGCATGCTTGGACTTAATATCCAAGACAACGGCATATATGTAGATGTCACCTTCGGAGGTGGTGGACATGCAAAAGAATTATTTTCTAGAATTTCCTCAACAGGTCAACTCATTGCATTTGATCAAGATGAAGATGCTTATGCAAATCGCTGGGAAGCACCAAACTTTAATTTCATAAGGAGCAATTTTCGGTTTTTAGAAAATCATCTCGCAATGCTAGGAATTAAAGGGGTTGATGGAATTCTAGCTGACTTAGGTGTTTCGTCTCATCAATTTGATGTTCCTGAAAGAGGGTTCTCTCTTCGTGAAAATGCTGCTCTTGATATGCGAATGAATAAAAACTCTTCGCTCACTGCTGCCCATGTTCTCAATGACACCTCTGAAAATGATTTGTATAAATTATTTAGATCTTATAGTGATATTCAAAATCCTGGAAAATTAATTCAAAATATCTTGCATTTTAGAATGGATAATCCATTTCTTTCCACCGGAGATTTGGTAAAAGTAGCGTCGCTTTCAGCTCCTAGAAATAAGGAAAATAAATATCTAGCACAGGTTTTTCAAGCCATTCGGATTGAGGTTAATCAAGAGTTAGATGCATTAATGGACTTACTCGAACAAACAGCAAGAGTTTTAAATCCTGGTGGTCGATTGGTGGTTATGTCTTATCACTCTCTTGAAGATCGACTCGTTAAAAATTTTGTAAAAAGAGGTTCTTTTTCAGGTGAAATTGAAAAAGATTTTTTCGGAAATATATTAAAACCCTTTGAAGAGATTACAAGACACCCTCTGGTTGCCAGTGAAGAGGAGTTGATTGAAAACCCAAGGTCGCGAAGTGCTAAATTAAGAATTGCAGAAAAAAAATGAGTGATAACGAGTACATAGAAAGACAAGACGCTCCCGAAATTAATAAAGGGGCTACGGCAAAGAAACCTACTTCAAAAAAAGTAAAAGCAAGTGCGTTTACTCAAATTTTGAATGGTGAGTTCTTGACGCGTGATTTTGTTTTAGATAATTTAAATTATATTTTCTTCATCTTCTTGTTATTGATTCTACTTGTTTCTAAAGGATATTATGGAAAACAGGTACTCACTGAAATTAATGAAAATCAACAACTTCTTGATCAAAATACGGCTGAATATATTGAAGCGAAAACAGACCTAGAAATCCTTACGCGTCGATTTAAGTTGGTAGAGAAGCTACAGAAAAGAAATTTGGTAGAATCTCAAAAGGCTACCAAAATAATCAGGCTAAAAAAAATAAGAAATGAGTAAGGATAAACAGTCTATGGTGAAGCGTGCTTATCTCATTTATTTTGGGTTTGTTTTGATCATGTGTGTTATTATTTACAAAACTTTTGCTATTCAATTTGAAGGCAAAAAAAACATGTTCGATGGAGTAGATACTGCCATTCCTGTTCGTCATACCGATAGAATCCCTCGAATGGGTGAAATTTTAGATGCGAATCTACTTCCATTGGTAACCTCTGTTTCTTTTTATGATGTTCATATGGATGCGACAGTTGTAGATCAGAAGTTATTTGATAAAGATTTAGCTGGTCTAGCTGCGGGTCTTCATAAATTATATCCGGAAAAATCTGCTCGAGAATATGAGAATTCTATCCGATCTGCAAGGGCTAATGGATCGAGATATTTGTTAATTAGAAAAAAAGTAACCAACCAAGAACGGAAAAATTTAAATCTATTGCCAATTTTTCGTGAAGGTAGAATGAAGGGTGGGATTATTGATAATACGGAATTAATAGTGCGCCAAAAGCCAAATGGTAATTTGTTGAATAGGACTTTGGGTTATTTTAAAATTGTCGACGGGAAGGAGATTAAGGTCGGAATCGAAGGCGCCTATATCGATTATTTAAAAGGTGAACCTGGAAAGGAAATTGAGCAAAAAATTGCTACTGGTTGGAAAAGAACAGGACAAATTACCAAAGAAGCTGTTGAAGGTGCCGATGTTGTAAGTACAATTGATAAGGAAATTCAAGAGGTAGCTCATTCTGAGTTAGAAAATCAATTGATGACCATGGAGGCCGCAAGTGGTTGTGTCATTGTAATGGAAGTGAAAACGGGTTATATCAAAGCAATTGCCAATTTAACTAGAGAAGAAAATGGTTCTTTCTCGGAAAGCTGGAATTATGCTATTGGAAGTCCAGAAGTACCTGGTTCAACTTTTAAACTTGCCTCTGTAATGGCCGCCTTGGAAGATAATAAAATAGGAATTCAAGACAAAGTAAATGCCTTTGGTGTGTACCAATTTAATGGCGGGAAATTAAGTGACTCGAATCATGGTTTAGGTTATGGTACTATAACACTTCAAAAAGCTTTTGAAAAATCCTCGAATGTTATCGCTGCTGTAATTAATAAATTGTATCGTTCAGATCCCGACATGTTTATGAAACGACTTGAAGAATTTGGCTTACTAGAACCAATGGGTATTGATCTCGAAGGTGAAGGCGCTCCACAATTTCATCGACCAGGAGAAACACTTTGGTCCCCTCTTTCTATTCCTTGGATGTCTATTGGTTATGAATATCGTCAAACTCCATTGCAAACACTCGCTTTCTATAATGCTGTTGCCAACAATGGGAAGTTTTTAAAACCCTTGTTCGTTCAAGATATTCGAAGACGAGGTAAGGTGATAAAGCATTTTAAACCAGTTGTTTTGAAAGAAAGAATTGCTTCTCAAAAAACTATTGATATTATGAAAATGTGTCTGGAAGGTGTTATGACTGTTGGTACTGGTTCAGATTTGAAAAGCTCACAATTTAAAATAGCAGGAAAAACAGGTACCGCAAAATTGCCTGGAAAGGATAAGCGCTATGCTGATGCAAATCACAGTGTTTTTCAAGCTTCTTTTGCGGGATATTTCCCAGCAGATAAACCTAAATATTCCTGCGTAGTCGTAATTACAGATCCGAAAACGGAATATTATGGAGCGCGTGTCTCTGGAACTGTATTTGCCGCTGTTGCCAATAAAGTTTGGGCTTCTTCTATGGAATACCATAAGGCTGTAAATGTTAAAATGCCTTTGTCAAATCAATCTCCTTCTGTAAAAACAGGAAATAAAAAGGACCTGACGCTTTCAATGAAATTGTTAAATGTCCGCTTTCAACTTAATAATGAAGGGGTGTGGCTGACCACTGATACACTTAAAAATACAGTACACCTGAATCAAATCTCAACTAAAAAAGGTCATGTGCCGAATGTCATAGGTATGACGGCCAAAGATGCTGTATTTCTTTTAGAAAAATCTGGTCTAGTGGTTAGAATTAAAGGTTATGGAAAGGTAAGAAAACAAAGTATTGCTGCGGGAGAATTAGCTTTTAAAGGTGGTGTAGTGAAAATAGAATTGGGACAATGAAGACATTAAAGGATATTTTACATCAAATTGATTTTCAATTGATTTCAGGTTCGCTTGATCAGGAAATTAATGCGCTGCAATTTGACTCACGAATTGTTCAAAAAAATGATTTATTCTTTGCAATTGTTGGTGTTGCCAATGATGGCCATTTGTTTGTTGATAAAGTCATCGCTGCTGGTTGTACCGCTCTTATAGTGCAAAGGAAATTAGATCTTCCCCTCGAAATAACACAAATTCTTGTTAAGGATACCAATGAATCACTCGCCTTAGCAGCTTGCAATTTTTATGAGCATCCTGCAGATAAACTGAAATTAATTGGGATTACAGGTACGAATGGTAAAACTACAACGACCACTTTACTTTTTGATCTTTTTACACAACTTGGATATAAAACAGGACTCTTATCTACTGTCGTAAATAGAATTGGCGATTTGGAAATTCCTGCAACACATACAACTCCCAATCCGATTGCTTTAAATTCCTTACTGAACCAAATGGTTGAAGCAGGTTGTGCTTATTGCTTTATGGAAGTAAGTTCTCATGCTTTGCATCAAAATAGGGTAGCAGGCATTCGTTTTTCAGGTGCTGTCTTTACCAATATCACGCACGATCATCTCGACTATCATCATACTTTTTCCGAATATATTAAAGTTAAAAAGTCGCTCTTTGATCACTTGCCTTCTAATGCTTTTGCATTAAGCAATCTCGATGATAAAAATGGCAATGTTATGTTGCAAAACACAAAAGCTAAAAAAGCATCTTTTGCGCTTAAAACTATGGCAGATTTCAAAGGGAAAGTGCTGCAAAATGATTTCTCTGGTTTAATGATGTCCATCAACGGAACGGAATTATACACGAGATTAATTGGAGAATTTAATGCTTCGAATTTATTAGCTGTTTTTGGAGTTACTCAATTGCTTGACCTTGATGCTAATGAGGTACTCCAGGTGCTGTCCAATTTGAATGCAGTGGATGGTCGTTTTCAATTCATGAATAGTGACACTGGAATTACTGCTGTGGTAGATTATGCACATACACCTGACGCATTAGAAAATGTATTATCAACGATCAAATCTATTCAAAATCAAAAATCAAAAATAATCACCATCGTTGGTTGTGGCGGTGATAGAGATAAAAGTAAGCGTCCAGAAATGGCAAAAATAGCGGTCGCTTTTAGTCAACAAGTTATATTGACTTCTGACAACCCTAGAACGGAAAATCCAAATGATATTTTGGATGAAATGCGTGGAGGATTAAGTGCTACAGAATCATTAATAGCCCTGACAATTCCAGATCGAAAACAAGCAATCCAAACTGCAATTGTACTCGCACAATCTGGTGATATACTATTAATCGCTGGCAAAGGTCATGAGAAGTATCAAGAGATTAATGGGGTGAAATATGATTTTGATGATTTTGAAATTACAAGTGAATTATTTAAACAAATGAGAAAATAGAATGCTATACTACTTATTCGATTATCTAGACAAACTAAATTTTCCTGGCGCAGGATTATTTGATTTTATTTCTTTTAGAGCAGCAATGGCCCTTATTACATCGCTCTTGGTTTCTATTGTTTTTGGAAAAAAACTAATCAATATGCTGCGCGGTCAACAAATAGGCGAAACCGTTAGAGACTTAGGTTTGGCAGGTCAAGTTGAAAAGACAGGTACACCAACTATGGGAGGAATTATTATTCTCAGTGCCATCCTTATTCCAACGATTCTATTTGCCAAATTGCATAATGTCTATGTGATTACTATGATTATCGCAACAATTTGGCTCGGACTTATTGGCTTTCTTGATGATTACATTAAGGTTTTTAAAAAGAATAAGGAAGGTTTAAAAGGAAGGTTTAAAATTGTTGGTCAAATCGGTGTGGGATTAATAGTGGGTTGTATTCTCTATTTCTCTGATGCAGTTACCGTTCATAAAAGAGTTGATTCCTCTTATAAATTAAAAGCAAATGAAACTTTCGTGACCCATCAGCATGTCCAAAAAGATGGAGAACACTATAAGTGGATAAAAACTGATGACATGACCACTACAATTCCTTTTATCAAAGGGAATGAGTTTAATTATAATTGGTTAATGGGTGATTATAATAAATCTTATGGATGGCTGCTCTTTATTCCAATTGTAATTTTTATTGTGATCGCTGTTTCTAATGGCGCCAATATGACGGATGGTCTAGATGGTCTTGCGACTGGAAGTTCTGCCATAATTGGCATCGCCCTAGCTGTATTTGCTTATGTCAGCTCCAACGAAACTTTTGCTGATTATCTCAATGTGATGTATATACCCATGGCGGAAGAATTGGTAATCTTTATTGCTGCTTTTGTAGGTGCATGTATTGGATTCTTATGGTACAATTCTTATCCTGCTCAGGTTTTTATGGGCGATACAGGTAGTTTGGCACTCGGTGGAATTATTGCCGTATTTGCAATCTCTGTTCGAAAAGAATTATTGATCCCGGTCCTTTGTGGAATTTTTCTAATTGAAAATCTTTCTGTAATTCTCCAGGTGGGGTATTTCAAAATCACGAAGAAGAGATTTGGCGAGGGTAGAAGGATCTTTTTAATGGCTCCCCTTCATCATCATTATCAAAAAGTTGGAATTCATGAAGCAAAAATAGTAGCGCGTTTTTGGATTGTTGGAATTCTTTTAGCTGTAATAAGTATCGTAACACTTAAACTAAGATAATGCAGAAATTAGTTCAAAATATTGTCGTTCTCGGCGCTGCGGAAAGTGGCGTTGGCGCAGCTATTTTGGCTAATCAAAATAATTATAATGTTTTTGTATCTGATGCAGGAAAAATTAAAGCGTCGTTTCGAGATGAATTAGATGCTTATGGAATTCAATGGGAAGAAAATGGACATACAGCAGCTCGTATTCTGAATGCTGATGTAATTGTTAAGTCTCCAGGAATTCCTGAAACTACCATGATTATGCATGAAATCCGCGCTAAAAAAATTCGCGTAGTATCTGAAATTGAATTTGCATTTCCTTTTTCTAAAGGCAAACATATTTGCATTACAGGTAGTAATGGCAAAACAACTACAACGCTGCTTATTCATCATATCCTTAAAAAAGCTGGTTTTGATGTTGGATTGGCAGGTAATATTGGACATAGCTACGCCAAACAAGTAGCACTGGAAGATCATGAATGGTATGTCCTTGAATTGAGCTCGTTTCAATTGGATGACATGTATGATTTTAGAGCTGATATTTCAATAATTACCAATATTTCGCCTGATCACTTGGATCGATATGCTTATGAAATGCAAAATTATGTCGATGCGAAGTTTAGAATTCTTCAAAATCAAAGGGATACCGATTGGTTCATTTATAATCTAGATGACCCCATCATCAGTAAAGAAATTTCTTTACGAAACCCAAAAATGCAAATGGCCCCATTCTCCTTGTTACAAGAAGTTATTCTAGGGGCCTACTCAATTAATAAACAAATAACAATAAACATAAAACAACCAATTACTATGTCAATTCATGAATTAGCTTTAAAGGGTAAGCACAATACCCAAAATGCACTTGCTGCTGGAATCGCATCAAGACTAGTTGAAATCCGTAAGGATATCGTGCGCGAGAGTCTGGGTGACTTCGTGAATGCGGAACACCGCATGGAATTTGTTGCAAAAGTCAATGGTATTGAATTTATCAATGACTCTAAAGCGACGAATATTAATGCTACTTGGTTTGCTCTTGAAAGCATGGAAAAACCTGTGGTTTGGATCGTAGGTGGAGTTGATAAAGGAAATGATTACAGTGAACTTATCTCTTTGGTGAAGGGCAAGGTTAAAGCAATTATTTGTCTAGGTTCGGATAATAAAAAATTGTTCGCAGCCTTTTCTGACCTTGTTGAAAATATTGTAGAAGCAAATTCTGCCATTGAAGCGGTTGCCTATGGGTACAAACTTGCAAAAAATGATGAGGTGGTTCTTTTATCCCCTGCTTGTGCAAGCTTTGATTTATTTGAAAATTATGAGGATAGAGGAAATCAGTTTAAACACGCAGTTAGATTATTATAAGTTTTGAAAGTAAAAGAGGATCTTACGAATGCACTTTTGCAAGCAAGAAAAGAGGCACTGCAGTATGCGGAGGGTACTTCGATGCAGTCTTATGGGAAAATATTTGGTAAAGATGTCTTTACTTGGATGAATCCATTTGACTTTCAATTGAAGTCAACTTTGACTTCTTTCCCTTTTCCTCTGACTTTAGTTTTTTCTAATCAAGTTCAATTAGAAAAATTACTTTCAACGTTTAATACAGATGTTTGGGTCGATAAACTGGTACTTATTTCTGATTCAATTACCGATGACATAGTGGAAATTGGTGGAAATAAATGTCTAATTGCTCCTGATTATCATAGTTTGATTAAAGAAAATCTGGATGCCTCAGCAAAACAAATTGTGCTTTTTGTTTTTTATGGCCCAGAAGAAGAAAGAAAATTGATGGAATTAGAAAATTATCTTAAAATGTTTTTAACGCGATGAGAAAGTACCTTACTTATCTGAAAGGTGATCCCGTGATTTGGATTATTACACTATTGATGATGGCCTTCTCTCTGGTTACTGTTTATAGTTTCGTGCCGATCTTAGTAAAAATTGAGGGGGGAACTCCTTTTCATTATCTGTTTAAGCATTTTATTTATGTTGTTCTTGGCTTCTCTTCGATTTATATAATTCATCGGATTGATTCAAAATATATAGCGCAAATCACTAAGTTCGGTTATTATCTTGCCCTGGCCTTGCTTTTCTTTACTATGGCTTTCGGTGCTAAAGTAAATGGTGCTGAAAGATGGATAAAAATTCCTTTTATCGGTTTGACATTCCAGTCTTCTGATTTCGCAAAACTTGCTTTGATGCTCTATGTGTCTAAAATATTAGTTCGAAAAAAAGACCTGCTAAACGATTGGAAAAAAGGAATATTACCCCTTATGATTCCTATAGTATTTATTTGTATTCTGATCCTTAAGGATAATTTTTCCACCGCGGCAATGCTTTTTCTCTTGATGATGTTATTACTTTTTATTGGTAAAGTTCCCCTTTCAAAACTTCTGGTGATGGGGGCAGGTGGTATCTTACTAGTGGTAATGGCGATTGGTGTTCATAAAGCTATACCTCAGTTGAACCTTCTTCCTCGTTATGAAACTTGGCAAAATCGCCTAACAAATAAAATGAGTGATGAAACTAATGTCCTTGATAATGCGCAAGCAATGGATGCGAAATTAGCCATTCACAATGGTTCTTTTCTCGGTCAAGGCGTTGGAGATGGTAAACTTAAAAATTATCTTCCCGAAGCTTATGCCGATTTTTATTATGCCAGTTATGTGGAAGAATTTGGGACAATTCTCTCGGTATTTTTGATATTACTTTATTTAATCTTGTTGTATCGCATAATTAGGATTGCTCTCAATGCAGAAAGTTTGTTTGAAACTTATGCAGCTCTTGCAATCGGACTTCATTTATTGGCTCAAGCGAGTATAAATATGTTGGTGTGCACAGGTGTGTTCCCTGTTACAGGTCAAAATATGCCCTTTCTTGCCATGGGAGGATCGGCCTTGATTATGGCTTGTGTTTCCATTGGTGTTATTCAGTCGTTTGCAGTAAAACAATCCAAAAAATCTAGTGCATTCGAAATAGAAAAGGAGGTTGCTCATGATTAATAGGGTCATAATTTCCGGAGGTGGAACGGGTGGACATATTTTTCCCGCTATTGCAATTGCTGATGAAATTAAAAGAAGATTCCCAGAGGTTTCTATTTTATTTATCGGTGCTGAAGGTAGAATGGAGATGGAAAAAATACCTCAAGCAGGTTATTCTATTGAAGGACTTCGTATAGCAGGGTTTAAGAGGTCTCTGGCATTAAGTAATTTTTCACTGCCGTTTAAAATTATTGGAAGTATGCTCAAGGCAAGGAAAATCATTAAATCTTTTAATCCTCAAATTGTCATTGGTGTCGGAGGTTATGCTAGTGGACCAACTCTTAAGGTGGCCGCTTGGTTGGGGATTAAGACGCTCATTCAAGAACAAAATTCTTTTCCAGGTAAAACAAATTTGCTCTTGGCAAAAAAGGCAAGTTTGATCTGTACCGCTTATGCTGACATGAATAAATTTTTCCCGTCTGAAAAGATAATTCTTACCGGTAATCCAATTCGTAAGGATATCGTAAATATTGAAAGTAAAAAAGCGGAAGCATTAGCCTATTATAACTTAGATCCTAGTAAAAAAACTATTCTCATAATTGGCGGTAGTTTAGGCGCTCGGACTCTAAATGAAGCAGTAGAAAATGAGTTGTCATCTCTAGCTGATAGCAAGGATATTCAAGTGCTTTGGCAATGTGGAAATTTGTACTTTGACCAAATATCGGCCCGAGTTTCCTTGCCTGAGCATGTAAAATTAAATAGATTTATTGATCGAATGGATCTTGCTTATGCTGCGGCGGATTTAATTATTTCTCGCGCTGGTGCCACCTCTATTTCGGAATTGTGTATCGTTGCAAAACCATTAATATTGGTTCCTTCACCAAATGTTTCGGAAGATCATCAAACAAAAAACGCGATTTCACTCGTTAATGTAGAGGCCGCTGTTTTGATAAAAGATACTCAAGCAAAAGATTTGTTACTGAAGAAAGCATTTGAAATTTTAGCAGATTCAAATCAAATGTCCCTACTCTCAAAAAATTGTAGCAGCTTAGGCAAGCCGAATGCAACCAAGGAAATTGTAGATGCTGTTCAAAGTTTAATTAATTGAGTATGCTATCTTTCGATAAAATAAAACAGGTATATTTCATTGGCATTGGAGGAATAGGTATGTCTGCTCTTGCAAGATATTTCCTATCTGAAAATTATAAGGTTGCAGGTTATGATAAAGTCCCATCTGTAATAACGGAGGCCTTAACAATGGAAGGTGCTCAGTTGTTCTTCGATGCCGATGTATTGGAAATCCCTAAAGATTTTCTGGATCAAATTACCACCCTCGTGGTATATACTCCCGCAATTCCAATGACTAATGAATTGTTATCTTATTTCTCTAGTAATGGTTTTATACTAATTAAAAGAGCAGAAGCCTTAGGCATGATTACGCGTAAATTGAAAAGTTTGTGCGTTGCAGGCACTCATGGAAAGTCGACTACAAGTTCTATGTTGGCGCATATTTTAAATCAATCTTCTCATAAATGTAATGCCTTTCTAGGCGCCATTGCAACTAATTTTGATTCCAATCTATTATTGAATTCCTCTGCTGAATATACGGTGGTGGAAGCCGATGAGTTTGATCGTTCTTTCTTACAATTGACACCTTTTTGTTCCATAATAACTTCGGCTGATCCCGATCATTTGGATATTTATGGTAGTGCAGAAAAGTTTAAGGAAGGTTTTAAGCAATATGCAATGAAAATTGACCCTGATGGTTTTGCAGTAGTTAAAGAAGGACTTGAATTGAAGACTTTGGCCAAGCAAATTACTTATGCCATTGATTCTGAAACCGCAGATTGTTCGATACTTAGTCTAGGAAGCGAAGAGGGAATAAGTTTTTGTGATTGTAACATTATGGGAGCTTTCTGGCCTAAGGTATATTTAGGTTTATCTGGAATCCATAATGCTGAAAATGCACTTGCCTGCATAGCTTTACTAAACGCATTAGGCGTTCCAGAAAATGAAATTCGTTCAGGCTTAAAATCATTTAGTGGTCTTAAAAGAAGATTTGAAACTATTATTTCGGATGAAAAAATAACATTTATTGATGATTATGCTCATCATCCAACCGAAATTGATGCGCTCATTAGCTCATTGCGCATGTTGTATCCTGGGAAGAAAATTACTGGTGTTTTTCAACCGCATCTGTTTTCAAGAACGAAGGATTTTTCTTATCAATTCTCTCAGTCTTTGTCTGCCTTGGACAGCTTAATTCTATTACCAATTTATCCCGCTCGAGAGGCACCAATTCTTGGGATTTCTTCTGAATTGCTCTTAGAAGGTGTTAGTATTAAGGATAAAAAACTACTTTCTAAAGAAGGCTTATTACATTATTTGAAGGATTTTAATAATGCCGTTCTTGTCACTATTGGAGCTGGAGATATTGATAGATTAGTACAACCAATAAAAGAGATTTTAACATTGAACTTAGATTTATGATGAAAAAATGGATCAAAATTGTCTTGTGGGTACTTATCGTTGCTGCTACGCTTGCTGTATTAATTATTGCAAATCATACCAATCAAGCTAAAAAATCTCGAGTTCCATTTATGTCTATTCATGTGGAAGGAGAAAATGCATTTTTAACTGAAGCTGAATTGCTGAAAAGAGTAGAGGATAAACATCTTTTTACTCCTAATCAAAGTGTAGAATCTCTTAATGTTAGAAACATTGAACGCTTCATTGCTGCTATGGAAGAGGTGAAATCTGTCAAAGTATATAAAAATATTGGTGCTACTTGGTTTATTGAGGTACAATTAAGAAAGCCTATCGCTAGAATTTTCAAGACAAACAACAAGTCGTATTACATTGACGATGAGGGAAATACATTAGGCAGATCCAATTTACATACCGCTAGAGTTTTGGTCTTTTCTGGATATATAAATGAAAAATTGGAAGGGGTGAAAGTTGCCGAAATTATTAACAATGATTCTTTGAAAAGTATTCGAAAAATAGATGATATCTATCGAATTTCGGATTATGTTTGTAATGATCCCTTATTGCATGTTTTAATAGGGCAAGTTTATCTTGAAAAGAACGGAGATTTTATATTAACTCCCCTTGTTGGAGACCAAATTATTATTTTTGGTTCAGCAAATACGGACGAGGAAGTAAAAGATAAATTTGAGCGATTAAAGATTTTTTATAAGGAAGCAATGCCTTATGTAGGTTGGGATAAGTATAAAGAGATAACTGTAAAGTATGAAGGACAAATCGTCGGTAGAAAAAAATAAGGAGGCAAAAGGTGTAAAACGCACCAAAATTGTTGTGGGTTTGGATATTGGTACCACAAAAATCGCTTGCTTTGTCGGTAAGAAAAATGAGCATGGTAAAATTGAAATTTTATCCATGGGAAAAAGTGAATCTTTAGGGGTGATGAGAGGCGTAGTGGCCAACATTCAAAAGACAATTCAATCTATTAATGCCGCAGTTAAAGAAACTCAAGATCGGGTAGAAGGTGACTTAATTATCAGTAATGTTAATGTAGGTATCGCTGGACAGCACATTAAAAGTTTGCAGCACAAAGGTATTTATACAAGAAGTAATACGGATACTGAAATAAATCAATCAGATGTAGATGCTTTGATTTCTGATATGATGAAAATGGTTATGAATCCAGGAGAGGAAATAATTACTGTTCTTCCTCAAGAATATATCGTCGATAATGAACCTGGCATTAAGGATCCAATTGGAATGGCTGGAGTTCGTTTAGAAGCAAATTTTCATATAATTACTGGACATATTAGTAATGTTATGAATATCCGCAGATGTGTTGAACAAGCTGGACTTAGAATTAAATCGGTTATTTTAGAACCAATTGCATCAGCTGATGCAGTGCTTAATGATGAAGAAAAAGAAGCTGGTGTTGTACTTGTTGACATAGGCGGTGGAACTACTGATGTTGCGATTTTTCATGAAGGCTTGATTCGTCATACTGCTGTTATTCCTTTCGGAGGTAATGTGATTACTGATGATATAAAGGAAGGATGTATGATTCTTCGACGTCATGCAGAAACATTAAAAGTTAAATATGGTAGCGCTTTTGCTTCTGAGAATAAAGAACAAGAGGTTGTTTGTATTCCTGGTTTGAGAGGTCAAAATTCTAAAGAAATTACTTTGAAGAGTTTGTCTGAAATCATTCAAGCACGTATGGAAGAAATTATTGATTTGGTGAAATTTGAAATTGATAATTCAGGATATAAAAGAAAAATGATTGCTGGAATTGTTGTTACCGGTGGCGGTGCTCAAATGCAACACTTGACGCAATTGTTTGAATATTGTACTGGTATGGATACTAGAATTGGATATCCTACAGAACATTTGGCAAGTTCAAATCCACTTGATTTGCTAGCGAGTCCTATGTTTTCTACAGGTATTGGTCTGGTGTTAAAAGGTTTTGAAAATGATACCAAAGGTCATGATGATGTGGTTTCAAATGCAAGTGAAGTAGTTGGACACTCTGAGGGAGTTTTGAAAGGAAAGTTTTTTAACACAATTTTCCCTAAAATGAGAGCGTTTTTTGAAGAAGAAGAAGTTTAATATAATATATAGTTAGAAATGGAATTTGATTTACCAAAAGAAATGTCGTCGATTATTAAGGTAATTGGTGTCGGTGGTGGCGGAAGTAATGCCGTTAATCATATGTTTAACCAAGGAATTATTGGTGTTGATTTTATCGTATGTAATACGGATAAACAAGCTCTTGATATTTCTCCTGTACCTCATAAAATTCAATTAGGTAAAGCCCTTACCGAAGGTAGAGGTGCTGGCATGCTTCCTGAAGTAGGCATGAATGCAGCAATTGAAAACATTGAGGAGTTAAGAGAGGTACTTTCTAACAATACAAAAATGGTTTTTGTTACCGCAGGTATGGGCGGTGGAACAGGTACTGGTGCTGCTCCAGTGATTGCTCAAGTAGCAAAAGATCTTGGTATTTTGACGGTTGGTATTGTTACGGTTCCTTTTAGTTTTGAAGGTAGAAAAAGACGTCAACAAGCTGAGGAAGGTCTAGAGAGAATGCGTCAAAATGTAGACACTTTGTTGATTATTAATAATGAGAAACTAAGAGATATCGGTAAAAATATGGCGCTTACACAAGCATTTGCTCAAGCAGATAATATTTTAACTACCGCTGCAAAAGGTATTGCTGAAGTGATTTCTGTTACTGGAAATATTAACGTTGATTTTAATGATGTGAATACTGTTCTTCGAAATAGTGGTCGTGCTATTATGGGAAGTGCTATTGCGCAAGGTGAAAACAGAGCGATTGAAGCGGTTCAATCTGCATTGAGTTCTCCTTTATTAGACGAAAATGATATTCAAGGGGCAAAATATGTCTTGCTTAATATTACTTATGGTGATAAAGAAGTGATGATGGATGAGGTGACTGAAATCACTGATTTTATTCAAGATGCTGCAGGTGCAACTGCTGATGTAATTTGGGGTCATGGATATGATTCAAGCTTAGGTGATAATATTAGTATTACGCTAATTGCTACTGGTTTTTCTTCTAGCCTATATGGAAATGGATATGAAAGTGCTCCAGAAAGGGTTGTCGTAAATCTTACTGATGAAGTAAAAAAAGAAATTATTAGTCCACTCGTTTCTCCAACGGATCAAAGTGGATCGGTAACTGAAAATGAAATCTCTTCTTTACAAGAACCTTTCTTAAAGCAAGATGTAGTTCAAGAAGATATTTCTTTCTCTGCTGCTCCTGTAGAAAATGTTGTCATAGAAAATAAAGTGGTATTTGATCTTTTTGATAGTGCCTCTGAATTAGAGTCTGTATCTAATGAAGTTGAATTAGAGGAAGAATCTTATCTTACCTCCGATGCTATTCAAAATGAAACGCCAACAAATGATATCGTTTGGGATGTGGTTGGAACTTTTGATGTGAATCAAGAATTGAATCAAAAAATGGAAGTGATAGAGGAACCAATTATTGTTCGCCATCAATTGGAAGATGAACCTGCTGCTCCTGTAAGTTTAAATTCTAGTCAAAATTCTGCTAATTCAGCGGAACAAATTAGAAGAACTGAGGAATATAAAGCGAAACTTCAATCTTATACTCAAAAATTAAAAGGTGCCGATGGTATTGCTGAATTTGAAAATGAACCTGCGTATGTGCGTAGAAATATTCAAATTAATCAAACAACTCCAAGCACTGAAAATAATGTAAGTCGCTTTGGATTGTCTGATGATGCTAGTGGTTCTGGTTTGAGAAACAATAATTTCTTACATGATAATGTAGATTGATGAGTATTGTAATTCAAATTAATGACGCAATAAAAACTGCAATGTTAGCAAAGGATAAAGATCGTTTATCCCCTTTGCGCGATATTAAAGCTAAAATTTTATTGGAAGCTTCCTCAGGAGGAACCGGTGAAGTAAGCGATGAAGCAGCTTTGAAAATCTGCATGAAATTGCACAAGCAACGAATGGAGACTTATGATTTGTATATTTCTCAAAATCGCCCTGATTTGGCAGAAGTTGAATTGTATCAAGCTAAAGTAATTGAAGAATATTTACCCAAAATGCTCTCTGAAGAAGAAGTTAGAGTGGAGGTGTTAAATGCAATTGCTTCTGTTAATGCTACTGGAATGCAAGATCTTGGTAAATTAATGGGTTTGCTTTCAGGAAAGTTAGCTGGAAAGGCAGATGGAAAGATGATTGCGAATCTCGTGAAGTCGGAATTAGGTAATTTGTAAAAACTACTTTTCTTAATGATATTAAAACGCATCTTTTTGATGCGTTTTTTGTTTAATTTTGATAAAATCAAAGCAATGAAAATTAAGTTGTCAGCCCTAATTAAAGAGATGAATCACTTAGGTCATTCTCCTGCTACTTCTACAAATTATTCCTTTCGTGAAGAAAAAGGAGACCTTTGGGTTTCGCGGTCAGGAATTGATAAAAGTAGCTTTGCTCCTGAAGATTTTATTCGAGTAGATCAAGATGGTTTAGCTATTGATACATTATCTACTTTTAAAGCTTCGGCTGAAACGCTCATTCATTGTACCTTATACGATTTATTTCCTGATGCGAAGGTAGTGCTGCACAGTCATTCCATTTTTCCGGTTCTATTGTCGGACATATCTCTAACTTCCATAAAATTTCAAGGATATGAAATTCTTAAAGGTTTTAATGCTGTTACTTCTCATGAATTTACAGTTGAAATACCTGTGTTAGATAATTCACAGGATATGGAGTATTTCAAGCATGAATTGAACTATCGTAAAGAGGAGTTGCAATATGGTGTGTTCATGATAAAAAAACATGGTTTTTATGCTTGGGGAAATAATTTATTTGAGGCTAAAAGGCATTTAGAGACTTTCCAGTATTTGTGCGAATGTGAATGGTTAAAAAATAAAAAATAGGATGGCAATTCTTTCTTTTCCCGAATCAGGCGTTCAGATTAATGAGGTGCATGAAATTCGAAGTTTCTTAAATTCTAATGGTATTTTCTTTAACCAATGGACTTGTAAGGTTGTTTTTGATGCTACAGCTACTTCAGAAGAAATTCTTTCTGCATACGAAAACGATCTCAATCCTTTTATGGAGCAAGGTGGATATCAAACAGCAGATGTAATTTCTATCAATTCTCTGACGGAGCATTATGATCAAATACGCGCTAAATTTCTAGCCGAACATACGCATTCTGAAGATGAAATTAGATTTTTTGTCGATGGTCAAGGTTTGTTTTGGTTTAATTTGGAGAACAAGCCTGTCTTTAATTTACTCTGTGAAAAAGGCGATTTAATTAGTGTTCCAGCAGGTACAAAACATTGGTTCGATGCAGGTGAAGTTAATCCATTCGTAAAAGCGATAAGAATTTTTATCGATATGTCCGGATGGATTCCTGAATATACAGATGCACAAACAGAACAAGCTTTTTTGAATTTTAAATTCCCTGTTCGTGAAGCCTAACATTAAATTTATTCTTACTGATATTGAAGGAACTACTACTTCAGTCTCTTTTGTATATGATGTCTTGTTTCCCTATTTCAGGGAACACGTAGCGGATCTTTTATCTAATACATCTTCTGAAGTAACAAATGCTTTCCGAGATGCTAGATTATTGCATGAACAAGAAACGGGTATTTCCGGACTTGATGATCAAGCACTTCTAGCTCTTATTCTTAGCTGGAGCTTGGATGATCGTAAACTTACCCCATTGAAAACATTGCAAGGGATCTTATGGAAAAACGCCTATGAGTCTGGAGCTATAAAAGCTCATGTATACGATGATGTTCCTTTGGCTTTATCCAAATGGTCTACTGCTGGAATTCAATTGGCCGTTTTTTCCTCTGGTTCTATTGCAGCTCAAAAATTGTTATTTAAATATGCCAATCAAGGCGATTTATCTTCTTTCTTCTCTGCTTATTTTGATACCACCTCGGGTTCAAAAAGAGATTCAGAGACCTATTCATTAATTACTAAAAAGTTAGGGTGCCAACCTCAAGAGCTTCTTTTTCTATCTGACATTCAGGCTGAATTAGAAGCAGCGTCAAATGCTGGTTGTGATACCATTCAATTGGTACGACCGGGAAATATTGCAACTTGGCATCATGCTGTAAATGATTTCTCCCATATATAAAAACCCCGGAGTTTCCTCCAGGGTTTAAATAAATTAATAATTTTATTTGATCCGATATCTTTTTGTCATGATTTTAAACAAAAATACACGCCAAAAAGAAACCTATTTTTATATTATTCTTGTGGCATAATTAAACCATTCAATTTTTTTTAATGTTGGATCACTAACTTGCTTGTGCTTGTTTTACCCTTGCTCATCCATGTGATAAGATAAGTTCCAGCGCTTAATTCTTGGGTTGAAATATTGTTATTCAAACCATTAACTTTTACTGTTTTCACCACTTGTCCAGCTATATTCTTGATGTAGATCATTCCGTCAGTTTCATTTTTAAATTGAATGTTGACAAGATTGTTGCTTGGATTTGGATAAACACTAAATTCAGATTCAGCAGTATTTTCATTTAATCCTAATGTTGGATCAAAATTCATACGCACCATTGGTGATGAAGAAGTGTAGTACCAAGTTTGGTCTGTGTAATCATAATAAAAAGCAGTTTGTGGTGCAGAAGATCCAGATGTTGCTGTAATTAGATCATTACTCACACCTCCATCACCATATGAACCTACCATTGCTAGATAAGATTCATTCGCCACTAAAGTCTGTGGAATTTGTAATGTTAAAGTAATTTTCTGACCTAAATCTGCCGTAGTGATAATATAAGGTAAAGATTCATCTAAAAAATCAAATACGCCTGTGGCAACATTATTGTAATACAATTTAACAAATATTTCTCCTCCAACTGCTGCTGTAGGATGAATATAGGCATCAATTCCTTTTAGAGTTGCTTGTGAAAATATGTCAAACATATTTCCTACTTCATATCCTTCTCCTGCATTTCCAATACCACCTAATATAGTACCCTTGTCTCTTGCATAAATATTATTATTTACATCAATGTTAATATTGGGCATAGTATTATTGGTCATGTCTGGTTCTGTTTGACTCGTCGTTACTCCTAATTGCACAGAATGCATTGCACTTATTGCAGCAGGCGTAAAAGTTGTAGCGCACCATAGTGTATCTAAACTAGAAGCCGCTATAAAGCTCGGCGCTGATGTTCCTGTGTAAACTCCATTAATTATGGCGCCAAAGGTTGCATCACTGATGTCTTGAACACCAATGTTTTTAACCACACCTCCAAAATTGATTGGTGCAATTTGTGCAATTGGAACTTGGTAATAAGGTAGTCTAGCACCAAATGCGCCATCAGTTCCCCAAGCAGTTGTTTGTAGTTTTAAATCATAATTGTCTGTTTCAACAATTTTAATATCATCTACCGCCCAATACCAACCCCAATTTCCTTGGTAGTTCATTTGTAATTTAACATTAGCTTGATTTCCTGCAACGGAAGAAATATTGATGGAAAACACATCTGGATTATTAGAGTTCTGTGCAGTTGGCTCTGTTCCGTCTGTCACGATGAAATCAGTCCAAGTTAATCCACCATCATTACTGATTCTCATGATTCGAGTATCTAAATAGGTTCTATATTGTTGTTCAAATACCAAACTTACATTGGCATAACCTGTACAATTAATCGTACCCGTATAGGTCATATTGGAATTTTGAGCTCCATTTTGTCCTTGTGCATCAGAATTTATAAAGGCAAACCCATTTCCAACAGAGGTAAACAATGCAGGACTTAAAGCGGGTACTGGAATGGTATCTGCTGCTGTAGTAATTGTCCAATCTAAAAATGGGGAAGAGGTATTGTCGTAAGCCCAATCATTAGAATTTGAAAAATCATTTTGCCAAATGGTGATTCCTTTTGTGTTTTCATGTTTGCTCGGTGTAAGCGCGTTGGAAACAACAATGTTTTTTTTCTGAGTAGCAATATCAGTCATCTTTTTTTGTGCAAAAGAGTAGCAACTACTTAAGATTAAAAAGGCTAATAGGTAAGTTTTTTTCATAATTATTTTGTTTTAGTAGCTTCTAATATACAAATTTTTCTATTTATAAGACTGTGTTTTGAAAAATTAAGCAAAAAAAAAGGACCCGAAGGTCCTTTAAAATATAGTGAGAAGATTAGTTTCTTACTACTAATTTTTGAGTAGTTACAGTTCCGTTAGAAGTAACATTAACCATATAAATTCCATTTGCGAAATTTGCTGTGTTAATATTTAAATTCTTCATTCCGTTTACAGTACCTAAGTTATTTGAATAAACAGCTTTTCCTGAAACATCTGTTAAGACAACAACAACAGAAGCATTTTCTGCAGTGATTGTTACATTAGTTTCATTAGCAGCAGGATTTGGATAAACATTCAATCCAAAGTTAGCATTGTTCTCATTGATTCCAGCAGCAGAGAAATTCATTCTCACCATTGGTGTAGAGGTAGTATAATACCAAGTATTATCTGTTAGGTCTAAGTAATAAGAAGTTTGAGCTTCCGATACACCTGCAGTTCCAACTACTAAATCATTTGATAAACCACCGTCACCGTTTGAACCAGCAACAATTAAATAAGACTCACCTGCATTTAATGTAGCAGCTCCTCCTAATAAAGAGAAGGTTATGTTTGTTCCTAAATCACCTGTTGTTAAAGTATAAGCATTTGACTCATCAACATATACAAAATCACCTGTAGCTGGATCAATAGAGTACAATTTAGCGTAAACTTGCGCTCCTGCAACAGCAGTAGAAGCAACAGTTACATCAATAGCTGTGATATCTGCAGTAGCAAACATATCAAAAATGTTACCTACTTCAAATCCAAATCCTGCGTTGTAAGATCCACCACCGATGGTTCCTTTGTCACGCGCATAAATTTTTTGATTTACAGCAATAGTAGCAGCGTTTGCAATAGTATTGTTAGCAGGCACAGCATCAACAGCTGGAGAAGTTACACCCATATTTACTGTGTAGCTTGCAACTGTAGCAGCAGGAGTAAATGCAGCAGTACAATCTAATGTATCAGAAGCTCCAGCAACAATTGTAGTAGCAGCAGAAGATCCAACATATGTACCAACACTTGCTCCAAAGGTAGCATCTTGACTTAATGCACCAAGGTTAGCAATAATACCTGAAAAGTCTATAGCAGTTACTTGCGCACTTGGAATTTGGTAATAAGGAAGTCTTGCTCCCCAGAAACCTGTTGATCCCCAATATGCTCCAGCAATACCTAAATCATAATCATCTGGCGTCATTAATTTCACATTATCAACTGCCCAAAACCAGTCCCAATTACCAATATATTTAAATCCAATTTTAACGTTAGCTTGTCCACCGATTTGAGCCGACAAATTTACTTGAACGGTAGCAGGATTGGTTGTATTCGTATTTACTGTCATTCCAGCATTTACTTCAATTTCATTCCATGTAGTACCACCATCAATACTATAAACTACAAATGTAGATTCTGCATATCTTCTGTGTGATTGTTCGAAGTTAATTACAACTAAAGGTTGTGTAGACAAATCTATACTTGCTGTAGTAACAATTTTTGCATTTTGGAATGCAGTTCCACCAGCAGCATCTGAATTAATTAATGCATAACCATTTGCAGCAGATGTAAATGCCGCTGGGGCTAATGCAGTAACCGGGATTGCAGATAAGTTGGTAGTAATTGCCCAATCTCCCATAGTGTGCGCAGGCGTACCGTTAGGGTCATTAGAAGTTGTCCAATCCGAAGAAGTGGAAAAATCATTCGACCAAATGGTAATTCCTTTTGATTCTACAATGATTTCTTTTTTAGATTTCTCATCTAAAAGTTGGTATTTCTTACCGTTCATTGGGCTAGTAGTCGTTTTTTGACCAAAAACTAATCCAGTTGCAAGAATACCGAATAAACAAACGTACATTTTTTTCATAACAATAGTTTAATTGATTTTCAAAGCGAAGATAATATAAACATATACAAATAACAAAAATTTAATACTTAATGTGTTCTATGGAAAAGATAATTTGATAGTTCGATGAAATTATCCTTATTTCCTGATGTTTCAATTGAATCTAAATTTTCGACTGCTTTTTGTAAATAATCTTCTTGTAATGCGCTGCATTGTTTTAATATTTCCCAACTTATAAAGAGCTTTTGTGCTTCTTTAATTTTTTCTGTCGGGTCTTGAATTAATTTTATTTTATCAAATGCATCGCTATTATCTTTAATCCCTCTTTCTTGAGCGAGAATAGATAATATGGTTTTTTTGTGTGCTAATATGTCGCCTCCAACTTGCTTCCCAACCAATTCGGGATCTCCGAATAAATCTAAAATATCATCTTGAATTTGAAAGGCCATCCCTAAATTTATCCCAAAATCATACAATAGTTTTTGATTTTTTTCATCGGTCCCACTGCATATTCCACCAAATTGCAAAGCGCAGCCTAACAACACTGAAGTCTTGAGTCGAATCATCTCCAAATATTCTTCTGTTCCAACATTTTCTTTAGATTCAAAATCCATATCATATTGCTGTCCCTCACAAACTTCAATAGCAGTTTGATTGAAAAGTTGTAGCAGTTGGGGTAGGTGCTGCGTATCTTGTTGAGCAAGAGCTTGAACTGCTTTTACAAATAGGACATCTCCAGCAAGAATAGCAATATTAGTATTGTATTTTTCATGAACTGTTACTTCTCCTCTTCTTAGAGGTGCTTGATCCATAATATCATCATGAAGTAAAGTGAAATTATGGAACAGTTCAATAGCCAATGCAGCGTCTTTTACTTTATCCGCATTAGTTCCAAATAATTCTGCCGCCATTAAGGTCAAAACGGGCCTGATTCTCTTTCCACCAATATTTAAGAAATAACGCAGTGGGTGGTATAAATTACTTGGATTTAGAGGTAATTGGAAACGCTCCAATTCACTTTCAATGTATAAGGTGTGTTCTTTTAAAAATTTCATTTTCGTTTAATCAGATTCAATAAATAGTTTCCATAACCACTTTTAATAAGAGGCTCTGCTATTTTTTTTAATTGTTCCTTACTGATGAATCCATTTCGATAAGCTACTTCTTCAATGCATCCAATTTTCAATCCTTGTCTTTCTTCAATAACCTGAACAAATTGACCTGCTTGCATTAATGAAGCAAAGGTTCCCGTGTCAAGCCAAGCAGTACCTCTATCTAAAACAGCTACTTTTAATTTTCCCATTTTTAGATAGGCAGCATTTATATCGGTTATTTCATATTCTCCTCTTGCTGAAGGCGCTAAATTTTTAGCGATCTCAATTACAGAATTATCATAAAAGTACAATCCAGGAACTGCATAATTTGATTTCGGATTCTTTGGTTTTTCCTCAATTGATATTGCGTTCATCTCTTCATCAAATGAAACAACACCGTATCTTTCTGGATCACTTACATGGTAAGCATAAACAACTCCTCCAGTAGGATTATTGTTTTCCTTGAGTAATGCGTCCATTCCAACACCGTAAAAAATGTTATCGCCAAGAACTAATGCCACTTTGTCTTTTCCAATAAATTCAGCTCCAATCACAAATGCTTGTGCAAGTCCGTTAGGCACTTCTTGAACGGCGTATGAAAAACTACATCCTAATGCGCTTCCATCTCCTAATAATTTTTCGAATTGCGGAAGATCATGGGGCGTAGAAATTATTAGAATTTCTCTAATTCCAGCACTCATGAGTATGGATAATGGATAATAAATCATCGGCTTATCATAGATAGGCATAAGTTGCTTACTCACGGCAAGCGTCAGTGGGTGTAAGCGTGTTCCTGATCCTCCGGCTAGAATTATTCCTTTCATTTTTTTCGTTTAATTGTAGTTATAACCACCTAAATAAATCTTCAAAAACTCTTTTCCCCCATGGGGTGTTCGCATATTCTTTTTCAATCTTATTCTTAAATTCAAGGATGCTGTAGACTTTGTTTTTACCATAAGAGGGTGTGATTTGCGCTGCATCTAGTTCGCTTAACATTTCTACTTTTTTAGCAAAATAAATAACACCTCCATCTTCTGTGGCAATTCCAAGAATTACTCCAGGTAGGCCTCCAAATCCTTCCGGACCAACAGAAGGTATTAGCGCACTTGTATACCAAGCATAGATTCTTGTAGAATCATTTTTTTGATAGATTGCTTTCCTGCAGTTGTAGCCACTTATGTCGCGCTTACTATCAGTAATTTGCCATTTTCTTTCTGCTAAAGAATCTCCGATGTATACATTTTGTCCGAATAATGATAAAATAGACAATTGTTTTTCTCTGCTGATAAACTGATAATATTGGTTTTTTGTGGTCATCCATGACATTTCATCAGGTGCATTCGATGGTACTGGGTTGAAATAAGAAATGGTATCATTAAAGTACAAAATAAAATCTTCTGTTTTTATTTTATTGTCCTCGTTGACAAATCGCTTCATCCGAGGATCATTGAAACGCTTCATTAAATTAGTCCTCCTTTCATAGGTAATCTTACCTGTGGAATAGGTTTGTCCCCAAGAACTAGTTTGCGAAATAAATAGCAGAATAAAAAGGAGTCGCTTAATGCCAACCATTGAAATCATCTTCTTTAGTTTTATTATTATTGAATTTATAGGTAAGCTTTACCAAGAAATATCTAGATATGATTTTGGTGAAGTTATCCGTGATTACATTACCATTTAATTGTCGCTGCACATTAATATTTTGATTTAATATATCATTGGCAGTCAGTGCTAAAATAATATTTCTATTCGATGAAAAAGAGCGACTGATTTCAGCATTGATTATGAATAGATTTTTATTGTATCCATTGGCGCGTTGTGAATTAATGGCATAACTTGCATCCCATTTTATAATGAAGTTTTGTGGAAGGGTCCATTTAAAATCAACACTATATTTCTGAGAAGAATAAGGAGTACTTGAAGCGGAAGATAAAGAGCTCACTGGACTATTAAAACTATAGAATTGGCTAAAAGTGATTTCTAAGGAATCTAATTTTATGTCCACATCCAAGCCACCACTTACGGCAGTGTTCTGAGTTATATTTGCTTGATTATTTACCAAATTGGTATATCGATTGTAGGATGCATTAACACTAGGATTAAACTCTAATTTTCTGTTTAATATTGGATATCCACATCCTGCAAAAACATTTGCAAAAACATTCCCATCTACATTGATAGTTTTAGAGCTTGTTCGACCAAATGAATCGTAATCAGTTGATGTCGCAAAAGCATCGTTCGTTAAGCTAGCATTAATGCCAGACCAGATATACCTTCCTGACATGGCTTGCCAAGAATTAAAATTAAATCGCAAGTTGTGTACATAGTTGGGCTTTAAATCAGGATTCCCTTGCTTGATTCTGTTTGGATTGGTATTGTCAGGAACGGGTTGTAGATCTGTAATAGAAGGTTGACTTGAATTGGTGGTATAGTTCAATTCAACTCTCTTACTCATACTCGGTTTGAATTGATAACTAAATCTTGGAAGTACATTGGTGATGGATTGATGAATAGTAGTATCCGTCACTAAATTATTATTATCAATATTTATTGATCTCAGTCCTAATCCACCAGAAATTCTATGTGCATTCGCTTCATAAATAAGAATAGCCGTTCCTTTATGTTGTATCCTTGAATTGTCAAATTGATTGGTTAATTCAAAGACACTTTCTGAATAGTTCCCAACTAATCCTTGGTTAAATGTTTGCTTGTCTTGCTTTGAGCCCCCTAGTTCGAACAAATATTCAATTTGTGCTTTCCAATTTTTTGAAATTGGTTCAGTATAAGTAAGAATGCCATAATGATTGTAGGAAGAATTGTTGTTAATTTTCTTTTGATCAATAGTGACAGTATCATTGATAAAAAAAGAATTCGTTGCTAGATTTCCATCACTTTTATTTGAAACTGTATTTGCAATATACTTTAATTCAATCTCTCGAACTGGTTTTTTAAATCGCCTTCTTAAAGTCGCCTCATTTCTTAAGGTAGTTCCTTTCGAAAGGTTAGTGTTGTTTATTTGCGTCTCGAATGTTTGAACCAGGTCTTCACCCAAGTATTTCGCAACACTATAATTATTGGTATTTGCAGCATCGAGTTGAATACTTGGTTTAAGTTCAAAATAAGTAAGTGAATCTAGGTTACTGCTTATGTTGGCATTGATTTTATGTGATTGATTGATCGATTGATTGTAGGAGGAGTCTTTGGTATAGTAACTTGAATCTGCTAGAAAATATTGAGACAAACTACTCTGTGCTGCTTTAAGTCTATTGTCATAATAAGAATAGTTCAGTCCAACTTTTCCTGTCTTGCCGAATCGATCACTGTAATACAAACCAGCTTTTAAAGTCTGAGGAACACCACTGGTAATTTTTTGCGAACTTTGATCCCACATACTCATGCCACTGTTTTCTCTTTCGTTTTCTAAACCAAATTTACTCATGTCTCCCCATCCAAAATTGGATCTTGGCGTGTTTGAGCCTAAAGCAAAGACTGATATTTTTTGTTTTTTATTGAATTTGTTAAATAGTAATTCACTTTCATAGAAACCATTCTTGCCTATCAATCCGAGATCGGAAGCCCCAGATACTTTTCCGAAATATCCTTTTTTAGCGCTGTCTTTTAATTTCAAGTCCATGACTTGAATTTTCTCATCTTCTCCAACCTTTCCATTTTCATTTTTCTTTTCATATACCTGAACAGAAGCAATGCCTTGTGCACCAAGGTTCTTGGTTGCAATGGTTGGGTCTGTCCCGAAAAACTCATCTCCATCAACTAATACTTGACTAATTTCTCTTCCTTGTGATGTGATCTTTCCTTGATCATCAATTTTAATTCCTGGTAGTTTTTTTAATAAGTCTTCTACAACCGCATTTTCTGCCACTTTGAATGAATCGGCTACATATACTAATGTATCTCCATTGTAATAAATTGGATTTTTATTGGCATAGATCATCACTTCATCAAATTCTTTGGTCTTAAAACCCAAACGAATTCCTTTTAAATCTAGCGAAGCGTTCGATGCGTTACCGAAAATGTAAATGGTTCTGGTATCATAACTAGGATGTTCAATTAAAAGTGAAAATGTATCCAACACAAAACCTCCGATTTCAAAAGTACCATCTTCTTTACTGTGGGTGAATTTAAGTAAAAGGGAATCTTTAATTCTGACTGCCGTTATACTTGCATTCTTGATGGGATTGCTTCCACTGGTATCATAAATAATTCCATGTAATTGCATCTTTTGAGCAAAAATATTCGAGCTTGTCCCTAGCATTATGAAGATAAAAAGGAGTAAAAAGAATTTGATTTTTTTCATGTTTTGTTTAGGAAGAAATGTTATCATTATTCAGGGACTATTTTTATGTCAAGTAATCCTTGATAGGTAAAACCATTGGATTCTTTTACTTCAGTAAAATTTACTTTTAATAAGGTCTGTTGTGCACTTTCACCTTTATTTTTAAGTTCTTTAATTATTTTATTTTCTGGATTATAGGCAATCGCAGAATTATAGTTTTTGGTGCCTACAATGATAAATTCCTTAGCAGCAGCCTCCATAAATCCTTGTAATCGAGTAGCGTATGGACCTTTTTGATTTAATATCTCCATAGCATTCAAGACACTAAATTTCTTTTTTTCGGCACTTGCATATGGTAATTTCAATAATTTTTCTTCATTGTCACTTTGTCGTTTACAGGTATAAATCACTTTTCCATTTTTGTCAAAATAAGACTTTGTATCCATGCAAAAGCTAGTTTTTTCTGCAAAATGAACAAAATGTCTATTGGCACAGATCATCCCATTAGGCCCAAAATAATAACTTATGGTTTCCGCTTGTCCACTTGGATAGGTCGTTTCTTGTTGCAATTTAATGATGTCTCCATTTTGATTTCCAAATCCAGAAACTTTTTTACTAATGCCTAAATCATTAGCATAATTCAGACTGCTAAATGCTAATGGATGTTCAGCTGTATCTAGAAAATTAACTGCTTTATCAAATTTTTCTTGCCCATTAAAAGCAGGTATGTCTTTTTGTGTTGTTGGAATATCTGTACTTGGGTCGAGTAGGGTTTCGTCTTTGTTGTTACAAGCACTTAATAAAATAACCAAGAAGAATAATAAATAAGGTATTCGACGCATATTTTAATTTTGATTATTATTTTTATTACGGCTATTGGGCTTTAAAGTTACCCATATTTTTGTTTGAATTCTCGCGCTTGAATTTTGAGTGTAAAAGTACGCTCACTCAATTGAAAAATCAAGGTTTTTTTTCTCAATTTAAGTAAAGATTTCAATAGATATCTAAACTATATTAAATCCATTAATGAGATTGTTTATTCTCTTCCTTACCTTTACGCTATGACAAAAGCACTTGGAATAGATTTTGGATTGAAAAGGACGGGTCTTGCCTTGACTGATGACCATCGGATTATAGCGAGTCCGCATGCTGCGGTTGCCTCCGATGTTCTGATGACTTATTTAATTCAACTTTTCGCCAAAAATAATATCACCACAATTGTTTTAGGTTTCCCAACATCTGTTGATGGATCTGATACGCATATCACTGAAAATGTTAGGCTATTGAAAGAAGCTCTTGAAAAACAGTTTATGGGTGTCGAGGTGATTTTACAGGATGAACGCTATACCTCTCAAAGAGCGATGCAGGTTATACATCAAGGTGGAAAAGCTAAGCACAAAAAGGATAAAGGTCTAGTTGATACCATAAGTGCAACTTTAATTCTACAAGATTACCTCGCTGGTGTGTAATTTTAAATATCTATGCTTAATTTTGTCTTTTAAAATAGTAAAAAATGATTTTGCCAATTGTCGCTTATGGTGATCCGGTTCTAAAAAAGGTAGCAACTGAAATAGAAGCTACTTATCCCGAATTGACAACGCTTATTGCTAACATGTTTGAAACCATGTATAAAGCCAAGGGTGTTGGATTAGCTGCTCCACAAATCGGATTAGGCATTCGATTATTTATTGTCGATGGAGCTCCTTTTGCCGATGAGGAAGGGGAGGAGCCAGATGAAAAGGCTGCAGGTATTGAAAATTTTAAAAAGGTAATTATTAATCCAATTATTGAGGAGGAATCTGGAGATATGTGGTCTTTTCAAGAAGGATGTCTGTCTATACCGAAAATTCGTGAAAATGTATTTAGAAGAGATACTATTATACTGACCTATTATGATGAGCATTGGAATTTTCATGAAGAAAAGTTTGATGGATATGCCGCAAGGATTATTCAACATGAATATGATCATTTAGAAGGTGTCCTTTTTACGGATAAATTAACGCCTCTTAAAAAGAAATTACTTCAAAAAAGATTGTCTAATATCTCAATCGGAGCTATTGAGGTAGATTATAAAATGAAATTTAATACCAATAAGAAATCTAAACTACTATGAAACAATTATTTTATTACAGCTTTCTTTCTCTTGGATTTTTTATAGCAGCATGTAATTCTTCTGATAACTCAAATTCAAAAGATCATGAGGCATTGATGAAATCAATAACTGATATGGAGGATTCAATCATGTCGCTTCAGCGAAATCCTGCTCAAGCAAATAAAATTCCTACTTTGACCAATATTGAATTAATTAACCGCTTGATAGCATTTTATCACGCTTATCCAAAAGAGGATTATGCTGCCACTTGTTTGATGAAGGTTCACATTAAGTACTCTGATTTAAATGCTCATGAAAAGGCGCTTGCCTATGGAGACACTTTACTTACTTCTTTTCCAAAATTTAAGAATCGTGATTTTATTATAGAGAGTATGGCTTCTACTTATGATATCATGATTACGCCAAGAGACACTGCCAAAATTCGAAAATATTACAATCTTTTGTTAAAAGAACCCACAATAACAAAGGAGAAAAGAATTGATGTTCTAGCGCGTTTAAAGCACTTAGACATGACATTGTTCGAGTATATTGACTTTCAATCTGCACCACTTTCAAAATAGAACAGAAATTCTTTCGCTGTTAATGTTATGTTAATTTTTTTATTGTCGAAAATTTGCATGTACATTTGATAAAAAAACATACAACTATGAAAAAATTATTTTTAAGCTTTAGCTTGTTATTTGTTGCTTCATTAGCAATGAACACTGTATCTGCTCAAATTGATAAAGGAGCAAAAATTGAGTTTTCTAAAGAAGTTCATGATTATGGAAACATCAAATATGATGGTGATCCTTATTGTTCATTTGAATTTAAAAATACTGGTAATGAGCCATTAATTATTTCAAATGCTAAAGGTTCATGTGGATGTACAGTTCCTGAGTGGCCGAAAGAACCAATTGCTCCAGGAGCAAAAGGAGCTATTCGTGTTAAATATGACACTAAGCGTCCAGGTCCAATCAACAAAAGTGTAACTATTACCTCTAACGCTATCAATAGCCCAGATATGATTATTCGTATCAAAGGTGAAGTTGGTCCAGCTCCAGAAGGTGGTGCTCCAGTAAATACATCTGGTGCTCCAACAGGAAACTAATCAAAATTTAAAATAAGAGAAGGTCGTTTGAAAAAACGGCCTTTTTTATTGCTCAAAAAATTGCCAAATAGGATCCTGAGGCACAGGAGCAATTACCGTAATCGGTTCTTGATTGGTAGGATGATTAAAAGATAACTCTCTCGCATGTAAACAAATTGATCCATCCGGATTAGATCGTTTAGCACCATATTTTAAATCTCCTTTAATAATACATCCAATACTTGACAATTGCGCCCTAATTTGGTGGTGTCGTCCCGTTTCCAAATGCACTTCCAAAAGGTGATAATTATCCGAAGATTTTATCCATCTATAGCTTAATTTTGCTTCCTTAGCCCCAAGGGTTTTTGCAGTAGAAATATAACTTTTATTTTGCTTTTCATTCTTTTTCAAATAGTGAACAAGTTCACCATTTTTTTCAGTAGGTAATTTATCTACAATGGCCCAATACACTTTATGCGTATCCTTCTCTCTAAATTGAGCATTCAATCGCTCCAACCCTTTGCTAGTTTTTGCGAAAACTACAGCTCCACTTGTCGGTCTATCCAATCGGTGAATTACCCCACAGAAAACATTACCCGGTTTGTTGTATTTTTCCTTTAAATATGCTTTTATTGCATCTGGAAGTGTAGCATCTCCAGTTTTATCCCCTTGAACAATTTCTGAGGGCATCTTATTTACCACGATTACATGGTTATCTTCGTAAAGTATATTTTCAGGCTTCAAGTGGCGCTTTATTAGAGGAGTTTTTGGAATTGAATTTACGGTTCATTATTGCAGCTAAAAGGGTCAATAAAAAGAATAGAACTATTGTAATTGTCAGCCATACAGGAAATTTACCCAATCCATCTCCTTGTGCATAAGAATGAAGTCCAACCAACATGAAATTGACCCCGAAAAAGGTGAATAAGATGGCTGAATAACCCCAAAAAGACACTACATTAAAAACGAATTTGCTTTTTAATCCCGGAATATAGCGCAAATGGAGTATTATAGCATATACCAAGACGGAAACTAATGCCCAAGTTTCTTTAGGGTCCCATCCCCAATATCTGCCCCATGATTCATTGGCCCAAACACCGCCTAAAAATGTCCCTACAGTTAACATAAAGACTCCAATGGTCATGGTCATTTCTGAAATGTAAGTCAATTCTGAAATGTTTCTGGTTACTACTTTTCCGTTGGAATCACCTCTAAAAATGTAAAGAATTAGATTAAGTAAACCTAAAATACAAGCTAAGCCCAAAAACCCATAACTTCCCGTAATAATCGCAACGTGAATCATGAGCCAGTATGATTTTAATACAGGAACTAATGGCGTGATTTGAGGATTTAATAAATTCATTTCACTCACTATGATCATCATGGCAGCTAAAATTGCTGTTCCAGGCAATACAATTTCGTTCTTTTTAGAAAAAAGAAATCCTGCAAGCATCGTAACCCATGCAATGAAAATAACGGCTTCATAACCATTACTCCAAGGTGCATGACCAGAAATATACCATCTCATTCCAAGTCCTGCGCCATGATAAATAAACACTAACAGCAATAGATAGAAAAAGGTCTTTCTTGTAAGGTTAATAATCTTTGTGATTTTAGATCCTATTTTAAAAAACACAGACAAGTAAAACACGATCAATAGTAGCATTCCAGCCAAAATATAAACCATCCAGGTATTCTTAAATATCTCCATGTTATTGTAGCTGATCTCTATCTTCACCTTACCCTCACTAGGCACTACCGCTGCACCGGCTTTTCGTTGGAATTTTTTAATTTGATTTAATAAATCTTCCGCTGTACCGTAACCACCAGTTGTAGCAGCTTTATCAATTGCAGAAAGATATTGCAAGGTTTGTTGAGATGATAAAGAGTCTACTTTCATCAATTCCATATCCATTGGGATGAACCATTTATTGTTTTGGTCTCCAATCTTAGGAATGATTCTCATATATTGCCATGTGAAAATTAAATTCATCACCTCGAATCTATCGATCAATATGATTAATTTTTTATCAAATTCATCTCTTTTAGATTCTAATTTTTGATGCGCTATCTTATATTCTTTAAGCCATTTAAAATTTCCATCTTTACTGGTCAAATCTAGGGTACTTGCGTATGGCTTTAACTTCAAACGTTCTCGCAATGCACTTGGAATCGAAATTACTTTTTCGTTCATCCAATGATTAGGGTACATATGCATACTGATGACAGTCTGAACTGCATTGTATTCGTTGTAGGTCTTTCCTCCATGAACTTTTCTTAATAATTCATCACATAAGGAATGAAAAGGAACGATGCGTCCTTCATAATTTTGTATAAGTAGTGAAGCTAGTGCAGCTGAATGTTCTTCATTAATAATACGATAGATAGCATCCGTTTTGCTTTCATTATTGTGCGAGTGCTCCTGGGAATAACTTGTAAAAGACAAGGCAAATAGAGCAATAAACAATCCTACTTTTTCCCTTTGACTTTTAAGAATGTTTAACTTGTTATTCAAATCTTTAAATCTTCCTGTTCTGGAGAAAAGACTTAATACCATTCCAATTCCCATCAGTAAATAACCTAAATAGGTAATATTCGTTCCCAACCAATCATGGTTCACACTCAACCTTGTTCCTTCTTCGTTTTCCGGTGTTTGTGGATTGTCTAAGTCGTAACTAGATTGAAAAAATCTAAACCCACTATAATCTGTAACATTATTCATAAATACTTTTCGATCACTTGTGTAGTTATTTTTCTTATCGATAATTCTGATTTCACTCTCAAATGAGGATGGAGATTCCGATCCAGGATAAGTTTTTAATGTAAAGCTTTTGCATCCCACTGCGAAAGGTAACGGCATTCGAATGGATCCATATTCTAATTGAACTAAAAGACCATCTAAAGAAATTCTTTTGGGTTCTGGAAGTGTTTTAAGTCCACCTTCTAAGCGCACTATTTTTGAATCTTTACCATATTTAACTTCAACGGTTAGATAATCAGCACCTTTATTTTTGACACCTGTTTCATATAGTGTTTTGCGAGCATGTTGTATAATTTGCTTCACAACGAATTGCTCTTGACCAGATTGGTATAAAGTTCTGGTTTTCAATACCTCCCATTGATTCAATGCAACTTGAGTGTAGGCACTATCAGGAATTGGCGCTCCAGTTTGTCTTGCTTTTTGCATCTCTGTCATGGCCAAATAACGCAAGGGAATATTTGTTTTTATTAAAAAATCGCTTCCGTTTTTTTTAATCTTTACTCCAGATTGATTCAATTCAGCATTATAGGCAATAGGAATCGATCCCGCCAAAAAGATTTCCTTTTCCCCCACATAATTGGACTTCATACCACCTACTACGATATCTAAAACGGCACCTTTTTCTTTCTTGTCAAGAATAACCGTATCTATTGCTCTGCTTTTAAAATCAACATAATTAATTTCAATTACCTTATTTCCAAAAGCCATTTCGTGTTCAAAATTATTATTGGTTATTGGAGACATAAAATGATTGTAAACTTCTGTCTGATCTTTTTTACCATCACTTGCATAGACCAATAAATGAGGATCTCCAGTAAGAATATAATCTACAGTAGTTCCTTCACGAATAATCATTTGACCTTCAAAACTATAATACCTTGTAATGGCCGCGCCAATCATAATGATTAAAAAGGCAAGGTGAAAGCTTAATGTTGCAATTTTTTCTCTTTGAAACATGCGATAATTTATAATATTTGAGATCAAGCCAAAACACAAATAAACCAGTAAAAGCGTAAACCATGTTGCATTGTACACCAAGATTCTTGCTGTTTGAATTCCATAAAGTGATTCTAAAAAAGTTGCTGCACCTATTGCAATAAGAAAAACAAAGAGCCCCATTGCAATGTAGCGCATTGCAAATATTTGTTTAAAAACGCGATCCATCATAGTGAATTTTTTATAGTGCAAAAATAAGCATTGCTTTGGGGATAAAAGGAATTATATTTGTTTTTTATAGTTTATTGGCCTTAAAATGACACAGTATTTTTTGAGTTTCTATTTCTTTATTTTTTTCATCAATGGATCGATGGGTCAAATGTTAAAAATTGACACGGTCCGCATGCAAAAATCACATGTTAAGTCAGGAACCCTGCGCACCTTTCAAGCTTCAAAAAATGGAAGTGCAAGAAATGTCGATATTTGGCTTCCTGAGCATTATTCTAGTCAACAGAAATATGACGTAGTGTATATGCATGATGGACAAATGCTTTTTGACTCTACATTAACTTGGAATCATCAAGAATGGAAAGTTGATGAGGTCTCGGAGGATTTAATGCATGATGGCAAAGTCAAACCTTTCATCGTTGTCGGAATTTGGAATGACCCCGCTAATAGGTATGCTGAATTTTTTCCGGAAGCTATTTATTCTGATTTAGATACAGTATTTGCAGCTTTTTATTACAGAAACTTATGGAACGAAAAGTTAAGAGCTGATTCTTATCTTAAGTGGATAGTTGATACGCTCATCCCTTCGGTTCAGCAAGAAGTATCATGTAAAGAAGGTCAGAATCACACCTTCATGATGGGATCCAGTATGGGGGCTGTTATTTCTTTGTATGGGATGTGCGAATACCCAAAAGTTTTCGGAGGAGTTGCTTGCTTATCTTTCCATGGTCCCATGGTGAATAGCAACATGCTTCAAGAGGATCACTTAAATAAAATAATGATCCCATTTATCAATTATTTAAAAGTGAAACTTCCTTCCCAGCACGATCACTTTATATATTTAGATCGTGGGGGAAAAGATTTGGACAGTTGGTATCCACCCTACCATAAACTCCTATTGAAATATTTATCAAAAAAGTATAATTCAAGTCATTTGACTTCTAGAGTTTTTGAAGAATCAGGTCACAATGAAAAGGATTGGTCCAAGCGTTTGGCTATTCCTCTGAGTTTTTTATTACGATAATTGGATTAACAAAAAAACCACCGATCATAGATCGATGGCTCTTTATATAGTGCCGTCTCTAACTATCCGATCGGATCGGGAAGAAAGAAACGTGAAAGGGCTCGAAAGCCCTATAGTCTTACATCATTCCAGGCATTCCACCTCCCATGCCACCCATTGCAGCGCCAGGATTGTTTTCTTCTGGTTGATCAGAAATAACACATTCAGTTGTTAATAGCATCGCAGCAATTGAGGCTGCATTTTCTACTGCAATACGCGTAACCTTGGTAGGATCAATTACTCCTGCCTTATATAAGTTCTCATATTTTTCAGTTCTTGCATTGTAACCGAAATCATCTTTTCCTTCTTTCACTTTCTGAACAATAACAGCTCCTTCTCCACCTGCATTTGCAATAATTTGTCTTAAAGGTTCTTCAGCAGCTCTTTTTACAATCGCAATTCCAGTCATTTCATCGTCATTCAATCCTTTAAGTTTGTCTAAAGTTTCAATAGCACGAATTAAAGCAACGCCTCCACCAGGAACAATTCCTTCTTCAACCGCAGCGCGTGTTGCAGCTAAAGCATCATCAACTCTGTCCTTTTTCTCTTTCATTTCCATTTCTGTTGGAGCACCAACAAATAAAACAGCTACTCCACCTGCAAGTTTCGCTAAGCGTTCTTGAAGTTTTTCTTTGTCATAATCTGAACTACTAGCCTCAATTTGCGCGCGAATTTGTGCAACTCGAGATTTAATATCTGCTTTAGTTCCTTTGCCATTAATTATAGTAGTATTGTCTTTGTCTATTTCAATTTTTTGAGCAGTACCCAACATATCCATAGTTACATTTTCTAAGATCATACCGCGCTCTTCAGAGATCACTTGTCCACCTGTTAAGATGGCTAGATCTTCTAACATTGCTTTTCTTCTATCACCAAATCCAGGTGCCTTAACCGCAGCAACTTTTAAAGATCCACGAAGTCTATTGACAACTAAAGTCCCTAGTGCCTCGCCATCAACATCTTCTGCTATAATAAGCAAACCTTTACCAGCCTGAACTACTGGTTCTAAAATTGGCATTAATTCTTTCATACTTGAGATTTTTTTCTCGCAAATAAGAATCAATGGATTTTCCATTTCAGTGATCATTTTATCAGCATTGGTAACAAAGTAAGGAGATAAATAACCTCTGTCAAATTGCATTCCTTCAACAGTTTTCATTTCTGTCTCAGTTCCTTTTGCTTCTTCAACGGTGATTACGCCATCATTCCCAACCACCTTCATGGCTTGAGCTATAAGTTTCCCAATTGCTTCATCATTATTCGCTGAAATTGTCGCAATTTGTTGAATCTTACTGTTGTCTGATCCCACTTCTTGTGATATTTTTTTAAGGTTTTTCACTACTTCAGCAACTGCTTTGTCAATTCCTCTTTTTAAATCCATTGGATTCGCTCCTGCAGCAACATTTTTTAATCCTGCAGTAATTATAGCTTGCGCTAAAACGGTTGCAGTAGTAGTTCCGTCTCCAGCAATATCTGCAGTTTTTGAAGCAACTTCTTTTACCATTTGAGCACCCATATTTTCAACAGGATCTTTTAATTCTATTTCCTTAGCAACAGTTACACCATCTTTTGTTACATGAGGAGCACCAAATTTCTTGCTAATTACAACATTTCTTCCTTTCGGACCTAAGGTAACTTTCACAGCATTTGCTAATGCATCAACACCTGTTTTTAATTTCTCTCTTGCCTCAACATCAAATAATATGTCCTTTGCCATTTTTTCTTTTTTTAAAATATACCGTAAATATCAGATTCTCTCATAATCAAGAAGGTCTTCCCTTCAATTTTTATTTCTGTTCCAGAATATTGACCAAACAGAACGGTATCCCCAACCTTAACATTCATTGGTTCGTCTACTTTACCTTGTCCTGCGGCAATAACAATTCCTTTCAAAGGTTTTTCTTTTGCTGTATCCGGAATGAAAATTCCACTCGCTGTTTTTTGTTCTGCTGGCGCTGGTTCTATTAGAACTCTATCCGCCAAAGGTTTAAAATTTATTGACATATATAATTATTTTATTCTTTAGTGAATTGTACACAACGAATTTTGTACCAAATGAAATCATACGACAAATATGCATCTTTTTAACTTGACTTAAAATAAAAATGTCAGTATGCGTGACATACTGACATTTAAAATGCTTTTTATGGCAAGGAAAATTTTAGTTGAATTATTTTTTCCCTCCGTTATCCTGACCTTGTGGATTTTGGCCTTGTGGATTTTTTTCTTGACCTTGTTGTGTCCCTTGTTTTTGGGTATCAACAATTGCTTTTGGTTGACGCATAGTAATCACAATACTTGAAACAACAATTATTGCAGCTAAAGACCAAGTAAGTTTATCAATAAATTCGTTTGTTTTCTTTACTCCTCCTAGCTGTGAAGCAGATCCAAAGTCGGTACTTAGTCCACCACCCTTAGGGTTTTGAACAAAAATCACTAAGGTTAATAATACACTAGCGATGATAATTAAAATTGATAACAGGATGTCCATGTTCTATTTATTTAAGTTTTTTGTAATATTTCTTATTTGGGATGCAAAGAAACTCTTTTTTTCGGGAAAAATCAAAATTAATTGCTCGTAAACTGATATTGCCTTAGGATAATTTCCTTGAAGCACGAATATTTTAGCTAAAGTTTCACTAACAGGAGTCCGATTTTCATCTATACTTTCTTTTGCCTTTTTAATTGGAGAGAAAAATTCGCGTTTCGGTTTTTCAATAATATCTAGTGGTGGCTTTTTGATTTCAATCTTATTTTCAGAGGAACTACTTCCAGAGTTCAACCAATCCAGAAATGATTTTTCTTGAGAAAAATCTAGATGATTAAATTCAATTTCTTCTTTCTGTTGAAGTACAACATCTTCATGCTCAATCTTATCATTTTTAAGGATTGCAGCCTCATCCTCTAAAAGTTCCTTTGTGAATTGAGCTGCTGCGACACTTGTGTTGATTAAAGTTGAAATGGCATCTTCTGAAACGACTTCTAATTTTGGAGAAACTTTTGTTTCATGAACTTGCTCTTCAATGGTTTCTTCTGCAATTGATTTTGATTCATCCGGTAATAATGTGCTTATTTCAATTGAAGTATCTTTTGTTTCAAAAGCATCATCAATAGGCTCTTTTAATAATTGATAAAGTATAAATCGATTCGAAATTTTGAAGGCATGTTGTCGTAATTCTTCTTCTAACTGAATGTGACCATTAGCCTTTAATCCTTTTAAATAGCTTAGCGCAAAAGAGGAGGCGTAAGGGTAAATTGCTATTAATTCTTTAAATTCTAAAGTCAATTTATCGTCAAGTGGTTCACTTGAGAACATGTGTGAATTGATGTTGGATTTATTCAGCATTACCAATTACTCATTAATTTATTAATCACATCTTGAACTACTTGTTCACTTATGGTATTCAATAACTCCGCTTCAACTTCTGATAGATTTGTTTTTGAATCAAAATCAGCAAATCTTGTACTGTTCAGCGTAAAGGTTTCTTCCTTTGGTTTATTTGCTTCGATGGTAAATAATATACTGATCGTCAATCTATTTTGTGAAGCATTGTCACCACTTTGTATGGCAATAGGATTGACTTGGTAGCTACTGATTATTCCTTCAATCTTAAGTTCTGCTAGCTCTTTTTTAGTTGCTAAACTTAAGCGGGTATTGTTTTGAATTCCATCTTTAATTTTTTCAGACATCTGCGCTCCAAAATATAAAGGGCAATTTGGAGCGTTTATATTCAAAGTTGTCAAATGAAAAGATTGCCATTCTGAGGGCATCCCACCAGTATCTTTAAATCCTACACTGCTTGGCCAACAAGAAGTTAGCATTGATATCAAACATAAAACAATTAGATGTTTCATAAATCAATAAGATTATATTCTTTGATCTTTCTATATAAGGTGCGTTCAGAAATGCCTAATTCACTTGCTGCATATTTCCTTTTTCCTCGATGTTTATCCAACGCTTTCTGTATAAGTTCTTTTTCTCTGTCCTCTAAAGATAAAGATTCTTCGAATTCTACATGTGTTTCGAAGGCGTCATTGTTGTGACTGAATCCGATATTAGTATCGCTTTTCCCTACAGGAAGTATCCTTGATGGATGCGGTAAAGGTTCATTCACGTCTGTGTAGAGTCTATTTACAAGATCCGTTTGATCAGCGTTAAGATTCACATTACCTCCTTGGGAAAGTAATTCAACGACTAATTTTTTTAATTCTGTTAGATCTTTCTTCATTTCAAAGAGAAATTTGTACATAATTTCCCTTTCAGAAAATGATTCATTGCTTTCCTCTTTAATGAGCATCGGAGATTTCTCACTTGCCTTGGGTAAATAACTTGCAAGTAATTGAGCGTTTATCTCTCTTGTTGTTTCAATAACAGATAGTTGTTCTACCAAATTTTTTAATTGTCTGATATTGCCAGGCCAAGTGTAATGAATCAGAACTTCTACAGCATCATCGGTTAATTTAATCGCTGGCATTCTGTATTTATCTGCAAAATCTAAAGCAAATTTCCTGAAAAGTAAATGAATATCTTCATTACGCTCACGTAAAGCAGGTAGTTGAATTGGAACAGTACTCAGTCTATAATATAAATCTTCTCTGAATTTCCCGCTACTGATGGCCGCTTGCATATTTTCATTGGTTGCAGCAACTACCCTAACATTTGTCTTGATCGCTTTTGATGCTCCCACTCTAATAAACTCACCTGTTTCAAGAACCCTCAATAATCGCACTTGTGTTTGCATGGGTAACTCAGCAATTTCATCAAGAAAAATTGTACCTCCATTAGCTACCTCAAAATATCCTTGGCGACTTCCATTTGCTCCAGTAAAAGACCCTTTTTCATGACCAAACAACTCTGAATCAATCGTTCCTTCAGGAATTGCCCCACAATTGACAGCAATATATTCTCCGTGTTTTCTTGCACTTAAATGATGAATCACCTGAGGAATTATTTCTTTTCCTGTTCCACTTTCACCGGTAACTAAAACGGAGATATCGGTAGGAGCAACTTGTATGGCAACTTCAATTGACCTGTTCAAAGCAGGAGCATTTCCAATAATTCCAAAACGCTGTTTAATCTGTTGAATGTTCATAGTTTTTTTATTTACTTCCGCTGACAATTTCTCCAAAGAGTGTTGCAGAGGTGCATTCTAATATTTTAACCATCACATATTGTCCCTTGGAATAATTTTCTTTTGGAAAAATCACCATCGCATTGCGACTGGTGCGTCCACACAAATGATCTTCTGATCTTTTTGAGTGACCTTCAATCAATACTTTTTCAATTTTACCCACTTGTTTTTGGTTGGAAATCAATCCACGTTCTTGTTGCTTGGCAATAATTTCTTCCAAGCGTCGCCCTTTGACTTCTGGAAGTACATTATCTTCAAATCTTCTTTCCGCAAGTGTTTTTGGACGCTCAGAATACTTGAACATATAAGCAAAATCGTATTGAACCAAATCCATTAGGCTTAAAGTGTCTTTATGTTCCTCTTCTGTTTCATCGCAAAATCCAGTAATTACATCTGTTGAAATAGCGCAATCTGGAAGTATATTTCTTATGGCAGCTATTCGATCTAAATACCACTCTCTAGTGTAAGCTCTATTCATTCTTGCCAGCACTTCTGTGTTTCCTGATTGAACTGGAAGATGAATGTAATTACAAATATTTTCATATTTAGCCATCGTTTCAATAACATCGTTGGTCATGTCTTTCGGATGTGAAGTACTGAAACGAACACGTAAATCTGGATGAACTTCAGCAACAAGCGCTAATAACTGCGCAAAATTCGTCGTAGCCTCATTTTCATTTTTTATTTCCCCTTTCGCACTGATATTCCAACGATAACTATCTACATTTTGTCCAAGTAATGTAACTTCTCTGTAACCTGAATTAAACAAGTCTTTGCATTCATCAACTATAGTTTTGGGATCCCTTGACCGTTCTCTTCCTCTCGTAAAAGGCACTACACAAAACGAACACATATTATCACATCCTCTTGTTATGGTTACGAAAGCTGCGATTCCTCCTTGATCTAAACGAACAGGAGAAATATCTGCGTAGGTTTCATCTCTAGACAATAGTACATTTACAGCTTTTTGACCAGTTCCAACTTCTTCAATCAAATTTGGCAAATCACGGTAGGAGTCCGGACCAGCAACTAGATCAACTAGTTTTTCTTCTTCCAGTAATGATTTTTTTAAACGTTCGGCCATGCAACCTAATATTCCAACTACTAAAGCTGGATTTTTGTCTTTTCTTCTTTTAAATTCAGTTAAACGATTTCTAACTTTCGTTTCTGCATTTTCTCTAATAGAACAAGTATTGATGAAAACAACATCTGCTTCATCTGCATCTCTCGTAGTTTCATATCCTTCTTTTAAAAGTATTGACGCAACTACTTCACTGTCAGAGAAGTTCATTTGGCATCCGTAACTTTCTAAGTATAATTTTTTTGCAGACTTATTCGGAAGCGTATTCGCTATGATGGTCGCTTCTCCTTGACGATTTTCATCGTGTGTTTCTCCTTCTAATTTCATTCTATTGCATGCGTTTTCAGGTACAAATTTAGTGAAATAGAAAGTGGTGTCAAAATGTCAGCGTTAAAAAATGTCAATTTGGCTGAATATTATTTTTATTTTAATTTTTTTTATTCAAAAATTATCTTTAACCATAGGTTAAGGGAGTGCATAATAAAAATATCTCGAATGTACTATGGTGCGTTGCATTGAATTCATACTACATTTGTATCGTAAATTTGTGAATGATGGCAAAAAATCTTGTAATTGTTGAGTCCCCTGCGAAAGCTAAAACCATTGAAGGTTATTTGGGAGATCAATTCGTTGTTAAATCTAGTTATGGTCATGTTAGAGACCTCGGTAAAAAAGGCCTTTCTGTTAACATTGCCGAAAATTTTGAGCCGCTTTACGAGGTAACTCCGGATAAAAAATCGTTAGTAGCTGAATTAAAGAAATTAGCGAAAGCGGCTGAAGTGGTATGGCTAGCAACGGACGAGGACCGCGAAGGAGAAGCTATTTCTTGGCATTTATACGAGACATTAGAATTAGCGGGAAAAGATACGCGAAGAATCACTTTTAATGAAATCACGAAGACGGCAATTCTAAAAGCTATTGAACATCCGAGACACATTAACAAGGAGTTAGTTGATGCGCAACAAGCAAGACGAATTTTAGATAGAATAGTTGGATTTGAACTTTCACCAGTACTTTGGAAAAAAGTTCGTCCAAGTTTGTCAGCGGGTAGGGTGCAATCAGTAGCTGTAAGGTTAATAGTTGAAAAGGAAGATGAAATCGAAGCTTTTAATTCTTCAGGTTTTTATAAGGTTGTTGGAAATTTTAAAGCAAATAAAGGAAGTTTTAAAGCAGAATTGAATAAACAAATCTCCAACCTTGATGATGCACGTGCGCTTTTAGAAAAATGCAGTGATAGTTCCTTTTTTGTAGAACAAATTCAAAAAAAGCCCGCAACTAAATCTCCTTCTGCTCCTTTTACAACATCCACACTTCAGCAAGAAGCCAGTCTTAAACTTGGGTTCTCTGTAAGTAAAACAATGAGCGTTGCCCAAAGACTGTATGAGTCTGGAAACATCACTTATATGAGAACAGATTCTATGAATTTGTCTGATACAGCTATCAATGGAACAAAAGATGAAATTATAAGTCGCTACGGTGAATCTTATTATCACTTTGCAAAATACACAACCAAATCTGCTGGTGCTCAAGAAGCACACGAGGCGATAAGGCCAACAGATTTTTCAAAAAATGAAATCACCGCAGATCGCGATGAAGAAAGATTGTATGAATTAATCTGGAAACGAACTGTTGCAAGTCAAATGGCTCATGCAAGTTTAGAAAGAACTACGATTACAGTTGGTGGCATTGACGATAATCTTCATTTTCAAGCAAAAGGTGAGGTTATTTTGTTTGATGGATTTTTAAAAGTTTATTTAGCATCCAATCTTGATGAAGTTGAAGAGGATGAAAGTGGCTTGCTTCCTGCGGTTGTTGAAAATGAGAAATTATCAGCCAACGAAATAAAGGCTACGGAAAGATTCACAAGACCTCCAGCGCGTTACGCAGAAGCTTCCTTGGTTAAAAAATTAGAGGAATTAGGCATTGGTCGACCATCAACATACGCTCCAACAATTTCGACTATCCAAAAAAGAGGTTATGTTGAGAAAAAAGAAAATGAAGGTCAATTGCGCCATTATCAAGAATTAACTCTTGTGGGTTCTGATATAGATCAAATCACCAAGTCAGAAACAACAGGAAAAGAAAAAAACCGTCTTTCTCCTACCGATATAGGCACTCTAGTGACACGTTTTCTAAATGAAAATTTCCAGAATATTTTAGATTATAATTTTACTGCAAAAGTTGAAGCTGAATTTGATGAAATTGCAGCAGGTAATATAAAATGGACCGAGATGCTTAAAGGATTTTACAGTCCTTTCCATGCATCTGTTGAAAATACTTTAGAACATTCTTCTCGTGTAACAGGGGAGAGGGAATTAGGGATTCATCCGGTAAGTGGAAGAAAAGTAATTGCAAGAATGGGTCGCTTTGGACCAATGGTTCAAGTAGGAGACGAACTAGTTGATGGTGAAAAGCCAGCTTTTGCTTCCCTTCAAAAAAATCAATCCATCAATACCATTACACTCGAAGAATCATTGGAATTATTCAAGTTGCCACGAACATTAGGCACACTGGAAGAACAGGATGTTAAAGCAAATGTTGGAAGATTTGGACCGTATGTGCAACTTGGAAAGTTATTTGTTTCTATTCCAAAAGAAGAAGACCCAATGACAATTACTTTTGAAAGAGCAATAGAGCTGATTGAAATCAAGAAAACTGATGACGCCAATAAAATAATTAAACTTTTCGATGAAAGAGAAGATGTTCAATTGTTGAATGGTAAATATGGAGCTTATTTAAAAATCGGTAAGTTAAATTACAAGCTACCTAAAGATGCAGTAGTAATTGATTTGACATTAGAAGCATGCTTGGCAATTGCTGAAAGTCAACCTCAAAAAGCAGGAGCTAAAAAATCCTTTAAAAAGAAATAATTTTTAAGTTAAATATTTTTTATATTTGTCTGTATGAGCGGTAGTGTCAATAAAGTAATCCTAATTGGGAATCTTGGAAAAGATCCTGAAATCCGCCGTTTGGAAAATGGGGTTGTTTTAGCCAACTTTTCTATTGCAACCTCTGAGTCTTTTACAGATAAACAAACTGGAGAGAAAAAAGAAATCACGGATTGGCATGATATTGTCTTATGGCGTGGTTTAGCTGAGGTGGCCGAAAAGTATTTACGAAAAGGAACAAAAATTTATGTTGAGGGAAAATTGAAAAAAAGATCCTGGCAAGATAAAGAAGGAAACACCCGATATAATACAGAAGTTGTAGGAGAAGAAATGACAATACTCTCAAGATTAGATCCAGAAAAATCTACTGAACCATACCGAAAAGAGGAACAAAATACACCTCCATCTATTCTGCCAAATTTAGCTCCAGAAGATGGAGATGACCTCCCATTTTGATAGCTATGATGAGTACCGAACCTCCCAGTTTTGTCTTTACGAGTGTTACCCAAGCAGGATTAAGCAATCAAGCGATTATTTATTTGTTGATTGTATTACTGCTTCTTTTCATTTCAGCAACCATGTCGGGATCTGAATCCGCCTTTTTTTCACTTAAACCTAGTGAGAAAGACGCCTTAAAATCAGAAGATAACCTGCGCTCCAAAACTATTATTGACCTCCTCTCTAAACCTAGAGATTTACTTGCCTCAATGTTGATTACCCACAACTTTGTAATTGTCGCCATAGTCATCTTATCCACTTTTGTCCTTGATGAATTCTATCCTGTTGCCAAAGGCAATGAATTAATAAGGTTTTTGTTGGAAGTATTTGGAATTACTTTTGTAATACTCATAACAGGTGAGGTAATACCAAAGATTTATGCTACGAATAATGCCTTAAAAGTCGCCAAGATTATGGCCGTTCCTTTGAGGTTAATGGGAAAGACACCGCCAATGTCATGGCTTAAATGGGCGCTGGTAAGTGGAACTTCCTTCATTAGTCGTGGAAGGAGAAAATCTGAACAGATTTCTTCGGATGAATTAGAATTTGCCATTGCGCTTACAAAAGAAGATTCTACAAGTGAAGATGAACAAAAATTATTTGAGGGAATTGTTAAGTTTGGTCGCACGGAAGCTTGTCAAATAATGAAACCAAGAATTGAAATGTCTGCCATTGACGAGGAATCCGATTTCAAAGAGGTGCTTGCATTTGTATTGAAATCAGGGTATTCCCGAATTCCAGTTTTTAAGGATACTACGGATAATGTAATTGGGATACTTTATATCAAAGATTTACTTCCTTTCTTAGCTGAGCAAATTGATTTCAATTGGCATTCGATGTTAAGGAAACCATTTTTTATCCCCGAAAATAAAAAGATAAATGACTTGCTTCAAGAGTTTCGAAATAAAAAAATGCACCTTGCCATCGTTGTTGATGAATATGGTGGAGCAAGCGGTGTAGTTACACTTGAGGATATTCTTGAAGAAATAGTTGGCGATATCACGGATGAATTTGATGATGATGAAATTATTTTCACAAAAGTGGATGACACTACCTTTATTTTTGAAGGCCGCACTGCTTTAAATGACCTTTATAAAATTATCGGAATCGATGGTAAAGATTTTGAACAAGTTAAAGGTGATGCAGACACAATTGGTGGTTTTATCTTAGAAAAGGCCGGTCGGATCCCTAAAAATAATGAATCCTACATGCAAGGCGATATTAAATTGGTCGTAGAATCCTCCGATAAAAAACGGGTGAAAATGGTCAAAGTGAAATTAAAAAATAAAAATTAATGAAAGTTTTTTCAATCTTACTCCTTTTAGTCTCAGTTTTGCTCTCCTGTAATGAAGATAATCTAGTCCCAAAACCGCCAACATATTTAAGGATTAATTTGCCGGATCATTCTTATCATCTTGAGCAATCTCCATGCAGTGCAAGTTTCTACTTAGCAGATATCTTTACTTTAAAGACTCCTGGGAACCTGCAGGAAGGTCAATGTGCTCAAGAAATTGACTTGGGACCATTGAATGGCACCCTTTTTATGTTTTATAGATCTTTTCAAGGATCTGATTCTCTCGCTAAATTGATAAATATTTCAAATGATAGGGTTGATGAGCATAAAATTAAGGCCGATAAAATTGATTTTGAACAAATAATTGATCCTGCCAATCATTTATTTGGTACTTTTTTTACACTGAAAGGTAATGTTGCAACTAATTTTCAATTTTATTTAACGGATTCAACGCATCATTTCATTAGAGGTGAAGTATTGATGAATAGCCGTCCAAATTATGATAGCTTAAGACCTTCTCTAGAATATTTAAAAATAGACTTGTTGTCGATGGTTAAAAGTCTAAAGTGGAAAAAATAATTCACAGTGTTTATCTAAGCTTAGGTAGTAATTTAGGCGATAAGTTAGGCAATATCAATAATGCTATTCAAGAAATTAGCAACGGAGTAGGTGATGTCCAAGCCATATCTAGTCCTTACTTTTCGAAACCGCAAGGATTTATATCGGAAAATGATTTTGTAAATAATGTTATTAGAATTTCAACTAATAAAAGCCCAATGGAATTATTGCAAAGTTTAAAGTCAATTGAAACTCGATTGGGTCGTGTCGAAAAATCCTTAGAAAATTATTCAGATAGAACTATAGATATTGATATTATTTTCTTTGATCACATTTGTATCGATTCCGAGGATTTAGTACTCCCTCATCCAAAATGGTCTGAAAGAGATTTTGTCTATATTCCTCTAAATGAAATCACAACAATTGAGGACAGATTGTTTTTAAATTCAACTTTCAATTATCCAAATAAGGATATTTTCGATTAATTCATTTATTTTTATAGATTAATATTTATACATTTGCCTTGATTATCTTAAAATTACTATTATGAAATTGACGAAATTAACTTATCTTTCATTGTCTTTGCTTGTTGGTCTAAGTATTACAAGTTGTGATTTGATGAAGGATGTAACATACTCTGTAGCTCCAAATCCATTAGAAATGCATGGAGACAGTGTTGCTGTAACGGTAACGGTAAATGTTCCTGCAAAAGGACTAAAGAAAAAAGCAAAAGTTGAAATCACTCCTGTTCTTGGAACAGCCAAATTAGATACCTGGACCATTCAAGGTGAAAAAGCAACTGCTAACGGTCAATCAATTGCATTTAAAGCAGGAGGTACTGCAACATTTGAGGATGTTATTGCTTATGATCCGTCAATGGAAGCAGCAGACCTTAAATTAACAGGAAAAATTTACAAAGGTGTAAAGGAAAAAGATGCTTTGCCAGAAACAAAAATTGCTGACGGAACTGTAATAACACCTCTTTTGGTTCAACCAGCATTTAGAATGTTAATGGCAGAAGATAAGTTAGTACGTTCTAATGAAAAATCTGTTTCTGCAGAAATGAATTATGAAAAAGGAAAGTCTGATGTTCGCGCAAATGAAATTAAGGATAAGGATATCATTGATTTAGTGGCTTGGGTAGTTGCTGCACAATCTAATCCAAAAATTGTTATCAATTCAATTGATGTTAAAGGTTTTGCGTCTCCTGATGGAGAAGAAATCAAAAATAGTAGTCTTTCAATTGATCGCTCTAAGTCAGGAAGAAAAGCCTTTATGGATTTAATGAAAAAAGCAAAGATGATCCAATATGCTGATTCATCTAAGTATTCTGTGAATGGTTTAGGAGAAGATTTTATTGGATTCAAAGATCAATTGGCTAGAACTACTTCAATTTCTGAAGCTGATAAAAATTTATTTATTAGAATTCTGGAAATGTCTACAGATGCAAAACAACGCGAAACTGAAATGATTAACCTTGGTAAATCATATACGCAATTAGATAAGGAAGTATTTCCTAAAATTCGTCGTGCTGTTATTACTGTAAATTATACTGAGAATGGATTAACAGACGAAGAATTAAAAACAGCTTCAGTTTCAAATCCTAATGCTCTTACTATTGAGGAGTTACTTTTTACAGCTGCTAATCTTGCAACAAACATAAATGAAAAAGCAGCTATTTATGCTGTAGCAGCAAATAATTATCCTGCTGATTATCGTGGTCATAATAACCTTGGCGCAGTTAAATTCATTCAAAATATGATGCCTGATGCTAAGAAATCATTAGAAACAGCAAATAATATTTCTGACAACGGTATGACTAAAAACAATCTTGCTGGTGTAGCTATGGCTAATGGCGATCGCGCCCTTGCTAAGAAGCTACTTGCACAAGTGAAAGATAAATCTACACAGTTGGCATACAATAACGCTGTAATATCTATTTTGGAAGGAAAGTACAGTGCTGCTGTTTCAAGTTTTGGAGCTGAAGCGTCTTTCAATAAAGCATTAGCTCAAGTCCTTCAAGGTAACTTAGATGATGCAAGTAAAACATTGGCTGCTAGTTCTGATAAGGAAAGTGCTGATGGATATTACTTAAAGGCAATTATCGCCGCTAGAAGTAATGCTGGTGTTGATGCAGTCGTAAGTTCTCTAAAATTAGCTTTTGCGAAAAATTCGGATTATAAATCTAAAGCAGGTAGAGATAGAGAGTTTATTAAATTGATGAGCGATGCTTCTTTTAGCGCTGCTATTAATTAATAAAAATTAATATTGATTTAAAGGCTCGATTTATCGAGCCTTTTTTGTTTCTTGCAAAGATATTCTTGCTCTGCTTGTCCAGGAGTTGGAATTAAATCAGCATCACAATTTAATGCAGCAATATCCATTATGGTTGAATAGCCACAGAATCCCATAATCAACTTTGTCCTGCATAAATATTCATCGATTTCAATCCAGTTTTCATTGGAAATAAAATACTGAAAATATTCTGCGGGTATATATTGACTTATACTTTTAGGGCCAATAATTAATTTATTTTGAAATTTGTGTAATTCAGGCAAAAAATGATCTAGACATATTTTGGCAAATTCTTTTGGTCCGCTTATCAATAATATTCCATCAATGTTTTTGCTCGTTGGTCCGCAATCTTTAAATCGCGATAGCGTTCCAATAAAATAGGAGTTAGGTAGTATTACTTGTGATAAATTTCCTGCAAAATCATTATTAGGAGTATCTACTATCCAAATAAAGTTGAACTTACTCATTAAGAATTCATGAATCCATTGAAATGGAAACTCAATTCTACTCAAAGGCAATTGACATTGGTGTGTCAAGAATATATTCGTGCACTTGGAGGAATAAAATCCATAACGATGATCAGAAATAACAATTGAAATATTAAGTTCCTTAACTAGAAAGTTTAAGGTTTTGTTTTCTTGTTTGTAATTTTTCCACAAAGGAATTGATTCTTGAAAAATTGTACTGATTGAAAAACCTTTGGTGTTAAATTTAAATGGATATGGATCCAATTGGATATATTCAATTCGCTTGCCGAAATATTGCATTGCAATACTTAAATGATTCTGGTCTGCCGCTAAGAAACATGTGTTTTCTTGCTGAAGGAGTTGCTCAATCAATGGAATACAACGTGATAAATGTCCCATTCCCCAGTTAAGCGGCGAGATTATTATGCGTTGATTTTTAATTTGTTTCGGATTCAATTTAAATTGTAGATAAAAAAATATAAAATTACTTTCTATTTTGACAAAGGTATGCACTAGATTGGTTAATTTTGGAATTCATAAAAAAAACTGAAATATGTTCGACAATAATGAATTTAAGAAATACGCTACAAAACACCTAGGTTTAAATAGCATGAGTGTTGATCATTATATTGAGTCTTCCATGACTCCCTATATTATTGAAGAACGACCAATGAATATGACTCAAATGGATGTATTCTCTAGGTTGATGATGGATAGAATCATCTTTCTAGGCACCGGAATTAACGATCAAGTAGCAAATATAATTAACGCTCAGTTGTTATTTTTAGAATCTGTTGATCCTAAAAAAGACATTCAAATTTATATGAATTCTCCTGGTGGATCTGTATATGCTGGATTGGGTATTTATGATACCATGCAGTACATTAGACCCGATGTTGCGACAATTTGCACCGGAATAGCTGCTTCTATGGGTGCTGTTTTGTTGTGCGCTGGCGCTGAAGGTAAACGCAGCGCCTTGAAACATTCTCGTGTTATGATTCATCAACCATTAGGAGGCGCGCAAGGTCAAGCTTCTGATATTGAAATTACTGCAAGAGAAATTCAAAAGTTGAAAAAAGAATTATACGATATTTTAGCATATCACTCTAAACAAACATATGATAAAGTTTGGGCAGATTCTGATCGCGACTATTGGATGACCGCATCTGAAGCAAAGGATTATGGTATGGTTGATGAGGTTTTACTTCGAAATCCTAAATAATTTTAAAGATGGCCAAAAATGATGCGCATTGTTCTTTCTGTGGGACAGATAGAAAAAATGTAGGAATTCTAATTGCTGGAGTTTCTGGGCACATCTGTGATGCTTGTGCGAAACAAGCAGTTAAAATTGTTGCGGAAGAAGAAAAAGTAGGACAAACAATTCAAGTTACTGCAATCACTAAAGATGTAATGAAACCAATGGAGCTGAAAAGTAAATTGGATAATTATATCATTGGACAAGAAGCAGCAAAAAAAATCCTTTCGGTTGCAGTTTATAACCACTATAAACGTCTCGGAGATACTATAAGTGACGAAGAGGTTGAGATTGAAAAATCCAATGTTGTAATGGTTGGTAGAACGGGAACCGGAAAAACATTGATGGCAAAAACAATAGCAAAAATGCTTGATGTTCCTTTTTGTATCGCAGATGCAACCGTTTTAACGGAAGCTGGATATGTTGGAGAGGACGTTGAAAGCATCCTATCTCGCCTTCTTCAAGCTGCAGACTACAATGTTGAGTTGGCACAAAGAGGAATTGTTTTTATTGATGAAATAGACAAGATTGCAAGAAAAAGTGATAATCCTTCCATAACTCGAGATGTTTCTGGTGAAGGTGTTCAACAAGCTTTATTAAAACTTCTTGAAGGTGCCACAGTTAATGTTCCGCCACAAGGAGGAAGGAAGCATCCAGATCAAAAGATGATTCAAATTGACACAAGAAATATCTTGTTTATTTGCGGAGGAGCTTTTGATGGCATTGAAAAATTAATTGCCAATCGTGTCAATCGTCAAACAATTGGTTTTTCTTCCTTGGAAGAAGATTATCATGATAAAGAGGATTTATTACAACATATTTCCCCGGAAGATTTAAAAAGCTTTGGACTAATTCCTGAATTAATAGGAAGATTCCCTGTGCTTACTTATCTCGAACCATTAAGTATGGAGGCGATGAAAAGAATTTTAACAGAACCTAAAAATGCCTTGATAAAGCAATTTGTTAAGTTATTTGAAATTGATGGGATTAAACTAACTTTTGATCAAGAAGTTTTTGATTTTATCGTCGAAAAGGCAATGTCTTTCAGTCTTGGAGCCAGAGGATTAAGGTCAATTTGTGAAGCAATTCTAACAGAAGCAATGTATGAATTACCTTCCTCAAAAAAGAAAACCTTTCATGTTGATCTAGAATATGCCCGACAAAAATTCGGAAATTCTAAATTAAGTAAACTTAAGGTTGCTTAAGAATTTTGAATTGAATCAATTAAGTTTAAATTTGCATTCCAAATAAATATTATGAAAACATTACAATTCCGTGAAGCTCTTAGAGAAGCGATGTCAGAAGAAATGAGACGCGATGAGCGTGTATTTCTTTTAGGTGAAGAAGTAGCAGAATACAATGGAGCCTACAAGGTTTCTCAAGGAATGCTTGATGAGTTCGGACCAAAACGTGTTATTGACACGCCAATTGCTGAATTGGGTTTTGCGGGAATTGCAGTAGGTGCTTCCATGAATGGACTGAGACCAATCGTGGAATTTATGACTTGGAACTTTGCGATTTTAGCAGCGGATCAGATCATAAATTCAGCTGCCAAAATGATGCAAATGTCTGGTGGACAATATCATTGTCCAATTGTATTTAGAGGTGGAAATGGTACTGCTGGTCAATTAGGAGCAACCCATTCTCAAAGTTTTGAAGCCTTTTATGCACATGTGCCAGGTTTAAAAGTGATTACCCCGTCTTGTCCAGCAGATGCTAAAGGATTGCTGAAAGCTGCAATTCGAGACGAAGATCCAGTGGTATTTTTGGAATCTGAAAAAATGTATGGTGATAAAGGAGAAGTTCCAGAGGGAGAATTTATTATTCCAATTGGTGTAGCCGATGTTAAAAGAAAAGGAACAGATGTTACCATTGTTTCCTTTGGGAAAATAATGAAGGTGGCTTTTGAAGCAGCGGATATTTTGGCCAAAGAAAATATAAGTGCTGAAATAATTGACCTAAGAACAATTCGTCCTATTGATTATGCAACAGTTGTGAATTCAATAAAGAAAACAAATAGATGTGTGGTTTTGGAAGAATCTTGGCCCTTAGCGTCCATATCTTCAGAAATAGCTTATCATCTTCAAAGATATGCGTTTGATTATTTAGACGCACCTGTTCAACGCGTAACGCAAACAGATACTCCATTTGCATTTTCGCCAACATTGATTGATGAAGCATTGCCAAATGTAGATCGTTTAATAAAAGCAGTTAAGGCCACGCTATATAGATAATCCTATCATTCTAGGAAATTAAAATGCCCTTCGGGGCTTTTTTTTTGGACTGAACTTTACATAAATCATTGATTTAAAGTTTTTTCGACATTTTTTTGTCAAAAAAGCATATTTTTTTTCAAATTCTCTTGTGTATTAAATAAATCGTGGTATCTTTGCACCCCTCAAAGAGCGTTTGAGGAGTTTTTATTTATTACAAATTAAGAGTATTTTATGCCAACTATTCAACAGTTAGTTCGCAAAGGAAGAACTGCGGTGGTGAAGAAAAGTAAATCTGCTGCGCTTGATTCATGTCCTCAACGAAAAGGGGTGTGCGTGCGTGTTTACACAACTACACCAAAGAAGCCGAATTCTGCAATGCGTAAGGTTGCCCGTGTGCGATTGACCAATGGTAAAGAGGTTAATGCGTATATAGGTGGCGAAGGTCACAATTTACAAGAGCATTCATTAGTTCTAGTGAGAGGTGGAAGGGTAAAAGATTTACCTGGAGTTCGTTACCACATCGTTCGCGGTGCGGAAGACACAGCCGGAGTACAAGGTCGTTCTCAGAGAAGATCGAAATACGGAACAAAACGCCCTAAGCAGAAATAATATCAAAAGCTTTAAGAAATGAGAAGAAGAAAAGCAAAAAAAATTGCCATTCTGCCAGACCCAAAGTTTAATGAAGTCGTGGTAACGAAATTCGTGAACAACTTAATGTACTCGGGAAAGAAGAGTTTGGCTTTTAGAATATTCTACGATGCTATTGAGCTTGTAGATAAGAAATTAGAGGATCAAGAAGGTCTAGATGTATGGAAAAAAGCATTGGAAAATGTAACGCCAAGCGTGGAGGTTAAGAGCCGTCGTGTAGGTGGAGCTACTTTCCAAATTCCTACTCCAGTTCGTGAAGAGCGTAAATCTTCACTTGCGATGAAATGGCTTATTGGTTATTCTCGTAAAAGAAACGAAAAAACAATGGCACAGCGTTTGGCTGCTGAAATTGTAGCTGCTTCGAAAGAAGAGGGTGCTGCTTTCAAAAAGAAAGAAGATACCATGCGTATGGCTGAAGCAAATAAAGCATTTTCACACTTTAGATTTTAATCACAATGGCTAGAGATCTTAAATATACAAGAAACATAGGTATTGCAGCTCATATTGATGCTGGTAAAACCACCACTACTGAGCGTATCTTATTCTACGGCGGTGTAAGTCACAAGATTGGAGAAGTTCATGACGGTGCAGCAACTATGGACTGGATGGAGCAGGAGCAAGAGCGTGGTATTACTATTACATCTGCTGCAACTACATTGAATTGGAATTATAGAAATGAATTGTATCACGTTAACATTATTGATACACCAGGTCACGTTGATTTTACTGTTGAAGTGAATCGTTCATTGCGTGTTCTAGATGGTTTAGTTTTCTTGTTCTCTGCTGTTGATGGTGTTGAGCCTCAATCTGAAACAAACTGGAGACTGGCTAACAATTATAATGTTCCAAGAATTGGTTTTGTAAATAAAATGGACCGTCAAGGTGCTGATTTCTTAAATGTTTGCCGTCAGGTGAAAGATATGTTAGGGAGTCATGCTTTACCATTGCAAATTAATATTGGTGCAGAGGATGGTTTTTTAGGAGTGGTTGATTTAATTAACTTCAAAGGAATCGTTTGGAATGAAGCGGATTTAGGAATGACTTTTAAAGAAATTGAAATTCCTGCTGATGTTATCGAAGAAGCCCGTCAATTAAGAAGTGAGTTGTTAGAAGCTGTTGCTGAATTTGATGAATCTTTAATGGAGAAATTCTTTGAAGATGAAAATTCATTGACTGAAAGAGAAATCTTAAATGCGCTTCGTGCTGCAACCATCTCTGGAAAAGTTGTTCCAATGATGTGCGGTTCTGCCTTTAAAAATAAAGGTGTTCAAGCAATGTTGGATATGGTAATGGAAATTCTTCCTTCACCAATGGATATTGAAGGTATTGTCGGAATCAATCCAAAAACAGATTTAGAATCAATTAGAAAGCCATCTATTGAAGAGCCTTTTGCAGGTTTAGCATTTAAAATTGCAACGGATCCTTTTGTAGGTAGATTGTGTTTCGTAAGAGCTTACTCTGGAAAATTAGATGCTGGTTCTTATGTGTTAAATACACGTTCTGGTAATAAAGAAAGAATTTCTAGAATCTTCCAAATGCACGCTAATAAGCAAAATCAAATTCCTGAATTATGTGCAGGAGATATTGCTGCGGTAGTTGGATTTAAAGATATTAAAACTGGTGATACTTTATGTGCTGAAAATGCACCTATCATCTTGGAATCTATGGATTTCCCAGATCCAGTAATTGGATTAGCAATTGAGCCTAAAACTCAAGCTGACACAGATAAATTATCGATCGGATTAAATAAGCTATCAGAAGAAGATCCTACATTCCGCGTTAATACTGATGAGGAAACTGGACAAACAATTATTTCAGGAATGGGTGAACTTCACTTAGAGATTATTGTGGATCGATTAAGAAGAGAATTTAAAGTTGAAGTAAGTCAAGGTGCTCCTCAAGTTGCTTATCGTGAGAATATCAATGGTACAGTTGAGCATAGAGAAACCTACAAAAAACAAAGTGGTGGTCGTGGTAAATTTGCGGACATCTTGGTTAGAATTTCTCCTCAAGAAAATATTGAAAAATCAGGTTTGGAATTCATTAATAGTATTAAAGGTGGTAATATTCCTCGTGAATTTATTCCTTCAGTAGAAAAAGGATTCAGAGAATCAATGAAAAACGGTGTTCTTGCAGGTTTCCCTCTAGAATCAATGAAAGTGGAATTGTTAGATGGTTCTTACCATGCTGTCGATTCAGATTCATTGTCTTTTGAGATGGCAGCTAGAATGGCTTACAGATCAGCTGTAAAAGGTTGTCAACCAGCTTTACTTGAGCCTATCATGAAGCTAGAGGTAGTTACTCCAGAAGAGAACATGGGAGATGTCGTAGGTGATTTGAACCGTAGACGAGGAATGATGAGAGGAATGGATGACAGAAATAATGCTAAAGTATTAAAAGCTGATGTTCCACTTTCTGAAATGTTTGGATATGTAACGCAGTTGCGTACAATCACTTCTGGTAGAGCGAATTCTTCAATGGAGTTTTCACACTATTCAGAAGCACCGAAAAATGTTTCGGATGAAGTAATAGCAAAAATTAACGGTAAAGTCACTGCATAATAATTAAATACGATGAGCCAAAAAATAAGAATAAAGTTAAAATCGTACGATCATAATCTAGTAGATAAGTCTGCAGAGAAAATCGTTAAAACGGTAAAATCAACAGGAGCAGTTGTGAGTGGACCAATTCCATTGCCTACACACAAACGTATTTATACGGTATTGCGCTCCCCACACGTAATGAAAAAAGCGCGTGAGCAATTTGAATTGTGTTCTTATAAGCGTCTTCTTGACATTTATAGTAGCTCTTCAAAAACTGTTGATGCACTAATGAAATTAGAACTTCCAAGTGGAGTTGATGTAGAAATTAAAGTTTAATATTAATAATTAAGTTATGCCTGGAATAATTGGTCGAAAAGTCGGAATGACTAGTATCTACAGTGCCGAGGGTAAGTCATTACCATGCACAGTGATAGAAGCTGGTCCCTGCGTAGTTACACAACTAAAAACGCAGGACAGAGATGGTTACGAAGCCGTTCAATTGGGTTTTGGTGATCGTAAAGAAAAAAATACCCCTAATGCATTGAAGGGTCATTTTAAGAAAGCGAACACTACTCCTAAGTCAAAATTGGTGGAGTTCAAAGGTTTTAAAGATGTTAACGTCGGTGATATCATCGCTGTTACTCTTTTTCAAGAGGGAGAGTTTGTTGATGTTATTGGAACAACTAAAGGAAAAGGTTTTCAAGGAGTTGTTCGTCGTCATGGATTTGCTGGTGTAGGTCAAGCCACACACGGTCAGCACAATCGTCTTAGAGCACCAGGATCAATTGGAGCTTGTTCTTATCCAGCTCGTGTATTTAAAGGAATGCGCATGGCAGGACAAATGGGAAATAAAAGACGTTTAGCATCGAATTTGCAAATCTTAAAAGTGATGGCAGACAAAAACATCTTGATAGTTAAAGGTTCTATCCCAGGAGCTAATGGTTCAACAGTAACAATTAAGAACTAATGAAAGTAAAAATATACGATACAACCGGATCGGCTACTTCAAAATCGGCAACGCTTTCTGAAGAAGTATTTGGTATCGAACCAAATAATCATGCTATCTATTTAGATGTTAAACAACATTTAGCAAATAGACGTCAAGGGACGCACAAATCAAAAGAACGTGCTGAAATCTCTGGATCAACTAGAAAAATTAAAAAACAAAAAGGTACTGGTGGCGCAAGAGCTGGTAGTGTTAAATCTGGTACTCGTGTTGGAGGTGGTAGAATTTTTGGACCACGCCCTCGCAATTATCATTTTAAGTTAAATATCAAATTAAAAAGATTGGCAAGAAAGTCTGCTTTTTCTTTCAAGGCTCAAAATGATGGCTTGATGGTACTAGAAGATTTAGCTTTCGCTAATGCAAAAACCAAAGATTTTGTGAACTTGATGAATTCACTTCAGTTGACAAATCAAAAAGTTTTATTGATCCTAGGTGATCAAAATGATAGTGTTTATTTAGCTTCTCGTAACCTTGGAAAGGTTAAAGTCGTAACTGCTGACACTGTAAATACTTTCGATGTGCTTAATGCTAAGAAAGTTGTATTGACAAGCAGTTCAATTGTTAGATTAGAAGAGATACTTAATTAAGAGTTATGCAAGGAATTATTAAAAAACCAGTCATTACTGAAAAAGCAACTGCAGCAAGCGAAAAGCAAAATGCATTCTCTTTTGAAGTAGATAAAATGGCAAATAAGATAGAGATAAAAAAAGCTGTAGAGAAAATGTATGGAGTTCATGTTATTGATGTTCGTACAATGAATTATGGCGGTGGTAAATCTTCTGTAAAGTACACTAACAAAGGAATTGTTGAGCAAAAAAGCAAACAATGGAAGAAAGCGGTAGTTACTGTAGCAGATGGAGAAACCATTGATTTGTTTACTAATTTTTAATTGAAACAATGAGTTTAAAAAAGTTCAAACCGACAACCCCAGGTCAACGACACAAGATTGCCGTTGAAATGACTGAACTTACTGCGTCTAAACCTGAAAAAAGCTTGATGTCAAGCATGAAAAGATCAGGTGGTAGAAATAGTGATGGTAGGATGACGATGCGCTATTTAGGTGGTGGTCATAAGCAGAGATATAGAATAATTGATTTCAAAAGAGATAAATTTGATATCCCAGCGACAGTTAAGACTATTGAATACGATCCAAATAGAACAGCAAATATTGCTTTGTTGTTTTATGCAGATGGTGAGAAAAGATATATAATCGCTCCAACAGGTTTAAAAGTTGGTGATGTAATTACTTCTGGAAAGACAGCAACTCCAAATATTGGACATGCAATGTTCCTTTCGGATGTGCCTTTAGGTACTGTAGTTCATAATATTGAATTGAAGCCCGGTAAAGGTGGTTCAATTGCAAGAGGTGCTGGTACTTACGGACAATTGAATGCGCGTGATGGTCGATATGCTGTTATTAAAATGCCTTCAGGAGAAACAAGATTGATATTGACAACTTGCTTGGCAACTATCGGATCGGTTTCAAATGCGGAACATAACTTGACAGTTTCAGGTAAAGCTGGTAGATCAAGATGGTTAGGAAGACGTCCTCGTGTGAGAGGTGTTGTAATGAATCCTGTTGATCACCCAATGGGTGGTGGTGAAGGTAAAAATTCTGGTGGGCATCCTCGTTCTAGAAACGGTATACCTGCTAAAGGATATAAAACCAGACCAAAAACAAAGTATTCAGATAAGTTTATCATTGAAAGAAGAAAAAAATAGTAATTAGAATATGAGTCGTTCACTAAAGAAACCGCCTTTCGTTCATTACAAGGTAATGAAGCGTGTAGATGAGGCGCAGGCATCGAACAGCAAAGCTGTTATTAAGACATGGTCAAGAGCATCAACGATTACTCCTGACTTTGTAGGACTAACATTTGCAGTTCATAATGGAAATAAGTTTATTCCTGTTTTTGTTACTGAGAACATGGTAGGACATAAATTAGGTGAATTTTCACCGACTAGAAATTTCCGAGGTCACGGCGGAAATAAGAAAGATAAAAAACGATAAGATAAATAGTTGTAGTCATGGGTGCTAGAAAAAGATTGCGAGCAGAAGCGTTGAAGGAAACTAAAATGAAAACTGCTGTTGCTGAATTAAGAAATTCAACAATTTCTCCTCGAAAGATGAGATTGGTAGCTGATTTGATCAGAGGTATGGAAGTTAATAAAGCTTTGAACATTCTTCAAAATAATGCTAAAGATGCTTCTTTAAGTTTAGGTAAATTGTTAAGATCAGCAATTGCTAACTGGGAACAAAAAAATGAAGGGGCAGATATTAGCCAAGAAAATTTAGTAGTTAAAACTATTGAAGTTAGCGGCGCTGCAATGTTGAAGAGAATTCAACCTGCACCTCAAGGAAGAGCTCACAGAATCAGAAAAAGATCTAACCACGTTACAATCATCGTTGATGGTGTTAAATAATTAAAAGAAATGGGACAAAAAACAAATCCGATAGGCAATAGATTAGGTTACATCCATGGATGGGAATCTAACTGGTATGGTGGAAACGATTATAAAGATAAAATTATTGAGGATGTTCAAATCCGTAAATATCTTAGTGCTCGTTTAGTGAAAGCTAGTATTGCGAAAATTATAATTGAACGAACTTTAAAATTAGTTACTGTTACTATTAATACTGCTCGTCCAGGTGTGATTATTGGAAAAGGTGGTCAGGAAGTTGATAAACTTAAAGAAGAGTTAAAGAAAATTACTAAGAAGGAAATTCAAATAAATATTTTTGAAGTTAAACGTCCTGAATTAGATGCTCGTTTGGTTGCTGATGGTGTTGCTAGACAACTTGAAGCTCGTATCTCTTTTAGAAGAGCGATTAAAATGGCCATTGCAAATACCATGAGAATGGGAGCAGAAGGAATTAAAATTAAAATATCTGGCCGTTTGAATGGTGCAGAAATGGCAAGATCTGAAATGTATAAAGAAGGAAGAACTCCACTTCATACTTTTAGAGCAGATATTGATTATGCTTTGTCTGAAGCGCATACAACATATGGTAGACTTGGAATTAAAGTTTGGATATGTAAAGGTGAAGTCTATGGAAAAAGAGATTTATCTCCAAACGTAGGTGTTTCAACTGCTTCAAATAATGCAGGACCAAGCAACAAACCAATGTCACCGAAAAGAAAGAAAAAGTAATACTGAGAAAATAGTATAAGATGTTACAACCGAAAAGAACGAAATTTAGAAAAATGCAGAAAGGAAGAAACACTGGTATGGCCCATCGTGGTGCCACCATTGCTTTCGGATCTTTCGCACTTAAAACTTTAGAGCCAGGGTGGATTACTTCAAGACAAATTGAAGCTTCTCGTATCGCAGTTACGCGATTTATGAAGAGAGAAGGTAAAGTTTGGATCCGAATTTTTCCAGACAAGCCAGTAACTTCCAAGCCTGCAGAGGTAAGGATGGGTAAAGGTAAAGGTGCTCCAAGTCACTGGGTAGCAGTGATAAAACCAGGACGAATTTTGTTTGAAGCAGATGGTGTTTCTTATGAAATTGCTAAAGAAGCAATGCGTTTGGCAGCTCAAAAACTACCAGTGAAATGTAAGTTCATAGTAAGAAATGACTTTGTTATACCTGTTTAATTATAAAAGATGAAACAACAAGAAATCGTTAAACTATCAAATGAAGATTTGAAAAATCGCCTAGCTGATTTTCAAAATCAAATGATCAATTTGAAGTTGACACACAAAATGGCGCCAATTGAGAATCCTTTGAGAATCACAAGTATGCGTAAGTTAATAGCTCGTTTGAATACCGAGTTAACAGTTAGACAAAATAAAGCACAATAGCTTAAAATAAAATAGCTTATAATGGAAAAGCGTAATTTAAGAAAAGAAAGAGTAGGTACGGTAACAAGTGATAAAATGGAGAAATCTATTGTAGTTGCTGTTGAACGTAAAGTTAAGCACCCGAAGTATGGTAAGTTCATTAAAATGACGACCAAATTCGTTGCTCATGATGAAAAAAACGATTGTCATGTAGGTGATACCGTGAAAATCATGGAAACTCGTCCTTTGAGTAAATCAAAGAATTGGAGATTAGTAGAAATTGTTGAAAGAGCGAAATAAACTGAATAATGATACAAACAGAATCTAGACTTTCAGTAGCTGACAATTCCGGAGCAAAGGAAGTGTTGTGCATACGAGTATTGGGAGGAACAAGAAGACGCTATGCGTCGGTAGGTGACAAAATAGTTGTTGCTGTTAAAAGTGCTACCCCTCAAGGTGCCGTTAAAAAAGGAACGGTAGCGAAAGCTGTAGTTGTTAGAACTAAAAAAGAGGTTCGTCGTCCAGATGGTTCTTATATTCGTTTTGATGACAACGCTTGTGTGATTTTAAATCAAGCAGGTGAAATGAGAGGAACTCGTATTTTTGGCCCCGTAGCGCGTGAATTACGTGAAAACAATTTTATGAAAATTGTTTCATTGGCACCAGAAGTATTATAATAAAAAGGTTATGCAAAAGAAGTTAAATATAAAAGTAGGTGATTCCGTTCGAGTAACGAGCGGTGAATCGAAAGGTCAAGAAGGCCAAGTAATTGCAATCGATCGCATCAAAATGAGAGTGACCGTGCAAGGTGTTAATATGATTAAGCGTCATAATAAGCCAAGTGCAGCCAATCCACAAGGTGGTATTGAAGAAAAAGAAGGAACAATTCATATTTCAAACTTGATGGTGATCGTTAACGGTGTACCTTCTCGCTTAGGAAGAAAATTGGACGATAAAGGAAAATTAGTACGTTATGCAAAGAAATCAGGGGAGGTGATAAAATAATGAGTTACACACCAAGATTAAAGGAAAGGTATAATGCTGAAATTATTTCAGGATTAACTGAACAGTTCGGGTATTCATCTGTAATGCGGGTGCCTAAATTGGAAAAAATTGTCTTAAGCCAAGGAGTTGGTGATGCTGTTGCAGATAAGAAATTGATCGAAAGCGCTGCTGCAGATCTTTCTCGTATCGCTGGACAAAAAGCAATCACAACCTTGTCTAAAAAAGACATCTCAAATTTTAAATTGAGAAAAGGAATGCCAATCGGTACGAAAGTAACGTTGCGCGGTGATAAAATGTACGATTTCTTAGATAGATTACTAGCTGTTTCTCTACCTAGAACAAGAGATTTTAGAGGTATCAACCCAAAAGGATTTGATGGCCGCGGAAATTTTAACCTAGGAATTAAAGAACACATTATTTTTCCGGAAATTGACATCGATAAAGTAAATCGTATATTAGGAATGGATATCACTTTTGTAACCAGTGCTCAAAGTGATGAAGAAGCAAAAGCATTATTAGACGCATTTGGGTTTCCATTTATTAAAAAGTAAAAAGGAATGGCAAAAGAATCAATGAAAGCGCGAGAGCGTAAAAGAGAAAGATTAGTTACTCGTTATGCAAAGAAACGTGAGGAGTTAACAAAAGTGTTAAAATCTACTTCATCTAGTGAAGAGGTGCAAGCAGCTAAATGGGATGCTATGATGGCATTGCAAAAGCTACCTGCTAATTCAGCGAAAAACAGAAAGCACAATAGATGTGGTTTGACTGGTCGTCCTAGAGGGTACATGAGACAGTTTGGTATTTCAAGGGTTACATTTAGAGAAATGGCCTTGAACGGAAAAATACCTGGCGTTAAAAAAGCAAGTTGGTAATTGATATAATAGAAAAAAGATGACTACAGATCCTATAGCAGACTTTCTAACAAGAATTCGTAACGCGAGTTCAGCTGGTCTAAAAATGGTTGAAATACCTGGTTCAAATATTAAGCGTGCAATGGCGCAAATCTTGTTTGATCAAGGTTTTATTTTGAACTATAAATTTGAAGAAGACAATAAACAAGGTACCATTAAAATTGCCTTGAAATACAATGTGTCTACTCGTGTTCCTGCAATAACTAAAATCCAACGAGCTTCTCGTCCAGGACTTAGAAAATATAGCGGTTCATCTGAGATGCCACGTGTATTAAACGGCCTAGGAATTGCCATAATTTCAACTTCTACTGGTGTCATAACTGACAAAGAAGCTAGAAAATTGAATGTTGGTGGTGAGGTTTTATGTTATGTATATTAATATTTAAGTATTAGAAGATGTCAAGAATTGGTAAACTACCTATAACTATTCCAAGCGGTGTTGATGTAAGTATCAATGGTACAACGGTTGTAGTAAAAGGTAAAAAAGGTGAGATGGTTCAAGAAATTGACCCAAGCATTACTATAACTATCGAGAATGGTGTGATTACTTTTGTTCGTGAAACAGAAGCGCCAAAAGATCGTTCAAAACACGGTCTTTATCGTGCACTTATTCAAAATATGATTACTGGTGTTTCCGATGGATTTAAAAAGGAAATGGAAGTGATCGGAGTAGGATTTAGAGCAACAGCAGTTGGACAACAACTTGAGTTAGCTTTAGGTTTCTCACATGGTATTGTATTTGAATTGCCGAAAGAAGTTAAGGTAACAACCTTAACGGAAAAAGGTAAGGCTCCAGTCGTGACTTTAGAGTCACATGACAAACAACTTTTAGGTGCAGTAGCAGCGAAAATTAAAAGTATGAGAAAACCTGAACCGTACAAAGGAAAAGGTATTCGATTCTTAGGTGAGGAAATTAGAAGAAAAGCTGGTAAATCAGCAGGTAAGAAATAAAGAAAGGAATCATGGCATTAGACAAAGTTTTACGACGTGCAAAAATTAAGCGAAGAATTCGCAAAAAAATCTACGGTACAGCTGTAGTTCCTAGATTGTCTGTTTACAGAAGTAACAAACAAATCTACGCGCAAATAATAGATGATACAACTGGCAAGACACTTGCTTCAGCTGGTTCTTACAAGCAAGACGAAGCTCAGAAAGTGGCTAAGTTAGATCAGGCTAAAATGGTAGGTAAAATGATCGCAGAGAAAGCAGTGAAAGCTGGAATCCAAGCAGTTATTTTTGATCGTAATGGTTATTTGTATCATGGTAGAGTAAAATCACTTGCGGATTCTGCTCGTGAAGGTGGACTTAAATTTTAAAAGAAATGAGCGATCAAATTGTAAATAGAGTAAAATCGACAGACATCGAACTTAAAGATAAGTTAGTATCTGTTAATCGTGTAACTAAAGTTACCAAAGGTGGACGAACTTTTAGCTTCTCAGCAATTGTTGTTGTTGGAGACGAAAATGGTGTCGTTGGTCATGGTCTTGGAAAAGCGAAAGAGGTGACGGAAGCTATCACTAAAGGAATTGATGACGCTAAGAAAAATCTTATTCGCGTTCCAATCCTTAGAGGAACTGTTCCCCATGCTCAAAAAGGTAAATTCGGCGGAGCACAAGTATTTCTTAAGCCAGCTACAAATGGTACCGGTGTAATTGCAGGTGGTGCTATGCGTGCAGTCTTAGAGAGTGTTGGTGTACACAATGTATTGGCTAAGTCTCAAGGTTCATCAAATCCACATAATGTTGTTAAAGCAACTATGGATGCACTTTCTAAAATGCGCGATGCAGTTACTGTAGCACGTCAGAGAGGAATTTCTTTGGATAAAGTTTTTAACGGTTAATAGTAAAAGAAATGAGTATTATTAAAATAAAACAAGTAAGAAGTGCTATTAAGCGTCCAGCTGATCAAAAAGCTACGATTAAAGCTCTTGGATTTAGAAAATTAAATCAAACTATAGAAAAAGAAGGTACGCCTCAAATTCTTGGTATGATCAATAAGGTGAAGCACCTTTTGCTAGTTGTTGAATAGATAAGAAAAAGAACAAATGGAATTAAATAATTTGACACCTGCTAAAGGTGCAGTAAAAAAACAAAAAAGAATCGCTAGAGGACAAGGTTCTGGACATGGTGGAACTTCCACACGTGGTCACAAAGGAGCTAAATCTAGATCTGGTTATTCTAAGAAAATTGGTTTTGAAGGTGGACAAATGCCACTTCAGCGTCGTGTTCCTAAATTTGGTTTTAAGAATATCAATCGCGTTGAATACAAAGCAATTAATTTAGCATCAATTCAAATGCTTTCTGAAACTAAAGGAATCACAGATTTTAACCTAGATGTTTTTAGAGATAATGGTTTGATTTCGAACAATGACTTGGTTAAAGTTTTAGGTCATGGCGAACTTAAAGCAAAAGTTTCAATTTCTGCTCACGGCTTTTCAGCAAAGGCTATTGAGTTAATTGAAGCAAATGGCGGGAACTATACAAAAATCTGATTAACTTTGCATTTTTTTAAATGAAACGACTCATAACAAATATTCAAAACATCTGGAAAGTAGAAGAACTCCGTCAAAGAATTCTGCTTACTTTAGGATTAATTCTAGTTTACAGAATTGGTTCTCATATAATCCTGCCTGGTGTTAATTATAGCATTTTAGAAAAGGCTTCAGAAGGTGGGTCCCAATCTCAAAGAACTTTAGAAAGCTTATTGTCTATGTTCTCCGGTGGAGGATTTACACATGCTTCCGTTATGGCTCTTGGAATCATGCCTTATATTAGTGCCTCTATTATTATGCAACTTTTAGGTATGGCTGTTCCAGCGGTACAGAAAATGCAAAATGAAGGTGAATCAGGAAGAAAACAAATAAATAATTATACACGCATTCTTACTATAGTAATTTGTGCGCTTCAAGCACCAAGTTATTTGTCCATGTACGTTGAACAAAAAGGCGCACTTCCAGCTGATGCAGGAACTTTTTGGTGGACGCAAACGATACTTGTTTTAGTTGCTGGATCTATGTTTGCCGTTTGGTTAGGGGAAAGAATTACTGAGAAAGGAATAGGAAATGGTATTTCATTGTTAATCGCTGTTGGAATTCTCTCAAGATTACCAGGTGCTTTTATCGCTGAAGTAGGTAAGTCTTTTGAAGCAGGAAATATGATCAAATTAGTTCTTGAAATTTTAGCATTTATGCTAGTTGTTTTAAGTACCATATTAATAGTTCAAGGGGTTCGACGCATTCCACTCAATACAGCAAAACGTGTTGTTGGTGCACGAGCGGTTGACGAACAAGGAGCGAGAAATTATCTACCTATTAAAGTTAATGCAAGTGGTGTAATGCCAATAATTTTCGCCCAAGCTATTATGACTATTCCAATTATGATTTTTGTTAGCGCAACGGATTCTGGTGAACAAGCTGGTTTTATTCAACGCTTACTTACTAATCCATATGGACTTAATTATAATATTCTATTGTGTATTTTAATTATTGTATTTACTTATTTCTACACAGCAATTATGATCAATCCTAGAAAAATTGCGGATGATCTTAAAAGAAGTGGTGGATTTATCCCTGGCATTAGACCTGGAGAAGATACCGCTAATTATATTGATACATTGGTTTCAAGAATAACATTCCCTGGTTCTTTATTCCTTGCAGCAATCGCAGTTATTCCTGCAATCGCAAAAATGGTTGGAATTAATGATGGCTTTGCAATGTTTTTTGGAGGTACCTCATTATTAATTATGGTAGGTGTTGTATTAGATACACTGCAACAAATTGAAACTTATTTATTAAACAGACACATGGATGGTTTAATGGAAGGAAGTAGAGTAAGAGGAAGAAGATCACCTAATGAATTATCAGGTTTTTAAATTATGGCGAAACAATCCTCGATTGAACAAGATGGAACAATACTAGAAGCTTTGCCAAACGCAATGTTTAGAGTAGAATTAGAAAATGGGCATGTTTTGACAGCACATATTTCTGGAAAAATGAGAATGTTTTATATAAAGATTCTTCCAGGAGATAAAGTTAAAGTTGAAATGTCCCCTTATGATTTGACAAAAGGACGAATTTCGTTCAGGTATAAATAAGAATAAAAATAAGAGTGATGAAAGTAAGAGCATCTGTTAAAAAACGCACAGCCGATTGTAAAATCGTAAAGCGCAAAGGAAGGGTTTATGTGATAAACAAGAAGAATCCAAAGTTAAAACAAAGACAAGGTTAAAATTTAGTATATGGCACGTATTGCAGGTATTGACTTACCAAAAAACAAAAGAGGGGTTATCGGTTTAACGTATATTTTCGGAATCGGAAGAAGTAGCTCTAAGAAAATTCTAACCGATTGTGGAATCGATGAGAATATTAAGGTTCAAGATTGGAATGATGACCAATTAGCTGTATTGAGAAATGCAATTAATGAGGTTAAAACAGAAGGCTCTTTGCGTTCTGAAGTTCAATTGAACATTAAGCGTTTAATGGATATCGGTTGTTACCGTGGCATTCGTCACCGTTCAGGTTTGCCATTACGTGGTCAACATACAAAAAATAACTCTAGAACTAGAAAAGGAAAGAGAAAAACAGTTGCTAATAAGAAAAAAGCAACTAAATAATAAGTAGAAAATGGCAAAATCAAATCAAAAAAAGAAGAAGAACGTTAAAGTTGAAGCCTTAGGTGAAGCTCATATCCAAGCGAGTTTTAACAACTTAATCATTTCTTTAACGAACACGGCAGGTCAAGTTATTTCTTGGTCATCTGCTGGTAAAATGGGCTTTAAAGGTTCTAAGAAGAACACACCTTATGCTGCTCAAATTGCAGCAGAAGATGCAGCTAAAGAAGCACATGACTTTGGATTAAGACGTGTAAAAGTTTATGTAAAAGGACCAGGTGCAGGAAGAGAATCTGCTATCAGATCATTACATAACTCAGGAATTGAAGTAACAGAGATTGTTGACGTTACTCCTTTACCACACAACGGATGTCGCCCTCCGAAGAAAAGAAGAGTATAATAATAACCCAGTCATCGAAGGAATGCCTTAATTCATGACATAATAACTAAGAAATGGCAAGATATACAGGTCCAAAGACCAAAATAGCAAGAAGATTCCGAGATCCAATTTTTGGTCCGGATAAAGCGCTAGAGCGCAGAAGTTATGGCCCAGGCCAGCACGGCCCCTCAAAAAGAAGAGGCGGAAAGCAGTCTGAATACGCTATACAATTAGGTGAAAAGCAAAAAGCAAAATATACTTATGGTATTTTGGAAAAGCAATTTGCGAACATGTTCGAGAAAGCTTCTCGAATGAAAGGAATTACTGGTGAAGTATTACTTCAGTTGTGTGAGACTCGATTAGATAACACAGTTTATCGATTAGGTATCGCTCCAACCCGTCGTGGTGCTCGTCAATTAGTTTCTCACCGACATGTAACTGTTAATGGTGATGTAGTAAACATACCTTCATACCAAGTTAAACCTGGTGATGTTGTTGGTGTTCGTGAAAAATCGAAATCGTTAGAAGCTATCGTTTCTTCATTGGACGCAAGCAGTAAAAAATATGATTGGTTGGATTGGGACCGATCTACTATGTCTGGAAGATTCTTAAGTATCCCAGGAAGAGAAATGATCCCTGAAAACATCAAGGAGCAACTAATCGTCGAATTATATTCTAAATAATCTATAAAGCAAGAAAATGGCAATTTTGGATTTTCAAAAACCTGACAAGGTTATCATGATTCAATCAGACGAATTCAACGGAGAGTTTGAATTTCGTCCTCTTGAACCAGGTTATGGTATTACAATAGGTAATGCTCTACGTCGAATATTACTTTCCTCTTTGGAAGGATTCGCGATTGCTTCGATTAAAATCGAAGGAGTTGATCATGAATTCTCTACCATTAAAGGAGTAGTTGAAGATGTAACAGAAATCATCTTAAGTTTGAAGCAAGTGCGTTTCAAACAACAAATCGAAGGAACTGACAGCGAAACTGTTATCGTTTCAGTAGGTGGACAAAGTAAATTGACCGCTGGAGATATCGGAAAGTACACAAGTGCTTTTCAAGTATTAAATCCAGATTTGGTAATTTGTAATATGGAGCCTTCTGTAAAGTTGGAAATCGAACTTACAATTATTAAAGGTCGTGGATATGTTCCCGCTGAAGAAAATAAGAATGCTAACGCATCTTTCGGTACGATTTTCATCGATTCAATTTTTACACCAATTGTTAATGTGCGTTACGCTATTGAGAATTTCCGTGTAGAACAAAAAACGGATTATGAAAAATTGGTATTGTACATCACAAGTGATGGCGCAATTCATCCTAAAGAAGCTCTTAAGGAAGCAGCTAAGATCTTAATTCATCATTTCATGCTATTCTCTGATGAGCGCATTACTTTAGATAGTGAAAGCAAAGCAGATACAGAAGAATTTGATGAGACTTCACTTCACATGCGTCAATTGCTTAAAACAAAATTAGTTGATATGGATCTTTCGGTTCGTGCATTAAATTGTTTGAAAGCTGCAGATGTTGAAACATTAGGTGATTTAGTTTCTTATGCAAAATCAGATTTGTTGAAATTTAGAAACTTTGGTAAGAAGTCATTGACTGAACTAGATGATTTAGTTGACAACAAAGGTTTGACTTTCGGAATGAATGTTGCAAAATATAAATTAGATAAAGACTAGGATTGATTTAGAACAATTGAGAAATGAGACACGGAAATAAATTAAATCACTTAAGTAGAAAATCAGCACATAGAAAAGCAATGCTTTCTAATATGGCTTGTTCTTTAATAGAGCACAAAAGGATTTCTACTACTATCGCTAAAGCAAAGGCTTTACGCGTATATGTTGAACCACTTTTAACAAAGTCAAAAACAGACACTACACATTCACGAAGAATTGTATTCTCTTATTTGCAAAGCAAAGAAATCGTTACAGAATTGTTCCGTGATGTTGCAGCAAAAATTGCTACAAGAGATGGTGGATACACTAGAATTATTCGAACAGGTTACCGTTTAGGTGATAACGCAGAAATGTGTTTAATCGAATTGGTTGACTACAACGAAATTTACACCAATGAAAAAGCAAAGAAAACTACACGTCGTTCAAGAAGAGGTGGATCAAGTACTTCATCAGAAGGTGCTGTTGAAGCAACTCCAGTTTCGGAAGTAGTTGAAGAAGCTCCAGTTGCGGAAGTGGTTGAAGAAGCTCCAGTTGCGGAAGTAGTTGAAGAAGCTCCAGTTGCGGAAGTAGTTGAAGAAGCTCCAGTTGCGGAAGTTGTCGAAGAAGCTCCAGTTGCGGAAGTAGTTAAGGAAGCTCCAGTTGCGGAGGTAGTTGAAGAGGCTCCAGTTATGGAAGTAGTTGAAGAAGCTCCAATTGCGGAAGTAGTTGAAGAAGCTCCAGTTGCTGAAGTAGTTGAAGAAGCTCCAATTGCTGAAGTAGTTGAAGAAGCTCCAGTTGCAGAGGCAGTTGAAGAAACTCCTGAAATAGAAGAGTCAAATGACGAAGCTGCTTCAGATGAAACAGAATCAACTGACAAACCATCAGCTGAATAATAGATTTTAACACATGTTAATAAAAAGGCGGTTTTTTAACCGCCTTTTTTGTGTTTATAAAACGCCATACCCCGTAAGTTTCTTAACTTTGTAAGAAACGATAAATGGAATCAAGAAATCCAGCTGTATTATTATTAGAAGATGGCACTGTGTATCATGGTGCTGCAATTGGGAAAATTGGAACAAGCGCCGGTGAAATCGCTTTTAATACCGGAATGACAGGTTATCAAGAAGTTTTTACAGACCCTTCTTATTATGGTCAAATGCTGATCATGACAACGGCTCATATTGGTAATTATGGAGTTCATGCCGAAGAATCAGAATCTAAAGGTGTGAAATTGGCAGGTTTAATTACTAAAAAATTTAGCAATACATATTCTCGTCCCTCTAGCAATGATTCTTTGCAAAATATGCTTATCGATTCGAAAACGGTAGGTATTTCAGACATTGATACCAGGTCTTTGGTTAGACATATCCGCAGTAAAGGTGCTATGAATGCAATCGTTTCCTCAGAAATATTAGATTTGGAAACCTTGAAAGCTGAACTTAAGAAGGTTCCATCAATGGACGGATTAGAATTATCTTCATTCGTTGCAACCAATCAGGCATATGAGGTAGGGGATAAGAATGCGGCATTAAAAGTTGCCCTTTTAGACTTTGGTGTGAAAGCTAATATTGTTAATTGTCTTGTAGAAAGAGGCTGTCAGGTTAAGGTGTTCCCCTTAGATACACCAGTTAAAGATTTACTTGCTTATCAACCAAATGGTTTCATGTTGTCAAACGGACCCGGAGATCCTTCATCTATGCCTAATTCAATTGCAATTGTTGATGCATTAGTAAAGACAAATATTCCAATTTTTGGGATTTGTTTGGGGCACCAAATTTTAGGTTTAAGTCAAGGACTTTCTACCGTGAAAATGTTTAATGGTCATCGAGGAATAAATCACCCAATTAAAAATCTTATTACAGGTAAAAGTGAAATAACTACTCAAAACCATGGTTTTGTTATTTCTAAGGAAAGTATGAGTAAAAATCCAGATATTGAAATAACGCATATGCATTTGAATGACGATACGATTGCAGGTATTTCTTTAAAAAATAAAAAAGTATTTTCAGTTCAATTTCACCCAGAAGCTTCTGCCGGACCTCATGACTCACGCTATCTTTTTGATCAGTTTATTCAAAATATGAACTCCAATAAAAATTAAATAATGAGTACAATATCTCGTGTGTTTGCACGTCAAATTTTAGATTCTCGTGGCAATCCAACAATTGAAGTGGATGTGCATACCCTAAATGGTAAGGTTGGTCGCGCTGCAGTTCCTTCGGGAGCTTCTACAGGAATCCATGAGGCTGTTGAATTGCGTGATAATGATGCTGCGTATTTTTTAGGTAAGGGCGTTTTGAAAGCGGTCAAAAATGTAAATGAAATATTAAATCCTGCCTTGCAAGGAATGAATGTTTTCGATCAGAAGGCTATTGATGCTGTAATGATTCAACTTGATGGAACCCCAAATAAATCGAATCTTGGTGCCAATGCTATTTTAGGTGTTTCTTTGGCTGTGTCAAAGGCTGCTGCTCAAGTATCTGGATTAAGTTTGTATCGTTATATTGGAGGAGTGGGTGCTGTAACACTTCCTGTACCTATGATGAATATATTAAACGGTGGTTCTCATGCTGATAATCTAATCGATATTCAAGAATTTATGGTTATGCCTTTTGGAGCAGCCTCTTTTTCAGAAGGTTTGCGTTGGGGTACAGAAGTTTTTCATCATCTAAAAACAGTCTTAAAATCAAGAGGGATGTCTACTAATGTTGGAGATGAAGGAGGTTTTGCACCAAATTTAGGATCCAATGAAGAAGCAATTCAAGTGGTAATGGAAGCAATTGAAAAGGCTGGGTTTAAACCAGGAGTGGATATGTATATTGCTCTAGATGCTGCAGCATCTGAATTTTATGATTCAGTTTCCGAAAAATATATTTTCCAGTCAACTGGTGAGTCGATGACTTCTGAAGAAATGGTAGCGTATTGGGAAAATTGGGTTTCTAAATATCCAATTCTCTCAATAGAAGATGGACTTGCTGAAGATGATTGGAAGGGATGGAAATTGGCTACTGAAAGATTGGGTCATAAAATTCAATTGGTTGGTGATGATTTATTTGTGACCAATACCAGTCGTTTGGCTAGAGGTATTAAAGAAGGTATTGCTAATTCTATTTTAGTTAAAGTAAATCAAATAGGTACATTAACAGAAACTATTGAGGCAGTTCAAATGGCAAATAGAAATGGCTATACTGCTGTTATGAGTCATAGAAGTGGTGAAACTGAAGATAATACCATAGCAGATCTTGCTGTTGCATTAAATACAGGTCAAATTAAGACAGGATCAGCTTCAAGAAGTGATAGAATGTCAAAATACAATCAATTATTAAGAATTGAGGAGGAATTAGGATCAGCGGCGATATATCCCGGCAAACAATTTAAATTTATTAAGTGAGTATAAATCAATTTAACCTCAGGGTTTACGGAGTTTTAGTGAATGACAAAAAAGAAGTTTTATTATCTGATGAATTTCGATTTGGTCGTTTTTTTACAAAATTCCCGGGCGGTGGAATAGAATTTGGAGAAGGTATTGAAGATGCTCTAAAGCGCGAGTTTCAAGAAGAAGTAAATGCGGAAGTAATTTCATCTACTTTTCTTTATGTAAATGAGTTTTTCCAAGCGTCTAAATTTCAGGAAGAACATCAAATCATTTCTTTTTATTACTTGGTAAATGTTGCAGATATAAATCAATTAGGAACAGAGGAATACAGTACTCCTTTTTATTCTGAAGGCGAAAAACAACGGTGGGTTCCCATTGAGGATCTCATTGAAAGACACATGTCTTTTCCGATCGACAAAAAGTTGGTTGGTGTGTTACAAGAAAAATATGGACTTATTTAATAAAATTTGGAGCAACAATTAATTCTTTGGTCCCATGGCCCCAAGAATAAAATCCTTCTCCTGTTTTTATACCTTTTTTTCCTGCTGTTACCATGTTTACTAGTAAGGGGCATGGAGCATATTTCTGATTTCCAAAACCATCATACAGTACATTAAGAATGGCTAAACATACATCTAAACCGATGAAATCTGCCAATTGAAGTGGGCCCATTGGATGCGCCATGCCTAATTTCATTACCGTATCAATTTCTTCAACGCCTGCAACGCCCTCATATAAAGTATAAATTGCCTCATTAATCATGGGCATTAATATTCTATTAGCAACAAATCCTGGATAATCATTAACCTCAACAGGAACTTTATTTAATTTTTTACTAGTATCCATTATGATATCAGTCACTTCATCAGAAGTAGAATATCCTCTAATGATTTCAACTAATTTCATTACAGGTACTGGATTCATAAAATGCATACCAATTACTTTATCTGGACGCTGGGTCACTGAAGCAATTTTTGTAATAGATATGGAAGAAGTATTACTTGCTAAAATCACCTCTGGAGCACATAAAGAATCTAATTCTGCAAATATTTTTAGTTTTAAATCAATATTTTCAGTTGCGGCTTCTACTACTAAATCAACTCCAACAACTCCTGAGTTTAAACTGGTGTGTGTGCTAATATTAGCTAGTGTTAAGTTCTTTTCGTCTTCTGTTATAGCTTCTTTAGCGACCTGTCTATCTAGGTTTTTACCAATTGTACCTATCGCTTTATCAAGTGCAACTTGAGAGACATCGATTAGATTAACCTTATATCCAAACTGAGCAAAAACATGGGCAATTCCATTCCCCATTGTACCTGCACCTATTACTGCAACATTTTTCATGTAAATTGATTTATTTGGCAAATATAATCATAGTATCTTTGTCATCTATGTCATTTGATCGAATAAGCGCAATAACTAAAAGTGATTTTTTTAAATCATTCACTGTATTGATGTCTGGTACTGTAATTGCTCAAGCAATAAGTTATCTAATTGCTCCAATTTTAACTAGATTATATACTACCTCAGAAATGGGGGAGTTGGCTTTTTATATGCGATTGATTGGATTTATCTCTGCAATTGCAACCCTTAGATATGAAGCAGCCTTGCCCTTACCTAAAAATGATTCTCATTCATTCCTTTTATATCGATTGGCTTATTTAATCTCATTGGTTATACTATTAATAGTAGCAGTGGTCTTTTCTTTTCTAATTATAAGTGGCGTCTCAACTCATTTTTCATGGTGGTTTTATCTATTTTCTATTCTAGGAACCGCTTGTGTTATAATCGTTAATGTTGGAACAAGTTGGTCCGTAAGAATGGGGGAATACCCGATTATCTCTCGCAATAAAATCACAAATTCATTAGTTGCGAATTTATTGAAATGGTTATTCGCATTTTTTCACCTGAGTGCTTTCGGATTAATATTGGCCTCCTTGATTGGTAGTATCGTTTCATCTTTTGAATTTGCTTTTAATTTTAAACGAATCCATAAAAAATTCAATTCCTTGCGTTCAAAGAAGAAGACTTTGGTGTTGATGCGAGAACATAAGGAGTTCCCAACCATTAATCTACCTCATGTTTTTGTCGATAATGGAAGAGATATGCTGATTGCTACCTTAATCTTCACCTATTACTCTCAGTCAATATACGGTTCTTTCAATCACTCTTATACTATGTTAAGGATTCCTCTTGCTTTGGTAGGTGTTTCTCTTGGACAAATATTTTATAACAAAGCTTCTGAATTATACAATCAAGGAAAGTCTATTTTACCTATTTTGAAAAAAATGCTTTTATTGTTGTCTGTGCTTTCTATAGCACCATTCAGCATTTTATTCTTTTATGGTGAACCAATTTTTGAATTTGTGTTCGGTCGTGATTGGCGACAATCTGGCTCTTATTCTGAAACGATGTCCATTTGGTTGATGTTTAACTTTATTCTATCTCCAATTACAGCCTTACCTCTTATCATAGGGAAACAGAAAATCGCATTCTTTATGGGAATTATTAGTTCTCTCATTCAGGTGATTCCTTTTTGGATTTTACCGATGCAATACGGAAATTACCAAGAAGTATTTTTGTGGAGTTTACAAATAGTTTCTTATACTCAAGCCGCTTGGTTAGTTTTCACTTTATTTGTCTTTTATTATTTGGCCAAAAAGGCATCGGCTAAAAATAGTTAGTTGCTTTAAAATGTAATTAAAGTAATTGGTTTTAATGATAATACTCTAGACCCACCTTTTATTAGTAACTTTAGCGCCAACATGAAATTCACAGAATTAAATCTCAACGAACAGTTGTTGGAAGCAATTTCACACATGGGCTTCGTTAATGCGACCCCTATTCAACAATTAGCAATCCCGCAAATTTTAGATAATAAGGATTTAATTGCTTGCGCCCAAACGGGAACAGGTAAAACAGCAGCATTCATTCTCCCTATTCTAAATAAATTAACGGGTAAAGAAGATTATTCTATAGATACTTTAATCATTGTTCCTACGCGTGAATTAGCAGTTCAGATTGAGCAAGAAATTCAAGGCTTATCCTATTTTGTGTCTGTAGGTTCTAAAGCAATTTATGGCGGTGGTAGTGGAAAAGATTGGGACCTCCAAAAAGATGCGCTCAAGGAAGGGACGGATATTATTGTTGCAACACCTGGAAAATTACTTTCGCATATTGCTCAAGGATATGTGGATTTTTCTAAAGTAAAACATTTAGTTTTGGATGAAGCGGATAAAATGTTGGACATGGGTTTTACAGATGACCTTATGTCAATTATTTCAAAGCTACCTGAAAAGCGTCAAACGCTAATGTTTAGTGCAACAATGCCCAATAAAATTAGGGAATTAGCCAAGAAAATATTAAAGGATCCGGAAGAAATAACTCTTTCTATTTCAAAGCCAGCAGCAGGAGTTAAGCAATCTGTTTACTTGACGTTCGACAATCAAAAAGTGCCACTTTTAAAACATATTCTTACTGAGAGACCTGATTACTCCAGTATCATTATTTTTACTTCATCAAAGAGTAAAGTCAATGAAATTGTACATGCTTTGCGCAAAAATGGATTTAAGTCACATGGAGTTTCTTCTAATTTAGATCAAAGTGAAAGAGAGGAAGTACTGCTAGGATTTCGCTCTAAACGAATTAGAATCATTGTAGCTACTGATGTTATGAGTCGCGGTATAGATATCAAAGAAATTAATTTGGTCATCAATTATGACACACCATTTGATGCGGAAGATTATGTGCATCGTGTTGGTCGTACTGCTCGTGCTAATACAAAAGGTGAAGCGATAACTCTTGTTAATGAGAAGGACATGAAAAAACTTACACAAATTCAAAAGTTAATTGAAGCAGAGATTACTCAAACTCCACTTCCTGAAGAATTAGGTGAAGGTCCAGAATTTAAAATTCATTCGAATTCTTCTAGAAGACCATTCAAAATGAAACGTAAAAATTAAAAGTTAAGAACTTCGAATTCAAAAGTAAGCCTACTTTCGATGTAATTAGACAACTATAATTTATCGTAAATACTAGAAAACAAGCGTTTATTCGTTTCTTTAGTGGCCCTATTTTCAATAATCACCTTGTTTTTTTCTTCTATAGACATTGGATCTAATGTCAACGCTATTTCAATATCTTTCATCACATCTCCATCGCTGATAATTCCATTCTCAAGATGTGTAATCCATTCTTTATTGGCAGGCAAATCTGACACAATGGGAATGCAACCGTAAGCCATGGCTTCTAGAAGACTAATGGAGGTGCCGTCGCTTATTGGTATAGAAATATAAATAGTAGCACTTTGGTAATTAGCTTTGTTTTGTTCACTGTTTAAAAATCCAACAAATTGGTAGCTTCCAAGGGGTAAATTTTCTAATGCTAATTTTTCTAATGCAGGAGTATTTGGGCCTTGGCCGGCAATTTTTAGCAACCAATCTGTATTTTTCTTTAGGAAATCTGCGCTTTCAAGAATGATTTTCTCTATTTGGTATAAAGGGGCATGCATCCTATTAGAATAGATTATTTTTTTTCGTTCAAGTCCTGTTTTTTGCTCATCTATTGCTACACCAAAATTTGCAATACATACTTTTTTATTGCCAATTAGTTTGTGAATAGCAGTAGCCATAAATTCAGCATCAGCAGTAATTTGATCGGCTTTTCTGAGAACATACTTTACCATCGAACGATGTAAAAGACTCTTATTGGGTAGAAGTAAAACATCACTGCCCCATGTAGTAAGAACTAATGGGATTTTTTCTTGATTTGCAAGGGCAGTTAGAAATCCATACGAATTGGCTTGATGTACATGAATAATATCAGGCTTAAATTCTTTAATTATGGATCTTAGTTCACTTATGTTTTGCAAAAATTGTATGGGATTCTTAAGACCAAAATGGAGTTTTTTACAAGATGCAAAATCAATAATATTATTACTCACCACTAAAATAGATTCAAACTGATCTGAAATCAGATCGTGGAAATTCCTTAAATGAGCATTGCCATTACTTCCTCCTATGAGTAAAAGTTTTTTATGCTTCGACATGAGACTCCTGATTAAGGTATTTACTAAAGGCCCAACTTATGCTAAAAATATAGATTAATAGAATATTCTTTTCTGTAAATGGATTGTTGGTCAGTGCGCTAATGGTCATTAATAGAATTAACAAGATCGCTTGTATTGCATAAGGCTCCATCTTTTTAATAAATTTTATCAAGGGATAAATAAATATACTTAAATAGAACATTAATCCAATAACACCATAACGCCAAGTCATCAATAGGTATTCATTTTCAGAATATATATGATTGGTATAAAAAAAGTTTTTATTTGGTCCATATCCAAATATGGGATGCTTGACAATCATATTCCATAAAAGCTCCCAAGATTCCCATCTACCTCTTACAGAACCACTAAATAATGCAGTTCCATCCAATAAACTATTATTGTAGGAAGTATACTGAAAAAAGGAAGTTGCCAGCATCCAAGACAATAGGTAAATGGTGCATGTGCCAAATAATAGGACAAGCCATTGTTGTAGCTTGAATTTACTCCGGTGAAACACAAGTAAAAAGAGAAATATTCCTATAATAATTACCAATGAAGTCCTTGATTGACATAGAAAAGTCATGAGTAGGGCTATAAAAAACCCAATAAGTTCTTTTTGTTTAAACTTAAAAGGAAAATACAAAATCGCAAACATCCCAAAGAGTAATCCATTAATATTAGGGTTACCCATTGTCCCAACTAATCTTTTAACTGCCGGAGCACCCATGGAATCTAATCCAAAAAATTGAATGTGGATACCTCCGTTGTAATAATGCTCCAGCAAAAAATTGATGTGAAGTAGATTAAAAAAATGTAATAAATTGATAAGTACAAGCAATCCAAAAAGAAAATGAATTAAGTTTTTGATGAAATCAAAATTGATAAGAGAAAAGAAAACGATTAAAAGTGCCACTTTCAACATCTTGTATACTTCAAAATAAGGATTCAAATCCCTATAATTATCGCTAATAAAAATGGAAAAAAGAATATAAAAACTAAAAATAAGAGGAATTAGACTATAATAATTTGGTGTGATAGTTTTTCTTTTAATCCAAATCACCACAAATATAATGGGAAGTAAAAAGTCTAATATCTGCAATGAAGGCAAGGAAGCATTCAACTTAATATCAGGTAGCAGTACAGAAGCCAATAATAGGAAAAATCCTAAGATTGACAAACTGTTTTTACTTAGCCCATGCATCATAATTCGGTTTTAATGATGGGTTTTCATCTAATAATGATGCGTCTAATGTTCTAGTATCACCTATAACTTTTGCAGGATTTCCACCAATTATTGAAAAATCAGGAAATACTCCTTTTACATAACTGTATGCTGAAATGATACAACCTTTTCCAATTTTAGTATTTGGCATTATGGTGGAATGTGGCCCAATAAAAGAATAGGCACCAATTTCAATAGATCCTTTGATATATCCAATCATTTCTGAACCTGAATACTTGTTGCCATATAGACGGATAGATTGATGGCTTGAATGAGTCGTAATGGTAATAAATGAAGTTATTTGTACCCCTGCATCTATTTTTATTCCATGACTTGCTTCTATAAAGTTAAAGTGACCAATATATACATTTTCACCTAATTCTAAAGTCAAGGGATGGTCAATAAAGGTGCTACTTGAAATTCTTGTTTTTGGAATGGTATTTTTTTGATTGTCTTTGATATTATTAAGCATTCTAGGTCTACTAAACGGGAATAAACGCCGAAAAACTTTTTGAAAAATAGAATTAGAAATGTACATTTAATTTACTTAGTAGAACGAAGATAAGTAAAAATATAGGAAGTCATTTCTCTTCACTTGAGCGACTTAATCGACACTTAGTCATTTCTCCAATTATATTACCTTTGTTCTAGATGAAACAAACGGACAGTCATTCTGAAGATAGTATTCAAGCACAAATTAAAATTGTTCATTTGAGTAGTGCGCATGGAGATCGAGATGTACGCATATTTCTTAAAGAATGTGTTTCTCTTGCTAAAGTTTATAAAAATTCACAAGTTCATTTAATTTTAGCAGGTGTAGAGGAAAGAATAGAGGAAGGGGTTTCCATTCATTCTGTCACTGCCAATAATGGTGGTCGCTTGAAAAGAATGTGGAATACAGTGAATCAAGTTGGAAATAAAGCACTTGAACTTCAAGGAGATATTTATCATCTACATGACCCTGAGTTATTAAGGATTGCACTCAAATTAAAGAGAAAAGGCAAAAAAGTGATTTATGATGCTCACGAAGATTTGCCAAGACAAATCATGGGGAAATCATATTTACCTGTGAAAGGAATAATATCTTGGTTTGTTGAGCATTTTGAGAATTTTGTAGTGAAGAAATTGGATGGGGTAATAGGTGCAACACCTTTTATTGCTGAGCGATTTATAAAAATCAAGTCAAATACTATTGCAGTTAATAATTATCCTTTAGAAAGTGAAATTGAGTTTGTTCAAAAAACTAATTCTGAAAAAGTAAATAGTATTTGTTATATCGGAGGTATCAGCCAAATTCGCGGTATTGAATCTCTTGTAAAAAGTATGGAATTTACCGATGTAAAACTTGAATTGGCAGGAGCAATTGCTCCTGAATTTAGAGCTGAGTTAATCAAGTTGAATGGGTGGGAAAAAGTAAATGAGTTAGGATTTATTGACCGACAAACTTCGATGCAATTAAAACAACAATCAATTGCAGGAATAGTAACTTTTCTCCCTTTTCCCAATCATATCAATGCTCAGCCCAATAAAATATTTGAATATATGGCTGCTGGGTTGCCTGTGATTGGTTCATATTTTCCCCTTTGGAAATCATTGATTGAAAAAAATAATTGTGGCATCTGTGTTGATCCCTCTAATCCCAATGAAATAGCTGATGCAATTAATAAACTTGTTAATGATAAAGCGCTAGCGAAAAAAATGGGTGAAAATGGTAGAAAATTAGTCCAGACAGTATACCATTGGAATGCCGAAGAAAAAGTTTTAATTGATTTTTATCAATCTTTAATTGCCAAATGAAGTCCCTAAAATTTGATGCTGTTTATCGATTTTTCCTCTTGCTATTGGTAAGTATTTGGTTGGTTTTACCTCATTTCACTTCCATTTTTATAAGCTTGTTTGGACTAGTGGTTATTTATGGGATTTTTAAAAAATATCTAATTTTCAAAATCAATTATATTCTTCTGGGTTTTGCGATATTGTATCTTATTTACTTCGCTTATTGTTTCCCGGAATGGCTTAGCAAAATCTCTAAAGAAAATTATGAGTTTAAGTTATCTTATTTGATCTTCCCTTTTATTTTTTCTTTTCTACCAAAAGAAGGATTGAATAGGAACAGAGTTTATATTCAATTTATTTCATTCGTTTTTATCCTATCCCTTTATTGTATTGTTCAGGCAATGATTATGTATGGTTCGGGCACAGGACTAGGGGCCTTTTATTCCTCCTCTTTTTCACCTTTGCATCATCCTACCTATTTTGCTGCATTCATTTCTCTAGCCGTTTTTATGCTATTAGAAATTATGAAAGATTCGGATTCGAAATGGCTACGATTCGGCATCATGATGTTGATCTTGTATTTTGGGATTTTACATTTGCCCCTTGGCAGTTTGTCAGGTATGCTCGTGTATCTTCTATTGCTTGGTTTTGTTTTAATTAAATGGAGCGTAAAAATCTTAAAACCCAAACTAAGAATCTTGTTTTTCTCTGTAATTGGTGTTTGTATTGCAATATTTGCGACAACTCAAGGCAGTCTTACCGCTAATATAAAAAACACAGGTAATTTCATTGTTGAATATATAAATGATCCTACTGAATTTGTGAAAACCAGACCTGCTATAATGCAAGGAAATGAAGCTAGACTGGTTGTTTGGACCGTGACAGGTGAAATAATTAAGGAGCATCCCTTGGGCCTTGGTGTGAATCATCTTCAAAACAAAATGTATGAAAAACTTAAAAAATATGGTAAAGATGATCTAGCGGCCTTAAGGTATAATCCGCACAATCAGTTTCTTCAAACTGCTGGGGAAACGGGAATTATTGGATTAATATTTTTTCTATCGATATTGATTTACGGATCTTATCAAGCATATGTCCAAAAAAATTGGATTTTAGTTTTCATATTTATTAGTTTGGCTCTTAATTGTCTTTTTGAAAGTATGCTGCAAAGACAATCAGGGATTGTTTTTTATACCATGTGGATTGCAATATTAAGTAGTGGACTTTTGATTTCTAAAAAAGAATTGACATGAAATTGAGTATTGTTATACCATGCCGAAATGAAGTTATTCATATCGAAGAATGTTTAACTGCAATTTTCGCATCAGAGGGAATTTCAAATTTTGAAATCAATGTATTTGTTGTAGATGGTCAAAGCGATGATGGAACAAGAGCATTAATCCAAAAATTAGCCGCACTTAATTCAAGACTTCATTTATTAGACAATCCAAGTTTAACCACGCCAAATGCATTTAATATTGGAATTAATCAAAGAGATTTTGATTACTTACTCATAGTAGGTGCGCGTCATATTCTTTCCAGCAATTATATTGCAAAATGTATTGAAGTTTTAAAATCGAATGAAAATATTTGGTGTGTAGGTGGTTCATTGATAAATCAATTTACGAATTCCGAAAGTGAGATCATTTCGAAAGCTATGTCAAGCTCCTTTGGTATGGGATCAGGTAATTTTAGAACTTTATCAAAATCAGCTTATACGGACACTGTAACAAGTCCAATGTATCCCAAAAAAGTTTTCGATACTATTGGTTTGTTTGACGCTCAACTTACGCGTAATCAAGATGATGATTTTAATTTTAGAGTCCTGAAATCTGGAGGAAAAATTTGGTTCGAAGCGGATATCAATTTGAAATATTATGTCCGAAGTACATTTAAACAAGTAAGTAAACAATTTTTTCAATATGGTTATTGGAAAGTTTATGTAAATAAGAAGCACAAAACAATCACTACTCTGCGTCAAATGGCACCCCCACTTTTTGTCTTGTATTTATTGCTTACACCATTTATATTCCTAATACCATTTGGTATTTTATGGTTGCTTTTATTGCCAAATATTTTTTATTATATTTTGCTTTTATACTTCTCATTTAAATATGCGGATCATTCGATAACTAACTTTTTAGGTTTGATAAGATCTTTTCTCACCCTTCATATATCCTATGGAAGTGGTTATATTCGTGGTGTCATGGAGTTTTTAATTTTGAGAAAAAGTCCTTCCATTAAACAACAAGTATTAACTAGATAATATGATTCCTTTTTCACCGCCTAGAATAGATCAGAAAATTATTGATGAAGTAGTGGCTACTTTGCAAAGTGGTTGGATTTCAACCGGGCCAAGAACAAAGAAATTTGAAAAAGAAATCTCAGCTTATTGTTCTTGTAAGACAACTGTTGCAGTAAGTTCATGGACCATGGGTATGGAGGTCTTTCTGCGCTGGTGGGGCATTGGACCGGGTGATGAGGTTATTATTCCAGTATATACTTATTGTGCAAGTGCGAATGTTGTTTTACATACCGGTGCAAAAGTAATTATGGTCGATATTAACGCCGCAGATTTTAATATTTCTGTTGAAAAAATAAAAGCTGCAATTACCTCTCGGACTAAAGTAATTATGCCGGTTGATATAGCAGGTCTCCCATGTGATTACGATGCTATTTATAAATTAATAGAAGAAAGCAGATCTATATTTCAACCCAACAATGAGAAGCAAAGACAATTAGGTAGAATCTTAATTGCAGCAGATGCCGCTCATAGTTTTGGCGCAAAATATAAAGGTAAAAGAGCAGGATCGTATGCCGATATTACTTGCTTTTCTTTTCATGCAGTAAAGAATTTGACCACTGCAGAAGGTGGAGCAGTTTGTTTTAACTTACCTGATGATTTTGATCATGACGAAATTTATAAAGAATTTTGCATCAAAATTCTTCACGGTCAATCAAAAGATGCCTTAGCTAAAATGCAAAAAGGTGCCTGGAAATATGATGTTTTGGAAGCAGGTTATAAATGTAATATGACTGATATTCAAGCAGCTATTGGTTTGATTGAATTAGAACGTTATCAGGAAAACATGGATAGACGCGCTACAATTTTTGGACTTTATTACAATGGATTCAAAGATTGCTCATGGGCGATGCTTCCGATTGAAAAAGATGAAGATAGATCCACTTGTTATCATTTATTTCAGTTGTGCATCGATACGATAACAGAGGAACAAAGAGATGCAATTATCCATGAAATTTTTGAAAAAGATGTTGCTGTTAATGTACATTTTCAACCCTTGCCTTTATTTAGTGCATACAAAAATGATTTTGACATAAATAATTACCCCACCGCATACACTAAATATGCTTGTGAAATTTCATTGCCCGTCTATTTCCAGCTAACTGATGAGCAAGTCCTTTACATAATTGATGCAGTAAAATTTGCTTATCATAAAGTAATGGTATGATTCGATTGTTCGACCTCGTCTTTTCTAGTATTATTTTAATTTTATTTCTACCTCTTGGAATTTTAATCGCGGTTTTGATCCGCTTAGAATCAAAAGGAAGTGTTTTTTATCGTCAAGTTAGAATTGGAAAGGACTCGAAACAATTTAATTTATTAAAATTTAGGTCTATGTTAATGGATTCGGACAAACAAGGTAAACTAACTATCGGGAGTAAAGATTCAAGAATCACAAGGGTAGGTTATGTTATTCGTAAATTCAAATTAGATGAATTCCCTCAGTTTATTAATGTTCTGTTGGGACATATGAGTGTGGTTGGCCCAAGACCTGAAGTGGCTGAATTTGTTGCATTATATACTGTGGCGCAGCGAAAAGTATTATTAGTTCGACCAGGAATTACAGATGAAGCATCACTTCAATATTTTGAAGAAAATAAATTATTGGCGGCTTCAAAGAATCCAATGAAAACCTACATTGAAGTAGTTATGCCCTCTAAGATTGCAATTAATTTAGCCTATTTAGAAAATAGATCACTGCTAAGAGATTTAACCGTTGTTGGAAAAACAATCTTGAGAATATTTCGAGCTTAAAAGGTATTTGATTTAATAATTTAATATTCTATAAATAACGTATCGTAATATTGCAATATGACAATATGTTTTTATCTTTGTCTTGTCCAATATAACTTCTATTCTTTCTAGAATTAATTTTTATATCGGCATATTGCAATAAGACGATTACAAATACTTATTTATCAATGAAATTAAAATCATTTATAATTCGTTTAATCAAATAAAATTTTCAATGGGAGCGACTAAAAATGAAATCTTTCACGATCAAATTAATGAAGAAGCAGCTATTTTTAAAGCGCTTGGTCACCCAGCGCGCCTAGCAATTGTGAAGACTTTGTTGACTTATAAAACTTGTGTTGGAAATTATCTAACGAATGAAATTCCTCTTGCCCAACCTACCATTTCTCAACATTTAAAGGTATTAAAGAATGTTGGAATCATCCAAGGTACCATAGAAGGGAAATCTGTTTGTTACTGCCTTAATCATACTCTTATCGAAAGATTACGTGTTTTTGTCGGCGATATGCTTATACAATATGATCTTCAACAAACTATATGCGACTGTTAATATGAATTTTTTCGAATTTAAATCAGAACTTCAAAAGCAGGACGAACTTGCTTTTATATTACCTAACGGGATTTCTTTTCCTGCTCATTTTCATATTACAGAAATTGGACGGACTCAAAAACAATTTGTTGATTGTGGCGGAACTGTTAGGAATATTGGGGAAATAAACATCCAACTTTGGTTGGCGGATGACGTCAATCATCGTTTAAATACCAAGAAACTGTTGCAAATTATTCAAGAAACTGAAAGTAAAATAATTTTACCCGATGAAGAAATCCTTGTCGAATTACAAGGGGAAACCATAGAAAAGTATACGCTTATGCAATCTGATTTTGGTTTCTTACTTCAAGCTACTCAAACCGCTTGCCTCGCAGAGGATAGCTGTGGGATTCCAAAAGAAAAAATAAAGGTGGTTTTGGGTCAAGCTACTGCTTGTAAACCTGGTTCTGGTTGTTGTTAATTTAAATGTATGTTTCCAAAAATAAATCAACTTATTGTTAATCTTCTCTTGAATTTTGATTCAATTCCTGAAGATCGAAAGCTAGTTTTGAATGATTTGGCTTCGAAAATAAGGACAGAATTAAAATCTAAGGAGCTCTTAAATTTATTATTTGTCTGTACTCATAATTCTAGGAGAAGTCACATGGGACAAATTTGGGGGACAATTGCCGCTCGTTATTTCGATCTCCCTTTATTTAGTTTTTCCGCCGGTACAGAAATAACAGCTTTGCATCCGAATGTAATTCAGATGTTAATCAATGAAGGTTTTGAAGTCAAATCTTTAAAAGATGAAATGAATCCTGAAATTAATATTTCTTATGGCAGTGAAGACTCTATTGCATGTTTTTCAAAACTTATTGATGATGCTCATAATCCTAAAGATAATTTTTATGCTTTGATGATGTGTACGGATGCAGAGGCCAATTGCCCTTTTGTTCCAGGAGCCATTTCTCGTGTCGGAATTCCCTTTAATGATCCAAAGGCTTTTGATGGTACCTCTCAAGTTATGAAAGCATATAGTTCAACTATGATGGAGATTGGTATTCAAATCTTATATCTTTTTAAGCAAATAAAAAATGACGAAAAATAAACAACTTTCTTTTTTAGACCGATATCTAACTTTATGGATTTTTGTCGCAATGATTATAGGAATAGGAATAGGATATTTCTTTCCTTCTCAAAACAATTCTGCAAAGACGGAAGTTTTTAATTTGCCGCTTGCATTAGGTTTAATTATAATGATGTATCCACCTTTAGCTAAAGTAAAATATGAAACAATAAAGGAGGTGTTTAAAAATATTAAAGTCTTGGCTTTATCACTTTTTTTAAATTGGATTGTTGGTCCGATTCTGATGTTTGTATTGGCTATAACACTATTAAAGGACCTTCCACATTACATGGTAGGGCTAATTATTATAGGTCTAGCACGTTGTATTGCAATGGTAATTGTTTGGATTGAATTAGCCCACGGAAATCGAGAATATGCTGCAGGATTGATAGCAATGAACAGTGTGTTTCAAGTGCTCTTCTTTAGTTTTTATTCTTATATATTTCTTTCTTTTTTACCAAGTCATCTCGGGATCCAAGTAACAAGTATTAGTATTGATATGCTTGAAATCGCTAAAACAGTTGGTATTTATCTGGGCATACCCTTTTTTCTAGGATTCGCATCTCGCTATTTGTTGATCAAAATAAAGGGTTTGGATTGGTTCAATTCAAGGTTTATCCCCACTATTTCACCTTTGACGTTGATAGCCTTACTTTTTACAATAATTTATATGTTTTCTCTCAAAGGAGATATGGTATTGGCCTTACCCCTAGATGTGGTCCGGATTGCTCTACCTATGGTAATCTATTTTTCCTTAATGTTTGTGATTAGTTATTTTATGGCTAAAAGATTTGGAGCAAAACAAGATGAGGTTACAGCTATTGCTTTTACGGCAACAGGTAATAATTTCGAATTGGCTATCGCGGTATGTATTGGTGTATTTGGAATAAATTCCGGTGAAGCTTTTGCAGGTGTAATTGGACCATTAATTGAAGTTCCTGCTTTAATATTACTTGTGAAATTAGCGGATTATTGGAACAAATCTTGGAAGTAAAGAAATATTAATTTACCTCTCCTTCAATAGTTATAGATACTTCATCTACATTTCCATTAATTGGTGGTCTTAATTTTTTGATGGTAATACTTAAATGTTTTAAGCCATCAATTTCATTGATTATTCTATCCCAAATGCGTTGTCCAACATGTTCGATTAGTTTAGATCTTATTGCCATTTCCTGAGCGACAATTGCATTGACATCAACATAATCAATCGTTTTTTCAAGTGCATCCTCTTTCGCTGCTTGTGTAAAATCTGTCTCAAGTGAAACATCTACAATATAATGACCTCCAATGAGAGCCTCCTCGTCTAAGCAGCCATGATAAGCATATAATTTTATTCCAGTAACGGATATATTATGCTTCATTGACCATTTTTTGAATTGTTAAAAGCGCTGTTTCCATGCGCTCTACTATTTCCGCCTTTCCTAAAAATGCAGCAATGTCAAACATTCCAGGACCAGCACCCACGCCAGTTACACTTAATCTAAAGGGAAGTAATACAGCACCAACTCCAACTTCTTTTTGTTCCAAAAAGGTTTTAAATGCATTTTCAATTGTGATAGCATCAAAGTCAGACAATTGATTTAAAGTTTCTTTCCAAGCATGAATTAAATTACTTGTCTCAGATTTCCATCGCTTTTTAATGCTTTCTGAATCGAATTCTGTTGGACGTTCAAATAGATAATGTCCATCTGTATAAACATCTTGAATAAAGGTTGCCCTTTCCTTCATTAGTCCACAAATTTGAATTAGCGCTTCATTTGTTTCTGTTAATGCGGGTATTTTTTCTTTTAATTCTTTTGCTAATTCTTCATCGGTTTGACTTCTTAAATATTGTTGTTGAAACCAAGTCGTTTTATCTGGATCAAATTTAGCTCCTGATTTCGATACGCGTTCCAAGCTAAAAGTCTCCACTAATCCTTCTAATGAAAATATTTCTTGAGGTGTTCCAGGATTCCAACCTAACAATGCAAGCATATTGATGAAGGCAGCTGGATGATATCCTTTTTCACGATATCCCGAGTAAAGTTCGCCTTCTGCAGTAGTCCAATTGGTTGGAAAAACAGGGAATCCTAAACGGTCTCCATCTCTTTTTGATAATTTTCCATTTCCATCAGGCCTTAACAATAAAGGTAAATGCGCGAATAATGGACATTCCCATCCAAAAGCTTCGTACAACATAACATGTAAAGGAGCTGAAGGCAACCACTCTTCTCCTCTAATTACATGGCTAATTTCCATCAAATGATCATCAACAATATTCGCTAAATGATATGTAGGCATGCCATCACTTTTGAATAATACCTTATCATCCAAATTATTAGTGTTCACTACAACCCATCCTCTAATAATGTCATGAAATCGAATATCTTCATTTCTTGGCATTTTCATTCGAATTACGTAGGGAGCGCCTTGATCCAAAAGTAACTTCACTTCATCCTTTGGGAGTGTTAAAGAATTGCGTAACGAGGTTCGAGTAACACAATTATATTGCCAATTAGGCATACCCATTTGTTTCGCTTTTTCTCTCATTTGCTCTAATTCCTCAGAAGTATCAAATGCATAGTAAGCTTTTTCATTTTCAATTAATTGTTCTGCATAGGGCTTGTAAAGTTCTTTTCTTTCGGATTGAACATAAGGTCCGTATGAACCGCCAATTCCTGGCCCCTCAGTAGGCATGATCCCGCACCATTTCATGGCATCCATTATATAATCTTGTGCACCCGGTACAAATCTAGTTTGATCAGTGTCTTCAACTCTTATAATAAAGGTTCCTTGATTCTTTTTTGCAAAAAGATAATTATATAAGGCGGTGCGTACTCCACCCATGTGTAAAGGTCCTGTTGGGGAAGGTGCAAATCGCACTCTAACTGGCTTTTCTGACATTTAATATTTTTTCTGCAAAGATACAGCATTTTCAGGTTTCAAGCGAATTTTCAGTGAATTCATACGGCTGTTTATGGGATACAATATAGGGTGTCGTACCAAGGTGAAAATCCTGCCCATACACCTAGTGCCCCTCCTTTCATATTCGTTGCAACATTAATTGGAGATGCAAATGGATTACTCGCTGTGTTCATTTGAGCTTCCTTAAGATTGAAGAAGTGATAAACTGCTTGGTCAATTTTTGAAAATTTCACCACCACAGAATCTCCAAATCGGTAATATCGTTTGTAAACTTTAAGATGGGTGGTATCTTTTCTTTTTAATGGGTTATTATAGTAAAATGAAAAACTAATGCCATTAAAAAATGCATCATCAAAATAAGCGCCATTGACTCTTTTAAACACGGCATCTAAATCTTCACCAGTGATCGTTTTATTAATGCGTTTCACTTCCCATTTATAAGCATCATACTGATTCCCTGGATCACTAAGTGTTGCCCACGAATAGCCATATTCAATTGCCCCCTCTTCAACTTTCCAATATAAATCATCAAGTGGAGTAGGTGTAGGTAAATAAGTTTCACCACTGTAATGTTTTGAATGATAATCAATGTCTAAAGTGTATGTTTTTTGAACTTCACCAACTAATGCGTTATTGGAATATACTTTAATGGGTAATAATAGAATTTCTTGCCATTCTATCGAAAGCATTTCTGCCAGTTTTTTCTGAGAGGGAATAGTTAATTCTGTAGGCAACATCAATGTCAATTGACAAGTATCTTGTCCGGAGATTACTTTAACATTTGCATCGTCAACAAAGCTTAATAAATAGGCTGCTAACTCTGTAGTATCGTAAATGTCTGCTGATTTTGAAAGTATGACAATTGGAGCGCCACCAACTTCTATGGTGCCATCAACAACTAATTGCTCTTCAAAATTTGGAATATCAATTTTAATCTCTTTAGTACAAGAGTATAAACTGATGGTCAATAAAAATAAAAAGTAGTATTTCATTCTTTGACTAAAGTAACTAATTTCTTAAGGAGTTACAATTAATTTGAACGCTCCCACTTAATTTCACTCACCATTGTGTGTTCAAAATCATTTAATTATATGATAAATGTCATTTATTTTTTCTTTTACTAATGGGACCTTTGTTAAAATATAAACCCATGGAAAACAAGAAACAAATTTACGAGCAACATGCTGAAAATTCCGATTGGATCAACAGATTAGAGTTTTATAAGGAAGAAATTGAAATTCTGAAAGAGAGATTAGCTGAAATAGCAAATAAAAACTCCTCTAAATTAGTCCTATCAGAAGTAGAGCACTTTCAGAATCAGTTTATTGTGCAACGCAATAATATTGATGAGATTGGTCATTTGATTAAGCTTAATGAGAATCTGTTAATTGCTTCGGTAAATAAAAATGCTATAGCTGTAGATCATCGATCTTTGCCTTATCACAAAGAAGAAAAAGAAAAATTGGAGGGTTTTGAGTCAAATATCAATAATTTGAGGCATGAGTTCAATACCTTTTCTTCCAAATGGATGTAGATTATTTTACTTCAATCAATTTGGAGCCAAACAAACGATTTTCAATATCAATGTCGATTCTACCAAGATTAATGCCACCCCAACCCGTTTGATTAATCATAACGGGTTGTTTGTCTGAATTATTAATTATAGTAGGTTCTGTTAAAAAGGTATGGGTATGTCCGCCAAGTATTAGATGAATATTTTTTGTCTTTGCTGCAAGGACTTTATCTGAAATTTGATCATCTTGATATACATATCCAAGGTGGGAGAGACAAATTATTAAGTCACATCCCGCCTTTTTTAATTCTTCAGCTTGTTCATTGGCAGTTTTAATGGGATCTAAATAAACAACATTGTCGCAATTACCTCCGGATATTAAGCCTTCTAAAGCTATCCCTATTCCAAAGATTCCAATACGGATTCCACCTCTTTTTATAATGCAGTTTTTCTGAGTTTTTCCAGCTAAAATTGTTTTATCAAAATCATAATTCGAACAAACAAAAGGAAACTCCGCGTATTGTTTAGCATTCAAAAAACCATCTAGTCCTATGTCGAAGTCATGGTTTCCCATTGTTGCGGCATCATAGCCCATATAAGTCATTAATTTCATTTCCAATTCCCCTTTGAAGGTGTTGAAATATGGTGTTCCTTGAAAGATATCTCCTGAATCTAATAACACTACATTTTCTTCTTCCTTTCTAATTTTTTCAATTAACGCAGCTCTTTTGGCTACTCCACCCATTCCTGGATATTTCGGATGATTGGATGGGAATGGGTCAATGTTCGAATGGGTATCGTTGGTATGAAGTATGGTAATTTTCTTTCCTTTCCCAATCTTATTTCCAGCCTTTAGAAGTGAACTAAAGCTCATAGCAATGACACTTAGTGTAGTATTCAGAATGAATTTCCTTCGTTTCATCTAATTATTCTTTTTTCTGAATTACTAATTAAATTGCCTTGTATTTGCGCTTCTTCAATGAAAACTGACCTAAGAGTACTTGATTTGATTTGAATGGAATTGGCCAATTTAAAAAATTGCATTTTATCCCCTCCAGTTGCTAAATAATCAGAGGTGATTAGCCATACAAATTCATGTGTATCATTAAGTCCATTGATGTTTAATTTCCCATTTTCTAATCTTGCATTTGCAATCGGTTCCCCTCCACTTTGTTCTAAATAGTAGGCAATTTGAGGAAGAGCCGTTACAGGTAGCTGAACCCATGCTACTAGATTGTCAAAGGGCATAAGTTTGAACATATCACCTACAGTAATAGCTCCTTTGTTGAGTCCGGAACGCAAACCCCCTGTATTGAGAAGACAAAAGACGGGTTGTGATAATTTTACATTTCTTGTTTCATGCGCCAACAAAGCATCGGCACTCCAGTTCATTAAATTAGAGCATGGTCGTTCAATGATAAAATTTTGATCACTGTAGGCAATAATTTGATTCATTGATTTGGCAAGGGAATCACTGTAAGGTTTTATGAAACTTTGCAATATTGAGTCACCAGATATTTCCTTACTTATGGCAACATTACTAGGTACCTGGTGCAACACCAAATGAGAAGAGCAAGCCCAAAGGCTTGCTCCTAATATGATAATATAAATTTTATTTCGGATCATTCAATTATGAAGGTACGCATTGTAGAACCTATCTCAGTGCTCACTTGAATAATGTATTGTCCTGATGTGAATTTGCTTCCATCTAATTCTAAAACAGGCATATCTATTTTTGACGCATCTGCCACAATACGGCCTTGAATATCTGTAATTTTATAGGCTGTAATGTTTAATCCATTCACTTGAGCAAATACTTTTCCTGATGATGGCACTGGAAAAACACTAAAATTAGCTGATAATTTCTCATCAATACCCACGGAACAATTTTCAGCTAAATAACTCATATTAGCAAAACTAACATGGCAAACAAAATTCACTGAATCTATATATGGATTTCTGTTTCCTTGAAGGTTATAAATGTATTCTTGACGTGCAATTTCGTAGTTGTCAGGTAAATCATTAAAATGCCAGTTTTTAAGTGAATTCTCATCTTGATTAGATGGTATAGACCAATTCATATTATTTTGTCCGTTGTAAGAAGTTGCCATATAAAATATAGCTCTTGCAGCATTTCCTTTTTGAATAGCTCTAGGCTCGTATACAAGTTGTGTTCCGTTGTAACCAACACTTCCTAATAGGTAATTAAAAACAACATTTCCAGTTATATCCATTAAAGGAAGATTACTTCTTGGTGTGTTTGCATTGGTTAGGTTCGTTGGATAAAGATTGTGTTGATCGTTATACTCATCTAATTCAGGATTATCTGCAGGAAAACTAGGCATCCATGAATGACAGTAACTGTGCTCACGTGAATATCCAAGAGCCGTCCAATCAAAAGGATCGTTAAATACTTTTCTTTCTCCAGAATAGGAACAGGTAACATAAGATTGACCGTTGGTAGTATCTCTTACTTCAAACTGATTCATTAAAGTTGATTTGTAATTGAAATAACTGATAGAGTTATGAGGGTTAATCAAAGCAGAAAGAGAAGTAAGAAACGTAGGAGAAGTCACGGAAATCCCTGAGTAATAATTTCCTATGTTTAATCCAGTACTTTGAACATTTCCAGTTGCTGGAGAAGTTGTCTTGTAGTTTTCAAATCCAGAAGTGCCGTTTAAAGCATAAACCGAGAAATAATAATTTTGGTTCGCAATAACACCTCTAGGTGTAAAAGAAGTCCCTGATCCAATGTAAGCAACCTTGGCATCTCCAATAACATCGCCTCTCATATAATGTGTTCCGTCTTGTGGAACTCCAGTAATAGCACTTCCTGTTTTCCAAAGTACGATATACTTTTCAGCATTTACCGCCGCAGTAAATTGTCCGCCTACTGTATAAGGCTTGATCAATGGGAAAGTTAAGTTACTTGCATTTGAAGTGGGTTCTGTAGCTAAATTATCAGTTCCAACACCAATTAAATTGATGATATACGGATTTTCATTGCTATCATCATTACCAATATGAATAATTGCAAATCTAGAACCTGTCCCTGTTGGATTAAAGTTTAAAGTGTAGTTCTGATTTCCATTAGAAGCAACGGCACCAGCCGCAATAGAGGTAGTATAATCTCCGGCATTTGCACCTGAAAAGGTGTATCCTGTAATATTTAAATTTTGAGTTCCTGCATTTTCAATGGTTATCGTATTTGCTGTTGTATTGCCAATTACATAAGAGGAATTATTGAGAACAGTAGTTCCATTAATTTTGACATTAATTTCTTTTAATGGTGCAACATAAGCCACAATATCAGCTAAATTCCTAGGAATTAATTGGTAATTGGTGTTGAATTGACCTAGCAGACCCGTAATTGAAAGCGGCCCAGTAGGAATGTTTGTACCGTCAATATTGGTAGAACCATTGATGCGCACATCAAATGAATTGGTTCCATCTGTAATTTGAACAGTTGAATTTCCAGTCGCAAAAACCCCAGTTTGAACAAATGTAACATTCTCAATTTTGACTAATTGTGCTTCTAATGCCTCTCCAGCACTCGTTATTGGAATCGTTTGCGGGATAATTTGGGTCGTTGGACCGTGATTTATAAAACTATTGGTTGGAGAAATTTCTAATAATCCACTAAAATCAAATAAAACTCCAGTTGCGGTGATAGAATCTCCTCTTAGTACACTACTCAAATTAGATCCATAAGCAGGAATTGCAGCCGTCCCATCTTGTATGTAACGAATGCTCCCTAATTCTGAACCATTAGTTACCACTCCTGTAACAGTAACAGTCTGTCCAATACCCATATTACGAGCATCTAAAATTGTCTGTCCAGTAACAATAAAACTACTTATCGTAAGCAATCCAAATAGTAAAATTCTCTTCATGTTATTTTATATTAATTAAAATTGTAATCCTAGTGAAACATTAAATCTAAATCCTTGTCCAAACATAACTTGCGCAGATTGGGAATCAAAGTTATTATAAATTCCATTACCATTGTTAGTTGCATCTGCAATATAAACTGAATTCAAAATATTGGTAATCGAAGCATTCATTATTAAAGTTGATTTTTCAAACGAATACTTGTATCCGGTAAAAAAATTAATCAATAAATAAGAAGGCATCATCCATGATTCTCTACCTCCGTTGGCTCCTTGCAATGTAAATGGATCAAAATTGGAATAATAACGATCAAAGTATTGACATTGCATTTTGACATAAAAGTTTTTGAATGGTTCATATCGAATGGATCCTGCAATAGCAGTTTGTGCGGCATCACCAACATGCACTCCTTTTGCATCAAAACTGATATTAAGAGAGTCATACTGAGGAATAATTACTGTTTTGGAAGAGTTCCAAATCCAATTTCCAAAAGAAAACATCATGTCAGCAGTAACTTTCTTTGAAATATTATAAGCAAAATCAACCTCACCTCCCATGTGGACAGCATCCATTCCATTAATATTTACACGAATAGATTCTGTCGGGTCGTTAGGGTCAGGAACGGCTACACCATAAGGAAAAGGTTTGTTCTTCCAATTGGTAGCGTAGGCATTGAAGTTAATTCCAAAATTTTTGTTAGCGTAATTCACACCGCCTTCTGATGCAAGAATTTTTTCATTCATGATTTCAGAAAAGAAAGCATTTGAATTGTTATCAATTACATTAGAAAATTGTGGAGTCCTGTTTAAATAACCAAGGTTTACATAACTCGTTAAGTTTTTATTGATCTTATAACTTAAACCACCTTTTAAAGTAAATCCAGGTAAATATTTCCATGCAGTTTGAAAATAGGTCAACTCAGGAGAACTGTTATCATAGGTTTTTCCATCATATTGCACCGTATCGCTTGCACCAATTCTAAATACAGAGTCACCAATAGTCAGTACCTTTTTTTGAAAATAATCAATTCCTTTGTAACCACTTACTATTGTGGAAACATTCAAAAACATCGCCCATTTATCGCTTGCATACTCCGCTTGACCAAAAGCGCCAGCCCATTTCACCAATCCATCTCTATTCGCATTATAAGCGTTCTTCGCAATTTTATCTCCTACTTTTTGCATAGGGTTAGCATCATTTTTATCAGCAGCACTAACAAAGTAATCTCCACCCAAAAGGTTCGCAACTGTTTGGTAATGACTTCCTTTATAATATCTTGCGTCTATACCTCCAGAAATTTCTAATTTTTTGGAATAAGCATAGTTGAATTGACCCAAATATCCCGTCCAAAAGTGATTGTTGATACTTGATATTAATATTTGACTGGATTTAATTAATGTAGGAGAATAAATAGGATCTACATTTGGTGTACCAAACAAAGAATTCACTTTATTTTCCTGTATCATTTGATCCCAATCGATTAAGTTATTTGAATCTCTAAGTATAGCTGAGCTATTGAAAATGCTTGTTCCTCCACCTCGACCAACAGATAGGTAAGCAATATTGGATATAGATAGTTTATCATTTACTTTCCAAAAATCTTTTAACGTGACTTGTGGCTTGTTGTAAAAATTTAAGCGTTCATTCAATATTTCTTGTTTCCCATTAACCGTTTGATATCCCCAATGTTGATTGTAACGAATTCCCATATCTGTAAATGGGGCGTTAGTATCCAAATTAGCGCCATTATTTCGAGCTTGCACGGTATCCCAATATTGAATGGATTGATTATAGGAGCGCTGCCCATGATTTTGAGGCGCCATAAAACCTGAAAGTGTTAATAAATGATTATCAATTTTCTTTGAAACTTTTAAGTAACTAAAAAATCCTTGACTTGGCGTCCCATATACCCAACCGGCACTTTGTTTGTACGAACTAGAAAAAGTGAGACCCCATCCATTTTTACTCATTCCAGTATTGTAGGAAAAACTGGTACGCAACATATTACCGGTGCCAAATTCTTGTTTAAAAGTTCCTCCTTTACGATTACCAATTCCTTGTGTAATTATATTTATAGTTCCACCGATGGAAGGCATAGCAATTTTAGTAGCCCCTAAACCTCGTTGTACTTGCATCTGTGCTGTAATAGCATCTAAACCAAACCAGTTGGACCAATATACCGCTCCGTTTTCCATGTCATTCACAGGAACTCCATCAATCATTACCCCAACATTTCTTTGGTCAAATCCACGAACATTGATGCGTGCATCGCCATCGCCTCCTCCTTGTGTGGTAGCATATACACCTGGTGTTCCATTAAGAAGCATGGGTAAGTCTCTTGATCCCAATTCTTCTGCAATCTTTTGTGCGGAAACTTTTGTGACTGCAATCGGCACCCGTCCTTCTTTAACTAAATTACCAATTACATTGATTTCCTCAAATTCTTGATTTAATCCTAAATAAATGTCCTTATTGATCAGCTTCTTATCTATTGTTACTTCTAAAGTCTTTGTTTCAAAAGTTAACATGCTCACACTAATGAAGTAAGTTCCGTAAGGTAAATTGGTGATTAAATACTCACCAGTTGTGGAACTTAAACTCTTCCCAATAATATCTTTACTTGAACCTTTTGTAAACACTTGTATTTTTGCTCCAACAACTATCTGTTGGTTCGCATTATCGATAATTTTTCCACTGATGCTTCCGCTGCTTTGAGCAAAGGTGATAATCGTAATCAAGGAAAAAAATAGGGTGTAAAATATTTTCATCAAAACTTTTTTGCAATAAAAAAGGCCGTTGCCGACCTTTTTAAATTTAGATAATTTGTTTTATTTTAGAATTACTCTGCGGATCTCTGAACTTCCGTTTTTCATGCTTATTTTCAAAAAGTAAACGCCTTTATTTCCGTCTAATTCGAGGGTGATGAAAGGTTTATTTAAATTATTGTAAACAGCTACCTGCTGACCAAGAGCATTGATCAATTGAATTGATTTCACCTCTTGTGAATTTTTTAAATTAATAAGACCAGAACTTGGATTAGGATAAACTAGCAATGCAGGATTCTCAGTTTCATTTATTCCAGCAGGGTTACACAAACAATCATGAACTCCCAAAGAATTCCAATTTCCATCAAGAATAGGATTTCCACTTGTTCCAAATAAGGTATCACCGTTAGCGTCTAATCTTACAATTACTGCAGGGATAGAATCATATTCTAATAATGGATCAAAGAAAGATGGTTGAGTTGCAACACCTTTCTGAATCGTAGATTTACGGATCATAGAATGATCTTTAGTCACTAAATTTCCTAAACCAGTTGAATAAGGAAATTGAGAAGACCAAGCTCCATCATTGTTTGCAGTACTTCCAGTTTCGTTTGCTGGATTCTCACCAATTTTACCCAATAAGTCTATGATTTGAAAACCAGTAACATTAGCTGCATTGATTAACGTTGAAGCTGTAGATGGTAAGGTACCTTTAGCAAGCATCACTGCATCATTTCCATTCCAATAAAAACAATTTGAAACGGCATAGTCTGGACAATAAAATCCATCAGCTCTAGATTGTAAAGAATCCCAAACAGGTGCTTCTTGTCCAACCCCATTTGGATCTAATTTTTGTAAAACAGCAACATATACTGAATGTGGAGCGATTGTTCCAGATAATTGAATAGCATTTCCAACCGTTGCAGTAGTAGATCCATTAGAATAACGAGCCACAAAGAATTGACTTAAATTTACTGTTGAACTTGTTGGATTGTAAATCTCTAATGCTTTATTGTTGGACCATCCTTCAACATATTCAGAAATGAATATTTGTGAACAGTTGGTTTGAGCAATAACAACACCTAAGGAGAATACAGTGAATAAGGTAAAAAGTGTTTTCATAGTTTAGTTTATTTAATCCTAACAAAGATATACTTTATTTTTCTAATTATTTTTGGGTTTTGATCAGTTCACATTAATTTTTTATTACCTCTAAATTAAATAAACTAATTCTTCTACCTTCGTAATCTAAATCATTTTTTATGAAAAATTTATTTTTATTCTTCTTTCTGTTCAGTTTTACGGCATTCTCTCAAGACTTAAGTGTCGAGAAAATCTGGAAAAAATATGAATATATAGCCAAGGGAGTGGAAGACTTTAAGTCAATGGCCGATGGAAACTTCTACACAAAAACAAATGAAGAGGGTTCCATTTTTAAGCATAGTATTTTAAATTCTGAGGATAAAGGAGTGTGCATCTTAGAGGGTAAAAATCTATTGTATAATGGAGTGAAAGTAGAGTATGATGATTTTGAATTTAATAAGGATGAAAGTAAAATATTATTTAAAACTTCCATAAAAAGCATTTATAGAAGAAGCTACACTGCGGTGTATTATCTATATGATTTAAACACGAAGGTTTTGCAAATATTGGACGATACACACAGTCCTCAAACGCTTGCAGAATATTCACCTGATGGAAATTCAGTGTCTTATATTGCGGGTAATGACTTATTTGTTAAATATCTTCCTACTGGTAAAATCACAAAACTCACTACTGATGGAAAAAGAAATAAAATCATCAATGGAACAACTGATTGGGTGTATGAAGAGGAGTTTAGTATCACCAAAGCGTATTGCTGGTCGCCAGACTCTAAATATATCGCATTTCTAAAGTTTGATGAAAAGGAAGTTAAAGAATTTAACATGACTTACTATAATGAATTATACCCCGAAAATTATAAATATAAGTATCCAAAAGCGGGAGAAGATAACAGTAAAGTTACTGCTCATATTGTTCGGGTACTAAAACCTAAAATACAAAACATTGATTTGGGCGAATATGAATATATCCCTCGATTATCTTGGTCTGGTTCGCAAAACAAACTCATTCTACAGACTTTAAATAGGCATCAAAATCAGTTGAAATATCATTTAGTTGACTTGACAGGCAAGGCTCTTTCTCATAAGGTGATTTATGAGGAAAAATCAAAATCATATGTTGAAATTGATGATAATTTATTGATTTTAAAAGATGGCAATTCTATTCTTCGGACCAGTGAAATGGACGGCTACAATCATATTTATCGTCTTGATTTTAATGGAAATTCCACACAAATCACCAAAGGAAAATGGGATGTGATTGAAATGCTCGGTATTGATGAAAATTCAAATACTATTTATTTTTCCTCAGCCATGTATACAGCTATTTCTAAGACTATTCATTCTGTTTCTTTAGATGGAAAAAATGTCACTTTGCTTAGTCCAAAAGAGGGATATAATGATGCTTCCTTTACCACAGGGATGAATTATTTTGTTTTGTCACATTCGAATGCAAATACGCCTCCAGAAATTAGTTTGAACAAAAATGACGGCTCCTTTATTCGTTCTTTAGAGGATAACAATGATTTAAAGAAAAAATTGGCAGGAATGAATTTATGTAAAAAAGAATTTCTTTCTTTTAATATAAACGGTTTTGACTTGAATGCAACAATGATGAAACCCACCAACTTTGATCCAAATAAAAAATACCCTGTATACATGACGGTTTATGGTGGCCCAGGTCACAATGAAGTAACTGATGCCTGGGATGGTCAAGATTATATGTATCATCAACTTTTAACTCAAAAAGGATATATTGTAGTTTGCGTGGATCCAAGAGGAACTATGTATCGTGGCGCTGAGTTTAAAAAATCAACCTACCTGCAATTGGGAAAATTGGAAACGGAAGATATTATTGCTACCGGAAAAGCATTGCAAGCTTTAGCTTATGTTGACCCCAATCGGATTGGAATTATGGGTTGGAGTTATGGTGGTTTTATGGCAACACTTGCAATAACAAAAGGGGCCGATGTCTTTAAAATGGCAATAGCGGTTGCTCCCGTTACCAATTGGCGTTATTATGACAATATTTATACCGAACGCTTTATGCGAACACCAAAAGAAAATGAAGATGGGTACGATAAAAACTCCCCTATTAATTTTGTGGATCAAATGAAAGGAAAGTTTTTACTCATTCATGGAGTAACAGATGATAATGTTCATTTTCAAAATTCTATGTCGCTTATTAATGCGCTTGTTAAAGCAGATAAGCAATTTGACTTTTTTGCCTATCCAAATAAAAATCATGGAATTTATGGCGGAAATACACGCAATCATTTGTTTAAGATGATGTTAGACTATGTAGAGGAAAACCTATAATTCTTTTTGTATATTATTTTATTATTTATTAATGAAAAAATAAGACTAAGCAATATCACAAAACAAATTTCTTTTCGTATTTTAGTCCTTAGTTTTAAAAAAGGATAATAAACATAAGATGAGCGAAGTTGCAAGGATTGAATTAGACGGTAAAATATATGAATTACCAGTTATAACAGGCACAGAAAATGAGAAAGCAATTGATATTTCAAAATTGCGTGATCTAACTGGATATGTTACACTAGACACAGGATATAAAAATACCGGGGCAACAACAAGTTCCATAACTTTCTTAGATGGTGAATTAGGTATTTTACATTATCGTGGCTATTCAATTGAACAATTAGCTTCCAAAGCATCTTTTATCGAGGTCTCTTACTTATTAATTTATGGTGAATTACCTACACAAGCTGAATTGGATTGGTTTGAATCAAGTATCAAAAAACATACCTTGGTTGCTGAAGATATGAAGCAATTTTTTGAGGCATACCCTTCAAAAGCGCATCCAATGGGGGTTTTATCTTCCATGATTTCTTCTCTTTCAACTTTCTATCCAGAATCTTTAGATCCTAATAGAAGTAAAGAAGCTAAGGATTTAACCATTCACCGTTTGCTGGCTAAGTTACCAACGCTTGCCGCTTGGGCGTATAAAAATTCAATGCGTCACCCGTTTATGTATCCAAGAAATGAGTTTGATTATTGTAAAAATTTCCTTTACATGATGTTCGCCATGCCAACGGAAGATTATCATGTCGATCCAGTCGTTGTGGAAGCATTAAACACTTTATTAATCTTGCATGCTGATCACGAACAAAATTGTTCAACCTCAACAGTGCGTATTGTAGGTTCAGCTCAAGCTAATTTATACTCAACCGTTTCTGCTGGAATTTCTGCCTTATGGGGTCCACTTCATGGAGGCGCCAATCAAGAAGTGATTGAAATGTTAGAGCAAATTCAAAATGACGGAGGAAATGTTGATAAATGGGTAGCGAAAGCGAAAGACAAAGAAGATCCATTTAGATTAATGGGCTTTGGACATAGAGTATATAAAAACTTTGATCCTAGAGCCAATATCATCAAAAAAGCATGTGATGATGTACTAGAAAAATTAAAAGTCAATGATCCTCTATTAGCGATTGCTAAAAAACTTGAAAAAGTTGCCCTTGAAGATGAATACTTCAAGGCAAGAAATTTATATCCAAATGTTGATTTTTATTCCGGAATCATCTACAAAGCCTTAGGAATTGATACAGAAATGTTTACGGTAATGTTTGCATTAGGTCGCCTTCCAGGATGGATAGCGCAATGGAAAGAAATGACTGAAAATAAAGAACCAATTGGTCGACCAAGACAAATTTATATTGGCAAGACTTCAAGAGATTATGTGCCTATTGCTGCTAGATAATCCAAAATATTAAACATAAAAAAAAGCGCTTAATTAAGCGCTTTTTTTTATGAGCTAATAATTCTATTGCTCTTGAGCACCTTTACTTTTAAATTCTTTAAGGCTGCCCGAAAAAGTCTCGTATGACCTAAAGGTGCAAGGAATATCTCCATTATAGATGTTAAACTTTTTACCGGGGCGTAGACCGATGGATTTTGCACCATCTTCGCTAGAGGTAAGAATCCATGTGGTGGAAGGATTCATGGTATTTTTTAACCAATCACCAATTCCAGAATATAAATCAACAATATCCGCTGCTAAACGTTCTCCATATGGAGGATTGGTTACAATAAAGATTTCTTCCTCTTGATGTGGGATATCTCTAAAGTCTAATGCACTTATAAGAATATTCCTACCAAAACTCATTCCTCTTAAGTTTCTTCTTGCTTTTAGTACCATTTCATCTTCAATGTCTGATCCAAAAATACGACATGGTAATTCTCTCACGATTCTTGGTGCTGCATCATAGATTTCATCCCACATTTTCGCATCAAAGTTTTTTAAGTTTTTGAAGGTGTAATGCTGTCTCTCAATACTTGAAGGTATTCCACTCGCTAACAAGGCGGCTTCAATAAGAATAGTTCCAGAACCACAAAATGGATCTAAAAAAGTTGTTTTCCTGTCCCATCCTGATTGTCTGATAAGGCAAGCTGCCACTACTTCATTTAATGGCGCAGAACCTGTTTCTGTTCGGTATCCGCGTTGGAATAATGGTGCACCAGAGGTGTTTAATGAAATAGTAGCTACATTTTCTCTGATATATAAATCAATAAGAACGCTTGGTGTTTTCAATTCAATGCTCGGACGATCCATGTCTTTGTCCCGGAAACAATCTACAATAGCATCCTTAACTACGAGGAAAGGATAATGCGAATTTTTAAACAAAGCCGAATTTACAGCTCCTTTTATAGCAAAGGTTTGCTTGCTATTAAATATGCTTGTCCAATCGATTTGCGCAGATTTCTTATATAAATCATCTTCATTAAATAACCTGAAACTTACCAATTCAACTAATATTGAAATCGCACATCTGCTGTGTAGATTTAAATAGTATACATCTCGCCAAGTACCTTTTATTTGAACAGCTCTATTCAACAGTTCAATGTTTTCATAGCCTAATTCAGTAAGTTCGTCAGCTAATACTTGTTCAAATCCAAAAAAACTTTTTAAGGTTATGGTAAGTGAATCTTTTGTTAAATTATCGAGAGATTTCATTTTTATCAATTATGCGTCTAAATTTGTACAAAAGAACAAAATTGAAATCGTTTCTAAGCTCCTTTTTCTTAGTATTTTTATTTATCTCGGTAAATTGCACTGCCCAACAAAAAATCGGATTGGTTTTAAGTGGGGGAGGAGCAACAGGTTTAGCACATATTGGTGTTTTAAAAGCTTTAGAGGAAAAAGGTATTCCAATTGATTATATTACAGGTACTTCTGCAGGCGCATTAGTGGGAAGTATGTACGCATGTGGTTATTCACCGCAAGAGATTGAAGATTACGTTTTAAGTGAATCGTTTCAATTAATGACGAATGGTAAACTTGAAGCCGATAAAAGATTTTTATTTCAAGAAAGAGATAATGATGCCTCTATTTTTAATTTTTCTTTCTCTAAGGATAGCATTTTAAGAAAATCAATTCCTCTAAATTTAGTTACGCCCTCTTATTTGGATTTTGAAATGGCGCGTTTATTAGGAACCGTTAGTGCTAGTCATTTCAATTCATTTGATAGTTTATTTGTTCCTTTTAGATGTGTGGCGTCAGATGTTGTAAATAAAAAAAGTGCCTCGTTCTCTACCGGACATCTAAATCAAGCCGTGCGTGCTTCTATGACTTACCCCTTTTATGTTAATCCAATACGAATTGATGGAATTGTTTATTTTGACGGAGGTCTTTACAACAACTTTCCAGTCAATATTATGTATAATGATTTCCATCCTGATTTTATTATTGGTAGTAATGTTTCTGATAATGCTAAGGCTCCAGATGAGCAAGACTTTATTGGTATGTTAGAAAACATGATGGCTACTCCTACCGATTACTCAATACCTTGTGAAGAAGGAATTATTATTAATCCCAAATCAAATGTGGGACTATTTGAATTTGATGAGGTAAAACAGGCCATTCAAGATGGTTACCTCGCTGCAAGTTTGATGCTTGATTCAATTTCAAAGTACATTACAATTCATCAAGATTCTTTGTCATTGGCTCAAAAAAGAGCTGTGTTTAAATCACAAATAACCCCAATAACTGTTTCTTCCATCACCAATAATTATAGTAAAAAGAAGGATTTAAAGTTTGCACGCTCCACTATGATTAAAGGGAGAAAAGGGGAGGTCTTATCAAATGAAATGCTAGAAAAAAGATATTTCAGGTTATATGCTACACCACAAATTGACTTTGTATACCCTACTTTTCAATTGAAAAAGGATTCTAGTTATAATCTTGATTTGAAACTCAGAAAGTCTAAGGATTTTAGAATTGATATTGGTGGACATGTCTGCTCTCGTGCTGTTAATACAGGTTATATCGGTCTCACTTATCAGGGATTAGGCAAGGTAGCTTATGGATTGCATGCTGAATCATATTTCGGTAAATTTTATGGCGCTGGAAAATTAGAAGCTTCACTTCAAATTCCTTCTGTTTTCCCAATCTCTGGCTCTATTTATTTAGTCTTAAATCGTTGGGATTATTTCAGAAGTTTTGCCACATTCTTTGAAGATGTACAACCTTCCTTCCTGGTTCAAAATGAAGTGTACTATGGAGTAAAAATTAAACATCCAATATTTAATAATTCCAAAGGAACTTTAGATTTCCGTATGTTTAATTTGAGTGATGATTATTACCAAACCAAACAATTTACGAATAAGGATACTACCGATATCACACTGCTATCCGGTTCAAATATTAGTTATGAGTTGGTTCAAAACACACTCAATCGCAAGCAATTTGCTTCTAAAGGATCTTTGATTGGTGTTAAAATGCGCTTCGTTACTGCTCAAGAAAATACAATTCCTGGATCTACATCACCCTTAGATTCTATATCTTTTCGTCAACATGATTGGTTCAATTTAACAGCGGAATTCCAACATTATTTTGAAGTGAATTCTAGATTGCATATTGGAATTCATTCTAAAGCAATGCTCAATTCTCAGTCACTGTTCTCCAATTATACGGCAAGTCTTTTATCACTTCCTAGTTTCGCGATTCTTCCAGATATGGAAACTTATTTTCTTCCTGAATATCGATCTCCTCAACATATGGGTGCTGGGTTAAACTTCGTTTATGGCATTGGTAAGAATTTTGAATACCGACTTGATGCCTATTATTATCAACCCTTTATTCAATTAATTAAAAATACGGACGGTTCAATTCAATATGCTAAACCTTATAAAGCTGCTTCCTTCTTAGCATCATCTTCATTAATTTACCATACTGTCCTAGGACCTATACGAGCAACTTTAAATTATTTCCCAAAACAAGCCCGACCTTTAGCTCTTCAAATCAGTTATGGATATGTTTTGTTTAATGAACGCGCAGTTCGATAGCGACCTTTAATTATCTTTGTAAAAAAAAATAAAATGGAGAAAATCATTTGTGGAATTCAACAAATGGGTATCGGTGTCCCTAATGTTAAAGAAATTTGGGCATGGTACAGATTACAATTTGGTATGGACGTTAGGATATTTGAAGAGGCTGCGGAAGCTCCACTAATGATAGATTACACAGCAAATAAGGTGCAGTCCCGAACGGCCACTCTTGCATTGAGTATGAATGGGGGAGGCGGTTTTGAAATTTGGCAATTTACTTCTCGGAATACTGAGAAAGCTTCTTTTGATATTCGAATTGGTGATTTTGGATTATTTGCTTGTAAGATCAAGTCAAGAGACGTTCAGGCTTCTTATGATTTCCTTAAGAATAATGAAGTTACACTCTTAAATGAACCTCAAAAAGATCCAAATGGCGCGCTGTCGTTTTTTCTATTAGATCCTAATGGAAATATTTTTCAAGTGGTTGAATCCGATTCTTGGTTTGGTCAAACAGGTCATAAGTCACAATGTGGTGGTGTCGCAGGTTCAATTATTGGAGTTTCAGACATGGAAAAATCTCTTGTTTTGTATCGAGATATTTTAAACTATGATGTTATTGATTATGATGTCACAGGTGTTTTTGAAGATTTTAATGGATTGAATGGAGCTAATCGTTCCTTTAGGCGTGTTCGTCTTTCTCATAGTGTAGAGCGAAAAGGACCATTTGCTCCATTACTAGGAGCGTCAACTATGGAATTAGTTCAAGTTCTAGAGGATAGCACCAGTCGAAAAATATTTAAGAATCGCTTGTGGGGAGATTGGGGTTTTATTCATCTTTGTTTTGATGTACAAGGAATGGATGCCTTACAAAAACAATGTGACTCTTTAGGTTTCCCTTTTACAGTTGATAGTGGAAGCACCTTTGATATGGGTGAGGCAGGTGGTCGTTTTTCTTATGTTGAAGATCCTGATGGAACTCTTATTGAATTCGTTGAAACACACAAGGTTCCCGTGCTTAAAAAGATTGGGTGGTATCTAAATTTGAAAAATAGAAAACCAGGAAAGTCTCTTCCAAGATTTATCTTGAAAGCTATGGGCTTGAACAGGGTAAAATAATTACTTTTTCCTACTGTTTACAGCTTCATAAACTACGTGTTGTAGTTGCGTTCTGATTCCCAAGTCACGCAATTTCCAGTTGTCTTGGTTCGGATGAACTCTGTTGGATAGAAATATAAAAACTACTTCATCCTTTGGATCAGCCCATGCTAAGGTTCCTGTAAATCCTGAATGTCCAAAACTTAAGGAAGAGGCCAATTCATCACAAGTTCCACCTCCACTTGCGTTGGGTCTGTCAAATCCAGCTCCTCTTCTGTTTCCTGCAAATTGTGCTTTGGTATATTCTTGCATAATTGCTTCATTGAAATAAGTCTGTCCGCCATATTTTCCATGCTTGAGTATCAGTTGCATGATACTTGCAAGGTCTGTTGCATTCGAGAAGATTCCTGCATGTCCACCGACCCCTCCTAACATGGCTGCTCCGGGATCATGCACATAACCATGGATTAACTGTTTTCTAAATGCTTGATCTCGTTCTGTTGGAACAATTTGTGTCAATGGAAAACAAGACCTCGGTAAATAGCGCAAATATCTTAATCCCATTGGAGCGTAAATCATTTCTGTTAAATAGGTATTTTGCTTCTTGCCAATTAATTTCTCGAAAATCTTTTGTGTAAAATAGTAGCATAAATCAGAATATTCATATTTTTTTGCACCTAGTGGTGTCGCTAAAATTTGCTGATACATACTGTCAACATAATCTGTACGCATATAAATATTTTCAGCAACCTCTAATTCATACCCATTTCCTGCTTTCTTCGCATATATACTCGGACTTAACTGACCATTTTTTAGCGTTTTTTTATAAAAAGCAATCCATGGTGTTAGTCCAGATTGATGGGCCATCATTTCTCTTAATCCTATATTGCTATAGCTAGTCTCTTTTGTTAGTTCAGGAATGTAATCTTTCAATTTTTTATCTAAACTATATAAGCCTTTATATTGTAAATGCATCGCTAATAGTGTAGACCCCGCTATTTTAGAGATTGATGCAATGTCATAAACAGCCTCATTATTAATCTTGATACTGGAATCTAGATAGGTTTGTGCACCAAAACTTTTTCGGTAAATAAATTGACCCTTTACCGCAACAGCAATTTGGCAACCAGGATAAGCGCCATCTTTAATTCCTTTTAAGGCAATTTCATCAATTCTTTTTAATTTATTTGGATCAATGCCCAGTTCTTCAGGGGTTCCGAATTTTAGTCGCCCATTAGGAACAGTTATTAGTCCATGTCCAGTTTTATAAAGATGCCCAAGATCATGATCTAAGGTTGCTTTGGTTCCAATGGCCCCAAATAGTAGTTGCGCCGCTCTGTTTTGAGCCATCCAATGGTTTTCACGCCCCCAAAGAATAGCCTTGCAATGTGAATGAATATTGCTTTTAAAAATCTCTCCCTCCCCAAATATGACACTAATTTTTTCCAGGTTCTTTGGTAATTTTTCTAAAACAGTATGCTGCTGCTTATTGATAGTAAGTGATTCGGTACTGTCAGCATGGAAGGAAATTAAACATAAATCAAATTGTTCCATTTGACTGTAGATAGAATCTGGAATTTGCTCCGCATTGTGAAAAGTGAAATTTGTAGTCTGTGCAAATAATGATATCGTTTCTTTAAATTCGGAACTGTTTCCCCCAATACTTAAAAGAGCAATTTTTCGATCAAGCTTTCCTAATGGCAATACTTGCGCATCATTTTTTAAGAGTACAAGCTCTTTTTCAATGGCTTTAAATTGTTCTGATGTTGACAATTTTTGTGACTTCTTAAGTTGCTCACTTAACCAACTTTTAGGTACCGGAGGATAAGGTAAATTTGGATTTTCCTTCCATTGCTGCATGCAAAAAGAAAATAATACAATACTTAGTATAAGATAGATAAAGGGTCTCTTTTTCATAGTTGAATTAATCTATAACAAATCTATATAAAAGTTATGTGCTATCTTATTTATTAAAGTTAAAAAACACATCGTTAATGATTTAAAACAAAAAATAAGATAGTGTCATTTATACACTAATATAAGGTAAGTAAAATCTTTTAAAAAAACTAAATTTTTTCTCAACAGCCTATTTTCTTATTGTTCGTAAATAGTTGAGTCAAAATAGTCATAAATCCCTAACATGCCCTTAATTTTGCTCTAATATTATTGAAAAATCTAAATTAGTTAACATTATGGATTTAGTCGGAAAATTTGGTGAAAACGCAGATTTATCTGCTTCACTAGGAATGCATAATTTAGGAAGTCAATATTGGAATCTTTCCCCTGCAGAATTGGTTGAAGACTGTATTCTTTGCGGTGAAGGAATGCTTACAGATACTGGCGCCCTTGCTATTGAAACGGGTGAGTTTACAGGTCGTTCTCCCAAAGATCGTTTCATCGTAAGAGATGAGATTACTGAAAATGCGGTTTGGTGGGGCAATGTGAATATCGGCTTTACGCCCGCTCAATTTGATGCGCTATACAACCGTATGTTAGCATATTTGAATGGTAAGGATGTATATGTAAGAGATGCTCAAGCTTGTGCTGATGTTGATTTTCAGATGAATATTCGTGTTGTTACTGAATTGGCTTGGTCTAGCCTATTTGCCTATAATATGTTCTTGCGTCCAGATGATGAGACTCTTGAAACTTTTTTGCCTGATTGGCATATTGTATGTATTCCTTCTTTTTTAGCAGACCCAAAAATTGATGGCACACGTCAAGCTAATTTTGCAATTCTGAATTTCACTAAAAAAATAATTTTAATCGGTGGAACTGGTTATACTGGTGAAATTAAGAAAGGAATTTTTTCTGCTTTGAATTTTATATTACCTCACGAGAAAGGGGTCTTGTCCATGCATTGTTCAGCTAATATTGGAAAATCTGGCGATACTGCTATTTTCTTTGGTTTATCAGGAACTGGTAAAACTACCTTGTCTTCAGATCCAAACCGTCAATTAATAGGAGACGATGAGCACGGATGGAGCGAAAATACTGTGTTTAATTTTGAGGGTGGTTGTTATGCTAAAACAATTGACCTATCAGCCGAAAAAGAACCTCAGATTTATAACGCTATTAAATTTGGCGCCCTATTAGAAAATATTGGATTTAAGGCAGAATCTTCTAGCCCTGATTATGCTGATGGTACCATAACTGAAAATACAAGGGTTTCCTACCCAATTCATTTTATTGATAATGTTGTTGTTCCCTCTATTGGTGGAGCTCCAAAAAACATATTCTTTCTAACTGCAGATGCTTTTGGTGTACTCCCTCCAATTTCTCTTCTAACTAAAGAACAAGCTATGTATCATTTTATGTCAGGTTATACAGCGAAGGTAGCAGGAACTGAAGTTGGAATTACAGAACCAACCACTACTTTTTCAGCTGGATTTGGCGCAGCTTTTTTACCACTGCATCCTGCAAAGTACGCTAAATTGTTAGGTGATAAATTACACGGAACAGATATTAAAGTTTGGTTAATCAATACAGGTTGGTCCGGTGGTTCTTATGGAACTGGTTCTAGAATGAAATTATCTTACACTAGAGCAATGATTACTGCTGCTTTAACAGGTAAGTTAAATGATGTTTCTTACGAATCTATGCCCTTCTTTGACTTGTCTTTTCCTACTACTTGCGAAGGTGTTCCAAGTGAATTATTGAATCCTCGTAATACATGGTCTGACAAACAAGCTTATGATGAAACAGCACAGAATTTGGCGCAAAAATTTGTGGCTAATTTTGAAAAATTTGCTGCTGAAACAAGCGCTGAAATAGTTGCCGCAGCTCCTAAAGTTTTAGTTTAGTTCATCAATCAACACCCTAATAAATCAAGCTGCTTCGGCAGCTTTTTTTTTGATCAATTCTTTACTAAAAATCGCTATTTTTGAATGATGGATTTTTTAGATCAATTAGAGGCAGAGGCCATTTATATTCTTAGAGAAACAGCTGCGCAGTTTCAAAATCCAGTGCTCTTATTTAGCGGTGGAAAGGATAGTATTTGTTTGGTTCATCTTGCTAAAAAAGCATTTTATCCTCACAAAATACCTTTTTCTTTGCTTCATATTGACACGGGACATAATTTTCAGGAAGCATTGGATTTTAGAGATGTCTTGGTTCAGGATTTAAATCTAAAATTATTTATTCGCTTCGTTGCAGAGGACATGTCTGCAAATGGACTCCTTGATTTAGATCAAAAATTTCCGTCTAGAAATACCTTTCAAACTATTTCTTTGCTCAAAGCGATTGAATTACAAGGTTTTGACGCCTGTATTGGAGGGGCAAGACGCGACGAAGAAAAAGCGCGCGCAAAAGAAAGAATTTTTTCTCATCGAAATCTTCAAGGTAAATGGCTCCCTGAAGCTCAAGGCCCTGAAGTTTGGCGCATTTTGAATGGTTCGATTTTGAAAGGTGAAAACATGAGGGTTTTTCCCTTGTCCAATTGGACTGAAATTGATGTGTGGCAATATATTTTGCGCGAAAAAATTACACTTCCTTCTTTGTATTTTGCACATTCGCGTCCCTGTTTTCAATTAAGCGATGGCTCCTTGATGTGTGTAAATAAATTCGTGAAAGTTGACGAAAATGATGTAATTGAAACCAGGAAGGTAAGGTATCGGACCGTGGGAGATATGACTTGCACCGCAGCAATTGAAAGCAATGCGAGAACAGTATCTGAAGTAATTGAAGAACTCATTCATGCTAAGATTTCTGAAAGAGGTGCAACTCGTATCGATGATAGAATAAGTGATGCAGGTATGGAAGATCGAAAAAAAGAGGGTTATTTTTAAGATATGGTAAATAAAAATTTGATTCGCCTCTTTACTGCCGGAAATGTTGATGATGGAAAAAGTACGCTCATTGGGCGACTTCTTTTTGATTCAGGAGCCATTTCAACAGATATTCTTCATGGTCTAAGTGAACTGAAAAATAGTAGAACCTTACATGAGAAGTTTGATCTTTCTTATCTTACAGATGGACTTCGTGCCGAAAGAGAACAAGGAATTACCATAGATGTTGCTTATAAATATTTTTCTACTGAAACCAATAAATATATTATCTCTGATACTCCTGGTCATCTTGAGTATACCCGAAATATGTTTACAGGAGCATCTTTATGTGATATTGCCATTATTTTAATAGATGTAAATTCGGGTATTACCGAACAAACCAAACGACATAGCAAGATTGTAGCTTTACTTCAAGTTTCTAAAGTTATTGTAGCTGTAAATAAAATGGATCTAATTTATTATAATCAGGAAGTGTTTGAAAAGATTTCGAGTGATTATTTATCCTTTGCCCAAGAAATTGGCATTCATGAGGTGAGTTTGATTCCACTTTCAGCGCTTAATGGTGAACAAGTAACCTTCGATACGGGAAAAACTTCATGGTATCAAGGTGAAACACTCTTGGAGCATATCACCAATTTCGCTCCACCAGAAAAAGTTATTGAATCTTCTTATTTTCGTTTTCAACTTCAACATATCTTGCCTTGTAAAGACTCCAATGTATATTTTGGTGAGCTTACGGCTGGTAGTGTTGCTGTTGGACAAAAAGTTCAAGTGGGTGTGGCTGGAATGAGTGCCACCATCGATGAGATTATCAGTAATTTTAATGCTATTGACCAGGCTTCTGCTGGAATGCCTATTGCTTTAAAGTTGAAGGAGGAAATTAATGTTTCAAGAGGGTCTATTTTTTATCACAAAGCTTTTCCGCCTAATTTTTCTAATAAAATCACAGCAACCTTATGTTGGATGTCTAAAAATACTGGATTAATAGACCAAGAGTATTTTCTTCAATTGGGCTCACTTAAAGTAATCGCCCGTATTAACAAAATAAATAATAATCAGATTGGAAATGAAATTCAGCTCAATGAAATAGTGGATGTTGAAATTCTAACTAAAGAAATTATAGCATTCGACAGCTATCTTTTTTCTAAAGAATTGGGGAGTTTTATTTTGATAGACCTATCAAATAATGCCACATTAGCGGCAGGGACTATTCAATAGTCAAAAAAAAACCTCGGCTAACCGAGGTTAATATATCTTAACGCTTGTGCAGACCTTCGTCAGAAACTGAAAGTTTCTTTCTTCCTTTACGGCGTCTAGACGCCAAAACTCTACGGCCATTCTTGCTAGCCATTCTACTGCGGAAACCGTGCTTGTTTCTTCTTTTTCTTACCGATGGTTGAAACGTTCTTTTCATCTTATATATCCTTAATGCTGTTCAAAATTAGGAATGCAAAGATAGGAATTTTTTGCACAAATCAAATTCTTTCTGTAAAAAAAAATAAAAAACTCAAATAAACCGATAGACAAGCTATTTTTGTATCAAATATTTGAAATGTTCGGATCGAAAAAAGAAAAAGTAAAGGCCCCAAAGATTAGTAAAAAAAGTATGGGTAATGCCAAAGGTATCTTTAAATACCTGAAGCCTTATGGAATGATTTATTTTATAGGTTGGTTGTTTTTAGTATTGTCAACCACCGCTGGATTGATATTTCCATATCTAATGGGAAAACTTTTAGGTACAAGTACTAATCCTACTGCGGTTATGGATACCAAAAGTTTTTTATCGCTTAATAATGTTTCTGAGGTTGCATTCGCACTCTTTATTCTTTTTGGAGTACAAGCTTTATTTTCTTTTTTCCGAGTGGTTATTTTTAATAATGTAACAGAGAATTCTCTTAGAGATTTAAGAAATGATGCCTTCTCTAAATTGGTTTTTATGCCAATGGACTTCTTTAATCAACATAAAGTTGGTGAATTGACAAGCAGAGTGTCTTCTGATATCACACAAATTCAAGAAACACTCAGAACTACCATTGCAGAGTTTTTTAGACAAATTGTTATTATTGTAGGAGGGATTGCTTTCCTATTTTTTATCTCTTGGAAATTAGCCTTGATTATGTTAGGAACTGTTCCTGTAATGGCTTTAATAGCTGTTTTCTTTGGTCGCTATATCCGTCGCCTAAGTAAGGAAGCTCAGAATTTTTCAGCTGATTCCAATGCGATTGTCGAAGAAGCTTTAACAGGTATTGCTAATGTAAAGGCTTTTACTAATGAACATTTTAATTTGAATCGCTTTCGAAAAAATACGCAAGAAATGCGCGATCTGAATGTTCGCAGTGGTGTTTGGCGCGGTTTGTTTGTTTCCTTTATTATCTTCTGCCTTTTCGGAGCTATTGTATTTATCGTTTGGCAAGGGTTGCTAATGACACAAGGGGCTCATCCAGAATTGAGTAAAGAAGGTTTCTATCAATTTGTTCTGTTTACCATCATGATGGGTGCCTCTGTTGGTTCCTTGCCCGATCTATATGCGAGTATTCAAAAATCAATAGGAGCGACAGAAAATTTGATGGAAATTATTCAAGGAAAAACTGAAATCGAACTGCGCACTGGTGTTTCAAAATCTCATGTAAATGGTGAAATCTCCTTTAAAAATGTTGAGTTCTCCTATCCACAACGAGCAGATTTAAGCGTATTGAAATCAATTAATTTTAATGTTAAAAGAAATCAAACATTAGCTTTGGTTGGTGCTAGTGGCTCTGGAAAAACTACTATTACCAATCTTTTACTTGGTTTTTATCAAGTTGATAAAGGTGATATTGAAGTTGACGGAATAAATATTAACGATTATGATCTAAATTTCTTAAGAGAACAAATTGCCATCGTTCCCCAAGAAGTATTATTGTTCTCTGGGACAATTCAAGAAAATATTCGCTTTGGGAAAATAAATGCAAGCGATGATGAGGTAGAAGCGGCAGCTAAAAAAGCAAATGCTTGGGAGTTTATCTCTACTTTTCCTGATACTATGCAAACTCAAGTCGGTGATCGTGGGATTCAATTGTCTGGTGGACAAAAACAACGCATCGCCATTGCTCGTGCTTTGTTAAAAAACCCTACGATTCTTATCCTTGATGAAGCAACATCAGCATTGGACTCAGAATCAGAAAAATTAGTGCAAGATGCATTGAGTACTTTGATGGAAGGAAGAACTTCTCTTGTAATTGCACATCGTCTCTCTACAATTCGCAAGGCAGATAAAATCCTAGTATTGCAGCAAGGACAAATTGAAGAAGAAGGTACCCATCAAGTTTTGATGGATAAGAAAGGAGTATATGCTAATTTGGTTAGTTTGCAGTTGTTGGATGTTTAAAGTTTAAATTTGAAAATGCAAATCGAAGAAATTTCTAGGGCTAATTCTAATTGTTTTTCGGACATGGAACTTTCTCTGTCTGAGAATCAAAATAAATTAGAGGAGTTTTTAAATAGAACTTTTGATTTAGCTAATGTTGAAGCACAAATCCTTGAAAAATCAAATGCGTTCTCTTCCGAGCAAAGAAGTGTTTTGTGCGATGGTTTGAAAATTCAATATGCTGGAGGTTTAATTACTCCCTCGGTTCAAGTGTCAATAAACAAACTGGAATTACCCAATACCTTTACCGTAACAACAGGACATCAGCTAAGCTTGATGACAGGCCCCTTATATTTTATAGTTAAAATATTGCATGTAATTAAACAAGCAGAAGAACTATCCCTAATATTTCCGGCACATAATTTTGTCCCTGTCTATTGGATGGCATCCGAGGATCACGATTTTGAGGAAATTCAATCGATTTCTTTGTTTAATCAATTAGTAACTTGGGAAAGTGATGCAAAAGGTGCTGTGGGTAGATTTCCACTTGATGGTCTTTCAAAGGTGAAAGAACAAATCGCTTCGTTTTATCAAAATCACCCCGATTCGGATGTTTTTAAAGCACTCGATTCATTGGAGGCTCCTACTTATGGACAAGCGTTTTTTAAATTGATTCATTGGCTGTTTGGAGATAAAGGATTGGTGGTTCTTGATGGAGATCAAAGACTTTTTAAACAATCCTTTATGCCTTTCCTAAAGAAGGAGATTGAAAGTTCTTTTTCGTTCAATGCAGTTCAAGAAACAACTTTAAAATTGGAAGGTATTGGAATTAAACCTCAAGTATTTCCTAGAGAAATTAATTTATTTTATCTTCAAAATAATTCAAGAGAAAGAATTATTCGGGAAAATGATGGTTTTCAATTGGGTAATAACTTGGTTTCAAAAGAGCAGCTTTTAAAAATGATAGAGGAAAATCCTGAATCTTTTTCTCCAAATGTAATTTTAAGACCATTGTATCAAGAAGTGCTGCTTCCAAATATTTGTTATGTTGGAGGAGTGGGTGAACTAAAATATTGGCTGCAACTTAAAAGAGTTTTTGAAGTGGCAGTAATTCCTTTTCCAATGATTCAAACCCGATCTAGTGTTCTATTTATTGATGCACCTAGCAATTTAAAAATTCAGAACTTAGGTCTAGACAGTTCGGATTTTTTTGAGGATAAAAAGAGCATTATCTCCAAGTATCTCCAAAAACATGAGGCAGAATCCATTGATTATAGTGCTTTAAATCTTGGGTTTGAGAATTTAAAAAACCAAATTATTGAAAAGGCAATCGAGATAGATCCTCAACTTAAGTCTTCTGCTAGAGCAGAACTTGTGCGCATGGAGAAATCTTTTATTGCTGCAATGGCCAATATGGATCGTGCTGTTAAAACTAAACACGATAAAGCACTGAAACAAATTGATCAGCTTAAAGAAAAACTATTTCCAAAAGGTAAATTACAGGAACGATCCTTAAATTTGCTGCAAATATGTCCCGAAGGAGATCTGAAAAATAAGATTGATGTGATTTATCAAGCCATTAATCCATTCTCATCTAATATTAAAATAATAATTGAAACCAAATGAATAAGCAAAACAACATCCGAGAAGTCCTTTCAAAACATCAAGTCATTCCAGTAGTTACTTTTAATTCTCTTGATGAGGTGGGGCCAAAAATTGAAATGCTGCTTTCAAGAAATGTTAATTGCATTGAAATTACACTTAGAACAGCGATTGCTTATGATGCTATTAAAAAAGTACTTGATTTATATGGCGATAAAATGACTGTTGGAATGGGTACGGTTGTGTTGAAAGAACATATTGACGCTGCAGTTGATTTGGGGATTGATTTTATCGTCAGTCCAGGACTCAATATTGGCCTAGCAGATGATTTGGAAAAAAGTGGAATTGCTTTTATTCCCGGAGTTGCTACTCCTAGCGATATTATCTCTGGATTGCAATTTGGGTGGGATACTTTTAAATTTTTCCCAGCGCATTTATTTGGTGGTATTGAAGCCTTGAAAACATATGGACAGGTTTTTCCTAGTCTTAAGTTTTGTCCAACAGGCGGAATAACTGAAGAAACGCACAAAGATTATTTAGCCTTGAATAATGTAATTTCTGTCGGTGGCTCATGGATTAAATAATTTTTAATCCAAAGTTTACTTTTTTCCTTTGCAAATAGGGAATTGACCCCCAAATACGACATTGTATTGTCCCCAAAAGAAATGTTGTGATGCCCTGTCTTCAATATGCATGGTGGTTCGTATGTCTGGCATATGGATAAAACCACCTTTCAATTCTCCTTGGATGAAATAATATTTAAAAAAGTTGAGTTGTAAGGCACCTACAATGCCAAGTCCGTATCCTGAAAAATGAAATTGATCGTAGCGAGGATTGTTTAATAAGGTGGTGTTCGTTTTGGGCAGTAATCCACCAATTCCAAACCCCTCGTTAACACTTATCTCAAAATTTTTCCGGTGAAATAAAATATCAGAACGGCGCAATTCTGTGTTTATATAATTTAGTCCATCGGTGTGCTCAAACAATAAAAAATTGGTGGCAATAGTAAATGCTTGATTGGAGTAAACCCCATCGTAACCGGTACCGCTATTGTTAATGTAACCATCAATATAAGAGGGTTGATTGACAAGCATTACATATTTCATATGATCAACACCAAGAGAAATTTGATAGTGTTCTTTAAAATAGTACCCTAAACGAAAATTGTATTGTGGTATGGTAAATTTAACCGGACTGAAATAAATTTTGGGATCAAAGGCCGATTGTCTGTCAGTGGCTACTACTTTTGATAGAGTGAAATCATAATCTGTTCCCTGAAATCGAATGTTTGACTTGGTATAGGCGCTGCGGTTCCATCCCCAATAGAAATAAAACCCTCCCTTTTGATTGGGTGCTAAAAATTGGTTTGAATTTTGAGTGGTAACTTGACCAACCGCTGATAGGCAAGTAAGTGATAATAATGAAAAAATAAATGCTTTCATATGCTGAATTGCAGGTTGGTGCGAAATTAGTGATTTATGTTAATAGTATTGTTAAGTAGATGTCTCAGTTACTAAATATTTTTCTTACATTTAGTAAAAATTAAACGAGTAGTTATGTTTAGTAAATTTATTTTTCTTGGCTGTTTTTTTATTTCTTGGAGTATATCAGCTCAATCAGTTGTTAATCTAGGTTCAACAGAGATTAAATCAATTCTTTCAGCACATAATCAAGAACGAAAGTTGGTGGGTTCACCAAATTTAATTTGGAATTCAGTTTTAGCAGACTATGCACAAGAATGGGCATTAAAATTAGCAGAAGATGACAACGGTCTTGTTCATAGACCAAGTGGAGATGATCCTTACGGAGAGAATATCGCTTATTTTTCCGGGCATGCATTTGATGCAACTTATCCAGTTGAACTATGGAATGAAGAGAAATCTGATTATCGTTATGCACCAATTTCATATTCTAATTTTAGTGCTATTGGTCACTACACACAAGTGATTTGGAAAAACACAACTCAAGTAGGTTGCGGTTGTGCAAAAAGTGAAAGTGGGGCTTATTTTTTTGTTTGTAATTATGACCCCGCAGGTAATTTTATCGGTCAATATCCATACAAATGAAAGTAAATTTAATTTTCGTAATCTTAATATTACTTGCAACGGCTTGTTCAAGTAGTAAATCTTGCAACTGTGCCCATAAAAAGGTCTCTCAAAAAAGTAATTTAACAAAATAATGTCATGAATAATATAATAATTTATTTTCCTTTTGCGCTCATCGCAATAGTTATTTACAGCTCTTTACTCACGGTTACTCAAGGAAGTATCGCTGTGATAACTCTTTTTGGTAAGTATAGAAGAGTATTGAACCCTGGTCTGCGTATGAAAATTCCTATTTTTGAAAAAGTGTACAAGCATATTTCAATTCAAAATCAAAGTATTGAAATGGAATTTCAAGCAGTTACTATTGATCAAGCAAATGTATATTTCAAAAGTATGTTGCTCTATAGTGTGATGGATGAGCAAGAAGAAACGATTAAAAAAGTTGCTTTTAAATTTATTAGTCAAAAAGATTTGATGCAAGCACTTATTAGAACTATTGAAGGCTCTATCCGTGCTTATGTTGCAAGTCAAAAACAAGCAGAAATTTTGGGATTGAGAAATGAGTTGGTGGATAGTGTGAAAAATCAAATTGATCATACACTCGAAACTTGGGGGTATCATCTTATTGATTTGCAAATCAATGATATAACTTTTGATCAAGCGATTATTGAGAGCATGAGTAAGGTGGTTGCTTCTAACAATTTAAAGGCTGCTGCTGAGAATGAGGGACAAGCATTACTAATTACCAAAACAAAAGCAGCAGAAGCTGATGGAAATGCTATTAAAATTGCAGCTCTTGCTGAAAAAGAAGCGGCAATGCTTCGTGGACAAGGAGTTGCCTTGTTTAGACAAGAAGTTGCTAAAGGTATGACTGAAGCTGCTGAGCAAATGCAACAAGCTAATCTCGATACTAATGTGATCCTTTTTTCCATGTGGACAGAAGCAATCAAAAACTTCGCGGAATACGGTAAAGGAAATACAATATTTCTCGATGGAAGTGCAGAGGGGATGCAAAGAACTATGAAGCAAATTCAATCTATGCTGACTAAAGAAAAGTAAAACTGATCACTGCCTAAGTAGTTTATCAAAGTTCCTATTCATTTGAATAGGAACTTTTTTTTGACTTTTATTTTTTTAAATAAATTAACTTTTATTTGCATGTTTTAAACAAGTGTTTAAATAAAGTAGCTATCTTTGCATCGAAATTGCAAAATGATAGATTGTTCCTCTTCTGAAGATAAAATAAAAGCTGCAGCAAAGCGTGTCTTTATCCTAAAAGGATTCTCTGGTTGTACTTCTCGTGAAATAGCGCGTGAGTCAGGCATGAATGTCGCTTTGGTGAATTATTATTTCCGTTCTAAAGACAAATTATTTCAAATTATTTTCCAAACAGTTCTCGAAGAATTTATGTTATCGATGTATTCTGTTTTTTCATCAGATGCCCCATTGCAAGATAAAATCAAAGTATTGATTGAACGAGAATATGATTTCATTTCTAAAAACCCTGAAATTCCAGGCTTTATTATTAATGAGTTGTCAAGAGAAAACAAGGAGTCTTCTGAAGTAGTAGAAATGCTCAACAAAATTTCAGCTTCCGGTGTTATGAAGCAAGCAGAAGAAGCGCAACAACGAGGTGAAATGAGAAAAATTGATATTATTGGAATTTCCTTATTAGTTACCTCCAACTGTCAATATCCTTTTATAGCGAAGTCACTGATTAAAAAAATGCACGGTTTATCAGACAATGCTTATCTAGAGTGTCTTGAAACGCACAAAAAAAATGTCACTGAAATGATTTTAACTTTTTTATTTCCAAATCCAATTATAAATTAATTATCATGAAAATATATTTATTTTTTATCTCCTCATTTCTAAGTATTACAGCTCTTCAGGCGCAAACTTTAGATCTCGCTACCTGTTTTAAGATGGCGGACTCCGCGAATATTACGCTTAGAAATTCGCGTTTAGATATTGAAATCAATCAGAAACAGAAAAATGCGTATTTAGCATCTCGTTATCCTAGGATTACTGCTACTGGTGATTATAAGTACAATGCAATTATTCCTGGTCAAGTAGTTCCAGCGCAGTTTTTTGGTGGGGCACCTGGTACCTACGCTACAGTTCAATTTGGTGTTCCTTATAACTTGAGTAATACCGTTCAATTAACTCAAATTCTCTATAATCCACAGGTTAATTATGGCTTATCTGCTTTGGATATCAATCAAAAAATTGTTGAAATTCAAAGTCAATTAACTACTCAAGAAGTACGTCAACAGGTGGCGAGCACTTTCTTTAATTTGCAAGCAATTGGTCGTCAAATTTTGTTCGTTGAAGGAAATATTTCTAATATGGATAAGTTAATTTCCAATCTTGAAAAGACCTATGAGCAAGGTTTAGTAATTGGAACAGATGTAGATAAATTAAAGATAAGTCGCTTAAGTCTATTGAATAATCAGCAATCCTTAAATGCTACTAAATTTCAATTGGAAAGTCTTTTGCGTATTTTAATTGGTTTAAAAAATGACACGCCTATTGCTTTGCTTTCAGATGATATGATTGAAAAGTCAATTTTGATCGATAATTCAAGCGTCTCAAGACCGGAATTATTATTGATTCAATCTCAGCAAGAAATGAATATAGAGGAAAGAAAGGGAACCAGCATGTCTTACCTTCCTAGTTTGTCTTTCTATGGATCTTATAATTATACCTACAACATGAAACCTGCCGATGATTTTCGTGTGGGAATTAATTCGGCTTTTATAGGATTGCGATTGGATTGGACTTTGTTTGATGGTTTTGAGAAATATAACAAACAAAAAATGAATTTAATGAATAAGGATAAGTTGAACAATCAACTTGATTTAACTACACAACAGTTAAACCTTCAAACTGAAAATGCTAAAAATCAAATCGAAATTCAAACCAGTTCGTTGAATATTGCTAAGGAACAATTGGTTCTAGCAACTCGGGTCTACGATCAGTCAACAGCGCAATATAATTTGGGAACTATAAGCACCAATGAGTTAATTCAAGCAGATAATGGCCTACAACAAGCACAAACAAATGTTGTTGCTGCCTATATACAATTGCGTCAGGCGGAATTGACATTTTTGAGATCAATTGGAAATATTAAATAACAGTTTAAAATATAGTAATGAATAAAAAAGTCATAGTAGTTGGTCTAATCGCCATAGGTTTTGTGGGATTAATCGTTGTAAAATTATTATCAAATAAGGAAGAAGTCGCTAAAAAAATATTCATTAATGATGTTAATGATCCCATTTTAGTAGAGGCTATTCAGCCTTCAATGCACACTTTTCAAAGTGAATTTTCTTACCTAGGAACTTTTGAGCCTTATCGACAAAATATTATTGGCGCTGAAGGTCAGGGACGCATTGTATCTTTAAACGTACAAGAAGGTGATCGCATAGCGCAAGGGGGTGTAATTGCCAAATTGGATGATGAAATGCTTCAGCTGCAAATTGATAATTTAGAGGTAAGTATTGAGGGTCAAAAAAATGATGATAATCGTTATACCTCTCTTTCAAAAGATGCTGCTATTCCTGCAGTTCAAGTAGAGAAAACAAAATTGGGTTTGAAATCTTCTGAAATTCAGAAAAAACAATTGCAAAAACAATTGCGAGGAACTGTTCTTAAAGCGCCATTCTCAGGTGTAATAACTAAAAAATTAGTTGACCTAGGTTCTGTTATTGGAATGGGATCACCTATAGTGGAAATTACAGATGTTTCTTCATTAAAACTAACTGTGAATGTTCCAGAGCGCGACATTATGAAGTTCAGTATGAATCAATTGGTAAATGTGTCGATTGATGTTTATCCCGGTGAAATGTTTCAAGGTAAAGTGAGTCTTATCGGTATCCAAGCTGATAAAACACACAATTTTAAGGTTCAAGTTCTGGTAAATAACGCTAAAGGAATTTTAAGAGCTGGCATGTATGGCACTTCTAGTTTGGTTAACTCAAGTAGTATTTCTGCTTTTTCAATTCCTAGAAAAGCATTAGTGGGTTCTACCAAACAACCAAAAGTTTATGTTATTAGAAATGGGAAAGCTGTATTGGTTTCCTTCAATGCAGGTACTGCTGATGGTGAATTTATCGAAGTGGTTAGCGGTTTGTCTAAAAACGATAAAATCGTTATAAAAGGACAAGTGAATTTAACGAATAATGCTCCGGTAAAAACGAATAAATAAGAATAAGATCATGACATTAACAGAATTATCGATAAAAAGACCTTCGTTTATTATTGTTGTTTTTACAATTTTAATTGGTGGTGGAATGCTTTGCTATAATCAATTGAGCTACGAGTTATTACCTGATTTCTCTCCGCCTTTAATTATGGTAACTACTACTTATCCTGGTGCTTCTCCAGCAACTGTTGAAAGTCAAGTTGCCAAACCTTTGGAAGATGCCTTAAGTGGTTTGGAAAACATAAATGAGGTTACTGCTTTTTCTTTGGACAATGCCTGTATTGTCTTACTTGAATTTAAGGCTTCTGCCAATATGGATGAATCTGTTCAAGATGCTCAAAGAAAAATAAATAACATTCAAAATACGCTACCAGAAGGAGCGCAAACTCCAATTCTTTCTAAAATTGAACCGAATGCTTCTCCAGTGCTTCAAGTAAGTGCCGTCGCTAAAAATATGTCCGATCGCGACTTTATGGTATTGATGGAGGATCAGATTTTACCGCAAATTAAACAAACTAAAGGGGTGTCTGAGGTTCAAGTGATTGGTGGTGAAAAGCGTCAATTTAGGGTAAATGTCAATAAAGATAAATTGAAGGCTTATGGTCTTTCTTTGGCCAATATTAATCAAGCTATTGCTGCGGCTAATGTTGAGTTTCCTACGGGAAAATTAAAGAATGATGAAAGTCAAATGACGGTCCGCTTGTCTGGAAAATTGTCAGGTATTGAGGAGTTGGAAAATCTTATTATCGTTTCTAATTCCACTTCAACTGTGAAATTACTCGATGTCGCTGAAATTGTTGATGGTTCCAATGATCAAATCGCAATCAGTCGCTTGAATGGACAAAATGGTATCGGTCTGCGAATAAAAAAACAAAGCGATGCCAATGCTGTCGATATGTCGAATGTTACAAAAGAGCGTTTTAAAATAATTGAAGAAAAATATAAGAAGGAAGGTATTCATTTTACTGTGGCTACTGACACATCAATTCCTACCATTGAATCTGTTAATGCTGTGATTCATGATTTAGAATTAGCGATCTTTTTAGTGGCAATAGTGATGCTATTGTTCCTGCATACCTTACGCAATGCCGTTATCGTATTGGTGGCAATTCCTGCTTCGCTTATCTCCACTTTCATTGCTATGTATATGTTGGGTTATACACTCAACTTAATGACACTTCTTGCTATGTCGCTCGTGATTGGGATCTTGGTTGATGACTCGATTGTTGTCTTAGAAAATATTTATCGCCATTTACAAATGGGAAAAAATAGAAGACAAGCTGCTTTAGATGGTCGAAATGAAATCGGATTTACTGCCTTAGCGATTACTCTTGTTGATGTTGTTGTATTTTCTCCTGTTGTATTTATTGAAGGTACTATTTCTGATATTCTTAAACAGTTTTCAATTGTAGTGGTAGTTTCAACATTAATGTCTTTGTTTGTTTGTTTCACACTGACGCCTTGGTTGGCTTCAAGGCTGGCAAAAGAAGTGAAATTAAATCCCAAAAATTGGTTTCATGCATTTCTATTGTGGTTTGAAAGACGCGTTGCAATTTTCACTTCTTCTTATGTTCAATTGGTAGCTTGGTCTCTTAAACATAAATTAATAATGTTCTCCGTTGTCGCTGTAATATTTATCTCCAGTATGGCAACTATGGGCTTAGGAATCGTTGGACAAGAATTTGTAGCGCAAGGTGATCAAGGAAAATTTGTAATTAAATTGAAATTTGATAAGAGTACAACATTTGAAGAGAATAATGCGATTACACTTCAAATTGAAAAAATGATTCTAGCTCAAAAAGATCGTGTTGCAATTGTTTTTGCTAATGTTGGTGGACCTAGTTCTGGAATGGGGGCAGCGTCTTTTGGCTCTGAAAATAAATCTGAATTAACGGTTAAATTAATTAAGGATAAACAAAAGGAAATCCCTACGATTCCTTACATGAATGCTATTCGTGAGAAAATTGAGGATAAATATCCCGGTATTGAGGTGAAGGCCATTAATATTGGTATGGTAGAATCTGAAGAAGCTCCGATAGAAATTTTCCTTTCTTCTGATAATCATGAACTCCTGATGAAGGAGGCAAAACGCCTGAAGACTATGCTCTTGGAAACTAAGGGCGCCAAAGATCCAACAATCTCAACGGATGATGTTACTCCAGAAGTGCATATTGAATTGGATCGTGAGAAGATGGGCCAACTTGGACTTCCAATTGCTTTGGTAGGTATGCAACTTCAAAATGCCTTGACCGGAAATGATGATGCTCAATACGATGACAAAGGTCAAGAATATGACATCAATGTTATGATGGATAAATTCGATCGTAAAAATGTAGAGGATTTAGAGAAAATGACCTTCACCAATAATGATGGAAAACAAGTAGCTTTAACTGAATTTGCTGATCTTTCTGTTGAAAATGGAGAAGGATCTTTGGAACGAAAAAATAGAATTTCCAATACTACCATTAGATGTTATGTACAAGGCACAGCCTCTGGTAATGTTTCTAAGGACATTGAAGATTATTTGAAAAAAGCACCCTTGGATGAAAATGTTAGAATGCTTTGGGGGGGCGAGGTTAAACGTCAAAAGGAATCGGTTGGTGCTCTAGGAACAGCTATGGGAATTGGTTTGATTTTGGTGTATTTAATTATGGTGGTCTTGTACGATAGTTATGTTTATCCCTTCGTTGTATTATTTTCCATCTTAGTTGCCTTGGTGGGTGCAATTCTTGCATTGAATTTGACTTCTTCTAGTATGGGAATATTTACCATGCTTGGGATGCTCATGTTGCTTGGACTCGTAGCCAAAAATGCCATTTTAATTGTCGATTTTACCAATCATCTCAAAAAGGAGGGCATGTCTACTTACAATGCTTTGCTCAAGTCTGTTAGCGAGCGTATGCGTCCGATTTTGATGACTACAATCTCTATGGTAATTGGTATGATTCCAATTGCAATTGCTACCGGTTCTGGTGCAGAATGGAAAAATGGTTTGGCATGGGTACTCATAGGTGGATTAACGAGCTCGATGTTCTTAACGATCATCGTGGTTCCTATGATGTATTATGTGGTAGATCGTATTAAAGATCGATTCGCAGCGAGAGCTGAAAGACTATTGGCTAAGATAGAAGATTAAAGATTCTAATGCGCTATCAGATAGTAAAAATGATATAGAAAGTAAGTCTGAAGAATAATCAAATTTTTATGTCATTTCATTTAATTTGAACTTTAATTAATCTAATTATCTTTGGCAATCAAAAAAATGGAGTTGTGATGAGGATTGGATCTGATTTCGAAAAAATAAAGTTTGATTTTTATGGATTTCATTTATTGGAACCAAACGCATTTATAGGTGATGTCCTTTTGTTTCTTATTGCTATGTTTTTGGTCTATAAGATTGGAAAATATAATAGTAATTCTGCCTTTTCTAAACATTTTAGGATTTTTTTATTGCTTTATAGTCTTAGCTTTTTCATGGGTGGCTTAGGACATCTTCTATTCGATTATTGGTCAATTCCTGGAAAATATGCGAGTTGGTTTGGAGCATTTTTTGTTTCCTACTTTGTCGAGAAGGCAATGATCTCTTTGCATCCTAATTTGAAAACACAAGTATTCTTAAATAAGATTTCTATGTTTAAGCTGCTGAGCATGATACTGTTGGAGATTCTTTTACTAATTTACATCGATATAAGTGTTGACCCATCTATAGGTCTTATTTTTCCTGCACTGAACTCCACTATAGGACTAGGTTTTTCGCTTGGGGTGCTCGGATTTTATTATCAGAAAAAAATTCATGAATCATTCAAATATTTATGGATAAGTACGCTAGTTGCTTTACCTTCTTTGCTTTTTCAAAGTTTAAAAATTAATATTCATCCTTGGTTTGATAGAAATGATTTTAGTCATTTTCTCTTAGCAATTTCACTTTTGTTTTATTGGAAATTTATTGATGCATATTATCGTAAAGCAATAAGTACAGTTATTATCTAATTTCATTAATCGAATTATTGGTTCTTTCCATGCGTGAATAAAGCCAATTTCACTCATATCCTTGATCTAAAATTAATACTTCAAAAGTTGTAACTTTGTACCTTAAAATAGTTATTGAAGCTGTGAAATTATTTCTTTTTTCGTTTAAATTTTTAACTGCAATTGGATTGATTTTCCTTTTTAATAATAGCTTGTGCGCACAAACTGATTTTGAAACGGATCTTGATGATTCATTGCTAGTCGATACTGTAAGCATTCCCGTTAAAGTGTCGATTAATTTAGCTCCTTTTGTATTGATTCACCCAGATACCATTCAATTGGGTGAACATGATGAATTGGTTTGTGATTCTTATTGCGCTTCTGGTATGCCTGCTATTTATGATGCTTTGCATTCTTTTAATTCTCGCAGAATGGATAAGTTTGGTGGCTATATCAATTCAAAAATCAACAAAGGGTTAGAAGATATCCGCAAAAAAGGATTTAAATCGGATGTTAAAAAACTTTACATTCAAATAGACCCTCTTACTTTAACAGTTCACTGGATCGCAGTGGTCGGACCGAGTACAGATGGGAACTGTTATGTTCGTTTTGATAGTCGCGGTTCTGCAGGTGGGGGAGTGCCCGCTGTTGAGAAACAATTGAATACCATGCATAGCTTATATCCAACTTTGACGGCAACCAAGCTACTTGAGTTTAATGAAAATGTGGTCAAATGTTACGATTGGAATGGTGGCCAACTCAATTCGTATTGTAGCTCTGTTAATATTCGGCAGCATTTTTATAAATATTATGATGCTCAAGTGGATTCAGTAATCTCACTAGAAGAATATACCAAACGCTATCCTTGTAATACGGAAGGTGCTAGTTTGCCTGGAGTGAAAAAAGTATTTGTAGCTCCTCAACGCAGATACAAGGTAAAATCTGGAGATAGTTTGCTTAGAATTGCTCATAAATATCACACTACTGTCGCAAAAATCAAGAAAGCGAATGGCCTGCGTTCAGATATGATCAGAATTGGACAAGTGCTGAAAATTCCTTAATGTTCTCAGCGGTAGATGGTAATTTGTTTAAGTCGAGTAAATATAATTTAAAGACGCAGTGCTAAACCAAGAGAAGCTCTTCCGGATATTTTCTTATCTGAATTCATTGTAGCTTGCTGGTTGATTTGAATTTTCCAATTTTTGGGTCCAAGACAGAGGCCTAAGCTTACAGAAGGATTAATTTGATAGCTTGATGAACCATAGGAAGTAATTAAATTTGCCCCAAGCCCAATGGATAACCATTCGCGAATTAAGGTAGTTAGTTCAGCATCGTAAAATTGTATAGCTTGAGTTGCGTTGGAATCCAATGAATTAGTCAGTATGCGATTTGCTTGATTTGCCCTCAGGGTAATTCCAATTGAATTCCTTCGGTAAGATTCCCCAAAATTAAATCCAATCATGGATTCAGCTCCAAAACTTAAAAAGGAAGGATCAAACTTTCCGAATTGTCCGTCTCTTATGCTTGAATAAAAGGTATTTAATCCAATTTTAAAAGTTAAAGCATGGAACTCATCTGCATTGTATTTACTTTTTTTAACCGTAGTTCTTCGATCAGATAAAATATTGTATTCATAACTTAACTTGTTGTACTGTGATTCTTTGTCATTTTTTTGCTGCTGCAAAGTAATTATAGAATTGTTTAGCGTTGAATTTTCTCTTTTGAAATAAGTAATCGTTTTTTCATGTTCAGAAAGTTCAATGTTCAATTTCGAAACTTTATTTTTTAATTCAATGATTTCATTTTCAGATTGAAAATTCGATGTTGAAGTTTTAACTGACCCATTTCCACCATTTGATCCAGTTGAAACAGGGTTATTTGTTGTTTTAATTCCAGTTGTCGCGATACTAGGTGCCGTGGATGCTGAATAATTCACCCCAGTCGATGTTGTAAAATCTAAAACACAACAATTTGAGTATTTTGAATGTGTATTAATTGATGGTCCCATAGAGAAGTAGTTAGAACTCAAGCAAATTCTTCTGTGTCCTAATGAGCTAACTCCATCATCAATTAATAATTGAAGGATAATACTTTTTCCAGAAGAATAGCCATAAGAGCAACATTCACCGCTCCATCCATTGGAACAATTCATTCGTGTGTGACCTATAGTTCCATTTCTTGCAGTTTCATCAGAAAAGCACTTTGCTAATCTATACATTTCACTACTGTATGTAATTGCGTGCAGTGAACTCATTGTTAGTAGCTCCGATTTGAGACCAGACTCATAAGAGTTTAATGAACTTGAATTATTGTATCGATCTCCATAATGTGCTTTTAATTCAATGTTTGCGAAATCGAATGGATAAAGTCGCGCTAGATTAAGATATAAAATCACATTTTTTTCTTCTGTGGAAAGTCCTGAAGCATTTGCAGCAGTATTTGCTGCAATTAATTGATTATTGGTCCAACTTTGTGAAAAGACAATATTTTGGGATATAAAAATAAAGAGGATTAAAAACAGTCTGTGTTTCATTATCTTAAACTTTTTTATTGATGAATGAAGGATATTCAATACGACCCTATTGTAATATGATGGATACTTATTTTAGGGTTAATAATTATTTTTTTATATTTAAAAATATAATAGTTATTAATTAGCTTCTATTTAAATCAAATATAATAAAATATAGGCAGATTAACAATTGCAATTTCCTGAATCAATTAAACAAAAAGTTCCAATTCGTGTTTAATATCTGTAGCTTCAAATTACAGTTAAATGGAACAAAAAGACATAGATCGTATTATAGAAATGGCTTGGGAAGACAGAACCCCTTTTGAAGCGATATTGGTGCAATTTGGTCAAACAGAAACACAGGTTATTGCATTGATGCGAAAGGAATTAAAGCGCAGTAGTTTTATTCTCTGGCGTGATCGTGTCAACAGTGGTGTCAGCTTAAAACACGCCAAAAAACGAAATCCAGAAATTGACCGCTTTAAATGTTCTCGTCAAACAGGTATTTCGATGAACAAAATTAGTAAGCGATAAATGAATTTCCCCACCAAATACAGCGAAATTCTTACGCGAATTGAGAAAATAGATCCTATCAAGTATGGAAATACCCGAAATTACTTGAATGGTGCGCTTACCTATCTTTCTCCTTATATTTCTAGAGGTGTTATCAGCACCAAGATGGTCTTAGACTCTGTATTTTATATTTCCTAAATGGGTACCACTCATATCCTACAAAGTCTAAATTTATAGCACAGTTACAGATAGCTCTAAAGGTCCTCATATACACTCCTATACCATTCATGCTCATACCTCTCTGGTATAACTTAGTTTCTAAGTCTAGAACATCCCTGTAACTTAGTTTTACAAAGGGTATATTAAGATTAATTTCTTTGGAAATGGTACTCAAACTTTGTTGGTATACACTACAGCCACCATTTCTACCTGCCTTTCTCATTTTCTTAATGGTGTCCTCCCAGAATTCGCACACAGTAAGTTCATCTGAAGTTTTATTAAGTAGGTAGTTCTTCAGCACAAGTACATCTTCACATCCATGGTTGGCAATTACATACTGATAAAATCTTTTCCTATAGATGGCATCTAAGGAACAGATGTCTTCATTTAGTTTTGGGGAGTTAATTACAAGACTATTTTTTTCATCATATTCTTGCTCATTTACACTGATTCCAGTAGGTATAAATGCTTGTTTTCTGTTAGCAGTCAGTTTAAAGACTACAGGATAAGTACCATTCTTTTTTACTCTACGCTTGTCTAGTACTAGGTTTAATGTTGCCATGTGGGTTAAAATTATGGCATCTTACCCACATAAATTTGCATGCATATTTGCAAGCATTTGGTCTTTTTGGCTAGATTTTGGCACTTTTTAGTAGTTTTTACCCCAAAACCAAAAACATAAAAAAACCCAGTAAAGTCTTATCAATACTGGGTTTTTTAAGTGGTCCCACTTGGAATCGAACCAAGCACCTACTGATTATGAGTCAGTTGCTCTAACCGAATGAGCTATAGGACCAAATTATCCGAGGATAACATTCATATTCGTTCAGTCCTATTAGCGAGTTCGCCTGTCCCGACCGAACTTTGTGAGCGACGGGAAGCTATAGGACCAAATTATCCGAGGATAACATTCATATTCTTTATCATCCTATAGCGAGTTCGCCTGTCCCGACCGAACTTTGTGAGCGACGGGAAGCTATAGGACCAAATTATCCGAGGATAACATTCATATTCGTTCAGTCCTATTAGCGAGTTCGCCTGTCCCGACTCTTCGGGGCCTGTCCCGACCGAACTTTGTGAGCGACGGGAAGCTATAGGACCAAATTATCCGAGGATAACATTCATATTCTTTAAAGTCTTATTACAAAGTAATTAAGGAGTATCTTTTTACTTCCTTGGGATTGCAAAAATAAGGCTTTATTTGAAATTAGCAATTTACTAGGGCAATAAAAGATTTATTTTTTCAATCTAAGTGCTCCCATCCATAAAATCCCGAAGAGGATACTCGCGAAGATTAAATGTGATGTTTGCACCAATCCTGGCATGTCAGCATATGCCAATAGCACGCCGGAAATTAATTCAATTGCTAATATCAAAAGTGCGAGGCGTATGAGTTTGATTTTCTCGCTTGTTTCGTTTTTCCATGTCAGATACCCCATCGCCACCAGTACAAGCCATGAAAAACTGCGGTGAATGTAAAATGGCATTCCTAATTTATCCGTCCATTGGTCTCTTCCAATACCTTGCTTTGTGAGTTGATCTATTGCTTCTCGTACTTGTGTTCCAAGTATCATTTGATAAAAGGTAATGATAAACACAATCCAAATTATTGTTCGAATAATAGAAGAGGCCTTTATTTCTTTACTTTTCGGATCGTTAATTTTATAGGTAATGTAGAGTTGAATTCCGATGATTATCAATGCAATTAATAGGTGAATCGTTATGGTCCAAGGCACTAAATTCGAAGCAACAACAAGTGATCCAAACCAACCTTCAAATCCCATTAAGATTAAATTTAAGGCAAGCAACCAGATTAATTTCGACTTTCTATATCGAAGTAGCATCCATCCAAAACCAAAGAGCATTAAATTACCTGCCAAGAAACCAACCAATCTATTTAAATATTCCGTCCAAGTACGCTTTACATTAAAGGGTTCATCTTTATAAATAGAAGGATCATTTTTTATCCGTTCAGCTGTTTCCTCCATGCCTAAAGTAACTAAGAACTTACTGTACTTCTCCACTTTTTTTGTTCTTTTCGCAAGATAAATTGCTTTGTAATCTTGAGGGAGTTGCTTTGCTTGAGTAGGAGGGACCCATGAGCCAAAGCATTTTGGCCAGTCTGGACAACCCATTCCACTTCCTGTGATTCTTACAAAACTACCCGCAACAACTACTAAATAAAGTAGCACTACTAAAACCCAATTGAAACGGATAAATGATTTTGAAAATTGCATGTTCAAAATTACTTAATTTGTGCTAATGGCCTATTATTTTAAACAAAAAAAGGGGCCGAAGCCCCTTAAAAATATTTAGATAAAGTTGAATTTACTCAACCACTAATCTTTGAGTAGAAATCACACCGTCAATAGTAACTACCACAGCATAAATCCCTGAATTAAGATTTTCTGTATTCATTTCTATGGTTGATGTTCCATTTAAATTAGAATAATTAGCAGCTCTTAAGATCTTACCGTTCATATCCATTACTTGAATAGTAACTTCACTAGATTTCTTAAGGTTGATAGAAATAATTGTTTTATCAGTTGCTGGATTTGGATACATGTTAACTTCAGCGTCCAATTGATAACTTAAAGCCTCATAAAGACCTGCATTAGCCCCTACCTCATATCCATTTGCAACAGCCTCAGCGATAGTAGCAGTTCCTGCATTGTCAATTCTTCCGTCAGGACTTAAAATCATACCAATGATGTGCATTTGAGTTTCATCCCATGCTGCTGGCAACAAGAAACTGAAATTAATAATATGAGATTCTCCTGAATTCACAACTGCTGGAAAACTATTAGCATAACCTGTAAAGCTAGGAGCAATTACTCTTGCAACATGGTCATATACCATTTGAGCAGCAGGAACTGAGCTTGGTAATGTTTCAAAACCACCCATTACACCATTTCCACCACCTGCATAAGCGTTGGATTGATTGTATCCAGATCCGGTTCCAGTAACATCGTCTTCAGTTAATACGCATGCTAATTTATAAGAACTTGTAGCTGCAGCTGCAAAAGTGGCTTTAACAGAAACATTTAATACTCTTGTTGTAGCATCCCATGTAGCCCCATTATTAATAATCGCTACAGGAGGAATTTGTAATCTTGCGAAAAAGTCTGTGGACATTCCAGAAGGATCTCCATCGGCACCTCTATCTACAAGTGCACTTGGATATCCAGATATCAATGCACCAATACCCGCATCATAATCAGCTACCGTCATTGGATCACCATTATGAACTGCAATACCTGCCCAAAATCCATCATAATCCGTTGCAAATTTATCCATGAATACAGCGCCTCTCGGACACCATTGACACCAAGTTCCAGTTCCTTCTTCACCAACTACCATTTTTCCAACTGCAGGAACAACAGGGTTGATGCTTTGTGTCATGGAGTCATCACTTGGATCATTATCAACTCCACCATTTACATTGTATACTGTAGCAACAACATTATTCATCCCCGGCGCTAAGTTCAAACTTGGCATAGTTACCGTGTAGGTAGCTAAACTTGCAAGATTTATACCGGTAACATTTTGAGTGTAAATCGTTCCGTTGTAGTTGAAATCTACATCAAACGAAGTAATTGCCGTAACACCAGCATTAAGTACTTTAACCGTTGGAGTAACCTGTTGACTTGCGATATTGCCACCAACATTGATACTTGATACCATCGCATTTAAATTTTGAAGCGTATACGTTTGGTGATCAAAACTTACATCATCAACATAAAATTGAGAATTTTGTATTGGGAAGAAATCAGTAGATGCAACAGAATTCACTCCATTTGTCCACGTTCCAACCAACACACCATCAATATATGCTTTCCATACTTTAAGGGTTAGGTTCGCAACAATTCTTAATTCAAACCAAGTAGCCTCAGGATAATTTGTTGAAACAAGATTAGCAGTTGCGCCATCATCTATTGTTAAATTACCAGAAGCAAGATTTACATTCAAGGCCCAAAGATTACCAATGGTTAATGCACCTTGTATATTGTAATAGCCTTTTTTACCTGTGTTGACATATAGTTTTTTCTGAAGGGTAAATATTCCACTATTGTATAGTTGACCGAATTTTAACACTACATCTTGAGGACCACCATTGGCAGCTGTTGAAGCAAAATAGATGGAATTTGATGGGCTGCTCGATTGCATGTTATTGATGGTTGCATCTTCAGCATTTCCTTCTGTTCCACTCCAGGTAGACCAAGTAAGGGATTGTGGACCTAAGTAAGAACCTACGGCATAAGAATCAAAATTGTCGGAGAATAACTGTGAAAATCCAGTTAAACTCAATCCAATCATGGTGGAAAGTAAAAATATTTTTTTCATAAGTGTTAATTTAATGTTTGTTTTAGAGTCCCTAAATTAATAAAAAGAAATTACTATTAAACTAAATCATAGAAATCGATGATATTTTAAACTCCAACTTCCTCTTTGACTAAAAATCTAATAACTTCTGATGCCGCATACAAACCAAATAAAGCTGGCATATAACTTATGGTACCGTAAAAAGATTTTTTGAAATTGGTTCCGTCCGTAAGTTTGAGAGATGATTTCAATTGAATTTCTTCTGAGAAGACTGCTTTAATACTCCGAAAAGATATGGCCTTACTCTTCATTCTTTTTTTAATATGATTTCCCAATTTGCAATTATTTACCGCCTCTAGGTTGGCCACCCGAACTTTTGAAGGGTCTAATTTTCCTCCTGCTCCTAAGCAAGTAATAATTTTTAGTTTTTTTCTTTTACAAGCAATGATCCACTCTAATTTCGGTGTCACCGAATCTATACAGTCCATAATATAGTCGGGTTGATGCGTTTCAATTATTTCCCAAACCCTTTCTCCAACGACAAATTCTGAGATGATATTTAGTTTTAACTGGGGATTAATATCCAACAATCTTTTTGCTAAGACCTCAGTTTTAAGTTGATTGATGGTGGAGTCAAGCGCGGTCAATTGCCTGTTCTTGTTTGTTTCGTCAAATTTATCACCATCAATTAAGGTCATTTGACCTACTCCGGACCGAGTGACAAATTCCGCCGCATAGGACCCAATACCACCTAGTCCAACAATAAGCACATGAGCATTATTGAGTTGTTTCATTTGACGCTCATTTAACAACAATTCAGTGCGTTCTAGCCATTTCGCCATTTTATTTGAGTTGGGTAAGGTTAATAATTTCTATTCACCGCTCGAAATATCAGTGATTTTGCAAAATTAAAAAAGACTTTCACACCGCAATTGCTTATTTCTTTAACAATTTTTACTAAATTCGGCTCAAACTAAATTATTAAACAATGGATATTAAGAAAGAAGAAACCGGTAAAATTGAAATGTTATTTGGCCATCCTAAAGGATTATGGTTCATGTTTGGAACAGAAATGTGGGAGCGTTTTGGCTATTATTTAATGTTGGGAATTTTCTCTTTGTACATGATTGATGGATGGAACAATGGTGGAATGGGCTTTACAGCAGATACAAAATCTGATATTTATGGCACTTATTTAGGTTTAGTTTATTTGACGCCATTTATTGGTGGATTAATAGCGGATAGAGTATTAGGATATCGAAAATCAATTATTATTGGGGGTCTAATGATGGCTTCTGGTTATTTTTTAATGTCGATGCATACTATTACTTCATTTTACATTGCATTAATGTTAATAATCTTGGGTAATGGATTTTTCAAACCAAATATTTCAACCTTAGTTGGAAGTTTATATAGTGAAGATTCACTTAAGTCCAAAAAAGATGCTGGTTTTAATATCTTCTATATGGGAATTAATATCGGTGCATTCATTTGTAATTTCGTAGCTGCCTATATGCGCATCAATTTTGGATGGGGCTATGCTTTCGCTGCAGCTGGAGTTGGAATGTTAGTTGGTGTTGTAATCTTTATTCTTGGAAATCGCCATATCAAATCGTATGATGTTGTAAAACCACTTCAAGAGGGTGATATGTCCACAGGAAAAATATTGGGATTAACGGTTTTACCGATGTTTCTTTTTGGAACTTTAGGATACATGCTACCAGGAAATTTCTTAGGGTCTGACACCAATGATGCCTTTATTATTGGATGTCTTCCAGTGATTGGATTCTTTATTTATTTGGCATTCAAATCGGAAGCAAAAGAAAGTAGAGCGATTAAAGCTTTACTGGCAGTATTTACTTGTGTGATTTTATTCTTTGCTATCTTCCATCAAAATGGTGATGCACTTACGATTTGGGCAGAAGATCATACCGATAGAGAAATGTCTGCAGGCGTTGCAGGTGTAGCAGATAAAGCTGCCATGGCTCAAAAGGTTGAAAATAGTCCCATCGTTTCAAGTGATAATGCTGAATATGCAGAGTCGATTAATTTTTTAACAACATTCGAGTCTACATTACCTAAAGAAAGCAAAGAAGAATTAGCGATTAAAAAGAATTACGCAGAAAAATTAGAATTACTTGATAAATCTAGAAAGTATTTTAGTAACATGCCCTCTTCGAAAATTCCATCTGTAAGTTCATTATCATTAGATAATAGCATTGACAGCACCTTGAAAGCTGAAATTAAAATTTCTGGGATCTCTTTAAATAATCTCAACTCAGTTAAAGTGATTCTTTCAACTCCTACCAAGCAATTACCAATTGCTTTGTTAAATAAGAGGAATTATTCTCAATTTATTGAGGTTGCAAATTTACAGTTGGATTCGCTTCAAAAAGTGAAAACAAATAACAAGAAAGAACAAGAAATTTTAAATCAATCGATTGAAAACTGGTCTCAAAACATAGGACTTGCAACTTTATTATCCAAGCACATTAAGAAAGCAGGTGATAAAATAGAGGTAGCAAATCTTAAATTATATTCTACTGAGTTGTATCAATCAATTAATCCTTTTTGGGTGGTCTTGTTAACACCAGTTATGGTGGGTGTTTGGGGATTCTTTAGAAGAAGAAAAAGAGAACCAAGTACGCCTACTAAGATCTTCATTGGATTGATCATTACTGCATTGTCTGCTTTAGTAATGGTTGGAGCTGTATTTGCTACCAATGACATGACTGGAAAAGCAAGTTCTTTGTGGTTATTAGCTTCTTATGGTGTCATCACGATTGGTGAATTGTGTTTGTCTCCAATGGGACTTTCATTGGTTTCTAAATTAAGTCCTCCACGCATTACGGCTTTAATGATGGGTGGTTTTTTCTTAGCGATATCCGTTGGAAATAAACTTTCTGGAATGCTTTCAAGTTTGTGGGAAACAACCAAGCAAAAGGAAAACTTCTTCTACCTTAACTTTGCTTTGGTAATGGCTGCTGCTATAATATTATTATTAATGTTGCGCTGGTTGAATCGTGTAATGAAAGAAAATAATGTACTATAAATGGCAAGTCAATCAGAAATAACTTTATCAGAAATTCAAGATTTTAAAGGCAAATACCCCAAGCAATTGTGGTATTTGTTTTTTACTGAAATGTGGGAACGTTTTTGTTTCTATGGCAATAGGGGGATGTTAACTGTTTTTATGGTGGATGTTTTATTGTTGAGTGATAAAGAATCAAATTTAAAGTATGGAGCGATTCAAGCCTTTGTTTATGCATTTACTTTCATCGGAGGATTGTTTGCAGATAAAGTTCTAGGTTTTCAAAAATCATTGTTTTGGGGTGGAATTTTAATGATCATTGGAAGTGTAATCCTTGGAGTTTCTGCACATGATTATTTTTATTACGGAATCTGTTTACTTATCGTTGGAACTGGTTTCTTTAAACCGAATATTTCCACGATGGTGGGTGAATTGTATAAGGAAGGAGACCCGCGTCGTGACGCTGGCTTTGGTTTGTTCTATGCTGGAATTAATGTAGGCGCTCTTTTTGGCGGTGCTATTTGTGTATATGTAGGAAAAAGTTATTCTTGGGATTTAGCCTTCTTGCTTTCTGGTGGATTTATGATAGTTGGTCTCATCACTTTCCTGATCTCTAGATCAAAATTAGGTCCCATTGGATTGGCTCCTGTGCACGAATTTCCTAAAAAAGCAAAGAGAAATACTTGGTTGGTTTATATTGGTACGCTTGTGGCGCTTCCCCTTATTTATATCATGATTACCAATACACATTATACAGACATGTTTATGTATATCATCGGTCCAGCTACCTTGGTCTACTTGGGTTCTGAAATGCTAAAACTCAAATGGGAAGAGAATAAAAAAATGTTTGCAGCTTTAGTATTTATCTTATTGTCTGTTCTTTTTTGGGCCTTTTTCGAACAGAGCGGAGGTTCACTTAGTTTGTTTGCAAAAGATAACTTACACATGGATTTATTCTTTTTTAATATGGATCCAAATGTGGTGAACAATTCCTCTAATTCTTTATTTGTAGTGCTTTTTAGCCCATTAATTGGTTTGCTGTGGTTGTGGATGAAAAGGAAAAAGATAGAGCCTAATTATTTCGTAAAGTTCGGGATGGCATTTTTATTTTTAGGTGGCGCCTTTTATGTGTTTTATGCCAATCGATTTTTTGCTGATGCTAGTGGAAAAACCTCTCTTATTGTCTTTACGGGAGCTTATTTTGTTATAACCATCGCCGAATTATTCTTATCTCCAATTGGCTTGTCCTTGATGACCAAATTATCACCTAAAAAACTTTGGGGTGTAATGATGGGCTTGTGGTTTTTGGCCAGTGCTTACGGACAATATGTAGCAGGAATTTTGGGTGCTGGAATGGCTTCTCCGGATCCGAAAGCAAGCGCTACTGTGAAATTAAATCTATTTACAGAAGGATATCATCAATTGGCTATTTATGGAATCGTCACGGGAATAGTGGTAATTCTTGTAGCTCCATTTCTTAAGAAGTTAATGAAAGGGGTTGAATAACTGAGAAGAGTTTGATTCTTGTGGTAAAATAGGTACTTAGGTACTTTGAAATTAGATTCTATATTTCTTAAAGAAAGCATCCCAATTCCAAAGATAGTTCCCCATAATTTCATCCATTCTTTTTAAAAATAATGGATTAGGCACTTGCATTCTCTTGAAATATTCGTCTTGGAATTCATTTAAGTTGTACTTGTAGAAAAATGCTTTTGACATTGCATAAATAACATTCTTTGAAGGCATATTCACACGATTCATAAAGCTTCGGTATTCTTTGACGATAGTGCGAATATCAAGTTCACTCATTTCGTAAACCTTAGCCAATTTTTCATAGACTAATTTTTCAACGCGTTCCGCTTGATTGGATTCGAAAGTGCTTTCCAATATAGAAATGTTGCCAGCGATTACAATTAATGCGAATTCGCTATTGTTGGACGCATCAATATTTGGGCTTGACGTAAATGCAGGATCTTCATTAATCCATTGAGCAATCACACCAAATCCATTATCTACTGAATCAAATAGCGCATTTATAAAAATGTTGGCAACTTGATTGTCAGTTAGTTTTTTCTTAATGAGTGTTCCAAACATCCGCGTTTATTTTCATTTTGCCTATTTACAAAGTTAACTTTCACATAAGGGAAATTTAACTTTGTTTTTATGGGTTTTCAACCAAGTTTTCAACAGAATGACTTTTTTTGCTTTAATGTGCTTAAATTTGCATCAAAAATTGTTATTATGAAAGGAATTATCAAAACAAATAAAGGTGAAATGCATATTTCATTTTACGACAATGATGCACCAGCAACGGTAGCTAATTTTGTTAAGTTGGCAAAAGATGGATACTATGATGGTTTAAAATTTCACCGCGTTCTTTCTGACTTTGTAATTCAAGGTGGTTGTCCTAATTCTAGAGATGGAGCGAAGGGAATGCCAGGAACAGGTGGTCCAGGATATTCAATCAAATGTGAATTGGATGGCGAAAATCAATTTCATGATAGAGGTGTATTGTCAATGGCTCACGCTGGAAGAAATACTGGAGGATCTCAATTTTTTGTTTGTCACTCAAGAAACAACACAGCACATTTAGATCGTGTTCATACTTGTTTTGGAAAAGTAACTGATGGAGTAGATGTTATTGATGCTATTCGTGAAAATGATACCATTAATTCAATTGAAATAATCGAAGATTAATTTTCAGATAGCAAGCACTAACTTTTGGGCTTACCATTATTATTGAATCGTCCTGAAGGTTAGATTTATTCTTGTGTTATTTACTTTTTTCTCTTTTGGAACTGTATGTTGCCAGTAATGTTGTAGTTCACCCAACATGATTAAAACGGTCCCATGCGACATCGGAAAAGAGATCTTTATGGCATGATTGTCCTTCCTTCTTATTCTAAAAATTCTCGTAGCTCCGAAATTAACAGAACCAATTATTGGGTTCTTACCCAGTTCTTTTTCGTCATCTGTATGCCAACCCATATGATCTGTTCCATCTCTGTACCAATTTAAAAGTACACTATTAAATGCTGTGTTGGCTGGAATTTCAGTTTTTTGTTTGATTTCCGTGAGTACTGAATTCCATGGTTTGGGAATTAATGTAAGACCTGAGTAAGTATATTGTTTATCATGATCACCATGCCAGGCAGAATATCTAGGGATGAAAACTTCTTTGCCAAACATTTTTATCTTATCATGGTTCCAATCAACATTTAGAAAGTTAATGTCATTTAACTTTTCCTTTTCAAAGCTTCTCCAGTCTGTTTTTAGAGGATCTAATTCATTGCTATTCGCTAGTAATTGTTTCAAATAGTAATCACTTGTTGCTTGATCAAAATAATTTGGATGGTATAATATTTTACCATTGGGCACATTGATTTCAAACATAGCCATAGCATCATTCCACTTATAATCATAACCTTTTTCCTGGGGTAATGCTATGGGTAAAAATTTAGTATCCTTACTGAATAAATCCATGTTTTATGCTCATTTTAACTGTGATTCTATGGTTAATTTCAATAACAAGAACCGTTGGGTACACAAAATAATTCAGGAAGCGATAGGTAAGCTACGCTTAATTCGCCGAAGCATAATCCATTATTTTTTATTGAAGTAGGTAATCCTTCGGGTTCACTAAAATTATAGATTCTTACTGTTTTTCCCTTTTCATCAATAAATATTAATCTGCTGTAAACGTGTCTTGTTATTGCAGCTTGAAAATCTCCATATTGTGAAAGCACCAGATAAGTAACATTTTTAGAATGAAAACTCCCTTCCTTCATCTCAACTTGTCCCAAATAAGTTGTGTGATGTGAGCTAGAATCTTGATCTATATCAAATTGTTCTTTACCTATTAATTGTTCATTAATGTACTTTTTGAATTTAAAATTGTCTTGGCAAAATGAATAGGCTGAAACTGTAAAAAATAAAAGAAGCAAAAGAAATTTCATGAGATATAGTGCTTAATTTCTGATAATTATTCAAGTAACCTATCAACCTCTAATTTCAAAGTTGGAAGGTGTCTAACAATTGTACCCCAAATTATCTCATTATCAATTTTATCGTATCCATGTATCACTCTATTTCGCATACTAATAATTTGACGTTTACTTGTTATTTTAATTGTTGCATCCAATTTTTCTATTCTACTTAATGCTTCTCCAATGATTTCAAATTCACGTTCTACTGCTCGCCTCAACATTTTATCTGTAGTGTAAACATTAAAATCACGATTTTCACCGAGATATTTTTCAATAGACTCAATAGATTCTTGAATATCAAATAGATATTTCTTGATTTCATTATTCATATATCAAAGTCTTTGTTTGATTCACTGAATTAATAAAAAATGGATTAGACAAAGATTTTTCCGTCACTAAATCAACAGGTCTTTGAAAAATATTTTCAAATTTATCAGCTAAATCAAAATAGGTATCCGCATAATCTGCGTAATCCATAGGTTTAAATGAGATCAGTAAATCAATATCACTTTCGTCATTAAAATGATCTGTACAAACAGAACCAAAAACAAATAAGGACTGTACATTATGAGCTATGCATAAAGATTTTATCTTTTCAATATTATCGGATATTAGTCTATGCATATCAATGATTTGTACAAATCTATCATTTATATTGACATTTTACAAGCACCTCATTTTTATTGGCTATAAGTGCAATCGTTATAAATCTAATTTAATAAGCTAGCCTATTTAAATCTTCATAAAGCTAAACATCCATCTAGTTGAAATTAGTCATTAATTCTAGAAGTATTATTCCGTTTGTTTTAAGACATTTTTTCTTATTGTAATTAAATTATAACTCAAATAAATAATCAATAATATAGATAGCGTTAGCATTCCTTTCATTCTAAAGTTTTGTATGACAAATAAGGTAACGACGAAATTAATTAGATAAACTAAAACCAAATAAAAGTTTTTTAATTTATTTTGGCTGTTCAAATAAAAATTTGAGCTTCGGACAAGTAATAAAATCACAAGTGGGTAAACAATTAGGATGGTTAGGGCAAAGACTACATAATAGAAAATACCTGCTCCAAGTCCAGTCATTTGTACGCTTTTTTATTTTAATTTATTTCCCAAACTGCCCCATAATTAATTGGGCAAGTTCTTCTCCAATACGATCTTGTGCTTCCACTGTTGCTGCCCCGATATGAGGTGTGCAAGCGATTTTAGGATTATTTAATAAGGCTGGATTGGGATGCGGTTCGTTTTCAAAAACATCCAAGGCAATTCCAGCTACATTTCCATTGTCTAATGCTTCCAATAAATCAAGCTCATTAACAACGCCTCCTCTTGCTGCATTCACAATTCGAACACCTTTTTTCATAAGAGCAAATTCTTTGGCACTGATTACAGCACTTCCGTCACCTTGCTTGGGTACATGAATGGAAATAAAGTCTAGGCTTCCAAGTACATTATTCAAGGATGCTGTTGGTGTTATCGTATATCTTGCTGTTTGATCTTTTCCAATTGGAATACAAATTTCACAGGGCTCCGTTTTTTTATCTATTGCAATTACTTCCATTCCCGCTCCTAAGGCATAGGATGCTAAAGCTTTCCCAATGCGACCAAACCCAATAATTCCTAAAGTTTTTCCGCGCAACTCAATTCCTTTTGCATAGTTCTTTTTTAAAGTAGCAAAATCTCCATGTCCCATGTTTTTATAGGAATCATTAAGAAACCTACTCAAAGAGAATAGATGTCCCATTACTAATTCAGCAACCGACTGAGAAGAAGATGCTGGTGTATTAATAACCGTTATTCCTTTTTCTCTAGCATAAGCGACATCAATATTATCCATTCCAACCCCACCTCTTCCAATAAGTTTTAACTGAGGACAAGCGTCAATTACTTCTTTTCTAACAGTGGTCGCACTGCGCACTAAAATCATTTCGATTCCTTGCTCATTTACGGCAGCTGCTAAATCTACTTGATCTACCTTTTCTGTTATTACAATAAATCCAGCTTTTTCTAAAAGTGTTTTTCCGACAGCTGAAATTCCATCGTTGGCTAATATTTTCATTTTAATCGTTTGTTTTATGCGTTTGCAAATGACTTCATTACCGCTACTAATACCTCTACACTTTCAATAGGTAAAGCATTGTACAAGGAAGCGCGATATCCTCCAACAGATCTATGTCCTGGCAACCCTACAATACCGGCAGCTTTCCATGCCGCATCAAATGCTGGAGCATGCGCTTCGTCATGAAGCAAGAAGGTAACATTCATCAAAGACCGGTCTTTTGTAGCAACAGCACCTTTAAATAATGGATTTCTGTCTATTTCATCGTAAAGCAATTTAGCCTTGGCGATATTTCTTTGTTCAATTGCTTTTACACCACCATTTGCAATTAAATCTCTAAGATTCAACATGGCAACATAAATAGAAAAAACAGGGGGAGTGTTCAACATGGATTCTTTTTCTACCTGCTGTTTTAAATCCAAATAGGTCGGTAAAAAAGGAGATGTTGATTTTCCAAGTATGGATTCTTTAATGATATATAAAGTAGCGCCTGCAGGTCCTAGATTTTTTTGAGCACCAGCATAGATTAAATCAAATTTTGAAATGTCTATTTCTTTAGAGAAAATATCAGAAGACATATCACATACCAAAGGCAATGTGGTCTCAGGAAATGAATGAAATTGTGTGCCGTAAATAGTATTATTGGAGGTGAAATGAATGTAATCTAGACCTTCGGGAATGGAATAATTTTTTGGGATATGGGTAAATTTTTCATTTTCTGAACTTGCAAATACATTTACTTCAACTCCTACTTTTTTAGCTTCTTTGATGGCACCAGTTGCCCAAGTTCCTGTATTGATATATCCTGCTTTTTTATTTTCACGCATCATGTTTAATGCAGCAATGGTAAAGCCTAAACTTGCACCCCCTTGCATAAAAACTACAGCATATCCTTCAGGAACATTTAATGCTTTTTTTACTAGGGCAATAGTTTCATCCATTACGGCAACAAAATCTTTGTGTCGGTGAGAAACTTCAAGGATTGATAATCCATTAAAATCAAGAACTGCCTCAGCAGCTTGCTTAAAAACATTTTGTGGTAAAATACAAGGTCCAGCGCCAAAATTATGTTTCATCTTTATTTATTTTTAATTCTGTAATTTTTTATAATTTAATTTACTAGGTATAAAAAAAGCCGTCAATTTGACAGCTTTAAAAATTAAATATTATTCAGCTTTCGCTTTCTTTGGAGCGGCTTTTTTCGCCGCTGCAGGTGCCGCTTTTTTAACTACTGGAGCTTTCTTTTCTTTTTTAACCGCTTTAACCGCAGCTATTACTACCTTTTCGTCGCTTTTTCTTTTTCTAGTGTTCCCGTAAGAACCCATTGATCTTTTGCCTTTTGCAGTTTTTTTATCTCCTTTTCCCATGAACTAATTATTTGTGTTTTTTTATTTATTGTAATGATTATAACAAAGTTAAAATTCTTTTTTAATTATTCTCCTTCTAAATTCATTTTCCAATGCATCACCACCATTCAATATTTTTCTACACCATTTAATTTTAAGCTCAATTTGTTCTTCAGGTGTCAATTTCCAATTAAAATCGCTTTGCATCAGTCGATTTCTTATGCCTTGAAGTAACAAAGCAACTGAAACAGAAATATTGAAACTTTCAGTGAAGCCATACATAGGAATTGTAACGGTATAATCAGCTGCTTCCATTACTTCTTCTGATAAACCTTGTCTCTCCGTCCCAAAGAAAAAAGCACATGGAGCATCCAAAGGAAGGGTAGCAAGGGAGTAACTCGATTCATGAGGGGAAGTGGCAACTATTTTAAACCCTTTAGCTTTAAGTTTTGTAATGCAATCGCTCGTTGGGTTTTCTCCTTTATTGAAATTAAACATATCTACCCAGCGTCCTGCACCTAAAGCAATATCTCGTTTTACTTCGTATTGATTATTTTTCTCAATCACATTAAGTTCTTGAATTCCAAAACAATCACAAGTTCTTAATACGGCAGAGGCATTATGTTCTTGATAAATATTTTCTAATGCAATGCTGATGTATTTTGTTCTTTGCGCTGCTATTCGATCAAACATTTCCACTTTATTAGGCGTGATGATGTCGTAAAACATAGCCAACACTTTATCATCAATATAATCCATTTAGTGCTTTAATTTTCTTTAATATAATCTCTTCTCTTCAACCAACCGCGATATACAAAAAAGGAAAATAAAGAAATACCAAGAGCAATCATAATACCAATAATAGTGTAATAGCCATTCTTATATTTCAATTCAGGCATGTTTTCAAAATTCATTCCGTAAACACCTGCAATGAAGGTAAGTGGAATAAATATTGAACTTACGATGGTAAGGACTTTCATGATTTCATTCATTCTTTGTCCTTGCGAGGCATAATAGAAATTAGACATTCCATCTAATACTTGTTTTAGTGATTCTATTTCTTCAATTACATGCATACAACTGTGGTGCAGCCCAATGAAATATCGAACATTTGTTTTATCGATAAAAATACTATCACTAGATTGTAATTGAATAGTGATGTCCCGCATCGGATTTGCGATTTTTCGAAGTTCAATGAGCTTTCGTTTTTCCCTTTCAATTTTATTCAGAATTGATTTGTCCTCGCTGACGTGTAATTCTTTTTCTAAAATTCCAACGGTTTGTGTTATTTCATCAATTACCTCAAAGTAATTATCGATAATGGCTTCAAGATTTCTAAACAATAAAAAATCTGCTTTTTTCGAACGAATTTTCCCTCTTCCTTTTTCTATCCTATCTCGGACATCATTAAAATGGTCCCCAGATCTTTTTTGCAATGACAGTAAATAATCACTGGAAAGGAAGAATGTTATTTGTTCTTGAAATAAAAGTTCCTCATTTTTCTTACTTGGTAATGCTGAGATGACGCTAAAGAAAATATATTTAGAATATTCTTCCACTTTAGGTCGCCTAATTTCCTTGTAAATATTTTCTATGCTGAGTCGGTCTATCCCAAGTCTTAAACAAAGATTCTCAATAGACTCTTTATCATTTATATCATGATAATTAAGCCAAGAAACATAGTCACCGTCCAATTCGCCATCTAGAAATTCGGTAGCGAAATACGCAGCACTTTCTTTTTTTACGAGATAAAAAGAAGAATTGTATTTATAAAGTTGACAAGTAGTAGGGGGCTGCTGCATACTTTTTTTAGTGAAGTTAAAAAAGATTAATCAAGTAAGTGCTGATAAGCTAAATTCATTGCTATTAAATCTTCTGGTTTACTTTTTCTAATGCGGCATTAAAGGTTAATATCACTTTGTCGAGCTATTTTTTTTTAAGAAGATCAGAACGCATATTTATTGCTGACTAACATTTTTTTTAACAGTTGATAAAGAGCAATTGGGACAAGCTTCCTTCTTTGCAAAGAATTGTTTGTATATCCGCTTAAATAAAAAGTAGAAGGCACCAATGAGAAGAAATAAAACGATTATATTTTGAACCATATCTAAAAGTAATTAATTCTTTTCTATTGCAAAATTTGAAAAACCAAAAAAGCACTCAAATAGGCCATAGTTCCCATTACAAGCAATTGTATGATGGGCCATTTCCAACTATTGGTTTCTCTTTTCACCACTGCTAAGGTTGCCATACATTGCATTGCAAAAACATAAAAAACCATTAATGAACAACCAGATGCTAGTGTATAGGCTGATTTTCCTTCACTATTCTTTGCTGCTTTAAGCCTACTTATTAATCTTTGTTTTGATGCGCTATCATCATGAATGGCATAAATGGTGGCTAATGATCCCACAAAAACCTCTCTTGCTGCAAAAGAACTAAGTAGTGAAACACCCATTTTCCAATCATAACCTAAAGGTTTAATAATAGGCTCGATTAGTTTTCCTAAATGTCCGATATATGAACCTTCTAACTTTGCTGAAGCAATATAATTTTCTTGATCCATTTTATTTGCCTCTCTGAAAAGGGAACTTGATTTAGTATTTTTGATATTCTGCTCCATACTTCCTTGTGGACCATAACTAGCAAGTGCCCATAGAATTATTGAGATTGCTAAGATTACTTTTCCAGCATCCCAAACAAAAATCTTAACTTTTTCAAGAACAGTCTGAAAAATAGTTCCCCATCTCGGATTTTTTAAATCAGGTAATTCCATGATTAGGAAGCCCGTTTTCTTTTGTTTTATAATTATCTTAAGTAGGATAGATAAACCTAGCGCTGCAATTAAACCAAGTGCGTACAAACCAAATAATACTATTCCCTGTAAACTTATAAATCCACCGATGTATGTTTTCGGAATAACAAGAGCTATCAATAAGGTGTATACAGGAATTCGTGCACTACAACTCATCAGCGGTGTAACGATGATGGTTATCAAACGCTCTTTCCAATCTGCGATGGTTCTTGTAGCCATTATTCCAGGTATTGCACATGCTATTCCAGACATCAATGGAACGATACTCTTTCCGTTAAGTCCAAATGGGCGCATAATTCTATCCATTATAAAGACTACGCGCGACAAATACCCACTTTCTTCGAGAATGGCAATAAAAAAGAATAATAAGGCAATCTGAGGAATGAAAACAGTCACGCCTCCGATTCCTGGAATTAACCCTTGACTTAGTAGTTTATTTAAAATCCCACTTGGCAATGCTGCACCGGTCCATTCACTTAATTTCATGAAGAACAATTCTATCCAATCCATTGGATAGTTGGCCAATGAAAAGATAAATTGAAAAATCACAAATAGAACGCCAATGAAGATTAGATATCCAAATATAGGATGGGTTAGTACTCGATCTAACTTACTTGAAGTATACTTTTCTATTTCTGGTCTTTGTTTTACTATTTTTTTAATTAAGGCATTAATTTTAATATAGCGCTGATTTGCCTCTTCTTTTTGGCTCGCCTCATCGTCAATACTTAAGGGGAATTGTCCAAGTACAAACATTTCGGAACTTGTTTGAAATGTATGCTGCTGAATGGCGCGAATTAAACGATCTTTTCCGAGACCAATCCTAGCATTCATAGTTACCAATTCAGTGGAAGGGAAAGCGTATTTTAATGCGTCTAAGTCTAATTCTATTCCTTTTTTCGAAGCAATATCCCCCATGTTTAAAACAAGAATCAAGGGTATTTTTAAATCTTGAAGTTGCGTGAAGAGCAATAGATTTCGCTCTAAATTGGAGCTATCCACAACTACAATGGCTAAATCAGGATAGTCTTTGTTTTTGGGATCTGTAATTACATTATATACGACTTCTTCATCTTTGGAATGAGGGTAAATACTATAAATTCCAGGAAAGTCAGTTAAAGTATGTTTATTTTCTTCGATTTGAAAAACACCTGATTTGCGCTCGACTGTAACTCCAGGGAAATTACCGACCTGTTGTCTTAAGCCTGTCAATAAATTAAAGATGGAACTTTTACCCGTATTTGGGTTGCCAAATAATGCAATTTTCATATCTGGACAAACTTACGAAAATGAATGTAATTATAGGGAATCAACATGAATATACTTTGCTTCATCCAAGCGCAAACACACAGTAAAACCCTTTACTCTTATTGCAATTGGATCACCTAGTGGTGCCTTGTAAAGCAATTCTAATTCTGTACCGGACAACATGCCCATTTCTGTGAGTTTGGTCGATAAAAAAGGATGGCAAATGGTCTCAATAATTACTTTCGAACCAGCGGACATCTCACTTAGCTTCATTGTCATGATACAAAGTTAAGTTCGAATTATGATTTTTAAAATACCTCTTTTGTGGTATTTATTGTAAAACTAGTCGAATGGTTTGTCTTGTTTTTTGGGTCAAAATAGACTCTTTATCTTTAGTTACCAATGCAATTGTCGCATCATCGTAATGCCTAATAGTAACTAGAGATAGATTCTCATTATACTTTACAGTATAGTCTTTTGCTAAATGAGATAATAGTCTGGTCAATTGTTCTTGATTTTCATCCACTAGAATAGAGAAACTTAAAGCTGAATTTTGCATTAAATTGATTTTTATTTGCTCTAAGGATAAAATATTAAATATTACTGCTAAATTCTCTTCTGCAATGAAGGAAAAGTCTTTTGGTGTAATTGAAATTAATAATTGTTTTTGTTTAATTATAAACGATGGAATTAACTCGTCTTTATTAGTTTCAGCTTGAATTTTAGTCCCTGAACCTATAGGGTCTAAAAAGGACTTCACATATAAAGGGATGTTTTTATTTTGGAGTGGTTTAATGGTCTTGGGGTGAATTACACTAGCACCATAATAGGACAATTCAATAGCCTCTTTAAAAGATATCTGCTCCAATTTTTTAGTGTCTTCAAAATATTTTGGGTCTGCATTCAGCATTCCGGGAACATCTTTCCAAATGGTAACACTTTCTGCATTTCCACAATAGGCTAATATTCCTGCAGTATAATCAGATCCTTCTCTGCCTAAAGTTGTGGCGAAACCCTCTGCAGTGTGACCAATAAATCCTTGCGTGATCACTAAGTTTGAATTTACCAATACTTCGTCAAATGCTGAAGAGACTAATTTGGATGTAGTTTCCCAATCTACTTTACCCTCTTGAAAATTTGAATCTGTTCTGATTAATTTTCGTGCATCCAACCAAGTGGCTTTGTAGGCCTGCTCCAATAAATATTCTAGCAAAATATGCGAAGAAAGCACTTCTCCTAAAGAAACTACTTGATCGTATTCGAAACTGTAGTTATCAGAAAAATTATCCTTAATCCTCAGTTTCAATTTTTCAAAAATGGAATCTATGATTTGAAATATTTTGAAGTGTCTTTCATTAAAAAGTTCCCCAAGAATAAACTGGTGGTATTCATATAATTCATCCACTAGATCATTGAATTGCTTTTCATTTTTCGCTTGTAATGCAGCAACAATTTCCTCTAACTTATTAGTAGTTTTCCCCATAGCGGATACTACAATAACGATTTTCTCTCCTGGATAAAGGGAAAGAATTGCACCCACATTTTTTACTGCGTCTGTGTTTTTAACGGAGGCTCCTCCAAATTTGAAAACTTTCATAGCGCTGTATTAACTTAGTTTTTCGGAAAGATTTTTGATTTCTTTGGAGGGTTTCGCACCTTCGTAAAGAATATTATAGACCGCATTTAAAATAGGCATGTCCACATTGAATTTGGTATTGATTTCTGAAACGCTTTTAGCAGCATAGTATCCTTCTGCGATCATATTCATTTCAAGTTGTGCTGTTTTGACAGAGTAACCTTTGCCAATCATGAATCCAAAACTTCTGTTCCGAGAAAATTTAGAGTAAGCGGTTACTAATAAATCACCCAAATAAGCACTTGATTTGGTATCTCTATGCACAGGACTTACCACATCAATAAAACGTTCAATTTCCTGAATAGCATTAGATACTAAAACAGCTTGAAAATTATCTCCATATCCTAGTCCTGCACAAATTCCTGAAGCTAGGGCATAAATATTTTTTAAAACTGCAGACAACTCGGTTCCAAAAAGATCATCAGAGGTAGTAGTTTTTATATATCGGCATCGCAATAAAGCCGAAACAGTTTCAGCAATACTCGGAGTGGAACATGCAATGGTGAGATAAGATAAGCGCTCTAGCGCTACTTCTTCAGCGTGACAAGGTCCACAGATTATTCCAATATTATCATAGGGTGTTCCGAAGGTCTTGTGAATAAAACGTGCAGGAATGGCATGAAATTCTGGTACGATTCCTTTTACTGCAGAAAATACAATTTTGTCTTTAAAGTATTCTATCGGAAAATCTTTAAAAGTATCGGTCAGAAATGCTGCCGGAGTAGCAATAACAATGATGTCAGCCTGCTTAATAATGGAAACTAAGTCTGAGCTAACAATTAATTTTGTTAGATCAAATTCAACATCCTGAAGATAGTGTGGATTATGATTAAAATTGTGGAGGTGGGTTATGGCTTCTTCATTTCTCATCCACCAAGCAACTTTGGGTGAATTATTGCAAAAAAGTTTGACCAAAGCAGTGGCCCAACTTCCCCCGCCTATAACAGCTACTAATGGTGTCTTAATCGTCATGTTGGACAAAGGTAAAAAAAATCCCCTCTTTTAATTTTAAAAGAAAGATTTATGCGCCATTAATTATAGTTGATGATTTCACCAGCTTGAAGCGCTTCAGCAAATGCATCACGCATTTTTTCTAATTTCAATTTAGCATGCGGACTTCCTTCAATTGCTTGAGTCTTTAATTGATAATAGACATTTAATGATTGACCGAAAATATCTTGCTCTAATTGCTTCTTTATTTCGATAATTTTCGCATTCACGCCTATTAAATAGTGTTCGATTTCGCCCAGTCTTTTTAATTCAGATGGATCTAATTTCTCTTTATTTAAAAGTTCATGATAGTGAGGTAAAAGCTCACTAAGTAAGGCTACAAAGCGCTCTAGTTCTGCGTCTAGGGCACTTTTATCTGCTTTGAAATCTCCCATTACTAATTGATTATAAAGATAAATTTAACTTTTTTATTCACTAACAATACAAATCGAAAAAATTTAACAATTATTTTAAGTTTTACTGGAATACACTTCTTAATTTTAGAGAAGTTAAAATAAAAATAAATGGAAAATCACGAAATAGACTACTTTATCCAAGGAGAAGAAATGCAATTGGTTGAAATAGAATTAGATAACATGGAAACTGCCATCGCGGAGGCGGGTGCTTTTATGTATATGGATTCCAACGTACAAATGGAAACTATTTTTGGTGACGGTTCTGCTCAACAAAGTGGATTCATGGGAAAATTATTTGGTGCTGGTAAACGCTTGCTTACCGGGGAGAGTTTATTCATGACGGCTTTTACCAATCAGGGTCAGTCCAAAGCGCGCGTTGCATTTGCATCTCCTTATCCAGGTAAAATCATCCCATTTGATCTCTCGGCATATCAAGGAAAAATTATTTGTCAAAAAGATGCGTTTTTATGTGCCGCAAAAGGAGTTTCGATTGGAATATCGTTTCAAAAGAAACTGGGTGCAGGTCTATTTGGTGGTGAAGGTTTTATTATGCAGAAATTGGAAGGCGATGGAATGGCTTTTTGTCATGCTGGAGGTCATATCATTAAAAGGACATTGCTAGAAGGTGCGTCGCTGAAAATTGATACAGGCTGCATTGTTGCTTATACAAAAGATATTGATTTTGATATACAGTTTGTTGGCGGTATTAAGAATACTTTCTTTGGTGGTGAAGGGATCTTTTTCGCTACATTGAAAGGTCCCGGGGAAGTTTGGTTACAAACCCTTCCTATCTCTCGTCTAGCATCTCGTGTTTTGAGTTATGGACAAGGCACAAGAAAAGAGGAGGGGACGGGCCTATTAGGAGGATTAGGAAATTTAATTGATGGTGATTAGTCCAAAATCAATTCCCAATCTTCTAGTTGGTTTCCAGCTAAAAAGGATTTAAAATCCATTCTTCTTTTACCTTCCAACTGAATAGATTTGATGGTAACATAATGATCTGAACAAGGAAATAAAATTCCTTCTTTCGTTACTTTCATTTTTGTCTTTGAGTCTATTCGGATTGTTTCTATAAGGGTTGTTTCAAAAAGTTTGCATTGCAATTGAATGTCTTTTTCTATATTTCTCAAGATACACCAAGCAGCAGGGTAGGGTGATAATCCACGAATTTTATTATGTACTTCTTGAGCTGATTTTCCCCAATCGATTTTTGTGTCTTCTTTGAATATTTTAGGCGCTAATTTTTCTTTTGTTGCTGTCGTTGTTTCTAATACTTGAACGCTAGTCTTGAAGGTGCCTAGTGCTAATTGGTCTAGCGTTTTTATCGTCAGCTGGGCACCCAATTGCATTAAAGCATCATGTAAAGTTCCTGCATCCATATTCTCTTGAATTGTTATTTTCTCTTGATCGATAATGGCTCCTGCGTCTATTTCTTCATTGATAAAGAAGGTGCTCACACCGGTTTCTTTTTCACCATTGATGATAGCCCAGTTAATAGGAGCGGCACCTCTATACTCGGGTAACAAGGAAGCATGTAAATTAAAGGTTCCCATCGGCGGAATAGTCCAAACAATTTTTGGAAGCATTCTGAAAGCGACCACAACAAATACATCTGCTTTCAAAGCTGTTAATTCTCGAATAAATTGTTCTTCTTTGAGTTTTTCTGGCTGCAGGGTTAAGATATCCAAAGATTTTGCATAAGTCTTTACGGCACTTTCTCTAAGCTGTTGTCCACGACCAGCAGGTTTATCTGCAACAGTTACAACTCCTACAAGTTCGTGTTTGCTTGCAACAATCTCCTTGAGTATCGTCAAAGCGAATTCAGGTGTCCCCATAAAAACAATGCGCAGCGCTTTCATCTCATACTATTTTTTTCTTCCAATCAAATAATTTCAAATACAATAAGGATAATCCTCCAAGTGTTGTAAAGTAAATATACTCAACTGTCCATATCCAATAGACATCCCAATGAAAAATTTTAATAAAACAATAAGCGCAACTGATATAAATTAATACCGCAAAAAATTCTATGGTCATAGATACGAGCGTATTTCCACTTCCAAGTATGGTTTGAAAATAAACTGAAATCATACCGTAGAGAAATATAGAACAAGAGACTAAGCGCAATATTTCTGCACTCTTTTGTACATATTTTTCTTCAGGATTAATAAATCTTATCATTGTTTCTGGGTAAAAAAGGGCGCCGTGAAAGGTAAATAGGAGAAACCCAACGGTTAGCAATTGAATACGCCTCTGGATAATCGGAAGCATTTCAAAATTCTTGTTGCCAAGGTACTGAGAAATGTAGGTTTTTGTGGTGGCCGCAAAACCCCAAATAGGCACAAAAGCGAGAAAATAAATGGAGCGAATGTTCTGTGAAACGGTCAAATCAAAGTTTCCTTTTTGTTCTAACCAGGTGAAGAAAAGGGTCCATGTTGCTAAGGCAAAAAAGCCTTGTATTAATAAGGGACTGCCTACTTTAAGCAATTCGATAAATGATTTCCATTGAAACGAAAAATAGGAGAATAGTTGATATTCTTTCCTCTCTTTTGAGAAAATCAGGAAAAGCAGTAAGGTAATCATTCCTAAGGCATCTGCAATGGTTGAAGCATAAGCCGCTCCTTCAAGTCCCAAGCGTTGGAAACCAAAGTTTCCAAAAATAAGGGTGTATCCTAATAAAATATTACTAGAGGCGGTGACAACAGCTGCGATTAACACTACCCATGTTTTTCCTTTCCCAATCATTAAGGCTTGAATGGTTAAGGTAATCACGGCAAAAAACAAGGAGAAGCCTCTTATCTTCAAAAAGTCACCTTGCATCAGGGCGATTTTTGTGTTCCGTGAGTAGGAAACAATCCAATCAGGCATTAAAAAATAAAGGAAAAGAAATAATCCAATGGCAAGTAGTAATAAGGATATAAAAGTTGTCCCAAAAATTCTTCCAATGGCATCGAATCGCTCCTCACCAATTCTTCTAGCAATAATGATTTGAGATCCTTCACTCATTCCCCCAAGCATTATATAGAGTGTGATGTATATTAATCCGGCGTTTCCTAATGCATCAAATGCCTCAGTTGAATATCTACTTAAAAAGGAAGCGTCTGTTATTAATACAATGGATTGAATAAATCCAGATACCATCATCGGTAATGCAACAGCAAGAATTGATTTATAACTTATCGGGAGCATTAGTCAATCTGTAAAATCAATCCTTTGAGGTATTCCCCCTCAGGATGATAAGCGTTAATTGGATGATCTGCAGCTTGATGTAATTGCTCTAAGATTCTAACATTACGACCCGATTCTATGGCTGCAGCAATAATAGTGTGCGTAAACATGGTTTTATCAACCACTTGTGAGCAAGAAAAGGTAAATACAATTCCACCAGGTTTTATTTGTCTAAAAGCATGCGCATTGAGTCTTTTATATCCTTGAATTGCCTGGTGTCTCTTGTCCCTATGCTTTGCAAATGCCGGGGGGTCAAGTACAATGATGTCGTAATCTTCTTTTAAATCTTTCATGTATTCCATTGCATCTGCAACAATGCTTTGGTGTTCCCCTTTGAAGGCATTTAATGTTACATTTTCTTCTGTAGCTTCAATAGCTTTTTTGGAACTGTCTAAGGAGTGTGCAAGGGTAGCGCCACCTAGTAATGCTTGCAAACTAAATCCACCTGAGTAACAGAAAGTATTCAATACTTTTTTACCTAAAGCATACCTATTGAGCAAGGCACGATTTTCTCTTTGATCAATAAAAAAACCTGTTTTTTGTCCAAGTACCCAATCAATCTGATACTTCACTCCATTTTCTATTGCAGTATGTGGGGTAACACAAGATCCAAATAAGTAAGCGTCAACCACTCCATCTACTTTGTTTAAAGTTTCGGATGATTTGGAATAAACAGCTGTTAATTTTTTTCCTAAACTTGCTTTCAGTCCTGCTACTATCAAGTTTAAAGATTGATACATGCCAACAGAGTGACATTGAATAACCGCGACACCATTATAGAAATCAATTATTAAACCTGGCAATCCATCTCCCTCACCATGACAAAGTCTAAAAATAGAATTTTGCTTGGTCAGGAGATTTAATTTTAATCTTAACGAAACAGCATTTTTTAATTTTTGAGTAAAAAAATCTTCATCAATTGGCTGTTCTTGAAAACTTAAAACGCGCACTGCTATGGTTGCATGTTGGTAATGACCAATGGCTAAAAACTGATTTCTACAGTCGTGCACAGCAACAAGATCGCCATCTTTTAGAGTGTCAGTAGGAGTGTAGATAGCACCTGAAAAAACCCAAGGATGTTTTCTTTGTAAGGATTGATCTTTTGATTTTCGCAGTTGTAAAATAGGGTAATTCATAGCTGCAAAAGTAAAGAAAAGCACGGGATTGCGTTCAGTTTTCGACTTGATGTTTGCAATTAATTTTGTTCATTCGCTTAACAAACAAGTAGAACTGACTATATTTGATAAAAAATTAGAAAAATGAGCAACAAAAGAATTTTGAAAAGAACATTGAATGAGATGATTTATGACGTAGTTGACGAGTGTTTTTTCGTTCAAATCACGAAAGAAGATAAGTTAGAAGCATCTGAGAAATTAATCAACGAAGCAGCTGATTTTCAAGTGGGAATCTTGAGCAGCATCAATAAGGCAAAAGGTAAAGCTGAATTTAGAGCTATTTTTCTTGAAGTTGAAGGAAAAACAGGTTATTTCATCGATGCTTTAAATACGCTAAACAACTAATTATTAATATGTTAAAATTAGAATGGAAGACTTTGCTGACAGCCTTAGGGGTGTTTGCTTTCTTAATGATTCTATTTTTAACAGGCGGTCACTCTACCTATTGGAATGCTATTGCATTAGGTGGCTTGATGATCTTTTTGTGGGTGATAGAAGCCGTTTCAATTTATGTAACGGCGCTACTCCCTCTTATTTTAGCTATTCCTCTTGGACTTCTTACCTCAGATGATCTCGCAAATGCTTACGGGAATAGTAATGTATATCTTTTCTTTGGAGGCTTTGTTCTTGCACTCGGACTTGAAAAATGGAAAGTACATGAGCAAATTGCATATGCAATTCTAACCGTTGTGGGCGATACAAAACCTAGAATTTTACTTGGTTTTCTGCTTACTACTGGATTGCTAAGCATGTGGATTTCAAATACAGCAACTGCTTTAATGATGATGCCATTGGCTATTGCGATTATCAAAGCAATGCCCCTTGAGCATCAGAAATCAAAATTCTCCTTGTTTTTAATGTTATCGATTGCTTATGCTTCCAGCATTGGAGGTATGGGGACCCTTGTAGGTACTCCAACGAATACTCAAATGGCAGCAATTTTGCAACAGAATTATCATATTACGATAGGGTTTTTTGATTGGATGAAAATTGGAATGCCTTTGAGTATACTGTTGCTATTGATCACATTTGGGTTCTTTTATTTTGCCCTTGGTAAAGAAAGATATGATAAACATGATTTCGCACTGGAAAAGAAACCTTGGACGCGTCCTCAGTATGTTTCGGTTTCGATTTTTGGACTTGTCGTGCTACTTTGGTCTTTTCGCGAGTTGATAAAAGCAAAAACAGGGTTTGATTACCATGACGAAAGTGCAGCCATTTTTGGAGCCATCTTGATGTTCTCAATTCCTGGTGATAAAACACACAAGCAATTATTAAGCTGGAAGGATACAGAAAAGCTTCCTTGGGGCATTTTACTTCTTTTTGGTGGTGGACTAGCTTTGGCGCGATTCCTTGAGGTAAATGGTGTTATAAATGAATTAACAAAAGTACTTCAATCTTACAGTGGCTATTCTATTGGAGTAATTATACTGGTAATGGTGATTATTGGTGTTTTTGCATCTGAAATTTTATCCAATCTAGCACTTGTTGTTATTTTTGTTCCAATCGTTGCAGCATTTGCCAAGACCTCTGGTTTTGATATTGTTCAAATGGCGATTCCTCTTACTTTAGCCGCTAGTTGCGCCTTTATGATGCCCGTTGGAACGCCCCCAAATGCTATAGTTTTTGCTTCTGGTTACATTAAGATGAGTCAAATGGTTAAAGTTGGATTTGTTCTCAATATCATCAGCATCTTACTGATCACTCTTTTTGCCATATTATTTCTTTGATATTTTTCAGTATATTCGTCTAAACGATACTACTGATGATAACAGCAAAAAGATTATTTGATATTCCTTATTTTCAATTAGAAAATTACCCTAATCCAACCATGTTTGTCACAAAAAAACAAGATGTTTGGGTTCCCATTTCTACAAGCGAATTTTTAACGGAAGTTATGCAAGTTTCAAAAGGCTTAATTGCATTTGGAATTCAACCTGGAGATCGTGTCGCGGTATCTTCAAACAACCGTGTAGAATGGAATATTTTAGACATTGCTGTTCAACAAGTAGGAGCAGTTTTGGTTCCTTTATATCCTAATATTAGTGAAAGTGATTATAGGTATATCTTAAATAATGCTGAAGCAAAATTAATGATTGTCTCTAATCTTGATTTGGCAACCAAGATAAAGCATGTACAAAAAGATACACCAAGTTTAATTGATTTTTTCACTTTTGATACCCTTGAGAATTTTCAGAATTGGAAAATACTACACGAAAAAGGTACTTCCATTGATGAAAGTGAGGTAAAATTAAGAATGGATAAGGTTAAATATGAAGACTTAGCGACCATTATATATACTTCAGGAACTACCGGCAATCCAAAAGGTGTCATGTTATCGCATAAGAATCTTCTTTCCAATGTATCAGCATGTATGAGTCCAATTCCTGCAGATAATCATTCAAAGGTGCTGTCTTTTCTTCCTGTTTGCCATGTTTATGAGCGTATGTTGCATTATTTATATATGCAAATCGGTTGTTCCATTTATTTCGCTGAATCAATGGATACGATTGGTGAAAACATCAAAGAAGTGAAACCAGATTTGTTTTCAGCCGTGCCGCGCTTAATTGAAAAGGTTTTTGATAAAATAATGGCTAAAGGAGAGGACTTAAAAGGAATAAAACGCAGTTTGTTCTTTTGGGCAGTTCGTTTAGCGGAGGAGTATGAAACGGTTGGTAAAAGCAGTTGGTATCATTTTAAATTAGCTATTGCGCGTAAATTGATTTTCTCTAAATGGCAAGAAGCTTTAGGGGGAAATGTTAGGGCCATTGCTTCAGGAAGTGCTGCACTTCAACCGCGACTTATGCGCATGTTTATGGCCGCGGGTATTCCAATTTTGGAAGGCTACGGTTTGACGGAAACGTCTCCTGTGGTATCTGTAAATTGCTTCACCAAAGGGATTCGAATTGGTTGCGTAGGTGCTTTAATTGATGAGGTTGAAGTTAAAATTGCAGAGGATGGAGAAATTCTAATCAAAGGTCCAAATGTCATGATGGGATATTATAAAAACCAGGAAGCAAATGATGAGGTTTTTGATGCGGAGGGATGGTTCCATACTGGGGATATTGGAACTTTCCAGGAAGGTGTTTATTTGAAAATTACGGATAGAAAAAAGGAAATATTTAAAACTTCAGGAGGTAAATATATCGTTCCTCAAGCCATGGAGAATAAGTTTAAAGAATCTAGATTCATCGAACAAATTATGGTAATTGGGGAAGGACAAAAGTTCCCGGCAGCTTTGATTGTTCCTAATTTCTCTTTTATCCGAGAATGGATACAGCGTCATGATCTCGATTTTGGAAAACTAGACAATGCAGATTTAATTCAACAGCAGGAATTGATTGATCGTATTCAAGAAGAAATTTCCCTGTATAATAAAGGCTTCGGAAATTGGGAACAAATTAAAAAATTCAAATTATTGCCTAGAGAATTTTCCATTGAAAATGAGGAGTTAACGCCTACGCTAAAATTGAAAAGGAAAAAGATCTTAGAGAAAAATGCCGTTGCATTTAATGAAATCTATAGCGTGTAGGATTTGAAGTCATAAAAAAAGCCACAATTAATGTGGCTTTTTTTATGATAAAAAGAAAAATATTAGTTTCCTGATTTCTTTGAACAACATGATTTTTGCTCAGTACTTGTACATGTTTTTCCAGTAGTTGTACTTGAACAACATGCTTTTTTCTTCTTCTTATTTTTTTTCTTGTGATCATCTTTCAATTCCATTTTCACACCACTAACTGCAGCATAACTTGTAGTTGCCATTGATACAACAAATGTTGAAAGTGCTAATACTAAAAATACCTTTTTCATAATTTCTGTTTTTTTTATAAAGTTAACTAATTATTATTTAAATTTTGCCAATCAAAGTTAATTTTGATTGTACCATATCTCCAATTTTAATATTAAGTGCTGTACCAATAGGTAGAAATAAATCTACACGAGATCCAAATTTGATAAATCCAAATTCCTCACCTTTCTCAGCAATGGATCCATCTTTAGCATAAAAACAAATTCTTCTTGCTACCGCTCCTGCAATTTGTCGGACCATTATCTCTGTATCGTTTCCTGCAATGACCATGGTAGTTCTTTCGTTCTCGGTACTGCTTTTTGGGTGCCATGCCACTAGAAACTTTCCTGGATGGTATTTTTGGTAAGTAACTGTTCCACTGATAGGGTAATAATTGGCGTGAACATTTAATGGTGACATAAATATTGAAACCTGAAGTCGTTGGTCTTTAAAATACTCCGGCTCGTAGGTTTCTTCTATAACAACAACTTTTCCATCTGCTGGACAAACTATATCTGTTGCTGAATAAGCTCTATGTCTTTTTGGGATTCTAAAAAATTGAATGACTAAATACAAGAATACCAATAGAAATAATTCAATTGCAATCAGCAAATAGATCCAATTAAGTTTTAAGAATATAAAATAATTTGCTGCGCTTAGAACAGCAACAGTAATCAAAGTATAAATAATGAGGAGTGTCCCTTCTCTGTGTAGTTTCATGGTGGAAAATTAGAAATTTTATTTCAGTTCCAATAGTAATAGACCATATTCCAGCAATAAAAAAATGGTATTGAAAACAATGCGGCATCAAATCTATCCAAGATTCCTCCGTGTCCTGGTAGAATTGTGCCTGTATCTTTAATGTTCAAACTTCTTTTAAATAAGGATTCTAATAGATCTCCAAAAATGGATCCTGGAGCTATAATTACCGCAGAAATCACCCAAAAAAATGTATTTCCTTCATTAATGTATTTGCCAATAATAAATCCTAGCGCTAAGGTAAATACAATGCCACCAATGGTACCTTCCCAGGTTTTGTTAGGTGATATTCTTTCAAATAATTTATGTTTACCAAATAACCTTCCACATACATATGCGAAGGTGTCGTTGGTCCAAATCAAAAAGAACATTCCAACAACTGTTGGTAGGTAGAAGGTGTTTCTTAAATTTAAATCTATGGTAAGATAAAAGGGAATAACCACATACAGTATTCCAAACACCATGAGTGCGATATTGCTAATCGGATGCTCGTGTTTTTTCCATAATTCAACTAATATTAAGGTGAATAAAAGTGGAACGATAAAGGTTATTGAAATAACAGGTAGAATTTTAAGGCTGATACCAACAAGTAAGGTGAAGATAAATAGACCAATAAAAATACCGATTTCCGAACTTACCTGTATTTCTTTTTGTCCTTTAAACAGCCTGTAATATTCCATTAATCCTAGGACCATAAATACAGAGAACACCACGGTTTGCAAATAGGGGTTCCAAAGAATTGATCCTATGACCAAACTGGCAAACACCAAGCCTGTGATGGTGCGTTGCAGGAGATTATTCACCTTCATTGTTTAGAAGTTGTTTGGCTTTTTCTTCATCTTCTTTATTGACGAAAATTTGATAAGCTCCAAAATTCTGGTACATAGAATCTACTGAATTACGCTCTTGAAATTCAAGATCATTATTACTCAAAATTTGTTTTGAAATTTCAAACAAAAATCGGTCAGTAGTATCCAAAATACAAATAAAATTATGCATCAGTTTTGGTTTCTTTATCTTCTGAATCTAATTTTGGAGCTTCTGATAGTTCTATTGTCTCCACTGTAACATCATGTTTTTCTATTCCTTCTTCCGGAGCTGCGACAGCTTTTTTCTTCCTTGTTTTTACTACTTTTTCTTTTGGAATTTCAAGACCAAGCATTTCTTCTGGTTCCCAAGTTCTTTTACCAAAAATCAATTCTAAGTCTTCTTTAAATATAACTTCAGTCTCTAATAATTTCTCCGCAAGTTGCGTTAATTTATCTTGATTGTTTCTTAAAGTTTCTAAAGCTCTTTGATATTGTGACTCAATCAATTTACTTACTTCTTCATCGATAACCCTTGCGGTTACATCTGAATACGGTTTAGTGAAAGAATCACGTCCTTGTGAATCATAGTATGATATGTTACCTACGCGTTCATTCAAACCGTAAATCGAAACCATTGCATACGCTTGTTTGGTTACTTTTTCCAAATCGCTTAAAGCACCGGTGCTTATCTTACCAAAAATTAATTGTTCAGCAGCTCTTCCTCCAAGCGCAGAACACATTTCATCTAAAATTTGTTCAGTGGTTGTGATACTCCTTTCTTCAGGTAAATACCAAGCAGCACCTAAAGATTGACCTCTTGGGACAATGGTTACTTTAATTAAAGGATGTGCGTATTCTAAAAGCCAAGAGATCGTTGCATGTCCGGCCTCATGGAAAGCAATAGCTTTCTTTTCGCTTTTTGTAATAATTTTATTTTTCTTCTCTAGACCTCCAACAATTCGATCAACAGCATCTAAAAAATCCTGTTTTTCAACTTTCTTTTTACCATTTCGTGCTGCAATCAATGCTGCTTCATTACACAAATTAGCGATGTCAGCACCAGAAAAACCAGGTGTTTGTTTTGCTAAAAAGTCAATGTCTATATTGTCCACCAATTTTATTGGCTTTAAATGAACTTTGAAAATATCTTTTCTTTCATTCACATCTGGCATATCCACATAAATTTGACGGTCAAATCGACCTGCTCTCATTAATGCACTGTCTAATACATCTGCTCTATTGGTTGCTGCTAAAATAATTACACCTGAATTGGTTCCAAATCCATCCATTTCAGTCAACAATTGGTTCAAAGTATTCTCTCTTTCGTCATTAGAGTTGAATCCATTGTTTTTCCCTCTTGCTCTTCCAATGGCATCAATTTCATCGATAAAAATAATTGCAGGTGCTTTTTCTTTAGCTTGTTTAAATAGGTCTCTAACGCGTGACGCTCCCACGCCTACAAACATTTCAACAAAATCTGAACCTGAAAGCGAAAAGAATGGAACCTTTGCTTCTCCAGCAACGGCCTTAGCTAATAGTGTCTTCCCTGTTCCTGGAGGCCCTACAAGCAGAGCTCCTTTAGGAATTTTCGCACCAATCTCCGTATACTTTTTAGGATTCTTTAAAAACTCAACAATTTCAACAATTTCTTCTTTTGCTCCCACTAAACCTGCAACATCTTCAAAAGTTGTATTGGTACTTTTACCTTTTTCGTACACTTGAGCTCGTGATTTTCCGATATTAAATATTTGGCCTCCGCCGCCTCCGCCGCCTGCTCCGCCTGACATTCTTCTCATTACAAAAATCCAAATAAGAATGATAATACCGAATGGCAATATATATCCTAGAATTTGAGCAAGATAATTCACCTTGTTTACAGGGATATAATTAGAAAATTTAAGTTGGTCAAGGTCTTTTTCAAAATTCCCTGGATCACCAATGTTTTCTAATTCAAATACGATTTCTTTATCTTTAACTGGACCTGATTTATCAAGTGCTTTTTTCATTTCTGTCCATTCACCTCCTTTGGTGTTTTTGACATATGCAATACCTTCTGCAGTTAAATAAAAATCAGCTTTCGATTGATTTACTATTTCAACTTTGCGAACCCCATTCTGTTCTATTAATGTGAACAGCGTTTTCTTTTTTAATATTGTGTGGGTGGAGCTGCCACTTTGGTAGATTTGAAATGCAATTAATGCAACTCCTAAAATAGCGTAAATCCAATAAACTGAAAATCCGCCTTTTTTCTTTTCCTTTGCCATATTCTAATTAAATAACATTTGGTATATCTGTTCGGATTGCATCCGCCCATAACTCTTCAATTTCATAAAAACTTCTGGCATCTTTGTAAAATATATGTCCAACGACATTAATATAATCTAAAAGAATCCATTCACTGTTCGACTTTCCTTCAATGTGCCAGGGCTTTTCTTTTAATTCCTGTCTAGTATATCTGGTAACCGTATTGGCAATTCCATCTACTTGTGTTGATGATTCGCCCGAACAAATAACGAAGAAATCACATACAGCACTGCTCAAGGAGCGTAAATCAAGTACAACAATATCTTTAGCTTTATTTTCTTGCATACCTTCAACAATTATTTTACAAAGTTGTTCTGAAGCTTCTGGGTCTTTTTGTTTTCGCATGTGTTTTTTTCTAGTGGTACAAATCTAATCCTTATATTTTTAATTTTACCTTTGATTCGAATTCATTTAAGCGCAAAGCATGTTTTTTGGTAACGAAATTTTCAGATTAGATCGCGTAGACTCAACTAACAATTTTGCTGCCAATTTGATTAGTAGTCAACTTTGTCAAAATGGAACGGCTATTTTGGCAGAGGAACAATCCGCTGGAAGAGGGCAGAGGGATCAAGTTTGGGAGTCTGAATCGAATAGAAATCTATTGTGCAGCTATATTCTGCTCCCCGACAATGTGTCAGTCGATCAGCTTCCTTATTACAATTGGATGCTTTCACTTGCACTTCTCGAAACACTTCAATTTTTTAGTATTGACGCAAAAATAAAGTGGCCCAATGATATTTTTGTAAATGGAAAGAAAATTTGTGGCGTATTACTTGAAAATCAAATAAGTGATGGACACCTAAAATCAATGATTTTAGGTGTTGGATTGAATGTAAACCAAACTGAATTTAAAATTGATTCTGCAACAAGTTTAAAACTTGAAACGCAAATTGATTTTGAAATTGAAAAGGTTTTTAAAGTTTTAAATGAGGGACTAAATAAATGGATGCTTATTTTGTTAAGTCATCCAGCAGTAATCAAAGAGCAATACTTAAAATCTCTTTATTTGCTTAATACCAATGCTAAATTTAAAATCGGTGGCAAGGTAGTCATTGGATCCGTAAAGTCTGTCAATCATTTAGGGCAGTTGGTACTTTCTATTGATGGCGAAGAGAAATTATTTAATCACAAGGAAATAGAATTTATGCATTCATGATTTCTTTCATGCGAAGTGTCATGAAATCAAATAACTCTTGTAAAGGCTTTTTTGCCATTATGGCAATGAAACCACTTAATTCGCTTTCAAATTTAATATGACCAGAAGTAGGCGTTCCAGACGCTTCTTTTAATATTACTTGGAGTGTAAACTTAAAGGCACTTCCACTGGCACTATTAATGATTAGTGTATTGTCCTCTTTCCAATCTTGGGGGCTTAAAGCTATGTTTATACCTCCTTTAGCTGTAAAAGAACAGTGCTCCGCATCTGATGTGAAATTTGAAATTTCATCTGCAGGAAGTAATTCAAAATAGTTTTTGGGAGAAAGTAAAAAATCCTTTAATTGATCAAGGTCTCCTGTAAACGAAATAGGATTACTTTCTAGAATCATTTATTTTGAATTCCAAATGGATGGATTATTTTTCCATTGACGCAATTCAGCCAAATCAGCTTCATTAATATAATTAGATGCTACAGCTTGTTCAATTAAGGTAGAATAATCAGTCAAGGTTAAAAATGGACAATTTGCTTCTTCGAAGTTATTGGTCGCAACATCAAATCCATAAGTGAAAATCGCAGCCAAACCTCTTACATCAAGTCCAGCTTCTTTCATTGAGTTTACAGCTTTTATACTGCTACCACCAGTTGAAATTAAGTCTTCAATTACGATTACTCTTTGTCCAGCCTCGTATTTCCCCTCAATTAAATTACCCATGCCATGGTCTTTTGCTTCACTTCTGATATAGATAAAAGGTAAACCTAATTCTTGAGCAATTAATACTCCTTGAGGTACTCCACCAGTAGCAACGCCTGCAATTAAATCAGGTTTGCCGAATTCTTCAATAATAGCTTTCGCAAATTCTTGACGTATAAATGTTCTAACCGAAGGAAAGGATAAGGTAATCCTATTATCGCAATAAATCGGCGACTTCCAGCCAGATGCCCAAGTAAATGGATCATTAGGTTGTAATTTAACAGCCTTTATCTTTAATAATTCCTCTGCAATTCTTAATGCGCTATCTTTGTTGTGAATCATGGTGCAAAAGTATAAAGTTTTCGTGGATAATAAGAATATTTTGTTTGTTCAAAATGAACAATCGAATGTTAAGATAATTGACCCGGCTTTTTTTCCGCTTGAATATGATACGTTAAATGCTTTTTTGAATAGTCTTAATGCAATCGAATTTCAAGTGATATCCAATGATCCATTTGATTCCCTAGCGCAATTTTTTAAACATTTTAAATTTATAGTTGCCGCAGGTGGATTGGTCAAAAAAAAGGAGACTTATCTTTTTATTTTTAGAAATGGGTATTGGGATTTACCTAAAGGAAAGGTTGAAAAGTCTGAAAGCATTATGGATGCAGCCCAAAGGGAAATCATGGAAGAATGTGGTCTTTTTAAACCTCCGAAAATCGTGCGTGAGTTGCCGTCGAGTTATCATGTTTATTCCATGAAAGGTAAAAGTTATTTCAAGAAAACACATTGGTTCGAGATGTCCTATGATGGTGCGGAAACATTGCATCCTCAAATTGAGGAAGGGATTAGTGAGGTGGTGTGGTTGACACAAATAGAATATCAATCAAAATTGAAAGTCTCTTATGATTCGATCCGAGCTTTAATCTGTGATTATGAAAGTTTATAATTTTTTGTTAAACTTTTAACTTACTTAAATTTTAATCCTATTCTTGTATTTATAAATAAAAACTATATGAAGTATTCCATCTTAATTCTAATGTTGTCTGTAGCGACATTCTTTAATGCTCAAAAAGCAAAGCCTACAAAATCAAGTGGCGCACTAAAGTTTACAGTAACCCAAATTTCAAGAGGTGAAATTAAGTATGCTAATGAGGATCTTTTTGTATTTGAATTCATAAACAAATCTAAAAAAGACGCTGTAATTCAAAATGTTCAAACTTCTTGTGGTTGTACCACGGCGGACAAACCAACAAGACCTATTAAGCCAGGTAAAAAAGGACAAATAAGCGTGTCTTATGACACGAGAAGGGTAGGTGAATTTACGAAAACAATCACTGTTACCTCTAATGTTGGCGAACCTGTTGTGCTTACTATAAAAGGTAAAGTACTTCCAGAAAAAAATTAATTATTCAGGTTTTAATGACCTAAACATTTAAAAGCGTTGATCAATTCAACGCTTTTTTTTTACTTCTTTTTCACTTGCCCCGTTTTGCCTGCAGGATAATTTGCTATCTTTGAACCAAATTTTTTGCATGGAAATCCCTAAGACATTTGAACCGAATAGTGCCGAGAAGAAGTGGTACAGTCATTGGATGGACAAAGGCTATTTTCATTCTACACCTGATGAAAGAGAGCCCTACACCATTGTAATTCCTCCGCCAAATGTTACGGGAGTCTTGCATATGGGACATATGTTGAATAATACGATTCAAGATGTGTTGATTCGTCGCGCTCGCATGTTAGGAAAAAATGCTTGTTGGGTTCCTGGAACTGACCATGCATCTATTGCAACGGAAGCCAAGGTCGTTCAGAAACTTAAGGCTGAAGGAATTAATAAAACTGATTTATCCCGAGAAGAATTTCTTGCACATGCTTTTGAATGGAAAGAAAAACATGGGGGAATAATACTTGAGCAATTAAAAAAATTGGGTGCCTCTTGTGATTGGGAACGTACTCATTTTACTATGGATGAAGATTATTCGGCATCTGTAATTATGGTTTTTATTGATCTTTATAACAAAGGAAAAATTTATCGTGGCGTTCGCATGGTCAATTGGGATCCAGATGCGCTTACTGCTGTTTCAGATGAAGAAGTACTCTACAAAGAAGTTAATTCTCGCCTATTTCATGTGCGATATAAAGTTGATGGTTCCAATGATGAGTGGATTACGATTGCAACCACACGCCCAGAAACAATATTAGGAGATTCTGCCATCTGTGTACATCCCGATGATGAGCGCTTCAAGCATTTGATTGGTAAAAATGTTCAAGTTCCTATTTCGAATCGTGTGATTCCTATTATTGCTGATGCTTATGTTGACATGGAATTTGGTACAGGTTGTCTTAAAATTACTCCTGCTCATGATATAAATGATTACGAAATTGGCAGAAAATATAATCTAGCTTCCATTGATTTGTTCAATGAAAATGGGACCTTAAATGCTAATGGATTGCATTACGAAGGAATGGATCGTTTTGAAGTTCGAAAGGAAATTGAAAAAGAATTAGACCGCACAGGTTATTTGGTTAAAACGGAAGATTATATCAATAAGGTTGGATTTTCGGAAAGAACGAATGCAGTAATTGAACCTAAATTATCTATGCAGTGGTTTGTTGAAATGAAAGATTTTGCGAAGCCGGCGTTGGAAAATGTAATGAACAATACCATTTCTTTTTATCCTGATAAATTTAAAAATACCTACAGACATTGGATGGAGAATGTCAAGGATTGGTGTATTTCTAGACAATTGTGGTGGGGGCATAGAATTCCTGCATGGTATTTTGGTGTTGGTGTTAATGATTTTGTTGTAGCTACCACTATTGAAGAAGCTTGTTTGATTGCAACTGAAAAAACAGGCAAAAAAATTACGCCTCAAGATTTGCGTCAAGATGATGATGTTTTGGATACTTGGTTCTCCAGTTGGTTGTGGCCAATCTCTGTATTTAGAGGATTGACAGCGCCAGAGAATCCAGAAATAAATTATTATTACCCTACTAATGATCTAGTTACAGCTCCAGAAATTATGTTTTTCTGGGTTGCGCGTATGATTATGGCAGGGTATGAATATAAAGGGGATCTGCCTTTTAGAAACGTATATTATACAGGAATTGTAAGAGATAAATTAGGCCGTAAAATGTCCAAATCCCTTGGTAATTCCCCAGATCCAATTTCATTGATTGAGCAATATGGTGCTGATGGCGTTCGCGTTGGTGTACTTATTTCTTCTCCAGCAGGTAATGACCTGCCTTTTGATACTTCTCAATGTGAGCAAGGTAGAAATTTTACCAATAAATTATGGAATGCCTATCGTTTGGTTTCTGCTTGGGAAGTAGTTTCCTTCGAACAGCCAAAGTCTGCAGCCTTGGCTATTGAGTGGTTTGAAAGTAGATTTAATAAAGTGCTTTTAGAAATTAATGATGCCTTTGATAAATTTCGTATTTCTGATGCTCTGATGCTGATTTATAAATTGGTATGGGATGATTTTTGCTCCTGGTATTTGGAGTTAATCAAGCCTGGATTCGAACAACCTATCGATGCTAAATCCAAAGAAGCAACACTTATTTTCTTTGAAAATTTAATGAAATTGGTGCATCCTTTTGCTCCCTTTATTTCAGAAGAACTTTGGCATTTATTAAAGGAAAGAAAAGACGGAGATGATCTTATTATTGCTTCTTGGCCGGTTCCGGGTGCAGTAAATGAAGGATTATTAGAAGACTTTACACGGACCGTTGAAGTGATTACCAATATTAGGAATAGCAGAAAGCAACAGAATATTGCCAATAAGGTGAAGCTTTCACTCTATGTTAAAAATAGTAGCGTCCCGAATCCATTGGATGCAGTTATTGTTAAGTTGGGTAATTTATCCGATTTAAATTATTGCGATGAGAAAATTCAAGGAGCGTTTTCATTTGTTCTTGATGGAAAAGAATACTTCATTCCTTTCGGAGAAGAGGTAGATGTTGAAGCTGAAAAAGCTAAACTTCAGGAAGAAATTAATTATACAAAAGGATTTCTTAAAAGCGTTCAAGGGAAGTTAAGTAACCAGAATTTTGTTGGAAGTGCGCCAGTAAAAGTAGTGGAGAATGAAAAGAAAAAAGAAGCAGATGCCATCGCTAAACTTCTTATTCTAGAGGAAAAATTAGCTGGGTTTTGAGTAAATTTCTTAAATAAAAGAAAAGTCTACACGCCTATTTCTCTTTTTGCCTTCAGCTGTTTTATTGGTATCCTTGGGTTTGTTTTCACCGTCGTAAGAAATTACAATTCGATCTTCACTTAGTCCTTTGGAAATAAAATAGCTCGTTATGGCTTCCGCTCTTCGTTTTGATAAGTCAATATTATAAGTGTCAGATCCATCAGAATCGGTATTCCCAACAACTTTTATTCTTAAATCTGAATGACCTAAAATCATGCGTGCCATTAAATTTAAATAGGGAAAATAGTTGGAAGGAATTTCATCCTTGTTGTATTCGAAATAGATAGATTGAAATGCAAAATTTTTAAGTTCTTGTGGTCTTTTCTCTGGTGCTGACAAACCATATTCCAAATCTTCTTGAAAGCGAGCCACCCATCTGTGATCGTGCAAAGGAATTGGATCTTGGTCCAATTCGATTCTTGTTTTGTAGAGTATTAACGACCCCTTCATGCTCGGACATTTTTGACTTTTGAATGTGCCCACCCAATACGCATTGGAATCAACAAAATGAAGTGATATGGAAAGTAAACAAGAGTTCGCATTACCATTTAAGGATTTTAATATAGCATTTTGGGTAATTTCAAATGATTTTTTATTTTCAAAGGATCCTAGAACCTTTTTATTGATGAAAGTATTTTCGCCCACCACTTCTTCTCTTGATTCTCCATCAATTAATCCTGCTATTGCTGTGATGCGCATATAAAATGCTTGTCCCTGCGACCAGGTGGTGTTTTCTAATTTTAATAAGCCTTGGTAATCACCCGTTATAGTGCCTTGAGCTATGCTAAAATAAGGGATAATAAAAATTAAGATTATTGAAAATACTTTCATAGACTTACTTATTCGTAGAAACTTAAAAAAAGTTCTTTAAATTTAACGAACTCTTTAATCTATTAATTGTTCAAGTAAGAAAAAACATGAAAACTTTATTTTTAGCCTTCAGCGCAATTTTATTACTAAATTCAATGAACCCAATGGAACGAAAATCAATTCACTCTTTTAAAGTTACGGATATTGAAGGGAAAACTTTCGATTTTTCAAGCTTGAAAGGAAAGAAAATTATGGTGGTGAATACCGCTTCTAAATGTGGATTGACACCACAGTATGAGCAACTGGAAGTTGTATATTCGAAATATAAAGCTCAAGGTTTTGTAATAGTTGGTTTCCCTGCGAATAATTTTATGTCGCAAGAACCAGGAAGTGATAAAGAAATAGCATCGTTTTGCGTGAAAAATTACGGGGTGAATTTTCCGATGATGTCCAAAATATCAGTGAAAGGAAAAGATATGCATCCTTTGTATAAATTCTTAACAGAAAAGTCCCAAAATGGATTGGAAGATAATTCAGTTAAATGGAATTTTCAGAAGTATTTATTGGATGAAAATGGTTTCTTAATTCGTGTGATTCCACCTACAACACTTCCTGATGATCCGTCTATAATTTCTTGGATAAAATCTTAACATTTAAGTTGAAATTTTGTTGATAAGTTAGTGCTAAGGAACTCCTTCGAAACACCTTGTTTCGCGCTCTTTTTCGTATTTTTGTTACGCTTTAAAATATAATAAATCGTAATAAATAAAATATGGCAACAGAAGAACCTAGGGATAATTATTCAGCGGACAACATTCAAGTACTTGAAGGCTTAGAAGCCGTTAGAAAACGCCCTGCAATGTATATTGGTGATGTGGGACTTAAGGGTTTACATCACTTGGTTTATGAGGTAGTGGACAATTCGATTGATGAGGCTTTGGCTGGATATTGTAATCATATTACTGTGTTCATTAATCCAAATAACTCAATAACAGTTATTGACAACGGTCGTGGAATTCCTACGGCAATGCATACGAAAGAGAAAAAATCAGCGCTAGAAGTAGTTATGACAGTACTTCATGCCGGTGGAAAGTTTGATAAAGATACTTACAAGGTTTCTGGTGGTTTGCATGGTGTGGGTGTTTCTTGTGTAAATGCATTGTCAAAGCACTTGTCTGTAATGGTAAGACGAGAAGGTAAGCTATTTCAACAAGAGTATAACATTGGTAAACCTCTTTATGATGTAAAAGTAATAGGGGAGTCTACTGAAACTGGAACTGAGGTTACTTTTTCTCCTGATGATACTATTTTTGATTATTTGGAGTATAATTTTGATACTTTAGCAGCAAGAATGCGTGAATTAGCTTTCTTGAACAAAGGGATCACGATTACCTTAACAGACAAAAGAGTTTCAGATGAAAATGGAAATCATACTATGGTTACTTTTCATTCAGAAGGAGGACTGAAAGAGTTTGCTCAATACTTGGATAGAAATAGAGAAGCATTAATTTCTGATGTAATTTATTTTGAAGGGGAGAGAGAAGGTATTCCTGTGGAAGTTGCTTTGACTTATAATACTTCTTACACGGAAAATATTCAAGCATATGTAAATAACATCAACACTTATGAAGGTGGTACTCATTTATCTGGATTTAGAAGAGGTTTAACGAATACTTTAAAGAAGTATGCAACTGATTCTGGTATTCTAGCGAAAGAGAAAATAGAAATCGATGGTGATGATTTCCGTGAGGGTTTAACTGCCGTTCTTTCTGTTAAGGTTCAAGAGCCACAGTTTGAAGGACAAACAAAAACTAAATTGGGAAATAGAGAGGTTACTGCTCCAGTAAGTCAATCTGTTTCTGAAATGTTATCTGCCTATTTGGAAGAACATCCTGCTGAAGCTAGATTGATCGTTGAAAAGGTGATTTTAGCGGCGCGTGCGCGTCACGCTGCAAGAAAAGCGCGTGAAATGGTGCAGCGTAAGAATGTTCTTACAGGTTCAGGCCTGCCAGGAAAATTAGCCGACTGCTCAGAAAAAGATCCTGCACTTTGTGAAATTTATTTCGTCGAGGGAGATTCGGCGGGCGGTACAGCCAAACAAGGGCGTGATCGCCATTTTCAAGCGATTATGCCACTTAGAGGTAAAATATTGAACGTTGAGAAAGCTATGCATTATAAAATCTTCGAAAATGAAGAGATTAAAAATATGTATACTGCACTTGGTGTCCGCATTGGGACAGAAGAAGATTCAAAAGCATTGAACTTAACGAAACTTAGATATCATAAAATTATCATTATGTGTGATGCCGATGTAGATGGTTCGCATATTGAGACTTTGATTTTAACGTTCTTCTTTAGGTTTATGAAAGAGTTGATTGAGTTTGGATATATTTATATTGCTACGCCTCCTTTATATCAAGTTAAAAAGGGAGCTAAATCTGAATATGCTTGGAATGAAGATCAGAGAGATCGCTTAATTCAAGATTTGAAAGGAGCTGGAACAGAATCTTCAGTTGGTGTGCAACGCTATAAAGGTCTTGGTGAAATGAATGCTGAACAATTATGGGAAACTACCATGAATCCTGAAAGCAGAACATTGCGTCAAGTTACCATTGAAAATGCAGCGGAGTGTGATCAGATTTTCTCTATGCTTATGGGGGATGACGTTCCACCTAGAAGAGAATTCATTGAAAAGAATGCTAAGTATGCTAAAATTGATGTTTAAATCAAATATTTGATCAAAAAAAGGGCTCCATTTGGAGCCCTTTTTTTATTTGGTATTGTTTCTTAATGAATCAAATTTCCGTATGCAGTTGCATCTAATAGTGAATCAAATTCACTAGCGTCGCTAATTTTTAATTTTACCATCCATCCTTCACCATAAGGATCACTGTTTACCAACTCAGGATTTCCGTCCAATGCTTCGTTAAGTTCTATAAGTTCTCCAGATAATGGCATGAATAAATCAGAAACGGTTTTAACGGCTTCAATCGAACCAAAGATTTCTTCTTTATCGATGGTTTCTCCAATGGTTTCAATTTCTACATATACGATATCACCTAATTCGCCTTGTGCAAATGCTGTGATTCCTACTGTTGCAATGTCTCCGTCTAATCGAACCCACTCATGGTCCTTAGTATACTTTAATTCTGCTGGTATGCTCATCTCTTCTGTTTTTTTAGCAAAGTTAAAATATTTACCAATATGTAAAGCAACTAATTGTGCATTGTTCCTGCAAATTAGTCTTGTTCTAAATTTTAAAATAATGTTTTGATCTGTCTTTTTACTCTCGATCTATCTTCTAGCGCTACAAAAACCTTGATTTTGTTAAGTCTTTTTGTAGAAGTACTTCTTAAAAAGTGTTTTACTGATTTGAATTAATTAATTTTGTTGTATGACCAATGAACAATATAAAGAATTAAATAAACGCATTGATTCTATTTCAATTTATCTAAAAATTGAAGAGAAACGCCAACAATTAAAGGAAGAGGAATTAAGAACTCAAGATCCAAATTTTTGGGAAGACCCTAAAAAAGCTGAAGTTCAGATGAAAGTGATCCGAGGACTTAAATTTTGGGTGGAACAGTTCGATTCTTTAAAATCTGGTGCTGCTGATTTAGATGTTCTTCAAGATTTTGTAAAGGAAGGAATGGCAGAGGCAAAAGAACTTGATCAAACATTTCTTAAAATTCAAGAAGGTGTTGAGGAATTAGAGTTAAAAAACATGCTCTCTGGTGAAGAAGATGCGCTGAGTGCCGTAGTTCAAATTACTGCAGGTGCAGGTGGGACTGAAAGTTGCGATTGGGCTTCCATGTTGATGCGCATGTATATGATGTGGGGACAAAAGAAAGGTCATAAGTTAAGTGAATTGAATTATCAAGAAGGAGATGTCGCTGGAGTTAAAACAGTTACGATCGAATTTGAGGGTGCTTTTGCCTTTGGTTATCTGAAAGGAGAGAATGGGGTACATCGCTTGGTTCGTATTTCTCCGTTTGATTCTAATGCAAAAAGACATACATCATTTGTTTCAGTATATGTTTATCCATTAGTGGATGATAATATTGTGATTCATGTGAATCCCGCAGATGTCACTTTTGAAACCTTTAGATCGGGTGGAGCAGGTGGACAAAATGTAAACAAGGTCGAAACAGCTGTTAGATTGAGACACGCTCCGTCTGGAATTATTATTGAGAATTCAGAGTCTAGGTCGCAATTGGCCAATAAAGAAAAGGCATTACAATTATTGCGTTCTCAATTATATGAATTGGAAATTAGAGACCGTATGGAAAAACGGAATGAGATTGAAGCGGGTAAGAAAAAAATTGAATGGGGTTCTCAAATCCGTAATTATGTAATGCAGCCTTATAAATTAGTTAAGGATGTACGCACAGGAATTGAAACTTCAGATGTTGATGGCGTAATGGACGGAAATTTAGATCCTTTCTTGAAAGGTTATCTAATGCAATTCGGTTCTTAATTATAACGAGCTCATTAATTTCTCTAAAGCAATTCCTCTAGAACCTTTTAACAAAATCATTTTGTCTTTGATGGGATGATCTTTTAGAAATTCCAACAAACTTTGGGTGCTTTCCCAACGCATTCCTTGTTCGTTTTCTTCATAAAATAAAGAACCAACCGTATACAGCTCTATATTCTGCTGCTTACAATATGCAATTATTTTTTGATGCTCAATCTTAGAATCACTGCCCAATTCCAACATGTCTCCGAGAATTGCTAATTTTTGTTGATTTTGAATCATGGTAAAACTTTCCAATGCAGAGAGCATACTAGATGGATTCGCATTATAGCAATCAACAATTAGGGTGTTATTGTCCGTTTTTTCTACCTGTGAACGATTGTTTTTTGAAATATAAGAACTTATAGCACGATTAATATCTCCGTAGCTTACATCAAATATTTTCCCAATGCAGATAGCAGCTAGAAAATTGTAAAAATTATATTTACCAATAAGTTGCGTCTGAATGGATTCAGAGCTATAATCAGCCGTTTGATATTTTAAGGCAACTTCAGGGTTAACGCTTATTATTTCCCCTTTAATGGTTGGAGTCCCATTTGTTCCATAAGTAAATACTTCACAATTTGAAGGCAGATTATTGGTTATGATGTCATCATCGCTGTTGGCAATAATAATACCTGAATTATTTCCTGATATGAAGTTAAACAGTTCTTTTTTTGTTTTCAATACCCCTTCAAAATTTTTGAAGCCTTCCAAATGGGCTTTTCCAATATTGGTTATTATGCCATGTGTTGGTCTAGCAATTTGACAAAGTTCAGCGATATCACCAAATTTATTGGCGCCCATTTCTATGATGGCAATTTCATGCTGCGCATTCATTTGTAGTAGGGTGAGGGGAACACCAATATGGTTATTGAAGTTTCCAGAAGTGCAAAGTACTTGATATTTTTGCTTCAGTACGCAGTGAATTAATTCCTTGGTACTGGTTTTACCATTACTTCCCGTGATTCCAATTACAGGAATATTAAATTGTTGTCTATGGTAGAGGGCTAAGTGCTGAAGAAATTCTAAACAATCATTTACATAGTAGATTTTTTCTTCATCGCAGATTTCCTTTCTATCAGAAATACAGTATTTCGCACCATCTTTTAAAGCTGAATGTACATAAGAATTTCCATCGAAGTTCTGTCCTTTGAGGGCAATGAATAAACTTCCTGGTGCAATAGTTCTTGAATCAATAGAAACCGAAGAACAAGAAATAAATAAATTATAGAGTTCCATAGTATAAAAAAAAAGCCCGATGTTATCGGGCTTTAAAATTAACGTTTTTTTCGTTTCTTATCTTGCACACTCGAGCGAGAACTTCCCACACGATCCATGGCACATCTAAAGCCAATCATTGCGGTTGCTTTATCTTCGTCAAGGAATCTTCTATTTCCAGCAGATAACCAATACGCTCTATCAGCCCATGATCCACCTTTATATACTTTAGATTTATCAGAGATTAAAGTTGTAGGCCATCCACTAACACCTTTACTTAAATCACCACCATTTAAATCATAATTCTCGTGTTGACTTTGATACATCACTTGTTTAGCATCTCTTGTTCCTGAGTTGATATCTCCTTTTCTTTGTGTGTTGTTATAGAAAATAGAAGATTCTAAATCACCATCCAAATAATCAATGTAATCATCTTTTCGGTAATTTAAACGACCAATGTTCTCCTCTTCAGTAACATTTCTCCAACGTTGCTTACCGCGACTTTCAATGGTAAATTCACTTAAGCCATTTCTTAGGGTTAACAACCAAGTAGAAATAGTAGGGTCAGTTTTATAATCCTTAAATCTATAATCTAAATATTCATTAAGAAAAATACTTGAAGTTGCTGGTTCAGGTATAGCAGTTGGATCGGAACGATCAATTTTTAAATAACCTATACCAATTGGAGCTTGATCTGTATTTGATGGGTCAAAACCTTTTCTGTTATAGTCTAATGGAGTAACAGATTTTGTTTGATTACCAAACAATGCTTTTTCAATGTAAGCAGATGCTTTAATCGTATTTCCTTTATTGTACAAGAATATTGCAGTATCTAATAAAGCATTGATATCATCAAGGACAGCAAATTGAATACTGTCGCTCAAAGTATATTGACTGCTGTTAGACAAGTAAGAGTTGCTTGGACTGTTAAATTGATATTTACGCTGGTTTTGAGCAGAGTTAATTTTCGTTTGACTGGTAGTAGTATTTACCAATCCTGCCAATTCATTTTTAGTTTTTACTACCTTAATTTGATTAGCCTTGTCTTCTATTAATTTACCATTCGTCAATTTTATTCCAAAATCACCACTCTGACTATATTTTACAGTAATCATCGAATCGGTTAATTTACCCCTAAACAATACACCACCAGTTAATGTCCAATTAATACCACCTTTTAATTTAAAGAAATCAACTACATCGTAACGAATAGTATCATTTTGAACTATTCCTGTCGCACTTAATTCAAAATCAATTTCTTTTGTATTTGAGATAGAATTATTTAATTGTTGCTGCGTGTAATTACTTTGGAATGTTTTCTTTAAATCCAATTCCTTATTAGTCATTGCTAAATACTTCACACGGGCAAATTCATTTACGAATTCTTTCATACCATAAACATCATAAATATTCTCAGATGCTTTTACCTGTTTGTCATGCAAACCATCTGGAACCAATAATTTTGTTTGGTAAACATTTCCTCTAAAAGGCATGAATTCATCCATTACTTCACTTGAAAGTGGACGGTAAGTATCCATTACCCATTCTGAAACATTTCCTGCCATGTGGTATAAACCATAATCATTTGGCCAGAAGTCATCTACGCGAGCAGTTACGTCAGCACCATCATTTAAAGCGCCTGCAATACCCATCAAATCCCCATGTCCTCTTGTGAAATTAGCTTGAATGGATCCTTGGAATTGCTCCTCATCTTTTCTTACATAATGACCATCCCATGGATAAATTCTTCTTTCACTAACATTTTCTGAATTCGGATCTAGATTACCCAACAAACCTAAGGCTGCAAATTCCCATTCTGCTTCCGTTGGGAGTCTGTACTTAGGTAACAATATACCATCTTCCATTCTAACTTGACGCTTTCCAAGGGAAAAATTTTCAAGATTATCTTTCTCATTGCTTGCATATGCTGGATCAAAATTGTCTAGAAAGTATGGGTCTCTCGGATTACCTTGATTACTTATTGGTTTACCGTTTTTATCTGTTTGTGGTTTTCCGTTAAATACATATCCACCTTTGGTTTCTATGGTATACTGTCCCGCTAGGTATGAATCTGTGTTAAACATATTTTCTGGAGTATTATCCACAGCGGCAGTCTTTTTAACAGGGTTTCCATTTTCATCATAGGTTTTTCCGACTACGCCATTATCATCTTGAAAATGCCAATCAAGAATCCCTTCTCTTACCAAGATAAACTCGTTCACACGATCAGTTCTCCATTTACAGAAGTCATTGGCTTGCAACCAAGACACACCTACTACCGGGTAATCTCTGTAAGCAGGATGACGGAAATAATAGTCAACATACTTTTCCTTGTAAGAAAGTGGAGATCTCCACACCAAAGTATCTGGCAAAGATTTTTTGAAAATATGAGGATATGATTTGTTATATACACGCTTCATCCAGTATACATATTCCAACCAATGGAAATTGGTTACCTCAGTTCTGTCCATATAAAAAGAAGATACTGTAACTTTAGCAGCTCTTGCATTCCAATCATACATAACATCTTGCTCTGTACGACCCATGGTAAAAGCACCACCTTCAATCATTACCAATCCTGGTCCTGTTTCTTGCTCTGCAAAATCAAACTTTTCAAATCCACCATTGTCAGGACTGTTATATTCCCAACCAGTAGAAGTAGAAGCGTCTTTAGCACAACTTCCTAAGATTGCCATTGAAAAGGCAAGCATTCCGATTTTAGTTATTTGCGATAGTTTCATATTCAATCTATATTAAACAAAAATAAAATTCAATTAATTGTATTCGTTACACTTTTAAAAAGAAGGACAAGATATTTTTCTAAAATCTTTTGGTTTCCCTCTTTTACATTTAATTCCAATTTGCATGGAGATCTCATGTGAACCTCCAGTCATACCTGTACCTAATTTAGAAACGGTTAAATCATAACTGTATCCAAAACTAAACTTGTCTGTTTTTACACCGGCAATAAATACGAATGCATCCTTGTTGCGGTACCAAACTCCTAAATTTAAATTACTGAAATTTACAAAAGCTCCCAAATTTAATTCTTGGAAACCATTTTGACATTGATAAATGATAGCAGGCTTTAATGTTGTTCCATCAGAATAACGACCTCTTCTACCAAGAGGAACGGTAGCTCCTGCATGTACAGTATATCTCATAGGTAATTTAGAAACTCCTAAAATCATGGATTCATCTGGTTGATTAAAATGATGAACAGCAAGTCCTGCATAAAATCTTTTGGTAAATAATACCCCACCTCCAGAAACATCAAAAAACCCTCTTTTTCCTCCTCGAGGAATATCACCTGTTTGATAAATAAAACCTCTTCTTGGGTCAATCATGTCACCAAAAGTAAGTTTGTTCCAATCTAAAACTTTTTGATAATAAGCAACCCTTGCTCCAGCCATGATTGTTAATTTTCTATTTATTTTTATGTGATTAGAATATATACCACCTATCATAGATGTTGAAATTGTACCCTCCGCTTGTTGATCGTATGAAGCAATAACACCAAGTCCTCCATCAATATCTTTTACATAATTGTCATAAGATGCGGAGTAAGTAACATAATTTCCTGTCAATTGCGGCCATTCATTACGGTAATTCATCGTAACCCTCCCACATCCAGTTGAACCAGCCAAGGCAGGATTCAGGTATAAAGGGTTGGCGTAAAATTGTGTGAAAGTAGGATCTTGCCCAAAAGTATAACTCATTGACAGACAAAGAATTGCACTGAAAACAAGTTGCTTTCTAGTGAAAAGTTGTGACAAGAAGTTTATATTTTTTAGCACGGTACTCAATACGAGGTTAATTAGTGTTGGTTACAAATATCGTAAAATAATTCAAATAAATAAAATTGATTGTCGTTTTTTGAATCGCTTTACTGCTTAAATTTGTTCTCATAATGATATTTAAATTTCTTTTTTCTTTTAGTCTTCTAATTTTCCCTGTGATTTCATTCTCTCAATCTTCTGTTATTGAGCTGAATTGGACTGACCTACTCGAGGGAACTTGGAACAATCAAACTTATAAGGCGCCAACTATTAATGGTATTCCTCTAGACATAGCCGCACCTAATTATTATTATGCTCAAAAAGTAAAATCAACAGGGAATGCCACCTTGCAAAATGCTACTTATGTTCCGGCTTCTTTAGAAGAAATAAATTTTCTTTCTCAATTCAACATCAATATTCCAGAAAGCTTAAAATATGATTTGAAAATTACAAAAGCGGCGCAAGAAAATTTCATCAGCTTTTCCTGCTGCCCGTTTATGAATCAAGATGGTATAATTCAAAAATTAATTTCTTTTTCTGTCGATTATACCCCTCAAAATCAAAATCTTGCATACGAAAAGGACTTTGTCACCAATTCAGTTTTAAAAGAAGGATCTGGCTTTTGGTATAAAATTGCTGTTCCTAAAGATGGGATCTATAAAATTGATAAAGCGTTTTTAACTTCCATAGGCGTTGATGTCAGTACTCTAAACCCTAATCATCTGCATATTTATGGTAATGGTGATGGTATGTTGCCTGAAGAAAATTGGATCAATAGAACAGATGATTTAGCACAAAATGCCATTACAATTGTAGGCGGAGCAGATGGCGTCTTTAATGATCAAGATTATGTTTTGTTTTATGGATCAGGTCCTCATAGATGGTATGCAAATGGCACGGTCGAGTTTGATCAGAAACGAAATGCCTACAGCGATAAATCTTATTACTTTATTAATATAAATCCTAATACCCTTCCCTTGTATATTCAAAATTCTGTTGACGATGGACTCCCTGCTTCAACGGTCATTTCAGAATATAATTATCGAGATGTATATGAAGTGGACACCAAATCATTAGTAGGAGGTGGACAAAGATGGTACGGTGATTTATTTGATGTGGAATTAGAGAAGTCCTTTTCATTTTATATTCCGGATTTAATTCCAAATGAACCGATTGTTTTTAAGACAGCGATTGCAACCAACGCCTTAAGTTCGGCAGGGACCTCTCAAAAATATTACTGTAATGGAACGCTCCTCACTAATGTAGCACTTCCCGTAATTTCATATGACTATGTGCGTTCTAATAAAACACATATTTATTCAAATCCTAGTTCGTCTTCTCTGGATTTTAAAATTAGTATTACGAGGGATAGTCCAACTACGCTGACTTACTTAGATCGAATTTTAGTAAATACAAAAAGAAATCTAACTTTTTTAGGAACTCAATTTGGCTTTAGAAATATATCCACCATTGACTCTACCATTAAAGCTGAATATCAGATCGGCGCCTTTCCAACAGCTGGATTTGTTTGGGATGTTACCAATAATAAAGTTCCTGTCAAGCATACCGGAAGTAATGTTTCAGGAGTATTTAGTTTTACAAAAAATTTATTTCTTTCTGAATTTATCGCCTCAAATGGTTCCGCTTTTTATACACCAGAAAAAATAGGGACTGTTGCATATCAAAATTTACACAGTCTTCCACAAGCAGATTATTTGATTGTTTCTCATCCGAATTTTATTCAGCAAGCAGAAAGATTGGCAAATTTACACCGTGACGAAGGATTGATAGTTCATGTGGTTACACCTGACCAAATTTACAATGAGTTCAGCAGTGGATCACCCGATGCAGTGGGAATAAGAATGTTTATGAAAATGTTTTATGATCGTGCAGTTTTATCATCTGACCCCTTGTTGTATCCTAAATATCTTTTGTTGTTTGGCGATGGCACTTATGATCCAAAGGATCGAATTGAAGGAAACAATAATTTTATTTTAACCTATCAAGTCGAGAGTAGTGAAAATCACATCAACGCCATGGTCACTGATGATTTCTTTGGAATGTTAAATGATAATGAAGCCATAAATCCAACCGATATGGTAGATATTGGAATTGGGCGCTTGGTGGTGAGTGACAATACGCAAGCAAAGCAACAAGTAGATAAAATTGAACATTATCTTAAAAACGGATCAAATTTGTTTGCTTCAAACACTTCTAATTGTTGTTTGGACTCTACAACAAATGGCACTTTTGGTGATTGGCGCTTAAAATTTATTCAAATCGCTGATGATGAAGAAGGTGGTTATTTTATCAATACCGACACAGAACCACAATATGATATGGTGAAATTAAATCACCGCGAAATGAATTGTGATAAGCTTTATTTAGATGCTTACCCTCAACAAACTTCAGCAGGTGGACAACGATGCCCTGAGGTTTTTAGTGCCATTACTGACCGTGTAGAAAGGGGAGCTTTGATTGTTAATTATGTTGGACATGGTGGAGAGGTTGGATTGGCAGAGGAACGTGTTGTTACGATTCCACAAATTCAGTCCTGGGGAAATATAAATGCTTTACATTTATTCGTTTCTGCCACTTGTGAATTTACCAAATATGATGACCCTGAAAGAGTTTCAGCAGGTGAGTGGTTGTCACTGAATCCAATTGGAGGTGCTATTGCCTTGATGACCACCACTAGATCTGTGTTTTTTGGAGTTAATTCGGCAACAGGTTTAGCCTTCTATAATAATGTATTTGAAAGAGATACGAACCAACTTCCACGCACTTTTGGAACGATTATGATGATAACCAAAAATCAATCAGGTTCAAGTGATAATAAAAGAAGTTTCACCCTCATCGGTGACCCTGCTCTGAGGATAGCATTACCTAGACTTGAAATTGTAACAGACAGCATCAACGGGCAGTATTTGACTATTATTGATACTTTGAATGCTTTGAGTAAAGTTACCGTTAAAGGTCATGTTACTGATAATAATGGTGCGCTTCAATCTAACTATAACGGGTATCTTTTACCATCAGTTTTTGATAAGGTAAAAAACTACATTACTTTGGGTCAAGATGACACCTCTCCGAATATCAATTATGAATTGCAACGCAATATCGTTTATAAAGGAAAATCAACTATACAAAATGGTCGTTTCGAGTTTTCTTTTATAGTTCCCAAGGACATTGCCTTACATATGGGAACAGGAAAAATAAGTTATTATGCTTTTAATGGACAAGTTGATGCTGCAGGTTTAGATACCACTTTTATTATCGGAGGAATTAATCCTAACGGAATTGTAGATAATCTCGGTCCAACAATTGATTTATTTTTAAATGACGACCGTTTCATCGATGGCGGCATCACAGATGCTACGCCAGTTTTATTTGCCAAATTATTTGATGAAAATGGAATTAATACTGTGGGTACGGGAATTGGCCATGATTTAATTGCTGTAGTCGATGAAAATTCAGCAGCACCAATTATTTTGAATGATTATTATTCAGCGGATCTAAATACCTATCAGTCTGGTTCAATAAGATATGAACTCCCTGCTTTGGCGGAAGGGTCGCATACTTTAACATTGAAAGCATGGGATGTTAATAATAATTCCTCTTTAGCCAAAACTAATTTTGTGGTAAAACCAACCGCAAAAGGCGCCATCGATCACTTGTATAATTATCCTAATCCTTTTACTACTAGCACTAAGTTTATGTTTGAACACAATCAATCCTGCGATCAATTGGACGTTCAAATTCAAATCTATTCTGTAAGTGGACGATTGGTTAAAACAATTCAAGAAAAAGTTGCTACGAAAGGATTTAGAACAGAAGGAATTTCATGGGATGGAAGAGATGATTATGGAGATCAATTGGCTAGAGGTGTATATGTTTATAGATTAAAATTGCTCACTGTTGAAGGCATTACAGCTGAAAAAACAGAAAAATTAGTAATCTTAAAATAATTTGTACAATAAAAGTCTTGGATTTGCGTATATTTACCCCATATTAATGAATCCGAGTACATGAAGTCAATTTTATTTTTAATAGCAGTATCTCTGAGTTTTATTGGTTTAGCACAGCCCAATGGGGGCGGCGCCACTCAGAATGATTTACAATTAAATACAATAACAACAGCCCTGCCGTTTATGGCTATTACCCCAGACTCTCGCGCTGGTGGTATGGGTGATGCGGGAACAGCTTTAAGTCCTTCCTCCACATCTGTTTATTGGAATACATCAATTTTAAGTTTTTCTGAGAAAAATTCTGAAATCAGTTTGTCCTACACCCCTTGGTTGCGTCAATTGACCAATGATATTCATTTGTCTTACATGTCGGGATATTATAAAATTAACAAACAACACACCATTGGTGGATCTCTTCGTTATTTTAGTTTAGGTGAGATTACTTTTACGGATGCTTCAGGTAATGTCATTAGAAATGATAAACCAAGTGAATTTGAAATAACAGGTGCATATGCGTTTAAACTATCTGATAAATTAAGTATTGGTGTCAACGGAAAATTTGCTTATTCTAATCTTACAGGTGGTTTAACGGTTGCAGGGGTGAATACAAAAGCAGGAACGGTTGGAGCCGCTGATTTATCTTTTACTTACTATAATGATAGAGCAAGTTTAGGTAAAACTAAAGGAATTTACACTTTTGCTACTACCATCAATAATATTGGAAATAAAGTTGCTTATTCAGAGCTTTCTCAGCGTGATTTTATTCCTATGAATATGAAAATCGGAAACTCTTTCTTGGCAAAATTCGATTCCTATAATCAAGTTACTTTTTCAGTTGATGTTCAGAAATTATTGGTTCCAACACCAGCATATTACGATTTGATCAGTGGTGAGTATATAATGTTGGCTGGAAAAACAAGTAATGTTGGTGTAATTAATGGAATGATTCAATCCTTTTCAGATGCGCCTGGAGTTGTTGCTACTGATGCCAATGGAAATTATTTAATGAATGCTGATGGTACTTATCAAGTGGTAAAAGGCACAAAATTAAAAGAAGAGTTGGCAGAAATCAATTTGGCGGTAGGAGCAGAGTGGTGGTATAACAATACTTTTGCTTTGCGTGGAGGTGTTTTCTATGAAAATAAGAATAAAGGAAATCGTCAATTTTTAAATGTAGGCGCAAGTTTGAAATACAATATGTTTGGTATTGATTTTTCTTATTTAGCATCTCTTAATGGTCGTCAAAGTCCATTAGCAAACACCCTAAGGTTTACCTTAAGACTTTATCTAGGGGATAAGCCAGCACCAAAATCTGATATTTAAAAAATGAATCTGCGCATTGGTTACGGTGTAGATGTTCATCAATTAAAGCCAGGACTTCCTCTTTTTATTGGTGGCGTTCAGATTCCTTCAGAATTCGGAGCGTTAGGACATTCTGATGCTGATGTGCTATTGCACGCTATTTGTGACGCTTTACTCGGTGCTGCGAATTTGCGAGATATTGGGTATCATTTTTCAGACCAAGATCCGAAATACAAAGGCATTGATTCAAAAGTATTATTGAGTGAAGTGCTGCTGCTAATAGAGCAAAAGGGATATTTCCTCGTAAATCTTGACAGTACAGTTGTCTTAGAAGCTCCAAAAGTGAATCCTCATATTGAAAAAATGCAGTACATAATTGCAAGTATTCTAAAGGTTGATATCGATGTGATTTCAATTAAAGCGACGACACATGAGAAAATGGATTCGTTTGGAGAAGGTAGGGCAATTAAAGCATATGCAGCTTGTCTTTTAAATAAAAAATAGCATCAGATTTTTTTTAAATAAAGAATTGAATTAAAAGTCAAAATAATACATTAACTTTGGACCGATGGAAAAGCAGGTTATTCTCAATGCAAAACAAATCGAGTTAACCATTAAACGGCTTTGCCACGAATTAATAGAATCGCACGACGATTTTTCTCAATCCGTAATTATCGGACTTCAACCCAGAGGAATACATGTAGTTTCAAGGATTAAATCTCAATTAGAGTTGATTTTAGGCCACCAACCGCAATGTGGAAACCTTGACATCACTTTTTTTAGAGATGATTTTAGAAGGCGAGAAACACCCTTGATTCCAAGTGTCACTAATATTGATTTTAGTATAGAAAATAAAAAAGTCGTTTTAGTCGATGATGTCTTGTACACAGGGAGAACGATTCGCGCTGGACTTGACGCTTTGCTGACTTTTGGACGTCCCTCCAAAGTTGAATTATTAACTTTTATTGATAGAAGGTTTCGACGCGATGTACCTATTCAAGCAGATTATGTTGGCAAAACAGTGGATACCTTAATCATGGAGCGGGTTCAAGTTGATTGGAAAGAAATAGATGGAATTGATCAAGTAGTTTTATATACAAAAGAGGTAAATGAATAATTTAAGTGTTGAACATTTAACAGGCATTCGAGATTTAACGGCCGAGGATATTGATTTAATTTTTAAAACCGCAGACAGTTTTAAAGATGTAATTAATCGACCGATTAAAAAAGTACCTTCTCTACGTGATATTACGATTGCCAATTTATTTTTTGAAAATTCAACCCGAACAAGGCTTTCCTTTGAACTTGCAGAAAAAAGATTGTCCGCTGATGTTGTGAATTTTAGTGCCTCAAGCAGTTCTGTAAAGAAAGGGGAGACTTTGGTTGATACGGTCAATAACATTCTGTCCATGAAAGTTGATATGGTTGTGATGCGACATCCGAATCCTGGAGCAGCAAAATTTCTATCCGATCGTATTGGAGCACGCGTAATTAACGCTGGTGATGGCACCCATGAACATCCAACGCAAGGACTTCTTGATGCTTATTCCATTCGTGAGCGCTTGGGTGAAGTTAAAGGTAAAAAAGTAGTCATTGTAGGGGATATTCTTCACTCTCGTGTGGCTCTTTCAAATATTTATTGTCTTCAAAAATTGGGCGCTGAGGTTATGGTTTGCGGTCCAACTACCTTAATCCCTAAATACATTCATGAATTGGGAGTTAAAGTATCACACAACCTCCGGGAAGCATTAAATTGGTGCGATGTTGCAAATATGTTGCGCATTCAATTGGAGCGACAAGAAATAAAATATTTTCCTTCACTAAGAGAATATTCAATGCTATTCGGCTTGAATAAGGCGCTGCTAGATTCTCTTGATAAAAAGATAATTATTATGCATCCAGGCCCTATAAATAGAGGGGTTGAAATAACAAGTGATGTTGCAGATTCTGATCAAAGTATCATTTTAAATCAAGTAGAAAATGGTGTTGCAATTCGTATGGCAGTAATTTATTTACTTGCAGCGAAGATTGAACGCTGATTTTATTTACATTTGAGGAAATAAGCGTTATGAATTTTCCTTCTCAAACACATGGTCAATCTGTTTTAGTGGAGTCAAATGTTGAAAAACTTGATTCTACAAACGCTCCAGAATTAAAGAGTGTTTTTACTTTCATCAATAAAAATGGTGTTAACAAGATCATCTTTGATCTTTCTCAAACTAAATATTGTGACTCTTCAGGCTTAAGTGCGATTCTTGTCGCAAATCGTTTGTGCAAAGATACTAATGGTGAATTTGTTCTTGCTGGTTTGCAAAGCTCTGTAAGAAAAATGATAGAAATTGCACAACTCGATAAGGTATTGGTAATTGTTGAAAATAAAGAAGCGGCATTATCTAGTTTTGAGTAGTCCTTTTCAAGTACATTTTTTAGGAAGTGGCGCTGCCTTACCTACTACCCATAGAGCACCAACAGCACAATATATTGTTTGTAATAATCGGCATCTACTAATCGATTGCGGCGAAGGTACTCAAATGCAAATGCGCAAATATGGCGTGCACTTTCAAAAAATCACTACAATTTTCATTTCTCATTTACACGGCGATCATTATTTTGGTCTTGTTGGTCTATTGAGCACCATGAATTTATTAGGTCGAACCAGCGGACTTACTGTTTATGGACCGCCTTTATTAGAAGAAATTTTACGGCTACAATTTGAAGCTGGCAACTCCAACTTCTCCTTCAATATGCAATTTATCCCTCTTGAAATGAAAGATAAAACTTTGATTTTAGAAGATCGATTGATGAAAGTATTTGCGTTCCCATTAAAACATAGGGTTAAAACATTTGGTTTTATTATTGAAGAAAAGAAAGATGAATTACGCATCAATAAATTAGCAGTGCAAAAAGATCAAATAAGTGTAGATCACCTCAAAATTCTAAAGAAAGGACTTGATGTTGAATTACTCAATGGCGATATTCTTAGTTATTTAGACTATACGCTACCTCCAAAATCTATTTTGAGCTATGCTTATTGTTCAGATACGGCACCTTTTGCAAAGCTGCCTGAATACATAAAAGGATCTACTGTATTGTATCATGAAGCAACTTTTATAGAGGAACATAAAGATCGAGCAAAAACCACACAGCATTCGACAGCGAAGCAAGCAGCGAAGATCGCTTTAGATGCGGAGATTAAGCAACTTTATTTGGGGCATTTCTCAACGCGCTATACTTCTCTTGAGTCACATTTAACTGAAGCTTCAGAAGTTTTTCCCTCTGTTTACTTGGTTGAGGACGGAATGCAAATTACAATTAAAGCTTAAGATGCGCTGAGGGTAGAACTAATAATTTTTAGTTCAGCCAGTAGTTCTTGGGTAGTATGATTGTCTACATCCATTCCAAATCTAGCGGTTTCACAGCCGTGGAAGGTGTTTTTAATTTTGGCAAGGATTTCTTCGTTGATGTTTTTATCTGTCATTTTGGATACAAGAACAGTTTTGTTGCTTGTTTTATAATCTATACCAGTGTAAACACTACATATTTGGTAAAGAACAGTTTCAATTTTCTGCACTATATTCGGTAAGCCATCACCGAAATTTTCAGCCTCAATTTTTTCAATAGCTTGATTGATTTCTTCCCATGTGTATTCATTAAAATTCGATATTTTGTTCACTGGAATAACTGCAGCAGCTATTGATTTTGAACTTATCTTTGGTCGTGTTATCCAACCTAATACAGTGGCAGCACAAACAATCCCTCCAATACTTATCCATAATAATGGAGATGAAAACGGTTGTTTATTTTGTTCCACACTTCGTATCTCTTCTTTTTTATTTTTGAGTAATTGGTTTTTTAATACCCTGGTTGCCCCTGCGCTACTTTGATCTTTGTTGCCAGATAAATGTCCATTGAGCTCCTGCTTTTTGGTATGCAGGGTAATGTACTTTTCTTTCGAAAGATCAAAATAACAAAGGTCTTGACTTTCAATTGTGTATTTTCCATCTTCGACGATTTGAAGTAAAAAATTAAAGTCAACACTTCCTTCCGCGCCTTTTGCTCCGAATTGAAGGTGCTCCGTAATTTTCGGATCTCCATAAGAAACAATTCCTTTGGGTAATTTTATTTTTGGGGTACTTATATTTTGTAAATTTCCCGTTCCACTTAATTTTAGGATGTAGGAGATTACATCACCTTTTTTTGCATCTAATTTGGAAAGAGTTTCTTCCATGGATAAACTACCAACCATACCAATAAAGCTAGATGGTTGTCCATCAGGTAAAGGAATCACTTTAACACTTGTTCCAGTAGAAACGATAGGAAGTCCTTCAAAATCTTTCTTCAGAATTAATTTAAATGGATTAATTTGAAGGGTTCCAGGACTTGAAGGAAAAATGATGTTGCGATCATATTGAATGGTAAAATAATTCTTATTGTTTAATTTTTCACTTTTCGCAATCAGTTGATTAGAACTAGGAATTTCATGTTTATCTAGAGCTCCTTCAATTCTATAAGATTGATAATCTTCTAGATGAGTGGCATAAAATCGAGAATATATTTTTGAATTAATAACCAATGCCTCCCCCTCGTATACAACTGATTTATTTTTTTCAATAATTCCAAAAGCCGTTTGTTTAAGTTGATTGCGGCTTATTTCACCGTTAGAATTAAATACAGCTTCTTTTTTAACAGTAACATTGACGGTATTAGATTTATAATTTTTATTTCCAGACCGTATAGATGCTGGTCCGAAAGTAAATGAACCTTCTTTATTTAAAGTTCCGTTCTGTGAAAAATAGAACATAGAGATTACCTTACCCGTGTTACTATCAAATTCTTGCTCCATTCCGTTCATCATGGAATAACCACTTGCGAAGGCACTTGGGAAATCAATTTTGATTTCTCCTTCAATATTCGATTTAACAGTAATGGTAATGGGTTCTCCAATCACAATTACCTTTGGCTCTATTTCTAAGCGCACGATTGGCCTTTGGGCGAAGATAACCGTAGATATTAAGGGTAATAAAAAGCAAAAATAATTCTTCATCACCAATTTTTATCAGTTGCGTATTGTGCTTTATTGCCTTTTTTCTTCCTTGCTATTTTCCTCCTTGTTTTAGACTCTTGCTTGGTCAATTTATCAAGTATTTTATCTGCAATTTTATTGGGAAGCTTAGAGGGTCTTGGTGGATTCTTACCTGGTTTTTTATCCTTATCCTTATTTTTTGGTTTCGGTTTGTCTTTTTGTTTATTCTTATCTTTTGGCTTGTCTTTATTCTTATCTTTTTTTAGTCTTCGAATTGATTCTGATAAATTATACTTGCTTGCGGGGTCATTAGGGTTCATTCTAAGTGCAGACTTAAAGGCCTCGATAGCTTCTTGATATCTTTTTTGTTGAAATCGTGTATTTCCTAAATTATGAAAGTATTTACCTTTTTCGCTGCGCTTGATTTTTTGTAATCGTGTCTTTTGATACGCCTGATCTGCAGCTTTAAAATTGTTGTTTCTATAATGATTTTGAGCGATTTCTCTTGAAAGATCTATGTTTTTAGGTGCTATTTTTTGGGCCGTTTGGTAATATTGATCTGCTTTCTGATAGGCACCTTTTTTATGGTAATACCTTGCCATGTCTAATGAATCAATCCAATTTTGTGCATAGGTATTTGTGCCTGTTAATACAAGTAGACAGAGACAAAAGAAGTAATTGTTCTTTACCATTTAATTTTTAAGCTGGGTAAAAAGTACCAAAGTAATAAGCACGTTAAAGCGAAATATAAAGGAACTTCATAAACTGAATCCTTAATTTCGAATCTCAAAGTTCGGGATTTTGTTCGTTTCATTTGGTTAATTTGTGTTAATATGTCTTGTAGATCAGGATATGCAGCATCTGTTACAAGCGCCAAGCCATCAGTTTTAGCAGCAATATCCTGAATAAATTTTGGATTCATCTGCGAAATAATTGCACTTCCGTTTTTATTTAACATCGATCCGCTTTCCGGAAAGGAAGCCTCTATAGGTATTTCACCTCCACGTTCTGTACCAATGCCTAGTACACATACTTGAATTTTTTTATCTTTTATTTCATTATAAATATCTTGATCTCCTCCTTCATGATTTTCACCATCCGTGATGATAAATATTGCCTGTGCAATTTCATCTTTGGTAAACATCTCCATACTTGTCTCTAAAGCTCCAGGAATGTTGGTTCCTTGCTTGGATAAATAATTGGTAGATAAATCGTCAATAAATAGTTTTGCGGCATTGTAATCTGTTGTTAAGGGTAGTTGAACAAATGCATCTCCAGCAAACAGACAAAGTCCAATTTTTTCTCCGGATAGTTTAGAAATAAAAGCATTTAAACCCCTTTTAGCAATTTCAAGTCTACTTGTTTGGTCAATATCACATGTATTCATAGAATTTGAAATGTCTAAGCAAATCACCAATTCCATACTCCGTTGAATGCCATTTACTTTTTTCTTGCCGTAAATAGGCTGCGCCAAGGCCAAGATAGTAAAAACGAGTACAGATCGAATTAAAAAGAATTGAATGACGCTGTTTAAAAAAGTCGCTTGTTTTTTTATGCCATTAGAAGAAGGTGATAAAAGCGAATTCAAACGATTTTTTCTGCTCAAAGAATATATATAAAGGAAAAACAAAGGAATGACTAAGGTAATGAGGCCAAAATATTGTGGTTTTGCAAATTGAAATTTAGAACTAAATTCTTGTTCTTGAATGGAAGTTAGATAATAATAAACAGCAAAATAAAGGCCCCAAAATAGAATCTCCATAATAAGTAAGAGCTTACTTATTTTTTTGATATTATTTAAAGAATCTTTAGTCATTTGATGGTATAAAAAGTACAAATTCAAGTAACAAAAAGCAAGTCAAAAGTAATAAAGCCCAATGCAGAAATGCAGCCGGTGTTGCTGGTGGTTCTGAATTAAATTGCTTGTCCTTCATTTTCCTTTTCTCCAAGCGCTCAATCTCCTCATAGATGCCTCTTAATCCTGATTTATCCGTCGCTCTGAAATATTTACCGTTCGTTTTTTCTGCAATTGAACTTAAAGTAGCCTCATCTATTTCAACAGGAAGGTTTTCATATCGCATTCCCATTGGAGTAAGCACAGGTGTCGGTGCAGATCCATTGGATCCTATTCCAATAGTATAGACGCATATATTTTTCATTAGCGCTAATTCTGCGGCTTCCAAGGGACTAATTTCACCCCAGTTATTACTCCCATCTGTTAAAAGGATAATCACTTTCGATTTTAGACTATCACTTCTGAGTTGAACGACTGCCGTACCTAAGCCAGTTCCAATGGCTGTTCCGGGTTCTAAATTACTTCCATCTATTTTGTCTACTTGTCCCTTTAATAGAGCGTAATCTAAAGTAGCTGGACAAGCAGTATACGCTTCTCCGGCATAGACAACGAGTCCAATTCTGTCTCCATGCCTACCATCAATAAATTCTTTAGCTACTTCTTTAGCTACGGTTAATCTGTTGGGATTGAAGTCCCGGGCCAACATAGACATGGACACATCCATTGCCAAAATAATATCAATTCCATATTTCGACGCTTCATTTTTGGTTTCACTTGCCTCCCATGAATAAGGTTTTGCAAGCGCAATTAATAGGCAAGCAAGTAAACTAGTTTTTACGAAAATCAGTAGTATTCTAATCCAAGAAATGCTGTTATTTTTTAGATCATTTTGATCTGAGTGAAGACCTGTAAATTTCCAATCTCCCGATCTGTTTCGTTCTTTTTTAAGCAAATAATAAAACAAAAATGGAAGCAATAGAAGACCCCACAACCATATACTAGCCATGAATTCATAATGAAATATATTGATGTCCCAATTATTCATTTTCAACTTCTTCTTTTGGACTGGTTGCGATGATGATGCGCATCATGTCGTTGAACGCCTCCTTTATAAATTCTTCATTAGAACTAGAGCCCGCGAATTTCACCATGTCTGAATGATTTAATATCTGGAGAATAGTATCAATGAGTTCTTTGGGAAGTTTTTTCGCTTCCAATAATAATAAAGTTTCTTGGGTTGTTTTTTCTAATAAATTCATTTCATAGCGTGTACTTAGGTACCAGCGTAAGAGAAAAGACAATTCAATGAAGTGTTGTTTAATCTCTCCTTTTTGACACAATCCGGAGTTGTTTAATGCATTTAACGCATCTATAGTCTGTTCCTTAAGAGTTTTAATTGCTTCTGGAACTTCTTTCTTAGGCTTTCTAGTTAATCTATAAACGATAAATGCGATCAATATACAGAATGGTATAATCCACCAAAGATGAAATTTTAGCAGGGTTTTAATTCTAGATTTAGTGCCATTTACTGTTAGATAGTCTTCTTTTATGTCTTCAATTACTTTTCCTTTTTCTGCTTTCATGAGCATTGACTCGATAAATACAGAGGAAAAATTGGAGTTACTGTTATTGATGGAATAGTTTAAACCATTAAGAACAACAAGGCCAGTATCCCATGCGACCAATTGGAATTCACAAGCCCAATAATGTTTTCCATCTTTTTCTAGGTATAGGGTATCGAAAGAATTTAATATTTCAATTTGCATAAATTTCTCTCCTTCCATTTTTGAATTGGAAGCAATACGTTCGGCGGGAAATAGTTTTCCTAATTTAGATACAATTATTTTATCATTATCCTCTACCTGAATTCTATATTTTAAAAAGAAAGGTTCGCCAACAATTACTTTTTCTTTAGAAATATAAACTTCAGGCGTTTGGGCACTTAATTTAGCCACGAAACAAATGACAAAGAATAAGATCAGTTTTTTCATTTTCTTTTTTTGAATAAACTGATTAATGGCGGCATGCAGTCTTCTGCGGTATTGATACTTACAAAGTCAATTCCTATGTTTCTAAAGTTTTGAATCATTTCCGATTTATTCCTTAAATCATTGGTTGAGAATATTTCCTTTGCCTTTTTTGATGAGGCATTGACCCAAGTTTTGGTGTTGTTCTCTGCATTCACTAATTGTACAAAACCTCTTACTGAAAGTTGTGTTTCTGCTTCATCTTGAATCCTCAAGGCTACAAGGTCATGTAGTTTTTTAGTCCGTTTTAAGTCTTCGGTATAATCAGTGTCAACAATAAAATCGCTAATGATAAAAGCTACGGCACTTTTTCTATTAGTTTCTCTTAAAAACTTTAATGCTTTTCCAATATTCGTTTTCTTAGACTTGGGTTTATAATCTATTAATTGTCTTAAAATTAATAGAATATGTTCTCTCCCTTTCTTCGCTGGAAGGTACAATTCTACTTCATCTGTAAATAGAATTGCTCCCACTTTATCATTATTGGCCAATGCAGAAAACGCAAGTATTGCAGCAATCTCTATCTGACGTTTCTTTTTTGTCCTTAATTCAGTTCCAAAGTCAAGGGATCCTGATAAGTCGATTAATAACATAACTGTTAACTCTCTTTCTTCTTCAAAAACTTTAACAAATGGAGTGTTGTATCTTGCCGTTACATTCCAATCAATGGTTCTTATTTCATCACCAATTTGGTAATCTCGCACCTCACTAAATGCCATACCTCTTCCTTTGAAAGCAGATTTGTATTGACCGGAGAATACTTGCTTACTTAATCCCTTGGTTTTAATTTCAAGGGTTCGAATGGATTGAATTAATTCGAGGGTTGTCAAATTGAAAAATTAAGGAACTTCAATAAAAGAAACAATTTTTTCAATGATATTTTTGGGGGACATACCGATAGCTTCTGCTTCATAACTGATACCAATTCTATGTTGAAGGACATCAACTGAAATCGCTCTCACATCGTCTGGAACTACAAAGCTTCGGCCTTGTAAAAAAGCATAAGCTTTAGCTGCTAAAGCAAGATTTATACTTCCTCTAGGAGACGCTCCAAAGGTAATCAAGCCACTCAATTCATTTAATCCAATAGAATCTACCTGTCTTGTCGCAAAGATGATATCAATAATATATTGTTCGATTTTTTCATCAACATATACTCGGCGTACTAAAGAGCGTAATTTCATGATTTCATCAGTACTGAGTACTTTTTGAGCATGATGCAATCCAGTTTCACTAATATTTGCTCTAACAATTTGTTTTTCTTCCTCTTTTGAAGGATATCCGAGATTTACTTTCATCATAAATCGATCTACCTGTGCTTCTGGTAATGGATAGGTTCCTTCTTGTTCAATTGGATTTTGAGTAGCCAGTACTAAGAAAGGATCAGGTAATTGGAAGGTTTCATCTCCAATGGTAATTTGTCTTTCCTGCATCGCCTCTAGTAAAGCACTTTGAACTTTCGCAGGCGCACGATTGATTTCATCTGCCAGCACGAAAGAGGCAAAAACCGGTCCTTTTCTAACTGAAAACTTTTCTGATTTTTGCTGGTAGACCATCGTTCCAGTTAAATCTGCTGGTAGTAAGTCAGGGGTGAATTGAATTCTACTAAAACTACCTGCAATTGCATCTGCTAGTGTTTTTATTGCGAGTGTTTTTGCTAATCCTGGAACTCCTTCAAGTAAAATGTGTCCGTTGGAAAGTAAAGCGATCATTAAGCGATCAATTAAAGTATGTTGTCCAACAATTGTTAAACTAATTTCTTTTTTCAATGCTTCAACACCTACAAGGGCAATTTTGATTTCATCGCTTAATTTTCTTAGCTCCTCTGCAGGATTTATTATTGTAGTAGAATTTTCACTCATAATATGCGTTTTGTTAATTGCGCAAAGTTGTTAAAGTTTAAATGTAAAACTTGATAATCGCTGTTAAATCTTGTTAATCTAAAATTTTATGAAAAAATATGCAAAATAGAACATGTTTAGAGTGTGCTTTAAAGCTTGTGGGTCGGAAAGACCAAAAATTTTGTTCTGATTATTGTCGAAATTCTTTTAATAATCGCTTGAATGAGGATGTGAATGCTACCGTTGCTCGCGTCAATAGAATACTTCGAAAAAATAGAAGGATTTTGTCTAAATTGAATCCAAATGGTAAGAAATCTGTAAATGGTGTCAAATTAAGTGAAGAAGGATTTAATTTTCATTACTTCACTAATGTATATTCGACTAAAAAAGGAATGCGCTATTATTTTTGCTATGACTATGGCTATATAAAACTAGAAGATAATCAGTTTATTTTAGTCCAGAAGCAACAATATATTCAATAAATTATTTGTCCAGTACTTTAGGAATTCTGAAATAATCACTGTCTCTTTTTGGGGCATTTCGCAATGCTTGATCTTGGTTAATTGAATCTACAGTAATATCTTCACGCAGTGTTTTCACTTCTTCGGTCATAAAAATAAGAGGTTCCACTTGATCGGTATTGATTTCACTCAATTTATCAATGAACCCAACTATTTTTTCCATGTCCTTTTTGATCGCAACGCGTTCTTCCCCCTCAAATTTTAATTTGGCTAGATGAGAAAGATGATCAATTAGTTCGTCTGTTATTTTCATAGCGCAAATTTAATAAAGTTCCGGATGTTCTTTCATGATGGGCTCCGAAATAATTGAAAAACAATGATCACTCATTTCTTTTATGGAGGCAGCACGAATTTCTTCTCTTGTGATGAGGGGATGAATACAAATTCTTGAAAGTCCAGGTCTCGCGGGACCAAGGATGTTAGTTGGGTCAGAAAATAATTTGTAATTGTCCAGAAAGGTCAAAGGAAGAATTGGAATATCTAAAGTTTTCGCGAGTTTAAAAGCACCTGCTTTAAAAGGAATCATCCGTGGAGCATTATCATCTGGAATTGTCCCCTCAGGAAAAATCACAAGAGACCATCCCTCTTTTATTGCTTTTGTTGCTGCAACATACGATTGTCCCGCTTTGGTTCTATCATTTCTAAATACTGGAATATTTAAATTTTTGAAATAGGTTCTTAAAATTGGATATTTTAAAATTTCACTTTTCCCTAGAAATACAAATGGTGATTTGGGCAATATGGAATACAGAATAAATATGTCTAAATACGAGGCGTGATTAGCAACAACAATGTAGGGACCATCGGGTAGGGGAGTTTCGGTAATTTTTTTGATGGGATAAAAACAAAAAATTCGCATCAACCAACTCCAAAAGATAAAAAGTTTAAAACTTAATTTTTTTAGAGATGGTGAAATTAATACTATTAAAAAAAAAGGATACAGCACAACAGCAATGATACAAAAGACAATACCAATGTATAATTTCCACAGTAGCGATAAAATTCCCTTGATAAGGTGCATTGTTCAAAGTTAATGAAATCAAAACTAAATTAACCATCAGAATTAGAAGCTTTTGTATATTTTTGTATAAATAAATAAAATGTCACGCATACTCACGGGAATTCAAAGTACAGGCACACCGCATCTAGGTAATATCCTTGGTGCTATTATCCCTGCTATTGAACTTTCTAATCAAAAAGAAAACGATTCCTTTTTATTTATTGCCAATCTTCATTCTCTTACTCAGATAAAAGATCCAATAGTATTAAAGCAAAATACTATCGCAACTGCTGCAACTTGGTTGGCCTGTGGATTAGATCCTAATAAAGCTACATTTTATAGACAGAGTGATGTTCCTGAGGTCACTGAACTTATGTGGTATCTTTTGGCTTTTTATCCTTATCAACGAATGACTTTAGCGCATAGTTTTAAGGATAAAGCGGATCGCTTGGAAGATGTGAATGGAGGATTGTTTACCTATCCGATGTTGATGGCAGCTGATATTTTACTTTATGATGCTACCATCGTTCCTGTAGGTAAAGATCAATTACAGCATATTGAAATGACGCGCGATGTCGCCAATAGATTTAATGCGAAGATGGGACAGACTTTTGTTATTCCTGATGAGAGGCTGGCAACAGAAAATATGTTAATACCAGGAACAGACGGACAAAAAATGTCAAAATCAAGGAATAATTATTTGGATATTTTCGCGGACGAAAAAACTTTGAAAAAGCAAGTAATGTCAATTCTATCAGACAGTACTCCCATTGAAGAACCAAAAAATCCTGACACTTGCGCCATTTTTGCTTTATATAAAACTGTTGCTTCAGCAGAACAAATACTTTGGATGCGTGAAGCCTATCTAAAAGGCGGATTTGGTTTTGGTCACGCAAAAAGCGCTTTATTAGAAGTTCTCTTGGATCGTTTCAGTAAGGAGAGGCAATTGTTTAATTATTACCTAGAGCACGACAATGAACTAGAAGACATATTAATTTCAGGTGCGAAAAAGGCCAGACTTACAGCAAATGAAGTTTTAACAAGGGTTCGCACACGCTTAGGTTATTAATAATCTTCATAATTACGTCTCAAATTATCGCTTAAAGTCCCCTTTTAGTCATTTCCCCTCCTTTTTTTGTAATTATTTTCAACTTTTTTCATTATTAGTCTAACCTTATTTCAATTCTATCGTTATAAGGCATGACTAAAAAATTAATCCTATTATGAGGCAACTAAAAATCGCAAAACAAGTTACCAATCGAGAGACCGCTTCTCTTGATAAATATTTACAAGAAATCGGTCGTGTAGATCTTATTTCTGCAGATGAGGAGGTAGAATTAGCAAGAAGAATTAAGGCCGGAGATCGTCAGGCTTTAGAAAGATTAACGAAAGCAAATCTTCGATTTGTAGTTTCGGTTTCAAAACAATATCAAAATCAAGGATTGGCTTTACCAGATTTAATCAATGAAGGAAATCTTGGTTTGATTAAAGCTGCTGAGCGATTTGATGAGACTCGTGGATTTAAATTTATTTCTTACGCTGTTTGGTGGATTCGTCAATCCATTTTGCAAGCATTAGCTGAACAAGCAAGAATTGTGCGTTTACCACTTAATAAGATTGGTAATATAAATAAGATAAACAGAGCTTTTTCAGAATTAGAGCAAAAATTTGAAAGACCACCTTCAGCCGAAGAGTTGGCAGAATTTTTAAGCTGCAGTACTGAGGAAGTAAAACAATCATTAGCACAAAATGGCCGCCATATTTCAATGGATGCACCATTAGTGGAAAGTGACGAATCTTCTTCAAACATGTATGATGTTTTGATGGGTGATTCTTTACCAAGTCCAGAAAGCAACTTAGTGTTAGAATCATTAAGAAGTGATATTAGACGATCTCTTACTTCATTAACGCCAAGAGAAAGTGATGTAATCAGCATGTTCTACGGTTTAGAAGGAAAAGCGCCGATGTCTTTAGAAGAAATTGGTGATAAATTTGACTTGACAAGAGAACGTGTTCGTCAAATTAAAGAAAAAGCTATTCGTAGGTTAAAACACACTTCGAAGAACAAAATGTTGAGAGGATACCTTGGTTAAATAGGATCTACATCAATTACAACGCGAACACTTTTGTGAGCGGATTGTGCATAAAATTCAGATAAGAGCGCCGAGAGGCGCTCTTTTACTTTGGTATCAGAAAGAGATTTTTCATATTTCAATTTGATTTCCTTGAGATATAAATTTTGTATTTTTTTGATAATCGGAAAATCTGGTCCCAATACACGTTCTTTAAAAACATCTTTTAAAGCAAGTCCAAAGTTTTGTGCAGCTGAATTTAAGGTTGATTCAGAGGCATGTTTCAAGGTAATAATCAACATTTTGTAGAAAGGAGGATAGTAGAAATTAGATCTTTCTATGATTTCATTATCATAAAAACCTATAAAATCATGTTCAATTACTTTTTTGATAATCCAATGGTCTGGTTGACCGGTTTGCAGCACAACTTTACCTCTTTTCTCTTTTCTCCCTGCTCTTCCTGCCACCTGAGTCATCAATTGAAAGGAGCGTTCATAAGCTCTGAAATCTGGTCTATTTAACAGCATGTCTGCATCTAGTATTCCAACAAGCGTTACATTATCAAAATCTAGTCCCTTTGATAGCATTTGAGTACCAATAAGAATATCTATTTTTCTTTCTTCAAATTCATTGATGATTTCAGCATAAGCATTTTTTGACCTTGTTGTATCGAGATCCATTCGTTTTATAACTGCATTGGGTAATAATAATCCCAAATCATCTTCAATCTTTTCTGTCCCAAATCCAAGCATTTTAAGTCGGTTACTCCCACAAGCATGACAAGAACCCATTGGGGCAGTGACATAACTACAGTAATGACATTTTAGCATATTACTGAATTTATGATAGGTCAGTGAAACATCACAATTGGTACATTTTGGTGTCCAAGAACAAATTTCACAGGACCATAATGGTGTATATCCACGTCGGTTTTGAAACAAAATAACTTGTTCTTTCTTACTCAATGCCAGCACAATTTCATCCATCAGCAGGGCGGAGAAATGGGATTGCATTTGCTTCATTTGGCGTTCTTTTTTAAGATCCGCCACGAGTACTTCTGGCAATTGTAGCCCTTTGTATCTTTCGCTTAAGCTCACCAAAGCGTATTTTCCTTGTTTAGCATTATAAAAAGTCTCCATACTTGGTGTTGCTGATCCAAGTAGTGTTTTTCCCTTATGTAGATTCGCTAGAATTAATGCTGCGTCTCTTGCGTTGTATCTTGGTGACGGATCGTATTGTTTGAATGAACTTTCATGTTCTTCATCCACAATGATGAGTCCCAGATCTTGATAAGGAAGAAAAACAGCAGACCTTGCACCAATAATGAGTCGGTATTGCTGTGGGTCATTCGCGAGTACTTTATTCCAAATTTCAACTCTTTCGTTTTGATTGAATTTCGAATGATAAACCCCAATTTGATCTCCAAAATAAATCGATAGGCGCTGAATTAATTGAGTTGTTAAAGCAATTTCAGGTAATAGAAACAGTACTTGTTTGCCTAAATCTAAGTAGGATTGGATTAATTGGACATAAATCTCAGTCTTTCCTGATCCCGTAACACCGTGAAGTAAAGTGGTTGATTTCTCGAGAAAAGAAGCTTCAATTTCTATTAAAGCTGTTTGCTGAATCTTTGTCAAAGCCTTAAATTCACTTTGGTCTTTTTCATTAGCGCCAAGTCGATCAATTTGAATTTTTTCAAAAACGACCACCCCATTCTTTTCAAGAGTAGACAATGCAGAAGCACTAATGTCTTTTGAAATTAATTCTTGTTTGGAAACAGGTAGGTGCATGCCACCTATTGCAATAGCACTCTGAATTAATTGAAGTATTGCCTTTAACTGTTTCTGCCCCGTATTTTTTTGTTCTAGTTGCTGAATGAAATTATTTAATGTCGCATCTTCTAAATAAGCAGCACTAAGTCGAATACAACTAATTGTTTTAGGATTGTATCGTTGATTAATTTCTTCTTGAGTAGCAATTATTCTTTTATCAATTAAGCCTTTAATCAGAGGTTGAATTTGCTTTATATTTAATATTTCTGATAATTCTTTAAGGTCAATATTTCCTCTTGTTTCTACAATTTCTACAAGTTCTTGTTCTCTAGTAGTTAAAGCTTGGTATTGTGCATCATAATCGGGATGAATTACTACTTTGGTTTCACTTGCCAATTTAAAGTTTGCAGGCAGTGCCGCATTCATCACATCACCTATGGGAGCCATATAATAACGCGCAATCCACTTCCAGAATTCAAATTGTTTAGAGGTGATTATTGCTTGTTCATCCAATATGATTTCAAGATATTTCGCTTGATATGCAACGGGGGCATCTGTATGCACTGCTGTGATAATCCCCGTTAATTTTTTATTTTTCCCGAAAGGAACAATGATTCGAAGTCCAAAAGAAACAGCCTCATTCAATTCGAAGGGTACACGATAGGTGAATACCTGATGAATCGGTACAGGAAGAATTACGTCAACAAATAATGTAGTCCGTTCAGTCATGGGAAGTAACAACCAAATTAATGGTTAAAAATAGAATAAAAAATCAAGGGCAAGCAAATGCTTCCTCTTGTCCGATTACATTATCACCAGGGTGATCCGAACAGAAAAGTAGAATACCAGTGATTGGTCCAGTGCATAATTCTTTTGTACTTTTCTTGTCAATTGCTCTTATATACGCTTGTTGCGCCGAAGTGTAAAAGGGTTTGAATATACTAAAGGTTTGTCGAGACGAGAAAATTCCTACCACTTTTTTGTTATTGGTAACGCTTAAATTGGTGTAACTTGGTTTTGTCTGCGCTAACGAACTACTCGGAGAATTTACAACCATGTAGTTATACAATTCTTCTGCTCCGCCTGTAAAAGTAATACGGATCCCTTTGAAAGTTCTTCTTGTAATCGTTGGGTCATTGGTTACATTACTGTTCATTAGATTGTAGAATGTTTGTCCAAGAGCTGTAAAGGTCTTACTCGAATTAGGAGTAACATTTGTCTCTCCTAAGCTCCAATTAAATGATTTACTGGTCTTATTCATTCCAATATATTCATTGTACTCTACATCAAGCTGGGCATTTAAAACAAATGATGATCCTGTATTAGAGGCGGTAACTCCCGTTGAAATGTATTCAGCTGGGTTGTTTGCAAATTTGAACATGTAATTTTGACTTGTTGCGGTACTTGTTAAACCTTTAACTAAGGCGGTTTCTCCACTTACTTCAAACTGTCCACCATTGATGCTAATATTTAATCTATAAATAGCGTCTTTATGTAAAGAAGTTAAGCTTGGATTAGAAGATATTTGTTGCGCTTCTGTAGCACTTGTTGCTAATGTTTTAAAATAATACACTTTTTGAAAGGGTGCATAAAATGAACCAATCGTATCTTTATTGTCTACCAAAGTATCTCTTAATTGCCAAGACCTAGTAATCACTCCATTAAGCACTTCTGTTACGGTAGCATCTACTTGATCAAAATAGCTAGAGTCATCGATTTGCGCTATTTGAACAGCATTTCCTGGTCCGATAAAGGCTCTTGTGATTTTAATGTAATGTAAAGTATCTGCCTGATCCATGAGTCCATAAACGACTGCTGTTTCTTGGAAATTACCAATTAAGTCTACTTTTTCGCTACAACTTGTAAATAAAAAAGCGCCAGTAATTGCGAGAAATAGTAGTGTTTTATTCATCATTGTTGGATATTAGTATTTGTAGGTACTTCAGCTTTTACCAATTCCCCTTTCTTTCCTCGGGCAATTAATTCTATTTCAAAGCAAAGTGATTGTCTTCCTTCTTGTTCTCCGTAGGCCATTTCCCAAGGAATGTAGAGCATATATTTTCCTCCGACTTTCATTTTTGGAATAGCGTATGTCCAGCCTGGAATAACACCGCCTGCTAATTGAAATGAAATAGCTTCGATTTTATTTTCTTTATTTTTCATTTTGTGAGAATCCTGTAGGGTATCACCTAAAGAGCTTTTTAAAATATAATGTGCTTTTACATCATCTGTTAAACCAGGCATTGGGCCAGTTCCTTCGGTAAGGGTTTGAATTACAATTCCATTAGGGAATACCTGTGCGCCTTTTAATTTTTTAGCAGCAGCCATCATTCTAGAGCCATTCGTTTCATTCAGCCCTATCATGAATTTACCCATGATTTCTTTCATTTCCATGTCTTTAATGATGGTATCTCTTTTATAAAGACAATCTTCAAAACCTTTTTTAACCATATTTAAATTGATCAAATCTAAGCCGCCTAATTTTTTAATGTCGTAATAAAAAGCATATCCTGCCATCTTACCAACGCATCTAGACCCTTCTTTTAAATATTTTTTATTAAAATCTTGAAATGTTTTTCCGAATAGAAGATGAAGAGTAGCTAAACAATCATCTGTTGGTGATGTATTTAGATTAGAATTAAATCCGGCGGATAATTCAACCATATCTAAATTTGCAAACTCTTGAGCACCGCTATTAACAATTGATTTTGCATTCATGGCACCAAGCACATAGGAAGTCTTGTCTTTTGAAGAATTAAATACGATTGTTTCTCCATTAGCGGCATCATCTGCACAACTGGAGATGAGCGTTAGACCAATGAAAAAAAGGATTATAAAACTGAATTTTTTCAACATACTTAATCGAATAAATTTAAAATATTTTTTGCCAGAAATACCTGCGTAGCGAAGATACAAGTTTTAAAGGAATTGAAATTACAATTCCCTATAGAATTATTCGTGCGAGTTCAATTAATTTTGATTCACAAAGAAAATCGCATTAGCAATTTGCAGTTTTCCATTTTCCCAAAACCCTCTAAACAATGGATTATCAATAAAATAGATAACGCTTCCTTGTCCATACGAATGCACACCTACGGTTAAGCTACCTTCTTGCTTGCTGCGTACATTCGCACCAACAAATCCTGTTACATGAGCATTTTTATCCTTCACTTTAATGACATCTTCCGATTTCAGTTCATAAACATCTGCATTTAATTTTAGCGTAAAATATTGATCTGAATATCCAAAACAAAGAGGATGACTATTGTCTAATTCACAGGTATAAATAGCTCCAATTAGGGTGTTGCTGATTTCTTCTCTTTCACTTTGCGCATAAACAATTTCTTTTGCATCTGCAGTTGTATCAGTTTCATTCTCTTTGTACTTAATTCCATATCCTTCTTTGGAAGTAAAAGAATTAACAGAACTACCCATTACAATTAATTTACCTCCGTTTTCAATCCATGTTCCAAGATATTCTTTTGAAGAAAAATCAAAATATCCTTCAGGGACAAAAAGTACATCCAAAGAATTAAGTGCGTCTGATAAATCTGCTTCAAAAATTAGTTGAACTGCATGATGTAAATCTTGTTCGAAATAGTGCCAAACTTCACCAACAGAAAGGGAGGAAGCATTTTCACCGATTAACAATCCTATGTTTTGCTTTCCTATTTTTTTAACACTAGACGAACCTAAGTCTAGTCCCTTATCAACAAATCCAGATGCCACGCTTTCAAGACTAACTCCATATTGTTGCGCAATACTGTTTACTTTTTCATCAAAATCACTTCTTTTGTTTTCCCCTCTGAGAATAATTAAACTACCTTTCTTAAAAGCTTTTCCCTCTATTTCAAAATCTTGTTCATTGAAATAAACATTGATATTATTTTTCTGAAGTGCGGTCAAACATCTCGCATGCGTCATAGAGTTCCATGGTAAAATATAGGCAAAACAAGAGGTAATTGGAGCTTTACTCAATTGACCACTACTAGATAAAGACCCAAGTACTCCAAGTAATTCTTGCTCACTGGCAATGGCGTGAACGCCATATGCATAGGGAAGGGACCAAGCTGTAATATCATAGGTTAATGAATCTGATAATTTGGTAACGGGTTCAAAGAGCACATTAACCAAAGTTCCTTTTAATTGCTTTGTGGAAACTACTATGTCATTTGCTTTCAATTTGTAGTTGATAGCAACTCTTTGGTTAAAATCAAATCCTTTAACGGCACTATTTTCTATTCCGAAAGAATATTTGATTTCATGTTGATCCAGTAGCGTTAATAAGGAACTAATATTAGGAGCATTTCCATCTAGAACATAGCTTTTGTATTTATAATTTTTGTTCTTGCAAAATGCTTGGTATTCACTGATTAGTTTTTTTGATTTTTCAGAACTTACTTCTACCGTTGAAATTCCGGTAGTAACATGATGCGTAACCCTATCCATCAAAGTTAAAGTATCACCAACTTGTGTAATAACAGACAAGCCAGCCCTGCCGCTTCCGCCTTGTTCGTAGGTCATTCCAATCGAACCATTATAAGTAGGGTAGGTGTCTCCATAACTTGGATAAAGAAGGTCGAAAATCTCTTTTGAAAAATAGAGCCAAGACGCTTTGTCAAAATATTTAGCATGATTTTTACCAATATCTTTTTGAAATGATCTTTGCCAATCCGTAATCACTTCGTGGTAAGGCTCTGCTGCAGGAGGGAAATAATAAGGTTCATTTATTCCTTGTTCGTGAAAATCAACATGAACATGAGGCAGCCAACTATTGTATAATGGAATTCTTGTTTGAGATTCAATTTGTGTCAACCATGCCCAATCTCTATTTAAGTCGAATAGATAATGATTCGGTCTTCCGCCTGGCCAAGGTTCATTGTGTTCAGCAGAAATTCTGTTGGACTCAAAAGGTTGATTTCCATATTGATAATAAAAGTTAACGTAACGATCTCTTCCATCAGGATTGAGGCATGGGTCCATAATGACCACAGTATTTTCGAGTAAATTTTTGTTTTTAGTCAATAAGTCATAGGCAGTTTGCATGGCAGCTTCCGTTCCCGAACTTTCGTTACCATGAACATTATAACTTAACCATACAAGCGCTACATCTTCTTGTGGCGCATTATTCAAGTGATTTTGGCGAATGGTTTCAATACGTTTTAAATTCGCTTCAGAGGCAAGAATACAAATAAACAATTCTCTATTTTCATAAGTATGACCATAGCTAATCTTCTTTACTTGATTGGGGTAAGATTTGGATAATTCATTAAAGTAATGGATTACTTGATCGTGTCGAGTAAATTGTTTTCCAATGGAATAACCTAGAATTTTTTCAGGAGTAAAAATATCTTGTGCAAAGGTGCACCAAGAAGTGAATATTATTACGATTAAAAGGACTTTACGCATAGCTTCGTTTATCTTTCAAAGCTAATGAATATAAAGAAGTTTACAAAACGTAATTATTAAATCAGACCTCGATTTCTTAGAAATTCATCTAAAGCTTCAATATCTGTAAACAAGACATCTCTTGCTTTACTTCCCTGAAATCCTCCAATAATTCCCATAGCTTCTAATTGATCTACAATTCTTCCAGCTCTATTGTATCCTAGTTTAAGTTTTCGTTGAAGTAAACTAGCCGAACCCTGCTGATTCATAACGACTATTCTTGCTGAATCGACAAACATAGTATCAATTTCATTCATATCGAAATCACCTCCGCCGTCTGCACCTTCAGCGATGTATTCTGGAAGAATTAAGGCATCAGGATAAGCACGTTGTTCACCGATAAAACTACAAATATCTTCTACTTCAGGAGTATCAACAAAACCACATTGTAGGCGCTTCATATCTGATCCAGTTGAAATCAACATATCTCCTCGTCCAATCAATTGATCAGCACCTGAGGCATCTAAGATAGTCCTAGAGTCAATTTTAGACAATACTCTAAAGGCTATTCTAGCGGGGAAGTTGGCTTTGATCATTCCTGTAATAACATTTACGGAAGGTCGCTGAGTAGCTACGATGAGGTGAATACCAATGGCTCTAGCTAATTGTGCAATTCTAGCAATTGGGTGTTCTACTTCTTTTCCAGCGGTCATGATTAAATCCGCAAATTCATCAATGAGCACTACTATGTAAGGCAGGTAACGATGACCATTTTCAGGATTTAACCTTCTATCGATGAATTTTTTATTGTATTCAATAATTGTTCTAACGCCTGCTACTTTAAGTAATTCGTATCGTTCATCCATTTCAATACAAAGCGAATTCAGTGTATTTACCACCTTCGAAGTATCCGTAATAATTGCATCTTCTTCACCTGGTAATTTAGCTAAATAATGACGTTCAATTTTATTATATAAAGTAAGTTCCACCTTTTTCGGATCCACCAATACAAATTTAACTTGTGCAGGGTGTTTCTTATATAGAATGGAAATCAAGATTGCATTTAATCCAACAGATTTTCCTTGACCGGTAGCTCCAGCAACCAATAAATGCGGCATTTTAGTAAGGTCAAAAACAAAAGTCTCATTCGTAATTGTTTTACCCATTACAATAGGTAATTCCCCATCAAAATTCTGAAACTTCTCTGAGGCAATTAGAGATCGCATACTTACCATCTCTGGTGAAGAGTTAGGCACCTCAATTCCAATGGTTCCTTTCCCAGGGATTGGAGCGATAATTCTAATTCCGAGCGCGCTTAAACTTAAAGCGATGTCATCTTCTAAGTTTTTTATTTTTGAAATTCTAACACCGGGTGCAGGGACAATTTCATATAGAGTCACTGTAGGACCAACAGTAGCTTTTATTTTAGCAATATCAATTTTATAGTGAGAAAGCGTCTCGACAATTTTATCTTTATTGCCTTCTAGCTCCTCCTTACTCACCGAAACACCACCTGTGCCGTAGTCTTTTAATAAATCAATTGGAGGCAATACATATCCTTCCAAATCTTTAGTTGGATCATAAACTCCATGTTCTGCAACCAGTTTCTCTGCCAAATTACGATCTTCATCAACTGGTCTAACTCTTTCTGCAGCCGGACCCGTTGCAGGTGCTTCCTCCTCTGGAATTTCAATTTCAAAATCGCCAGAATAATCATTTTGAGCAGGTTTAGTAATGCTTATTTCTTCAAATTCATCTTCTTCAGAATTTTCTTCCTGCTCAGGCACTATCAATTCTGACTCATCTTCTTCATCCTCTTTAACAAGCGGTGTAAATTCATTTTCATCTTCACCAAAGTGCACTGGTTTCGAGATATCATCTTTTGAAATATCTTCATCACGAATGGTATTGACCACATGTAAGTCTTCAAAACTAGAGCGTATATTATTATCACCTTCTTTAGCAGCACCTACTATTGGTTCTTTGTCTTTAAGAAATGAAAATAATGCACTGTAATTGGGATTGAACAAAACAGTCGTAACGATATACAAAAGAACAGCAATAAGAGCAATGGTGCCGATATTCCCAATAGTACTAATGAGCCATTCATTAAGGTAATATCCAAATGTACCGCCTAAATAATTAACCTGTGATGAAAAATAACCTAAAAAGAGAGAGCCCCAAACCATGTATAGAAAGGAAACCATAATTGATTTCTTAAGCGGGAGCAATTCCACGTTGAATAGAATTTTAATACCAATCAAAAAACCAATAAAGCAAAAAGCAAAAGCACTTACACCAAAGGATCCATAAATAATCACATGAGACATCCAAGCTCCAAATTTCCCAAGCCAATTTTCAGGTGCTGGAATTGCGGAATTGAAAATGTAATCAAAGAAATTAACATTTAGCACATAATCTTGATCGTCGCTCCATGTAAAAAGGAAAGAGACACAAGAGATAAACAAAAACACAGCAGTAAGTGTAAGGAGCGAGCCCGTAATTGTTCTAACTTTCTTAATATTCAAGCCAGAAAATTTATTCAGAGCATTTCCCTTAGGTTTATCATTTGGTTTATCATTTGGTTTTGTTGCAGTCCTGCTCGTAGTCTTTTTCTCTGTTGGAGTAATAGGCTCTGGATTTCTTGGAATATATTCGTTTTCGCTCATGATACACTTAAAACACGAAGGTAAGAAATGCCTAAAGTGAATTATGTGAATGTGGCATTATCTATAAACAACCTAATGTTAGTACAAAAAGCAATTAAAATCAAGGAGCTGAAACCTTCTGAATAAATTCTTCAATACTAACTTTTTGGAAGGTGTCAGGAATGAGAAATAGATCAAATGGAGGCTCGAAAAACTTGATACTTTCCAGGGTGTATTGGTAGATTCCTTCTTCCGTTGCTACAATATATTGAACAGGAAGTCCAGGAAGTTTTTGGTAAGCACTTCCGTATTTCCCATCGATTTTTTTGTAATAAAACACATCAAATTTTTTGTCAATTCCTTTGATGCTTAATTCAGCCCTTTTTGCTTTAATTCCGCCGACACTTAATTTTCCAAGTTTTCTTTTGTATGAATAATTAACGGTAGAATCGGATTGTTGGTGATCTGTTTTAATGGCGTAATCGCCTCTTGTGGTAGTGACAAGCAAAAAGGATTTATTCAATCTCAAATGTTTTATCATTTCCTGCTTACCTAAATTCGAGGAAAAATTAACAACGCGTTGCAAACTATCCTTTGCATAAACCAACATTTTTCCTGGTATGGAATCTTTAGGACTAATTCTTTCGATGGTATAAAGCAATTCACCATTAAAGGTGCGTTCTTTTTGCGAAAAAGCGCAAAGATTCAGGAAAGAAAATGTGAGTAGAAGTATTTTTTTCATTTTGAATTTTAGAATAGAATTCAAAAATAAGCAATTGGATTTTAATAACACTTCAATATACAATTTGGATGAAGGAGAGGGAATTTAGTGGTTTAAAACTTACCGAATCTTTTTTCTAATGCTAAAGTTCTAAAGTCAAAAATTTCTTTTAGTTTTTTCTTGATAAATAGTGTATTTGCGATAGAACCTAAAAAACCTAAAGGAGGATGATAGGTCACAATGTCAGTCATCAGAACTCCACCCTCAATGGCTTCAATTCTGTGTTGATGATGCCATAATTTATAAGGACCTATCTTTTGTTCATCTACAAAGTATTCTAGGTCTTTTACATGCGTAATTTCTGTCATCCAGTTCAATTTCACATTAAAAATAGGACTTACTTTGTAAGTAATGATCAATCCCGGATACATAAGACCTTCTACTATATTATTGGTTATATTGAATCCCATGTATTCGGGGGTTATTTCTTTTAAATTTTGTGGAGCCGAGATAAACCTCCAAATTTCATTCAAATCAACGGGAATTTTTTGAGTAGTAGTAAATTGATAAAATGGCATAATTATATTTATTTAATGGTGGAGAAACCTCCATCTACATGCATGATTTGTCCTGTTATCCAAGTTGATTTAGAGGAGAGTAAAAATTCTGCCATATTGGAGATATCTTCAGCCGCGCCTATTCTTTTTAGAGGATGTCTTTGAGCGTTGGCTTCTCTTTTTTGATCTGTATTTAATAGCGAATGCGCAAGTGGAGTATCGGTCAATGATGGAGCGATACAATTTACACGTATTTTAGGAGCGTATTCAGCAGCCAAAGCTTTCGTTAATCCTTCTATAGCGCCTTTTGATGCTGCGACTTGTGTATGAAAGGACAATCCCATTTGTACAGCCGTTGTAGAAAATAATATGACTGATGGGTTCTCGCTCAATTTTAATTTTGACATCACACCTTGAATCATCTTTATTGCTCCAACAACTTGAAGTTGAAAATCATTAATAAAGTCTTCAGATTTAATTCTTTCAAAGGGCCTTAAATTAATACTCCCAGGGCAGTAGATAAGACCATCTAATATTTCAGGAAGAAATTCAAGCGCATAATTTTGATCCAAAACATTAAGAGGAAACAATTTCAAGTTCGGATGATTGGAATCTATGTTATTGTTAAAATAGGTTCCATAAACATGATGTCCTTGTTCGATTAATTGTTCTGAAAGTTGCTTTCCTATTCCAGATGAAGCTCCAATAATTAGATAATTTGCCATTTTACGCGAAATTCTTGTTTTTTAAGAAACAAATGATTTCAATTTTTGTTTTCGTGCAAAATTGTTCGAGCAGTTTTTGGGAGAAAAAATAAGCCCTGCTTCGCTTTTTAAGCTTCGCAGGGCGTAGGTGGAGAAGATCGGGCTCGAACCGACGACCTCTTGACTGCCAGTCAAGCACTCTAGCCAACTGAGCTACATCCCCGAATTAATGATCTTACAAATGTAAACTATTAGTTGGTTTAGATTGCGCTTCTTTAGATTTCTTTTCAGTAAAAAGCTTAACTTTACAGCGCAATCAAATGATATTTCATATGCCTAGTAAGCTTCAAATTATTTTTAATTCTTCTGAAATTGGCGCAGGTACTTGCGGTGCTTCTTTGGGTCCACAAGCGATTGTTGCGGCTGCTCGACAAAAAAAATCTACGCTTTTTAATACCTATGCACCTTTTGTTTTGAAGGATTGGAATAGTTTATTAGATCAACCAAGTAATTTTCCCTATGCTAAGCGCATCGATGGAATGGTTAAGGTTTACAGGGAGGTTGCATCTTGCGTTGAATTAACTTTAAAAGAAAATAAATTTCCAATTGTAGTGGCCGCTGATCATTGTTCGGCAGGTGGTACGATTAGAGGAATTCAAAGTGCATTTCCAAATAAAAAATTGGGAGTTCTTTGGATTGATGCGCATGCGGATTTACACACTCCTTACACTACACCTTCAGGCAACATGCATGGAATGCCGCTAGCTACCGCACTAGGGACGGATAATTTGAGTTGTAAAAGAAACGATATTGATACCAATACTGCTGTAATGTGGCACGGACTTAAATCTGCAGCTTTACTTCCTGAAAATTTAATTTATGTAGCGGTTCGCGATACAGAATTGGAAGAGGATAGTTTAATTGCAGAACATAATATTAAAAATTATACGGTTGCTGAACTGAGAAGTAAAGGACTAAATTCAATTTTGGAAGAAATAAAAAATCGTTTTTCTTCTTGCGACATGGTTTACATTTCCTTTGATGTAGATTCAATGGATCCCCTTTATAGTTCATACGGTACAGGCACTCCTGTTAAAGATGGTTTAACAGTTGAGGAGGCGAAAACCCTAATTATGGAAACATTGCGCATGCCTCAAACGGTAGCTTTTGAATTGGTGGAAGTCAATCCATGTTTGGATGATCAAAAAAATAAAATGGCCGAAATTGCTTTGTCTATTCTTGAAGAAGCAATTTCAACACTAGAGCAAAAATGATGGAACATAAAATAAAACAAGTAATCTTAAATGCAGCACCTACATTATTTCCAGGTGAATTTAATTCGAATAACATTCAATTAAAAGCAACCCGTAAAGATGTGGCAGGTGATTTGACGTTATTGGTTTTTCCTTTAGCAAAACTAATGCAATGTTCACCCCTTGAAGCTGGAGAAAGAATTGGAGCATTGATTCAATCTGAGGTACCTGAAGTAAGCGAAGTGGCTACCGTAAATGGTTTTCTAAATATTACTTTCTCGGAAAATTATTGGATCAAACAATTAAGTTTAGTTCAAGAAGACCCTAATTTCGGATTTGTTCCACCCAAAAGCAAGGCTACTGTTATGGTGGAGTATTCCTCTCCCAATACAAATAAACCATTGCACCTAGGTCATTTGAGGAATAATTTCCTTGGATTTTCTGTTGCTGAAATATTAAAAGCAAGCGGATTTAATGTAGTAAAAACACAAGTCATTAACGATCGAGGAATTCATATTTGTAAAAGTATGCTGGCTTGGGAAAAATTCTCCCCTTTAAATGCTAAAGGAGAACGAGAGACTCCTGCTAATACAGGTTGGAAAGGTGATAAGTTGGTAGGGAAATATTATGTGGCTTTTGACAAGCATTTTAATGCGGAAGCAGCTTCCATTATCGAACAATGGGATGCTAATAATTTTGAATTTTTCCCTGCAGAGATTGAATTTGAATACAAAAGATTAAGTGCAGCTTTAGAAGGAAAGGACGAAAAATATCAAGCAGGTATTCTTGACAAAATTAAGGATTTAGCAAAAAATCAAACTTCTTTGCTGCGTGAAGCTAAAGACATGCTCGTGAAGTGGGAAGCTAAAGACCCGCAGGTATATTTACTTTGGACAACCATGAATTCATGGGTATATGCTGGTTTTGAATCTACTTATGCGCAAATGGGCGTGACTTTTGACCAGCTTTATTACGAGTCTGAAACCTATTTACTGGGTAAAGATGTCGTAATGAAAGGATTATCTGATGGTATTTTCTTTAAAAAAGAAGATGGTTCCGTTTGGATTGACCTCAGCGCTGAAGGTTTGGATGAAAAATTAGTGTTGCGTTCTGATGGCACGGCTGTTTACATGACGCAAGATATTGGAACTGCTATTGATCGTTTTCATGATTACCCAGAACTAGAAGGGATGGTCTACACCGTTGGAAATGAACAAGATTATCATTTTAAAGTCCTGTTTTTGATTTTAGAAAAGCTAGGATATTCTTGGGCGAAAAATTGCTATCATTTATCTTATGGTATGGTTGATTTACCAAGTGGAAAAATGAAATCAAGGGAAGGTACGGTTGTGGATGCGGATGACCTGATGCAGGAAGTGATTGATAAAGCTGAGGAGTTGACGAGCGAAAGAGGGCATTTAGAAGGAATGTCTGAAACTGATAAGTCTTTGCTCTATCAACAAATTGGAATGGGTGGATTGAAATATTATCTAACGAAGGTAGACCCCAAGAAGAGAATGTTATTTAATCCTGAAGAATCCGTTGATTTAACAGGTAATACTGGACCTTTTATTCAATATGCTCATGCAAGGATTTGTTCTTTATTGGCAAAATCTCAAATAACTTTAGGTTCTGTTGCTCCTTTTGAAATGAGTCATGAAGAGAAGGAATTAATTAAACAATTAGCGCAATACCCTGGGATTATTCAGGAGGCAGCAGGTCTTTACTCTCCCGCAATTATAGCGAATTATTTATATGAATTGGCCAAGCAATATGGTCATTTCTATCAGACGCAAGCCATTTTAATTGAAGTTGATTTAGATAAGAAATTGGGTAGATTAACTTTAAGTGCTAATGTAGCTAAAGTATTAAAAAGTGGTTTGTCAATGCTGGGAATTTCAGCACCAAAAAAAATGTAATTAAGAACTCTCTTAATTACATTTTTAAATAATTATTGACCAATAATATTCAACTTAGTCTTGCAACAAGTTCACCTATTAATCACCATGTTCTGCTGGTTCTAAATCAGCAAGATTCATCCAACCACTTGTGGTTTTTTCTGTTTGGTAATTGTAATATTCAATAAATCCAAACCCGTTTCTTGTTCTAAGAATACTTGCCTCGTCATATTGAACTAGGAATGCTCTTCGTTTTGTTGAGAAATCTGGCGTGTCATAAAAGTATGATTTCTTTGCACTTACAGAAATATAATAAACATCTTGAAAAATTCTTTCTAGTTTCTCTAAAGCTAAAAGTCTATCCTTTTCTTTAGTTGCTTCCATCGCTAATTTCTCAGCGTCCATGGCTAATTTTTCTTTTTCAATACGAATACGTTCTTTTTCTAATCTTTTCGTTTCTTTAATATTTTCCTTATTTTCTTTTAAGGCAAGTTCTTTGGCTTTGTCATCACCACATGCAGCAAGTATAGAAATGAAAATAATTGAAAATGAAAGTTTTAATAGTGTCTTTTTCATAATTTTTTTTTACTAAAATACTATTTTTTTTTAATTAAAAATAACTTCATCACTTAGTTCCCTTACCATTTTAAAAAGTTCATCTTTAAATGTTTGCGGATCGTAGGTGCCTTTTTCAATTAATCTGAGCTTATGTTCCCATTGTCCTGTAAGTTCTGGACTTTTTAATAAATCACTTTTGATTAGATCAATTAATGACATACCTGTTTCTGTAGCTAAAATATTTTTCTTTTTCTTCTCGATGTATTTTCGCTTAAAAAGTGTCTCTATAATATTAGCTCTGGTAGATGGTCGACCGATTCCATTTTCCTTCATCAATTCTCGCATCTCTTCATTATCCACTAATTTTCCCGCAGATTCCATTGCTCTGAGCAATGTAGCCTCTGTGTAATGCTTGGGAGGACTTGTCTTTCCTTTATGAATAACGGGTTTATGTTCACCGCTTTCACCTTTTTCAAAAATTGGTAGAATGGTATCTTTTGTTTCTTTCTTTTCAACTTTTACCTCAGGGTCAACTTCTCCTTTCAAATCGTCATATACTATACGCCAACCTTTATTTATGATTTGTTTTCCACTTGCTTTGAATACCAATTGATCAACTTTCCCTAAAACCGTTGTGTTAGATACCAAGCATTCAGGATAAAAAGCAGCTATAAATCTTCTTACGATAAGATCATAGATTTTTTTTTCATTTTCATTCAAAGAATTTGCTTGAATACCAGTTGGAATGATGGCGTGGTGATCGGTTATTTTAGCATTATCAAAAATGGTTTTACTTTTTGGAATTGCTTTCGCCAGAATACTTG
>JBIIWA010000013.1:0-101860 GCA_044339115.1 Crocinitomicaceae bacterium
GTTACTTGGACCGTAACAGATGCGAGTGGTAATGCTACCAATGCAACGCAACTTGTAACTGTTATTGATAATGTAAATCCAACCATCACCGCTCCTGCAGCGGTAAATGTTAATGCTAATAATGCTTGTTCAGCATTTAGTGTTGCTCTTGGCACACCCGTAACTTCAGACAACTGTTCGGTAGCTTCTGTTACGCATAATGCGCCAGCAACTTTCGCGATCGGAGCTACCACGGTAACTTGGACCGTAACTGACGGAAGTGGCCTTACTGCTACTGCTACACAAACGGTAACTGTAGTTGATGCTACCAATCCAACGATAGTGGCTCCTGCTAACATAACTGCTAACTCAAATGCTGCTTGTTCGGTGACAGGATTAAACTTAGGAACTCCAGTCGCGGCTGATAACTGTTCTGTAGCTTCTGTAAGCAACAATGCACCAGTAATTTTCAACACTGGAATTACTACAGTAACTTGGACAGTGACTGACGCAAATGGTAACACTGCGACGGCTACACAAACCGTTACAGTAATTGATAATACCTTCCCAACCATTACAGCGCCTGCTGCTATAAGTACAACTACCAATACTGCTTGTTCGGCAACTGGTGTTGTTTTAGGTACACCTGTAACAGCTGATGATTGTGCTGTAGTTTCTGTTACCAACAACGCGCCAGCAACTTTCAATTTAGGAACTACTACTGTTACTTGGACCGTAACAGATGCGAGTGGTAATGCTACCAATGCAACGCAAATTGTAACGGTAATTGATAATGTTAATCCGACCATTACGGCTCCTACTGCTGTAAATGCTACAACCAATAACGGTTGTATGGCGTTGAATGTAGCGCTTGGCACACCAGTAACTGCTGACAACTGTTCGATTGCTTCTGTGACGCACAATGCTCCGAATGCTTTCAATGTTGGAATAACTGTAGTAACATGGACCATTACAGATGGAAGTGGAAATACAGCTACAGCAAATCAGAATGTAACCATTACTGATGTAATTGCTCCAATTGTAATTGCTCCACAAAATATCAATTCAAGTTCAAATACTTCTTGTACAGCTACAGGATTAAATATTGGAACTGCGATTGCATTAGATAATTGCACCGTAGCTTCAATTACAAGCAATGCTCCAGCAGCATTCCCAGTAGGAACAACAATTGTTACTTGGTCTGCTACAGACAACAGTGGAAATATTGGAACAGCAACTCAGACTGTTACTATAATAGATAATATCTATCCATCGATTATTCCACCTAATGATCTAACAGCTGTAACCAATTCTGGTTGTACTGCGGATAACTTGAATTTAGGTACGCCTATTACTTCAGACAATTGTGGAGTAGCATTCGTAACAAACAATGCTCCAAGTGCCTTTGCTGTTGGAGAAACATTTGTTACTTGGACAGTAATTGATGTAAATGGTAACGCAACAAACACAATTCAGAAAGTTACCATTACGGATGATGTTGCACCAATACTAATTCCTGCTGCAAATATTACAGTGTTTGCTAACAATAGTTGTAATGCATTTAATGTCAATTTAGGAAACCCTGTGGTATCTGACAACTGTGGAATTGCTTCATTAGTTAATGATGGACCGACCGTTTATGACTTAGGTACAACAACCGTGAACTGGACAGTTACCGATAATAATGGAAATGTTGTTTCAGCATCACAAACAGTAACGGTAATTGACAATCAGATACCAACTATTATTCCTCCAGCATCACTTATGTTATCTACTAACAATGCTTGTGTAGCATCAAATGTCATCATTGGTAATGCAATAACAAATGACAACTGTACTGTTGCATCAGTAATAAACGATGCTCCTGTTGATTTCCCAGTTGGGACTACAGTTGTTACCTGGACCGTAACAGATGCTAGTGGTAACACTAATACAGGAACACAAACGATAACTGTGACAGATGATATAAATCCAACGATAGTATTACAGAATATTACAGTAACATTAGATCTACAAGGAAATGCAGTTGTTGGATTTAATGATGTTGACGCCGGATCTTTTGATAATTGTGGAATAGCTACTACTTCATTAAGTCAAACGAATTTTGATTGTGGTAACATAGGACAAAATGTATTAACCGTTACTATTACAGATAACAATGGAAATACAAGTGTTGCTAATATCACATTAACCATAGAAACTAATGGCATTGATAGTGATTTAGATGGCATTGATGATTCTTGTGATGACGTTGCCGATCCGATTGAATTATTAATTCCTGAAGCGTTCACACCTAATGGAAATAACATCAATGATTTATTTGTAATAAGGAATATCGAAACCTTAAACACAAAAAATCTTGAAGTCTTCAATCGCTATGGAAACCGTGTTTATTCAAGTAGCAATTACCAAAATGATTGGGATGGTTCTCGATCAGATAATGGTCAAGCATTACCAGACGGTACCTACTACTATGTATTTATAGCAGACAGTGATACCTTCAAGGGTTATGTTTACATCAATAGAGTTAAGCAATAAAATAACAGCATTCAAAAAAATATCATGAAAAATAAAAAAATAATAGGGTTTTCATTTTGTCTTGCAATGCTAGCAATAAGCAGTGCAGCAAATGCTCAAAATGATCCAAGTTTCAAGCAATATCGCTTTAATGCGCTCACATTAAATCCTGCGCAAGCGGGTGCTAATGATTATTCTGATATTTCGGTATTAGGGTCTCAATATTGGGTTGGTATGCCTGGGGCACCACAAACAGCAACTATTTCTGGAAATTTTCATGTATTTGATAATTTTGGGATGGGTGCAAGTATTGTAGCAGACGAAGTTGGTCCAGTACAATCCACTAGCGTGAATTTAGTGGGTGCTTATCATTTAAAATTAAATAACAATTGGAAATTCTCAACTGGTCTTAAGCTATCTGGTATTAATCAAAATGTTATGTTGTCAGAGCTTCAGACGACAGATCCAGGTGATCCAGACATGGTTCAAAATTTAACTACAGGCTTGTCCTTCAATGCAGGATTTGGATTCTTATTGTATTCGAAAAAGTTTTATGTAGGTTTTTCTAAGCCTAGAGTAACTGCATTTAGATTTAATCGAATGGATATGAGTATGTATGTTGACAACAAAAGCGGCTATATTTCTTATGCAGGAGCTGACTTAAAATTAAGCAATCGTTTAGATATTCGTCCTAGTGTAATGACCATGTATGGCTATGGTGGCCCCGTTAATTTAGATTTAAATGTGATATTGACAGCTAATAAACTGATAGATTTTGGTGCTACATACCATTTAAAAGGAAGTCTAGGAGCAATTATTGGACTCAATGTAAAGGATAAATTATACATTGGATATTCTTATGCCTACCCTGTAAATAAATTGAATAGGGTTTCCGTACAATCGCATGAATTGGCCATCAGATTAAAATTGAATAAAACCAATAAGAAAGCTGATAGCCCTCGTTTTTTCAATTAATTTATGTCTAAATACTTCCTTATATTAATTTCCCTCCTTTTTGGGACGGTCAATGCGCAAACATTGGTGGTGGATACAGTTTGTTATAATACTCCGACTGATGACTTTGGTATTCGACCCTTTGGACAAGAATTAATACTGGTCTCAGGTTCTAAAAAAACAAGTGTAGATGAAGCATTAATAGATGAGAACATAGCTAAACCATACACAGACCTATTCAGAGTAGATCAATGCGGAATCAAAGAAATAACACTTAATAGCAAAGATTACAAAACACCTGTTTCCATTAATTCAACCATGCATGATGGACCTATCAGTGCCAATCAGGCCGGTACTATGGTGTTCTTTTCCAATAATAGTTATTCTAAAAAGAATAAATTGGGGATCTTTTATTCTTCAAAAGAAGGAGATGCTTGGACATTACCACTTGCATTTCCATTGAATAATGAAGGATACAATGTTACTCATCCATTTTATGATGAAGCGAATAAAAAGCTATACTATGCCTCGGACTTTGAAAAAGGAAATAGTAAATATGATCTCTATTACTCCGACTACAATGGAAAAGATTGGTCTCGACCAATAGCGATACAAGCAATCAATTCAGACTCTATTGAGTGTTTCCCATTTGTATATAAGAACAAAATATATTTCACTTCCAATAACAAATTAAGTATGGGTGGACTTGACCTATTTGTTTATGAAAATGATACTGTTAAAACTCTTGGTGAGGGTTTTAATTCCATCTATGATGATTTAGCAATTGCTGCGATTACAGATACAAGCGGTTACTTTTCAAGTAATAGAAACAGCAATGGAAAACAAGACGACCTATTTTCCTATTTATATTTGCCACCTGTTAAGGTGGTGCCTATTATTGAGATAGATACCATAATCATTGCTAAAAAAGAAATTGAACAACCTGAAAATGTAGTATTTGGTTTTGATCAATATGTTATTAAGCCTAGTCAATTTGCAGGACTAGATGCCTTAGCAGAAGGATTACTTGAAAGAACTGAACTTTATTTAGTGGTTGCGGGACATACGGATAATGTCGGAAATGCTGCTTACAACTTAGATCTTTCAAGAAAAAGAGCCAACGCTGTTAAGGATTATTTAGTTCTAAAAGGCGTAGATACTGGAAGAATTATAGTTGAATATCATGGTTTAACCAAGCCAATTGCGTCTAATGCCACGCAGCAAGGTAGAGATGTAAATAGAAGGGTTGATTTCAAATTACTTGGGGAGATAAAAAACTAAACTTTTTTACTCAACATAAATCTCCCAATTAGGGTGCAATCTTTTGTTTCACCACTTGATAAATTTCCCAAGTTACTTTATTGTATACATACGATATAATATGCATGTTTTGTGCATTATAATTCCCATCTAACTGATTGGGAACCACAAAACTGTAATTAATATAATACTTTCCATTGATAAGATCAGCACCGGTAAGTGTTCGACCAAAGGTAAGTTGATTTAAATTTCCCCTATGAATATCACGATGTATATAACTTGTATTGTGACTATTATCGCTCATTTTCTGATCCCCTACTAATGAATCTTCAATCAAATAAGAAACAACACCCAAGGCATCATTTAAGGTTGCATCCAATTTTTCTATTTCAAGATGTAAAAAAGCTCCTTTAGTAGTAGGATAATAATTAAGAGCTGATTGCATATTCACTTTTAAATTATTGTCTGCCAACATGGTGTTGGTCATATTGGTCCATTGGGTTGGACTTTGAAAAATGGCGCCATTATTAAAACGATTCACGGTACCTCTTGGATTGCCGGGAAATCCTCCATCATTAGTGCCAAAATATATTCCAATTGCTACCCCATCAGGATTGGTAAAGTCAATAGGATATTCAGGTGCAGAAACGGTTTGGAAATCTCCAATTCCTTCCGGTCCAGCATGAATAGAAGCAATAAAAACACGATTAGGATTTGCCTCTTCTAACTGATGGGCTAAATCACCTGCGGCTGGACAAAAAATACATTTATGCCCCGTATAATCTTCAATGAGGACATTGCGTAATAAATTAGTATTCGGTGAAAATACCGGCCATTCATTTGCGACGTAATTACTCCAATTTCCGGGATAAAGTGTGGTATCTAATTCATTACTTGTTCCCTGTGGATAAGGGTTCTCTACATGATCACAAGAGACCATTAATATAGAAATACAAACTATTGTAAAGATAGTTAAGTAGCTTTTCATATCAAAAACTTTGGGTGAAACTCAATGTTAATCCATTGGACGCTGGGACGAATCTACACACCCCACCAACACAAAATAGTCCGGCCCGCTGACGACCATAAGAAACAGTGAAGCGTGTTGCATCTTTTATATATCCACAGGTTAGAATTGGATAATTAACCCGTTTCTCTAGCTCAGGGTTTCCATAATTATATTGATTCATAAAACTAAAAAACCAACCTGGAGAAATAGTGTATTCTATCAAAGCTGTTGCCCAATTTCCTTTATCCTTAATGAGTCCATTTTCTTTTTGGACAAAACATCCTTGAAATTCAGCACGTAAAGAGTGATGCGTATTAATCTTGTAGGACAACTCAACTACACCAATGGAAGCATGAATAATCCCCGCAGCATCATTAGATATTTTAGCAACATCATTGTTTATTTTAATACTGTAAAAACTAAGAATTGTACTGAATTTTTTATTGAACTTCTTAGAAACATTAAAATTAATGTCTTGCCAATAGAGGCTGTCACTCATCGCAAATAAGCGAGATGTATACGTAACTCCTGTAGAATCTAGAGGATTAATGCCACTTGTATAATGCATTGGACTGTAAGTAGTTGAAAAATTTCCGCCAATGGTAGTCCCATACTTTCCGCCTAAGGTTGTTCCCTTCTTAAAAGTATACAATACATCAGTTTGAAACGCTACCTCACCCAAAGGTTGGGTAGCATAAGGATAAAGTGTAGCAACCAGATTGTACGTATGTGTTTTGTTCAAGGATGGAAGATAATTGATAAATACATCTTGCAAATCTTTATTTCGATCAGAACGGTAACTCATATTATCGACAGATTTTCCAGAAACCAAAATACCCAATCCTTTTTGAGTATAACTTAAATTAAAAACTGCTGCGTGACCATAATTATATATTTTTCCATTGTCACTTGAAGGATCTTGTTCTTTCAGAATATATTCGCCGTCAAGATAAAAGTTTTTATACCTCAACTTAGCTCGACCACCGTATGCAGCAACATTTTGAGGAAGAATCAATGCGTCGTCGTCATCTGCCTGAAATTTACTTACAAAGGAAGCGCCTAAAACTATATCCAAGGGGAAAGATTTCAGTTGATCAATGGACTCATTTAAATGGACTTCGCCGTCAATACCCCTTACGATTCCGTCACCATGAACAATTTGCCCTTTTTGAAAAGACAAGCGCTGATAACCATAAACACCTTTAATGGCTATTCCTTTTTTAGGACGTACAATAATCCGTACTCCATCCATCATGTTATCATAACCCAAAGCCCGGTCTTCATATGCTCGGAATGCAAGTCCACTACCAAATTGCTCATAGAAGGACCCTAAAGTTACATCCACTAAATTATTCACATAGCCAATGTAACGCATACCAATTCCTGTTCCATCAAAACGATTTGGATATCCCTGAATTCGCGGTAAATATGACTCTAAGCGCATCCCAGCCTTGAAATTTCCATTCGTGTAAAAAACATTCATATATGAATTAAGCAAACCTTTTGATACAGGTTGGTTGGCGCCAATGATGGAATCTTGATTTAGATATTGGAAAGTACTTTCAATGTTTCCTGTTAAGTTACCTTGTGAGAATAAAATAATAGGTAAAAAGAACAGAATTAGTAGTATTTTTTTAATCATTCAGACTTTTGTTTCGACAATTTTTTAATTTCTTCATACAATTTTTCCTCATCACCTGGAGCATAATTATTATGAGAATAAACAATGTTTCCTTCTTGATCTATCAAAAAAGTATGAGGTACATTATTCACCCCCATTGCGCGCTTAAAATCTCCATTGGGATCCATTAATACCAAATAATCCCAAGCTCTTCCGTTAACATAAATTGGAACTTGACTTTTTGTTTTTTCGTCATCGATAGAAACAGCAACCAATTGAACACCCGTTTCCTCTTGCCAGTCGGTATATAAGTCATGAATTGTATTCAATTCTTTCTTGCATGGAGCGCACCAAGTTGCCCAAAAACTAATTACTACTGGTCCCTTGAATCCCAATTCTGCAGTATTAACCGTATTTCCTTTCATGTCGTTTAACTTGACAGAAGGTAGTTTTTTATTTTCAAGAAGTCCACCGTCATGTTGAGCAAAATAAGAGCTCGCAACGCAGATAAATAATAGAGAGAAGAGTGCTTTTTTCATTTAAAATAATTTAGTTTTTAGTTCTTTTTCAAAAACCTTGCCGAATCAAAGTTACATTATTGAATTTAAATAATATAAAAAACAAGTGTGGTTTTTTGAATCTGGCATATTTTACGTTATATTTGTTTTTAACGAATCTCCAACATCATGAAATTATATATTTTCATTCTTTTATCTTTCTTCTCCCTTAGCAGTTTTGCTCAAAATGGTATCAATATTTATGTTGATGGCGAAACCACAGAGCTTTCGGGGCAAACTTACGGTATGGGTACACAATCAATAACCGTTTTTGATGTTCCTTTTAATATTTACAACAATACAGGATTAACCCGCAATTGGCGCATTACAAGAACTCGTTTAGACGTTCCGGCTGGTTGGACGGATGCAATTTGTTGGGGACATGCTACAGATTCTTTTGGTGGGACCTGTTTTTCGTCAGGTCAAATGGCAACTAATCCTTGGACAACGCCTTCTAGTGCCTTATTTCCTATTGGCGATGGCGAATATGGAAAACTGAAAGTTTCAATTGACCCAAATGATTTTAGCCAGCCTGGTTTGGCTCATTATCGTTACTATGTTTCAAGTGACGGCATTAACTTTGTTGATTCAGTAGATCTATTAATTGAATTTGTTGCGTCTGTTAAGCCGGTTAAAGATGTGGCTTCTGTAACTATTGCTCCTAACCCTTCAAGTGATTACTTAAACATTACCTTAAATGGTGCTGAAACTGCAAGTATGAAAATGGTTGATGTACTTGGAAATGTTATTCTAAAAGAAACCATTAATTCAAACAAAAAACTTGATGTATCTGAATTCAAGAGTGGTGTTTATTTCATTACTTTCGAAGGTCAGAACTTTAAACCCTTCAATCGAAAGGTGATTATTCGCCATTAAAATAAGGACCCATTTATCCAAAAGGCATATGATATTGTCTACCCCAACGCATGCCTAAGAAATTTTTTAAATCCAAATCCCTTGGTTCTTTCAAGGGAATAACACCTCAAATAATGAGAGTGTTTGAACAAAATCCTGACGATGAATATTCTCACAAGGAAATTTGTTCTAAAATCGACGCCAACAATCCTGCTTTAAGACAGCAAGTATATGATGTTCTTTTACAATTGTCGAAGCGAAATCTGCTCAAGCAGCTGACCCATCAATCCTTTAAGCTTATTGAAAATAAAAACACCTTAAGCGGAAGAATTGAGATTACACAAAGAGGCTCTGGTTTTGTTGTTGTAGAAGGTGAAGAAAAAGATATTTTTATCGCTCCACATAATATTGGCCAAGCAATGCATAATGATTTGGTGAAGTTACGAATCATTAATCCTGGGAAAAATCGTCCGGAAGGAGCAGTAATGCAAGTACTTGAAAGAGAGAAAACTCAATTTGTAGGTACGATCAAGATCAGTGATAAGAAAGCTATGTTAATTCCTGACAATGCAAGATCTGGAATACAGATTCAAATTAGTGAGGGACAATTAAATGGTGCTGTCAACGGCGTTAAGGCTCTTGTTAAGATAACAGTTTGGCCAAAATCCACGAGTATTCCGTTTGGGGAAGTCATTGCTATTTTAGGTTATCCTGGAACCAATGATGTGGAGATGCTTTCGATTCTTTACAATCAAGGAATCGACCCTGTATTTCCAGATGCTGTTTTAGAAGAAGCAGAACAGGTATCGATTAATTTAGATGAACACGAAATTGCCAATCGAAAAGATTTTAGAAATGTCTTGACTTTTACAATAGATCCTGCTGATGCAAAAGATTTTGATGACGCGATCTCTTATCAAGAATTGTCAAATGGCGACTTTGAATTAGGCGTTCATATAGCGGATGTAAGTCATTATGTTCGTCCAGGTAGTGCAATGGATAAAGAGGCGCTTAAAAGATCTAATTCGGTCTATTTAGTGGACAGAGTTATCCCTATGTTGCCGGAGCAATTATCAAATATTGCTTGTTCACTGCGGCCACATGAAGATAAATATAGTTTTTCAGCTGTGTTTGTATTGAATAGAAAGGGAGATGTAAAATCAGAATGGTTTGGTAAGACTGTTATTCACTCCAACAGAAGATTCTCCTATGAAGAGGCTCAGGAAATTATTGAAGGAAAATCTGGAGATCACGAAAACGAAATCCGCGCTATTGATAAAGTTGCAAAGATTATCAGAAAAGAGCGCTTAGCCCAAGGAGCTTTAAATATTGAATCCGAAGAAATGCGCTTTCAGCTTGATGAGAAAGGACATCCCATTGGAACGATTGTCAAAACATCGAAAGATGCCCATAAATTAATTGAAGAGTTTATGTTATTGGCCAATAAACGCGTTTGTACCTACTTATCGAAACCATCTAAAAATAAAGATGTTATTCCAATGATTTATAGAGTGCATGACAAGCCCGATCCAGAAAAGATTGGATTCTTAAAGCTTTTCATTGATAAATTCGGACATGAACTTTCCTATCAAGGAATGGATGAAATCGCTAAAAACATCAACCATCTACTATTAACTATCAGAGAAGAAAATGAATTCCCTTTAATACAATCAATGGTTATTCGTTCTATGGCGAAGGCGACCTACGAAACCGCTAACATCGGACATTTTGGATTAGCCTTCACCCATTATTCTCACTTTACCTCTCCCATTAGAAGGTATGCAGATTTGATGGTACACCGCATCTTAGAGCAGGAACTACACGGCAGAAATCATACTTACGGTAATTCATTGGATGAAATATGCAAATTAATTTCTCGCAATGAAAGGAAAGCTTCTGAAGCAGAAAGGGAATCCACAAAATATTTCCAAACACTTTTTGTAATCGATCGGATTGGAGAAGATTTTGAAGGGGTTATCTCTGGAATTACGGAACACGGAATGTATGTGCGACTAATAGAAAACAATTGTGAAGGAATGGTTTCCATGCAAGCCATTGAAGGAGATCGCTATTATTTTGACGCAGATAAATTTAGAATTATCGGATCGCGATTCCACAAAGAATTTAATTTTGGGGACAGTGTAAAGGTAAAAATTACAGATGTAAGTACTAAAAAGCGTCAGATTGATTTGATGCTTTCAAAAGATTAAGGAGCAAACATATCACCACCGCTTAACTTCTGCATTTCCATGCCACGCCTAAACATTTTTTGAACTACAATTTTGCCTGAAGAATTATAAAGGGTAAAATAACCATCTTTCAAACCATTTTTATAATGAATATCATTCATTAAATTTCCTTGCCTTCCAAATTGCTGAAAATCACCCTCTAATTTCCCGTTTTTATAATTTGAAATAATGGTTGGTACTACGCCACCTGGATAATAATCAATCCATTTACCTGATTTTAATCCATTTTTAAATTTACCGGATTGTTTAACCGTAAAATCTATTTGAGAATATGTTTTATAGGGGCCATGTTGTACACTTTGAATAGATTTCATTCCCATGATAACAATACCACCGTTAGAATTCTTTAATTTTTTAATTTTATATTGAACTTCTTCTTTCAGGGCACCATTATTATAATATTCTTGCCAATGCCCATTTTTAAGACCATTTTTGTAGGTTCCAGATAAAATTAATGTGCCATTTGGCGTATAGGAGACCCAGTATCCATCTAGCTTTCCATCTTTAAAAGTTGCTTTGTTTTTAATTCGGCCATTTTCCCAAAAATTCTCCCAAACGCCAAACTCTTTGCCTTCCATATAAGAACCTTGCATTAAAAGAGTACCGTCTTCATACCAGGTTTGCCAAAACCCTTGTTTTAGATCATTCGCATAAACACCTTTTCGATAGGGCGTACTATCTTTGTAAAAATAAAGCCATTCTCCACTGCGCAGACCTTTTGAATAATTTGCTTTATAGGACAATTCGCCTGAAGAATAATAATATTCCCAGTCACCTGCTTGCAAATTAGACTCAAAATCACCTTCCATTTCTACCCCTTTTCCTTCAGGCAAATTCCATACCCAGTGACCTGTTTTTTTACCATATTGATATGAACCAGCAGTATTAATTGTGCCTTCGGGAAAGTATACGAGATAAGAGCCATGTAGCGAGTCTAATGCATAACCCATTTGTTTTTCCAGATTACCATTTTGATCGTAAAAAAGCCAAGTGCTATCTTTTTTGCCGTTTTTAAAAAATCCACTTACAGATACCCTTCCATTCGCAACCCTTTCCTCAAAAGGACCATTCTTTAAGCCCCCTTCAAATTGATACCTTTCTTTAGGGATACCTGTTACAAAATAGGTGTTAATGAAACCTGCACCTGATTTAACGGTCTGCGTATGTTGCTTGTCATTTTCCCAATATTCCATGGTATAAGTGGTGTCAAAGATCACTTTTTCGACTGATTTCGCGACGCCATTATCATAGAAATATTTCCAATCCCCTACGGGATGACCCATATCAAAAAGTCCGGAAATTATTAACTTTCCATCTGAATTCCATTCGTTAAAAGTGCTGTCTGGAACATTGAAAACGCAAAACATTTGTCGTTTAGTTTTTTTATCGGGAAAATAAAGTGTTTGTTTTCCATGAATACGATCTCTGAAATAATATCTTTCTTCCTCAAGTGTTCCCTCAAGAGAATAAAATAGCCACTTACCATGCTTTTCAGTAGTTATAGGGTGTTGATCATCAATATAATAACAACCTACAGAATTAATAAATTTTTTGTTGGCATCCCAATATACTTTTGTTTTCGCGGATAAATTTTCAGCTTGTACTTTTTGGGAATAAGTTGTTTGAAAAAAGAATAGTAAAAGAAATATTGCAAAAAAACGCGTCATAAGCAGATAAAGAAAAAATTAATTAATGTTACATCTTTCCTAGAAACTGTTGCAAGAGTAAAAAGAGGCCAAAGGAGAAGAAAACTAAACCAATTAAACGATTAAGAGCCACCAATAAAGACTCAGTAACGAGTGGTCTTAATTTCTTGGCGCCAAATATTTTTAATACATCTATTCCAAAGTAAGTCAATAAAACAATTAACACGAAAGCGAAAATTTGAAAATGACTCCCTTCATTATCTACTACACTATATCCTTTTGCAATAATACCAATCCAATAAAATATTACCGCAGGATTAGCAAAATTTAGGACAAAGCCCTTAATTGCTAGAACTACATAATCCATTTTATTATTTTGAGAATCAGACGCAGACTCCTCTAAATTAAACTGTGCTTTCTTAAAAAATGAGTAAATACCATATCCAATAAATAATATTCCTCCAATAATTGCAAGAATTAAATTATTCTTCCCATCGCCAGATGTAAGGCTTTTTAGTTGTGAAGCGAAAATAAAAGCAAATAATATATAGACAATATCACTAATAAAAACACCTAGGTCGAGTGCTAATGCAGCGCGAACACCTTTAGTGATGCTTGTTTCAAGCAATACAAAAAAGACTGGACCCACCATAACGCTGAGTAAAAATCCGATACCAAATGCTTGTAAGTAGAAATCCATTAAGTACAAAAATAGAAATACATTCGAGGCAGAACGAAAAATAATGCACAAGAGTTTTAAGAAATCTATTAAGTTGCTTACTTTTGTAATGAAAATATTTGAAATGAAGACAATCCTAGCAAACGAAAAACTAAACACCATAATTTCTTTAGTAGAAAAAAAAGGTGTTGACAACCCTAAACTTATTGAGGAATTAAAATCCTTAAGAGTAATGGCACTTACTGAAAAGGATCCACTTGTGGTAAAGGTGTTAAGACTGACTTATGAATTTCTTACAGAAAATGCGGCGTTTAGTGTTCAAGCGCAATATGAAGAAGATGAAGAAGGTAATGAATACCCTATTGAAATAGAAGAGAAAGAAAACTTACTGTATTTATTAAATCTATTAAAAAATGCAGAACATAAAGTTAATCGTGAAGAATTAAAAGATTATAGAACTAGTTTAAAGACAGAATTATATTAATTCTTAGAGTGGGGCAACCTATTTTAAAAACCCTGCGTCTTTAATTCATAAACAATAACGTTTGTTTATACTTAGTTTTATTTAACTTGCAGATAAGCCTAAAAAGAAATACCCTTTCTTTTTAGGCTTTTTTATTTAACAATAATTACAATATTTAGCGTCGTCATCATGCTCAAAGGGTACCGATAAATCATATATTTCATTAATGGTCTCTTCCAATAACTGTTCAAACAAAGCGGGCATTTCGCTTATACTCCCTCCTTCCTTTCGCAATTTTTGAGTATATCCTGTTGACGTCACTAAAGATAAAATACTTGCCTCATCGGGCTTACAGTTATAATTTTTTTCAAACAATAAACAATAAAGACTTAATTGCAATGTATGCTTTGAACCTTTAAATGCTTCGCGTAAAGTTTTTCCTTCTGGCCATTTGAATAATACATGTTCTGGTTTCACTTGTCCAGATTTATAATCTAAAATTCGGTAATTATCTCCGATGCGATCAATTCGATCAATAAATCCTTTTAATTGAATGGTTTTAGGCGATCCATTTAATTGAATTACTACGCTACAAGCTAATGGCGCTTCAAGTTGCTCAACAAATAAAGGTTCTGTTAATGAGGAAATAAATTCCTTTTCTGAAAATAATGTTTTGCGCACAATTTCATTGGCCATTTCAAAACTTAACAAATTCTTCCCTGTAGCAAATAAAGACTTATCATTATTGAAATGCTTCATAAAACGAGCATATAAAATAGGCGGAAATGCAATTAGCATCTTGTCAATACCTGATGTGCTCAATGGTGGTGGGGCAGGACTGATAAAATTTCTTTCCTTATCGCGTTGGGCAAAAGGAAGAAATAATTGCTCCAACGTATCGTGAATAAAGGTTCCAAAAGCACTACTTTCTATTTCCTCCATTACGGTATCCGCCTCACCAAATTCAACAATATATCTATAATAAAAATCTAAGGGACAAGTAAGATATTTATTCAGTGCTGATGCAGAAATTGGTTTTTCAAAATAGGCGTCTAGCTGAGTTGTTATATCTGATTTCTTTTCAATGATACTTGATCCAATATCGCTTTTCTCTGGGAAAGAGGTGACATAATAACTTTTCTTGAATTCGATATTTGGATTAATTCGCGCCAATTCCAATTCCAATTGATTTAAATACCGACTTGGTTCAGCGTTGGTTATTTGGTCGCTTAAGGTGGTGTAAGTAATGGTAAGATCTTCGCAATAATGCAGGAGACGATAAAAATGCTGAGCAAAAATCCCTTGTTTCTCACGTTGTGTAGGCAAACCAAGCCCTTTTCGTAGGTCTATAGGAATAATTGTCTTTAAATTATTGGTTGGTGGCAAATTACCTTCGTTCATTCCTAACAGAATAATCCGTTTAAAATCTAACAAGCGGGTTTCTAAAAGTCCCATTATTTGAAGGCCATCGATTGGGTTTCCGTGAAAGGCAATACTTTTTGAATGCCAATGCTGACTAAATAATAATTTAAAAGTTCGGAGTGATAAATCAGGTAAGCCTTCATTAACGATGATTTCAAAGGCATTAATAGACTGATCAAAAGCGCTAAGGATACTGTTCTCGAATTCAAAACTACTTGGAATTTGTTTCCCTAAAAAGGAATTAATAGCCCTAATACAATCCATCGCTTTACTCCAATCTTGATCCCATGGAATATAAATTTTGTTCAGTAATTCCAAAACATCAGCACTGATTTTAAGATTGTCCAAATTTTGAAAAACTCTATTGTACCGGATCATGTCTTGCTCCATATGGACCAATTTCGCTTTTGCGGCATCATCTAACCATGAAATACAAAAAATATGATTTATAATTCTTTGTAAATCTTTGTGATAAACAGCATTTGTCTTAAAACGACTTTTATTTTCTTGAATATCAAAAATAATTTCAATCCATGATTTAATTGGGGTTTGATTGAGAGGTAAACCTAGTGTGATGTTTGCTTTACCTATAGATAAAGGAAGATTTTTTACTAAGGCACTAATCAAGGTTTCATCCGCTAAAAGAACTAAAGTGTCCTCCATTGCTGCAGGGGAAATTTTGGCGAGCTCTGTCGCTGCGATTTTTACTTGTCCTGTCAATTGCGCACATTGTATTAAATCAATTTTTAAAGGCTTTGTGCTCAATTCACTTCTAACGAATTCAGGTTTATTAATACCAAATGCCTTATTGTTTTTGCGTTGAAATAAACCAGCTTCATGGGTAGGATTACTCAAATAATAAACATCGGAATCAATAAAATAAACGGCAGCTTTTTTCTTAATTAAATAATCTATGACCTTAGTTTCTGCAGCAGACAAGGCATTAAAACCTGCAAATACATAAAATGAATTGGAGTTTTCTGAAAACAACAACTCGGTATTCTGTGCAAGATGTCTATATGACTGAGCAGGAGTAATATAATTTTGTTGCAATAATAAATTATCAAGAGCAGCATATAGGCCAGGAAGTAAGTCCCAGAAGCGCATAAAAACCTTTTGAGCCTCTGTTATTTCTTTATCTTCTAAATTCCAACTCTCTAGCTCTTTAATAGCTTTAAGGTTCTTAAAAACATCTTTTGGATCCAAAAGATATCTATTAATATCTTCAAAATCGTTTAGTACTAAGGGAGCCCATGTCAAAAAACTTTCAAAATCTTGTTTGGTTTCTGTCTCTACGATACAATACGCCTTATACAGTAAGAGCAAATATCGAGAAGGGTCAATTATTTTTTTTGGTGCTAAAGAGGAGAACAACGCATCAATGGTGAGTATTTTAGGCGCGAAAATTGGTTTTCCATAACTCTTAGATAAAGCAGCCATTAAATATTTTACTGCACGAGAAGAGGGCAAAACAACCACCAAATCATCATTTAACCAGTTATTTTCTTTAATTCTCTCGGCAATAAAATCTATGAATTTCATTTATTTCTTTGTTAAAAAGGTAAGGTAAGTAGATTTATTCACGGTATGTACAGCACTAGTTGGATAATACTTTGAAAACAAAGGCGAAGTTTTTATCATTTTTTTCTTTTCGAACCTAAAATTAAATCCCTCCATTCCTTTTTCACCAATTTCAATCAAATCAATTTGCTGTCTTGTATGAGAACGCCAGAAGTAATACTTTGGATTTCTACCGTTGATGCTATTCCATTTAATCCTTTCGGCAATTAACCAATTCTTCCACAAGGCGTCTAAATCAATTCGCATGGTAAGTGAATTAAAATTATTGATCACTGCATTTCGAATACCATTGTCCATAAAAATAAATATATGAGTCTTTTTTAACTCATAGCGTTGATCTGTATTATAGCAGGGTATTTTGTATAGAAGGTGGGCGTCAATTAATAAATGAATATAGCGTTCCACCGTTTCATTATCTACTTGGATTAATTCACTTATTTGATGGTAAGATAGTGCCTGTCCAATATGATGCGACAGAACTTGTATCGTACGCCACAAAATATCATTTTTATTTACCCTGCTTTTTGCGCTAAAGGGCCCCTCTAACATCGTTTTAGAAAGTTCCTTGAGGTCTAGTTCGATTGACTCATTATTTATCTCTAGACCAAAATAATTCCCGAAAATTAATCTTTTTTCAAGTCCCTTATCCTCGACCGATAAACCATTTTTTATCGTATATTCATAAAAAGTAGAAGCGGGAAAATAGAAACTTAAGCCTGCATTATCAAGTGCATCTATTAATTCAATATCAAGACTTGTTTTATTTTTTGCAATTAGTATTAAGGAAGAAGTGACTAATTGATCCAGGACGGCACCCGCTAATGGCGATAATAATTTTAAATGTTCACAAGCATTAAGAATGGCATAAGGCGCTTGATTGATGTACCAAATGAGCTCCTCTAATGTTAATTTATTTATTTCACCTCTAATAGCGGAATCACTTAAGTCGATAACACTATAATTGAGTGATTTTTCGCTGAGAATGTCAACTACAAAACTTATATTATCTAGACCTTTTGGTCCGTATAATAGGAGTAATTTATTGTTGGGAAGTAGGGTGGAAAATGCCTCCTTGAAGATTCGATTCATATTATTTTTCGCTAAATTTAATATTATTCAGCGTTATTCGAATATAATTTTATCAAAAAATTGTTTCGGTCTATTGGAATTCATAAACATATTACCGCCATAAGTTTTAGCGATTAACAATGATGATCCATTGGTAAATAATTGTACCCAATGCATCCCTTCTGGATAAACATCTGACAATCCAGAATAACTTAAAGTACCATCAAGTGATTCTTGGTAGGTGTAAGTTGAATTTTCTGGACTTGCAATATAAATATCGGCATAGGTATTAAATGTTAATGTTGTATCAAAAGGAATTATTTCAATTTGATAGGTATTACCTTGTCCTATTTCTCGGTAAATAGCTTTAACGGTATTGTCTTGATAGGTAACTTTTGGAACTCCAGGAAAGTGGATGAGTACATTTTTATCCTTGATGAATAAGTCATACCCTTTATTAATTTTCCGAACGGAAGATTTTTCTTTAATGGGTAATTCCGAATATACTGCGCTTACTTGTTTAACTTTAAAACCTTTATTTCTCAATAGCTGAATTATTCCTTCAGGGCCATAGAGATGTCCAGCGCCAACAGCCGTAAAAAGAGCTTGATTTTTATTTAAACAAGAATCCAACACACGCAGCATTTTATAATTCCTTTTAATAATCAAGGATTCGTATACTTCTGGATTTTGTGATAAATTTAAGCGCATAAACTTATCTATTTCACTCAAATTTCCATCTAAATACAGATCAATTAAAGCCTTGCTTTTTCGATTTTTTTTCAATGATTCCCATTGATTTTCATCACTTATTGGCAGATCAATAAGCGCATTTACTTGTTCTTCATTGGTTTCAAGTGGAATAATTTTTTTACCCATAAATAAGGCATATTGCTGAAAATAAGCATCTAAGAATTGAGGCATCCCCTTCTCGTCACCATAAACTGTTTTAGAAGCCAAGTTTGAACTTGTATAAGGCTTTCCTAAATCATCAAAGAGCAGTACAACATCATTATTTCGTGGATCAATTTCTTCGAAATAATCAAATATATTAGTCTCTAATAAAACAGCTTGCGCTTGATCTAGTGCATAATAAACAGAGTCTGACAAATAAAAAACGCGTTTATCGTTGGAATGAAGCGTCCCGAATAAATAGGATTTTATTGTGTTTTTTGGACTTGAGATTTCCCAAAGTAACTCGCTGTTGGTGCGTACATTTTGTGCTGAAAGGCAAAATACACTGATAGACGCCAAGAAAAACAATAAAATCTTCATAATCACTCAAAGTTAAAGTTTTCTAGAAGATCCTAGCTATATTATTTTCACCAAAAGAATAGGGCAAATACGCCAAAGAGGGGATTTGTTTAGTAAGAATAATATTTCCTTTATAGCCTAGAAATATTTTTCCATAATTTTCAAGTCCCATGGCATAGGCGGCATTGATTGACAATGCATTAAATGCTTCTTCTGGTGTCAACTTCATTTTTATACAAGCCAATGACCAGACCATAAATAAATTAAAATTTGGACTAGACCCAGGATTATAATCACTTGCCAGTGCTAAAGGTAAATCTGCCGCTAGAATCCTTCTTGCGTCACCGTATGGAATATTAATAAAAAAGGAACATGCAGGCAAGAGGGTCGGTATACAAGCACTGTTTTGCAGGGCTAGAATATCATGTTCATCCAAAACCTCTAAATGATCAACTGATTTAGCGCCCAACGAACAAGCGGCGGCAACACCTCCCAAAATAGAAAACTGATTTACATGCACTTTGGGAATTAAACCATACTTTTTTCCGGCATTCAAGATTTCTTGCATTTGTTCTAATGAAAAGTAATTCCGCTCACAAAAAACATCAATATAATCCGCCAATTCTTCGGCAGCAATTATCGGGAGCATTTCGTCTATTATTAAAGAAATATAGGCTTCTTGATTTGATTTAAAAGCCTTCGGGAAAGCGTGAGCCCCTAGAAATGTTGCTTTAATAGGAATTGTGAAATGGGACTTCAAGCGTTTGATAACGCGTAATATTTTTATTTCTGAGTCGACATTAAGTCCATAACCTGATTTAATTTCGAGGGCGCCAGTGCCCATTGCTATCATTTTTTTAACTCGATCGCAAGACAAAACAAATAGATCATCTTCACTTAAATTTGCTAAAGCATCAGCCGAATTTAAGATGCCGCCACCTTTTAATGCGATTTCTTCATAGGTAAGGCCAAGAATCCTGTCAACGAATTCACCTTCACGAAAAGCCGCAAAAACGGCATGCGTATGAGCATCACACATGGCTGGCAAAACATAAGATCCCTCTGCATCCACGACTTCAACATCGCGCCAATCTGTAATGCCTTGCCAATCCTGCATTAAACCATAATCAATAACTTCCCCATCCTCTAGCGCTAGAAAAGCATTCTCAAGAATTGGTAGTGAAGACATTTGCTTTCCTTTCAAAACTGAAGGAAGATTTTCACCCGCCTGTACCAATCCTTTAATATTCTTTATGAGAATTTTTGTCATTGAATTTGCTTATAATATCAATCAAAATTAAGTAAAAAGTCGGACTGTAGGAGTTGATTTTCTCAAAAGCATAAGTGAAGAAATACCATTAAAAAAAATTGTCAGGCAATAACAGCAGGTTCTAATAATTGAATCGTCCCATCATCTGCATCTAATACAACATTAGCGCCAATTGGAATTGAATGTTTATTTTTTACATGGCCCAATAAAAATCCAGCATAAACAGGGATTTTTAAATTTCCAAAATGTTGAACCAAGACCTCCATTAATGAAAAAGACCATTCTGGTTCCTCCGGTAAGCACTTTCGAAATTGCCCTAAAACAATACCGTTGACTTGATCAAAGACACCATTTAATTTCCATTGAGTAAGCATTCTGTCAATCCTGTAAGGTTCTTCAAGAACTTCCTCAAAAAACAGAATCTTCCCTGTCCAATCCGGTAAATATTCACTTCCAAGTAAACCGGTCATAACACTTAAGTTTCCTCCAAATAACTCGCCTTCTGCCTTTCCTGAAACAATAGTAGTTGGTGGAGTATCCATTGCATTTGAAATAGGTGTATTATAAAAAAATGGAACGGCATTTGAAAGAACCTCATCAATTGATTTCCAACTAAACTCGTTCCAAGTTGCATTTCCGTTGGGGCCATGGAAAGTTATTAAGCCTGTCTTGAAAGTGATTGCATTCAACAGAGAAGAGATATCACTAAAGCCCATGATAATTTTAGGATTTTTTTGAATCAGATCAAAATCTAGTAAGGGCAATATTCGAGCGCAGCCCCATCCACCTCTTGTAAAAAAGATAGCTTTAATACTGGTATCGCAAATCATTTCCATAAATTCAGCTGCACGCAGTTGATCCTCCGCAGAGAAATATCCAAATTTAGTGCGCGTATTAAAACCCTCTTTAACCTCAAAACCGTGTTCTTTCAACACTTGAATAAATGTAGTGATATCATTAACATCATGTATCGCCCCAGCACTTGCACATATACCAATGGTATCTCCTTTTTTTAAAGCTTTTGGTTTTAATTTATTAGGAGGGGGGGGAGTTGAAGGCTTAGATGAAAAGGACAGCATGGATGGCGCTACAAGTAACGCTCCAACTATAGGAATAAAGCTTCTTCTTGAAAATTTCTTCACCCTTAAAGTTAATCATTTAGGCTGAAGTGATCAAAAAATAATTTTGCTAATTGAATTCAAAAAATCCCTCTAAGTCTCTTCGGTCTTTTTTGGATGGTTTTCCATCACCATTATTTCTGTAGTTTTTTTGAGCATCTTGATAATTCTTAAACTTCTCGATCTCCTCGATTGAAGTAAGGTCAATTATATACTCTTTTACAAGTGGGGCACCGACTCTTTTGTCTATTAAACCTATTACTTTAAAGGTAAAAACAGCGGTATTTTTATGATAATAAATAAAGTCACCCATTGCGACTTCCTTAGATGGTTTGACTTGTACTTGATTGATTTTAATGCGTCCTTTTGAAAGGATCTCGGCTGCCATTGAACGCGTTTTACAGATCCGAACACACCAAAGAAACTTATCCCATCTCAATTTCATTTTTGATTTTTTTAGTTAATTTATCAAAAACTAGATTATAGGAGTCTTGAATTAGCTGCCGTAATAACTGATCATCGACGTCACCTCCTACTTTAACACTATTCCAATGCACTTTACTCATGTGAAATGCTCCACTTATAGCACTATATTCAGCCCTAAGTCCTTGCGCATATTCTGGATCACATTTCAAAGCAATTCCTTCAAAATGTTCTACATCAATTAAAGCAAACATTTTATTGCCTACTTTAAATACGAGTGTGTTTTGATCAAAAGGGAAATGTTCCGTTGCTCCTTTTCTGCTTAAACAGAATTCTCGCAAGTCATCTAGGAACATAATTAATTAATGAATTGCAGGAGCATTATCATACCTTCCTAATTGCTTAAGCATCTTTGTATGCTCAACAAGAGCAGATAAAAATGTTTTGTTAGAGTTGTAAGGTAAATTAAATTCGTTCGCTGTTTCACTAACAATTTTAGATAGTTTTTTGTAGTGAACATGACAGATATTAGGAAATAAATGGTGTTCTACTTGATAATTCAACCCTCCAACATACCAAGAAAATAATGGTGCTTTAGGAGCAAAGTTGGCCGTATTATACAACTGGTTAACTGCCCAATCTGCGTGTACGTTTCCAGAATCATCTGGCATTGTATAATTGGAAGTAGGAACAACGTGCGCTGGCTGAAAAATAGCTCCTAGCGTTAATCCAGAAACAAATTCCATTATTAAAAATCCAATGATTGTGATGTACCATGGCGTTGAAGCCAACCAAAAAGGAAGAACTAAGAATATAAAGGCAAATATCACTTTACTAACTATGATGAAAGCCATGTGTTGCGCATAAGTAATACCTTGAGTTTCGATCAAACCCATTTTTTTATAGCGACTTGCTTGAGAATAATCTTTATTCACAAACCAAACTAAAGTCATTAAACCATAAAAAAACCAAGCATATAAATATTGAAAACGGTGGATTGGAATTCTTGGCGTGTTGGGAGAGAATCTTAAGAAAGATGCAGGAGGATTAATATCTTCATCTAAGCCTGTTATGTTCGTGTAAGTATGGTGAAGTACATTATGTTGAATTTTCCAATTGGTATGGTTCCCTCCGATAATAATCATCACTTTTCCGATAATGCCATTGATTTTTTCATTTTTTGAGTAGGCACCATGATTTGCATCATGCATGATGGATAAGCCTATTCCTGCCATTCCAAAACCCATTACCAACCACAAGCCTAGTGTTTGCCATATATTTAATTCACAAGTTAATAAAAGAACTAGGGGAGTTATGTAAAGCGTCAACATAAAAATTGACTTAATTACCATGCTAAAATTAGCATTCCTAGAAATATTTTTGGATTTGAAATATTGATTAACCCTCTGGCGCAACACTTTATAAAATTCTTCATTGTGTCCTTTTTCAAAAGTGATGTTTTTATATAACATAATAATAGTTTAAATGCAAAATTACTAAAAAGTGTCCGATTGACAATAACAAAACGATTTAGAGTCTATTATGTTCATTTCAACTTCTGACTCTAAAAAGTAGCATTAAAAAAAGTTTACTGACAATGAGCAAGATTAGTTACGGAAATAGGAACTAATTATCTAAAATAAAGTGTTAAAATAAATACCATGCAAGAAAAGGGGGAATGTTTTGGTATAATTTTTTGGTTTAGGTGTAAAGAATATCCTTTATAATTCCCAATGATTTTTCATTGTCAAAAGAGGGCAAATGAAGTTTCATATATTTTAATATAATGGGTAGTGCCTCCTTATATAATTCTAAATCAGAGGCTTCCATTAGAAACATATCATTAAGAAAAGTTACTATTGGCCCATTAATTTCATTGGGTAGTCCGCTTGATTCTGTTAAAAAGGCAGCATTACTTAAGTCAAAAAATTTAGGGTCCTCCATTGTTTGGGGCTCAAAACCCAAAAGCTGTATAAATTCAATTAAAAATTCAAGAGGAAAGGCTTTTGCATCTGGCGATGCATTTAATTTTTGCAATGAGTTTTCTAGAAAATTAAATAACGCAGTATCTGCTTGTTCTTCTTTTAGTGTTTGGCGCAATACATCACTTAAGAAAAAGCAAATGAGTATTTTTAGAGGGTGATCCAATATGTTTAAACTGGGGTTTTCCCATTGCAGAGTACTTATAATGCCCAAATCACTTTCTGGTCGTTTAAATGCAGCAATCTCATATAAGCCCAAAGGATGCATTGCAATTTTCTTCTTCTTGCCTCCTTTAAAAATAAATTTAGCCAAGCCCTGTTTTTGGGTATAAAAAACGAGGATTAGACTGCTTTCTGAATAACTAATTCTGTGCAGCAGAAAGCCTTTATCACTTGTTTTCATATGAAAATTAATGCTGAATTATAGCTGAAAAGACATTATTCAAGACCCTTACCTTTGCCTACGGAGAATTGATCCCCACCGTTTTGCTCTTGTTCTTCTTTCCAGTTTTTTAAGGTGTTTTTCAATTTTGAATCCTTTTTTTGTTTTTTCTCCTCTTCAAATTCCTTCTGTGTTGCAGGGCCAAATTTAATTTTTAATGATTCTTTCGGGACTTCTTTGGGTACATAATTCTTCACGGTGGTATCACCTTTAAACAAACCAAACTCTGCTTTTAATATTCCTTTTGAATCAGATACTGCTTGTTCTCTATTTTGTTTGCCTTGTTCTTTTTTAGCCGTTTTATCCCATTCAATAAGTGGATTGTCTAGTGTGCCATACATTCTCATAAAAATTCTAAGACTCGTTTCATCATCCACTACTTCTCCAAATGCAGCATCTCTTTCCTGAATTAATAAATCTCTAAATCTAAAACCAAATCTATAATCTATGTTATTATCAAAATCATGCGTTCCGGCAAGGTCTATATCTAAGGCAGAAGAAGCAATGTGCATTTTGGGTATTTCAAGGGCTCCATTTCGAATAATAATAGAATTCTCTAATGTTTCGAATGAAATATCTTTTAACTTTTTCTCTAATTGATCAATATTTTTCTTACCAATTAACAATTTACCTGTATTAGTCCGCATACTTTCAATAATTGCATCAAAAGAATCTACATTTTTAAGGTGCCCATTGTATACTTTCAAATCTAATCTTGAATCAATTGATTTCATAATGATTCCTGATCGTAAATCGAAAGGTGCGTAAAACGCTAAATTCGCTTCTGCTTTACCGGAAATGTTTTGATCTGTGATAACGGATTGCTCAAAATTATCCCATTCTTTAAACAGTGGTTTGAATTGTAGATTTTTACTAGCAACTTGAGCTGTAATACTAAAAATTTCAGGAGACTTTTCTTCAATTATTAAGGCTCCGCTGATTAAGGCATCGGCATTAACCAAACTAATTTGAGGGAAATGAAGTCTTCTATTTTGAATTTTCATGGTTCCTAAAATATGATCAAAACGATGTTTGTCATATTTCAAAGACCCCACGGTTAAACTTACTTCTCCATTAATATCATCTGGAAGGGCAAAAACACGTTTTTCTTCTAATTTTTCCGCTTTAGTTGTAGTGCCTAAATCCTCTACTCGTATGAAGTCACTATCAATACTAATTTGAGTGGTAAGCGCCCCTTTTCCATTCATGTAAGCATAAATATTTTTAAAGACACCATCAATAAGCAAATCAGTTTTACCCACCTTTAAACTTGCCCCCTCAATTCCAGCCTCGCTACCTCTTAAATAAATATCCCCATTGATATTTTCAAAGGTGCGTTTATCTTCTTTTAATTTACACCAAACATTACGCATTTGGACATTACCATCGCAAGTGTTAAAAACTAAATCACTTTGCTTAGGATCCGTTCGCATAGAAAAATCTGCTTTTACCTTAACCTTTCCGTCTAATTTTTCTACGTATGGAAATCTAAAAATCGCATGAGCAATCGATAAATCAATAGTTCCAGCTGCGGTACCATCAATTTGTGGATTTAAAAATGATTTGATTAACAACTTAGCATTAAAAGGGCCACCAGCTGTTTTAAATTTGATTTGTTCTAAACTTAAAAATTCTTTTTCAGCTCCTCCCTCATTGTTATAGTTACCTTTCAAATTGATATCACTTACTTTTAAATGTCGAGAAGGCTCCGTTAAAGACCCATTGACTATTCCAAAATCACATGCCATGATAGTAGGTGCGGTAGGCGCAAGCGCTCCATGGATTCCCAAATTGAAATAAATCTTTCCATCGCCTTGAAACTTATCAATGTCTTCTGTTGCGTCTAATGATAGCTTATTCACGAGATCTTTTAATAAAATATCTTTAGATTTTACATTAAAATTTAAACTATCCTTTGTTACAATACCATCAATTAAAAATGGCAATCCTTCCATGTCAATTTTTGCTTTAGGAAGCCGCACAGTTCCAAGTTGGTCATCGACAAGGACATTGAGTCCGAATTTTAAGTTTTTATTAGAAAGTAAGGCTATTTTCCCGCTTTTTGCTTTCACAACAAATAGATCCCCATCAGCACGAACCGTATATTTATTTGAGGAAAAGTCCCCAGATAAGGTGGCGGCAGTCATCCTGGCTTTATAATATTGGGAAGTACTTTTATTGTGATAAATTAAACGCAAATCATTTACTGCAATTTTTTTAAGTTCTAATTTGAATGGCGAGGAAACTTCATCTTTAGTGGGTTTCATGATATTATAATTCCCCTCCCCGAATTTGTTTATTTTAATCTTAAGAGTCCCTTTAGAAATATCCAATACTTGAATTTCATATTTTTTATTCCATAGATCAATTGGATTAAATTCCATTCGGATTCTTTCGGAATACAATAAAGTATCAGCTGGTTTTTGATTCGGATAGGCGTCTTTGATATAGACATTATTTAAATCAATCGATAGGTGCGGAAAGGATCCCCAGAAAGCCAAATCAACAGAGGAATAATTAATAGGTACTTGTAATTCTTTATTTACCTCAGCAATAACTGCATCACAGATTTCATTTTTAAAAAAATAAAGTAAAATATAGACAGACAATATTAAGCCCAATACTACGCCTAATAACCATTTTAATATTTTCCAAATTCGCATTTTCTTCATTCCACCAAAATTACGCTTGAAACAAGGACTTATATTATTAAAGTCGCAGCACTTATTAACGCTACTTTGTGCGAAAGGGTTACGCGCGATCTTTATTTATTAGGTTAAATTTTAAAAATAGTTGTGATTATTGAAATATATATTGAGCCATTCTTTAAAATGAAATAAGAGCTTATGAAGTCCCCCAATAAAAAAAGAAATTCTTTGAAATAATTTACCTATTTTAGATGATATAAAAGTAAAAAATGCGGATTTTATTTCAACTTTTTTTTCTATTTCTAGCTCATAACTTAATTGCTCAAGGTTTTCAGGTGAACTTTCAAGGTCAGAAGCAACAAGGAATGGGTTGTGCAGGAACTGCATTACCTAGAGATGCCTCAAGTTTATTTTATAATCCTGGCTCAGCCGTCTTTTTAAATGAAAACAATGTTATTGTTGGCGGAACGCCGGTTTTAGCGAATGTTCTCTTTATTGACTCCGCAAGTAATGGTGCCTACAGAACCAATTCCCCCATTGGGACTCCTTTTTCCATCTATGGAATGTTCCAAGCAAAGTCTTCTGCAAAACTTAAATTTGGGATTGCTATTAACACTCCCTTTGGAAGTACTATTCAATACGAAGACGGATGGATAGGTCGTTTTGCTTTGACCAGGTTGTCCCTAAAAGCTATTTTTATTCAACCAACCTTTGCCTATAGAATTTCAGATAATATTGGAATAGGCGGCGGATTAGTTATCAGCAAGGGAAGTGTAAATTTACAAAAGGACATCCCTCTTCAGGATGCCAATGGAGTCTATTCGCATGCTGAATTAGCGGGAAAAGCAATAGGATTAGGTTATAATTTCGGTATGCACCTAAAGGCAAATGCTAAGTTAAATATTGGTATAGATTATCGGTCTAAAATAAACATGAAAGTAAATAATGGCGAAGTAACTTTTAATGTTCCAAATTCCCTAAGTGCTAATTTCCCCAATGGAAACTTTACCTCCTCCTTGCCATTACCAAGTGTGTTAACGATTGGTGCTGCTTTAAGATTAAATAAATTACTTACGGTTGTTGTGGATGTTAATGCAGTAGGTTGGAAAGTTTACGATACCTTATCCTTTGATTACAATCAAAACACAAGCTCTTTATCAGACACAAAATCAGCCCGTTGTTATAAAAATACTTTTGCTTTTCGAGGTGGAATGGAATGGGTAGCACTGAGATGTTACTCTAAAAGTTCCTCGAAGGAAATTATGACTGAAGATGCCGTTGTAACTAAAATTCCAAACCATGAATTATTAGTTCGTTTCGGGGGTGGATTTGGAATTTCTCCTGTTCAGAATGGATATGTTACACCAGAAACTCCAGATGCTAATAGGTCCTATGGAACAATAGGTCTTGGGTATAATTTCAATCAAAAAACAGGAATAGATTTAAGTTTATATTATACAAAAGTAAAAAGAGCAGATACTAATATTGAAACCCAAATAAGCGGTACTTACACTACCATTGCTTGGTGCCCAGGAATTTCATTTTATTACAGATGGTAAAAACAATATTCCCCCTTATTTCACTGCTAAGTATTGGAATTGTTTTTAGCAGTTGCAAACCTAAAATTGATGCTTCAAGTGTCATTTCTGCTGGAGAAATTAATGCGCAACACTTTGTAGCGATCGGTGATGGGAATACTGCGGGATACATGGATGATGCCTTATATCACGATGGACAAATCAATTCTTTGGGGGCTTTGCTTCAAACACAACTAAAATTAGTTGGCGCTGGTGACATTTATATGCCTTTAATGGGGAACGCAAATATTGGCACAAACGCGAATTTATTATCTAGGTTAATTTTAGGGTTTAAAACAGATTGTCTTGGTGTAACTGGACTTTCTCCCCTGCGTTTTGCGCAACAAGGAGAAGCGACTTCCTTAACAACTTCGGTTTATTCTTCCCAAAATAAATTTACCAATTTTGGGGTGCCAGGCTTGCGAATGATTGATATGGTTTCAACGGATTTTGGTAACATTAATCTTCCTCAACACAATGAATTTTTCGCGAGAATGTCAAAGGATCAATTCAACCTCCCCGGTTCAGGTGAGTATTCATCCGTTCAAGAGAATATTTTTGATGGAGGATATCCTACGTTTTGTAGCATTTATTTGGGAATAGAGGATGTGTTGCCGTATGCGAGAAGTGGCGCAACACAAAATCCGATGTCTCCACTTGGTGGTTTTCCTGGCCTTGGCTTCGAAGAATCCTTAACCCAATTGTGTGGTCAGCTGTATAGCCAAAATGTAAAAGCAGTGGTAGGTACAATACCAGACGTCACCCAAATGCCTTACTTTACAACGATTCCTTATAATGGATTAAATTTAGATGCAACCAATGCTGAATCTTTAAATCAAATTTATGGCCCTTTAGGGTTTAGTTTTACTGTTGGATCCAATCCATTCATGATAGAGGATCCCAATGCAGGGTCCTTTGGTGTGCGCCCAATGGTAGAAGGAGAATTAATCTTATTAAGTGTTCCGCTTGATTCAGTAAAGTGTCATCAATATGGAAGTGTTTATCCTTTAAGGGATGAGTTTGTTTTAACGTTAGCGGAACTTCAAGAGATAAGGAATCAAATCTTAGCTTACAATCAAGTCATACGTCAATATGCTAACTTCCATGGCTTTGCAATTGCAGAAACCCCACAATTTTACTCAAGTTTAAATGATGGATTCGTTTACAACGGTGTTTCTATGTCGGCAAAATTTGTTTCTGGTGGGGCTTATTCACTTGATGGAATTCATTTAAATCCAAAAGGAAATGCTTTATTGGCAAATGTTTTTATAAGGGCTATTAATAAAAAATATAAAGCTACCATTCCACAACTTAATGCGCTGAATTACCCATCCATCTATTTTCCTTAAAACTTATAACTATGAAAAAATTTACTTTAATCCATTTGTTTTTCACCTTAATTAGTCTTGCAACATGTTTAGCGCAGCCCTGTTTAAACGGCCGTTATGCTAGCGATGTATTTACTAATTTTACTACCATTAGTAATATTAATTTCGGTCAAAACACTTCTTTTACCGGGGCGAATACCCCCTTAGCACTTGACTTTTATTCTCCTACAGGCGATACCGAAACAAGTAGACCATTGATTATTTGGGTGCACGGTGGTAGTTTTTTAGGCGGGACTAAAACTGATATTGATGTGCTCAATCTATCTCAAAGATTTGCTTTAAAAGGATATGCATGTGCTTCTATCAATTACAGAACCGGTTTTTTTCCTATTGATTCTGCTAATGCGGTAAAAGCAGTAGTTCGTGCAGTACAAGATCTAAAAGCTGCTATTAGATTTTTCTATAAGGACCAAGCTACTGGCACGAATTTGTACAAAATAGACACCAATCAAATCTTTATAGGCGGAAGTTCAGCAGGTGCAATTACGGCATTGCATGTCGCTTATTTAAACGATCCATGTGAAATTAGTGGCTATTTAAACCCAACAACTATACAAACCTTGGGTGGTTTAGAAGGAGCAAGTGGAAATCCAGGCTATTCAACAAATGTAAAAGGTGTTTTAAATCTTTGCGGAGCGCTTGCAAGATATGGTTGGCTCGAGGCAGGAGATGTTCCTCTTTGTTCTATTCACGGAACTTCGGACGGAACTGTAAAATACAATCGAGGTGTCGTAAATCCGGGAACTCCTTTAATGTATTTAGACGGCAGTAGAATGTTACACGATAGGGCCTGTGCGATTAATGTACAAAGCAATTTCTATACCTTTCCTGGAGCTCCACATGTCCCATATGCAGGAACGAGCGCAAGTGCCTTAGCTTATATGGATACTACAGAAAATTTTGTAAGAGACTTTTTAGTAGATCGATTGGGGTGTACTGAAACGCCGCTTCAACTGGCAAATACTCCATTACAATTGGCAATTCTATATCCTATGAATTACTGTGATGGAAGTCCTATTGATGAGGTTTGTTTAGGCGCGGGTATTGAAGAATCAACTGAGCTTGAAACGCTCATTTATCCTAACCCAACTTCGGGTAATATAACTATAAACTTAAGTTTTTATAACCAATATAAGATCCAAATAGTTGATATGTCGGGAAGGACTTTAGAAGAGCGTTCCTTTGAAGGTATTATGCAATCAATTGATTTATCCGGATATAAAAACGGAACTTATTTATTACTTATCCGTAATTTGAATCAAGAAACTGTGACTAAAAGAATTATTAAACAATAATATCATTATTAAATATTTTTCTTTACTTGCATTTAGCGCTTTAGTATATTGCGTAAATGCACAAACTTGGAGTGGTGAAGTAGCACAATTATTTTATAATAAATGTACGCAATGTCATCACCAAGGAGGGGCGGCACCGAGTTCATTAATGACTTATCAAGAGGTTAGTCCAATGGTTAATGCAGTTGCGGATGCGGTTGGACAAGATAGAATGCCGCCTTGGCCACCTGATAATAATTATCAAACTTATTTACACACCCGGTCACTTTCTTCAGGTGAGAAATCACTTTTATTAAGCTGGATTGCGGCCAGTGCCCCTGAGGGAAATGCTTCTGCAACACCTCCGCCACCTGTTTACAACAATAATACTATTTTAGGCAATGGGGACTTGATCGTTCAAATGCCAAATTATTTAAGTAAGGCTACAGCCTTTGCTGATGATTATGTTTGTTTTTCGATCCCTACCAATCTTACCCAAAATCGCATATTGAAAGCGGTTGAAGTAATTCCGGGCAACAGAGAAATTGTACACCATGCATTGGTTTATTTAGATGACACTGGAATAGAACAGACGGATACCACTGGTGGTAATTGTGCCAGTCCGAGCAGCCAAAACACAAAGTTAATTATGGGCTTTACCCCTGGTGCAAGCCCTTTGGTTTTACCCTCTGTTAGTCCTCTAAAAATGGGAATAAGCATTGCCGCAGGAGCAAAAATATATTTAAATATGCACTACCCCGAAGGGAGTTTTGGCATGATGGACAGCACCAAGGTGATTCTACATTTTTATCCTATAGGAACAACTGGGGTGCGACAAGTTTATGCTTCACCTGTATTGGCAGATTATGCTTTCACGCTGCCTCCAAATCAGATGACTACACTTTCCGCGCAGTATCCAAACGGAACAGCTGGGGTACCAATTGATTTGTCTGTAATTTCAGTTTTTCCTCATATGCATTTATTAGGACATGACATTAAAGCTTATGCGACAGGTCCCGCTAATGACACCATCAAATTTATTAATATTCCGCATTGGGATTTTCATTGGCAAGATTTCTATTTCTTTGATCATTTGAAACATTTACCTACTGGATACACCATAAAAGGAAAAGCTGTTTATGACAATACAGATCAGAACATTCATAATCCAAATTCACCTCCCCAAACGGTATCTGTAGGCTATAACACAACAGATGAAATGTTCATTATCTATTTTCACTACATGAACTATCTTCCTGGCGATGAAAATTATGATTTGGCGACCTTAATGAATGCAAGTTTAGAAGAATACGGCAACGTCAGTACTATTAAAACATATCCAAATCCGATGGGGGATCACGGATTGAACATAGTGTTTGAAGGTGGATTTGATCCACAAATTAAGGTCTTGGTCTATGATTTAACAGGAACATTGGTCACTACTCTTACACAAGCAGATGCTATTAATCCTTCAACCATTTACTGGAAAGGAACCAATCAAAATGGAGCTGAAAGTACATCAGGTATGTATTATCTCTCTATAAATAACAAAGGTAAAATGAGTACAACAAAAATTATAAAACGATAACGTCATCTTTGAAGTTCGATATAATTTCCCTATTTTTGTGCTAGATATAGGTTCTTATATCAAATTTGGTCTCGTAGCCAAGCGGTTAGGCAACGGTCTGCAAAACCGTCTACAGCGGTTCGAGTCCGCTCGAGACCTCACAAAAAAGCCCTCACTTGAGGGCTTTTTTATTCAGTAGCATTAAGCACTTCAGAAAATTTGAGCCATAAAAAAAGCCCCTTCATTACTGAAGAGGCTTCTTAAAATCTCTATGGAATTTTACTGACGTTTAGTCAAGAATAAACTTAATGTTCTCTACTCCACCAGCGTATTGGATGGAAGCAAAATAAATGCCTGAATGCAGATTTGTTAAATCAAATGCACAATTTGTAGTGCCATTCATTTGTTGAGAAGCAACAACTTTTCCTTCAATATTAGTAATGGAAACCAATGCAGAACTCATCGCTTCAGTTAAACCAGAAATATTCATTTTTCCTGCAGTTGGATTAGGAACTACAGTTAAAGTAGAGGAATAGTATCCCGGTGATAATAAACCAGCATTTCCTACTATAATTTTATATCCGTCAAAAGAAACAGCTTGTGTTACCGGTGTTGGAGGGAATCCTGGGATAAGTGTTACCAATACAGTAGCATCAACATCAATAGTCACTGGATATGTTCCTGTTGTAGCAGTTGTTCCATATACATTTGCACAACCATTAGCACCACCACTATAAGTACAACCTGAGATATTACATCCATAGTTATATCCAACTGGTAAACCAGATAAACCGGTAACTGTAAAACTCTGTATTGGTGAACCAACAAATTGTCCTGAAGGATCTAAATCAATTGTAACTGTTGCCGGAACTTTAAAATTAATGTCTGTAGAATAAGCAACATTTACAGTGGCCCATGGTAAATTTTGAGTCGTATCTGGCCAAACACCATAAGTTGAATCAACAAAATTTGCACCTGGCGTGCATGATTGAGCGTTAATGTTTACATAAGAAAGCCCAAAAAGAAAAACTGAAAGTAAGATTTTTTTCATAGTTAAATTTTTAATTTTATGTTCAAATATATAATATTTTTATCTCTTTTACCCTATAAATTGTTTCTTCAATAGATTCATTTCCTTTCTTTTAAGTATATGGATATTTTTCAACATCGTACTTTACTGCTTATTTTTCACAAGAATAACACATGAATCCCTTACCTTTGACCTATGATTATTTATAATGTTACTATTAGTATTGATGCAAGTGAGTCGGAAAAATGGCTGACTTGGATGCGCACTAAACACATACCAGATGTATTAAATACGGGTTGTTTTCTTGAAGCAAAATTATCTAAAATCATAGGGGAAGAAGAGGGAGGATTAGCCTACTCTGTAATGTATCTTTGTCCGTCTCAGGAAGTTTTAGACACCTACAACGCACAACATGCTCCAGCTTTACAAAAAGAACATTTAGAATATTTTTCAGGTAAATTTGCGGCTTTTCGCACTCACCTTCAATTAATTGAAGTTTTTAATCCTTCATGATAGTTCGCCCTAAAAAACATCTTGGTCAACATTTTTTAATTGACAAAACGGTCAGTAAAGCAATTGCTGATGCCTTTTCCGGTCATCGCGACTGTTTCAAGGTAATAGAAATTGGGCCAGGGACTGCAGCGCTTACAAGGCCTTTAATAGAAAGAGGAGATTTAGATCTTTATTTAATGGAAGTGGACACTGATTCTATTGCCTACCTCAATAAAGAACTTCCTCAACTCAGCGATCGCATCCTTAATTATGACTTCTTAAGGGCTGATTTATCTGAAATTATGGGGGACGGTCACTTTTCGGTAGTAGGAAATTTTCCTTATAATATTTCTTCTCAAATTCTATTTAAATGTCTTGATTATCGTCATCAAGTTCAAGAAATTATGGGAATGTTCCAAAAGGAAGTTGCAGTAAGAGTTGCGGAAAAACCAGGGAAAAAAGAATATGGTATCATCAGCGTATTACTGCAAACATTTTATGATATTGAATACTGTTTTACGGTAAATGAAGATGTTTTTGACCCACCTCCGAAGGTCAAGTCAGGAGTAATTCGCTGTACTAGAAATGAACGAACTTCTTTACCATGCGATGAAAAATTATTTATTCAAGTCGTGAAAACAGCGTTTAATCAGAGGCGAAAGACCATGCGGAATTCACTTAAAAGTATGACTAAAGGACACGAACTTCCGGAAGAATTCTCACAACAAAGACCAGAACGACTTTCGGTTGAAGCCTTTATTCGTTTAACAGAATTTATAGAAGGATTGGTATAATTAAATTGGTTTAAAAATGGCAACAGCACAACAAAAATTAAAAATTAAAGAAGCATTTGATTTAATTCAAGGAGATCAATCCAATAAAGTAAGTGAAGGATTAAAAGAATTAGAAAAATTTGCAGAGGAAAGCGTGCTTGAAATTCTCGTTGGAATTGCAGCAGATACGGAGCATGAAGACACCAAGAAACAAATCTTGGCTTTTCTTTCGCAAGTAGTAGATCCTGCCTCGCGCGATTTATTCATTCGGTACATAAAAGAAGAGGAGTTTAATATGCTTCGTCAAGCATTACTTACCGTTGTTTGGAATAGCAGGCTAGACTACAGTGATTATATAGCTGACTTCGTTGAAATCGCGGTAGAAGGAAACTTTATGGAGGCTTTAGAATGTTTGACTATTCTAGAAAATCTGGAAGGGCCTTTTGAAGAACATCATCTGCTAGAAGCTCAATTACATTTGAGAGAATATGTTCAATCTGATAGGGCGCATGAGGAAGACCGAAAAACAAATATTGTTAGTGAAATCGCTCTATTTATTCAGGAACAAAATGATGGAATTGATGCCGACCTTATGTTAGATTAAGGCTTTACAATTTTTTTGTTTAGTCTTTCAATAATGGCATCATTCATCTCTTTAAATATCTCATATTGCTGTGCATAATAAGTGAAGTTATTCTCATATATTTTTGCTGATATTTTATGTTTCTTGAAGACTCCTTCGACTGCTAAAGCTAGGGGATCTTTGTACACAGAAGGCGCTCCATATTTTTTTTGATAATAGGCTTCCAGCAGCATTACCTCTTCCATTATTTTTGACATTTCCTCTTGGGGAATGAAATTGTTGGGTTTGGCTGGAACGGGTTGATTTGAACAACTGAAAAGAAAAGAGATTAATAAAGTAAAATACAAAAGTTGTTTCATTACACCCTAAAAGTTAAGCGTTGACCACTCCCCTGTTCTTGTATTTTCCCATTATTATAAACCAAATTTCCATTTACAAAAGTTTTAGAAATTGCAGATGAAAAAGTATAATCATGAAAAGGAGTCCAAGCGCATTTGTAAAGAACTTCTTCATTCATGACTTTCGTTGGAGCAGAAGGATTAACCAATACAATATCTGCTGCATAACCCTCGCGTAAAAATCCTCTATTTTCAATTCTGAATAAAGTAGCAGGAGCATGCGCCATTTTTTCAACCATTCTTTCTAAAGTAATATATCCTTCTTTAACTTTTTCTAGCATAGCCAATAAAGCGTGTTGCACTAAAGGACCTCCTGATGGAGCATGGTCGTATTTTCTTAATTTTTCTTCAAAGGTGTGCGGAGCGTGGTCCGTTGCAATTACATCAATTCGATTGTCCAATAAGGCGGCCCAAATTCCCGCTCTATCACTTGCTTTTTTTACCGCTGGATTCCATTTTATTAATGTGTTTTTATCCGCATAATCTTCTTCCGAAAACCATAAATGATGAATGCAGGCCTCTGCTGTGATTTTTTTCTCAGCTAAAGGAAGGCTATTGTCGAATAAATGAGTCTCTTTTTCAGTAGAAATATGCAAGACATGCAAGCGAGACCCATATTGTTTGGCGAGCGAAACTGCTAAAGAAGAAGATAAATAACAAGCTTCTTCACTTCGAATTAAAGGATGGGCAGACATGGGTATGTTTTCTCCATATTGATCACGATATAGTGCTAAGTTGGCACGAACAGTTGCTTCGTCCTCACAATGAGTTGCAATTAATAAGGGGACTTCAGAAAATAACCCTTCTAGAGTTTTTTCTTTATCCACTAACATGTTTCCTGTCGAGGAACCCATAAATACTTTTATGCCACATACATTTCTTCCGTCTGTCTTTAAAACCTCTTTCAAATTATCATTGGAGGCACCCATAAAAAAAGAATAATTGGCTATAGAATTTGCTGCGGCAATATCATATTTGTCCTCTAAATATTCTTGGGTTAATGCATTCGGAATCGTATTTGGCATTTCCATAAAGGAAGTAATGCCCCCAGCCACGGCCGCTCTGGACTCACTGGCAATATTACCTTTATGCGTCAATCCAGGCTCGCGAAAATGGACTTGGTCGTCGATACAGCCCGGAAGCACTAATAAACCTGAGGCATCAATAACTTCCATGGAAGCATCAGTAGTAATGTTTTTGTCTATTTTTTGGATAATGCCATCTTGTAACAATATATCCATGGTCAAGCTTTTGCCCTCGTTGACAAGGGTACCATTTTTAATAAGATACTTGGTCATAATTTCATGGTTTTCATTTTCCAAACTCCAAAGAATGCCTCCTTAAAAATACCAGTACTCATCTTTGATTCGCCATATATTCTATCGATAAAAGTTATAGGAACCTCTACCACTTTGAACTTATGTTGAAGGGCAGCATATTTCATACAAATTTGAAATGCATAGCCCTTAAATATTATTTGATCGAGATTTATTTTACGAAGTACATCAGCGCGATAACACTTAAATCCAGCGGTGGTATCCTTAATGGAAATCCATAAAATTAAACGCACATAGACACTAGCAAAATAAGACATTAATATACGTTTCACAGGCCAATTTTCAACTTTTCCACCCCTGCAATAACGCGAACCAATCGCAACATCCGCTCCTTCTAAACATGCATTTTTTAAGCGCGCAACATCTGCAGGATTATGAGAGAAATCACAATCCATTTCAAAAATAAAAGAATAGTGTCTGGATAAAGCCCATTTAAATCCGTGAATATATGCGGTGCCTAAACCTAATTTTTCAAGGCGTTCCTCCAAATAAATACGCTCTGGATAAGTTTTTATTAATTCTTTAATTAGTAGCGCCGTGCCATCAGGAGAGTTATCGTCAATGAATAAAATATCTATCGATGGATAAGTTTCCATTAGAATATGCGCCATCTTATCAACATTTTCTTTTTCGTTGTAAGTGGGAATAATAAGTAGGCTGTCCGAATTGTGCATGTGTCTGGAACGAAATTAAGCAATTCGAGGCAGTAGAAAAAATATCTGTGAAACTAGTATAAAGTACTTATGCATTTTTAACTTTTAGAATGACCGTTTAAACATTATATTTGTATCACAAAATCATACAATGGATATTCTAATTAAAGCTGCGCAATTATTTCTGTCACTTGCTATTTTAGTGACTTTACACGAATTCGGCCATTTTCTTCCTGCTCGTTTTTTTAAAACAAGAATTGAAAAATTTTATTTATTCTTTAATCCTTATTTTTCTTTGTTTAGATACAAAAAAGTAAATGGCGTTAAAAAAACGGTTTGGTTCACAAAATCATCTCCTGAAGCTTGGAAAGAAGATCCATCTACAACAGAATGGGGATTGGGGTGGCTGCCACTTGGTGGTTATGTGAAAATTGCAGGTATGATTGATGAATCAATGGATACCGAACAAATGAAATTGCCTGCACAAGCTTGGGAATTCCGTTCAAAAAAGGCTTGGCAACGTTTAATCATCATGGTGGGCGGAGTTACTGTCAATTTAATTTTGGGTTTTTTAATCTATATCAGTGTCGTTTTTGTTTGGGGACGAACAGAATTGAATCCAAATAAATTAAGCACAGGACTTAGTGTTCACCCTTTTTTGGGTCAATATGGACTTCATTCTGGAGACAAAATTTTAGTCCTTGATGGTGAAAAAGTGACCAGTATTGACGAGTTAAATAAATGCATTTTATTGCGCTATAAGCGAAATTTAAAAGTGCAACATCTAGATGGAAGTATTTCAAATGTTAAACTACCCAAAGATATTGACCGTGCCTTATTTAAAGCTGGAGCGTTTCCTGCATTTTCTTTGAGGTCTAAAGCCAATAAAATTGAAAAAATCGTCGCTGATTCTCCGGCTAAAAAAGCTGGATTAGAAGCCGGGGACTTATTGATTTCTGTTGATCAAAATCAGATCGTTTATTTTGATGATCTTCAAGCTGCACTATATCAAGTAAAAGGTAAAAAAACAACCTTGGAAGTTCTTCGAGGTATGGATACCTTAGCTATCAATTCAAAAGTAAATAAAGACGGGACGATTGGGTTTCAAATAAATTCAAAAGCTTTGGTAGATTCAAGTGCTATTGAAACCGTACATTTTTCCTTCTTAAAAAGTATTTCTGTTGGATATACCTTAGGAGCAAATACCTTAGGAGATTATGTATCGCAATTTAAATTTGTCTTCACCAAAAAAGGAGCGGGTTCTATAGGGGGCTTTGCAGCAATTGGAAATATGTTCCCTGCTGTTTGGGACTGGCAAGCTTTCTGGTTAAATACAGCTTTACTTTCCATAATTTTGGCCTTTATGAATATCCTACCTATTCCAGCACTAGATGGCGGACATGTAGTCTTTCTATTATATGAAATGATTACTGGAAAGGAAGCTCCTCAAAAGGTACTAGAATATGCGCAATATGTAGGTATTGTCCTATTACTTGGTCTTATGGTCTATGCTAATGGAAATGATTTACTGAGATTTTTGATGAAATAAAGATAATTTTCTATTAATATCTATGCATCTAAAACTTAGGTCTGAAAATTCTGACTTATATTTATCTAAAACATTGTTTTAATGAAACGATATCAAAATTATATTCTTGGTAATTGGGAAGACGGCTTAGGCGAAGAAACCTTATTATTCAACTCAATAACAGGCGCAGAAATTGGTTCAGTATCCAGTGCCGGTATTAATTTTTCTGAGGTATTAGAGTACGGTAGAACTAAAGGAGGAAGCGTTTTAAGAAAAATGACCTTTCAAGAAAGAGGCCGGATGCTTAAAGCATTAGCCCTTCATTTGCTGGAGCAAAAAGAAAAATATTACGAAGTAAGTTCTTGGACAGGCGCGACAAAAATTGACTCTTGGATTGATATCGAAGGGGGAATAGGAAATTTATTTGCGAATGCCTCTTTGCGCAAACAATTTCCAGATCTACCCTATTATGTGGATGGTTCTGCAGTGCCACTTTCAAAAAATGGAAGTTTTATTGGTCATCATATAATGGTTCCCAAAGAAGGTGTTGCGATACATATCAATGCTTTCAATTTTCCTATTTGGGGAATGTTAGAAAAAATTGCGGTCAATCTAATGGCTGGTGTTCCCGCAGTAGTGAAACCTTCCGAATATACTAGTTTTTTAAGTGAAGTTGTTGTTAGGGATATCATTGCATCAAAAATTCTACCTGAAGGAGCTTTACAATTATTGGTCGGACTGGGTCGTGGATTAATTGATAGTGTTGATAATAGAGATGTCGTAACTTTTACGGGTAGTGCAGCAACAGGCAAAATACTACAATCTCATCCTAGAATTCTTTCAGAAAGTGTTCCTTTTAATTTAGAAGCCGACTCCTTAAATGCGAGTATTCTTGGTAAAAAAGCAAGTCCAGGGACTGTTGAATTTGATTTATTTATCAAAGAGGCAGTTAAAGAAATTACCATAAAAGCAGGACAAAAATGTACTGCAGTTAGACGAATAATTGTCCCTGAAGAGTATCTTGAAGAAGTGCAAAAGTGTATTTCAGCTCGACTTGCCTCCACTAAGATAGGAAATCCAAGTGTTGAAGGAGTGCGTATGGGTGCCTTGGCGACAAAAACTCAAGTTGATCGAGTACGTGCAAGCGTTGAAGAATTGGCTAAATCACAAGAAATTGTTTTTGGCGATTTAGATGAGTTCGAAGTACATGGAGCAGACAAAAATACCGGAGCCTTCTTTTCCCCTATCTTATTTTTAAATTCAGATCCTTTCAACAAAACTGCCTGTCACGAAATTGAAGCTTTTGGACCTGTTTCTACGATTATGCCATACAAAACACTTCCTGATGCCATACAATTAGCAAAAATGGGGAAAGGTTCTTTGGTAAGTTCCATTGTTACACCAGATGATCAAGAGGCAACAGAATATGTGATTGGTGCAGCAAGTATGCACGGACGCATATTAGTGCTCAATGAATCCTGTGCTAAAGAAAGTACTGGTCACGGTTCTCCAATGCCCTTGCTTACTCATGGTGGTCCAGGTCGCGCTGGAGGTGGAGAAGAAATGGGTGGTAAGAGAGGAGTCTTGCATTATTTGCAACGTACTGCCATTCAAGGACACCCGAATACCATTACTGCAATTACGCAGCAGTTTCAAGTGGGAGCAACAATGCCAGAAGCACAGCCACATGTTTTCAGACAACATTTCGAAGAATTGGTTGTAGGTGAAACTGTATTTACCCATAAACATACCGTAACTGATGCAGACATTGTAAACTTTGCCAATGTTTCAGGAGATAACTTCTATGCGCACATGGACGCAACCTCTTTGGAGGGAACCATATTTGAAAGACGCGTAGCGCATGGATATTTTATTCTATCGAAAGCGGCAGGTTTATTTGTAGATCCCAAAAAGGGTCCGGTCTTATTAAATTATGGCATTGAAGAAGCGCGATTTACCAAACCTGTTTATCCAGGAGCGACAATAGGGGTAAGATTTACAGTAAAAGAAAAAATAGATCAAGAAAAGAGAAGTGACGATGATATTCCGAAAGGAATTGTTAAATTCTTTGTTGATGTATATGATGAAACAGGTGAAACCGTAGCCATTGCAACCATTTTAACCATGGTGAAGAAATTGGAAGTGTAAAAAACCAAGGTCGCTCTCGCTGTAAAAAAGGAAAGAGAATGAAAATGAGAATGAAGAAAAAAGCAGAGATCCCAACGTCGCTCTCGCTCTGTTTCTCACTCTGCTTTTTGTACCCGAGGCCGGAATCGAACCGGCACACCCGAAAGTACAGGATTTTGAATCCAGCGCGTCTACCAGTTCCGCCACTCGGGCGCTTTGTTAAAAGCGTGGGCAAATATACGGCTTTATTTAAAATAAATCAACTTAAGATTTCTAAGATTTCAGGATGAAATGACATCTGAAAAGAAGAGGAAGCTATGAATTCTCCATCTGTTTCTGCAAAAATATCTTCGGATAAAGATGAAATTAAAACCTCATCAGTAGACTCGTAAGATATTTCAGGATGAACAATTCTTTTCCCGCGCCACAAATTAGGGAGGTGACGCAAATAATCAAACATTGAAACATCGCCCAAGATAACCAAGCCAAATTCTCGTGCTTTTGGATCTGTTCCTGGAGAAATAATTAAGCCTTTTCCAAAAACAGGTCCGTTACAAACGGCAATCATAAAATATTTCTGAGTCGAAGTTATCCCATTATAACACAAAGATAATTTAGGGTTTTTATATTTTAAAAAGGTGAGGATGATCGCAATAAAGTAGGAAAATCCAGAGCCAAATCTATTTCTTAGAGCATTCAATTCTTTAACAACACTACCGCCAAATCCAATATCTGCAATGTTTATAAAATAACGTCTGCACTCCTTTGTCTGCAAGCAAGCAATAGAGACATCAACTCCTTTTTGAATAAACAACTGTGAAGGAATTAGAGCTAATAGATTAGACCCTTTAAAATTTCTATAAAAATCATTGCCCGTTCCACCCGGAAGGATGAATAATTTTGGGTTCTTACCAGAAGTAGCGCACAATCCATTAACCACTTCATTAATAGTGCCATCACCGCCTATCAATAAAATTAACTCAGCTGTTTCCTTAGCCAATTGGGCCAATTGCGAAGCATGGTTGGGATATTCTGTTTTAAAATGAATGAACTCAATTTTCGCATCTAGCTTGCATGCGTTTATGAATTCCGCATGACTTTTTGATAATTTTCTTGTTGAATTTTGGATACAAAATACTTTCATCATCCTTCAAATGTACTTATTCGACGGTGAAAAAAGTTAGATTTATCTTTGAATATACAAAGAACTATACTGATGAATCGTTTTCCCTTCAATTGATTGAGCGGTGATGAAATAAAGATACTGACCTGATGGAGCATCAGATCCATTCATTTGCTTACCATCCCATTGAAAGGAAGATTCGTTTGATTTGTAAATAATAGTGTTATCTCTATTTAAAACTACAATACTAAAGTCTGTCCAATCAACAGATTTAGGTAAAGACAAATAATCATTGTTCCCGTCTCCATTTGGAGTGAAGATATTAACGAGTTCTAATTTATCGGCCGAAGCTTCTATCGCAGCTATATTAGGCTCTGAAATTGGAGCAATTTGCTGATCAATTTTACCAGTTGATACAGATGGATTAACAGGATTCACTTGTTCCAAAAGACTGTTGTTTACTTTAGGTTCTATTGGAGCAACCTGATAGTTATCAGATGGATTATTAGATAGATCTTGTGAAATATCTAAAGGATAATAATCTAACATTGGACTTGTATTGATTATTGGCGCTTCAAAAAGAGAATGTAATTGTTGCTTATCCTGCACAAAATCTTGTTTTTTCTCCACTAATTGGGGTGCATTCGACTCAATAGGGTTTTGTTTAATCTCCTTTGAGTTGGCTTTAATCGTCGCGTCTTTTTTAGCAACATCTTTTGAAGGAAGTATTAAGTAAACTCCTGCAGCTAAGGTAACCGCGGCCACACTTAGTCCTAATTTTGCTGCTAAACTCAAGCCCGTTTTAACACTTGCTGCTCCTATAGACGAAGAAATGGAAGTCCATACTTCTGGTCCAACAGGAACCTCTAACTGCGAGAGTTTTTCCTTAAACAGGTCCTTAATAATGTCTTTTTCTTCCATTTTATCTTACTTCTATTCTATCTCTTAAATATGCTCTAGCTCTCAAATACTGAGATTTAGAGGTATTTTCACTTATTCCAAGTGTATCGGCAATTTCTTTATGGGAATACCCTTCAATTGCAAATAAATTAAACACTACTTTGTATCCTTCAGGCATCGCGTTTACTAATTTTAATAAATCCTCCGCCATTAATGTTTCAACTGTAAATTCTTTATTTTCTAACTTATATTCAACATCTCCTAATTGCACATCGGTCTGAAATTTTAAATCCTTTCGAAGTTGATCCAAACAAGTGTTTACCATAACCCTTCGGATCCAACCTTCCAAGACTCCTTCATTTTTAAAGTCCCCTAATTTTAGAAAAACTTTAATCATTCCGTCTTGCAAAACATCCTTAGCTGCCTCTTCTCTTTTCATGTAGCGCAAACATACCGCATACATTTTAGGAGCAAATCTTTCAAATAACGCTTTTTGGGCCTTGGAGTTTCCTTTCAAGCATTCCGAAACCAACTTAAAGTCATCCATGTCCAATCGTTTAGACTTTTCTTATTATTAAAAGGTTGCACCTCTAGGTACAAATTACTTTGATTTAGGTAATTTAGCATGGTAAAATAAAGCTTTTTATGCGAAATATTTCTAGTTTATTCGTTTTTATCCTTTTTCAAATGTTCTATTTGAATGCTACTTTTGGACAAATTCAATACACTTTTGGACATTGGCATGCTGAATTAGCGCTTAATGATCGGCTCAATTTACCCTTTGATCTTCAAGTTGTCGAACAAAAAGGAACCCTTCCTTTATTGATAATTTGTAATGGGGAGGAAAGAATTACCCTCACCGGAAAAAAGGGTAAAGAGGGGGAAATTAATTATTCATTTCCAATCATTGAAAGCGAATTAAAGGTAAAATTTGCAGAAAATGGAAAGGAACTTAAGGGTACCTGGATCAATTATAACAAAAGTAAAATTCAACCCTTTGCATTTTCTGCTTATGCATCAGACGAAACTAGATTTTTAACAAAGGAACAAGCCAAAATAGACTTTACAGGACGATGGGAAGTTATTTTTGAGAATGGTAAAGAAGCAGCAATAGGTGTATTTAAACAAGTTGGGATGGAAGTCGCCGGAACCTTCTTAAGCGAAACTGGAGATTATAGATATTTGGCAGGGAATGTAGACGCAAATAACACCCTCTTCCTTTCCACCTTTGACGGTGTGCATGCGTATCAATTTGTTGCGAATATTTATTCTCGTGATTCAATTGAGGGTATTTTTTACAGTGGCGCTAGCTATAATACGATATGGAAAGGCCGAAGAAATGATACTGCTCAATTGTCTGATCCAGACTCTTTAAGTGAAATGATAACGGATGAGGCTTTAACTTTTGATGCTAAAACACTGAGTGGAAAAAACTTTCATTTTAAAGCACAAGAAAATCATCCAACCGTCATCCAAATTATGGGAACTTGGTGTCCCAATTGTATGGACGAGATGAATTATTTCAAAGAAATATATCCAAAATACAAACAAAATGGGGTGGAGATTATAGCCGTTTCTTTTGAAATTGGGACCAATACAAAAGAACAATTAAAAAGACTTAGACAATTTAAAAAAAGAGCTGAAGTTCCTTACAAAGTTCTTTTAGGCGGATCCTCTACCAATAAAGGAGAAGCAGCGCAAGTATTTAAAGATTTAAGCAGGGTAATGGGTTTTCCAACCACAATTTTCATTGATGAAAAAGGCCATGTTGTTAAAGTTCATACAGGATTTAGCGGTCCGGGAACAGGAATAGAATTTTTAAAATTTAAAGAAGAAACTGAACAATTACTCAACAAAATATCAGGATTACAAAGCCCAGTAATATTTGATTGAGGTTCAAAGGTCAAATTTCTCTACTTTTACATAAAAAACAGCATGCTAGCATCAATGACCGGATTTGGAAAAAGCAATGGAGTCTTCCAATCTAAAAAAGTTTCTGTTGAAATTCGATCTCTAAACAGTAAGGGCTTAGATTTAAATGTGAAATTAAGTTCAAGTTATAAAGATGCGGAAACGGATATTCGTAAAATAGTAGCTGAAAGTTTGGATAGAGGAAAAATTGATGTCGGGATTTTTATTGAAAGCACGAATACTGCAAACAAAAACAAAATAAATCATGAACTGGCAAAAAGCTACTACCATGAATTAAAACAACTCAACGAATCTTGGGGAGAAGAGGTAAAAGACTACTTGTCACTTGTTCTAAAAATGCCCGAAGTCTTAAGTCAAGAGTCTGAAGAGATATCAGAAGCAGAAAAAGAATTCTTAATTGCACTTGTTAAAAGTTGTTGTAAGAATATTTGTGATTTTAGAGCTCAAGAAGGCGAGGCATTAAAGCAAGAGTTTGAAAAATTAATCTTTGGCCTTAAAGATATGCTGGAACAAATCGGAACATTCGAACAAGATCGTGTTACGGCAATTCGAGAAAGAATGAATAAGGCTTTGAAAGAATTAGATACTGCTGCTGTAGATCAGAATCGTTTGGAGCAAGAAATGATTTTTTATATTGAAAAATTAGACATTAGTGAGGAGAAAATGAGGCTAGGGAATCACCTAGATTATTTTTTAGAAACGATGGTAATTGAAAGAACAGGTAAAAAATTAGGGTTCATTGCACAAGAAATTGGGCGAGAGATCAATACTTTGGGAAGTAAAAGTAACCATGCACAAATGCAAAAAATTGTGGTGGATATGAAAGATAGTTTAGAAAAAATCAAAGAACAAGTATTAAATACGCTTTAATATGTCAGCAATAACCGGGAAATGTATCATAGTTTCCGCGCCTTCCGGTGCAGGTAAAACCACCATCGTTAAAGCGCTTTTAGCTTCTTTTTCTCAATTATCTTTTTCAATCTCTGCGTGTAGTCGCGCGCCAAGACCAAATGAACTAGATGGGAAAGATTACCACTTCTTAAGTTTAGAAAAATTTCAGCAAACTATTCAGGAAGATGGATTTGTAGAATGGGAAGAAGTATACACCAATGCGTATTACGGGACCCTCAAAAGTGAAATAGAGCGCATATGGAGTCAAGGTCAAATAGTCATCTTTGATGTTGATGTGGTGGGCGGACTTAACTTAAAAAAATTCTTTGGTACAAATGCCTTATCTGTATTCATACAGCCTCCAAATGAAAAAGCTTTAGAGGAGCGCCTGCGTTATAGAAATACTGAAGCAGAAGAGAAAATACAACAGCGCTTGCAAAAATCAAAAGTTGAATTGGGTCGTGCTGGTGAATTTGATGTCGTATTAGTTAATGATGTACTTCCAACAACCATTGAACAAGCGGAAAAAATTATAATAAATTTCATCAATCAATGAAAATTGGACTTTATTTTGGGACCTATAACCCTATACATGTTGGACATTTAGTGATTGCTAATTATTTAGCGGAATTTACCGATTTGGATCAAGTTTGGATGGTCGTTACCCCACACAATCCACTTAAAGATAAAGCTACCCTACTTTCAGATTTTCACCGCTTGGCACTTGTGAAAGAAGCTATCATTGATAACCCAAAACTTAAAGCAAGTGATATTGAATTTCATCTGCCAAAACCTAGTTATACTGTAACTACACTCACCTATTTATTAGAACAATTCCCACAACATGAATTTGCTTTAATCATGGGAGAAGATAATCTGAGAACCTTTCACAAATGGTTTAACCATGAAGTCATTTTAGCAAAACATCAAATATATGTTTACCCTCGTGCCTTAACGATTCAAGAGGAAATAGAAGTAAAACAAATGGGTGAAAACGCTACACATAATTACAAAAATCATCCTAATATTACCTTCTGCAATGACGCGCCAGTAATGAAAGTTTCTTCAAGTTTTATAAGACAATCGATAAAAGAAGGGAAAGATGTGCGTTATTTATTGACAGAGCCTGTGCATCAGTACATTGAAGAAATGCACTTTTATAAATAATTAGTTTTTCACTATTTTTAAGACGGTACTGGAGGAGCTAAATAAATAATCTACATAATCAATATGTAAAAAATAAACTCCAGAAGCATAAGGGAGTTCTAATTGCACAACACTTTCGTTTTTTACAGTTCCAGAAAGAAGTTTTTTTCCTTGGCAATCCAATATTGAGTAGGTGAAATCCTGAATAAAATCATTTGGTGTTCTGAGTGTAATTTCATTATTGGAAGGATTTGGATAGAGTTTAAACATTTCATCGCCGGACGGAACATTAAATAATTTTTGGTCGAAATGAAATAAAAATAAGCCATTGTTCCGATCGGAAACCACAATACGTTCGCTTTCATAAAGTGCATAAATCCCCCAAGCGCCCCACATGGTAAAATTGATAGCATCAACTTCAGTATAGGTATCATAAACTCCTATTTCAATGGGATCTGTTTTTCTTAAATCAAAAATTCGCAAGCCATCATTATAATAAGCAATAAAGGCGAAGTTGTCGTTGATTTGAAGGTTGTGGGCTGTTTTTATACTTGGGTAATTTGAAGTGCTGAAGAAAGACTGTGGCGTGAATTGATAGGTAGGGCTCACTTTAAATTTTTTCACAGCAAGACCCATATTCTCATCGGTAAAAACATAAGTGGATTTATCAGGAGAGAGCCAACCCTGATGATTGTACCCTTGCTGCTGATAAAAGGGATAGGAACTTATAAAATTGGGGTTGGAAGTGTTCGAGAAATCATAGACTCTCAATCCGTCATAACCGCAATTTAAAATCGCAATGTTTTGATCCACATAAATATCATGAACCTCATTTAGGTCTTGGGGACCTTCCCATAACAGCGCTGGAGCAATTGGATTGGTCAAAGAAAACACACGTAAGGGAACCATTGGCAAATCTATACCATTAACAATTGGCGTTACATTACATAAATAGAGTTTTGCATTGGCTTGATCTATAAATAAATTATGGGTGCGACCAAATAAATTGTTTTGTAAATCCGCTACTAAAGACACGGAATCGGGCAAGGAGCTTACATCTATAATTTGTAAACTACTTGGACCCTCGTCGCAGGTGGCATAAATGTAATGATCATAGAATTTAAACTCGCGTGTAATTACTAAAGAAGAACTGTGCCTTCCTTTTATAAATCCAATAAGTCGCAATTGATTGTCTGTTCCTAATTCGAAAAAATGAGCGCCTTCTGTTGAGCCAATAACCGCATATTCTCGCTCTTGATATGTAAAACCCCAACATCCACTATAGCGCACTTGGGTACTGTTTGTCAGGAGCGTGTCTTCCTGCCAATGGTCGAGCAGCTTGACATTTTTAATTTGCTGTCCGAGACATAAACCTGTGAAGAACAAAGAAAAAATTAGAGCTATTTTCAAAGTGACATTGTTTTTTTGCAAAATTCCCACAATACAATACCTGCGCAAACACTCACATTAAAAGAATGTTTGGTTCCGAATTGAGGAATCTCAATTACATGGTCCGCAGCATCAACAACCTCCTGTTGCACACCGTTCACTTCATTTCCAAACACAAGAACATAAGTAGCGGGTGCCAATTGATGAATGTCTTGAAGAAGTAACGTTTTTTCAGTTTGTTCAATTACACAAATGGTATGCTGCTGCACTTTTAACTCTGTGATCAATGCTGCGATAGAGTCTCGATATTCCCAAGAAACTGTTTCTGTGGCGCCTAACGCTGTTTTATGAATGTCTTTGTGAGGAGGAACAGCAGTGATTCCGCAGAGGTAAATTTTTTCTATGGAAAAAGCATCTCCTGTCCTGAAAAAAGTACCAATATTATTTAAAGAGCGAATATCATCCAAAACCAAAATTAGCGGAAGCTTTTCTTTAGCTTTAAAATCAGACTCTGAAATTCGGTCTAATTCCCATAATTTTAGTTTTTTATTGCTCATGTTGATAAGAAGTTGAGGTAAATTTTTGAATTCCGAGAAGATGAACTTAAATTTATACTACAAAGTTGCAAAATCATTTGATTTAACGAAATGAAAGTACAAAAAGAAATTGCGGAGACGCCTTTAATGAAACAATACAACCAAATTAAAGGAAGACATCCCGATGCCTTATTGCTTTTTCGTGTAGGTGATTTTTATGAAACCTTTGGAGAAGACGCTGTAAGAACTTCACGAATATTAGGCATTGTACTGACAAAAAGAAAAAATGGAAGTGCTTCAGAGATTGAGTTAGCAGGTTTTCCCCATCACTCTTTGGATGTCTATTTACCAAAATTAGTACGTGCTGGACTGCGGGTGGCGATATGTGATCAACTTGAAGATCCCAAATTAACCAAAACCATAGTTAAAAGAGGTGTTACTGAATTGGTAACTCCGGGAGTTGCGTTTAATGATCAAGTACTACAACAAAAAAAGAATAATTTCTTGTGTGCCTTAGTGTTTGAAAAAGATACCATAGGCGTAGCTTTTTTAGATATTTCTACCGGAGAGTTTTTGGTTGGACAAGGCGATAAAGAGCATATTGATAAATTGGTTGCTGGATTCAATCCAAGTGAATTTATTTTTCGTAAGAAGGATACTGCTGCATTTAAAGAGGTGTTTGGCGAACAACATTGTCATTTCAGAATGGAAGAATGGTTGTATACCTTAGATTATGCCACTGAAAGCTTAAACAAACACTTTAAAACAAAATCATTAAAAGGCTTTGGAATTGAAAATTTGCCTTTGGGAACCATTGCGGCAGGTGCGGCCTTGTTTTATCTATCGGAGAATCAACATAAATCTCTAGGTCATATTAATACTTTAGGGAGAATTGAGGAGCGCAATTATGTTTGGTTGGACCGATTTACCATTCGAAATTTAGAATTGGTTTATTCCCCACACGACAATGCCAAGACCTTATTAGATGTACTGGACAAAACGGTTAGTCCAATGGGAGGACGGCTCATGCACCGTTGGCTGATCTTGCCCTTGAAAGACGCTGGAGAAATTAGACATCGACACAGCATCGTCAAATGGTTAAAAAACAATCCCGATCAAATGGATGAATTGGGGGGAATTTTAAAAGATATTGGAGATTTAGAACGCTTGATTGCAAAGGTGGCAGTAGGAAAAATTAATCCTAGAGAATTAGCGCATCTTAAGCGAACGATGATTCGAATTCCACTTATAAAAAATATATTAGAAAAGAACAAAACCGAAAAAGAGTTGGTTCATATTATCAACAAACTCAATGGCTGCGAAGAATTAGTAGCTAAAATAAACGATATTTTGGCTGATGAGCCTGCTGTACAAATTGGAAAAGGGCCGATCATAAAAGAAGGTTTTGATGGCGAACTGGATGAATTGCGCGCCATATCAGGAAGCGGAAAAGATTATTTAGATCAATTACAAGATCGTGAATCCTTAAGGACTGGGATTTCAAGTCTCAAAATTTCATTCAATAATGTCTTTGGATATTATATTGAGGTGCGAAATACCCATAAAGACAAGGTTCCAGAAGAATGGATCAGGCGACAAACATTAGTAAATGCAGAACGATACATCACTGAGGAACTAAAAACATATGAGACAAAGATTCTAGGGGCTGAAGAAAAAATCTATGCGATAGAGGCGCGATTATTTACAGAACTGGTCCAATATCTAAGTGCTTACATTATCCCGATTCAACAAAATGCAGCCGTTATTGCTAAAATAGACTGTCTATATTCCTTTGCGGCAGTGGCAAGCAAACACAATTATATTCAACCTGAAATCAACGATAGTTTTGCAATAAATATTCATAATGGAAGGCATCCTGTAATTGAACAGCAACTTAAACATGAGGAAGATTATATTGCAAATGATGTGTTCTTGGATAATGAGACCCAGCAATTAATAATGATTACTGGTCCCAACATGAGTGGTAAGAGCGCCTTGTTGAGACAAACTGCTTTAATTGTCCTTATGGCGCAAATGGGATCCTTTGTTCCTGCAGATCTTGCTGAAATAGGAATTGTAGATAAGGTTTTTACCCGTGTTGGAGCGTCAGATAACATTTCTTCTGGAGAATCAACTTTTATGGTTGAGATGAATGAAACGGCAAGTATTTTAAATAATATCTCCCCTCGCAGCTTGATCATTTTGGATGAAATTGGACGAGGGACGAGTACTTACGATGGCATTTCAATTGCCTGGTCTATTGCAGAATATTTACATGAAAATAAAATAGCGCATTGCAAAACCCTATTTGCTACTCATTATCACGAATTAAATGAAATGACCAATCATTTCACAAGAATAAAAAATTACACCATTTCTGTAAAAGAAATCGGGAATTCTATTTTATTTCTGCGCAAATTAATTCCCGGTGGGAGTGAGCATTCCTTTGGAATTCATGTAGCGAGAATGGCGGGAATGCCCAATGCTGTCATCAAAAGAGCAGAAGAAGTTTTAAGTGATTTAGAAAAAACACATGCACAAGTTGGAGAAAAGCAAAGTGGTACGGGTGGAAAAAATAAGAAAAACGAAATGCAACTTAGTTTTTTCCAATTAAACGATCCTGTTTTGGAACAAATACATGAGCAATTAATTCAAATTGACATCAACACATTGACGCCAGTAGAGGCATTAATGAAGTTGCATGAAATAAAAAAATTAACGGGAGGATAAATTTTTATCAAAAAGAGTAGAAAATTATTGAAATTTTCATAAATTTGTGCCCCCTAAGGAAAACAATTTACTTGAACGAAAGTAAATAGGGAAAGATTATTGCGAGAGTAGCTCAGTTGGTAGAGCACGACCTTGCCAAGGTCGGGGTCGCGGGTTCGAATCCCGTCTCCCGCTCCAAAGAAACTACCGAATAATACATATTATTCAATGCTCGAGTGGTGGAATTGGTAGACACGCCGGACTTAAAATCCTGTGCCTGTATGGGCGTGCGGGTTCAAGTCCCGCCTCGAGTACAAAAACCCTGACGTAATGTTGGGGTTTTTTGTTATTGAAACTTGTGTTAGGGCTTCCACCTTACGCAAGCAAGTTAGATCCCAAATGACTTAGGTTGTTTGGGATTTTTCGTATATATCAAATAATGATTAGTCTAACTCAAGAAGGATTTAACAAAATACATATTCAATTTTATTTAGACAAAAGAATTACTTTTATCATATTTTGTAATACAAAATAAATAATGCTTTTCAATTCTTTGAACTTTGCGATTTTCTTGCCTATTGTTTTTTTGATTTATTGGATAATCTCAAACAATAACCTAAAAGTTCAAAATGTAATTCTACTCGTTACAAGTTATTTCTTTTATTCTTGCTGGGATTGGCGGTTTTTATTTCTTTTATTTTTTTCTACTTTTTTAGACTATTTTTCAGGTATTAAAATCAGAGATGCTAAAAAAACTGCCTCTAAAAAGTTTTGGTTTTGGTTAAGTTTAACATTAAACTTGGGATTTTTGGTATACTTCAAATATTACAATTTTTTTATTGAATCCTTTGTTAAATTTTTGAGTGGTTTAGGCTTAGAAGTAGAAGTTTGGTCATTAAAAATAATCCTTCCTGTAGGAATTTCTTTTTACACTTTTCATGGTCTTTCATACGTTATAGACATTTACAAAGAAAAAATAAAACCAGAACGAAATTTTATCAATTATTCTGTTTTTGTTAGTTTTTTTCCATTATTAGTTGCGGGACCAATCGAACGCGCCACTCATTTACTCCCACAAATTAATACTGCAAAAAACTTTAACTACTACAATGTAATCTCTGGTTTACGTCAAATTCTTTGGGGACTTTTTAAAAAAATAGTGATTGCTGATCAATGTGCTGAAATTGCGAATTTAATTTTTAATAATTCAAGTCAATACTCGGGTTTAATGCTATTTGTAGGCGCTGTATTTTTCTCTTTTCAGATTTACGGTGACTTTTCAGGCTACTCAGACATAGCACTTGGAACGGCCCGTTTATTCGGACTCGAATTAATACAAAACTTTTCATATCCCTATTTTTCAAGAGATATTGCTGAATTCTGGCGAAGATGGCATATTTCTTTATCGACATGGTTTAGAGATTATTTATACATTCCACTTGGTGGTAGCCATGGTAGTTATTTTAAAAAGATTCGTAATACGTTTATTATTTTCATTGTAAGTGGTTTTTGGCATGGTTCCAATTGGACATTTATTTCCTGGGGTATTTTACACGCCATATTCTTTTTGCCATTATTAGTAAAAAATAAAAATAGGAAAAACATAGAGGTAGTTGCAAATGCAAAGAATTACCCTAATTTGAAAGAACTATTTCAAATGCTTTTAACATTTAGTCTGGTTAGTTTTGCATGGATATTCTTTCGTGCGAAAGATTTAAATCATGCATTGAACTATGTTGAAAATCTTCTTTCTGGATTATTATCCAAAACGGGGATTCATCAAACAATTGACCTCATTTCTAAACAGGATGTAATAATTCTTAATTTGTTTTTAATCTTTTTTATATTGATTGAGTGGAAGGGTCGTAAAAGTAAGTTTGCTTTGGAGAAATTTATTCTAAGTTGGAATAAGACATTTAGAATTTCTTTTTATTATTTTTTATTGTTTGCAATATTCTGGTTCAGTGGAAAAGAGCAAGAATTTATTTATTTTCAGTTTTAAAATGAAAAATTTTCTTTTCAAATTCTCTATGTTTCTTCTTATTCCGGTAATAATAATATCCGGGTTTGAAATTTATATTTATTATATAAAAAGTGAATTATTGTCTAATAATAATTTAAGAAATACCTTCAAAGAGGAAGTGGACCAATATGCATGGATAAATGAACTGAAAAGTAATAATATAAGTATACTCGCAGGAAGTTCGAGTGTGAAATATAGTCTTTCTTGTAGGCAATTAGGACAACTTAGTGACAACAAAATCCAGTTTGCAAATATTTCTCAAAATGCAAGAGACCCCTTAGTTACTTATTTTATTTTAAAAAAAATGAATCTTAAAAAGGTTAAATCTATTTATTTTGGACTTGATCCATGGATTTTTACCAAAAGTTATTACAGGCATAGGAATCATCTTTTATACCTTGATTTAAATTTTTATCAAGCAGTTCGATTAAATTCAGAACTTAATAATAATGTGTTAAAATATCGTGTTATCAATTTATTTAAAATAAAAAATACAGAAACCTCAAAAAACTTCAAAATTCCAAAAGATTTTGGATCAGAAACATTGACTCAGCATCCATCAAATTTCAATAATCCAAAAGATTGGTTTCAGGTTAAAACTTACGGATGGTCAACAATTCAATTCAAATATTTAAAGAAGATAGTTACTCTATGTAAAATGAATAATATCAAATTTGTAGCTTTCATTCCACCTAAACAATCCAGTTTTAATCGTGCATATAAAAATGATTGTACGAAAATGCACAAAGAATATGTTCAGTTATTAGATGACTACAAGTTAAACGTCTCAGTATTTGGGAAATTTAATGACTTGGAAAAACTAGGTGATGCTGAAAACTTTGCGGATGCATTTCATCTGAATATGAAAGGACAGAATAAATATTCAAAGCTTTTTTTTCAACAGATTAATACGAAACATAAAATTTTATCGAAAAATTACAAGTGGTTGTAATTTAGAAATTTAACGCTTTGAGGGCTAAAAAACAGTGATTTTACTTCGAGGTCCAATGGAATTCCCATCACCAACGAAATCATTTTCGGAGAGCTCTAAAAATTGAGAACTCAAATGAAGAAATTACATACAGACATCGTAAGCCGCAAAACCCTGACGTAATGTTGGGGTTTTTTGTTATTGAAACTTGTGTTAGGGCTTCCACCTTACGCAAGCAAGTTAGATCCCAGATGACTTAGGTTGTTTGGTATTTTTCGTTTATAAAGACTTATTCTTGATTCCAAGAATTGATATTTCGAAGCGTAATCCTTTTGAGGAGGATAGTGGGTCTTAGTTGAATTTTTTACGATCTCTAGATTCGACCTCTAACATTATTTTCCCATCAATTTTATCATAAATAGTGATATTCGAAAAAACACCCTTCTTAATTTTTTTCTTAAGACACTTATCGATTATTATCGTTTTATAATTTTCAAATGATATGAATGTCAATTCTTTGTAGCTGCAGATATTAGTAGGCCAATTCATGAAGGAACAGTAAAAGGAAAACTGAAAAATATTAGGCATTTGCTCGATTGGAAAATAACCCAATTTTGGAGCTTTCAATTCAATTAAACCCAAATTAGGAAAGTGTTTTTCAGATTTCCAATAGATTAATTCTGGGGCATCAATGTCTAAAATATCCAATCTGTTTAAAGATGCATTTTCCATAGAAAGCGTCGTTAAATTTTTAGATTGTATGGTCAAATGTTCAAGCGTAGAGAAGGCGGGTAGGATAAGCTTTGATCCATTATATTCTTCAATAAATAAATGCGTTAAACTATCCATTTTCAATCCAGAAATCAACTGAATAAAGTCTTGAGATGGACCAATTAACTTTATTTCTTTAAGTTGAGGGTTGTTAATAATTGGTTGTTTTGCATTTCCTTCTGCCATATCATTAAATACAATAATAATAGCTTTTAAGCTGTCAACTTTAGGGACCATTTCATTTTCATTAATGACTTTAAAATACAGATCATCGTTATATGGCCTAAGTTCTTGACTTAATGCATTCAATGAAAAAAATGCAATGGATATTAAATAGAGTAATGACTTCATTGTTAAAGATGATTTGTTTGTCCAAATTTGAGTAAAATGCAGACAATTTTGTTATTTATTATTGTTGTAATGCTGCTTTTCGTGTTTCCGTCCGATTAGATAGGTCACACCGTAAACAAATAATAAATAAGGTGAATAAAATACAAATGTGATTATAGCTTTTAATGGCCATCCTATTCCCATAATGCTTATCTCAAGGCTTTTTACTCTTTCCAGATTCTCTGGTAAAACTTTTCCATAAAATTCCGTTTCATTCATTCCGTCAATGTCATAACCGTAATGTTTAAGTAAAAGCAAGTCTGAAGTGTGAGTCCACCAAGCAAAAATAAGGGTAATCAATACTGTCAGCATTACTCCAATTGTCAAGTGCGCAACGAACTTGTATTTAATGTTTGTTCGACGAATGAACCGAAGTAAAAGAGGTGGACTTATCAAAAGTCCAACAAGTAGTAAAAAGGTTATTGCAGATACTAAAAATTCCTCCATAGTTCAGTTTCTATGTTTATTCCTTTTTAATTTGTCAGTAATTATCATGCTGACGCCGCACTTTTTTATTTACCAATTCTTCACGATTTGCAACTATTCCCTTGGTTCAACTCTTTAAAAAAATGTTACTCCGAAATTAGAAATTTTTCTTTTGATTGGTGCGTTTCTGCGAAGGAAGATTTTGGGTTGACGGCAAACTGCCATTTGCAACAGTGGAATTAATAACCAGTATTATCAAGTGTTTTAATATGTGAAGCGTCACATGCTAATGTAACATGATACCCTCCTTCAACATAATGTTCAGATTTAAGCGTATCAAATTTTGTATAGACAAGTACTTTGAAAGTTCCTTCTCCTTTTCCATTAAATCCATACTCAATAGTCTTGTACTTTGCTAGCGCATGTTCTGTAACTGAATGTTTATCACCATTCGATGTGAATTCAATTTTCTTAATTCCTTTTGAGTCAAGGATATTTAAGGAAACTGTTACCTCTTTTCCTTTTCCAAGACTTAAAGTGGAATGGGTATAGTCCCTATTACAAGATAATAAATAACAACTCAATAATAATATTGCTAGTAATCCTCTCATTTTGGTGCTCTATTAAATGTTACTAACAGTACGCGGCGTAGCGAGGGTTTGTTTTACTAAAAGTGCTTTTTGCTGTGCCTTGATAAAGCAATTTTGGAATTTTGCTTTGAATAATCTTCCCAATCTTCAATTAATTCTTGAGAATACTGTTTAGTGACCGAAATAGGAATATGTTCTACCAATACATTTGTTTTGTCCAAACCAAAATCCTCGGCTGGCTTAAGGCCTGTTGATTTTATAAATCTGTAGGTTTTAACCGCTAATATTTGAAATGGCGTTAATAAATTATTGGTGGCTACTCTTGAGTTTAATACAATAAATTTAAAATCCGCCTCTGAAAACACTCCTTTAACCGATTCGAAAACACTTTCGCCAGTCAATTCGCCTTTCTCAATCATTTTACATTGAATCTGACGCATCAAGTATTCTGTCCGCACTTCTTCCTTAAATCCAAGGTGTAAGCTTACATAATAACAAGATTGATCTATTACTTCATGAACGGAATAATGCAATCCCCACGGTTCATTGAGTATATCAAAATGCAAGAACCAAATAACCCCAGCTTTACGTGGACGTTTTCTAAATAAAGAATAAAAAATTGTCGCATCCAATTTATTTGGATTATCACTTCTTGTTGGATACACAAGATTTGAGGCTTCATAAGGAATAGAATTGTCTTGATTAATGGCATTTAATAAGGGGACAATTTTAGACATCGGCACATATTCAGTAATGCGCTTTCGGAGTAATCTGGCCTTAAAATACATAAACAACAAGCCAAAGAATGTAAAGGCAAGAATTAAGGTAAACCATCCTCCGTGGGCTATTTTACCAATATTAGATAAAAGAAAGACTCCCTCAATACTCAAGAAAACTATAAATATTAAGATGTAAGCAAATTTTTGTTTCGGGTATTTTAAAATCATCAAAAATCCCAACAAGATAGACGTCATTACCATGTCTATCGTGATGGCCAATCCATAAGTAGCTTCCATCGCTGAGGATTTTTTAAAAATGGCGATCACCAATAAACACCCAACCATTAAAAACCAATTAATAAAGGGAATATAGATTTGTCCTTGATGATCTGTAGGAAACTTTACCTTGAGATTGGTCCATAAATTCAACTTAATGGCCTCATTCATTAAAGTAAACACACCAGTAATTAATGCTTGCGAGGCAATAATTGCGGCAGAAGTTGCAATAACAATAGCAAAGGGAACCAGTGAAGAAGGAACCATTGCATAAAATATTGTTTGTTTGGGTTGTAAAGCAAATCCATCGGTAAGACAAAGTGCTGCTTGCCCAAAATAATTCAATAATAACAAGACACTAATAAAGGTCCAGCTTATTCTGATATTTTTTTTACCACAATGACCTAAATCCGAATAGAGTGCCTCCGCTCCAGTAGTACATAAAAATACAGCACCAAGAACCCAAAATCCACCTTTAACATTTACCACAAGATTATAGGCATAATAGGGATTAAAAGCTTTTAATACTTCAGGGTTTTTAGCAATGTTAACGAGTCCCAAATACCCTAAAAACAAAAACCAAACAATCATTACCGGACCAAAGGCCTTGCCAATTGCGGAGGTCCCAAATTGCTGGATCATAAAAAGGACAATAATAATTCCAACGACAACAGGCATTACGGGAAAGCTTGGTAAAATAGTGGTTATTCCTTCAACTGCCGAAGAAATTGAAATAGCGGGAGTAATAAAGCCATCGGCCATCAATGTAGCGCAACCGATGAGTGCAGGAATGATAATCCATTTTACCCGTCTTTCTTTCAAAAGAGCAAAAAGGGCAAAAATACCTCCTTCGCCATTATTATCGGCATTGAGTGCAAAATAAATATATTTAATCGTGGCCAACAATAATAAGGTCCAGAAAACAGCGGATAGTCCCCCCATAATAAGTGGGGCAGAAAAATTTGAACCCCCTGTAATGGTTTGAAAAACATATAGAGGAGAAGTACCAATATCACCGAAAACAATTCCAATTGCTACTAATATTGTTGCCGCGCTTACCCTTTTTTTCGTTGAATGGTCCATCGATTTTCTTTTTAAGTTTACAAATTTGCTTTAAAAAAAGAAAATAGCTGTAATAAAATCATGATTTTATTTTATTAATAAATTCTTCTTGAACGGGATAACCCAACATTTTTGCTTTTTCAGCAAATAGGAGTGCGTTTTTATTGTCTGAGATTAAATTATAAGCAATTGATAGATTGTAATTTACAAAGGAATCATTTGGTTTTAATTGTACAGCTTTGTTTAAATCTACGATGGCTTCTTTGTATTGCTTTAAATTAATTTTTGCAGTTCCCCGATAAAAATATCCGCTGTAATCCATTGGGAATAATTCAATCAATCTTGAACCTTGCTGAATGGTACTATCAAATTGTTGATTATTCAAAAACTCCGCTGCTACACTTTGTTCTATTTGAAGATTTTTAGGAAATAATTGAGCGGCCTTTTGGAAATCCTTAAGCGCCTCCTGATGCTTTTGCATTTTTGAATAACTAATACCTCTATTAAGATAAACCTCATAATTATTTTTATTTCTCTCTAGCGCTAAGGCATACATTTCCATGGCCTCTTTAAATTTATTGTCAAGGGCATACATATTTGCCATATTGCTATAAATTAAAGGGTCTCTTACACGCGCTTTAACAAGTACTGCATAATCATTGAAAGCTAAATCCATTTTGCCTTGTTCACGATAATAATTTCCTCGGTTCTTGTAGGCAACTTCTACACCGGTTTGATCTACATGAATTGTTTGACCGTTTTGAGAGATTTTGAAGGGGTATTTTTTAATTACATCCGTCCACAAAGTTTCAGAATTCTGCCAAATACCAACACGCTCATAACACAACTTCATAAAAACTAAGGCTATAATAATAGAGCCTGCATACAATACTTTTTTTCGTTTTTGAACCAATTGATCGGCAACACTTGCCATAAGAAAAAGAGCGCCTAAGTAAGGAAGATAGGAATATCGATCGGCCATGATCGCAGAACCTACTGAAATAAATTGTAGTACTAAAGCAATCATCAAAATAAAAACCCCCATTCCTAAGAGAAAAGGAGTGAATAAGTTTGATTTTTTTCTCCATAATAAAACTCCAGGAATCAATACGATAAAGAGAGATAGAAAAGGTGTTAAATAATAGAAGAAGGGTAAATTACCTGAATCACTTAAGCCAGGATAAGGATAAAAGGCAGATAGATTATAAGGGAAGAATAATTTGACCCAATACATTATAAAGCCATAGGAGGCAAACATTAATTGTTGAACCCAAGTGAAAACCTCATCAGCAGCAATAGCTCCTTTACTTTGTATCTGCAAGGCATTCCATCCAATCCATATTGAAAACAGTAAAAGGGGAATCTTTTCAAGAATGTTTTTTAAGGTAATCTTCTTGTGGTAAAAGTAATCCAAAAGCAATAGGACCAATGGTAATGGAACTGCCATTGCTTTACTTAAACATGATGCAATAAAAACGAGGGCGGTAAATAATAAGAAAAAATAATTCTTAGTTTTTAAATAAAGGAGATAAAAAATTAGACTTAACAAAAAGAAAAAAGCATACAAAACATCTTTTCTTTCTGCAATCCAAGCCACACTCTCCACATGCATGGGATGAATACCAAACAAAAGAGAGCAGAAGAAGGAAATGTATAGATTTTTTTTGGTGAGATAATAGATAAAAATAAAGACCAAAAGTACATTGGCTAAGTGCAGTCCAACATTCCAATTGATATAAGACCCTATTTCTAAACCTGATTCTTGATAATTATACGCCAAGGTCAACATAGTCAAGGGATGGTAATTGAGCATTACATCCGTGCTTGGTGAAAAAAGAGAATCTAACTTCTCTTCATCAAATGATCTTATTAATGATTGTTCGGTTACGTAGCCGTTATCATCCCAATTCGTTAAACTCTTCTCTGGGTCAAAGGCAGGTTGGTAGGCTATTAGTGTTAAAATAATAGCTAAAAAGGCAAGTAGATAAACTACAATTGAACTTGATTTAGCAGTTGGGACTGCAATTTGTTTTTGTTTTTTATGCGCTTGCTTCATGGCATTTTTAGCAATAAATCTAAGGCTTTACTTTTTTTAATTGTTCAATCGCCGCTTTTACTTCTTGATCTTGCGTATTTAAGACCATATAAAGCCCTTCTTCTGTCCATAATTGTCGCGCTATTTCGGCTTTGATATTTTCAGCAATAAGTTTTTGACTGCGACTGAATGCACTAGGATTGAATTTCACTTTATAATTCTTAGCGGCATAAGAAGTAAACTGATTCAATAATAAAGTTGATACTTGAAACTGTTTCACAAAATCACTTGGAGATTTCCATTGTCCTCGCTTATTTTGAATGTAATCAAAAGCAAAAGAACCAAATGAGCCACTCCAAAGCAATTCGGTTAAGTAATCACTTCTATCAGTGGTATCATACGCCACAAAAACATCGGGCGTGATTCCTCCTCCACCGTAAACTGTTCGACCACCAAGCGTTTTAAACTTAAGTGAATCTGCAAATAAAGTAGTGTCAACATGATACATTTCCCCGTTTGCATAACGTTCTTCATCACGCATGTAGGCATCATAGTCACCATTATACGGTTTTTGAATACATCGACCTGATGGGGTATAATATCGCGCAATGGTAATTCTTAAATTAGAACCATCTCTCAAGGCCCTGTCTTCTTGAACTAAGCCCTTACCAAAGGATCTTCTTCCTACAATAATAGCCCTATCATTATCTTGTAAAGCACCGGCTAAAATTTCACTTGCAGAAGCTGATTGCGCATTAATAAGAACAACGGCCTTCATATTTTCTAAAATACCGCCAGTTTTTGAGTAATACACTTTTTTGCCGTCAATTCTACCTTTTGTTTTTAGCATTACTAAACCTTCCTTCAAAAACTCATCGGCAATATCAGTTGCTGCTGTTAACACTCCCCCACCATTATTTCTTAAATCCAAAATGATTTTTTTCATCCCTTTTGCTTTTAATTTAAGCGCTTGTTTATGAAATTCCTCAGCAGTTGGTATTGAAAATTGATCAATTAAAATATAACCCGTCTCCTGATCTATCATGTAAGCAGAAAGGACTGTTTTAATAGGAATTTCTCCTCTTTGTATCGAAAAATCAAGTGCTTTACGCTTCCTTAAAACGGTAACATTAACCTCTGTTCCAACATCACCTTTAAGATTAGCCAAAACTTTATCGTTGTTTATTTTCTTTCCTGTAAAAGGCTTCCCAGAAATTTTAATGATTTTATCGCCTGCTTTTATTCCTACATATTCCGCAGGTGCATTAGGAAGGACACTGGTGATACATACAGTGTCACGAATTATTTGAAATCGTACCCCTACTCCACCAAATTTTCCATCGATAGATTCATTTACGGATTGCATTTCTTTTGCAGCAATATAATTACTGTGCGGATCTAAATGATGCAGCATCCCCTGAATCGTCGTCTCGAAAATTTTATCTTTATCAATTGGATCTACATATCGTTGATCTAAAATATTCAAAATGTCTTTCAGTTTTTCAACTTCGGTTTCATTAGACGATAAGGTGGTGGTAACATGAAAAAAAGACCCTACTATTAAGCCAATGGTCAAACTTATCGCTATTATAATAGGAAGCGTATAATTTGTTGGTTTTTCTTCAATTTCAGACATCATCAATGTTTTTAATTTGTGTTACTTCAATACCTGCATTCTCTAAAAATGAAATTCCAGAAATATCTTTATAGGACTCTATAAAAACAACTCTTTTAATGCCTGCCTGTAAAACTAATTTACTGCAATCCTTACAAGGAGAATGGGTAAGATATAAGGTAGCACCGTGACAATTATTGGTAGATTTTGCGACTTTCAATATAGCATTAGCTTCAGCATGTAAAACATACCAATGTGTTTCTCCTATATCATTTTCACAAGAATTATCGAATCCTGCTGGCGTACCATTATAACCATCTGAAATAATCACTGAGTCTTTGACGATTATTGCACCAACTTTTTTTCTTTGACAATAAGAAAGCATTGCCCAACTGGTAGCAAGTCTTAGATACGCTTTATCGTAACGGGATAACTTTTTATCAATTTCTAACATAGTGACAAATTTATTGAATTAATCGTGCTTTAGGAACACTTTATGAAAAGAACTTATATCGCTTGAGCGACACCTCCGGATCAAGTGGAGACTGATCCAATAAATAAGAGGTCATTTCTGCAGCTAATTTTGGTGCTAATAGATATCCTTTTGCTCCCAAACCATTAAATATATGGAGTTTGGAAAATTGTGGGTGCGTCCCCATTGTAGGTCTCCTGTCCATTGTAGTCGGACGAATGCCGATGGGTTGAGAAAGCACTTCAATTTCTTCGTCACTTATATACTTAATTTGATCTAATAAGTGATTTTTTGCTGTTTCAGTGGGAACTAATTCTTCATTATCCCACTCATAAGTGGCGCCAATTCTAAACTTTTGTTGGCCAATTGGAAAAACAAAACACTTTAAATGAAGCGACTCCTTTTCTGGAAAAATAGTTGATTTTATTTCTAAAGTTTGTCCCTTAGTGGATTTAACCGGGACATTCTTAAAGAAAGGGCAGCTAGAATTTTTATAACCTGTACAGAAAATAATATGATCAAACACTTCATTTTCATAGCTGCCCGAAATTGGGTCTAACAGTGATGGTCTGAATTTTTTAGACTTCAGCAATCCAAGATCCATAAAATAGGTGCGATTCTTTAAATAATAATCTTTAGCATGGACAAAAAAACCACTTTTGACCAATCCAGATCCAAAAGTAGTTTTATAGTTTTGTGGCGCTTCGCTTTCCAAAAGAGGTGTTAAATGTGCTTGAAAATCCGGAAGCATCTGCTTTGTTTTCCACTCCTCTCGTTCATGTTCTGAAGGAAATATTCTTCTTATTACAAGAGGTTCTGCAAGTTTAGTGTTTAATAAACGCTCCAAAGATTTATAAAAATCCCAGCTGTATGTTAAAAAATCTGCTGCGCGCCACGAAAGGGTCGTTCTTCTGAACACCAAAGGATTAACCATCCCTGCCGCTACCCGAGTCGAATGATTTTCTCCACCATCTATTATCTGTACAGACTGATTTCTTTGAAGTAGGTGATGCGCAAGAGAGGTTCCGGCTAGACCGCCGCCAATGATTAAAAATTTTTTAATTTCTGTTTGCTTCATCATTTTGCCATTGCTAGTACAAAAATACTAATTTCAAGGGCTGGGTACCTTTTATTAATAATGGCAATCATGGCTTCCAAGGTTGCGCCTGTTGTAACCACATCATCAACCAATACAATGTGTTTATATTGACACCACTTCTTATTTAATTTAAATACATTTTCAACATTAATTCTGCGATGAAAAATTGATTTTTTAGTTTGGCTTTTGGTATTTTTAATTTTCCGAATAAAATTACAATCAACCGGAACATTTAAAATAGACGCAATGCCTTTAGCCAACTGCTCACTTTGGTTATAACCTCTATTGAACTTTTTTCTAGAGTGAATCGGGACGGGGATAAAGGCGTCGATTTTAAGATTTTGATTTTTTTGTAACCAATCATTCCCCATCCATTTACCTAACTGAACGCCTAATTGAGCTTTAAAACCATATTTTAATTCATGTAAAATTTTCTGTTCGAGAGTGCCTTTTTCAAAATAAAATAAAGCGAAGGCGGTATGAACTTTAACCCTGCCCCAAAATAATTTATCTAGAGTATTTTCCTGTGTGGAAAAATCGAAATAAATCAAATGAATTTCCATCATACAAAACGAACAAATGTTATGCTCATCTGTTAATAATTCTTTTTCACAAGTTAAACATAAATTTGGGAAAATAAGGTTTGAAATTTCATTGAGATAAGACTTAAAATAAAAATATGTATGATAGAATAAGGGTTTCAAAAAAATGAACAAATGCTTGTTTATAAAGAAAGAAAATTTATTAAAAATAGAAATCAAAATCAAATAATTTTATTCGTGTTATTACTCATAAGAAATAATAGTTAATGAAGTGCTAAAAAGTTATCAAAATTTTGATTTTTTGTGTGTGAATATCTTTTGTTTTTATGTTGATAAGGGCGGCATCGTTTACTGCAAATAGGTTTGCGAAAAGCGATGTTAATAAGAGTAAAAAATTGTTAATTTCTTTACTTGTTTTTAGGTTTAATTATGATAAAATTTGTAAGCCTCAAACAAACGAAGTGTTTCCAAATTAATTGGAATTGAATCACACGAAAAAGGAGGAAATAATTCTTTTTTAGAAAAAATAAATTAACACTCCCTTGTGGTAGTGGGAAAATATAATTTAAATAAAAAAAATGGCAAACAATAACGAACCAATTTTAATATCGAATAACAATCGATTTGTATTATTTCCAATACAACATGATGACATTTGGGCATTTTATAAAAAAGCAGAGGCAAGTTTTTGGACGGCTGAAGAAATTGATTTATCTCCAGATTTAATTGATTGGGAGCATAAATTAAATGATAATGAGCGTCATTTCGTCAAGCATGTTCTTGCATTTTTTGCGGCATCTGATGGAATTGTAAATGAGAATTTAGCGGAAAACTTTTTATCTGAAGTGCAATATACTGAGGCTAAATTTTTCTACGGATTTCAAGTGGCAGCTGAAAATATTCACTCTGAAACCTATTCTTTGCTTATTGATACCTACATCAAAGACACTGCTGAGAAAGCGCATTTATTTAATGCGATTGATACTTTAGATTGTGTTCGTAAAAAAGCAGAATGGGCATTAAAATGGATTGAGAAGGGAACTTTTGCTGAACGATTAGTTGCTTTTGCAGCGGTAGAAGGTATCTTTTTCTCTGGATCTTTTTGTTCTATTTTTTGGTTGAAAAAGCGCGGATTAATGCCAGGACTTTCTTTCTCCAATGAATTAATTTCAAGAGACGAAGGCTTGCATTGTGACTTTGCTTGTTTGTTGTATACCAAACATCTAGTGAATCAATTGCCGAAAGAAAGAGTGAAGGAAATTATCATGGATGCCGTATTAATTGAAAAAGATTTTGTTACGGATGCTTTACCTGTAAAGCTTATTGGAATGAATAGTGATTTAATGAGTCAATATATTGAATTTGTTGCCGATCGTTTATTACTGGAATTAGGAAATGATAAAGTATATAATGCTACCAATCCTTTTGACTTTATGGAAATGATTTCACTTCAAGGGAAGTCTAACTTTTTTGAAAAGCGGGTTGGTGAATACCAAAAAGCGGGTGTTATGGCAGGAAAAGATACTCAAACATTTAGTTTGAGCGAAGAATTTTAAATAGAATTAGAAAAAAGAATACATATGTACGTAGTTAAAAGAGACGAAAAGAAAGAGCCAGTAAAATTTGATAAAATCACTGCTCGAATTATTAAAATGTGTTACGGTTTAGATCCCTTGGTGTCTCCAGAGGCTGTTGCAATGAAAGTTATTGAAGGAATTTATGACGGTGTGTCTACAACAGATTTAGATAATTTGGCGGCGGAAGTTGCTGCTGCTAAAACAATTGATCACCCAGATTATGCCTTACTTGCGTCTCGGATTGCAGTATCCAATTTACACAAGGAAACCAAAAAGACTTTCTCTGATGTAATGCATGACTTGTATTCTTATGTAGATCCAAAAACAAATTTACCTGCAGCCTTATTATCCAAAGATGTTTATGATATCGTAATGGACAATAAAGAGGAATTGGATTCAAGTATTATTTATGACCGTGATTTTAGATACGATTATTTTGGATTTAAAACATTGACGCGTTCTTACTTGATGAAATTAAATGATAAGATAGCAGAGCGTCCTCAACAAATGTTGATGCGGGTTTCTTTGGGTATCCATAAAAACGATATTAAATCTGCAATTATTACTTATAACTTGATGTCTGAAGGTTGGTTCACTCATGCTACTCCTACTTTATTTAATTCAGGTACTCCTAAACCTCAAATGTCTTCTTGTTTCTTGTTAACCATGAAAGAGGATAGCATCAGCGGTATCTATGACACATTGAAATCATGTGCTCAGATTTCTCAGTCTGCTGGGGGAATAGGATTGGCTATTCACGACATTAGAGCAACGGGTTCTTATATTAAAGGAACCAATGGAGCGTCCAATGGTATCGTACCTATGTTGCGTGTATTCAATGATACAGCAAGATATGTAGACCAAGGAGGAGGAAAAAGAAAAGGTTCTTTCGCTATTTATATTGAGCCTTGGCATGCTGATGTATTCGACTTCTTAGATTTGAAAAAAAATCACGGAAAAGAAGAACAAAGAGCAAGAGATTTATTCTTTGCGCTATGGATTCCAGATTTATTTATGAAACGCGTAAAAGAAAATGGAGAGTGGACTTTAATGTGTCCGCATGAATGTCCAGGGCTTTCTGATACACATAGTGAAGAATTTGAAGCGCTTTACACGAAATACGAAAAGGCAGGAAAAGGAAGAAAAACGATTAAAGCACAAGATTTATGGTTTAAAATTCTAGAGTCTCAAATTGAAACTGGAACGCCTTATATGTTGTACAAAGATGCAGCTAACGCTAAGTCCAATCAACAGAATTTAGGTACTATTAAATCCTCTAACCTTTGTACGGAAATTATTGAATATACAGCTCCCGATGAAATTGCTGTGTGTAATCTAGCTTCTTTAGCATTGCCTAAATATATCAACGAAAATGGTGAGTTTGATCACAATAAGTTATTTGAAGTTACTTATCAGGCTACCGTAAATTTGAATAGAATTATAGATGAAAACTTCTACCCTGTAGAGGCAGCAAGAAAGTCTAATATGCGTCACCGTCCTATCGGATTGGGAGTGCAAGGTTTGGCTGATGCTTTCATATTGATGGGATATCCATTTGAATCAGAGGAGGCTAGAACGTTAAATAAAGAGATTTTTGAAACTATTTATTTTGCCGCAATGACCGCTTCAAAAGATCAGGCATGTGAATTTGGAGCATACGAATCTTATGCTGGTTCACCAACCTCACAAGGAGTTTTCCAATATGATATGTGGGGCGTTACACCAAGTTCTCGTTGGGAATGGGATGTGTTAAAAGAAGAAGTTAAAAAGCATGGTGTAAGAAATTCTCTATTACTTGCTCCAATGCCAACAGCATCTACAGCGCAAATCCTTGGAAATAATGAGTGCTTTGAACCATACACCTCTAATATCTACACACGTCGTGTATTATCTGGAGAGTTTATTATTGTAAATAAGCATTTATTAAAAGACCTAGTAAAAAGAGGCTTGTGGGATAAAGAAATGCGTCATAAAATCATGACTGCAAATGGTTCCATTCAAAGCATCAAGGAAATTCCTCAAGATGTAAAAGATCTATACAAAACTGCTTGGGAGATTTCTCAAAAAGCAATCATTGAACTTGCTGCAGATAGAGGAGCTTACATTTGTCAAAGTCAATCACTTAATATCTTCATGGAAAATGCCAATTTTGGTAAATTAACTTCTATGCATTTCTATGGTTGGGAAAAAGGACTGAAAACAGGTATGTACTACCTAAGAACAAAAGCGGCGACTGATGCGATCAAATTCACAGTAGATAAAGTGATGGAAGAAGAGCCAAATGTTAGCTTGATTGAGCCAACTGCTGCTGAAATAGATGCAGCGGCGCTTGCATGTTCTTTGGAGAATCCTGATTCTTGTGAAATGTGTTCTGGATAGAATTATTTTCTATCGAGCTGCTCAAAATGTTTATAAAATCTATACAAACACCCTTCCCCTTGGTGGAGGGTGTTTTCGTATTCTGTCTCCGGGTCTAAATCAGTAGAGGTAGTCATCTTAGAATCAAAATTTGAAAGATAACTACCCATAGGATTGACAAATCCATACCCCCGAATGGTCGCGTGAAATGCGAATTCTTTTACATTCGGACTCATTAAATCTTTGCTATAAATAAACTTACTGTTGTCCAAGCCTAATTGCTTCAATAAGGTGGCAGCAATATCACCTTGAGAACCTATATTACGCATTACTTTTCCTTTATATTCTTTTGCTATTGGCTCACCGAAGAACAAAAGAGGAATATTAAAAAACTTGGTATCATAAGGTGTAGTTGCAATCGGGGTAGCATGACCATGGTCCGAAATAATTACAAAAATGGTATTCTTGTACCAACTTTTATTTTTGCATTTTTTGATGAAATCTCCCAAACATTTATCTGCATAAACCATTGAGTTCAAATAATCCATCTCCTCACCATAAAATTTCTTTTTACCTATTTGAGGATAATCATATGGGGAATGCGTGCTGCCCGTGAAAGCACAATGCAAAAAAGGATGCTTGGCCGATTTATCTATTTTTTTAAGCAGAAAAGCATACAAGTCCTTATCGTAATAATTCAATTTACCTCTTTTTAAGCCGGCTGGAAAATCATTTTCATCTGCCAATTCGTCAAAACCATGCTCCATTAAAAACCCTTTAATATTCCCATATTTCAAATCTCCACTAAATAAATAGTGGGTGCTATAACCTTGTTTTTCAACAACTTGATTAATAGTAGGCAATTTTCGATGTTTGTCTGGGAATAAGGATATGGCGTTTTCCGGTATACTTGGATAACCAGCTAAAATGGAAGTGTTTCCAATCTCTGATGTGGTGTTGGTTGCATAAATATTAGAAAACAAAACACCGGATTTACTCAATTGATCAAAATTAGGGGTGGCCGTCTTCTGGTCAGGGTTGATAGACCCCATTACATTGGCTGACCATCCTTCCATGATTAAAAAAACAAGGTTAGGTTTCTTTACGGTTATAAACTGTCTATCATGATCTCTTTCAAATAAAAATAAAGAATCAATTAATGTCTTATTCTCTTTTTCTACTACTTGTGGTATATGTTGTGCTAAATCGCTTTTATTGTAGACAACAAAACTATTTCCGAAAAAATACGCGGAATTCACAGAAATATCATTGAGTACTTGGTCTGAAGAGTAATAGGAAGCATCAATATTAATAGGTATTTGCTGCCAACCACCACGAGCGAAAAGAAAAAATACACACAAACTTCCAAGAGCTATTGCCGCTGGCTTAAAAATGCGACTAATTTTCGACGTGCCCTCTTGGAGATTTATTCTTGATAAAAATTTGAACATATAGGCTAAATAGGAGCCTATAGCTAATTCGAACAATAAAACCCCGAAAAATAAAAATGCAGCGCTATATTCGGCGGTTCTAAATACTTCGTCAGGAGTTGAAAGATGCATAAATACTCTAGAAGTGAGTTTGTGTCCCCATTCATAATAGGCAACAAGTTCTCCGCTATGAACTAAACATATAAGCAACAATTCTGCATAAAATACTAAGTAGACTAATGCTTGAGTGATTTTCGATGGAACATAATTGGCTAGTAGTTTCGCGAGAACAAATAGGGCCATTAAATAACCTGAAGTAGATAAATCAACACGAATTGAATGCGTGAAAATCCCTAATATTTCGTCTAATTCAGTTTGTTTTGCGATTTCTTTATAATGAAATAAAAGGAAAATAACTCTTTGTATTTCAAAAAATAGGAGCCAAAAAAGCAAGAGAAAAACGATTGATTTGAACAAGGTTGTTGAATGCTTCATCTCGTAAAATTAAATAAACATTTAGATAACTTTAAATTAACATTGTACTATGACTGTTTTTCCTACTAAATGACAATTAAATGCAGTAATTTTGTGTTCAATTTTATTTTTTAAATGGAAACTATTAAAACGATCAAAAGTGCTTTAATTTCGGTGTTCAATAAAGAAGGACTCGAAAGTGTTGTTAGAGAATTACACAAGAATAATGTGCTTTTATATTCAACAGGGGGAACACTCAAGTATATTCAATCACTAGGAATTGAAGTTACAGCAGTTGAATCTTTAACCAGCTACCCAGAAATTTTGGGAGGAAGGGTTAAAACTTTGCACCCAGCAATTTTTGGTGGGATTTTGTACCGTCGTAATTTACAAGAAGATGTTGACACTGTAGCGAAATTTAATGTCCCATCAATAGACTTGGTGATTGTAGATTTATATCCTTTTGAAGAAACACTTGCTCAACAAGCTGAGGAACAAGAAATAATCGAAAAAATTGATATTGGAGGGATTTCATTAATTCGCGCTGCTGCCAAAAACTATGAGGATGTTGTGATAGTTCCAAGCATTGACCTATACGTAGCGTTTCTTGATTTGTACAAAGAAAATCATGGATTACATTTAGCGGATAGAAAATGGTTCGCTGGACAAGCGTTTCAAGTGTCTTCTCATTATGACACCATGATATACAAGTATTTTAATGAGGGTACTTTTGATGCCTTTAAACAAAGTGTTTCTGCCAAATCGATACTTCGATATGGAGAAAATCCACATCAAAAAGCAGTATTCTTCGGAGATTTAGAAGCAGTATTTGAAAAACTTAATGGAAAAGAATTATCCTTTAATAATTTATTAGATGTTGACGCTGCGGTAAATTTAATGCTTGAATTTAAATCGGAAAGACCAACTTTTTGCATTTTAAAACACAATAATGCCTGTGGTTTAGCTACAGCAAATACTATATCAGAAGCTTATGACATTGCCTTAGCTTCTGATCCCATAAGTGCTTTCGGTGGTGTGTTAATTTCTAATACTAGTATCAATTTAGATCTTGCTGGAAAGTTAAATGATTTATTTTTTGAGGTGCTAATTGCCCCTGAATTTGATGAAGACGCACTTGAATTGCTAAAATCGAAAAAAAATAGAATCTTATTAATTCAAAAATTATTTGATTTTCCAAAAGTTCAGTTCAGAACAGCGCTCAATGGTCTATTACAACAAGAAAGGGACGAAAAAACTGTGGAAGCGATTGATTTAGAAGTTAAAACAGAACTAGCCCCAACTGAAAATGAAATCCAAGATCTTCTTTTTGCAAATAAAATTGTAAAGCACACCAAATCAAATACCATTGTTTTAGTAAAAGATTCTTGTCTTTTAGCAAGTGGAACGGGACAAACATCTAGAGTAGACGCATTAGAACAAGCCATTCACAAAGCAAAAACATTTGGATTTGACCTAAATGGAGCAGTAATGGCAAGTGACGCATTTTTCCCATTTCCAGATTGTGTTGAAATCGCATATAATGAGGGGATTAGGGCTGTTATTCATCCCGGAGGTTCCATAAAAGACTCCTTATCTATCGATTTTTGTAATTCTCATGAAATGAAAATGGTTTTTACAGGATTTCGACACTTTAAACACTAACTTTGTTATGAAAAATGAAACTTTTATTTTATTTTAGGGTAACAAGAATTTACACAAGCACATATCAACATATAAAATGGGATTATTTAGTTTTTTAACGCAAGAAATCGCAATTGACCTCGGTACGGCCAATACGCTAATTATTTGGAATGATAAGGTTGTTGTTGATGAACCATCAATTGTTGCCAAAGATATTTCAACAGGTAAAATCGTTGCTATTGGTAAGAAGGCGCAACAAATGCATGGTAAAACACATAAACTTATTGAAACCATTCGCCCTTTGAAAGATGGTGTAATCGCCGATTTCCAAAGTGCAGAGCAAATGATTCGCGGGATGATCAAAATGATTAATCCGGGTAGAAGTCTATTCAACCCGACTTTAAGAATGGTGATTTGTATTCCATCAGGTATTACCGAAGTGGAGAAAAGAGCTGTTCGAGATTCAGCGGAACATGCCGGTGGAAAAGAAGTTTATTTAATTCACGAACCCATGGCAGCAGCAATTGGGATTGGAATTGATGTCGAAGAACCAATGGGGAATATGATTATTGATATAGGTGGTGGAACTTCGGAGATTGCGGTAATAGCCCTTGGAGGTATTGTTTGTGATAAATCCATTCGTATTGCAGGTGATGATTTCACAAGCGATATCGAAGATTACATGAGAAAACAACATAATATATTGGTTGGAGAAAGAACTGCTGAACAAATTAAAATAGAAGTTGGTTCCGCATTAACAGAATTAGAAAACCCACCAGAACCATTTGCGGTAAGAGGGCGAGATTTAATGACAGGAATTCCAAAAGAAATTATGGTAACTTATGATGAGGTTGCTAGAGCATTAGATAAAACTATTTCTAAAATTGAAGAGGCAATATTAAGTGCCTTAGAAATGACTCCTCCTGAACTTTCTGCTGATATTTTCAAAACCGGTATTTACCTTGCTGGAGGTGGTTCCATGCTAAGAGGTTTAGATAAAAGAATTTCTGCTAAAACAAAACTACCAGTTCACATTGCAGAAGATCCTTTGCGTGCAGTTGCACGTGGAACAAGTATTGCTCTAAAAAATATAGACCGTTATCAATTCTTGATGAAAGCCTAAGAATTGTTTTTTAAGTAAAACACATTAATTGCTTGGACTTTTTTATTTTTGTACATGCAAAACCTCATCGCCTTTTTAAGGCGTTTTCGTGTCTTTCTATTTTTTGCGACTTTGCAAATCATTTGCCTATTAACCTATGTGCAATATTTGAGCTTTCCCAAAAGTCAGTTTTTTACAAGTGCCTCTAGTGTCGGTGGTGAATTCTATTCCATAAAGTACGCTGTTGCGCAACATTTTGAATTAGAAAACTCCAATTTAAAACTTCAAAAAGAAAATATTTATCTCAGAAAGAGATTAATTAAAAATTTATATCAAGTTGATCAGAATCTATTTAAAATTAAAGACACAACTTTTGAGCAACAATATAATTATCTGCCCGCCTCTGTAATTAACTCAACAACAGGTAAAATGAATAATTATTTTACCATAAATATTGGTGACATGCAAGGAGTTAAACGCGGAATGGGTGTTTTTTCTCCCGATGGAGTTGTGGGGATAATTCATAATACCAGTAAACATTATTCCGTTGTAAAATCTGTCCTTACGGAAAACATTAATATTGATGTTCTTATTCAACCTATTGGTTTGTATGGGTTTTTGAAATGGGATGGAAAAGATCCAACAAGAGGTACAATTTCTGGTATTTCAAATGACTTAAGAATAAAAAAATGGTCTAAGGTTTATACCAGAGGTGGATCAGGTATATTTCCAAAAGGAATTCTTGTCGGTCGAGTAGAAAAATTAGCGCCGGTAGAAGGAAAACCTCTTTGGGATGTTGTTATAAAATTTAGCCAGGATTTTAGAAGTATTGACCGCGTATATGTAATTAAAAATCTCCTCATTGAAGAACAAAAGGCACTAGAGTTAGATGTTCCAGAAGATGAAGACAAGCCATTGATATGAAAGTAATTGGGCAACAAATATTTCGATTTGTACTTTTTGTTTTATTACAAGTTTTTATTTTTAATAAAATAGAAATTGGTATTGGTATTACCCTACTCCTTTGTCCATTGTATATCATGTTGCTTCCCTTTGACACCAATATATTCGTATTAATGGGGCTGGCTTTTTTAATGGGTATAAATGTTGATGTCATGTCGGACACTTATGGTTTACATGCTTCGTCTTTATTGCTATTTGCCTATTTTCGACCCATAATTTTCAATGTTTTTAGTCCAAGAGATGGTTACGATGTCCTTAAATCTCCTACTATATTCGACATGGGACATACTTGGTTTTTATATACATTTGGGTCCTTGCTTTTAATTTATTTGACCTGGTTTTTCATCATTGAAATTTTCAGTTTTAACAAGATGTTATATCTCCTTCAAAAGATATTCCTCTCTTTAATTTTTACTTATCTAATAAGCTTGCTATTGCAGGTTTTCTTACTTAGGAAGACACAAAAGTTATGAACCTAGAGAATAGAAAATATGTAATTATCGCTTTTATATTATTGGTGGGATTCATATATACCTCCCGCTTATTCTATATGCAAGTAGTTGATGACACATGGGTTTTGAGGGCACAGGAAATTGCTGAGAAAAGAAAAGAAATTATTCCGCCTAGAGGCGTAATGTTTGACCGTAAAGGAAGGAAAATTGTTTCTAACAAAACCTATTACAACCTCATGATGACTGAGGAGAAAATTACACATTTAGACACTGTAGCTTTCGCAAAATTAATTGGCTGGACCCCAATTATGGTGAGAGAGCGATTTAAAGAAATTGTAAAAGGTGAGGGGGTCTATTACAATAAAAGTTCAGGAAAACACACCTCTAATTATCAGAAAATGAGAGCTTATCCCTTTCTAAAAGAACTGACTTTAGATGAAATCACAAAAATATTAGTACACATTGCTAATTTTCCAGGTTTTAAAGAAGAGGTGACAAGTATGCGCACTTATCCTTACGCTAATGGGGCTAATATTTTGGGTTATCTTAATGAAGCAAACAGAGAGGATATTGATTCTAAAGAATTAAATGCCGATCATTTTTATCGCCCTGGATCAAATATTGGTAGGTCAGGTATTGAGCGATTTTATGAAAAAGAACTCAGAGGACGAAAAGGAATCCGATACGTGGTCACCTCAGCAATGAATAATGCCATTGAAAGTTATGCAAATGGTAAATATGACACCGTTGCCAAACAGGCGATTCCACTTAAATTAGGAATGGACATTGTGTTGCAGGCTTATGGAGAGAAACTAATGAAGGGTAAAAGGGGCTGTATTGTTGCTATTGAGCCATCAACAGGTGAAATTTTAACAATGGTGTCGTCTCCCTCATATGATCCAAATTTATTGGTTGGAAGAAGAAATATAAGTTTAAACTATCCGAAATTGGCAAGAGATAAAGATATTCCCTTGTTTCCTCGCCCTTTACAGGCTGAATATCCTCCGGGTTCTATTTTTAAATTAGTTCAGTCCTTAATCGGTATGCAGGAAGGCGTAGTTACTGAAAATTCTGGTTTTGCCTGTATAAAAAGCATGGTCGGGTGTCACAATCACCCAAACGCCTCAAGCATTGCTGAAGCAGTGCAATATTCTTGCAATCCCTATTTTTATCAATTGGTTAGGAAAGTAATACAGCAAAAGGAAAAAAAGAATTTATATGCTGATGCAGAATATGGATTAAATAAGTGGCATCGTTATATGAGTAGTTTTGGTTTGGGGAGAGAGCTTGATGTTGATATTACTGGACAAAATGGAGGGCTAATTCCAGATTCTAAATATTATGACAAATGGTATGGGCATCATCAATGGGCCTTTTCAACCATAAGATCTATATCAATTGGACAAGGAGAAATAAAATTAACCCCCTTGCAGATGGCGAATATAGCGGTAATTATCGCGAATAAGGGGTGGTATTATTCTCCCCATTTTGTAAAGTCGATTGGGAAAAAAGGTCCAAAAGCAAACTTTAGGAAAAAACACAAAACAATGGTTGAAAGTAAATATTTTGACGCAGTTATTGAAGGGATGAGAAGGGTTGTTAATGAAAGTGGCGGTACTGCAAAATCAGCTAGACTTGAAGATATTATCATTTGTGGTAAAACAGGAACCGTTCAAAATCCACATGGAAAAGACCATTCCGTGTTTATTGCTTTTGCTCCTCGCGATAATCCAAAAATTGCCATTGCAGTTTTTGTAGAAAATGCAGGGGCCGGTGGAGCTGTTGCCGCACCCATTGTGAGTCTAATGATCGAAAAATATTTAAAAGGTAAAGTTACCAAAGAGAAAGAATCAAATCTAAACAAAGTTGAAGAACCTAATATTATTCACTGATGAGAAAAAATGATGCGCTTCTTTCACATATAGATTGGCCGCTATTTATTGCATTTATTTCTCTATTAATTTTTGGGATGGCCACTGTTTACTCAGTAGCTTTTAATGAAGAACACCCTAATATTTTTGCCTTTAGTGAAAAATATGGTAAGCAAATGTTATGGCTTGGTGTTTCTTTATTTTTAGGTTTACTTATCTTTTTAATTGATGTGGATATCTACAGAAAATTTGCTGTGCCCATCTACATTTTTACCCTCATATTATTAGTCATCGTTTTATTTATGCCTCCTATAAATGGCGCTCGCGCTTGGATTGGTATTGGAAGTATGGGTATTCAACCTGCTGAATTTGCTAAAATTTCTACTGCGCTGCTATTATCAAAATACATCAGCGGCTTAATGATTAAACATCAAACTACCAATACGGTTTTAACTGCTGTTGGAATAATCATGGGTCCTGCAATCTTGGTTGCTTTACAGCCAGACGCAGGGACTCTTGTTGTTTTTAGCTCCTTTTTGTTTGTAATGTATCGAGAAGGGATGACTTTTGACCCTATAATATTAAAAATAGTGAATAGAATTCCAGGCATTAATCTAAAAAGTACCTGGGTGGGAAATCATTTTATTCCTTTATTATTTATAGTTGTTGTTTTAGCGGTACTTACCTTAATAATTGGTGAGGTAGAATTTAGTATTGGCTTCTTACCCGGCATAGTAATTAAAGGGAGTACAGGAATTATTATTACCCTAGCTTTTCTGTCTCTTTTGGCTTTTATGTACATCAGAAGGTTCGGGACAAAAAGAGATCGCTCCAGTCTTACTTTTATTATAGTTTTTGGATTTGTATTCATGACTGCTCTTAGTTCAAGTGTGAGTTTTGTTTTTAGTAAATTGGCAAGGCACCAAAAAGATAGAATAGAAATGGTATTGGGATTGAAAGAAGACCCAAATGGAAAAGATTATAATAGAAATCGGGCAATGGCCGCAGTGGGTTCGGGTGGGGCTTTTGGAAAGGGTTATAAGGAAGCCTCTGTTTCTAGTGTAGAAAGTAATCATGTGCCCGAAAGTGAAACTGATTTTATTTTTTGTCCCTTTGCTGAAGAGTGGGGGTTTTTGGGCAGTGTCTTCTTGGTTTTTATCTACTTGTTTATGTTGATGAGAATAGTCTTCATAGCCGAAAGACAACGCTCTTCTTTTAATAGAATATATGCCTATTGTGTTGCCATGATTTTATTTTATCACTTCGCTATTAATATAGGAATGAATATCGGTTTTGTACCCGTTATTGGTATTCCTCTTCCTTTCTTTAGTTACGGAGGGTCTTCTATAATGTCATTTTGTATCATGATGTTTTTACTATTGAAATTAGATAGTCAACGAAAAGATGTGCTGAGATAATGTTTAATATGTACTTTTAAAAAAAGAAAAAATGAACGCTTCGCTTCCAGATGAAAAAAGAAAAAAATATACTAAAATATTTTGGGGATTTGCTTTGTTCCCATTTCTGTTTGTTGTAGGATTAATTTTTCTTCAGTCAGAAGATGATCTTCCTCCGGTTTCTATGTTAGATAATCCACCAGAACTACAAGCTTCTTTGATTTTCGGACAAGATGGTGATACTCTAGGGCGCTATTGGCAAGTCAATCGAACCAGTGCTGATTTCAAAAATATCTCCTCATTTGTATTTGATGCTTTAATTTCTACTGAGGACGAAAGATTTTTAGAGCATTCAGGAGTAGATTTTCGTTCCATAGCAAGATCCTTTTCTTCGTTTGGTCGTGCTGGCGGTGCCTCAACTATTCCACAACAGTTAGCTAAATTACTTTTTACTTTACAACAAAGACAAAAAGAAGAAATTGCAAGAGCAAAAGGAGAAGAAATTATTGGTGGGAATTTTGCATTATTTGGAAAACTTCGAAGATTAAATGAAAAAGCTAGGGAAAATATTATTGCAACACGTTTAGAAGCAAGATACACAAAAGATGAAATTATCACCATGTATCTTAATCAATTTGATTTTCTTTATAATGCTGTAGGAATCGAAAATGCGGCGAAAGTATATTTCAATAAATCACCAAAGTCTTTATCTAAGATAGAAGCGGCGACACTGATTGGGATGTGTAAAAACCCGGGACTATACAATCCCTACTCCTTTAAAATAAAAAATTATCGACGATTTATTGCGGCAGATGAAGGCATAAGTCCTGCTGAAGTGAGCCAAGAACAAATACTGAAAGCAAGAGAAAATGATTCTTTAAGGGCCATAAGAAGAAGAAATCAAGTGCTTTATCAGTGGATGAAAAATAGTAAGGATGGAAATGAAGCCATTAAAAATCAAATAAGTAGAGAGGAATTTAATACGCTATCTCAAGAACCACTTGTGGTGAATTATCAATCCGTTGATCACAAAATTGGTCCTGGAGCTTATTTTAAAGAAGCCCTACGCACAGAGGTAACTGCTATTTTATTATCAAAAAAAGAAGATGGAAGTTTTCAATATGTAAGAGAAGATGGGCAACCCTATGATATTTATAGTGATGGATTAAAAATCTATACTACTATTAATTCACGCCTGCAAAAATATGCGGAAGCCGCAGTTGAAGAGCACATAAAAGAAACCCTTCAGCCAGCATTTGATAATAATAATAGAGGATTAAAGAATTATCCATTTTCGAATTCAATTGATCAATCTATGGTAGATCAAATCATGGAAAATGCTAGGAGATCAACTGGGCGATATAAAATAATGGCTGCTGCTGGTTATTCGGCACAAGAAATTATGAATTGCTTCAATACTCCGGCACCAATGCGGGTTTTTACATGGAAATCTAGCAAAGGAAGAGATACGACAATGACCCCTAACGATTCTATTAGGTATTATAAAGCTTTCTTACACGCAGGATTGGTATCTATAGAACCACAAACTGGATTTGTTAGAGCGTGGGTTGGTGGAATAAATGCAGAACATTTCTCCTATGATCATGTGCGACTTGGAAAAAGACAAGTTGGATCAACTATAAAGCCTTTTGTATATGCAGCGGCATTGTCCATGAAAGTGGTCAATCCATGCACTACTTTTGGAGCAGGAGAATATTGCGTAGATTTAGTGGACAATCACAATAAAGTTGTTGGTAAATACTGCCCAAGCGGAACTGCCGCAGGTTGCGTTAAAGATGGCCTTGCGCTTTCTTCAAATCCAATTACCGTGGCGGTAATGGCCCGTATGGGCGCTTATAATCCAGTTGAAAAAACAGGCGGGCCTTATCAAATCGAAAAATTATTAAAAGAAACAGATATCTTTTTAAATCCAAATGATGTTGTGCCATCCATGTGTTTGGGAAGTATGGACCTATCTTTATATCAACTGGTAGCAGCGCAATGTATCTTCCCAAATAATGGGGTTTTTGTTAAGCCAACTGCCATTTTAAAAATTCAAGATCGTAACGGGAAAATCATTTATGAAGCAGTTGAAGACAGTAAGCAAGCTTTAAACTCGACCGTTTCGTATGAAATTTTAAAAATGATGAAAGGGGTTATTGAAAGAGGAACAGGAGCAAGTTTAAGAAGTGGTCGCTATGGCACCATTGCTCCAACAGCAGGTAAAACAGGAACTACCCAGAATAATTCGGACGGATGGTTTATTGGTATTACACCTGACTTAGTAACCGGTGTTTGGGTGGGCGCAGAAGACAGGTCGGTTCGATTTCAATCGATGAATTATGGGCAGGGAGCCCGAATGGCACTCCCAATTTATGGGCTATATATGAAAGAAGTATACAAGGACGCGAAAATTAGTTTATCAACGCAAGACTTTTCGATCCCTAAAGATTATGACCCAAAAACATACGACTGTAAAGAAGCCATTATTCCAGAAGAGGCAGATGAAACTGATGTACCCTTTGAATTATAAGTATGAATAAAGTAATAGAAAATGTTGAACAAGCATTGGTTGGCATTGAAGATGGTATGACCTTAATGCTGGGCGGATTTGGATTATGTGGTATTCCTGAAAATTCCATTGGTGAATTGGTCCGAAAAGGAGTTAAAAATTTAACTTGTATTTCTAATAATGCAGGGGTTGATAATTTTGGATTAGGTCTCCTATTACAAGGAAAACAAATTAAAAAAATGATCAGTTCCTATGTGGGAGAAAATGATGAATTCGAAAGACAAATGCTTTCTGGCGAATTAGAAGTAGACTTAATTCCACAAGGAAGTTTAGCAGAAAGGTGTCGGGCTGGTGGCGCAGGAATTCCCGCTTTTTATACTCCTGCAGGATTTGGTACTGAAGTGGCAGAAGGGAAAGAAATTAGAATCTATAACGGAAAACCACATATTCTAGAAAATGCACTTACAGCAGACTTTGCTATAGTAAAAGCATGGAAAGGTGATACAGCAGGCAATTTGATTTATAAAGCAACAGCAAGGAATTTTAATCCAATGATGGCAATGGCAGGAAAAATAACCATTGCAGAGGTGGAGGAATTGGTCCCGATCGGTAGCTTAGACCCCAATCAAATTCATACGCCAGGAATATTTGTTCAACGCATTTTTCAAGGGAATAATTTTGAAAAAAGAATCGAACAACGAACTGTACAAAAAAGAGTTGAAGAAATTTAGGATATAAAAATTAGCAGGAATGGCACTAGATAAGATAGGAATTGCAAAACGCATAGCACAAGAATTGCAAAATGGCTGGTATGTAAATCTAGGCATTGGAATCCCAACACTTGTAGCAAACTATATACCTGAAGGTATCGAAGTTGAATTCCAATCAGAAAACGGAATACTAGGAATGGGACCTTTCCCAATGGAAGGAGAAGAAGATGCGGATTTAATTAATGCAGGTAAGCAAACAATAACTGCACTTCCTGGAGCTGCTTTTTTTGATTCTGCAATGTCGTTTGCAATGATTCGTGGGCAACATGTGCAATTGACAGTATTAGGAGCAATGGAAGTCTCTGAAAATGGAGATATTGCCAATTGGAAAATTCCTGGTAAAATGGTTAAAGGTATGGGGGGCGCCATGGATCTTGTAGCGTCTGCTGATAATATTATTGTGGCTATGATGCATAGCAATAAAGCCGGAGAATCAAAAATCCTTAAAAAATGTACCCTACCACTTACGGGTGTTGGCTGCGTTAAAAAAGTAGTTACTGAATTGGCTGTTTTAGAAATTAAAAATGAAAAATTTTATCTTTTAGAGAGGGCCCCTGGAGTAAGTGTTGAAGAAATTATAGCTAAAACAGAAGGGGAACTAGTTGTCCCAGAGTATGTACCCGAAATGAAACTATAAATTTGAAATTAGATGCAAAATACCATAGCGCAGTAATTGCCTCTATTGAAGCCTCCAAAAAAATTATGGAGGTGTATCAATCAGATTTTAATTCTGAAATTAAAGTCGATGGGTCTCCCCTAACCCTTGCAGATCAATCCTCATCTGATATTATATTAAAGCACTTAGCGAAAACAAATATTCCCATTACAGAAGAAGAATCGGTTAAAGCCGATTTTAAAATCCGTACAACTTGGAAAGCTTCTTGGTGTGTTGACCCCTTAGATGGGACAAAAGAGTTCATAAAAAGAAATGGTGAATTTGCCGTTAGTATAGCTTTGATAGACCATGATGCGCCTGTTTTTGGTGTTATAGCTTCCCCCGTTAACCAAGAATTGCTTTTTGGAGGGAAAAGTTTAGGGGTCTTTATATGCTCATTTGAAGATTTTTGTGATACCACTAAATGGACAGAAATTAAGCCTTCAATTCAAGTGAACACGCCTTTACGAATGCTTGTCTCAAGAAGTCATCCTTCTGAAATTGGTGATGCTTTTCATGATATGTTACAGAAAAAATTCTCAGAAATAACCAATATTTCTATGGGCTCTGCTCTCAAATTTTTTGATTTAGCACTTGGAAATGCAGACGTATATCCTCGTTTTGCCCCAACTATGGAATGGGATATTGCGGCGGGACAAGCAATCTTGGAAACATTAGGAGGAGGTGTTTTTGATGCCATTACAGGAATGCCTTTGCGTTATAATAAACAAGACTTAACCAATCCATTTTTTATTGCTAAAACAGCAGGATTTATGCAAATTATGTTATGAGAAATAAGCTGCTAATTTTTATATTTTCCTTACCCCTTTTAAGTTATGGTCAGTTAAATTTGTTGCCTATTTCTAGCGCATTCAAAGATGATTGGTATAAGCCTACCTTTTATATTAATTCAAATAATAATGGCGACTTTTTACCCATCATTTATCAAATGCGTTCTTTTAAAATACCTAAAGACAGCTTGGATATTATTATAGTAACTGAGTCAAAGAAAAATTTTAGACAGGGTCAGTTGGTCGAAGTTAAAGGAGATGATTATTTAATCTCTTTCTCTCCTTTATTCAATTTTGGAATGGGGAAAGACTTTTGTGATACCAATAATGATAGATTATTTCAAAATACACGGGGGGTATTATTTAAAGGATCTATAACAGATCGTTTTTCTTTTTCATCCTCCTTTTATGAAAATCAAACCCGCTTTGCCTCTTATGAACAAGCCTATATGTCGGAACATGGCGAAATTTATCCCACTGCTAATAATAATTATACGATTCAAAATGCTGTCGTTCCAGGTGCGGCAAGAACAAAGCCATTTAAGAATACAGCTTATGATTATGCCTATGCGGTCGGAAGTCTTGTATATCGTGTAAATAAAAAATTAGACCTTACTGCTGGGAACAACCAACAATTTATCGGAGCTGGACACCGTTCCTTATTGCTTTCTGATAACAGCGTTGGATCGCCTTATTTTAAAATTAATTATCAAATCACCCCTAAATGGAGTTTTCAATATATGAGAAGTCGTTTGTTGAACTTAGTTCGAAAAAATGTTTATTCAACCGTAGAAGGTTACTACCAGCCCAAAGGACTGGCCATAAATTATATCACCTATGCTCCAAATAAAACATTTTCAATTAGTTTTTTTGAAGGGTCTATTTGGGCCAAAGGAGATTCACTTACCACTACAAGAATTAACCCATTATACTTTTGTCCTGTGCCCTTAATCAATAAATTAATTAAAGGAGAAAATGTTTATTCCGTAATTGGAACTAATATTAATTGGATCATCAATTTTAAGATCAGGGTTTATGGACAAGGAGCCATTTCCAAATATAAAAAATTAACTTATGCCTATCAAGGTGGTTTTAGACTTTATGAGATATTCAGCATTAGAAAATTAATGCTTCAGATGGAATATAATTTAGTCTCTAAGGATATGTACAGAGCCCCAATTCAAAGATTGTCTTTTACACAATATAACCTTCCACTTGCGCATATAAAAGGTGATGGTTTTAGAGAAATAATAATGCGCGCTAGTTGGTCTAGAAACAACTTTTTCTTTTCCGGGAAAAGTATTTTTTATCAATTAATAGATTACAATAAAAATAGTTTAATGTCCATTTCAATGGCAACTTTATCTGAAAATAAATGGATCAATTTCGAACAATTAGAACTTGCATATCGCTTTAATGAGTCGCTTGATTTATCCGCTTTTATTGGCTTCACTTATAGAAATAATTTAGGTACTAGTGAACCAAAAAATTGTATTTTAAACCTGGGTATTCGCACCAATTTAATCAATCATTATAATGATTATTAAGCAGCTATTTTTATTCTTTGTGTGCATGATTGCACTTGAGCTTCAGGGCCAAATACAAGAAGGTTTTCTCTTAACGCCCTTCCAGACAGATTCTGTAAACAAAGATGGAAATGCCCCTCATTCGGGTATTTATCCAACTATTCAATTAAATATTGCGAAAAATATAGGTTTTAAAGTAAATAAAAACAATCAAGTCATCCCTTTACTTGATCTTGGAATTCAAAATAATACAGAAATAAATTATCGTTTTGGCGGTGGATTATTGTTTGAGGGCACCCCTTTAAAAAATTTATATTATAGAATTGGGGGACTTGTTTATTATGCTAAAAACGACACCTTTTTTCATGTTCCTTTTGGTAAAGAAATCGGTCAAAAAGGACTTGGACTTCTTGGTGCACCTATGGGAAGAATATCATATTCTCCGCATAAATATTTTAATTTTCAATTGGGTTACGACAAGAATTTTATTGGAGAAGGGTCGAGATCTTTATTTCTAAGTGACTATGGAAAGCCCTATTTATTTGGTCAAATTAAAACCCATTTTTGGCATCTTGATTATTTGATTTTATATCAATCTCTCAGGGAAAACTATCAAGGAAAAAATCAAACAAAATACGCGGCAAGTCATTTTTTAAGTTGGAATATTACCAAAAAAATAAACATTAATTTTTTTGAATCTGTTATTTTTCGAGCAAAAGATACTTTATTACAACGAGGTTTTGATCCTGAATATTTAAACCCATTAATTTTTTACAGACCGCAAGAATATGCTATTGGCTCATCTGATAATGCTTTATTAGGTTTAGGACTTACGATAAAAATTAAAAAGTCAAAATTATACAGCCAATTAATAATAGACGATTTCTTATTGTCGGCCGTTCAGGCTCAAAGTGGCTATTGGGCAAATAAAATAGGGGGGCAAATTGGCTTTAAATCGATGCATAAAAAAGGATATAACAATCTGTTTTATCGAATAGAAATAAATGCAATAAGGCCTTACACCTATTCTCATTTGAATCCTATGCAAAATTATGGGAACAATAATGCTACATTAAGCCATCCATTAGGTGCAAATTTTATTGAACTCTACTTCGAAGGGAAATGGAATTATCTAAAAAACACCTTCCAACTTTCTGGATCATATGGCTTGATGGGATTAGATAAAAACAACTTAAATTTTGGCGCTAATATTTATCAAAGTTATGCGCTGCGTCCAAATGATTTTGGAGTTGTAATAGGCCAGGGAACGGGGGTCAATTTTTATAGGGTGAATCTTCAATACAGTCGGGTGATAACTGAAAAAGGAAGTATTTCAGCTTTTGCTGAACTACAATTTAGAGGAGATCAATATCAAATTAACAATACGAGTACAATCCAGTATCACATTCTTCCGGTAATTGGATTAAGATCTCAATTATGGAACGAGTACAGAAATTATTAATAAAAAAAGCAGCCGTAGCTGCTTTCTCATTATTTAGATCGGAGGTTAAAGTCCTATGATTTGTTTCAATTCAACTTCCGTTGAATTTAATTGTGTACCCTCATTACTTAGATAGGTACGGTTAATTAATCGGCCGTGAATGGCCACCTTTTTGCCCTGTTCACCATATGTTTCAACAAACTGAGCTAAATTTCCCCAGGCAAATACTTTATGCCATTGAACTTGAGACACATATTTTCCATCATTCTTTCGAACCATTTTATGTGTCGCTAAATTAAACCTAGCTACAGCATTTCCATTATCAAACTTGGTTACTTGAGCATTATTTCCCATGCTTCCCACAAGGGTTACATAGTTGCTAAAATCACTCATTTTTATTTTTTTATTGATTATATATAGTGGGACCGACTTCCCATTTATTGAAGGCACCATAGGCGTCGATCCTCGTTAGTTTAACTACATTATAATTAAATCATTAACCTCAACCTCAGTGATATAGTTTACTTTACCATTTGAATTATAAAACCTTGTGGTTAATCTACCCTCAACTGCTAATTCTACGCCTTCCTTTCCATATTCTACCACTATTGGTATCCATCGTCCCCAGGCGCTAATTAAATGTTTAAAATTGCGGGCTTTTAAAGTGCCGCTTGCATCCAAATAATCCTCTTTAGTGGAGAGGATAAATCTTGCGACCTGTTTGCCAGATCCATCTTTTGCAAGTCTTGGAATCGTCCCTACGGTTCCAATTAAATTCACATGATTCATAAACGCTGTATTTTATATTTATTATTTATCTGAATCACTTTTTCCCTGCAATAACAAGAACTCATTCGCCTCAACTACAGTACTATAGCGCTTTTCTCCCTTTGCGTCCTCATAGGTTTGATGTACTAATTTTCCTTCTAAAAGAATTTCCTGACCTTTTGTCAATGTTTTTTGAGCGCGCTCTCCCATCTTACCCCACATATTGATGGTATGCCATTGTGTGTTTTCTTTCCACTCTCCGCTTTTGTCTTTATAATTCTCATTGGTTGCCAATGTGAAACGCGCGAGACTTTTACCCGAATCAAAGGTTACAAATTCTGGTTCTGCTCCTAATCGGCCAATTAAATTAACCTTGTTTTTTAATGCATTCATTTTCTTATATTTTATTAATTAAAATTATTTATCATCGATTTTTTCGTGTTTAAATCAACATTGCAAAGTTGCATAGGGCGCCTATTTACAGTCGGTTTTTATTCAATTATTATCGATTATTATTCGTTTATAGTCTTTTATAACTATCCTCAATAAGGAAAATGTGCTTTTAGACACTCGTGAATTGAGCTGAATAAATCACTAACTTTATGCACTTAGAAAGCTAGTATGTATAAAAATATCATCATTTCCCAAACAGATGGGATTCAAATCATTACCATAAATAGACCTGAGCAATTAAATGCACTTAATAAGGTCACTATTGAAGAATTAAGCAACGCTATAGGTGAAGCCGAAGAGAATATATCTATTGGAGTTATTATCTTAACGGGAGCAGGTGAAAAGTCTTTTGTTGCGGGTGCAGATATTAAAGAATTTGCAGATTTCAATATTTCACAAGGGGGCGCTCTAGCAGAAACTGGACAAACACTTTTATTTAATAAAATAGAACAATTGAGCAAGCCTGTAATTGCGGCAATAAATGGTTTCGCTTTAGGGGGAGGATTAGAATTGGCCATGAGTTGTCATCTAAGATTGGCGGATCAAAATGCTCGCTTAGGACTTCCCGAAGTTTCCTTAGGGCTTATCCCTGGTTACGGTGGAACGCAGCGCTTGGCGCAATTGGTAGGCAGAGGAAAGGCGAATGAAATGATTTTTACAGCAGGTATGATCTTAGCTGAGGAAGCACATCAAATTGGTTTGGTAAATCATGTTGTAGCTGCAAATGAATTATTAGAAAAGTGCCTTGAAATCGCAAATAAAATAATGAAAAATTCCCCAATGGCAATTGCGACAGCGATTCAATGCGTAAATGCTGGGTATAGAGATGGCGTAAATGGTTATGAAGTTGAAATTGAATCCTTTGGACGTTGTTTTGGAACAAAAGATTTTATTGAAGGGACAAGTGCCTTTTTAAATAAACAAAAGCCTAGTTTTAGAAATTAATGAACTCATCAATTAAGCGCTTATTAGGTCAAACTGCCATCTACGGTCTTTCAAGTATTGTAGGTCGCTTGTTAAATTACCTTCTAGTTCCCCTTTACACCAACGAAGCAATTTTTAAAAACCCTGCGGATTATGGTGTGGTTTCTGATTTATATGCCTGGGTAGCGTTTTTGATTGTATTTCTTTCCTTCGGAATGGAAACTGCATTTTTTAGATTTTTACAAGGAAGTGATGATAAGGAAAAAGTGTTTTCAAATAGTTTTCTGACGGTACTTGGTATTAACATCTTTTTCTATCTCGGACTGCTTTATTTTAATAATGACATCGCATCGTTAATGCTCTATGAAGGGCATAATGAATACATTGTTTTACTAGGGGCAATTGTCTGTATTGATGCAGTTGCAGCGATTCCACTTGCTAGATTACGCTCGGAAGAAAGGGCTTTGCGTTTTACTGTGGTTCAGTTAAGTTCTATCGGGGTTAATGTAGGCCTCAATCTAATATTGCTACTTGGATTTTTTGATCCGGCGAGACCAGAAGAGGGAATTCTATTTATTTTAATAGCAAATCTTTGCGCCTCTCTCATTAAAATCATTTTAGTTTATGATGTTATTTCAAAAGTAATACTCAAAATTGATTGGATACTGGTTAGACAATTGGTGAAATATTCCTTTCCGCTCGTAATTGCTGGATTTGCAGGGATAATAAATGAAACTCTAGATCGGGTCTTGCTCAAACAATTATTGTATTACGAGGGAAATTCTTTAGAATACGCCACTGCTCAAGTAGGGATTTATAGCGCATGCTACAAATTGGCCATGCTGGTTACTATTCTATTACAAGCATATCGTTATGCCGCTGAGCCTTTCTTTTTTGCGCAACTTAAAAATGAAGATCGCAATAAAGTATATGTTAAAATCATGAATTTATTCATCGCTGTAGTATGCCTTGCCTTTTTAGTAGTTTCTATTAACATCAGTATTTTTAAATATTTCATACAGACAGAAGCTTACTGGGCTGGACTACGGGTAGTGCCAATTTTACTGCTAGCCAATGTGTTTTTAGGGATTTACTACAATCAAAGTATCTGGTATAAATTGAGTGGGAAAACAAAATTTGGTGCCCTAATTGCGGTTTCCGGGGCAAGCTTAACGGTACTTATTAATGTGTTATTTATTCCAAGCTATGGCTTTATAGCTTGCGCTTGGGCGACATTAGTGGTTTATGCATTCCAAATGATTCTATCTTATTTTCTCGGTCAGAAACATTACAAAATTCCATACAATACTAAGAAGTTTGCCATTTATGTTGGTGGAGCAATCTTGATTTATTTCCTCTTTTCTTTATTGAGAACTCTCATGGGATTAGAAATAAAAGATTCACACCTAGGGATATTGTTCGTGGGGAATCTAATGATTCTTATTTATCTGGTTGGCATTTTCATATTTGAGAAAGGAATGCTTAAAAGATCCTAGAACCTACTTAAAAAAAGATAGTTGACGTGCCTGTTCCTCTTTTGAATTTCCTACACTAATAAAGTCATCGTAAACAAATAAGGGTCTTTTTAAGAAAGTATATTCTTCTAAAATTAATGCTTTAATATCTTGGTCACTCAACTGTTTTGTGGCCAATCCCATTGATTTATATTTCAAAGAATTTTTGGAAAAAAGGGCGCTTAATGATCCTGTTTTTTGTGCAATAAAATCTAATTCAACTTCAGTAATTGGGGTTTTTTTGATGTCTACTAAAACAATATCAGATGGTAGGGTGAGACTTTTAATTATTCTTTGACAAGTTGAACAGGTGCTTAAATAAAATACTCGCTTCATTAATGTTTAGCTAAACTCATCATAAGCAGCAGTTAAATTTGCAGCAATCATTGCAGCAGTTCCTCCTTCAATATGATGTCTTTCTAAAAAATGAACCAATACACCATCTTTAAATAATGCAATAGAAGGAGAAGATGGAGGATAAGGAAGAAAATATTTTCTCGCTTGTTGTGTTGCCTCACCATCTACGCCAGCAAATACAGTCGCTAATTTGTTAGGTGTTTTATCATGCTGTAAAGACAATTTAACCCCTGGACGCATATTACCTGCAGCGCAACCGCAAACAGAGTTTACAACTACCAAAAGAAGTCCTTTCGAATCCTCTAATGCAGCATCAACTTCTGGGGAAGTTTCTAATTGGTTAAAACCTACATTAAGTAGATCGTCTTTCATTGGTTTAACTAATTCTGGAGGATACATTTTTTTATTTTTTATACTGCAAAATTAGTTTAAAATATTTTACGAAGAGTATAATAATTAGTGTAAAACATTAACATGACCCGCAATAGTAAATATTCGCGACTTATCGTCTGAATAAACAATTTTCCAATTATAGGTGCCCGATTGTACCTCAAGGCCTCTATAATTAATTTTCCACGGTTCTGTTAAATCATTTGTGATAAATATCAACTCCCCCCATCTATTATAAATTGATAATTCATAATCCTTAACCATATCATTATTGGAAAATATAGGTTTGAAGTCATCATTTATACCATCACTATTTACAGTTACAGTATTTGGAACATTTACCCGTAGTGTTTCATTAATAATAAAATACGCTTGGGTTTGATCCGTACAACCATTGGTGTCACTAGCAATTAGGGTAACGATATAACCTCCATTTTGTTCTGGTGGATATAAGTGACCTGGATTAACTTCTTGAGAACCTAAAGATAAATCACCAAAGTCCCAATCATAGAATTGTGCGTTCGTAGAATTATTTACAAAATTAATTAAGCCTGAATAATAATCAATTTCTGTAGTAGTCGCCTGGAATGAAGCAATAGGGTTCGGGAAAACTTGAATTAGACCTATTTCACTTATGGTATCTGTACAGCCATTTGCATTGGTAACAATTAAGGTAACATCATAAATGCCTGCAGTGGAGAAATAGATGGTTGGATTCTCCAGTGTACTCGTTGTACCATTAGAAAAAATCCATTCATAAGTAAGTCCTGTTCCGCTGGTGGTATTGGTAAAGTTGATATATAATTGCGCACATCCGGTTGTGTCACTAAGTGTAAATGATGGCGCTATATTATTCAAAGTATCCATAAAGATTGGGAGACTAATACTACAACCATTACTATCAGATACAATAATTTCATATTGACCACTAGGTAAAGCACTCATTATATATTGACCTCCACTGTTCCCAATTTCAAATCCTAGAGGATCTGTATTTACAGTTGATGGACTTAAATTCCACATTACATTATATGGGGCGCTTCCGCCAGAGGCTGTAACTTGAATTTGCCCTTGGTTATTGGTACATCCACTTGAGGCAACAATATTTGCTGTTGCGGCTAGAGAAATTGATGGCTCTGTCAATACTATTCCAACACTATCAAAACTGCAATTGTGTGCATCAATAAGTTGCAACATGTATAGACCTGGACATAAATTATCAAAATTATAAACAATCCCTGTAGGGTCTTGAGAAGGAATAACTAAATTATCAATAACACTATAGTTGCCTGCATTAAAATATAATAAGTTAACTGTATATCCTGGTGTTCCACCTGCAGGGTTAAAGGATATTTGACCCGAACAAGAGCCCTTACAACTAATATTAGTGGTAATGATACTATCAAAAATTAGAGCGTCAGGATTCTCGACAATGAAAGCAAAGGTTCTAACACAATTTAATGCATCTTTAACCGTAAGCGTATACATTCCTGCTGTTAATCCGGTTAAGGTTATCGGTGGTGAATAATTGTACGGGAATGGTCCAGCTTGAGCTGCAGTAATACTTCCGCCTAGTGAATCAGACCAAGTATAAGTATAACCAGTCATAAATATTGGGGTGCCGCCCGTCAACATTCCCACAGAAATAGAGCCATTATTATCACCATAACAGAGCGGCTTAATAATGTTTGCATTAATTACATTTATTTGTGTTGGTTGCTCGATGGTGTCTTGAAGTGCGACTGCTATACAACCATTTGCATCTACAGCAGTGACATTATATACGTTTGCTATTAAGTTATTAATTATATAATTTCCTGGAGTAATTAACTCAGGCCCAGCTGGATTACCGTTAGTAGTAAAAGAGGGGAAACCTGTCGCAGAACCTGTCCACGAAATATCATACGCCCCAGTACCACCTAGTAAAGTTACCGTTATTAAGCCTGAAGAATCTCCAAAACAGGAAATGGTATTGCTCACAAGAGAAATAGTTAATGTATCTGGATCAATTATGGTAAAGGTTGTGTCTTTAACACAGCCATAAGAATCTGTTACTGTTAAGGTATAAAGTCCAGGCGTAAGAATATTTAAATTTGGAGCAGACCCTTGGCCACTTGGAATGGTCCCACCCCCTGAAGCTACCCAAGAATATAAATATCCAGTAAGTGATGGTGTTCCACCAGAAACACTTGTATAGATATTTGCATCGGCATCCCCATGACAATTAATAATGTCTACATAAGTACTAGGGTAATTAAAGATTATTGGAAGCGGTTCAATTATTTGAATTGAATCAATAGAACTAGTACATCCAAATAAATCACTTACTTGTAATGAATAATAACCTGCGGGAAGATTGCTTATTGATTCCGTTGAAGCAAAGATATTGGTTGGATTATACCATAAATAATTATATCCCGGGGTGCCACCACTGACGGTCATATTGATGGCTCCTGTTGCTTCACCGTGACACTGTACATTAACAGTTGTAAAGGCCATCGAAATACCAGAAGTGGGCTGAAGGATGTCAAAAGTAATTGTTGCGTTGCAATTTAAGGCATCCGTCACAACTAGTGTGTAGGTTCCCGCAGCTAAATTAGTTTGATTCAAAGTAGTACTTGGCATATTAGGACTAGGGCCATTCCATAGATAGTTGTATGATGGCGTTCCACCTGCAACAGTTGGTGTAATAGTTCCTGTAGCATTTCCATTACAGAATACATTGGTAGTAATGGCTGAAATCGTTATCGCAGAAGACGGTTCTGATATGGTGGCTGTTTCTGTATGAACACAATTATTAGCATCCGTAATAACTACAGTATATTGACCTGCCGGTAAATTACTTATGTTTTGTAAGCTGCTTAGCGGAGTTACTAAAGGTCCAGTACTTGATCCATTATGCCATTCAAAAGTATAAGGAACGGTTCCACCTGTTACAGATACACTTATTGATCCTGTAGATCCGCCATTACAATTGTTATCAGAAATCACTACTGAAGAACTAATAATTGGGGGTTCGGTAATATTAAAATTATAGACAGGAGTGAAGCATCCATTTGCATCTGTTACCACAACGGAGTAGTTACCAATATTCAATCCTGTTATAGTTGGGCCACCTGCAGGAATAATTGGTCCAGGACCTGTCCATGCATAAGAATATCCTGGTGTTCCGCCGGTAATGGTTAAAGATATTTCTCCATCACTTTGGCCATAACACAAAACATTCGTTGGAACCCCCGTAGCAACCAATGGGAATGGTTGGGTAACGGTACTTGAAATATTAATACTACAACCATTAGCATCTGTTACTGTAAACACATAAACATTCGCCGCTAATCCTGTTAAGGTTGCAGGAGTATTGTTAATATTTGGTATCGTTGCTGAAAAAGGGACGGTTACTCCTGTAACTAAATAAGGTGGTGTTCCGCCAATCCCTGTAATGGTGATGGTCCCGTCTGTAGCGTTAAAACAAGAGACTTGTGTAGAGATTTCACCAGCACCAAGAGGTGTTGCTGGCTCTATTATGTTGACCGTGTTGATGGTTTGACAACCATTATTGTCTGTAATTTCTACTGTGTAAGTTCCTGCTGTTAAGCCATTAGGATGATTAATACTACCGATGGTAGCCGTTGTAGAAGATCCCGGAATATTACCGTTGATTGTAGTCCATGAATAGGTATATCCTGGTGTACCGCCTAATGCTGAAACACTTGCTTCTCCTGAGGCATCACCATGACATAGTACGTTTACTTGACTCGAAATGGAACTTGGGAAAGATGCTGGTTCAGTAATTGGAACAGAAATTGTCGAAGGACACCCATTCGCATCAGTAATAGAAATTATATAATTCCCCGCACAAAGACCTGCTTGTGAATATGGTGCACTAATGGTTGAAGTTACAGGTAAAATACAGGGTCCACTCGCAAGTGGGGAAAGCCAATCAACAGTATAAGGTGACACCCCTCCACTCGGCGAAATTAATATAGCACCTGTTTGGTATCCGGTACAAAGAACATTGGTTGGAGTGGATGCCACTACTAGGGCTGTTGGACTGCCAACAACAACTGACAATGGTGGATAAATACATCCATTAGCATCTGTTACGGTAAAGGTATATGGCGCTCCATTGCTATTGGAAGGGACATTTATCATGGTTTGTCCTGCAGGTGAAACCGGTGGAAGAATCGTGGGATTAGGGATGATTGGCGATCCAGTCCAAGTTAAATTTTGACCAGTAATGGTATAAGGAGCCGTTCCACCATTTGCACCAATTGTTATCGTTCCTGTTGAAGGAAGATTAGTAATTGGGAAACACAATTCATCCGTGTGACTTATACCTGCTAATAAAGCTGATACAGGTTGGTTAATATTGATTGTAGTTGAACTTGTACAATTATTTGCGTCCGTTACCACTACTTGATAGGTTCCTGAAGGTAAATTTGTAATCGTTGGTACTGTTGAAGAACCTGGAATATTACCATTAGTAGTGGTCCATAAATAAGTATACGCTGGAGTACCACCACTTACTGCAATCCCGGCCTGTCCTGTCGGAATACCGTAACATACAACATCAGTATTTGTAGGCGTTATGGCAAGTGCAGCTGGTTCAAGAATGGTAGCACTTATAGTGGTGTCACAGCCATTTAAATCTGTGATTTCAAAAACATAGGTTCCTGGACAAAGATTTGGATAAGGTGTAGCGCCTGTTACCACTTGTGAAACTGGTAAAATACATGGTCCTGTGTTAGGTCCAGATAACCAAGTAATAGTGTAGTTAGGTGTTGCCCCACTTGGTGTAATAGTGATGTTCCCATCATTATCTCCATTACAGGTAACATTTAATATACTTACTGTGGCTTGTAAATAAGTAGGCTGGGTTATACTTGTTGAAACAGTTGTTAAACAGCCATAAGAGTCACTTATAGTATAATTGTAAGAGCCTGCAACCATTCCCAGAGAAACAGTGTTTCCGCCGGAGAATTGTACAGAAGTAGGGCCATTCCAAGGAGATGTAGATGGAGCAATGATATTATATGGTGCGGTACCGCCACTTGGAATAATGGTAATGGTACCGTCATTATTATTTAAACATGTTTCATTGGTATGACTAATTGTTGCCGTCAATGGATTGGCAGGACCAATAATATTAAAAGTTGCGTTGCTTGGACAGCCATTGGCATCAGTAACACTTGCAGAATAAACTCCAGGTGTTAGTCCAGCAATAGATAAACCATTACCGATATTGGTTCCTGAAGCATTTAACCAAGAAATACTATATAATGGAGTCCCACCACTTACTATCGCTTGAGCTGTACCTGTTCCCGGTAAACAATATACGGTATCATTCACTACATTGAATACCAGCGGTGCCGGCTCCGTAATAGTTGCAGAAGTATTTATAGTACAGCCATTAGCATCAGTAACTACCACACTATAAAGACCAGGGCAGAGTCCCGTTGCATTGGATTGATTCACTGGAATGCTGCAAGGCGAACCTGCGGTACTTGTCCACACATAGGAATAAGGTAAGACCCCACCATTTACCGTTACATTAATGGAACCATTACTTAAGCCATTACAAGTGACATTATTGCTTGCAACCGAGTAGGTAAGATCGGTAGGTTGAGAAATATTTACGGTTTGTGAATACGAACAATTATTTAAATCTTCAACTATTATGCTATAATTGCCCGCCAATAAACCCGGAATGGTAAACGTTCCACCAGAATTATTTATTTCTAGCCCAGCAACCGGGAATGGTGGTCCAGGAGTCCAAGATACATTATATCCAGGAGTTCCTCCTACAACATTAACTAAAATTGATCCTGTTGCATCATCGAAACAAGCAACATCAAGATCTGTAATTGTTACCAACATCGCTTGTGCTGGAGCCGTAATACTAAATTGTACGATGATTTCACAACCATTGGCATCTGTAATGGTATCGTAATAATCTCCCATACAAAGATTAGGTATAGAGGAAGTTGTTTGTCCTGAACTCCAACTATGAGTATAAGGAGCGGTACCACCACTTGGCACTGCCGTTGCAATACCTGTACATTGCCCATAACAAAGAATGTTTGTTTGGGTTGGCGTTGCAATTAAAGGCGTATTTGGAGCAATAATGGCTTGTGTAAATGCCACTGGACAATTGTTCGCATCCGTAACGTTGATTGAATATACTCCTTGACAAAGTCCGGGAGCAGAAATCACCCCTGAATTACTGATTATTGTTGATGGAACAGAACAAATTGCAGGCAAGCCGCTCACAGACCAAGCAACGGTATAAGGAGCCGTTCCACCTGTTGCATTAAATGCTATTTGACCATTCATATCGCCGTAACATAAAACATTATTAGCAGATAAGTTAGAAATCGTTAATGGGTTACTTGGTTGCGTGATAACTATGTTCTCGCTGCTTGTACAGCCATTAGCATCTGTTATTGTTACGATATGTGTTCCAGCGGTAACAATCGGATAAGTATAGGTTCCGCCCTGCGTCGTAATAGTAGTTGAACCTGGGCTTAATGTTGTGGACGTTAAGATATAAGGCGGTGTACCTCCATTCGTTAGAATTGTAATTGTGCCGTCGTTTCCGCCAAAACAATTAACATTAGACGAAGTGTGACTTGAGGTAAGTGGTGATGCTGGACCTGAAATAGTATAACTTGCGTTAATTGTACAAGCATTATTATCAGTAACGATTAAGTTATAGGTGCCAGGTGCTAAACTGGTAATACAATTTGTTGTTGCAGAAGTTGACCATGAATAACCGTAAGGAGCAGATCCGCCTGTTACATTTATACAAATACTACCTGTATTCTGACCTGCACACAAAATATTAGTGATGGTTGGTGTAGCAACCAATGGATTAGCCGGTTGAATTATAGTTGTAGATAAGGACTGCGAACAAAGTCCATTATTATATTGGAGTTGAATAGCATAAGTTCCACCTGCTAAATTATTAATAGTATAAGGGGAAGTCGTAATATTTCCCGAGTAGGTGCCGGAAGGATTTGAAGGAGAAGGCCCTGTCATATTATAAGTAACAGGATAAGAACCCGGAGGTGTTGTAATGGTAATTTGACCTGTCGTTCCAGGATTACATAAAATTGTATTAGCAGATACACTCGCTGTAAAAGCAGGTGGCTCAATAATCGTAAATGGACTTGAAGCTTGACAACCATTAGCATCCGTTACGCTAAGGGAATAAACCCCTGGATATAAATTATTAATATTAGGATAGTTGCCTCCTGAAAGATTGATTTCAACACCTGCAGGATTAAATACTGGCCCTACGGGACTTGTAGTTTGATAAACAACTTGATATCCTGGAGTTCCTCCAGAAGCAGATAATTGGACACTTCCGTCATGTAAGCCATAGCATGAAATGTTTACAAGTGATGACAATGAAATTGAAACCGGCAATAATGGTTCGGTTACTGTCCAAGTTTGCGCAGGAAGTTGACATCCATTTAAATCAGAAACTATTAATGTATAGTTCCCAGCAGGAATGCCTGTTAAATTATTTATTGAGCCTCCCGGTGTCCAATTATAGGTATAAGGGCCAACACCACCTGTTAAGGTAGTCGTTATTGCTCCCGTGCTTGTTCCTTTGCACAAAACATTTGTAATTACACCCGTCAATACTAATGCGGGTGGTTGATTAATCGTTATAACCACTGAATTGGTACAGCCGTTTGCATCTGTAATTAATACCGTATAATTTCCAGCAGGTAAATTACTAATTACAGTGTTGGTTGATGAGATACTTGGTATAATCCCACTTATTGATGGATTGGTACTGGTAATCAAATAATTTAATGGGGCGGTTCCTCCAAAAGTATTAAAGGTAATTGATCCTGTAGATTGACCATTACAAAGTACCGAGGTAGCAGAAACTGTTAAAGATATTGCTGGAGGATTATTTACAACAATTGAATTCAATGGGAAAGTACATCCATTAGCGTCCGTTACCAATAAATTGTATGTGCCTCCGGCTAAACTAGTGTATGAATAAGTTGTGTTGATCGTTGGGACAACCACTACGGGAACGCCTATTCCTGTTATAGTATAATTTGATGTGCCACCTGTAATAGAAACTAAAATTTGACCATTATTTGAGTTATGGCAAGTTAGATTGCTTACTGTTGCAGTAGCTGAAATGGCAGTTAATGGCTGCAGTATGATCCAACTTTGACTCGCAGAACAAGAATTTGCATCTGTTGCGGTTAAGGTATAAACTCCTGCTGGAATATTTACTTGAGAAGTTGCCGTAGCACCGGAACTTAAAACACCGCCTCCACTTGCTGTCCAAGAGTAATTATAGCCTCCAGCACCACCGCTTATTGTAGGGATAATACTAGTACTTGATCCATAACATGCAATAGGCAATGGATTTGCTAAAATAGATAATGCAGGTGCTTGATTTATTGTTGTGCTAATTTGGATATTACACCCATTTGCATCAGTAATGGTAATGTTATAAACTCCTGCAGGTAACAAACTAACTATGCTTGCAGTTCCTGATGTTAAAGATCCATTAATTGCTGAAGGAATTGGTCCAACAACTGTATAGGTAAGTGGTGCTACGCCTCCATTTCCAATAATACTGAGTTGACCCGTCGATTGGCCGTAGCATGCAACATCTGTTGGTGTGACATTTAAAATTAATGGTAATGGAGCTATAATTTGTATGTTGAAATTGGCATCACAACCATTTTGATCCATGACTTGTAAGGTATAATTTCCAGCAGCCAAAGGAGAAAATAATCCAATATTGCTAAGCGATGGATTAATATTTAATTGGCTTTGAGTAGAGGTTCCTATTAATGTTAATGTAGCGGTATAAGGACCTATTCCACCATTCACAGATATAGACAATTGGCCATTATTGGAGTTATAACAAGTAAGTGGTACAATATCAACAATACTTACTGATACGGGGGACGCTGGCTGTGTTATCGTATGTTGACTATTAATTAGACATCCATTATAGTCTGTAATTCCTACCGTATAGGTTCCAGCGCAAAGTCCATTAATGTTTGGAGTTGTTGCAGTATTTGACCAAAGATATTGATATGGGGCCACACCTCCGCTTACTGTGGTGGCAATGACACCATTACATTCACCATAACAAGCAATTGGATTACTTGAAAAGCTTAATCCAAGTGGTGTTGGTTGTGAAATAAGAACCGAAGAAATGTTTGATGTACAACCATTCGCATCATAAACAATAACGTTATAGGTGTTTGCAGATAAGTTGGTAACGGTAGAAGATGGAGGCGTAAATGGCGTCCCTGAAGGAAGTGTTGGCGTGACATTTACTGTATATGGACTAATTCCTCCTGAGATTCCAACTGAAAAAGCACCATCACTTAATCCAAAACAACTTACATTAAAAGGTGAAATAATATTGGTAGTAATTGGAGCTAATGGTGACGTTATTTGAATTATTTGAAAGTCTTGGCAACCATTATTATCTGTAATTACTACCTGATAACTACCTTGAGATAAACCTCCTACCGTATAGTTTTGATTAATGTTTGCTACTTCATTCCCAGATGGATTTATTACTGGCCCAGAAGGAGGCGTAATGGTCACATTAAACGGTCCTGTACCGGTCGTAGGCGTAACGGTTATTGTACCATCGTTACTGCCATAACAGGTTACATCAGTTTTTGAAAATGTTGCTACAAATGGAATTGGTGTAATAATGATGCTATCCGAATAAGTTGCACTACAGCCGTTAGCATCTGAAACTATTACCGAATAAATACCACAAGTTAATGAGGATGGATTTAATGTGTTTGCAGGAATTGTAGTAGCTGAACAGGTAATTACTGGATTCTGTAATGGCGCCCAAGACCAAGCGGTCTGATAATAAGGACTTGCGGTATTCGGCGTGCCTCCTGAAAGAGAAAGGTTTATAAAGCCCAAACTTGTGCCATCACATAAGGGACCAGAGTCTTGCCAAACAATTTGAATTGGAGTGGGTTCGTTTACTAAAGTAATAACTGTTGTTTGACATCCATTGGCATCGGTAACTTGTAATTGATAATTACCATTTGGTACATTTATAGGATCTGCCGAGGCCGCTTGACTCGGTGGCATTGGACCTCCAACGCCTCCTATCAATGACCAAATATAAGAATATGGTGCTGTACCTCCTGTGGTTGTGCTGTTTATTGCGCCATCACTGTAACCAAAACAAGTTGCATTGGTAACATTATCAACAACTGCTGTTAAAGGAGTGTTTGGCTGATTAATAATTATGTTCTCCGTATGACTACAACCGTTATTGTCAATGATTTGCAAAGCGTATGGACCTGATGATAAATTTGATAGTGTAAATAATCCGCCGGAAGTAGGAATGTTTCCTTGAATGTTTCCATTTAAATAAACTGAATATCCTGGCGTACCTCCAGTTGCAAGAAACGATATAGAACCAGTTGTTCCATTAAAACAGTTCACGTGAACAAGATTAATGTTCTGTATGGTTGGTGAGGTTAATGGATTGGATATTATATAAAATGGTGAATTTATAGAACACCCATTTATATCAGAAATTTGAACTGTATAAGTTCCTGGAGCTAGACCACTTTGATTTTGCTGCAAAGAATTAGATAAAGTAATTGGATTATTACTTGCATCAAAACCAGTCCATATAAAACTATAAGCAGGTGTTCCGCCGCTTACCGCTGGAGCTATGCTTCCATTAGAAAGTCCAAAACAAGTGATTTGTTGTGGCGTGGCACTCAATGCAACTGGGCTTGGTTGAGGAACCGTTAGGTTCAATATATATTGACAGCTATTGGCATCCGTGATGGTATAACTTAAACTTCCTGCGGACACTGTAAACGTTCCCGTTCCCGAGTAAGGTGCTGTTCCTCCTGATGCGTTTATGGTAAGCGTTGTCGTAAGTCCATTACATAATATTGGTGCATTAATCGTATAAGTGGCCGTTAATGGAGTAGGTTGAGTAATCGTTAGTGTCGCGTCTTGTTGACATCCATTGGCATCTACAACACTAAATACTTGAGCAGCTCCTGCTGTTACCGGTGTGGTATATCCTGTACCACTCACATAAGGTGTCGCATAAGGTAGTGTTCCGCCACTGGCCGTTACCGTTACTTGACCCGTTCCGCCATTACATAATATTGGACTTGTTAATACCGGTGTAACTACAATAGG
>JBIIWA010000020.1:0-31247 GCA_044339115.1 Crocinitomicaceae bacterium
GAATTTTGTATAAATCGAATCATGTGATCTGTAGTCGATAGCCCTGAAAGGGCGTTATCTCTAATCATGGGGCAAAGCCCTATGAGTCAGTAAGAATACCCCCGATAAAAGCCCTGAAAGGGCGCGATATCTATTCATTGGTAAAAGGCATTTGAATCAGCGAGAATCACGCAGTTAGATATCTCACCCTTTCAGGGCTTCGTTGATGTTGGTTTATTCTTTTCGATGGGCTACACCCATCGTTGTTAGATGAAACCCTTTCAGGGCTTTTTGAATGAATTTTGTATAAATCGAATCATGTGATCTGTATTCGATAGCCCTGAAAGGGCGTTATCTTTAATCATGGGGCAAAGCCCTATGAGTCAGTAAGAATACCCCCGATAAAAGCCCTGAAAGGGCGCGATATCTGATTTTTAGTCAAAGATCTATGAATCAGTTAGAATAACGAAGTTAAATATCTCACCCTTTCAGGGCTTTTTGAACTTATATTATATATGTAACCGACATTCCCCCTTCTTATTATACCTTCTTAAATTTAAATACACAATTATTTTATATCTAAATAACATTGGCTTAATCGGGTATTTATTTCTTTGGGGTAAAATTGCATAGATTTTATTAAAAGAAAAATGGCCCAAATATTTAAATTATTTTTTTCAATCTTTACTTTTGTTTTAGCGACAGGCCAATCGTTTTCTCAACAAGGTTTAGAGGGGATTATTGTAGAAAAATACTACATCTCAACAGAAGAGGATAATGCGCATCCAGAATTGAGCGGAGAATTGACTCCAGGTTCTATTACTTACCGTATTTATGTGGATTTAAAACCAGGATATACATTTCAAATGGCTTATGGAGCTCCCAATCATGAGCTTTTTATTAAGTCCACCGATTTGTTTTACAATCATCTAGAATACGGTGCAGAGTATCCTAACAGAATTCCATTGCGCACTTATCCAAGAAACACTACGAGATTAGATTCATGGTTATCTGCCGGTGGTGCTGGAGAGAACCAAGTTGGAGTATTGAAATCTGAGGATGATACTTTAAATGTTTTGAAGACTTCAGGACAATATCTTAAAAATGATTCCAAAAAAATGGGTCTTTCATTAGAAGTAGTTGATGGATTAAGAGAAAGATACAATCAGACTTTCCCTACTTTTTATCAAATGGACAGCACCATTAAAGGTTTAGGTTCTGTTACGAATACCAATACCATCAGTGTCAACAATGGCGCTTGGGCTTGTATGGGTAAAGGGGTTCAAGGTGCTGATTCACTCAATAATAAGGTTTTGATTGCTCAACTTACCACTCATGGAGAATTGTCTTATCAATTAAATTTATTAATCGGAACTCCAGAAGGGAAATCCGAAAAATATGTAGCACATAATCCTATGGAAGGTGAATTTACACACTCAGATCTATTTTTAAAAAGAACCAAGCAATAATTAACAAACAAATACCTTAACCATGAAAACAAAAAATATTCTTTTCGCTTTATTGAGCAATCTTTTCATTTTACCTGTATTTTCACAAGTTGGACTTGAAGGGATAGTTGTAGAGAAATATTATATTTCAGATGCAGCTGATTCTATGGACGCAGCAAATAACGGAGCCGTTTATCCTTTAGGTGTTGGTTCAGTTACTTATCGTGTTTATGCTAATTTACTTCCTGGTTACAAAGTAATTCAGATGTTTGGAAACAATGCTCACACCTTAAATATTGCAACTACTACCTCATTTTATAATGATCCCAACTATGGATTTAAAGTGTATCAAGGGACGAGTTTAAACAATACCAAAAAGAATACTACTTTGATTGATTCTTATGTCACAATTGGTGGAGTAGCTAATGGATTAATGGGCGTGTTAAAAACAGAAGATTCCGATGGAACTATTGGGAATTTGCAAAATATCCTAGCCAATACTGATCCCTTAATCGGCTTGCCTATTACTGGAACAGGTGCTCAAGATGGTTTGATGCCGGGAACACCAACGCTTCCAAATGTATTAGGGATAACATCTGAGTTAGATCTATTTGATCAAACGGCAGGTAATGACTTCACTACAAACGGTGCAGCAATTGCAGCTTTAGGCGGTGTTGAAGGCGTAACTACCAGCAATCACGTATTGTTGGGTCAATTTACAACAGATGGTGTTTTTAGTTTTCACCTAAACATACAATTATCTACTCCTGTTCCTGGAGAAAGTCAAATATTTGTAGCGGATTCAGCTGAAACAAATGAATTCTTAGATACTACTTTAAATTATACTTCAGAAGTAGTTATTGACAATTCAGGAATTGAAGAAATTCAAAGTATCGCGCCATCTTTTATTCTTCATCCAAATCCAAGTCAAAATTCTATTGCTATAAAATCTTTAAACAATAATTTATCAGGATCTGAAGTATACGATGTTCAAATTATTGATATGTCTGGAAGAACTGTAATCAATAAAATCAAACATTCATTAGTAGATTCTATCAATGTTACAGGTTTAAATGATGGGATTTATACGCTTAAGTTGACCAATGGAAAGGAAACGAGTTCATTAAGACTTGTTAAATTTTAAAAAAAACATAAAAAAATTAAGTCCATGCGATTCATCACCTGTCTATTTTTATTTTTCTTTTCGCTTTCCTATTCGTTTGCGCAAGGTACCCTAAGCGGAAGGGTTACCGATATTAAAGGAGAACTTTTAATTGGAGTGAAATTAGTCGCTCTTGAAGATAAATCAATCATTACAAAAACTGATTTAGAAGGACAATACACCTTAAAGTTTCCAGATGCCAAACCTTACACGATTAAGGTAATCTTTATAGGGTACGATACCATTAGTGCCCCATTTGAATTTAAAAAATCAGAGGTGATTAATAAAGATTTCACTTTAAACGAGTACACCACTACAAAAAACATTCAAGAGCTCAGCATCATTGGAAAACAAATAAGGGCCAATGATTATTACATGGAAAAGGTGAAGGTAAATTCAGCGACTACCATAGATTATATTTCTAGTGAAACCATGAAGAGAACTGGTGACCAGAATGCTACAGCAGCTTTAGCAAGGGTGTCTGGAGTTTCCACCAATGGTGGTTTAATTACTGTAAGAGGTATTGGAGATCGTTATGTAAAAACAACCCTGAATGGCGCAAGAATCCCAACCCTAGATCCATTAACAAATAATATTAAGTTGGATATTTTTCCAACAAGTTTAATTGACAATATTGTCATCACTAAATCTGCAAGTCCGGATTTACCAGGAGATTGGGCTGGAGCTTATATTTCAGTTGAAACTAAAGATTATCCGGACAAATTAACCGTTAATTTAGAATCTCAATTTGGAGTAAATGCTCAATCAACGTTTCAAGATTTTATTACTTCAGACCGAAGTGCAACCGATTGGTTAGGATTTGATAGAGGACTAAGATCCAGAGAGGAGAATAACTTTATAGAACCCCAATTGAATCCTACTTCTTATCAAGAAATGGTGGCCTTAGGCTTGGGTAATTATTTCTCTTCAATAGGAGTAAATGGTTGGATTGATGGAACTTCAGAATCAAACACTTATATGAAATTAGGTTTGGTACAATTAGGACTCTTGTCTCCTTCCTCGATGAATGATAATGCCAGTTATCAACAAGCGCTGCAGTCCTATAATAGCACCTTTAAACTAAATGCTTTTCAAAAAATTAACCCTGATGGAACAGATTATAACAATGGATTCAAAAATAACTGGACCGCCAGTTATCGCAGAGCTCCCATTAATTATACTCAGAATTTTAGCATAGGTGATCAAACCACCCTATTTGGTAAAAAATTAGGGTATTTATTTGGATTTCGCTACGGAAGTTCGGTACGCTATGACCCGAATGGAATTTCACAAAGATTATTAAACGAAGAGGCTGGATTTCAAGTTGAATTTCAAGACAGTGCTAGAATTAGTAAAGAGACCAATTCCTGGAGTATCTTAATGAATTTAGCGTATAAATTGAATGACAACAACAAATTTACCTTCTTGTACATGCCCAACTTTTATGGCGCCAATGATGTTTCAAGATTTTCCAATATGCCCGATGTTAATTTAGGTCAATCGCAAGAATTTAGTATTCGTAACCTTATTTTTTATGAACAGAGAAGTCAGCAAATTATGCAATTTAGTTCTCAGCATTTCATTCCAAAAATTAAACTAAAAATTGATCTTAATTCCACTTACACTATCGGTAAAAGTTTGGCGCCTGATTTTAAGTTAATTCAATATCAATATAATAAAACGGGTGAATCAACAATAAACTATGAATTTGCGACCACAGCAGGGGAAGGAATTAGAAGGTTCTATAGATCACTTAATGAAAATATTTTTGATTCTCGCATCAATATGGAAATGCCCATTGATGCTGATTCTAAACTTGCAAGAAAATTAAAATTTGGTGGTGCATTCCAAGGATCTGATAGAGTTTCTCTTCTTGATGAATACTTCTTAGCGAAGGGAAACACTTTTGTGCCTAACCTTCAAAGTGAAGATGTTAATGCTTATTTAAGTCCTGATAAAATGATCATGAATAATGGCCAAATTGATTTCTATTATAAAAATGCACAATTTGCAAGGAACAACTCTTTCGGAACAGGTCAAATTGCCTCTTTATTTTTCATGACTGATTATGAATTTTCAAATAAATTAAGACTTTCCGCTGGGATTAGAGCAGAATCCACTGATTTGTTTACTGATGTAATTGATTATGACAAACTAGGATATTCTGAAAATGATAAGAGAAGAGAAAATCTTGGTGGTTTTCCTTTAATCAATGCAGCCAATATAAAACAAGTAAATTATTTACCAAGTGCGAGTTTAATTTATAAAATAAAAAATGATAGCACAGGTCAGACAAATTTGAGATTTAATGTGAGTCAAACCATGGCGAGACCTAGCTTTCGAGAATTGTACGATGGCGCTGTTTATGATTATGAATTCCGAACGCTTATTTATGGAAATTCACAACTTAAACCTGTAGCCATAACAAACTTTGATTTCAGAGGTGAATCTTACTTTAAAAATGGAGATAATGTTTCTGTGAGTTTATTTTATAAAGACTTTAAAAATCATATCGAAATGGGTTTTCAAGTTGATGGTATCACTTGGGAAAATATTGAAGTGTCCAATGTCAAAGGAATTGAATTAGAATTTAAGAAAAAAATAGGGAAATCCTTTGATTTAAGATCCAATATTACTCTGGTTCAGTCTACCTCTCAATTTGTAGTTCGTACTTTAGAAATTGTAGATGGAATCAAAGAATTTACTCCGGTAGATACCATTAATAGACCCATGTTCGGACAAGCACCGTACATTATCAATACCATTGCGAGTTACAAGAATGATAAAATTGGAGTAATTGCAACATTAAGTTATAACATTCAGGGTCCTAGATTGGTAATTAGTAGTTCCATTAAAGGTTTGGCTGATGTATATGAGATTCAAAGAAATCTAATCGATTTTAAAGTCTCCAAAAATTTAGGAGAACATTTCGTTACCAACATAACGATTCGAGATTTATTAAACGCACCTGTTAATAGATCATATAAATTACCTGATGGTAGTTATCAGATCTATGACAAATTCCGTTACGGAACTAATTTCAACCTTGGTATAGCCTATAAACTTTAACGAATGAAAAAAGCAGTTGTTTTTTGCCTTTTACAATTTTGTATTTTAATCTTTTCTACAACTTTATTTTCACAAGTAGAGAATGTAATTGTTGAAAGATATTATGTAAGCGATTCGAATGATTTTACAGATACTTCAGGTGGTATTGTACCAATAGGGTCTACTACTTATCGAATTTATATTGACTTAGCACCGGGTTCAATTTTGAAGAAAATCTATGGTGATGCCAACCATCCCTTTGAAATTAAAAGTACAGAAGTGTTTTTTAACAATATCTTAGACGGCCAAACGTATGCCAAAGAATTTTTAAAAGCGCGATATACTGAAAATACGATTGCATTAGATTCTTGGCTTACGCTTGGACAAGTGGCAAAAAAACAAGGAACAAAAACTTATTATGGTGTTCTGAAGAATCAAGATGATGATGGAAGTTTTGTAGGAGGAGTAAATAACGATGGAGGAAGTGCACTGATTGCCTCTGGTCTTTTGGTTAACAACGACCCTTCTTGTGGTATTCCTTTAACCCTTGCTGATGGAATAGATACCATGTCGGTAACGCCAGTTAATTGGTTCGAAACTGGGGTAGTAGATTTTGCTACTGGAAACGATTCTACTATATTTGGTCCTCTTGTACCCAAAAAAGAATTCATTAGCACTGCATTTACCTTAAGTAACTCAGGGGTAACAGGCGTTAATTTAGATAGTAATCAAATTATCATTGCACAATTAACCACCAAAGGAGATTTAAGTTTTAAAATAAATTTGGAACTGGAACAAATGGTAAATGGAGTGCCTACTATCGTTAAATATGTAGCCAAAGATACCTTATTGTCAGCTGGAGAGGTTTTTAGCCCTTACCTCACCTACCCACAATCATGTGGATGTGATGATCCCGATTTTTTAGAATATAGTTCACTTTATGTATGTTATTTAGAAGGTTCTTGCCAAACTCCTATTAAACTTGGTTGCATGGATTCAATGGCTTGTAATTATGACCCAGAAGTGAATATTAACGTTGAAAATTTATGCTGCTATCCTGGAAAATGTAACAATCGCGATATCGCTGTTGTTTGCCCAGATCTACGAGGAGATAGTTTTGAGTTTCTTGTGCATCCGAATCCTGTGAATGGTTCACTTTATTTGGATGTATATAGCGGCATTCTTTTACCTGCAACCTATACCATTTACAATGCTTTCGGTGTAAAGATAACCGAAAAAACGCTTGACCCTGCTTTGGTGATCACGGGTGAAGTAATCGAAACTTCTACGATGGACAATGGTTTGTATCATATTCAAGTTGAAATTGGCAATATCGTTTCAACACAATTATTTGTAAAAAACTAATTTCATGAATCACAGTAAAAATATTTTTAAAGGAACCTTTGTAATATTATTGTTTTTGCTCTTACAATCTTGTAACAAGGAGGTTGAGCCTGAAATCATTATTGAAAGAGGAACTGTAACGGACATTGATGGGAACTTATATCAAACCGTTAAAATTGGCGATCAATGGTGGATGGCCGAGAATTTAACAGTCAAACATTACCAAGACGGTTCACCTATTCAAGAAATTCCAACAAGCGAAGTAGACTCTGTTTGGGCGCAAAGTATTGTGGGATCTTTTTGTTCTTTTGAAGATTCCATATTTGGATGCCTTTACAATCATTTTGCAATAGAAGATGTGCGTGGAATTGCTCCTGAAGGTTGGCACATTCCAAGTGATGATGAATGGAAAGCATTAGAAAAAACTATTGGCATGCAGCAAAGTCAAATTGATGCACTAGCCTGGAGAGGAACCAACGAAGCGGAAATTTTAATGAATAAAGCACTCGTTGGATGGCCTCAAGCGAGTGTGGCATATGGATCTGACCTTTATGGCTTCGCAGCCTTAGCTGGTGGATGTCGTTTGCAAAATGGATTTACAAATGTAGAAAAAAGTACTGCTTTTTTCTGGTCGAGTGGCAACATTGGAAATCTAGCTTGGTACCGCTATTTAGATGCTCAGAAAAAAACAATTTTTAGACAACAAACTTATAGATCGTACGGAATGAGTATTCGATGCATCAAAGATTAAATTAGAAAGTATGAAATGGAATCAAATCTTATTATTAGTTAATATATTATTCATAACTCTAAGTGGTAATGCCCAAACACTTGTTCAAGAAGTTCCATCGAAAATAAGCATTGGTTTAACACAATCTTTTGACTTAGGGTATAGAATTTCTAGCGCTGATCAGACCAGTGCTTGGATGAAAATCATAAGTGATTCCATCGAATCTCCAACCTTGAATCAATCAAGTGCAATTAAACTGCAGTTTGACTTAAGTAATAAAATAAGTTTAAGAACTGGATTCATCTATTCACAAAAAGGATTTCAATATAAAAGTGGTTCTTTAGCTGGTTTTGATCGTTTCAAAGAAAATTACACGCTTATAGAAGTTCCCCTTCAGATAGTTTATAAGTTGGGTAAAAAGAAAAACAAACCTTATGTTTCTTTAGGCACCAGTGCTGGATATTTAATTAAAAGCCAAGCGTTTTACACGCTTGAAAACAGTACCAAAGAAGTAAAAATGCCCTTAAGTTCAGACTTAACTAAGCTTCAAGTGAACGGTATTTTAGGATTGGGTATGTCTTTTAGTTTAGATCAAAAATGGACCTTAATTACTGAGTTAGCGTATACCCAAGCGCTCTTTTCCATTTCCAATGGGCCTCTCAAAAAACAACTGTTCACAACAGGAATTAACCTAGGATTGCTTCGATCGTTTTGAATCAATAGTGGATTTCCTTTACTTTTTTTTAGCTCAAAAAAAATACCGAGGCGTCGGTAACAAAAAAAGGAGCTGACTGAGCAATGCGCTTTACTTCGACGCAACTTAATTCTTCTCATTTCTGAATAGATTCGAAGTATTTTTAATCCCCGCCAAATTTGGATGCTAGCAATTGATCTTTCAGATAATCTTAGCATATACCAAATTCAATGGGTTTGAAAAACCTCCTATTGCAAGGTCTAAACTAGAATGTTTTTACTTACAAAAAATATGATTTCCCCCTTTGGAGGGGGATGAAGGGGGAGGGCTTTCAAGCTCAAAAAATCACCAAGGCGTCATGAACAAAACAAGAATCAATAACAGGATTTAATATTGAATTATTCCGAAATTTTTGAATTTTACATCCCAAAAAAATCATCTTTCACGCCCCATCTTAGTTTAAAGAATTGAACTTGAACTAACTTAATATTCTGGTAATATTACCTTATTAAATACAAAATAATTATTTGAAATATTAATAATATATCCTTAAAAGCAAAGCGAAATTCTCAAGCGATATTTGCATCGTATACTTAATTATAAACTTTAAAAAAGAGAAAAAATGAAAAAAATGTTTAACTTTTCAAAACTATTTGCGACAGCTTCTTTGTCGCTGGTCGCTGCAAGTCCAATTTTGGCGCAGTCTAATTTAGGGGCTTCTTGCGGTTGTCCTGCTGTGAGTTCTCGACCAGACGTAATTGTTTCTTCAATGGCAGGATATGTTGCTGTTTCTGGTACTTACGGTGGAGAATTAACTAATGGTGCAGCTTTTACATGTCAAAATAATTACATTCTAGACAAGAAAATCTACATTCCTTCTGGCAAAACACTTACAATTCAGCCAGGAACGGTTATTAAAGGTGCAAACAATCCTGTTGCTGCAGAAAAAACTGCTTTGATCATTGAGCGCGGTGGAAAAATTATTGCTAACGGAACAGAATCTTGTCCAATTGTTTTCACTGCACAAGCAGATCCTATGGATGGAACTTATTTAATTAAAAATAATGGTATGTGGGGTGGTGTTGTTTTGTTAGGAAAAGCAACAAACAACTTGAAGCCTTCTCTTAATGGACCTTTTACTGCTGGTTCAGGGAATGGTAAATTATGTGTAGCAGGTGCAGAAGGACTAGGGGTAGTTGAAGGATTTGCAACTTCAAACCCTCAAGATCAATTTGGAGTTGATATTACCGCAGGTGGTTCATTTGACGATAATGACAATTCAGGTATTATGAGATATGTTTCTATTCGTCACGGTGGAGCTATTTTATCTGTAGGTTCTGAAATTAATGGATTAACATTGGCTTCAGTTGGTCGTGGAACAACTATCGAAAACATTGAAATCGTTTCTTGTGGAGATGACAACATTGAAATTTTTGGAGGTACTGTAAATTTAAAATATTGCACAACGATATTTGGTAATGATGACATGTTCGACTTCGATTTAGGCTGGACAGGAAAAGCGCAGTTTCTTTTTGGAATGAAAACACCATGGTCTGCATCTACTGTTGCTCCAGTATTTGGAACAATTACTCTTACAAGTGGAGCAATTACTAATATCGCAGTTACTAATGGTGGATCAGGTTTTTCGTCAACAACACCACCGACAGTAACGATTGCTGGAGGTGTTGGATCAGGAGCTACTGCTACTGCTACAGTTAATAGTTCTGGTGTAATTACTGGATTAACAATTACAAATGGTGGAACAGGATATACAGTTACTACAGGTATTACTGTAACTGTTGGTTTAGATAATCTTAGCCCAGATAATGACAATGGAATTGAAGGTGATGCAGATGATCAAAGCTCAAATTATTTACCAAAATCTCACCCAGTAATTTATAATGTTACCATTATGGGTAATGGAAAAAGTACTGGTTCTGCTGATAACAGAGGTTTAGCTGCTGTAAATTTAAAGGATGGGGCTGAAGGTGAAATTTACAATTCAGTATTTGCTAATTTTAAAAATGGTTTGAATTTACAAACTACATTTGGTGGAACAAGAACAGAAGGTGATTCATGGCAAAACTGGTCTACATCAGCTGGACCAGTTTCTGCAACTGCTGGTAATGGAACTGAAAAATTAAAATTTAAGTGTAATACTTTTGTAGGTGTATCTAATAAAGTATTAACCAAAAATGCTTCAGTTCTTAACGGAACAACTACAACTCCTAACACTCCTGCTGATTATTTACAGTTCTTGACTACAGACAAAAATGATAGTTTAGCTTCAATCCCTGGATTTTCTTATGCATTTGTTTTATCAAGTCCAAATACTTCTAATGCAGTTACTACTAAGAATGATGTGACCCCAACTACAGCTTTATCGGTTGTTGGTTGTCCTACAGTACCAGTTGATGGATTCTTTACTCCAGCTAATTACAGAGGTGCATTTTCTTCAGTTGCTGGTGAAAACTGGTTAAGTGACTGGTCTTATTCTCAAGTTATGGGTGCAACATTAGGTGTTGTAGCTTGTCCTACAGATTTAAATTTAGATGGAATAACAGATGTGAATGATTTCTTGATCTTCGCTCCTGCTTTTGGAACATCTTGTAACTAAAAATTAAATTCTTATATCCATGCATGTTCGCATGCATGGATTAATTAAAAAAACGTAAATGTTATGAAAACAAAAAGTTTAATACTAGGCCTTGGAATGTTATGCCTTAATGCGGCATCTTACGCTCAAGGTTTAACAGGAATCGTAGTTGAAAAATACTACTTAACAAATGCTGCTGACGGAGCAAATGCTTTAGCGAATTCAGCATCAACTACTCTTAATACAGGAACAACTGTTTACAGAGTTTATGTAGATATGGCTGCAGGTTACAAATTTTCTCAAATTTATGGTAATGCTGCACACAATTTAAAAGTAAATACTACTACCAACTTCTACAATGATCCAAACTATGGTGTTTCACTTAATCCTGGTACAATTTCACTCGTGAATGTTAAGAAAAACACCGCAATGATTGACTCCTATTTCACCACTGGTGGAACCGCAACAGGTAAAGTAGGTGTGCCAAAAACAGAGGATACAGACGGAACATTGGGTAACACTCAAAATATTTTAGCGAACAACGCTGGTGGATGTTTTGGTTTACCTATCATGGGTACAAGTGGCCAAGATGGAATGGTTGCAAGTTCTGGGTCTACTTATGTAGTTCCAAATGCACTTGGTTTAGGTACAACATTAGACGTATTAGACCAAACTGTTGGAAATTCAATTACTATAACAAACGGTTCAATTGCAGCTCTAGGCGGTATTATTGGAGCAACAACTTCTAACATGGTTCTTGTTGGTCAATTTACAACCAATGGAAATTTCAGTTTTGAATTGAATGTTCAATTGGTAAATATCGCTACTGGAGTAGCTGAGAATTATGTTGCTTCTAACCCTACAGGATCAGAATTAACACATGCATCTTTAACATTAGTAGCTAATACTGCTCCAACTGTATCTATTACAGCACCGGCAAATAACGCTGCTATTATTACAGGAACAGTTGTAAGTGTTACAGCTACTGCAGCTGATGCAAACGGTACAGTTTCTCAAGTTGAGTTCTTTGTTGATGGTACTTCGATTGGTGTTGATGCAACTTCACCTTATGCTGCATCTTATACTGCAACTCTTGGTTCACACAACATTACTGCTCAAGCAAAAGATAATGATTGTGCTGTTACAACATCGTCTACTGTTGCTATTACAGTAGCCAACAACCAAGCGCCTACAGTTTCAGTTTCTGCTCCGAGTTCAACACCAGCTGGAACAAGCATTACTTTCACTGCAACCGCAAATGATGTTGACGGAACTGTTGCTCAAGTTGAATTTTTTGTAAACAATACATCAGTTGGTGTAGACAACTCTTCACCGTTTACAATGGCTTATACTCCATCAATCGGAGCAGGTCAATTGGTGAAAGCAATTGCAACAGATAACTTAGGTTTAACAGGAGTATCTACCAATGCTACAATGAACGTTGTTGGTAACAACCCTCCTTCAGTATCTATTACTGCTCCTTTAAGTTCAGCAGCTTATATCGCTCCAGCAGTGGTAACGATCAATGCTACAGCAGCTGATAATGATGGTACAGTTTCTCAAGTTGAATTTTTTGTAAATAGCGTTTCTGTTGGTGTTGACAATGCTTCACCTTATACAGTTAACTGGACAAGTACACCAGGAAATAAAACAATCGTTGCAATTGCTACGGATAACAATTCAGCTACTACTACTTCAGCTACGCTTAGCTTAGTAATCGCAGATCCAAATGCATTGCCATATGCAGTACAAAGCAACACTCAAAATTGTGATGTTCCAACATTTTGTATTCCATTAGCTGTTGCTCTTGCTAGTCCAATTGACAATGTTAAGGGTTATGATGTTGTATTGAACTATGACAACACAAAATTAATCCCTACTGGAAACATTACTGTGTATAACGATTTAACAACTGCTAGTTATGTAGAAACTGCATATGCAATCAATGCGCCAGTAAATAACGTAGGAAGCATGAATATTTCAGCTTACTTTAATGGTACAGCACCAAGTTCAGCTGAATTCCAAGGTACAGGAAAGATATTCTGTGTTGAATTTGCGAAATCAAGTAATTTTAATGCTACCGATTCAGCATTAGTTTCTGTTAGTTTTTTACAAGAAAGTTATATCACTGGTGTAGTTTCTAAATCTGCATCATCTGGAAAAGCGTATTCTGTTAAAAACGAAAACTATACTGGAAATTTAAAGTTCTGGTTAGACAACAGTCCAATTATTTATGACAATTCACAACCTAACAACTATTTGGTAACAAATATCTATGGTATGACAGGAACAACTGTGAATAACCCAAGTGCTCCAGTTAAACCAAATTTAAGTGGTTCTTTCACACACAACTTAACCAATGGATTAAATTTAAAAATTGACAGAAACATCATCAATACTAATTCTGTTCAAATTTTAATTAATGCAGCGGATGCAGTTTTAGGAAAAACTTTATTAATCAATGGTTCATCTTTTGTTCCTACGGTATATCAAGTTCTTGCACTTGACGTAAATTTAGATGGTGTTGTTAGTGCTGGAGATGTTTCTCAAATCAAGCAACGTGCAACATTAAGTATTCCTGAATTTCAACAAGCATGGAATTATACAGCTGCAGGTGTTTCAAACGGTCAACCTTCAAGAGACTGGATCTTTGTTGATCAAACATCAATTACTTCAGGAGCTGCTTACCAAATTTCAGCAACATTCCCTGCGAATGATAACGTTGGATACTCTAAAGGTAAAGTGCCAATGGTTGCAGCTTCTCTTGCAGCAACTGTAACGAACTACTCTACTTGTCCTGTTATCACTGAAGAGACTTTCAAAGGAATCTTATTAGGAGATGTTAATGGTAGTTATGCTGCATATACTGCAGATGGTATCTTAAAATCTGAAGATGGTGAAATCATTTTAGACTTAGAAAATGCTATCGTTGACGGTTCAACCGTAAATGTACCAGTTTCTTTAAGTTCAAAATCACCAGTAAATGCACTTGACTTAGCGTTTATGTTTAATGAAGATAAATTATCTTTCCAAACTATTGAAGCGTTAGATAATGGAACAGATGCTGAGAATTTCTTAAATCCTAACGACAGAACGTTTAGACTTTCTGCCAACAACATGGATAATTTTGATCTAAACAGCAATGTTGCAATGGTAACTTTCGAAAGTACTGACGGTACTATCAACAAGAAAGATTTCAATTCTACTTTAGGATTACTTAACGGTAAGCCAGTTCAAGTAACTTTTGCGAAATCTACTTCTATTGCTAATTATACAGATGTACTTACTATTTTCCCTAATCCATCAAATGGAACCTTTAATATTGTTTTGAAAGAAACTGCAAATGTTCAAATAATGGATATCAATGGTAAAATATTGAAAGAAGTTGGTACAGTTAATGCAAATACAAAACAAGCAATAAACCTGGAGAATGTTAGCGCAGGGGTTTATTTAATGCGTGTTTCTAATGAGCATTTTAGTTCAACACAACGAATTGTTATTGAGAAATAATAATTTACTTTTTTAGTTCTGAAAGTCGTGGTCTTTGGCCACGGCTTTCTTTGTTTATATAAAATTTAAGCTATGAAAACTATTTTTACGACCATTTCAATTTTATTTCTAGTCTTGACTAACCTTCTCAGTCAAACGAATAAGCCTAATACTGGACAAAATAAAGATCTTACGGACACGATGTTTTTTGACCTAAGTCAAGCAGTTTATTCGACTGTAGGAAGTGTTAATTACATTGAATTTCCCGTTTGGATTAAATCTTCAAGTACACAAATCAGTTCTTTTGATTTTTGGCATCAATTTGATTTGAATAAATTAACTTATGTATCCACCACATCATTGATCGTAGGACTGGATGCTTTTTCAAATTTCAATATAAACAATTCTTATTTAAGCAATACCACTTCAGGTTCATCTGTTACGTTTATTGTTCCTACCAATACGAATTTAATAAAAGTAAAATATAGCATCAATGGTAACTGTACTACCATATTACCAACAGACTTCTTCAATATTACAGCATTAATTGATGGTAATGTTTCCTCATCAAAGTTTATTGAAGGACAAAGTGCTGGAATAGAAATAACCTCACCCAATCCACATTGTACTGATGCTACAATTGGATTTAGTTTTGGTACAAGTATTTACGGAAAAGAAATTGAAAGCTACGCTTGGGATTTTGGAAATAATCAATCTTCAACTTTTGCATCAGATAGTACAACTTATCTAACGGATAGTACCTATCAAGTGGCATTAACGCTTACAACAGTAGATGGATGCACTTATAATTTATTGGATACAATTATAATAAACCCCTCTCCTATTACAAGTTTCACTTACCTATGGTCGCCCAACTTAACTTCTGTTGAATTTACCAATACCAGTACTATTAATAATGGCACAATAAGTTCTAATTATTGGGATTTCGGTGATGGTTCTAATTCAACTGGTTTTGAAGAAACACATCCTTACAATTCAGTTGGAATTTTTACGGTAAGTTTAACAGAAACATCAGATTTAGGTTGTTCATCAACTTACACAGTAAATATTTCGAATACAGATGACTTATTTGAAAATAATATGCCCAACATAATACTTTTCCCTAACCCTGCCGATGAGAGTTTACAATTATCAATAGATATAGCAGATCGCATAGAAATAATTGATGCGTTTGGTCGTGTTGTATATAATGTTAGCCAATTGAATGCTCTTAATGGTATAAACATTAATACCAAACAACTCAGTGCGGGAAAATATTTAGTTAAAATTGAAAAAGATAATTTATTAGGGACTTTCCCATTAATGATTTATCATGATTGATTTAAAAAAATAAATTTTCTTACGTTGAAATACTGAAGCACCAAAATTAATTTTTTGGTGCTTTTTTAGTTAAATAGTTCACCGAATAAACATAAAAAACCTTTTGAATAGAAAAAACAAACTTGAATTTCAAATAATTAGCAAACTCAATTCAAATACTTTAAATTTAACCTAGAGTTCTAACTAATTTTTGAAAAATGATTTGTTTCCGAAGAAAAAGTACACTAATGCTTTATCTTATATTGCTTTTGACTTTTTACAGCTGTAAGAATGAAAAGAAAAAATCAGTCCATTCAAATCATACAACGGAACAATATCAATTAGATATAATCGGAAAAGATAATTTTAAAATCTCCTTAATTCAAGATATAAAAGCGAATAAGAAGCTAAATGAAAATTGGAAAATAATTGTTTCGCATAAAAACAACAAAACCATCAAAGTCATCAGTAAGACAGCCTTGTTTAGAGAACTTAACAAGGTAATATCGACGGATTATATCGCGCCTAAAAATGCTAAATACATATATCAAAATTCAAAATTTGAGGGTATTGAAGCCATAGAAGGGGACAAGTTAGATACAGTAAAATTTTCCATCGGATTGGATAAGGTACTAAGGCAAAAGAAAGATAAATTAAATCTTTTAAATACCAATTGTTATATCAAACCCAACTATTATTTAAAAGATCAAGCTTCAATCGATGCTTTAAAATTGATCAATAAAATAATGAAAGTAAAAGTTTCCTATAATTTTGATAATGAAATTATAAAAATACCAGCCACTATTTTTGCTAAATGGATCAAAACTGATGATCAAATGAAGGTTAAAATTGATGCTTCATACAGTTATAATTTTCTAGCGAAACTTGCCAAGCAGCACGATAAAATCATTCCTTCTGTACATTTTATTTCAAAAGAAGGTAATCCTGTCCACCTAAACAATTCAGAATTAGGGGATAGAATGGATGTTTTTTACGAAAACAAAATACTAAGCAGCAACTTGCTTAATTTAAAGGATGAAGAAAGGAAACCAAAATACATTATAAAAAATATCTCCTTGAGTGCTTTGACGAGCAATCGAAATTATGTTGAAATTGACCTAAAAAAACAAGAACTCTATCTATTTAAAAATGACAGTTTAATTTTTCAAAGTGATCTCGTGAGTGGCAATGAATCTGCTGGAATGAGCACGACAAAAGGAGCGTTTTTTGTGAAATATAAAGAAACCAATGCTTGTCTTGAAGGACCGGGATATAAAACTTATGTGACGTATTGGATGCCTTTCATCAATGGTATCGGAATGCATGACGCTGGTTGGAGAAATTCTTTCGGTAAAGACATTTATAAAAATTCTGGGTCTCACGGCTGCATCAATTTACCACGAGCAAGTGCGCAATATATTTTTCAAAATGTTTCCCCCGGAACGATTGTATTGTGTCATTAAATGTTGATTTCCAATATTGATTTTATTATTTAGGCTAATAAAATCTGAACATTTTGACCACAAAGGTGTATTCTTAAACAACATAAAGTACTACCTTCATTCCATGAATTTATTGTCAATTCTCTTTCTTTTTATTTCAAGCATCGCATGTGCTCAAGTAGATTGTGACTTCAAATACCAAAATAAAAAAGGGGGCAATTACATTTTCTCCATTTATTTTGAATCAGATTTAAAAACTCCTTTAAATGGAACATGTGAAAGACGATACAACGATAATAAAATCTTTGAAAAACGCACTTTTAAAGATGGTAAATTAACAGAAGAAGAATTGAATTTTGAAAGTGGTGCAACAAAAATAAAAGTGCATCCAACCTGGAACATTCACGATACGGTCATAGCCACCATGGAAACCTATTGGGAAAACGGAAAGCGAAAACAAAGCAGTATTTATTATTGGGATAAGTCCAAGCGGCGTTGTGAAAAATATATCGATTATCATATCAATGGTAAACAAAGATTTGTGAGCTATTACGCCTATGCTAGATTGTCAGAAATTAATGAATATGACATCAAGGATTATCCACCCCACACGATTGATTACGATGGGTTCACCACTTTAAGAGTTCCTTTTGGTAATGCACTGGAGTATGATGATAATGGTGTTTTAAAATCAAGGACATCACATCAACTCATATTGAATGGTGGACACGAGCATTCCTCGAAACATGGCCCTTATGAAGAATATCACCACAATGGGAAGTTAAAAACAAAAGGATACTACAAAGATGGAGATCCTGATGGAGATTGGCTTATCTACAATTATTTGGGTGCTAAAATTGAAGAACAACACTACCAGCGCAATATGAAAATCAATACTTGGAAAGGTTGGCACGACAATGGGAACAAACGCTTTGAATACATTTATGATACACTTTCATATTTTATTTTTCATCCCAACAAAAAAGAATGGAATGAGGCAGGAGTCCTATGCTATCAAAGAACTATTGATAGAAGAGGTGATGGATTTGAAAAAAAATGGACCGATAATGGCCTACTAATACAAAGTATTGAATTGGTAAATAATTCCAAAGAATTGGGCTCAGATAAAACTTGGTATCCAACAGGTCAATTAAAATACTTCTTAAACAATCATAGAAATGCTGATACCACTTATGTAAGTTATTTTCAAAATGGAATCATGGAGGAACTTCATTTGAAATCAAAATCAGAATTGACTGAATCGATTTTAAATAAAAATTGGAACGAGGCGGGTGTGCTTTTAAACTCTTTATCAAAGATTACAAGTCCAGATACATCGACGGTAGATTCCTATGAATATTGGTCCAATGGAAAAAAGAAGGTGCACATCTATCAATTGAATGAAATGCGCAAGCAAGAAAAGTTCTTTGAAAATGGGAACTTACAATCTGTAATTCATTTTTTGGGAGGTAAACTGAATGGTAGCTTAGAAAAATACGACAGTTCAGGAACGCTATTACAACAATACGAATACTCCAATAATCTCCGAAATGGTTGGTGCAAACGATTTGATCAAAAAAGTAGGTTGGTTTTTGCTCAATATTATGAAAATGGTTGTTTGAAAAAACTGACAGGAGAAGTATCCATAAAAAGACGCACATGGGAATCCTTGACAAACGAAGAAAAAGAAGGATTTGTAAATTTGGTTTACACCGATTTAATGGGTCATCAAAATCAATCTAAGGTATATTATTCCAAATCTCAGATAGACTCGATCGCTATGATCTATTTAAAATTATACGATGAGTGGTCCAAGCATTTATCCTTCCCTTTTCCAGAAAAAATCTATACAAACCAAGTAATTAGTTTTCGCTTGCCAGGTGTTTATTTGACAGAACTAGAGAAAAAAGACACGACGAATAAATATGTAAAAGAAATTCTTACAGCTTTTGACAAATATTCATGGAAAACCTCAAATTTTAAATTTGAAAACGGCTACTTTAATTGGGATTTAAAAGTGGATGGTTATTATACCCAACAGTTTATTCAGCTAAATTTCCCCTTATTGCAGCCCTTCATTTATATCATTCCGCAACAAAAGAATATTAGTCCGCTAGAAACTACATTTAACAAAGTAAATCGAACGCGACCCATGGGTATTAGTCAATTTTCGGAATGTGTCTATCTGGCGACTACCTATTCCTATTATAGAACCTTTCAATTTCTAATTTATCCCGATGGGGAAGTCGATTTATTAAATAACATTGATTGGGATCAACTCAACGAAATTGATGACTTTTCTAGAGAAATGCCTTATGATTAAAATAAAATTCATTTTTGCTTCAATTATTCTTTTCGCAAGTTTTCAATTGCACGCAGACCTTCGACCCTATTATCTAACCGTTTCCTTGAGTGCTTCGAAAACAAAATTTACGACAACTGAGCCGGTCCAAATTAATGTCACATTAACCAATAAAAGTGATAAATCGAATTCCATAATAATCCCTGGTAACCAATCCAAAGGTTTTAAATTAATATATTTTACCTGGTATAAGGTTGATGAAAAGAACTTTTATACAGAAGTTCATCGAGATTCAAGGATTATTTCAATGGATACGAGTGTGAAGGGATATGTAAGTTTCAATCGACTCAGTGCAAAAGAATCCACAACCATACCGTTTTTTTTCAACGATTCTAAGAATGCATCTTTTCGCATCAATTCTAACTATGAAATTCCAAAGTTAGCCTCCGGAAAATATAAAATAATAGCATGGTATAACCCTTGGGAGGAAGAACTTGCTAAATATGCTTTTAACAAGATTGATTGGAAAGGACACGATGAAAATCCAGAGAGAAACGATGAATTTCTTGACCTATCAGTATCGGGAATTATGAGCACTTATTTTGATGTCGAAATTATTGATAAAGAACAATCAATTTCTATGTTTTCAAGCGAATATTGCACTGCAAACTGTCACTTATGTCGCGCCATTGAACATGAAAACTGGCATAAAATCAAACGAAAAATACGAAACGACTCAAAAATAATATCCGAACTCAATATGGGAAGAGACTCCACTGCCTCTTGGCAAAAAGTGCATAGAAATATTGCTTATTTAGGAGATACACCTGATGCGATTCTATCCTCCTTACCTTCTTTTTTATCCAGAGAAATTATCTTTCAAAATAATAATGGAATTCATTACTTCCATCTAACTTGGCAAATCGGAAAAATTAGTAAAATTGGATCCAGAGTAAATACAATTTTATATATGATTGGTTTGAAAAGAATTAGAATTAAGGACTCTAAAGTCAACTATTCTAAATTGAAATATTTGCGCGAAATAAATTATTGATTTGTTACTATTATTTACATTTATAAAAATTCAGCAATACTTATATTATGAAGAAATCCATATTATTACTTACCCTTTTTTTTATTTCAACAGGCACATTAGTTGCTCAAGATACTTTATCAGTGCTTTTTATAGGCAATAGCTATACTTCCGTTAATAATTTGCCCCAACTCGTTCAAAGTCTTTCAAATTCTGCTGGTAAAATATTGAATATTGATTCAAATATTCCCGGAGGATTCAGTTTGTCAAATCACGCTAACGATCCAACAACTTTATCAAAAATAAGTCAGGGAAATTGGGATTATGTGATATTACAAGAGCAAAGTCAAATTCCTTCTATCGATTTTTATCGATATAATAATATGTATCCCGCCATTACAGACTTAAAATCACTAATTGAGCAGTACAATCCTTGCGCAAGAATTATTACTTATATGACTTGGGGAAGGCGATACGGAGGAATGCAATGTGACGCAAGCAACACTTATTGCAGTCCAAACTTTTTAGATTTTAACCATATGCAAGATTCGCTAACAAGTGCCTATACAGAAATAAGCGAACAAGAAAGTATTCAATGTGCGCCAGTGGGTGTTACCTGGCAAAATATTTTGAATGATACCACTTTGGTATTACACAGTGGAGATAATAGTCACCCAAACATTGATGGCAGCTATGTTGCTGCACTTACGATTTTTAGCAGCATCTGGAAACAAGGCGCAAGTGGATTGAGCTTTACAGCTGGTCTTGCTGGTCCATTAGCACAATATTATCAATCAAAATCTGATAATACTCTTTTCAATAGTTCCAATGATTGGAATCTTCTTATCAATAACCCAAGTGCTAACTTTAGCACTTCAATTTCAGGCTTTAACGGAACATTTACCAACTTATCATCTTCTATTAATACACTTAATTATTTTTGGGATTTTGGAGATGGTAACACATCAAATATGCAAAACCCAAGTCACAATTTTTCGACAAATGGAACTTATTTGATTACACTAATTGCTTCTAATTGCATATTTGCAGATACCTTTACAAATTCCATTCAGATTGGAACCAATGGTACGGAAACAATCCCGTCTAGTAAATTTCAATGTTACCCCAATCCAACTACAAATCAAATGACAATAATAGCAGATAATCAATTAATTGGTTCTGTATATACTCTTTATGATAAGACCGGAAAACCTGTAAGAAACGGCATTATTATGTCAGAACACAATGTTGTTGATTTAGAGAATTTAACAATAGGATCTTATATCTTGGGTGTTGGAGATAGTTTAAAGCAAACACTAATTGTAATCAAAGAATAAGACTTAAAACTAAAGCTGTTTAAGATTGAGTTTAATCCGGAAAAATTAGGAGTCAAAAAGATAAATTACTTTCTATCTCTTTTTCTTAGGCTTACCATACTTATCTTGCATAGCTTTTTTATGGTTGTAACGCACATTTACCTTTTTGTTTTTCACTTTTTTCTCATGAAAAGAATCTCCTTTATTCTCGCGTTGAGATAATTTGATATTTTTTCCTGGAATGATAATCTTTGGTTTCTCGAATTCCAATATTTCATCTGTAAATTCGATTGCTTCACTTACTTCTGTAAATGAAAGTTGTCGTTGCATGAGTTCTTGGATGGCAATCAACGCTGCTTCATCTTTTTCAGATACAAAGGTGATCGCAATACCATTTTTGTCCGCCCTACCCGTTCGACCGATGCGGTGCATATAATTTTCAGGACTTTCAGGAATGTCAAAATTAATCACATGGGTGACATCCGTAACATCAATACCACGCGCAATTAAGTCGGTGGCAATTAATATGCGAATGGCGCCTGATTGAAAATTCTGTACGGTATCAAAGCGGAAATTCTGAGCTTTATTGGAGTGAATGATTCCTATGGTATCCGCATAACTCCCTTCAATTGCCTCAAACAATAAATCTGCCAAAGCACGAGAAGAAACAAATACTATAATTTTGGAATCAGACTCTGTTTGTTCGATAAGGTCCTGTAATAAGATTACTTTGGAGAGAAAATTAGGTACGCGGTAACCCGTTTGATCAATTTTTTCAATAGGCAAACCAACACGGGCCGCTTCTACACGAACAGGCGTTATCAAATAATCCTCTAAAAATAAAGAAACTTCCTCCGATAAGGTTGCCGAAAAAACCATGTGTTGTCTTTTGGCAGGTAAAAAATCAAAAATATGCAACAGTTGTGGTCTGAATCCTAAACTCAAGGTTTCATCCACTTCATCTATCACTACTTTTTTGATGTTTTTTAATTGCAAAGTACCATTTATAGCTAAATCAAGTATGCGCCCAGGTGTTCCAACTAAGACATCTATTCCTTGTAACACCATATTGGCTTGCGTATTCATGTTGGTTCCGCCATACACACCACAAACCACTACGTTCATGTAAGTTGTTAACTTCTCCACTTCACGTACTACCTGTGCAACCAATTCTCTGGTAGGCACAATAATCATAATCTGTGGATGAGGTTCCTTAGAAAATTGCCACATACACAAGCACGGTAGCAAATAGGCCATGGTCTTTCCTGTTCCCGTTTGCGCAATTCCAATGGTGTCTTTTCCGGACATCATCACATTGAAACCTACAGCCTGAATGGTTGTTGGGGTTTCATACGCTAAATCATCCAAGGCATTCCAAAGGGGTTTCTTCAAATTTAAATCGCGAAATGTCATAGAAACAATTTTTAGCAAAGCTAAGAAGAGATTGTTGATTGTCTTGCATTTATTTTAAATGAAAAAAAACGGCCTATCCATATCGTTTTATTGTGAACCTTTTCGTATTCTTGATGTTAGTAAAAAAAGATCCATCAAATGCAAAAATCAGGTTATGTATTTACCCCATTTGAAGCGCCAAATCAATCTCCTTTCGAGAAGTTATTTGATGTTTTTAGTGAATTAATTACACATACTTCTGGAGATGTCGATGAGGCTTTAGATTGGCTAAAAATCATTGATAAAGAGTACCACCTGACCACCAAAGAATACTCTATGGAGGATTTCATTGAAGACCTCAAGAAAAAAGGATTTTTACGCGAAGAAATTCAACCGGATGGTCAAGGTCAATTAGCCATCACCGCAAAAACAGAACGCGTTCTTCGAAAAAATGCCATGGACCAAATTTTTGGAAAGATTCGGAAAAATGGTGCTGGAAATCACAAATCCAAAAAAAGTGGACAAGGTGATGAAGCAACTGGTGAGTTTCGCGATTTTCAATTTGGCGATTCCCTTGAGAATATTTCCATCACTGAAAGTTTAAAAAACGCTCAAATCAATAATGGTGCTGGTGAATTTAAACTAACAGAACAAGACCTAGTCGTAGAAGATACGCACCATAAATCTCAAATGAGTACGGTATTAATGATTGATATCAGTCACAGTATGATTTTATATGGAGAAGATCGCATCACTCCAGCGAAAAAAGTTGCGATGGCCTTAGCGGAATTGATCACCACTTCTTATCCTAAAGATACCTTGGATGTGATTGTTTTTGGAAATGATGCGTGGCCAATAAAAATCAAGGACCTCCCCTATTTGAATGTGGGACCTTACCATACCAATACCGTTGCTGGATTAGAGTTGGCAATGGATATTCTCCGCAGAAAAAGAAATACCAACAAACAAATTTTCATGATCACGGATGGCAAACCTAGTTGTCTTCGCCTACCTGATGGTCAATACTACAAAAACAGTAATGGACTTGATGAAATGATTGTCGAAAAATGTTATACAATGGCAGCTCAAGCAAGAAAAATGCACATACCTATCACCACTTTCATGATTGCACAGGATCCCTATTTACAATCCTTTGTAGAACAATTTACTGCTTCGAATAAAGGGAAAGCATTTTTTACAGGCTTAAAAGGACTGGGAGAAATGATCTTTCACGATTACGAAACCAATAGAAAAAAACGAATTAACTAAGAAAAATGAATACATCCATCTCCACATTTGGCGCCTTAAAAGCAGCTGGATATCAATCTAAAAGCATTAAAACAGAATTAAGGGACAACTTAATTGCTGCACTTCAATCAGGCAAAGAAACATTCCCAGGAATGCATGGCTATGAAAATACAGTAATTCCACAATTGGAACGCGCCATTTTGTCACAACACAACATCAATTTACTTGGATTACGTGGACAAGGAAAAACTCGTATAGCACGCTTAATGATTCATTTATTGGATGAATATATTCCTTATGTTACAGGAAGTGAAATGAACGATGATCCTTTTCATCCAATCAGTCGTTATGCCAGAGATTTGGTAGCGGCAGAAGGTGATAAAACTCCTATTTCATGGTTACATCGATCTGAACGATTCTTTGAGAAATTAGCCACTCCAGATGTAACGATTGCTGATTTAATTGGAGACATTGACCCTATTAAAGCAGCCAATTTAAAATTGAGTTATGCTGATGAACGCGTAATTCATTTCGGAATGATTCCAAGAGCCAATCGTTGTTTGTTTGTGATCAATGAATTACCAGATCTACAAGCGCGTATACAAGTTGCATTGTTCAATATTTTAGAAGAAGGTGATGTTCAAATCCGAGGATTCAAATTGCGTTTACCATTGGATTTACAATTTGTATTCACGGCTAATCCTGAGGATTATACCAATCGTGGAAGCATTGTAACCCCATTAAAAGATAGAATCGGGTCTCAGATATTAACCCATTATTCTGCGGATATAAAAACAGCGAAGAAAATCACGCAACAGGAATCTGAAAAGATGGACAAGCGAACCTGTCTAGTACATGTGCCTGAATTAGCCAAAGACATCTTAGAACAAATTGCCTTTGAAGCACGCGAAAGTGAGTACATCGACAATAAAAGTGGCGTAAGTGCGCGCATGAGCATTACAGCATATGAGAATTTGCTTAGTACAGCTGAACGCAGGGCTTTAATGAACAATGAAAAAGAAACAACGGTACGCTTCAGCGACTTGATCGGAATGATTCCATCAATTACTGGTAAAATGGAACTTGTGTACGAGGGCGAGCAAGAAGGCACTTCTTTTGTCGCTCAGAACTTAATCAGTGAAGCAACGAAAACAATGTTCCTGCAATATTTTCCAAAAATTGAAAAACTTAAGAAACAAGATCAAGAAACGCCTTACGATGAGGTGTTGCAATGGTTTTTTGAAGCCGATGCTTTCGAATTGTCAGACGAAGCCAATGAAGCCAACTATACAAAAGCTCTTTTGAATATCAAACCTTTGGTTAAACTTTTAAAGAAATACCAACCGAAAGTTGCTGCCATTGACACTCCATTTTTAATGGAATTTATCCTTTGGGCCTTGGTAGAATTCAAACAACTTTCCAAGAAAAGAACAGCAGGTGGAATTTCATTCAATGATGCTTACGATAGTTTATTGTCAGGATTTTAAATGCTATAATCTTAGTGCCTTTGGCAACAAAAACGCATGATAAAAATTAGTAAAGCATTCCGTTTATAAAAATATAATGAGTTAAGCTTTATAATTTTTTAATGACAAATTCTGTTCTTCTATTTTGTTGATGTTCATCATCAGAACAAGAAGATTTGATTTCTCCCTCACAGGGGCAATTAACTTTTAATTGACTTTCGCCATATCCTTTTCCAAATATTCTTTTTGGATTGGTAATTCGTTTTTGAATATATTGAACAGATGCCTTTGCGCGATCATCAGATAATTGATTATTTAAAGAAATTGTTCCTCTGCAATCTGTATGCGAACCTAATTCAATTTGAATTTTGGGGTTATCATTCATAACCTTTACGATTTTATCTAACTCAATAGCTGCATCTGGACGAATATCAAATTTCCACACATCGAAATATATTGGATTGATATGCATGATGGAAGCTAAATCCAAATCTAAAGAAACTTTATCCATTGATACGTCTAATGATTCCTCTAAATCTATGCGACCTAATTTTATTATTGCATAATTAAAAGTTAGTTTTTTGGTCAAATAACCCTCCTTTTCTAATTGAATAGCGTAAGACAAGGTGTCGTATAATTTTGTATCTAATATTTCTTTTTCTATTGCGCCTAATGATGATGTAAGCTCGCTAATAAAAATTTCTTTAGTTTCATTACTAGTTACCGTAATACTTACACCTTCCAGCGGCAACAATGACTTTGAATCTTTAACAAGACAATAAAGCGACAAGTTTAGCTTTGGAATAACACTAACATTTTCATTCACTTTAGTGATATTTGGATCCAAGTTTTTAGAAGTAAGCACTATTTTATTTCCCCAATAATTATCTTTTTCACTCACAGAAATAGAATAGTCACTATTATGTTCAATTTTAAAAGAATAAGCTCCTAAACTATCTGTTACCGTACTCGCAATTTTTTCGCCTTGTGCGTTAAGTAATTCAACTGTTGCTCCAATAATAATTTCAGATAAAGTATCCATCACAATACCCATCGCAAAAATTTCTTTTTTTAGTAGTGCAATATCAGCATTCAGTATTTCATTATTTGGTTTAAGATTATTAGTTGTAATATTATGTTGATTGTCGGAATAATAATCTATGTTTTTCACAGAAATAATATAATCCATATCTGGATCGATATTAAAAGCATAAGCACCAGAACTATCAGTCATTGCGCTACCAATTACTTCTCCTTTCGAATTGATGATCTCAACATTTTTATCAGCAAATATTTCACCTGTCTTTTCATCGCTAATAATTCCCTCAACAATGAGCTGTTTTGGAAGTGGCTTGGTTAAAGTATAAGAATAAATATCATCATCTCCCTTACCTCCTATTCTATTGGAAGAGAAATATCCAGTTAAATTATTTTTATGCATCGTGAATGCAAAATCATCATTTTGAGAATTAACTGGAATTCCAACATTTTGGAGTTTATAAAATGTGCCATTTCTATCTAAAGTCATCAAAAACACATCAAGTCCACCAAGACCAATATGACCATTAGACGAAAAAAACAATTCACCTCTATGATTTACCCATGGGAACATTTCCTGTCCTTCTGTATTAAAATCAGATCCTAAATTTTCAATTTTCCCCAGGATTCCTTTTTCACTTATCGGAACTTTATACAAATCTGCTCCACCAAAACCACCCGGCATGTCAGACACAAAGTATAAAATTTTACCATCAGAAGTTATACTTGGATGTCCAACGGAATAATCCTTTGAATTGAATGGTAAAATTTCTTCATTTACCCATAGACCCATCGAATCAACCATTGCTCTGAACAATTGTAAATTTTGAATACCTTTCTTGTCCTTCCGATTCTTAACTTTAGAAATATTATTTCTAGTATAATAAACAAATTTTCCGTCTGGAGAAAAACACAATGGACCCTCATGAAAACGAGTATTAACCTTATTATTTAAAATAGATATATTTTCCAATTCACCTTTTTCCACAATAGTAGATTTATAGATATCTAGAAATTGGGTTCCGTTCCAAGACCATTCATATTGAATCATGATGGGAGTTTTTCGCGAGGAAATAAAATATATTTCTTTTTCATTATTTGATGGATATGCTCCAAAATCAGATCTAATTGAATTACATTTTAAATTTTTTATTTCAAAATGGGTACCTTGATTTTTAACATCCTCTAAATAACTTGTATTATTTATAAATGATACCGCACGATTATCTGTACTTGCTAGTTGATTGAACTTGGTCATCCATTGATCACTTTCCTTATATTTCCCATTCTGTTTCAATGCTTGCGCATAAAAGAAAAAATCTTCTTTCACAGCAAAATTGGTGTTAATCATAGATTTAAAATAGGATTCAGATTTATCCATGACACCCATATAATAGTAGCAGGTAGCAATTTTTGATTTTAATACGGGACTATCAACTTCAGAATTAATTAATTGTTCATATAATTCAGCAGCAAATGAATAGGCTAATTTATCATAATACGCATCAGCTTTTTTTAGAGTTCCTAACTGTCCAAAAGAAGTGAATGATACTATTAAATAACAAATTATTAATAATTGTTTTTTCATGTTTGACCTGAATGATATGGTTAGAAATAACGAGGTGATCGAAGTCCAACTTTTTTGAATACAAAATCGTAAGAAATCAAGACTTCAAATGTTCCATAGTTATAATTTCTAATAGCTTGAGTTCCAAAATCTGATGCTATTCCTAATTTAAATTGAGGAGAAACCTGATACTGTGCAAAAACTCCAAATGCGGCATTCAATCTATACATTCCACCGAACCAAATCCTTTCTTTATAAATAGCAGCTACACTTGCGTCAATACTAATTGGGCTTTTTTCTGTTAATTTAATTTGTGATGTCGGTCTTATTTTCCAGTCATTATTAATAGGAAATACCCCTCCTATAATTCCGAAATAGTGACGCTTTTCTAAATTTACTTTACTTATCCCATCATAGCCTCGCTCTAAAAGTTTGGGACTACTTGCACCTACAAAAAATCTAGGGGAATGATAGTAAACCCCAAATCCAATGTTAGGATTAATATTGTTTCTTACATTTTGAAGTAACTTAGGGTCATTTGCCTCTGTTGTTTGAAGAGTTGAAGTGCCAATTGAAATCATATTAAATCCACCTTTAATCCCAAAAGATAATTTTCTTTCTTGATTTTTAAACTTTAATGTATAAGAAAAATCTCCATACATCATCGTTTGTTTAATGGGACCAGTTTGATCATTAACAATGGTTAGCCCTAATCCTACAGATTGATATGTGAGTGGTGAGTGGGCACTAAAAGTGGAAGAAACTGGACGGCCTTCAAAACCAACCCATTGTTCTCTATGCATAGCTGTTAAATTCAAAACCCCTCGACTCCCTGCATATGCTGGATTAACAAATAGCATATTATCAGAATACTGTGTGAATTGAGGGTCCTGCTGCCCAAAAGAATGAGTTGCAAATACACACAGTACAATAATGCTTAAAAAATTTAATAATTCCTTCATTTATTATTATTTATACATGACAGCCTCTACTGATCATATTAATTTTAATTATCGTTGTAAGTAGATATAACCAGTGATTATCCCTTTAATTTCATCTTTTGTATCAAACACATAGTAATAGGTTGCAGTTGGCAGATCATTACCTCCGACTGTAAAAGTACTTTGTGTTTTACCATCCCAATTATTTTGATACTGTGATTCTTCGAACACTAGAACACCCCAACGATTAAATATCGTCAACTTATTATTTGGAAATAATTCAATCCCCTCAATTACAAATTCATCATTAATTCCATCTCCGTCTGGTGTAAATGATTCTGGAATTATTACATTACATGGATTTGGACTGCAATAATTGAATGGATTACTTCCGTTTATAATTTCTGTTCCATTTCCAATTCCATCATTGTCGCAGTCTGCATCATTCCAAGCAGCACTTGGTACTACCGTTTGACTTGCCAACAACAATGAACAAGGGTCCGTTGGATTCGTTCCGTCCGCGACTTCAGTTCCATCGATTACACCATCACCATCCGTATCTGGGTTAAATGGATCAGTACCGTCAGTTACCTCTGTAGCATTCGTCAATCCATCGTTGTCACAGTCTGCATCGTTCCAGTCAGCACTTGGTGCTACCGTTTGACTTGCAATTACCAAAGAACATGGGTCCGTTGGATTCGTTCCGTCTGCGACTTCAATTCCATCAATTACACCATCTCCATCAGTATCTGGATTCAATGGGTCTGTTCCAGTGGTTATTTCAGCGCCATTTGATAAGCCATCATTATCGCAATCAGCTGAATACCAAGCTGCACTCGGAGTTACGGTTTGACTTGCAATCACTAATGAACATGGGTCTGTTGCATTCGTTCCGTCCGCGACTTCAGTTCCATCAATTACACCATCACCATCTGTATCTGGATTCAATGGGTCTGTTCCGGTGGTTATTTCAGTGCCATTTGATAAGCCATCATTATCGCAATCAGCTGAATTCCAAGCTGCACTCGGAGTTACTGTTTGACTTGCAATTACCAAAGAACATGGGTCCGTTGGATTCGTTCCGTCTGCAACTTCAGTTCCATCAATTACACCATCACCATCTGTATCTGGATTCAATGGGTCTGTTCCGGTGGTTATTTCAGTGCCATTTGATAAGCCATCATTATCGCAATCAGCTGAATTCCAAGCTGCACTCGGAGTTACAGTTTGACTTGCAATCACTAATGAACATGGGTCTGTTGCATTCGATCCGTCCGCGACTTCAGTTCCATCAATTACGCCATCTCCATCTGTATCTGGATTCAATGGGTCTGTTCCGGTGGTTAATTCATCGCCATTTGATAAGCCATCATTATCACAATCTAAAGTATTCCAAGATGCGCTTGGAGTTGCAGTTTGACTTGCAAATACAAAGGAACAAGGATCTGTTGCATTGGTCCCGTCTGCGATTTCTTGTCCATTTGTTACTCCATCACCATCACAATCTAATGTTGGAATACTTATACATGGAATTACAGTGATGAAGATCGTATCATTTACACATATTCCCGGTAAAGGAAGACCTGCATCACAAATTGATACTACTATTGTATCCGTTCCACTGAAGTTCGCATTTGGTGTGTAAGTATAGGTTCCATTGGCATTGATCACAATCGTTCCATTCGTTGGACC
>JBIIWA010000021.1:0-31069 GCA_044339115.1 Crocinitomicaceae bacterium
GTCATTTCCTTCAAAAAAATCTTTCCAACTTTCAATGTCATTTTTTGTTAGTTTTCGGAAAGTTAATCTTTCAGACTCTTGATTAAAATATTCTAAAATGTTTAATTTCATTCAGTTGCGTTTTTTTTGTAAAATAGCAGGTAACTTATATATAACCCCCATTTTTTGAGGCTTACCTCGCAAATGGCTTGGCTTACCCTCATTTTATGAGGTTATTAAATCTAATCATTATTTAATTTTCTTTTGTTTTTTTTCTTCTAGTACTTTATAATTCGTCGGTGAAACAACTTTTTCACCTGTCTTGATTTCTAATTCTTTGCGTGCATTCCCAGCAACATCCCCTCCTTGTTTGGCTACTTTCTTATTTTCTGTAAACCCTTTCGGATTCTGCGTTTTTACAATTGCAGTGGTAGATGCTTCGCCAAGCATCGAGAAGATTAATTCGAGATCCGTCATGTGGTCTCGAAGATTTTCTCGCTTTAATTTTTTCACCTCTTTATACTCTGATGGCGTCAAACCAAATGTTGCCTTAGAGATTTGAGCTGTTAGTATTGCATATTCCTTTTGCTCTTTAATTCCTCGTTCAAACCATTCTTCTGTCAATTCTTCACGAATGGCAATACTTCGCATTCTTTTTTCAACCCATTCATCAGAGTATCCTTTAAGTTTGTATATTTCTCTGGTGCGTTGAATTGCTAATTCTGGATTTTCAATTTCATCAATTCTTTCAGAACCTACTTGGGCAAGCCATAACTTAAATGGTTCCGCTTTGAGTGAAGGAATTGATTGTATTAGTCTAAGTAACCCTTTGCTATTGGCTGCAAGTATTTTTCGATTCTTTCCGTCAGCAGCTTTCATCTCAACTAGGGTACAAATTGTACCCCACTTCAACTTTAGAGAAGAGTCTCTGTTTAAAATTCTTTTTACATATTGCTTCACATCAGCGCTATCAGTTAAGACAAGGACAATATCATGTACTGAGAAATACCACTTTTCTTCCACTTCATTCCAAACAGAGCGGATGTTTTTACTTTCAAATAATTTAATAGAATTCATTACTTAAATATAGGCATAATTCATGAAAAGGAATTCTGATATTCTGAGCGCTTTTTCACTTAAAATATGTTCCGCTACAATTTTTCCTAACTTCCAATGATTTAATCCTCATCTTGAAATCTCAATTTTCAATTTCTTTCCTTTGACTTTTTCAGGTTTGATTTTCTCCAATAGGGCCTGAATGTTTTTTTGCTTCACCGCTACATGGGTACTGAAATCTTGCACTATAATCAAGCCAATATCGTCTTTGCCCAGGCCGCCTTTTTGACTTAAAAATCCAACAATGTCAATTTTATTGATTTTATCTTTTTTTCCTCCACTAAAATAAATAGTAATCCACGGACTCACGGTTGGAGCACTTTGCACATCGCTTAGTTTAAATTCTTTTGGAGTTAGTGATAGATAATCGGGAACATGATCTTCTTTGTTGACCAGCAGGTAAGAGGACCCATTAGATTTCATCCTGGCCGTTCGACCGTTTCTGTGAATAAAGGCCGCTTCATTTTGAGGAAATTGAAAATGAACAACATGTTGAATTTCTGGAATGTCTAGTCCACGAGAACCTAAATCTGTACATATTAAAGTATGAAATGTCCCGTTTCTAAATTTAATCAAGGCTCGTTCGCGTTCATCTTGTTCCATTCCACCATGATAGACCACAGATTCATAGCCTTTTTCACTCAAATGCGCACAAACACTTTCCGTTGCTTCTCTGAAGTTACAAAACACAATACTCAATTCACCTTGGAAGGAGCAAAGCAAATCAAATAAGCGATCAAATTTGTTGGTGTTTCTCACTGGAAATTGCCAAAAAGTAATATCGGGATCAATGGAATTTGCAAGATGATTGATGATTCCAGCCTCTTTAAAGGATAGATAAGTAGGAAATTCCTCGTGCTCGGTAGCAGAAACTAAGGTGATGGCGTCTAGATTTCTAAATTCTTGATAAATAAATTTGATTTGTTCCTCAAAGCCAAATTCTAAACTCTTGTCGTATTCATCAACAATAAATTGCTTGACCTGCGATAAATCTACTGTGTTTCTGGTGATATGATCGCAAATTCTACCTGGAGTTCCAATTAAGACCGCCGGAGCTTCCACTAAACTTTTTTTCTCTACTTGAATGTCGTGCCCACCATAACAAGTCAAAACTTTAAAATTGGTTCTCATGGCGCGAAAAACACTTTCTATTTGAATGGCCAATTCTCTTGATGGAGCAAGGATGACCGCTTGAGTAGCCTTAACATTTGGATCAAGTTTTAAAAACAAAGGCAATAAAAACGCAAAGGTCTTGCCGGATCCCGTCTGAGAAAGAATTAAATTGTTTTTATTGGAGAAACTCTTTTCAAGTGCCTCTTTTTGTAAGTCATTTAACCGTTCAAATCCGATTGCTGAAAGTACTCCTTCTATTTTTTTATTTTGATCTATCATACTGCAAAGATAGGGCTACTCGGTTGATAATTGTAACACATGAATATTTCTAAGCCCGAAGGGGTTAAAGATCAATTGTGCTGGATGTAATCTAGCGAAAAAATATAAAACAGTACCTTTTTCTTTTCGGAATGTATTTTTGTTTAAAATCATGACGAAAATAGGTAGTGTTAAGAAAGGGATCAATCAAAAAATAATAACTTCACTTGAGTAGATATCTTAACCAATTCGATGAAAAGTAACTAACTTTAAAAAAAATAACCGCCATGATAGATTTACAAAGTATTCAAACGGAAATTGATGCTAGTTTTTTGTATAAGATTTTAGCGGATAATGAATCTGATTCCAATGTAGCTGATGTATTTCATCAAATGAGTGCTATTGAAATGAGTCATGCAGTTGCCTTTGCTCAGAAAAATAATATGGCGGAAAAAGATTTACCTGGACCATCACTGCGGGCAAAAACATTGCGTACTATAGGAAAAGTTTTCGGTTATAATTATGTCCTAGGGGTATTGTTAGACACGGAGAAAAGTATTTCTTCTGCAGTTGTGGGAGCAAGAAAAAGAAATCAGACAGCACCTTCTATTTCTGATACGGCACATGTTACCATCTTAAAGAATATCATTCAAAATAACAAGCATATTTCTGGGACTACTTTGGCCCGTTTTGAAAAGCATCATAGAAGTGTTGGTGGCAATGCATTAAGAGCAGCAGTACTTGGTGGAAATGATGGATTGGTTTCAAATTTTAGTTTGGTAATGGGGATCGCAGGTGCTACAAGTGGTCAAAATGAAGTGTTACTTACAGGTTTGGCTGGATTATTGGCTGGAGCTTTATCCATGGCGCTAGGGGAGTGGATCTCTGTGAAAAGTTCTCAAGAACTGTTTGAAAATCAAATGCAATTGGAGATGGATGAATTGGAAACGAATCCTGAAGGAGAAGAAAAAGAGTTGGTTTTGATCTACATGTCAAAAGGAATAGAAGAAGTTCAAGCAAAATCTATGGCCAAAGACATCATTCAAAATAAAACCTTAGCGCATGATATTCTGGTAAAGGAGGAATTGGGAATCAATCCCGAGGATTTGGAAGGTTCTGCGATGGAAGCTGCTGTAACCTCTTTTGTGCTTTTTGCTTTTGGTGCAGTTATTCCAGTGTTACCTTTCTTCTTTATGGGTGGAATGAATGCCATTATCCTCTCCGCTGCCAGCAGTGCTTTTGGATTGTTTATTATTGGTGCCAGCATCACCTTATTTACAGGAAAAAGTGTACTTTATTCAGGAATGCGTCAGGTTGTCTTTGGCTTGATTGCAGCCGCCATTACTTTTGGAATCGGACATTTTATTGGCATTTCATTGGCAGGATAAATGATTTCTTGATTTTAAGTTGCTGCGAACGTATTGAATACAGCTAGCCTCGATACATTTCTCCCTTTGGTCGAAACACTCGGCTAGCGAATATTAAGCTTTTCGATTTGCCCCAGCGTGCTGGGGATGTGCCGAGCAAAGCTCATTTCGACAAACTAATCTAACAATTTCAGTACTCATACCTTCTCCAATTCTTTAAGAACTGATGCTACGGTTTGAGAATCTAGTTGTGTTAGAGCAAACCAAAGCTTTCCAAGGTCTTTAAGAGATGCACCAATATGGTAAATCTCTTTTTTATCAATAATTAGAAATCTGTCGTGACTTAAGGAGAAAGATTTAATGTGAAATCCTCCATATTGTTCATTGGCTTTCTTGCAATCTAATGCTACTTTTTCACTAATTTTCTTACTCAATATACAGACTTGTACTCCGGGTGCTTTTTTTGTAAGATGTATGAAAGTACTTTCGTCAATGTAATTATCTATCAGTGTTATCTCAACTTTTGCTGAACGAATAATGCGCGACACAAATTCATAGGCATCGAATACTTGGCCATTAAAAAACACTCTTCCATCATTATTAGATAAATTGGAGGACATTGTATTTTTTTCAAATTCTATTAAAATTTGCTCAAATTGATGTTCCGTTAATAGTTGCTTTCTTTCTAAAAGATCTATTCTTTGTATCATGCCGCTTTGAGTCAAAATATTATGCCTCATAGTTACAAAAGCCCTCATTATTGCAACATGAATAATTGATGCCTGTTCACTCTTTAATACTCCGGATAAACCAGCAACACCTTGTTCTGTGAAAACATATGGTAATTTTCTTCTTCCACCATGATTTCTTGATATCGCATTTTGCGACATCAAAATTGACCATTCTTCGGAAGAAAGTTGAAACATGAAGTCAACTGGAAATCTTTCAAAATTTCTTTTTACTTGCTCATTTAAACGATTCGTCTGAACGCCATATATTTCAGCCAAATCACTGTCAATTATTACATAATTCCCTCGGAAATAAAAAATTTTACTTGAGATGTGATTTTGGAATTCACCCAAATAATAGTCCATTATTTAATTTTAATTTACACAAATCTCATAACGATGTTTGGATATAAATATTCCGATTTACGATTCTTTATCTTTCTTTTTGAACTGTTATTAACAGCTAATCGAGCGACTTGTGCTGAGCCTGGACTCCCCAGAGCCTGTCGAAGGGCCGAAGTAAGTTGAGAGGAGCTCTAGAAAGTCACGACATCTTTAAAAAGCTAATCGAGAGGAGCTTATTAAAAACATCATTAAAATCGATAAACTACTGCATTTATGTTCATACCTGCGCCAACGGAGGCGAAAATCACATGGTCTCCAATTTCAATTTGATGACCTTCAAGTTTTTGTTTCAAGATCAGATCAAGTAAGGTGGGAACTGTAGCAACCGAGGAATTACCTAGTGTATTAATACTCATGGGCATAATTCCCTCAGGAGCTTCTTGTTCATAGAGCGCATAGAATCGATCAATTATTGCTTGATCCATCTTTTCATTGGCTTGATGCAGCAGAACTTTCTTAATGTTTTTTAACGGTACTCCAGATTTCTCAAGTGCTGTTTTCATAGCATTGGGAACATGATTTAATGCAAATTCATAAATCTTCCGTCCTTGCATTCTAATATAACGACTGTCGGCTTCACCACTCCCGCTAAAAGATTTATCATTGTACAAATAGTGAGATTCATCTTTTGTGAAGGATTGGGTTGCATGGGCTAAAATTCCTTTTGAATCATCATCGCTAGCACTCAAAACACAAGCTCCGGCGCCATCTGAAAAAATCATAGCGTCGCGATCATCGTTATCCACGACTCTAGAAAGTGTTTCTGCACCGATCACTAAACAATGTTTAGCGGCACCACTTTTAATAAAAAGATGTGCATGAATTAGGGCTTCTACCCAGCCTGGACAACCAAAAATTAAATCGTAGGCAATACAATTGTTATTTTCAATTTCTAGCGCATGTTTTACTCTAGTGGCAATACTGGGAAGTAGGTCTGTTTTATTGGAACCAAAGGAAACATTCCCGAAGTTATGAGCAACAATTAGATAATCTAATTCCTCTTTATTGATGCTCGATGCTGCTAAGGCTTTTTGAGCTGCGCTTAAAGCAATCTCATCATTATTCTGATTTTCATTGACATACCTTCTTTCAGCAATTCCTGTTATTTTTTCAAATTTCCTGATAATAGATGCCGTTTCTTCTTCAATTTTAGTGTTGAAATCACTGTAAAATTGATGCGTTAAAAAGTCGCTATTTTTAACTATTTTTTCAGGTATATAACTACCAACTCCATTGATCAATGAACCCATTTTATTACAGAGATAAATATGCTGTGATTAATGGGTAAATGTAATTATTTGTATGGGTTTTCTTTCATTAATTTCGATAATTCTTTCCAACTAATAATTACTTCTGGCGCTCCCATAGCATAGGGTCCAATTTCATACTGATTGTAATAAAAATGAAGACCATCTCTTTCGAGGCTAAAATTCTCACTCAAATTAAAATCACCACTTCTCGGAGTAAAATCCCAATCTTCACCACCCCAAGCTTTAATAAAAGCTTTCTCCACTATTTTTTTAAGGTCTTTTCTGCTTCCTGGGCTAAATAGATCATTAAGCGAGATCAGCGCTCCTGTTTTGAGATCAAAATTAAGCACTTGAATTCCACTATTTGGATGGGCAGCTCCGTAATACATTGAATATTGATTGATTCCAATAGAAATATAATTTAACGTAGAATCATATAAAGAACAAGTCGTTTCTTCATCGAAACACTCTTCAACGGACGCTAGACTCTTCACTTCATTCACATATTTTTGAAGGCTATAACTCCCCATTTTTTTAGCAGTTACCGCTTTGAAAATAGCAGCATTAATCTTATTCTCAACCGTTTTATCATTCAATTCAATTTCAATTAGTTTTACTTTTCTATGCGCAGTAAAAGTACCCAGTTCTTCATATTCATTTTCCGGATTCTCTTCACTAACTTCAGCTGTGTAGGTGCGTTCTGCTTGATATTTTGAATATCTAATTTTTAATCCACTTTGAGGAATAAGAGCAACAGTGTCCTTCGTTTCTTCTTTCTTAATGGATTTGACCTTTGCAATTGGTTTCTTTTCTGAATTGGATCCACATGCGCTTATAAATAAGATCAGAAGTGGAAGTAAATAAAGTTGATTTTTCATTTTCATAAGAATAAGTTTCCATAAATATAATCATGTTTCTATAGAACTCATAACAATTAAAGTATTTTTGTAAGATGAAAATTGCAATTATTGGAGGTGGAGCAGCTGGTTTTTTTTCAGCACTTTCTGTTAAGCAACATTTTCCAATGCATGAAGTCATAATTTTAGAAAAAACTACCAAAGTTTTAGCTAAAGTTAAAATCTCGGGCGGAGGCAGGTGCAACGTTACCAACAATCAATTGGATTCCTTAGTACTTTCAAAGCACTATCCAAGAGGGGAAAATTACCTTAAAAAAGCCTTCGATGTCTTTAATGTTCAAGATACTTTCAATTGGTTTGAAGAAAGAGGTGTTGCCTTAAAAGTTTATCCAGATGGCTGTGTTTTTCCCCTTGCCAATGATTCGCAAGTTATCATCGATTGTTTTACAAGAGAAGCCGATCGTCTCCACATTAAAATTGAATATCAAGCGGCAGTTCAAGAAATTCAAATAGAAAAAGATCACTTTATTTTAAAAACAAGAGACCAATCTTATTCCTTCGACAAAGTTATTATCACAACTGGTGGCCAACCCAAGCGCAATGGACTAGAATGGCTCGAAAAATTGGGTCATACCATAATTGATCCTGTTCCATCTTTGTTCACTTTCAATATGCCTGGAAACCCGATTGCAGTATTGATGGGAAATGTAGTTGAAAAAGCAGTGGTCAGAGTAGAAGGGACAAAATTAATTGGTCGCGGTCCATTATTGGTTACCCATTGGGGAATGAGTGGTCCAGCAATTTTGCAATTATCAGCCTGGGGTGCCCGTGTTTTGCATGATAAGGAATATCAGTTTGCCATTTTGGTGAATTGGTTAGACGAACAAAAAGAACAAGAAGTACATGCCTTAATTTCGAAGACCATAACCAATCAAGGTGGGAAAATGTTGGGCAATTTAAATCCATTTCCAATAACCAATCGATTGTGGCATTTTTTGGTGCAAAAATGTTCCTTGAGTCTAGAATTGCGTTGGCAGGATTTAGGTAGTAAAAGCATCAATAAATTGATCAATACTTTAATTAATGACCGTTACGAAGTTTCAGGAAAAACTACTTTTAAAGAAGAATTTGTAACCGCTGGGGGTATTGCTTTGAAAGACATCGATATTCGCACCATGGAAAGTAAAATAGTCCCTGGATTACATTTTGCAGGCGAGCTAATTGATTTAGACGGAATTACCGGAGGATATAATTTTCAATCCGCCTGGACCACTGGTTTTATTGCTGGAAAAGGAGTAGGGAATTAAGCTTATAAAATAATAATCAGCCATCCGCCTAACAATCCTACAGTACAAACACCTAAAACGATGTATTGTAAAATTGATATAGGATACTTTTCCACTGTATTTTCAGTTTCCTTCGCAAGACTAAGAACGATCATTCTTAAGTACAAGAAAGCACCAATTGCAGAACTTACCAGCGCCAGTATCACTAAGTATAGATGATCATTGATGGCGTTACTCAACAACAAAAACTTACCAAAGAACCCAGATAATGGTGGGATTCCCGACAAAGACAGTAAACTCATTATCATAACAAATCCAATAAATGGATTTTTATACCCTATCCCTTTGAATGCAGCTATTTTATCATCAACATTGTGAATTATCATGCTAATGGTAACTAAAGCTATTGTAGCACAACCATAAGCGACCAAAAACACCCAAAGACTTCCAGAAGAAGAAGGCGAAGTGGTTAATAAAGCGAAAAGTGCAAATCCAGTATTACTGATACTTGAATAAGCGAGCATGCGTTTGAAACTTGTTTGACGTAAGGCAGATAAATATCCTAAAAATAGAGATATAACAATTGCAATATTCAAGGCACCGGTCCAGAATTCACTTAAGAATTGGAAAGTTCCTGCATATAATTTCAGGAAGGCAAATACAGCGGCTAATTTCACAACGGTAGCCATAAAAGCCATTACGATATCAGGAGCACCTTGATATACATCAGGTCCCCAGAAATGAAAAGGAACGGCTCCAACTTTAAATAGAAAGGCTGCCATAATGAACAGTAGCGCAATAAGCAGCATTGGTTCTGAGTAGGAACCAGATTGAATTGCTTCTTGAATCGTTGCCAGATTAAAGGAAGCAGTTGCACCGTAAAGAAGTGCTATTCCAAAAAGTAAAATTGCCGTAGCAAAGGAACCGGTAAAGAAATACTTTAGAGAGGCTTCAGCGGATAAAACATCTTGTTTTTTGATCCCTACCATAACATAGATGGGAATAGAAAGAATCTCTAGGCCCAAGAAAAACATAAATAGATCCGTAAAACCAATCAAGCAAATGGCACCACACAAGGAGAATAACAATAAGGATAAGTAATCCGAGGTATGTTCAATATCTTGCTTAAAATATTGGAATCCAGCCAAGACAAGAATGAGCGTAAACCCAATCGCCATTTCACTAAAGTACAATTGAGTAATATTAAAATATAGGTTATCATATTTACTAAAAATCGAAGTATAATTACCATAATTCATTTGCAAACAAAAGGAAATCACTAATCCACTTACAATTATACCCAAAGTTAAATAGGGCTTTTTTAACATGCCAACAAATAAAGAAATCAATCCTGTAATAAATATCACTATCAGTGCGTCCATGCTATTTTAAAGTTACTTGGTAATTAGATAAACTCGGTTCTAAAAAATCTATAATGCAATTGGAACTCAATCCAATAACAAGAATAAGAATTGTCAACACGACAAAGACAAAAGTTTCATTCCATTTCAAATCTTGAAACTCAGTTAATTTTGGAGCACCAAACATACTCACTTGATACGCGCGCAACATATAAACCGCTCCTAAAACGAGTGTAGTCGCTGCTACTATACCAATAATCATATGAAAAGAAAACATTTCTTTAATCAAGATAAATTCACCAATAAATCCTGCGGTGAAGGGAACCGATAATCCTGCAAAAACAATCACAGCAAACCAAAATCCATAATGAGGAGCCAATTTTGCGATTCCACCTAGCTCATTAATTTTTCTAGTTCCCGTTCTATTTTCAAGAATATCAGCAGCTAAGAAAAGTCCAACAGAAATTAAACTATGGTTAATGATTTGAATCATTGCACCTTGCATTGCACTGGTAGTATACAACATGATTCCTGCTGCAATTAAACCTAAATGGCTAATGGAAGCGTAGGCAAAAATTTTCTTAATATCATTTTGTTTGATAGCGATTAGAGCACCATAAACGATTCCAATACTTCCAAGAATTATCACTGGCCAACGCATACATTCCAATCCATCTGAGCTTAAAGGTAGCATCCACTTGATCATTCCAAAGAGCGCCATTTTCAACATCAATGCAGAAAGCAACATTGTTCCTGCCATGGGAGCACTAGAGTAGGTAGCAGGTTGCCAAGTATGGAATGGAAATAAAGGAATCTTAATAGCAAATGCCAATAGAAAACCACTCATGATCCAACAAGCATAACCTGCAGGCAAACTTACTTGTCGCAAATCTTCGTAGGAGTATGAACTTGAAAAAGACCCTAATGTAATAAAGGCAGCAAGCATTGCAAGAGAGCCTACGAGCGTATAAATGAAGAATTTAAATAAGGTTGGATTGTTATCCTTAGCACCAAACCAATACAGAATTAGGAAGATAGGGAGTAAAGTGAATTCCCAGAAAATGTAGAATAAGATACCATCTTGCGCAGTAAAGACTCCAAGCAAGCCAAATTGCATTAAGAATACTAATGCAGTAAACAGCTTATTTTTAGCAAGTTCTCTATTCCAATTGCTTAATAGAACCAATAAGACAATTCCATTAGTCAACAGAATCATAACCAAACCTAAGGCATCGAATCCCATTTTAAAACTTAGTCCAAGAGGAAAAGCGCGATTGGGGTCAAAAATGGTACGAACTGTTTGTGGTTCAAAGCCCGATAAATGGAACAAAGCCACCATTAGGGAGCTTGCAGCGCCAATTAATCCAAAGGTCCGTGACCAAGTACTCGGAATAATAAAGGATAAAATCCCAAAAACGAAAGGTAATATTAAAAGTTCCAAACCTGTAATTTTATAAAGTAATAGCTTATTAAACTGATCAAACCGATGAGCATCCAGAACAAATAACTAGAAAGCACTCCATTCTGCCATTTTCTTGTTACACCGCCAAGCTTGCTAAACAGTTTAGCAAAAGAATATACTCCTTGAGCAAGAACTTTAATATCAAAATTCGAATAAAAGACAGTTCCAATAAATTCAATTGGTTTTACAAAAATCAAGGCGTACACTTCATCGAAATATAACTTTTTGTTAGACCACAATTGCCAACCATGAAGTTCTTCATCTGCTAAAGCAAGTTTTTGTTTTTTCGCGTAATTAATGTAAGCCCATATTAAAATCAGCAGGGTCATTGCACTTGCGACGAACATTAAAATCAAAGTAGTTGAGGCAGCAAGATGTTCAGCATGCAAAAGATTTAATCCTGCCGTTTGACCGCTTAAAAAATCATTGAGCCAATGTGTTCCTGAATGAAGAAACAGACCAGGAAGGTTTAGAATACCACCAAAAACAGATAGCACAGCTAGAATCATTAACGGAAGGGTCATGATTAAAGGACTTTCATGCAAGTGAGAAGCCGCCTTTTCTCCTCCTCTAAAGGAACCGAAGAATACCAAGAAGTACATTCTGAACATATAAATACTGGTCATGGCAACAGAGACCATCAAAATCCCATAAAGCAATGGATTGGATGCTAAGGCATGTCCAAGGATTTCATCTTTAGAATAAAAACCTGACAACAAAGGAAAACCTGAAATAGCTAAGGTTCCAATTAAAAAGGTCGCATGTGTAATGGGTAATTTTTTAGCTAAGCCTCCCATTTTACGAATATCTTGTTCGTCTGACATGGCGTGAATTACACTTCCTGATCCTAAGAAAAGTAAAGCTTTGAAAAACGCGTGGGTTGTAACGTGAAAAATTGCAACCGTATATGCTCCCATTCCGAGCGCAACGAACATCAATCCTAATTGAGAAACCGTTGAATAAGCGAGTACTTTTTTGATATCATTTTGGCGTAAAGCAATAAATGCAGCTACCAAAGAAGTGGCAAGACCAATATAAAGAATGATGTCTTTGGTAAAGGGAGCCAATTCAAATAAGAAATTAGAACGAACAACCAAATAGATACCAGCTGTAACCATTGTTGCAGCGTGAATTAATGCAGATACAGGGGTTGGACCAGCCATGGCATCTGGTAACCAGGTAAACAATGGGATTTGAGCACTTTTTCCGGTTGCAGCCAAAAACAAACATAAGGTAATTCCAATCAGCATCGCCTGAGCCACACCATGACCAGTACCTGTCATTCTTGCTAAGTCAAGATACTCTAAAGTACCAAATTGAGATAAAATCAAAAATAATGCAAATAATAAACCAGCGTCACCAATTCGATTCATTATAAATGCTTTTCTAGCAGCAATACTATTTGAAACTCCTTTCTCAAGATCACTGTAATGGAAACCAATTAACAAATAAGAACAGATACCAACACCTTCCCATCCAAAGAAAAGCACAAAGTAATTACTTCCTAAAACCAAAAGTAACATAGCGAATATGAAGAGGTTCAGATAAGTAAAGAACTTGTAATACCCCTTATCATGAGACATATAGCCCATGGAAAATAAGTGAATGAGTGTTCCGATTCCTGTAACAATCATCGTCATCCAAATAGACAAAGCATCCACTTGAAAACGAGCATTTAATTGAAATCCATCTAATTTCAGAAGAGAGAATAAATGAATTAATTGAGTTTTTTGAAACTGACTAAAAACAAGCACAGCACAAATAAAGGAGGCCAACATAACGCTTGTGGCAATGGTTCCTACTACAATATTGGGTAATTTTTTTCCAATTGTTCCATTGACCAAGGCACCAATTAAGGGCAAGGCAATTAAAATCAATACGATACTATCTATAGTCATTGAATTAATCTTTTAAAGTTTTAAATAAACCAACATCCGTAGATTTATTATTGCGATACGCCATAATGAGAATGGAAAGTCCTACCGTGGCTTCTGCTGCAGCTACAACAATAATAAAGAAGACAAATATTTGAGCATCTCCTTGACCATAGTAGGTAGAGAAAGCTACTAAAAGTAGATTCACTGCATTCAGCATGAGTTCGATACACATCAAAAGCACAATCATATTTCGACGCACTAAAACACCCAGTGCACCGATAGTAAAAAGAACGCAAGACAATAGAATATAAAATTCAATAGACGCGCTCAGGTTAGTTGTTGTAGGATTCATACTTAGTCGATTATTGGTTTTTCGCGTTTAGCTAATAAAACAGCGCCTACCATTGAAGCAATAAATAAGATGGAAGATATTTCAAAAGGAACGATATATTTCTTAAACAACAATTCTCCTAAATTCTCCACCATTCCAGCATTTAAATTTCCAGCTACCGGTCCAGATTTTTGAATAAAACTATCCTTCAATGCAGCTACTAATACCAAAACAAAAATTCCAGCTGCCATAACAGAAGAGAGCATTACTAAAAGGGGAGTTTTGGGTTCTGTTGCTTTATTCAAATTGAGCAGCATCAGTACAAATAAGAACAAGACCATAATTGCACCAGCATAAACAATAATATTTACGATGGCTAGGAATTGCGCATTCATCATAATATAAAGGCCTGATACTAAAAAGAAAGTTACGATTAGGTAAAGTACACTTCTGATGGGATGTTTACTAAAAACCACCATTAAAGCGGATCCGATACTCAGTCCACCAAGTATCCAGTTGATTAATTCTGCTGTCATATTACTCCTCTTTTACCTGTGTTTTGACGCTTAGTTATATCTATGCGGTCATCTATTGGTTCTACCAAAACTGATTTATCGTAAATAAAATCATTTCGATCAAATTCAGTTGGAACAATACGATCTGTTAAAAAAACTGCTTCTTTAGGACAAGCTTCTTCACAAAGTCCACAGAAAATACAGCGCAGCATATTAATTTCATAAGATGAAGCATATTTTTCTTCACGATATAAAAGTTCTTCTCCTTTTTTTCTTTCTTCTGCCACCATGGTAATTGCTTCCGCTGGACATGCTACTGCACACAGACCACACGCGGTACAATTTTCACGTCCTTCTTCGTCTCTTTTTAAAACATGCATACCGCGATATACAGGCGCAAATACCCTTTGTTCTTCAGGATATTTAATTGTCTGATTCTTTTTAAAAATATGTTTGAGCGTAATAAACATACCTCCCCAAATTGCCGGCAGGTACAACTTTTCTAAAAAAGTCATGGGTTTATCCGAAACAACTCGTTTTCTATTCGTTAAACTTTCCATTCCATTTAATTTAAAAACCACCCTTCATGAAAGGCGATAACGATACCTGTAAGCATCAAATTTATAATAGCAATTGGAATTAAAATTTTCCAACCTAGGTGCATTAATTGATCAAAACGGAACCTAGGAATTGTCCAACGGATCCACATAATAACAAAGATAAAGAAGAATATTTTGGCAAAAAAGACCAAGACACTTAATAAAGCTAAGGTATTTCCACTAAAATGATCCATTCCAGGGAAATTATAACCACCAAAGAATAAAATAGCAATAATCGCTGAAGAAACGAACATTGAAACATATTCAGCAAAAAGAAATAAGCCTAATTTCATCGAACTGTACTCAGTATGATAACCACCGATCAATTCCGATTCGCATTCAGGTAAATCAAAAGGAGCTCTATTTGTTTCTGCTAGGGCACAAATAAAGAACACTAAAAAACAAACTGGTTGATAAAAAATATTCCAATTCATTCCATGTTGAGATTTAACAATATCCGATAAACCTAAACTTCCAGACATCATAATAATGGTAATCGCTGAAATTCCCATTGCCAATTCATACGAAATCATCTGTGAGGAAGCACGTATCGCACCATAAAGCGAATATTTATTGTTAGAAGCCCAACCACCGATCATAATTCCATATACACCGATTGAAATCGTACCAAAAACAAACAAGATCCCAATGTTAAAATCAGCTACTTGCAAAACAATTGTTCGGCCAAAAAGGTATAAATCTGTCCCCCAAGGAACGATAGAACTCGTAATAAGTGCTGTAAACATAGCAATTCCAGGTCCAAGAATAAACAACCAACGATCTGCATTTTTAGGAGTAAAATCTTCTTTCATGAACATCTTGACACCATCTGCGATTGGCTGTAGAATTCCGAAGGGTCCTGCACGATCTGGACCAACACGATCCTGAATCCAAGCGGCAAGTTTTCGTTCAAAGTAAGTAGAGTAGGCTGCAATCCCTAAAGAAACTAGGAATAACACAACAACTAAAACCAACTTTTCGATTAATAATGCTGTATCCATTAACTTAATTTTTTAATTGTTGGTTCAATATTCGTTTCATACTTTCCTTGAGAAATCACAGAATGTCTATCTATAACTCTAGGTCCGATTACATTCCATTTAGCAAGATCTTTTTTCTCAAAACGACATTCATTACAAATCCAAGCTGTTTTATCACCAATATTTTCTACTTCACCGTACTTATCTTTCCTTGCGGTAACACGATAAATCTCTTTTCCAAACATCCATAAAACAACTGATCCAGAGCATTTAGTACAAGCGCAAGTCGCTTCCATTGGTTTTAAGAACCATACACGACTTTTAAATCTAAAAGTTTTATCGGTAAGTGCTCCAACTGGACAAACATCGATCATATTTCCGGAGAAATCATTGTCAATTGCTTGTTCGATATAGGTACTGATTTCTGCATGTTCACCGCGATTTAGCACCCCATGAACACGTTGATTGGTCAATTGATTAGCAACTTCCACACATCGATAACAAAGAATACATCGATTCATGTGTAATTTGATTTTATCTCCAATATCGATAGGTTCAAAAGTGCGTCGTTCTTCTTCGTATCGCGTAGTTGCATTTCCGTGGGTATATCCTAAGTCTTGCAAATTACATTCACCAGCTTGGTCACAAACGGGACAATCTAAAGGGTGATTTATCAAAAGAAATTCAACAACAGCACCTCTATTGTCATGCACGCGTTGACTTGTTTTATTTTTCACCACCATACCATCAGATGCAGGAGTAGAGCAAGAAGCTACCAATTTAGGCATCGGTCGCGGATCCGCTGCAGAACCAGCTGCAACTTCAACTAGACAAGTACGGCATTTACCACCTGTTCCGGGTAACTTACTATAATAACACATGGCAGGGGGAACAACTTCACCGCCAATTTTACGGGCAGCATTTAAGATACTTGTTCCTGCTTCAACTTCAACCTCAATATCGTCAATCGTTACTTTTATCATATTACAAATTTCTAGGCAGTCACCAACTGTTGAATTAAACCAAAATTTCTTGTCTGTGCTTCTTCAGGATGCGTCACATGCCATTCAAATTCTGCTCTAAAATGGCGAATAGCAGCAGCAACTGGCCAGGCAGCAGCATCTCCAAGAGGACAAATGGTATTTCCCTCAATTTTCTTATTAATTTCTTCTAATAAATCAATGTCACGCATATTACCATGACCATTTTCTAGTCGATGCAATACTTTTTCCATCCATCCTGTTCCTTCTCTACAAGGTGAACATTGACCACAAGATTCATGGGCATAAAAACGAGCAAAATTATAGGTATTTCTAACGATACATTGATCTTCATCAAAAACTATAAATCCACCAGAGCCTAACATAGAACCAGAAGCGAAACCTCCATCAGACAAACTTTCATAAGACATTAAGCGATCTTCTCCAGCGGCAGTTTTACATACAAGAAAGTGAGGCAGAATTGGAACGGATGATCCACCTGGTATACAAGCTTTTAATTTTTTACCATTGGCAATTCCTCTACAGTAATCATCACCATAGATAAATTCCTCAACGGTCATTCCCATTTCAATCTCATAAACACCTGGTCTAGCCAAATTTCCACAAGCTGATATTAATTTAGTTCCAGTACTTTTTCCAATTCCAATTTGAGCATATGCAGCACCTCCATCATTAACAATGGGAACCACTGCAGCAATACTTTCTACATTATTCACCACTGTTGGACAACCCCACAAACCTTTAACAGCAGGAAAAGGCGGTTTAATTCTTGGGTTTCCTCTTTTTCCTTCAAGCGATTCTAGAAGTGCTGTTTCTTCTCCGCAAATGTATGCGCCTCCGCCGGGTACAACGCGTAATTCTAAATCATATCCAGATCCTAGAATATTTTTCCCTAAAAAACCATTTGCTTTTGCTTCAGCGATTGCTTTTTCTAGGATATGAAGAATATACATGAATTCACCTCGGATATAAATAAAGGACAAATTAGCGCCAAGAGCGTAACTTGAAGTAATCATTCCTTCAATCAATAAATGAGGGAGTTTCTCCATCAAATAACGATCTTTGAAAGTCCCTGGTTCTGATTCATCAGCATTACAAACCAAATATCTAGGAACTCCTTCAGGCTTAGCCAAGAAAGACCATTTCATACCCGTTGGAAATCCAGCGCCACCTCTTCCTCTAAGACCAGATGTTTTAACCTCTTCAACAATTTCTTGTGGCGACATTTTTTTTAAGGCCTTTTCAACCGAACGGTAACCACCATTTTTACGATAAATATCAAATGATTCAATACCTTGAATGTCAATATTTTCTAGAAGTAATTTTCTATTATTCATTCAGCGCTTAATTTTCGACAATACCTTTGCGGTAAGCATCTATTAATAAATCAACTTTCTCTTTGGTTAAATGCTCATGGAATTTATACTTGCATTGCAATACAGGTGCATAACCACAGGCACCCAAACATTCTGCAGTTTTCAATGTGAAGGATCCATCGGTAGTAGTTTCACCAACCTTAATATTTAATTTTTCTTCAATGTAGGAGATGATAGCATCACTACCCAACAACATGCAAGGACCGGTTCTACAAACCTCAAATACATGCGTTCCAACAGGATTTACATGAAACATGGTATAAAAAGTGGCTACCTCATAAACTTCAATGGCTTCAATTTTTAAGTAATCAGCGACTGAATTCATTGCAGAGGGACTCAACCAACCAAATTCGGTTTGAACCATGTGCAAGATTCTTATAATGGCACTCTTTTCTTTACCGTCAGGAAATTGTTTTACAATGTCGTCAAATTGTGATTTCATTTCTGGGCTAAAACTAATTTTTTCAGCACTAGATAAGGCAATGGTATCTATTTTCATATTTATGCGTCTAATTCTCCTGCGATAACATTCATACTACTTAAAGTGATTACGGCATCACTAATGGTTTGACCAGTTATCATCTCAGGATAGGCTTGGTAATAAATAAAACAAGGTCTTCTAAATTGCAAACGATATGGAGCACGTCCACCATCACTAATCAGGTAATATCCCAACTCTCCATTTCCTCCTTCAACACTATGGTATACTTCTCCAGCTGGAATTTTAGACTCACCCATTACAATCTTGAAATGATAAATCAAGGCTTCCATATTGTTATATACATCTTCTTTTGGAGGAAGGTAAAAATCAGGAACATCAGCTTTATATGGCCCTTCGGGTAAATTGTTATAGGCTTGTTCAATAATGCGAATACTTTGTCTAATTTCCTCTTGTCGCACCATGAATCGATCGTAAGTATCGCCATTGACTCCTACAGGTATAATAAAATCAAAATCTTCATAAGAAGAATAAGGTTTCATGACACGAACATCATAATCAACTCCCGCGGCTCTTAAATTTGGTCCTGTAAATCCATATGCTAAAGCGCGTTCAGCTGAAATAGGTCCAGTACCTCGAGTACGATCCATGAAAATACGATTTCGTGCTAGCATGGAATCCCATTCAGCAAAAATCTTAGGAAAAGTCTTTAAAAACTCTTTTAACTTGGTGTGAAAAACCGGTGTGAAATCACGCTCAAATCCTCCAATCCGACCAATGTTGGTGGTTAATCGAGCGCCACAAATTTCTTCATATAACTCATATATTTTTTCCCTTTCTTGAAAAGGATAAAAGAAACTTGTTAATGCACCCGTGTCCACTCCAACAACAGAATCACAAATTAAATGATCAGCGATTCTTGCAAGTTCCATGATAATAACCCTCATGTATTGAACACGCTTAGGAATTTCTGCACCGATTAGTTTTTCAACTGTCATGTGCCATCCTAAATTGTTAATAGGAGAAGAGCAATAATTTAAGCGATCCGTTATAGGTGTAATTTGATTGTAGGGTCTTCTTTCTGCTAACTTCTCAAATGCCCGGTGAATATATCCTACTGTTTGTTCAGATGAGATGATTTTTTCACCATCTACTTTTAGGATATTCTGAAAAATACCATGCGTTGCTGGATGCGTTGGACCAAAATTAATGGTTGCAATATCTCCGTCAATGGTTTCTTTAGAGTTATAAAACTCTGCTGGACTATCGTATATTTTTTCTTTAATATTACTCATGTCAAAAATTTAAATGCGTCCAAAATAACGATCGTCTTTATCCTCTCTTGTTCCATCTTCCAAGGCAAATTCTTTTCTTAATGGAAAATAATCCATGCTGTCTTCATTAAGAATCCTAGTCATATTAGGGTGACCAATAAAATTAACTCCAAAAAAATCGTATGTTTCTCTTTCTAGCCAATTGGCTCCATCAAAAATGTCAGTAATTGTTGCTATTTCTGGTTTTTCAATACCTAAATATGCTTTGATGCGCAGTCTGCAATTGGTTTTCCAGCTGTGTAAATGATAGACCATTGCAATTTCCCGGTCTTTATTGTCAGGATAATGAACAGCACCAAGTAAGGTTAGAAAATTGAAAGATAGTTCGCTGTCAATTTTAAGTCCAAGAATTGTCTCGTGTACTTTTGAAGGAGCTACTTCTATAATAAGCGTGTCGAATTGTTCTTCTGAAGTAATGATGTCCGATGAAAATAAAACATTAATGCGGGCTAATAAATCTTGATTATTCATGGTCTCCATTATTAATTTCAATTTTATAGTCATCCATCAAGTGCTTGTATTCTTCACTGTATCTTCTTCTCATGGATTCATTCTTCACCAATCTGTGAATATTCATTACACCATCAATGATTTGTTCAGGGCGGGGTGGACATCCAGGAACATAGACATCAACAGGAATAATTCTATCAATCCCTTGCAATACACTGTAAGTATCGAAGATTCCGCCTGAAGAAGCACAAGCCCCAACAGACAAAACCCATTTAGGTTCAGACATTTGCTCGTAAACTTGTTTCAATACGGGACCTAACTTTTTTGAAATAGTACCAGCGACAATCAATAAATCTGCTTGTCTTGGAGAGAAGGACATTCTTTCCATTCCGAAACGCGACATATCGTAGGCACTTCCCATAGTAGCCATAAATTCAATACCACAACATGATGTAGCAAAAGGCAATGGCCATACTGAATTGGCTCTTGCTAGTGCAACTGCCTTGTCCAGGGTGGTTAATTGATAACCTTCCCCATTGATCACTTGATCATCTTCTATTTTTCCCATTCTAAAGCTCCTTTTTTTCTAACATATAGAAATCCAATTAAGAAAAAACTAACAAACATAATAACAGCCAATAGGCCTTCTAGTTTAAGTTGATAGAAATTTACAGCGTAAGGGTAAAAGAAAATAACTTCTACATCGAATAGAACGAATAAAATAGCCGTCATGAAATACCGGATAGACACCGGGAAACGAGCGTTTCCTGTGGATTCTATACCACATTCAAAATTTTCATCTTTCTTTTTCGAATTGATTCTCGGCGTTAAAAGATGGGTTGCAAATAGGGTGAAAACCACAAAGCTTAATGCTACACCAATTTGGATGAGCAAAGGAAGATATGATATACTCGAGGAGCTTGCGTTCATTTATCTAAATTTATTTAACTAAAACACTTATAATCAAATCATTGCGCACTTTTGATAAAAATATAAGTTATTATTGAACTTACTTGGTATTAAAAGTTGGACAAATTTACCTTTTAGTTTAATTCTATCAAGTAATTCGTTAACTTTTTTTCACTTTTTTTCACCCACAAGTTTTTAAATATCCTTATTTAAATCTTATCTATCTTTGGCATCAAATAATTAAATAACTAAAGAGCATGAGCGTAGAAAAATTAGTAAAAGATAGAAGTGGTGAAAATTGTGAATTATGCACCCAAAGTTCCACCTTATTTTTTCATGTTGTTGCTCCTAGGCCTGATAGTTATGTAGAAAATTGTGCTTGTCTATGTGAAAAATGTATGGATCAGATTACGGGAAAAAGTCCAGTAGATTTAAATCACTTGCGCTGTTTAAATGAAAGTATATGGAGTGAAATTCCAGCAGTTAAAGTTCTTTCTTATCGACTGTTATCTCAAAACGCTCAGGAAGGTTGGGCTAGTGATTTATTAGATATGATATATTTGAACGAGGATGAGTTAGAGTGGGCAAAAGAAGGTATGGAAGATGAGTTTGCGATCAAACATCTGGATTGTAATGGCGCTCAGCTTTTTGGAGGCGACACAATAGTTTTGACAAAAGATTTAGAAGTGAGAGGAGCCAACTTTACAGCCAAAAGGGGTACTTCTGTTCGCAATATTCGATTGGTTACGGATAATGCAGAACAAATTGAAGGAAAAGTTAATGGACAAAATATTGTCATTTTAACCCAATATGTCAAAAAATAAGGCGCTTTATTTCTAAAGCACCTTAAAATATTAATTTTTTATTAATGTTTAGCGGCCAAATATCGCTCGGCATCTAATGCAGCCATACATCCAGTTCCTGCTGCAGTAATCGCTTGACGGTAAGTTTTGTCAGCAGCATCACCAGCAACAAATACACCAGCAATATTGGTTCTGCTAGTACCTGCTTGCTCATATTTAATATAACCTGTATCATCTAAATTGATAAACTCTTTAAATATTCCAGTATTGGGTTGATGACCAATGGCTACGAAGAATCCCGTACAAGGAATGTCTTTTACTTCCTTGGTAATTGTATCAATCACTCTTGCACCTGTTACACCATTATCATCTCCTAATACTTCTACTGTTTCTGTATTGTATAATATTTCAATATTAGATGTTTTCTTAACTCTATCCGCCATTATTTTGGAAGCTCTAAAGTCTTTTCTAACGAGCATGGTAACTTTAGTACATAGTTTTGATAGGTAATGCGCTTCTTCACATGCAGAATCTCCAGCACCAACAATTACAGTTTCTTGTCCGCGATAGAAAAATCCATCACAAACTGCACAAGCTGAAACTCCACCACCCATCTCTAAGTATTTTTGTTCACTTGGTAATCCAAGATATTTAGCAGAGGCACCTGTAGAAATAATCACCGTTTCTGCATGAATTTCTGTTCCGTCATCAGCCCAACATTTATGAATTTCACCACTAAAATCTACTTTGTCAATAAAACCAGATTTAATTTCTGTTTCAAATCGAAGCGCTTGGTCTTTTAACTGCACCATCATCTCTGGCCCAGTAACTCCTTGTGGATAACCCGGGAAATTTTCAACCTCATTGGTAGTAGTTAATTGACCTCCAGGTTGCAATCCTTCATACATTAAAGGTTTCATATCGGCTCTTGCAGCATATATTGCAGCAGTATAACCCGCCGGACCAGAACCTATAATTAAACATTGTACTTTTTTAATTTCACTCATTTTTTTAATATTTATAGTGCAAAAATAGTCATAAGCGGTTAATCTCAAATCAAAAGAATTGCATAACTAATGTTAAATTTTTGACGCTATAATTTATTTCTTAATTTCGCATTCAATTCTAAAAAAAAATACTCAATGAAAAGATTTTCTTTTACCCTAATTTTATTATTCCTTGCTGCACAAGTATTGGCTCAAGGTAAAGCACCAGCCAATTGGTATTTAAGTAATCCAGCAGATTCTAAAGTATACGGAGTAGGTGCTGAAGAAGCATATAAATTATTAACAGGTAAAACTTCCAAAGAAGTTATTGTTGCCGTAATTGATAGTGGTGTTGAAACCGACCATCCAGATTTAAAGGATGTGATTTGGGTAAATAAAAATGAAATTCCTGACAATGGAATTGATGACGACAAAAATGGGTATGTAGATGATATTCATGGATGGTCATTTTTAGGTGGACAAGGCGGAGACATTAAAGATGAAGCATCTGAATTGTCCAGAATGTGTCGCGAAGATCAGAATTATTTTGAAGGAAAAGACATCAAAAATTTGAGCGGTCAAGATTCAATAAGAAACAAAAATTATCAAGAAAGGAAAGTTATTTTCGATGCTGAAAAAATGAATTCTGCAAGACAATACCAAGGCGTATTAGCACTTTCAGGTTATATGGATGCTGTCAAATTAGAATCCAATGGAATCTTTTCTAAAGCAACTAATAAATCTTACAAGCCTAAGAATGACATGGAGAAAAAAATGCAATCTCGTATGAAATTAATATTTACGATGATTAAACCAGAGGATCTTGATAAAGAAATTGTGAGTGCTAAAGAAATGTTCGCAGGTCAAATCAAAATGAATAATATGGATGCAGACAGTATGCGCAGAGCAATTGTTGGAGACAATCCTTCAGATTTGACTGAGCGATATTATGGTTGTAACCGTTATGAAGGTCCGGATGCGATGCATGGCACTCATGTTTCTGGTATCATAGCAGCAACAAGAGGTAACGGAATTGGAATAGAAGGAATTGCAGCGAATACAAAAATAATGGTTATTCGTACGGTACCGAATGGAGACGAAAGAGACATTGATATTGCCAATGCAATTATGTATGCAGCAGATAATGGTGCTAAAGTGATTAATATGTCCTTTGGTAAATATTACACTCCTAATAAAGATATTATTGATAAAGCAGTAAAATATGCTGAAAGTAAAGATGTATTGCTGGTTCATGCTGCTGGAAATGACGCTAAGAATAAGGATGTACAAGATTCTTATCCAACACGTATTTTTAATGATGGGGCCATTGCCCCAAATTGGCTTGAAGTAGGAGCGAGTAGTTCAGCAAAAGATTCTAAAAAGTTAATTGCTGATTTTTCCAATTATGGTGCAACAACAGTAGATCTTTTTGCTCCTGGAGTTGATATTTATTCAACTGTACCAGATGGAAAGTATGAAGACGCTTCAGGAACCAGTATGGCTTGTCCAGCCGCAGCAGGAGTTGCAGCACTAATTAGATCATATTTTCCTGAATTGACTGCAACTGAGGTGAAAAATGCTTTGATGAGAAATACCATTCCTTATTCTAAAAGTATAATAGTTCCAGGAACAAAGAAAAAAGGTACTATGAAGGACTTATGTATTTCAGGTGGATTTATTAATGCTGCTACTACAGTTGCTGATTTATTAAAATAAACTAATTAAGAGAAAAGATTTTTGCTCCATAATACAAACTGCCTTGGGTTTTTATCCAGGGCATTTTTATGTGAATTACATTATTATTTTCTTTTTCTCTCGATATGGTATCTGAAAAGTGGATGCAATATTTGAGTGCGCCAATTTGTATAATTTTCTTTGGATATTGATTTAGAATTGTAATTTTCTTTTTATTCATAGTTAACTCAAGGTTCTCATTATTCATAAGGACATACTTAATTTTACCGGCGTGAATTTTAGAATAATCATTTACCAATTTTTTAATACGCTTTGTATCATTATTTTTTTTGATTTTATAGAACACCATGATTTCACCATTGATTTTTAGTGACATTAAAAATTGATTATTATTAAAAAAACAGAGTTCGTTTTTTTGCTGATTATTAAAACGCTGAAAAGCCAATTGAACAATAAGGAACAGCGTTACAAGAGCAGAAATTTTCCATATTTTCTTTTGAGGTTTATTAAAAACAAGTAGAAATAAGAATAAGGAGAATAGTGGTACAAATAATAAACTTATGTCGAAACCATAAACTACAGCACCGGGCAAATGCGCGATGTAATCTAAAAAGTTAAGAAGGGCTTCAATGGAATGTCCTAATAATTTCCCCCACCATTCTCCGAAAAATGGAATAAAATGAAAAATAAAAATACCTAATCCAATCCCCATAACCAAAGTAGATAATATCATTATACCCAAGTTTGCTATCATGAAATAGTTCGGGAATTGATGAAAATAATATATGCACAGCGGGACTGTCACACATTGAGCCGACAAACAAACCGCTGTTCCTTGCCAAAAATAATGCATGATTTTATTTTTAAAATTCAGCCAATTTTGAATTACAGGGTAAATTGAAAAAATCCCCAACATGGCTAGATAAGATAATTGAAAACCAACATCAAAGAATACCATCGGATTGATAAGAATTAAAACAAATGCACTGAAGAATAGAATGTTGATTGACGAATATCTCCTCCCTGTCATTTGAGCCAAGAGAAGTAGAGAGAACATGAAGACAGATCTAACCACACTAGGTGAAAATCCAGAAGTAAGGGCATAAAACCAAAGGAAAAGCAGTACGAGTAATAATCCAGTCCTTCTACTGATCACCTTACCAAATCCTTGTAGTATAAACAGTAATAATTGAGATATTATTCCAATGTGCATACCAGAGACAGCGAGTACATGCATAGCGCCTGTAGCGCCAAAACTACTAACGGTATCTTGACTTAACAAAGATCTGTCACCCAATAAAATTGCTTGAGCCAAAGCCAATTGTTTGCCTTCAAGATGACTACTTAGAATGCTTATTAGGCTATTATTGGCGTTCGAAATCAATTTATTCAGACTAAATGAAGAGGAAGTGCTCAGAATTTCAAAATCATATTGTTGCAAAAAAGCAACCTTGTTAACCCCTTTTGTCTTCCAAAACCATTCGGCATCAAATTCTCCAGGGTTATTCTTGTTTAATATAGGCTGAATAATACATGATGCTAGTATTATTTGGTTTTCTTCAATATTCTTTTTGGGATCACTTTGTATATATGTAAGAATTTTTCCACCAACTTCAAATTGATTATTTTGTTTGTGATCTTGCACAATGGCAATCATCTTATACTTGTTTGGACCACTTTGTTGTACTTGTGTTAATCTTAATATTATCCCTTGCTTTTGGGTTTTTTGACTTGGAAGTGAAGGATTTGGAAAAAGAAAATATCCAAGAAAAATAAAGATGAAAACCAAAATAATAGAACCTAATTTCTTCACATTTCTTTTAAAAATCAACAATAGAATTGTTAAGGGTATTAAAAAGATTAGATAAGAATGATCATTATTCTTTTTAAGATAGAATGCTGTAATTAGACCGATACAATAGGCAATAAAAATCCAAATAAATGGATGTTTTACAAAGGGTATTGATATTTTATTTTGCTGGGAAGCACTTAGAGCCATAACTTCTTATCATGATAAAAACACACCGTTATTATATGTAAGTTTTTTATCATGTTGTAAGCGTCTAATTAGATCTTTTAATTTATTTATTTCAATTGGAAAAGCAGTACAAATTTCATTAAAGGTTTTAGATTCACGTAAAAAGGAAATCAATTCTAGTTCAATATTGACCGAGTGTTTTTCAAAATTATCTTGAATACAATGATCGCAATGTCCACATTCCTCTCCTGTTTGTCCAAAATAATTTAATAGCATTAAGGAACGACACTTTTTGTGCTCAATAAATTCAAGCATTGCCTTTAACTTTTCCAAAGCATTAAACTTTCTTTCTTTGTAAATAGTATAAGAGAGATTTAAATAATCGTCAGGTAATCGCTCATGAAGAAATAATACACTTGGTAAATTACTTTGAAAATTAATTTCAATAATTCCCTGTTTCTCCAAATTATGGAGTTGTTCGTTTAAATCTTCTCGAGTTATTTTGAGCTGTTTCATAATTGAAACCTCGCTTATTGTTTTGAATTGATCAAATATTCCAGGAAAATTCCTTGTTAGAAATGTTGTTAGAGGAATTAATTTTGATTGTTGAACCTGAATATTATAGAGTTCAGAATTACCAATATTAAACTTTAAATTCGTTGGTTTAAAAAATGCAGGAGAGAAGGACAAATCACCGTTATTTTCTAATAATTTTAATGCGTTAAACAGCAGCTGTGAATCAATTGAATAATCTTTACTCAATTGAAAAATATCAACAGGATAAGATTCATCTTTTCCAGACCCTATTGCGATTCTTAAGTAACTACAAAGTGCTCTGTATACTCTAGTTACCTCTTCCGGCGCAGGAAATTTGGTTTCGTATTGATCTTTAAGCGCTTGAATGTCTTGGACTTCGAAATAGGTAATTGCCTCAGCTTTTTCACCATCTCTTCCGCCTCTTCCAGCTTCTTGATAGTAAGCCTCTAGCGTTTCTGGAAAATCAAAATGGATTACAAATCGAACATTGGGTTTGTCAATGCCCATTCCGAAAGCATTGGTCGCAATCATTAATTTGGGCTGATCATTCATCCAATCTTTTAAAGATTTACTACGATTGTCCGCCGTCATTCCTCCATGATAAACACCACACTTAATCCCTTGATTTTGCAAGGTAATGGCTACTTCCTTAACATTTTTTCGGGTTCGGCAGTAAACAATACCTGAGTTATTTGGGGCAGATTTACAAAAGCTTAAAATTCTTGCAATTTTATTTTCAACGGGGTTTAGGGAATAATTAAGATTCTTTCTTTCAAAGGAAGCTTCATGAATACAGGCATGCTTTAACATTAATTTCTCAATAATGTCTTCTCTTACTTTTTCAGTAGCAGTAGCTGTTAATGCAATTATTGGCACCTTATTTAAAACGCTTCTTAGTGCACCTATTTTTGCATAAGATGGCCTAAAATCATGTCCCCAAGTTGAAATGCAATGCGCTTCATCTACAACTAATAATCCCACATTCATTTTCTCAATCCTGGCTAAAAATATACTAGTTTGAATTCTTTCAGGGGAAACATAAAGAAAATCTAATCCGCCAAATACGGCATTATCTAGGGTGATATCTATTTCTCTAAAGGTCATCGCACTCGTAATCGCTGCTGCGCGAAGTCCTGCTTTTTTAAGATGAGCAACTTGGTCCTCCATCAATGCAATCAATGGAGAAATTACAATTGTCATTCCCTCTCGCGCAATTCCAGGTACTTGAAAACAAATGGATTTCCCTCCTCCTGTTGGTAATAATGCCAGACAATCATGACCGTTAATGACATCTGCAACTATATTAGCCTGCAATGGACGAAACGAGGTGTAGCCCCAATATTTCTCTAATATTTCGATGCCTTTCATTAATTTTTCTGTTTTTAACAAATATAAATTAATTGTATCTGTGAATGAAATTTAGTTGTTAACCTTATTGATATATTGTATATTCGCATCCAAAAAAAATAAGGAGTATGCCAACTATTTCAAACGACTTTTCTATTCAATTAGTTGAAAAGTCAAGCCTGGAGCAAGTCAATTGGGAAAAATTAGAATTTGGCAAGACTTTTTCTGATCATATGTTCTTAATGGAATATAGTAATGGAGAATGGCATTCTGGAAAAATAATGCCTTTCCAAGAGATTCCCATGCATCCGGCAATGTCCGCATTGCACTATGGTCAATCAATTTTTGAAGGTTTAAAAGCATATAGAACAAAGGATGGTGAAGTAAATATTTTCCGTCCTGATCAAAATGCTCATAGGTTCGCTGAATCTGCTGAGAGAATGTGTATGCCTGTTGTACCTGAAGATTTATTCATAGCTTCCATAAAAGCCTTAATTAACATTGATCGTAATTGGGTTCCAGACCAAGATGGTTATTCTCTTTATATCCGACCTTTCATGTTTGCAACCGACGCAATGGTCGGCATTAAGCCTTCGGATACTTATAAATTCATGATTTTAACTTCTCCAGTGGGTATGTATTATGGAGAGCCTGTGCGTGTAAAAATAGAAGAGTTTTATACAAGAGCTGCAGTTGGTGGTGTGGGAAGAGCTAAAGCTGCTGGTAATTATGGAGCTTCTCTATATCCTGCTAAACAATGTCAACTCGCTGGATTCCATCAATTAGTTTGGACTGATGCTAAGGAGCATAAGTATATCGAAGAATCTGGTACAATGAACATTATATTTCAAATTGGCGGAAAATTGATAACTCCTTCTGAAGACGCAGATACCATCCTTCGTGGAATCACAAAAAAAACAGTACTAGAGATTGCAAGGAATTGGGGAGTAGAAGTAGAAGAACGTCAAGTATCAGTGGAGGAAATTATTACTGCAATTAAAAATGGCACTCTTGAAGATGCTTTTGGTGCTGGTACAGCTGCTACTATTGCTCAAATTGCTGTTATTGGATATCGTGACGAGAAGTTGAATTTACCTGCTTTTGAAACTAGAACTCTTTCTAATAAGATAAAAGCACATCTTGATGCCATTAAATCTGGAGAAGAACCTGATCTTTATGGTTGGAATGTAAGAGTATAGTTTTTCTTCTTCTTTTATGGAATTTAGTTAGTTTGACATCTTTATTAAAATGTCAATTATGAAATTTTTTCTTTTTTCTTTTTTATTACTAGGATCAATCTTTGCAACTGCTCAAAGTAGCAAACCAATATCTTTTTCTTTACAAGATAGATTGGAAAAAACAGCTATTCCAAACGCTAAAGTAAAAATCATCTTTTCAACATTGAAAGGTCCTGAATATATAGATTCTACGCTCAGTTTAGTATCTGATTTCGATGGACAAGTTTTTTTTAATCTACCACTCAAAGAGGGAAGGGTTATTTTTGATTTTTCATGCTCCCATCCGGTTTTTGATAACTACGAAAAGCATTATGATATTAAACCAAAGTCTGACACTTTGAAATTTACGGTACTCCTTTCTGTTTCTAAGGAGCAAGTGTTTAAAGAGATTGTAATTAAAGCTCCAGGGATTCCTGATACCTTTTTTAGTTCGACAAGGGTCTCCGTTTCGGATTATGAAATTTTGAATGATGGTTCCTATTTGTTACTTGCCTATGAAAAACGCCTTGAAAAACAAAGTGAGTTATTACTTTTCGATGGTCAGCAAGTTACAGCAACTTATATTATTCCCGATGAAGCCCAGTGTCTAATTAAAGATTATAGAAATAATGCGCATGTAGTCTGTTCTACTTCGGTTTTTGGTACTCGATATTCTAAAGGTTTACTCGAAATTGGTCAAATTCCTCGTGATTACTTTTTTAAGTATATAGCTCCGATTGTCGATAGTAATGTAAACAAACTATATTTTTCAAATTTTAATAAGGATTATCCAGCATTTGATTATTTCACTTACGATCTCATCGACTCTACTTATAAGTCTATCATGCATATTGAAGATGATTTCACAATGGAACTGTATAGAGCTGAATATAAATGGGTAGACGTAAGGACTCAACTTTGGGCAAAAAACAAGGAAATTGAGACAGGAATTGATGCAGAAATTTGGGTAGGTGCGAATTATTTTACGCAATCAATTTTTTATAAGGAAGTATATGCGCCACTTTTTCAACGGCATGATTCTGTTCTTGTATTTGATTTCCCAAAAGATCAAATAAGGATTTTTAATAATTTTGGAGATTCTCTCTCTACGGTCCCTATTTTTTTTCACTATCAAAAAAGACAAACAGGTTGGCAGCGTAATTTGATTCAGGATAGGGCAACGGGAGAAGTGTATGCTCTTTTTGAAATGGATGGCAATCAATATTTAGGCTTAATCTCTATCGCTAATGGTCAAATTTCCAGAAAATATAAGTTGTATTTTAAGTATGTTGATGAGGTTAAAATTGATAATGGTTGGGTAAGTTATATCTATCGGCCTTTTGAATCTACTCAAAAAAAGTTTCTTTATCGAGAGAAATTAGCGAATTAACTACCTCAACACAACCACATGTCCATTAGCACCTTTAGATTTATTTTTAAAATCTGAGAAGTATACGGTCCAGTTATAAGCACCGATCGGCACATTTTTCCCTTTATAAGTTCCATCCCAGGC
>JBIIWA010000014.1:0-81728 GCA_044339115.1 Crocinitomicaceae bacterium
AGAAGTTAAGCCTGCTTGCGCTGATGGTACTGTCCTTTTGAGGGTGGGAGAGTAAGTCGATGCCGATTTTAAGAAGCCTCTTCAGTAATGAAGGGGCTTTTTTTATGGGTAAATCTCAAAACAAAATATAGTGGGAGAGCCATGACGATTAGCTCAAGCTAATGTCATGATGCTGACCGAAGCGTCAGTATAATCCCGATACTTCGGGAGATGCCGATTTTATGATCCTGACAATCGCAAGATTCGTCAGGGTTTTTTATGGGTAAATCTCAAAACAAAATATAGTGGGAGAGTCATCCCGATACTTCGGGAGATGCCGATTTTATGATCCTGACAATCGCAAGATTCGTCAGGGTTTTTTATGGGTAAATCTCAAAACAAAATATAGTGGGAGAGTCATGACGATTAGCTCAAGCTAATGTCATGATGCTGACCACAGCGTCAGTAACTAAGGGTGAGTATTTTTTGTATAATGTCAAATTGCTATAAAAAGGGAGGGCCATGACGATTAGCTCAAATATAATGCTTACTTTTAATTTGTATGAATAAGCAAATTAAATATTTCTTAATTGTTTCATGGATCTTACTCACTAGAAGTTTTGATGCCTATTGCACCATGAAATTCACTCCAAATTTGGATAAAGAAAGTAATCCGTTGGTATCTATTTTTGGATTTACATGGGTACCTTTATTGATTACTCTAGGTTTACTCACTTTATATGTCACTTATGTTTATTATTTGGTAATTTTTAAATCATTTGATTTACAACCCAAGGAGAAGGGTTTCTCCTTTAGCGAATTTATGACATTTGCTTATTTAGGTCGTAAAGGTTCTTGGACTGCAATGCTTTATAAATTCCCTAAAGATTTAAATAGATTTAATCATTGGATGGGAAGTAATTTAACTTCTTGTATCGTATATGCTGGTTTTGTCTCAACAATAATGTGGCTACTGATTTATTCGTCGGAGTTTTACAAAGATATTCATAGTGCTACTTTGATATATAGCATATTAGTTATTGGAAGTGTATTACTTATTTATAATTGGAATAGACGACAATTTGTAAAGTATAAGGAAGGATAAATTCAAACTATTTCTTTTTACTCTTCCCCAATTTAGCACTTAAGCCTATCGTATTGCTAAATCCAGCTTTTGAATAAATTACAAATCCGTAGTCAAGTTTGAATTTTTTGAATTTCAAACCCAATCCCAAAGAAAAACCTGACATTCCAGGTCGCTGTTCTAATTTTAATTCTTGCCGTCTGTTATAATTAAATCCTAAGCTGAAATTGACATTTCCTTTCCCTCCAAGTTCTACTTGATAAGCGAAATGTCTTGCGAGTTTTTCGCCGAAACTTGCGCCAGTAATAGTAATGGTATCTCCAGTTAAACCATCAATTCTGGGTTTAATTGTTGGATCTAAATAGGTGATATCCCATGTGTTTAAATGATGTGCAATTAAAGAAAACTTGAAGGGTGCATGCTTAAGTTTATAACTAATCGCCGCTTGAATATCAATAGGGAGTGAACTTTTATTCTTCGGCACATAACTTTTTAATTGATAACCAATGTTTTTCGCGACTATGCTTACCCCTAATAATTCGTTCGGATGGGTGAAAGTAGCGCCAAAATTGGTACTTATTCCAAAGGAGTTGTATGTTTCTAATTGGGATCCAATTATATTTGGACTAATACCAATGCTGATGACTTTATTTACGGGATAACAATAACTAACACCAAGAATATAATCAAATGCAGTGAAGTTATTGGTTGCAACTCCGTTTTCATCGTAACCATTAAATTTACCATAATGGATGTAACGAATATTGGGAAGTAAATACCCTTTTTTCAACTTCAACAGTGTCGCGAACTGACCGTAATTGATTCCACTAGCAAGTATTCCTTGATTAATACTATAAATTCCAGTTCCATTGGTATTAATTAATGAAGGATTTATAATTCCTGAATTATTTGCATCATCGCTTGTGGCATTTGAAAATCCACCAAGGGAAGCGATCGAGGCACTAAATGCATTATTTAGAAATGGAAAAGCAGTTTTTCCACCAGTTTGAGCCAAGAGCACTTGACTTAAAAGTAACGGAATAAATAGTAATATTAATTTCATTGATTTCGAAACGAATTTAGAATTGTAAAATTGTACTTTATTTTCCTTTTATTCTATTTTTTTTGTAATTTCCTTTAAAATAATTCTATGTATAGCAGTATATTAATTGGTGAGCACGCAGCATCTTTAGCAAAACTAAAAGCTCAACCGTCATCCCTACTACAATTGCAATATATTAGAGAAGATTATCTAAAGAAAAAACCTGCTGCAGTCTTGTTTAATAATCAATTAATTCCTTTGGCTAACCACTATGATAAGGTGGGTTTGTCCTTGGACTTTTCTGATTCTATATTTACTAAATTAGAGGATAATCCACTTTTTATTATTGGTGATCCTACAGAATGGTTCTTTCAAAGTAGCGTTGAAGCATTGATTTCTAAAAATCCAAAAATGATAGCAGGACTTGTGTTTATCTATCCCGTTGGTATGTCTTCATTGGATTCACGAAAGGAAATAGCAGCCCTGATTCATTTGATAAAGGTAAATTCTATTTTAACTTATTTCTTGCGTTCACCCTTGGATAATTTTGTCAATTTCTCTGATATAGTCATTGACCCTATGCAAGAAGTTGATTTGAATTCTTTAGATTTATTAATTCCAGATCTAGAATATATTGTTGGACGGAAATTGACTCAGTCACCCCAATAATGGAAAAGTATGTAGTTGATATATTATTTACTGAAATTCTCAATCGTCATCAACGATTTTTCATTTCCTTAATTCGGGATAAGTTTGAAGGTGATGAAGTGCATGATGTTTACCAGGATGTTTGTTTGCATTTATATCAGATACTTAACAAGCATTGGAATAATCAACAGGATTTATTTAATTCAAAGGCATGGCTCCGAACCGTTGTAATTAATTTTTGTCTATCTGAGTTGCGTAAACGCAATCAAATTAAACGAGTAAAATTGGTTCCTGAAAAAGATACTGTATTTCAAAGATCAATTTTTGCTGAACCAGCTGAAATATCTGGTCTAGAAAATAATAAGCATGACCTACATAAAGTATTAAACGATCTTCTACAATTGATTAGTAAGCACGATGCTATGATTTTAAAGATGAAGTATTACTATGGAAAACCTTCTAGTTACATAAGCAGAAAACTAAATGTCGCCCATGTCGATGTTACTATTGGTCGCATTAAAGAACGAATTCAGAAAAAATCAGGAATTAAAAATATTGATGAATTGATCACGAAAAATAAGTGGTGATTTAAAAATCAATATGCCTTTCCTTTTTCTCTGGATAAATATCTGAAATAGTAATCAAAATACCAGTTTCTTCTACGTTTCCAAATTCGGGATTGACAGCGGTTCCAAAGGTTTTCATGGAAGGAGAAAGATTCATATAGATATTCACCAATGGAGGAATAAATTCTCCATGATCTCTAACATGTCCGTTTAGCACTCTGAATCCATCCTTAAAATCTAATCCTTCTAACTGTTGCTCCACATAAACACGATTGTAATTTTGTTTTAAGGGAAAAAATGGATGCATTAGTTTATCTTGATCGGGAAAGTATTTATGCATGAAGTGTAATAGGAAATCTCGACTGTCTGTATTGTAATTTGGATACATAGTTACTTTTCCAAAGAAGTATTTAATTTCAGGATTAAATCGCACAATAGCACCCAATCCATCCCAAATATTATCTAATGCAAATAAACCCTTTCTTGGATTTACTGTTGGTTGATAATCTGGCTGTACCCAACTTCTTCCTAATTCAATTGTATGGGGTAAGAAGGTGCTTATGAAAGTGGGTGTGAAATCAAAATAATGAATTGTAGATAAATGAATTTCTCCTTTTGAATCGATCACATCTCTACATTTTACAAAGCGATATCCACCAATAATTTCTTCGTCCTCTGGCGACCAAACAATGAGTTGTTTGTATGCAAAAGGCCCATGGTCATATTCGTCTAAATCCACGGACTCACCTGTGCCTCCGCCCGAAGCACGGAAGGTAATTTCCCTTAACCGACCGATTTCTTGAATTACATTCGGTGCACTTTTGTCATCAATAATATAGATTTCATTATTTCCTTTTCGTGTAATTCTGATAAAATGATCTTTATTAAGTTCTTTTTTTAGAATTTCTCGAGGAATTTGTTCGATGATTTTTTTCATTTTTTATTAAGTTGGTATACTTGGTTCTTAATCAAATTAGCGACTTCATAATCTGACTTAATCGATTGAAAAGATTCAATAGGTAGGGCAGTTCCAATCGTAAATTTAATAGTTTTATTTTTTTGACGGTACAATTCATCCGCTAAATAAAGCATTTCAATATTGGCTTTGATGCGTAGGAATTTTCGAAATTTAGACAGGCGATAAAAAAATGGAGACAGTTCGCCTTCTATGTGTATTGGAACAATATCTCGTTTGTATTTTCTAGCGTATCTAACAAAGGTTCTCTTCCAATCTAGATCCTTAACTTCCCCTTTTATCTTACGACTTACCAATCCTGCAGGGAAAACACATAGGGCATGATCCTCTTGAAATGCTTCTTGTATTTGTTGACGCACCGAACCATTATTTTTTCCGATTTTATTTACGCCAATAAAAAGATCCTTCAAATTATCCAAATGAAGTAATATATCATTAACGATAAATTTCACATCTGGTCGCTGTTGTTTTAAAAGTGAGATTAATGCAACTGCATCCATTCCGCCAAGTGGGTGATTCATTACAAGAATTACTGGGCCTGTTTTTGGGATATTTTCTACTCCACTTGCTGTTGCTTTTATTTTAAATTCTGCTAAGGTAGCATCTGCAAAGTCAGCATTGAAATGCATTTTATTTCTTGAGATAAAATCGTTGATTTCATTCTGATGAATAATTCGTTTTATATAGCCTAGTATAAAGCCAGGTAAGAAGCGCAGTAATTTTGGGTTCTTACTTTTTATAATATTTTCTACATCTATAAATTTCTCTTGCATCTAGTTCGAAATTAGAGGTTTTTATATTCTCTTTGTGTGAGGAATTTTATAATTATACACATTGAATTCTTAGCATTCGAATTCAATTTCCATTCCGTCGAATGAAACTTCCACATGGGGAGGTAAAAGTTTTTTAATTTCCTCATAAGTTCCGAATTGGTGAGAAATATGCGTTAGGAAGGCTTTTTTTGGTTGAATGTCAGCTATAAATTCTAAGGCTTCCTCTAAATTAAAATGGGAAATATGAGGGTATTGATGCAGTGCATTAATTACCAATGTGTTAAGACCCTTTAATTTATCTCTTTCTTCTTGTTCAATCGTTTTGGCATCTGTTATGTAGGCGAAATTTCCAACACGATAACCGAATACGGGCATTTTATGATGGTACACAAGAATTGGGATTATATTGATTGTGTCACTCAATTTAAAAGGTTCTTTATTGATGATTTGAATATCAATTTTCGGAATGCCGGGATAAGATTGAGCGCTAAAAATATAATGAAATTCACGCTTGATTGCTACTTCGACATGTTCAGTGCAATACACTTTCATTGGTCTTTGCTGCTTATAATTAAAGGCTCTAACATCATCTAATCCAGCGATATGATCCTTGTGTTCATGCGTAAATAGAATACTTTCTAGATCTTGAATTTTTAAGCGTAACATTTGTTCTCTGAAGTCTGGACCGGTATCAATTACATAATTTAATGAATTGATTTGCAACAAGAGTGAAGAACGTAGTCTTTTATCTCTGATGTCTTTTGAGCTACAAACATGACAATTGCAAGCAATTAATGGTACACCTTGAGAAGTTCCTGTTCCTAGAAAAATTGCTTTGCCTTTCATTTAGAGTTCGATAATTTTAAATTTATTTTCTTTTCTTAAAAACATGTTTAGGATGGTTTTTATATCCTTATTTTCCTTCTGCATGGTTATGTAACGTGACCAATCGTTGGGAGTCTTTCCATGAAAATGGTAAGGTGCAAATCCATACCCTTGATACATCCCTTTCTCAATCCAAATAACACTTTTCTCGATTTTATCTCTTCCTTTATCAATAATATAAAAAGACTTTCCTTCAAATGTAATCTGTTTAATCAATGATTCAACGCGAGCATTATAATCAGGAGCACTTTCTTCTTGAATACATGCTCCGCCACATTGCTTAATATTGTATTGAAAGCACTGCTCTTGACTTTGATATAAAAAACAAAGTTTTTGACAAAGTGATTCTTGCTCGCAACAATTCATAAGATAACCTACACCATCTTTTTTGCTGCTAAAATGAACTAATGGTATGGATGGATTTTTTGCAATAGACTCAATCCGAAGATTGATATAGCCATTTTCATCAAGATGGTCGAAGAGTCCAAACGGATAGAGACTCCGTTTTAATTGTCGGTTGTAAATGGGTTTATGTTCCTTGATCAATTCACTTTCTCTCAACATAGAAATGATTTCTGAACCGGTAACTTCGTGGGAAACATGCACAATGGACTGAATCATTTTTATTCCTTTCGCGGTCTTTGTATTTCTAAGATGTTGTTCCACTCTTTTTTTAATAGAAATACTCTTTCCGATGTAAATGATCTGGTTAAACTCATTATGAAAAAAATAAACGCCAGTTTTAGAAGGCAATTCATCTATGGTTTCAATCGATAAGTTGGGATGAATTCTCTTCGGATTTACTTCCTCTTGAATAAAGGTGGATAGATTATTTGGATCTTTATGGTAGATAATTTCAAATAATTTGGTGGTCGCTAATGCATCTCCTCCTGCTCTATGTCTACCTTGTATTTCAATTCCAAGTTCTCTCGTTATTTTCCCTAAACTATAGGAAGCATGACCTGGAATTACAAATCTAGAGGCTCTGACGGTACATAAATGAGGTTTTCTGAAATCGTAACCCAATGCTTTGAATTCACTTCTGAACATACCGTAATCAAATGCAACATTGTGCGCTACAAAAATACAATCTTCAGTAAAATCAATAATTTGTTTTGCTATTTCGAAGAATTTAGGTGCTTGTGCCACCATTCTGTCATTTATACCAGTAAGGCGTACTATGAATTCTGGAATTTGCATTTCTGGATTGACCAAGGTAACAAATTCATCGATTATTTTTTCTCCATCGTATTTGTACATAGCCAATTCTGTAATCTTAGAATTTTTTGGACTACCTCCAGTGGTTTCAACATCGATGATTACATAATTCATTTTGCGAAAATATCTAAAACTTAGGAAGTATTTCTTAATTATTGATAATTTAATTTGAAAGTAGTGCAGGTTTTAAAGTATCTCCTTTTCGATTAGTAAACCTTCTAAAATTTATTTATTTATATTTGAATTTAATATTATTAAAATCATCAATTAAATGTTGATTCATCTTTAAAATTCAGTCATGAAAAATATTTTATTTACAATTCTAATTGCTTGTTCTTTTACTACTTTTTCTCAAAGTAATTTCACCGTTTTTAATAATGGTGGACAATCATTTTATGTTATTCTAAATGGTATAAAGCAAAATTCATTACCGCAAACGAATGTGGTAGTAAGCGGATTAAAAAACTCTGCTTATGCCGTTAAATTGATTTTTGCTGATGGCAAAACTGCTGACATTGATAAAAACTTTTTTATTGAAAATCCAAGCGATATTACTACAAGAATTATTTTCAAAAAAGGTAAAGGAAAACTTCAACTTATTTCAATGGAACCGACAGTTGGAATTTCCAATAGTACCTCAGTAATTACTTATCGTCCTGATAATTCAGCGATTTTTTCTGATGCAGTAGTTGTACCTGTTAGTAATTCGAATACAAATTCAGGCACAATCACAACAGTTGAAACGACAACAACTCAAACTACAAGCACCAACCAAGGTATTAATGGACAAGGAAATACTACAATAGTTGTAAATGATAATACAAATCCTGCTAATGTAAACATGAATATTAGTACCAATGCAACTCCAACAAATGGTAATATAAGTATGAATGTAAATTCAAATACTAATACGGTTCCTACAAATGGAAATATGAATGTTGGTGTAAATACAAACGCAAATCAAACAACAACAAATACTGGCAATGTAAATATGAATGTTGGTGTAAATACAAATGCAAATCAAACGACAACAAATACTGGCAATGTAAACATGAATGTCGGTGTAAATACAAACACCAATCAAATGACGACAAATACTGGTAATGTAAACATGAATGTTGGTATTAGTGAAACGAATACCAATGGCGCAAATGTTACTATGAATGTTACAGATCCAATGAGTGGTCAGCAAATGAATGTCAACATGAACATTAATGCTACAGGAACAATCACTGAGACCAACGATCAGATGAATTTAAATACTACCAATGTGAATACAAGTAATGTCAATGGTACAGTTGTCACATCAACTAATACAACCACCACGACTACAACTACTTCTTCTAATACATCAGGAAATACAACAGGGAATGTAGTTATAAATCAAGGAACGAATAATAATACTACCAATCAAAATACAACTTTGATCACTGGAAATAAAATCACTTGTAACAAAACATTAAATAATATTGAGACTTTTATTGTTGAATTAAATGATCAATCATTTGAAGGGGACAGATTAGAAGCATTAGAGCTTGCCTTAGTAAATACCTGTTTGTACACAGCTCAAGCTGAAAAGTTAGTTGATTTATTTACCTTTTCAGAGTATAAATTAAGTGCCGCTAAATTTATGTCTGATCGTTTGATGGATAGAGATAATGCAACTGCTATTGCAAAGCACTTTAATTTTGAAGAAGATAAAATGGAATACAGAAGATATATTAGCGGAAAAAATTAATTTTTTCGATACTGATTTTCATATCTCGTGATCCAATCTTGAACACTCATTTTCGTGATGAGTTCACCGATTAAAGCAGAAGGGATTTCATTAATTTTCTTCATGCGGATACATGATTTCCCCATATCTAATTTTGATGTGCATTGTTTTCCATATTCAGTAACGAACCAGTTCATTAAATCAGGATCACTATAGATTCCCATATGATATAGTGTAATTACATCTTTCTTTATTGCCAAGCAAATAAAAGGCAAGGGTAAATCTGGTTTGCAGTGATATCCTTTAGGATAAATTGCATGAGGAACAACATACCCTATCATACCGTAACTGATACATTCTTCAAATCCAGCAGGCAAATTATCAACGATTGCTGACCTGAGCTCCAAAAACTCCTCCTTTCTTTTACTTTCAATGGAATCAATATAATTCGATACTGTCATATCATATCGTTCTTCCTGGATAAACTTTTAAAGCTTCTCTTAGACATTCTACAGCATTTCTTAATGAATCTTGGTTTAATACATAAGCAATACGTGCTTCTTGTTTTCCTGCTCCTGGTGTTGCATAAAATCCATTCGCAGGGGCCATCATTACTGTTTGATTTTTGTATTCAAAAGATTCAAGAAGCCACTGACAAAATTTTTCAGCATTATCCACCGGAAATTTAGCAACACAATAAAATGCTCCACTAGGATTTGGACAGTAAACACCTGGAATAGAATTCAATCCTTCTACCATAATATTTCTGCGCGCAACATATTCAGAAACCACATCTGTAAAATAACTTTCTGGAGTTTCTAATGCTGCCTCGGCTGCAATTTGGTCGATTGTAGGTGGTGATAATCTTGCTTGCCCAAATTTAAGGACAGCGGCCATTACCTCTGTGTTTTTAGTAATTAAGGCTCCAATTCGTGCTCCACACATGGAATATCTCTTGGAAACAGAATCAATCATAATAACATTTTGAGCTATGCTATCTAAATTCATTACTGAAAAAGGGATGGCGCCATCGTAGCAAAATTCACGATAAACTTCATCCGCAAACAAGAACAAATTATGCTTCTTTACAATTTCAGCTAATTGTTCTAATTCTGACTTGGAATATAAATAACCTGTTGGATTTCCCGGGTTGCATATTACAATCCCTCTAGTTTTAGACGTAATTTTTTGTTCTATTTCATGAACTGGCGGCAGTGCAAAGCCATTCTCAATATTTGCAGTAACAGGAACCACATTTACGCCAGCCATAACGGCAAAACCATTATAATTGGCATAGAAAGGTTCTGGGATAATAACTTCATCTCCTGGATCACATGTAGCCATTAATCCAAAGATTAAAGCTTCCGAACCTCCTGTAGTAATTAATATATCTTCTTTATTTACATTGATTCCGCTCTTCTGATAGTAAGCAGCTAATTTAGTACGGTAACTCTCAAATCCAGCCGAGTGACTGTATTCAATAACTTGTTGATCGAAATTATGAATGGCATTTAAAGCTGTTTCTGGAGTAGCGATATCAGGTTGACCAATATTTAAGTGGTATACAATTTTCCCTTCTTGTTTAGCTTTTTCTGAATAGGGAACTAATTTTCTAATGGGTGACGCAGGCATTTCAATTGCCTTTAAAGATAATTTAAGCATAGTTTAATTTTTTACAAAAATAAGCATTCTATTTTTTTACTTTCTTAGGAATGACTTGATAAAATACAAATCCATTCTCTTCTCTAAGTACTTTTAAGAGGGGGTAAGCGGACAAATAATTTTGTTTTGAAGTTATTTTCGAGATGAGTACTACCTTTTTATCTGCAGAACCGCTGCACAGCCAAGCCTCATCAAATCTTTTTTTATTAGTATGCTGCTTAGTTTGTCCGTAAAATAAATGAGCGTAAGACTTATATCCTAATGGGATGAGATAGACATTTTGTTTGGAATAAGATTCAAAATATTTAATAGCTGCACCTTGAGTAAATTGCTCCACCTTAGGCAGAATAAAAGCTTGAAGTGCCAAAATTCCAATTGCTATTGAAAAACAGCTGCTTAACAAGGACGATTTTAAATTCTCCTTTTTCGCATATAAGAATGAAATCAAGACTCCTCCAATTAAAATTAATCCAGGTATAAAACTGTAAGCATTCCAGATAACATTTGCTTTTAAATTGGCTAATGCAAAGGGATCATTTATTTTGATCGATTTTAACACCGCTTCTTTGTGTTGCATTAAATAGGGAAGTAATAAAAGCAACAATCCGATTAATAAAAGATAGACTTGCGTGATTTTGATGCATATATTTTTTAATTTAAGGTCAGTAGATTCTTCGAAAAATCTTGCTGCTAAATAACTGAGTGGGAAATAACATAAAGACGAATAGTGAATGATCTTTGTGCTAACAAGTGAAAAAAGTAATAGGGTAAACCAAAAAAGAATTTGCATCCATAGATCAAAAGAATTTTTTTCCATTTTTCTTCTTTGAATTTGAAATGCAATGAAAAAGAAGGATGCAGGAAAGCAGCCCAGCAATAAGAACAATACATGATAATAGATTGGCCCTCCATGTCCTGCGTCTTTGGTTTGAAATAAGCGGACTTGATACGCAATAAATTCTTCAATTACTTGCCCATTTCCAGTGCCATAAAGCATCAAGAACCAAAGGCCTCCAATAGAAAGTGCGGCAAATGAAAATATAATTAAGTGTTTTATTTTTGGTAACTTTTTAAAACGAGTGAGCAGCCAATACAATGAAACAACACATCCGACAATAAGCAAGGCAACCGGACCTTTTGTTAACATCGCTAAGCCTAAAGAAACACCCCCAATTAAATAATAAAACGAGGGATTGTTGCTGGTTGAGGCAAAATAGAAGAAATATAAGGCGCCAACAATTAGAAGATTAAACCAAGGATCAATAATCCCTGAATGAAAATACACATTTGGCAAAAACGAACCTAAATAAAAGACCATCCACCATAAACCTAAAGTCTCATTCTTTATTTTTTTTCCTGCAAAATAAACGAATAGTGCGGTTAAGATGGCCGCGAGAACATTTGGAAATCGTCCTGCAAAAGCCGAAACCCCAAAGATTTTCATCGAAAAAACTTGCATCCAAATAAATAGAGGTGGCTTTTCCCAAAAAGGAAGAAAGTCAATCGTTACGGTTGAATAATTGTGCGATAGCAACATTTCTCTTGCACATTCCGCAAAATTTATTTCATCCCAATCAAATAGATGCACACTCCCTAAAAAAGGTAAAAACAATCCGCAGCAGATTAAAATTATAATTAAAATGGATTTAACTTTCATTTGCGCTGGAATAATGGCACTTCTAATTTTTCGAATTTATTTTCAGATAATTTTAAAATCAATAGTGTTGTAAGATAACCGATTGTCGCTCCTGCAATAACATCAATAATAAAATGTTGGGATAGATAAACACGTGTCAAACTAAATAATAAGGCAAAAACAAAGCATAGAATTCGAGCTAAGTTAGTTTGGGCATGCAAATAGGCAAGGATGGTGAAAATCGCAAAACAGGTAGTCGCATGACCAGAAGGAAAACTATTAGAATAATGATAGACGAATCCATCAATTTTATGATAAGTAGCTACTTTATCGAAATAATACATAGGCCTCTTAGCATCTATGAAAATTGTTCGTTTTAAAATTTGAGTGATAATAGAGGAGCCTGCATAACTCATAAATAACAATAAGGCGCTTCTTTTTTGGAAGAAAATTGCAATTAATATTACAAGTCCAAATGAGAACAAACCATCACCAACATGAGTCAAAGTGGGTGTAAGTTGATCTAAAAAAGGAGTATTAAATGAATTTAGTGACGATTGAAAATCTAGTTTATCCGTAAATAGAACTATTGAAATTCCAAGGACCCAAAAAAGACACATTGCAATTAGAAAAACAGGAATTGGTTTTTTCATGATGTAAATTTACCAATTGATTTTGGATTGAGAGGCCTCTATGCCTTATTGCTCTTGTTTATTTTCATACATCATAAAGGTGAACAAAACAGCATCGTAGCTAAAATGTGCTGCAATGGCGAACCAAAGTCCAAAAGGACCTACGCTATAGGAAATCAGCAAGATAAATGGTAATGCAATCAATCCATAGATAGAAAATCTCCAATTAAAAGGATTGAGATAACCATGAAGTGCAATAAATAAAATACTTGTAATTACAGGGCCTAATAGCGGTTGAATCCCAGATCTAAACAGTAATTCTTCTCCAATTCCAGCACACAGTGAAAGAAAAAGCCCTTCCCAAAAATTTAATTTTAATCCCCTAACCATTACGTCTATTCGTGTTGATACTTTCTCAAACACCCTGGCTTGCATTAACAAATAAGCGAGAAATGCATAGTAAAATCCAAATTGTAAACCCAAAATAATATTGGGTAGTTTAATTTGCTCAAAAGCAAGGAAATTTTCTATGCTTGACTTTTGAAATAAAGTAAGAATTACATATCCTAAAAGTGGGAAAATGATTAAAGTAATTAGACTCAATAAAAGCAATCTTCTTCGAAATGCCATAAATATTCGGAATATGAAGGTGAAAGTTAATTAAACCATTTAGATTTAAAAAAAATGTAGTTATATTTACGCGAATCAAAACTGAATCGCTTATAGACTAAATTTTACTTAACCACCAACACAATTTTAGGGTTGGATTTAATAGTAAAAAAATGTCTTTACATCTTCTAGCGGATCATGAACTCATTTCACTTTATTTATCAGGCAAAGAATCGGCTTTTGAGACTTTATTAAATCGTCATAAGGATCGCGTATATCGATATATTGTCTCTAAAGTTCGTGATAGCGATTTGGCCAATGATATTTTTCAAGATGCATTTATGAAAGTGGTCTTCACTTTGAAAAATGGAAATTATAATGAAGAAGGTAAATTCCTTCCATGGATTATGCGCATCTCCCATAATTTAATCATTGATTATTTTAGAAAGAATAATAAAGTCCGTTTTCTATCGGAGTCACGAACACTCAATGAAGAATTCACCATATTTCATCGTCTTGCCTGTAAGGACAAAAATTATTTGCAAGAAACTTGCACGGAAGAATTAGAATCTCAAATGGTGGGCTTGATAGATCATTTACCTCGCTTACAGAAAGAGATTGTCTATATGCGCCTTTTTCAAGATATGTCTTTTAAAGATATAGCAGAAATGGAAAATGTAAGTATCAATACTGCACTAGGTCGAATGCGTTATGCTTTAATTAATTTGAGAAAGCTCGTTGAGGATAATGCCATTATTACTGATTTATAGAAGTAATATTAAATAATTTTAAGAACAAGCATTGCTAATGCAAAAAATGCCAATATGCTCATAAGAAGATTGCTCCAATGGGTATATCCCTTCTTTTTCCAAAAAATAAAATTAATGATACCGAGAAATAATCCAATAATAAATCCTAATAATAAACGATTCATTCCGCTAATTGGAACTGTTTAAAGTGATGATAGAAATGCTTTTTGTGCATTAACATCCAAAGATCAAAATCTAAATATCCATAAAATGGATGCATTGTTTTTACACCAGGGTTACCTTCAAAAAAGTCAATAAAATTAATCCACTCTTCAGTAAATTCATCAATCGCAAGCTCAAGCTCGTCGTTTTTTAATTCACGATCTGCTGGAGCGATATCCACCGCAATATTTTTTGCCATTTCTTTGTCTGAATATAAAAACTCTTGCATTTTGGCTACTTTATCTTCTGGAATTGACAAAGTAAATAAAGTAGTTCCTTGCGCCATTCTTAGCATTTCGCTTAAATGCTCTACCATGCGTTGAGAAGACATTTCACCCCAAACAGGTTGTTGTGATGGTGTTAATTTATTGAGACCTATTAATAGATCTTCAAAAGACATTTCGAATGATGACATGATTGATTATTTTCCGATGAGAATGTGTAGACTTCTAGGGACAACTTTTATTTTTAATACTCCATTAGTGGTACTTGGTTCACCATCATAATGTGCAAGCTGTTGCGACATGCGAATTGTTGCATGATCGAATGATAATACTTCTGTGTAGGAGCTGTTTTCAGATCTACCCGTTATAAAACGAATCGCTATGCCTGGAAGTCTCCAAAATGAGAATGGTTTTAGTAAGAAAAGTTCCACTTTACCATCTGTTGCATCTGATTTTGGAGAGAAAATAAAACCATTACCAAATTCAGAAGTATTGGCAAGCGTACATAACATAACCGGTAATTTTTTCACTTGCCCGTTAGCGTCTATTGAAATATTAATTGGATTATATCTTAAAAATTCTTTTAAAATTAATTTAACATAAGTCCAAAGACCACGCTTTTTGTGCTCATCAAATTTCTTTGCAATAAGAGCATCAAATCCGTAACCACCAACACCTAAAAAGGGTTGATTATTTACAAGGACTGTATCCATTGAAATCTCTTTGGATTCGTTGATACAAATGATAGCTTTCTTTACAGATAAAGGAATGTGCATGTGTCGAGCTAATCCGTTTCCAGATCCAATTGGAATAATAGCCAACAATACTTTAGAGCCAATTAGCGCTGTTCCTACTTCGTGAACAGAACCATCACCACCAACGGCACAAACAATGTCAATATTTTCATTTATTGCATCTTTTGCAAGAGTAATGGCATGACCTTTGTACTCGGTATATTGGATTTCGTAATCAAATTTCTCAAGATCTAAATTGGAGGCAATCAAAGCAGGGAGATCGTCTTTTCTTCGAACTCCAGAAATCGGATTGATGATAAACCAAATTTTCTTTTTCACTTGACGCTTGTTTTATTCCTTCTTAAATCTGATCTGTAACGCTCTATCATTGATTTCAAGCGTAATTGCAGTCTAGATTTATTCAAATATAACGATTTTTTTCTAAATGATACAATTCTTTCTTCGCTTTTTGGACTCCACAAGAATCGTACCTTTTCTTCATTAAAGCTAAGTGTTTGCTTAGATTGTATCAAATAATAATTACCGTTTAGGAAATTCAATGCCTCTCCTGGTGAATTATTTAACTCATTTCCAAAGGAATAGTATGGTTTTTCATAGCTTAGAAAGTTTAAAATAGCAGGCATTATATCCATTTGCTGTATAATTTTTTTGTTTTTTGAAGGCAAAATACTTTCGTCGGGGGTGAAAAATGCGATTGGAATTCGGTATTTATCTGCAATATCATTTGCTTTAACATCTAACTGTTCTGGAGTGTGATCAGCACAAATTACAAAAAGTGTGTTTTGATACCAGGAAGTTTTTTTGGCTTGTTTAAAAAATGCTCTTAAACTATTGTCCGCAAATAGATAGGAAGCATTTATTTTGGATAATTTACCAATTTCAGGAGTTTTGAATTGGTCTGGAATAGCATAAGGATGGTGGGAAGAGGAAGTGAAAAGTGCGCAAATAAAAGGTGGCTTCAACACGCTAATTTTTTTGGCGCACCAAGGATTAAAATAGCCATCAGGGATTCCCCAATGTTGATCATCGTGATTGGGGAATGGATATTCATTTTTTCCATAATAATTTTCAAATCCTAGACGTTTTGAGAAGGCATCAAAGCGCATAGAGCCATTATAAGCCCCATGAAAGAATGCGCTTGAATAGCCAATGGTTTTTAAATGAGCTGGCAAACCTATAATTTTATTATTGCAAAAGGCACTTAAAATATAGGGGGTGTGGGTCAAGTTGGGAAGTGAAGCAAAGATAGCAGGTAGGGCTTCAATAGATTGTTTTCCATTGGCCATTCCATTGCAGTAATAAAGTGATTCCGAAAGAAGTGAATCTAAAAATGGTGTTATTTTAATTCCGTTTTCTTGTTTAAAGATCATCTTATCGCCAAAACTTTCTAGTAAAATCACAACTACATTTTTCCCTTTTTGACTGCCTTCAATTTTGGATGCTGGGTGTATTGGATTGAAATACAATTCACTTTTTTTAATACTGATCAATTCCTTACGTGGAATTTCTTCACTTTGTATCGTTTTGATGAGAACAAAGGTGGAATTTAAGATCAATGGAACTTCATTTGATTCTGCGTATGCGTTGGCGTCAAGCACACCTAGTGGTTTAGTTCCAAAACTCCACCTTCCGATGGCAAGAACGATTAATAGTCCTAAAACAAGGTATACCCCTTGGCGTAAATCAGTTTTTTTAAAATCGAAGGTTTGTTTAAATGGATAAAAATATATTCCAATCAAAATCCAAATAATAAAAAGTACGCTGAAGTACCAATAGTCTATTATGATCAACCAAATCATATTTTTCTCAGGACTTTTTATTAAGTACAAATACATATCCAAACCCGTTCTTTTTTGACTGAATTCAAAAAAAGCGGTATCCCAAATATTACTAAGGAGCAATACAGCTAGGTTGATGATATATAGGCATTTTAATAGGACTTGTTTAGTTCCGGTGAGTTGTCTTGGGACCGGTAAAAAATAAAGTACTATTATTGGCAACAACATGAGTGCTACACATGACAAATCAAAAGGTATCATGGCGATTACATCACTAAGTTTTACCTCAAAAAATCGTGCGTTGTATGCCCAAAAAATAAAATGTAACACAATGCTTGAAAGGAATAAGAATAATCCATGCAGAAGTAGGGGGTTCCAAAGTGAAAAAAATCTTCTCATCGCTTCAAATTTATGAATTTTTATAGGCTATCATCCTTATCTTTGTGATAAATTATTTGTTATGAAAAAAAAGGATCAAGTAAACCAAAACAGAGAGCAATTAGTAAATTTATTATTAAGTAAGGCTAGCTTAAAGCAAGATATTGCTGATGACTGCGAAAAAGTTTTTGTCATGCTCAAAGATGCAATCAAAAAGGAATTACTTGGTTTACAAGAAAAAATAACAGATAAACGAGTTAGACTATCCTATAAAGAAAAAGGAAATTATGAAATTCATGTTTTTGTTGGAAGCGATGTCCTAGTTTTTAGTTTACACAATAATGTTTTTAGATTACCTGATGAAAATCCATTATGGGGTACTGCTTATTTTCAAGCAGATAGTGATCACGGTTATTTTGGGATCATCAATATTTATAATTTCCTAGCAGAATCATTTATTCAAAATCGTTTAGATGACATAGGTTATCTCATTGCGCGCATTAAAATTAATAAAGCACGCCACTTTATGGTAGAAGGGAATGGTCAATTAGGATCTCTTTTTCGCGACCCTCAGCGTATGGAAATTAATGAGGAGTTAATTACATTAATTGTTCAAATGAGCTTTCATTATGCGATGTCTCTTGATCTCTTGATTCCACCTTATGCCAATGATGAGGTGCTTTCTGTTGCTCATATTCAGTCGATCGGAGAGGGGCTAAGATTGAAGACTGGTAAACAATTAGGCTTCAAAATGAAACACGAGGATACAGAAAATTAATTTTTTTTTTAATCTTCGTTGTTACTTATTGTTTTTCAATGTATATTTGCACTCCCAAATTAAGGGAAAACAACAATGGCCCATTCGTCTAGTGGTTAGGACGCCAGGTTTTCATCCTGGTAACAGGAGTTCGATTCTCCTATGGGCTACTAAGAAAAAAAGTATTATTTTAGTTAAATATTAAATAGATTATGGCAAATCATAAATCAGCAATCAAGAGAATTCGTTCTAACGATACGAAGAGAGTGTTAAACAAATATCAACACAAAACTGCGCGTAATGCTTCTCGTAAATTGCGTGAAACTAAAGATCGTACGGAAGCGGAAACTATGTTTCCAACTGTAGTTGCGATGCTTGATAAATTAGCTAAAAGAAATATAATTCATGATAATAAAGCGGCAAACTTGAAGTCAGGACTTCAAATGCATATCAACGGTTTATAATTTTAATTACCAGATATTCTTAAAGGGGCTTAATGCCCCTTTTTTTGTTAAGTTTGTTTTGTGATGAAAACATTTATTTTATTCTTCTTACTTTCTGTTCCTTGCCTTGCTTTTTCTCAAGTACAAGCCGATGTGTCTCAAGTAGACACATTAAAAGCTCCTTATAAAACAGATGGATCCATTGATTCTATCGATTTTCCCTCTCAAGTACTCCGTTCTACATTTCCTAGTTCCAGTCTGCTTGAAAACAATCGCTTTATTGCTCCATTTTTAATCACTCAAATTGGAGGGGCACAGTTAAATAGTCATAATTTCTTTCAAGAAACTCCAAAGTTCTCTGCTATTCCTCACATAGGAGCTGCCTATTCTTTTGGAAGTCAAACGGCTCAATATTTAAGATTTGATTACGATCAGGTATTCAAAGGGAATCTTTGCGTTAATTTTCAAATTAAGCAATTATCTACTGCTGGATTCATTCGGAATTCTGCTTGGAAAAACACATCGATTTCTACTGCAATTCTAAGAAATAGTAAGCGCTACAGCTTTTTATTAAATGCTAAGTATTTTAATGAGTCTAGAGGTTTCTGTAAAGGTGTGATATTTGATTCTTTAGCCAATTCTTACCCGCTACCATTAATTCCAGTGCAATCTGAGTCCGCTAATGGAAGTTTCACGCAGCGCAGTATAAACTTATCGCACCGCTTAGACTTTTCGTATTTAGATACTACTCTTTTTGCTGGTTTAATTGTCCAAAATACTTTTGCAACGATGGATAAATATTTTCGTGAAAAGGGTAATTTATCTGCACTTTATAATTTAATTCAATTTGATAGCCTAGAGACTAACGATCATTATGCTCAAATTGACCTCCAGAATAATGCCGGATTTGGAATTAAAAATTCACTTTTTACTGCAGAGGCACTTATTACTTCAAGATATTGGAAATATTCTATTCATAATTTACAGCGAGATACTACTGAATTTGGCTTGAAGGTTTTTGGGAAATATGGGAATAAATCAAAGTTTGTTAGCAATTCCTTCCAGTACAATTTAATAGGTGGATTTAAGGCATGGGATAATTTAAGTGTTCTTCGTTGGATAAAAGGAAAGCATGACTTAGGCATAAGTTCTTTACTACAAAACAGTGCGCCTCTGCTTAATCAACGATTTTGTTCGACAAATAATTATCTATTTCAACTGAGTGATTTTAATCTTCAGCGCAGATTAGATTTGCGTTTGTCTTATAAATTAGCATTAGGTTCTCAGCAAATTGCAGTACATTATATTTTCCAAAAAGCAACAAATTTACTTGTTTTCAATGGTGCTACATGGCTTAATTCCAGCGTGTTTAGTACTGTTCAATTACAACAAATCTCATTAAAGTCTAATGTAAATTTGGGACATTTTAAAATTAATCCATCCTATACTTATACTGCAATGGATGCAAATTATAGATTTTATCCTGCGCATTTATTTCAAACTCGATGTTTGGTTAAGGGAGGCGTATTTAAGGCTAAAAAATTAAAAATGATTGGTGCTATTGATTTAATGGCAAGTTCGAAGTTTAAAGCGCCAACGCTTAATGCAGCTCTTGGTATCTTAGATTTTTCTCAATTGCCTTCTGCAACATGGCAGGCCCCTTTAATAAATGGTGGATTGATGTTAGGAATAGAGATTGAGACTTTTCGATTTTTCATCAATATGGACAACTTAGCCTACTTTTGGTCAGATAAATCCTCCGTTCTTGTGCAATCGTATACCTTGCCTACGTGGCAGTTAAAGGTTGGATTGATTTGGGATTTTTGGGATTAATTAAGAAACTACGCCAAGTATTTCGGCCATTTTCTTTCCAATGTGTGCAGGAGAATCTACAACATGAATTCCACAATCTCTCATGATTTTCTTCTTAGCTTCTGCGGTATCATCATCACCACCAACAATAGCCCCTGCGTGACCCATAGTACGTCCTTTTGGAGCCGTTTCACCAGCGATAAATCCAACAACAGGTTTTGTCCCGAATTCTTTAATCCATCGTGCTGCAATTGCCTCTAAATTACCACCAATTTCACCAATCATTACGATAGCTTCCGTTTCTGGATCATTCATTAACAATTCAACAGCTTCTTTTGTAGTGGTTCCAATGATTGGGTCTCCACCAATTCCTATAGCCGTTGTGATTCCCATGCCTGCTTTTGCAACTTGATCCGCTGCTTCATAGGTAAGTGTTCCCGACTTAGAGACAATACCAATTTTTCCTTTCTTGAAAACAAAACCTGGCATGATCCCAACCTTTGCTTCACCTGCAGTAATGATACCAGGACAGTTAGGTCCAACTAAGCGGCAATCAAAACCATTTATATATTCTTTTGCTTTAATCATGTCATTTACAGGAATTCCTTCCGTAATGCATACAATAACTTTAATTCCAGCTTCAGCAGCTTCCATAATTGCATCTGCAGCAAATGCTGGGGGGACAAATATTATCGAAACATCAGCACCAGTATTCGAAACAGCATCCGCTACTGTATTAAAAACTGGTCGGTCTAAATGCTGACTTCCTCCTTTACCTGGGGTTACCCCGCCTACAACATTGGTTCCGAATTCAATCATTTGTCCAGCGTGAAAGGTTCCTTCACTTCCGGTAAATCCTTGAACTATTACCTTCGAATTTTTATTTACTAGTACACTCATTATATTCTTTTGTTTTGGAGTTCAAAAATAAGCAATGCCTTTAGATTAGCAAGTGTTTCTTTACTTATTTTATTTCCCAAATTTTCAATTCAAAAAATAAAATTGAATTTTCGGGGATTTGACTTAATTTATTATCTCCATACGCTAACTGTGGCGGGAGTATCATTTGTATTTCACTTCCTTTTTTAGCTTGAACCAATGTTTCTTTCCAACCACCAATTAAATCTTTAGCAAGCATGGTAATCGGTTTTCTTTGAATATCTACTACGGTTCCATTAAGAAGTGTTCCTTTATAGCTAATGGATACACTGTCTGTTAACTTGATGTTTTCGCCAATCCCATTTTTTAGGAATTTGGAATAAAGTCCAGATTCAGATCGGTTCAGTTGCATGTCATGCGACTTCATATAGGATTGAATTTCCGTATCAAAAGAACTAATTTCTTGTTTTGAATAGGTTTCGCAAGCAGTAACTAACAAAAGTAAAAGTAGGAGGGGAATAGTTTTCATAATGTAATGGGACTTAGTTGGAAACCAGCATCAATTAATAATTGGATTAGACCGTCTTTACCGCCCAGATGTGCAGCGCCGACGGCAATAAATAGTGTTTTAGATTGGAGCTTTTCATTTAATTTTAATGCCCAATTCTTATTTCTTTGTTCTATGAATACGGAATTGAAATCGGGAATATCTGCCTCATTTTTCAGGACTTCCTCATTGATTTTTTCTAAATTTTGCGACAAATAGAGTGTTTGAAGATTTAAAAATTCTTCTTTAGCATTTGATTTATTTTTCAATGTATTCATAATTAAATCGATTTGGCTTTCCCAACCAATACTATCGAAAAAACTTAACTGTTCTTCAACAGTTTCTATTCCTAAAATGGAAATTCCGCCATCTTTCTTGGCCCATGATTCCAGTTCTTTTTCTTGCGAACTTAGTTTTTCCGGCAAGGACGTTTGTAGGATAAACTGATAGATTAAAAAGGGTTTCGCATTCTTGAAGTTTTGTTGAAATTGATTTTCATCCATCATTAGGTCTTCTCGAGCCCATTGAAAAAGAGTTGTTTTTTGAGTATCATCTAAAGATAAAATAAAATTCACCTTGTCATTTTGAAGCAATTTTGGATTTAAATTTTTTGCGCTTTCTTCTGTAATCTCAAGATACAATTCCTTAGATCCAAGTAGTTTTTTTTTAACTTCTTTCGGAAGGTAAAAGTCTTCCTCACTCATAAGGTGCATCGTTCCAAATAAATAAGAAACATTCTTGTTGTTTGGATTTTCTATTTTCCAAAGAAGAGAGGAGGGAGCTTGTTGGCCAAAACTAAAGTTCCAGAGGAGAAGAAGTAGCAGCGCATTTATTTTATTAAGCATAGATCAATTGTGCTAGATAGTGATGGTCTTGTTCCATAATCCTCTTACTTTTAAAACCACATTTCTCCGCTACTTCATGTAAATTATCGTAATCTACATACAACCAATCAAACCACTCACCTTCTGTTTTTTTATAGGACATTTTAAAACGAAAATTCCCATAATAGGCTGAATTTAAATCCGTCCAAAAAGAGCCATCTTCTTCTTCATATAAAAAAGAAACATCTGAAGAATCTAGCAATAATTGTCCACCAGGCTTCAAAAGTGATTTTGCTTTAAGAAGGGTAGATTCTAATTGTGCTAGAGTCCCAGCAATTCCAATACCATTCATGAGCATTAAAATCGTATCAAAGGTATCTTTTGTTTCAAATTGATGGAAATCTGCAAGCTGCGCTTGAGCCCCAATATTTTTTAGATATTCAACTGCACCAGGTGAAGTATCGATTGAAAACACATTAAATCCACTATCCATTAGGTAGCGTGTATGCGGTCCAGCACAGGCGCCAACATCCAGTGTTTTTCCCTTGCACATTTCCATAGCCTGTTGTTCTAGCTCTGGCATGTCCTTAAAAGACCTAAACAAGGTTTCAATTGGAATGATATCATCGTCGCACATATCTGAACTTACAATGATATCAAAAGGTTTTCTTGTTAAAGAGTATTCATTGATTGCTTGTCCAATAGGGTCATTTAATTTTGTTGTCATTTTTTTAATATTCGTATTCATTATAATCATTTAGGTCATCATCGCCATAACCGTCATCAAATTCATCTAAACCTAATTCATCTTCATCTTCCAATTCTTCGACACCAGTTTCATCAAATAGCGTTTCATCCATTACCTTTCGTTCGTCCTCAGATGGTGATTTTCCGATACTCATTAATACGGTTGGGACTTCAGGAATTTCTTTATCGTATCCAATTAACTCAACTAAAAAGATCCACATACTTAAAAAATCATAAACTAAGATGAATTTTTGATCCGGCTCTGTAATAAAATCTTTAATAATAGCTTGTTTCATTACTGCAGCAGGAGTATCAATCGAATCATCATCATAAGTCATATCCATTAAACTGAGTTCATGACCTTTATCCCATTCATCATTAGAAACATAAAAACTTGCCATTTGATCTCCTTTAAGTTCAAAAGCTGTCAAAATAGCTTTGTAAAATATTTCAAAATCGGCAGTGTCTGCGATGAGAATGTCGCGAAAAATCTCTTCTTGTTTTTCAGAATCTAATAATATTCTAAATTTCAGTCCAGGCATATTGTTATTTTTAAGCGTGGTAATTAATTTAATTCTTCGGAATTTTCAATCCTAATTTGACTCCTAATATAAGCATTTCTTCAACTGCCTCTTCATGGGAGTTGCTAATTTTTCCATCCAAAATCGCTTCTTTAATATGACTTTTAATGATACCTATTTCTGAACAGGGACCAATGTCAAATGTCTTCATAATTAACTCACCACTTACAGGTGGTTGAAAATTCCGAATGCGATCCTTTTCTTCTACTTGTTTTAACTTTTCAGAGACCAATTCAAAGTTTAGTTTATATTTTCTAACCTTAAACTCATTTTTCGAGGTAATGTCTGCATTACAAAGGAGCATTAAATCATCAATGTCATCTTCTGCTTCGCTTAATAATCTTCGAATTGCAGAATCAGTAACGGTACCTTTAACTAAGGAAATTGGTCTTAAATGAAGTCGCACTAATTTTTGAACATACTTCATTTTACCATCTAAGGGTAATTTTAATTGCTTAAAAATTTTAGGAACCATTTTCGAGCCTAATTCTTCATGACCGTGAAAGGTCCAACCAACAATTGGATCAAAGCGTTTGGTTGGCGGTTTTGCAATATCGTGAAGAATCGCAGCCCAGCGCAACCATAAATCATCAGTATGCTCAGCAATATTGTCTAGGACTTCTAGCGTGTGTAGAAAATTATCCTTATGACTTTTACCATCAATAGTTTCGATTCCCTCTAACTGCACCATTTCAGGAAAAAAAGCTGGAAGTAATTGTGTTGATCTTAATAATTTAAAACCTCTCGAAGGTTTTTTAGCCAGAATAATTTTATTTAATTCCTCCATTATCCGTTCCCGAGAAATTATTTCAATCCGATGTGATTGCCTATGAATAGATTCTAGACAATTAATTTCAATTTTAAAATTTAACTGCGTTGCAAAGCGAATAGCGCGCATCATTCTTAATGGATCATCACTGAAAGTTAAATCAGGTGCCAGCGGTGTTTTTAAAATACCATTCTCTAAATCTTTCATTCCTTCAAATGGATCGACTAAAGCGCCATAGCGTTCAGCATTCAAATCTAATGCTAGTGCATTTATTGTGAAATCTCTCCGCAATTGATCGTCTTGAATGGTTCCTTCACTTGTAGATGGATTTCTTGAGTCTTCTTGATAGGATTCTTTTCGTGCTCCAACAAATTCTATGTCGAGATCTTTGTATTTGAAATGTGCGGTCCCGTAATTTTTAAATATGCTTATTTTTTTGATGCGCATTATGCTAGCGATAGCTTGAGCAAAACTCGGTCCATCACCCACAATTACAATATCAATATCTTTTGAATTTCTTTCAAGAAATAAATCGCGAACATAACCCCCAATGACAAACGCTTGAATATTATTCTCTGTTGCATATTTTGATACAACTTTGAAAACAGGGTGTTTAAGAAAATGGGCGTAATTGGATGACATGTGCTACAAAAGTACAATTTCAATTGAAGTACCCAATAAAGATGCTATCAATCTTCGTCGTCGTCAATGAAATCATCTTCATCTTCTCTCTTGTAGGAGAAAATATCATCGTCTAAATCATCGTCGTCATCGAAAAACTGTTCTTTCTTTCCGCTTTTTTTATAAGCATCCATTTTAGGTTTTTTCAATCGACCTTCAGAATCGTAGTCACTCGCTTTTTTATCTTTATTAACCTTTTTTCTAGGTTCAATTTTAAGGGCATCAGTTTGTGGAGAAATATAGCCGCCGCCTGCTATTGGATCACTTGGAAAATCTTCACGCGGTCGTGCTGGACGACTATCCGTATTGGCTGGACGAGCACCTGGGCCACGCGAGTCACCTCGAGCTTCAGCTTCTTTCACTGCAATGGATCTTCCACTAACAATTGAACCATCTAAGGCATCAATCGCAGCTTTCGCTTCATTTGCATCGGGCATTTCAACAAATCCAAAACCTCTGGATTTACCTGTTTCTCTGTCAGTTGCAACATTGGCTTTAAGCACTTTTCCATGTTGCTCGAACAATTCTTTTAATTGCTCACTGCTTACTCCAAAATCTAATTTGGCTACAAAAATACTGGTCATAAAGAAAAAAACATTCTAATAAGTATACTACAATATGTATTAACAGCGTCGAAATTAGAATAAAAAAATTAAACAAATGCAAAGTGACGACAAAAATTACTCATTTTATTAATTTTTCTTTCAATAAGTCGTTTTGGTGCGTCGATTAATTTTATTTATCATTCGCTCAATCGTCTAAATTATCTTATTTTTGTTCAATGAGATTGGTTAAAGAAATACCACACACCCGTTATTTGATTCAAATTCATGAATACAATGCGAAGTACATCCTAAAAATCACCTTGGATGCTTATGAGCAAGTCTTTAAGTTGGATCAGCGTGAATTTTATGACTTAAATCAAATAGATCTTATGTTGACTGATGATTTCTATAAAAATTGTCTGGATAGATTTTTATCAATGCGAAATGATTTTATAAATTTTCAAAAACAAATAATATGAAACCTTCTGTATTAATTTTAATGGTGCTTAGCTTAACCTTGTTTTCTTGTCAAGATAAACCTAAGGAAGATAAGAAAGCAAGTAATCCAAAAGTAGAGAAGAGAGATTTAGATGGTCTTGTAATTGCTTATTATGTGAATGATAGTATCAAAACAAAATTTCAATATTACAAAGAGCAAGATGCCCTAGTAACTAAAAAGCAAAAAGTTTTTCAAGCGGAATTACAAAGAAGAAATAAAGAATTAGAGAATTATGTTCAGCGCAATGATGAGAAAGCAAGAAGTGGACTGCTATCTCAAAATGAAATTGCACAAATTCAGCAGAAAGCTCAGCAGATGGAACAATCATTGATGCAATATCAGCAAGTTCAAGGCGCTAAGATTGAGGAAGAAACCATGTCGAAATTAGAAGCGATAAGCAAGAAGATTGAAGTCTTAGGGAAACAATACTGTGAGAAACATAATATTGACATTCTTTTAATTCACGGTGAAGGAGGTCAGTTAAATTATATTAACTCGTCCATGGATATTACTGATGAATTTATTATTTTCTTAAATGAAAATCAAAGTAAAATTGAAAAGGATTTAAATTAAGTTATGTTAATAGCCCAAAAAAAGAAATCCGAAAATATAGCGGAATATATTTTATACATGTATAATGTTGAAGATATTTTAAGGATGTTTCTCTTTAATATTCCAGAAATTATGGAAAAATATGTAAAGCCACAGTTGCCGGACATTTCCTTTTTAAATCAATATGAAAGTTGGTATGATGCCATTGCCTACGAACTTCAGCAAACTGGTAAAGAGAAAAAAGGTCATATAAGTGAACTTCAAGAGGCTACCATGGAATTGGTTTATTTGCATCAAACCCTGCTTACGGTGGTCAATGATGAGAAATATAAAAAGTTATCCGAAGCTACTGCCATGTATCTAGAGGAATTTAGAAAAAAAGCAGAAATGCTTACTAATCATGAGGTTGAAATTATTCTTCATGCCATGAATATGAAGCTGCAACTTAAAATAAGAGGAAAGGAAATTTCACAAGAGACTGAGGAGGCCTTCGATTGTATGCGGATTCAATTGGCTTATTTATCGAGAGAATTTCACAGGATGAAATCTGGAAATTGGCAATTTAGTGAGAATTAGAAGTGTAAAAAGGAATTGCTTCTAAACCATTATTGATTTCAAAATTTATAGAAGGATCAATCACTTCAATCTGTAAGCCATTCGTTAATAGTATCTTTTCTGATTGCACTATTTTTTGATAGGCAGCTGCTTGATGTAGTGTATTACTGTCGATTGGGATCGTGGTCCTCTTGCATTCGACTAAGAGCATCGGTTTTAAAGCATTATTGTACGCAATAATATCCCATCTTTTTATAAGACCATTGTAACGAATTGACTTTTCTACTACCACCATAGAAAGCGGGAAATTTCTTTCTTGAATAAGGAAATGCACCACGTGTTGTCGCACCCATTCTTCTGGAGTCAATACAATGCGTTTTTTTCTAATGATACATTGTACATAAATAATTTCGTCCTGCTGGAACAATTCAAGTTTTGATTTCGGGAAATTAAGAGGAACGATACTTCCCATTTAGATGCCAGGAAGGATTAAATTAATATCCTTGTGATTCAATCCAAATACTTTACCTAGCAATTCATTGGTCAATACACCTTTATAAATATAAACGCCATTTCTGAAACCACTTTGCATACGAATTAAATCCACCACACCGCCTCGTTCCCCTATTTCTAATAGTAAGGGAGAAAAGATATTTGATAGGGCAAATGAAGCTGTTCTTGATACCCTAGAGGCAATATTAGGAACGCAATAATGAATTACTCCGTGTTCAATAAAGGTTGGGTCATTATGATTGGTAACTCTTGAGGTTTCAAAACATCCCCCTTGATCAATACTAACATCAACAATCACAGATCCTGATTTCATTTGTTCAATTACATCTCTGCTCACTACACAGGGAGTTCTTCCTACCTGAGATCGCAAAGCACCTATTACTACATCAGCTCTGCGTACGGCTTTTGCTAATACTTTAGGTTGGAGAACAGAAGTGAAAATTCTTGCGCCTACATCGTTTTGCAAGCGTCTTAATTTTGATAAAGAATTATCAAATACTTTTACGGAGGCACCTAATCCTAGGGCAGCACGAGCCGCAAATTCACCCACGGTTCCTGCGCCAATGATCACCACTTCAGTAGGTTGAACACCAGCAATACCTCCCAACATCAAACCTTTTCCAGAGGTGTAAGACGATAATAATTCACCTGCTACTAAAATAGAAGTTGTTCCTGCGATTTCTCCCATAGTGCGCACAACAGAAAAAACTCCTTCTTCATCTTTTATGTAATCCCATGCAATTGCTGTGATTTTCTTTTTCATTAATTTTTGTAACACTTCCTTTGGCTGCGATACCAATTGTAAGGCAGAAATGAAAGTTTGGTTTCCAGGCATTAAATCAACTTCTTCTTCAGAAGGTGGAGCCACTTTAAAGATAATATCGCATTGATAAATGGAGTGACGGTCTTGCACAATCTGAGCTCCTGCTTCACTATATTCATTATCGGTAAAATTAGAATTTTCACCAGCGTTTGATTCAATAATCACATGGTGACCATTGGCTACTAATAAGGAGACTGCTTCTGGAACTATGGCCACACGGCGTTCTTGAAAAGAGGTTTCTTTTGGAATTCCAATCATCAAACTTCCTTTCTGTTTTTTAACTTCCAACATTTCCTCCTTAGGAAGAAACCCTCCTTGTTGGATTAAAGACTTTAAAATTGCAGGATCTGTTATCATTCTTCTATTTGTATAATGCGTTTATTAGACTCACTTTCACGAATATACACCCAAATTGTGTTATCAGGTAAAAATGATTCAATTTTTTCTGGCCATTCAATAAAAAAATAGGCTTCTTCATTCATTATTTCATCAAAACCAATTGCCAATGCTTCTTCCTTATTGTCGATGCGATAAGCATCTATGTGGTAACAATTTTCGTTGGTAGGAATCAAATAAGATTGAACAATAGCAAAGGTAGGGGATCCTTGGAAATCAGTAATTCCAAGATGCTGCAGTAAGGAATTGATAATGGTAGTTTTTCCAGCACCCATTTCACCGGAGAAAGCGAAGCAATTTTTCTTTGGGTACCAATTAAAAAATTGTTCTGCGAAATCTTTGCAATCACTTAATTGTGAAAGCACAAATTCATGTTTTTTCACCTTATTCATTTGGATTTACATAGCTATTTACGGCACCGTCTTTCCATTCCATCAATTCCATTCCAGATGTATTACAAATAGCAAAGGTGCAATAGTTCATCCATTCTCCTAAATTGATATATAAACTACTTTCCAAAGATAATTGAAGTGGTAAATGACGATGACCAAAGACAAAGTAATCGACTTTTTCTTTTTTAGCAATTTCTTGAGCATATAAATACAACCACTCTTTTTCTTTCCCTAAAAATATCTCATCATTTTTTCCAGTAGAGGCGCGACTTTTTCGAGAAAAGAATTTCGCTAACCCGATCCCAAAATTCGGATGAAGTCTAGCAAATGCCCATTGACATAAGCGATTTCTAAAGATGTATTTTATTATTTTGTAGGATCTATCTCCTGGACCTAGTCCATCTCCGTGGCCAATGAAATAGTTATGATTAAATATTCTCCTAAGAATTGGCTTTTGATAAATACTGGCATTTAATTCTTTTTCCAGATAATTGAAGAGCCACATGTCGTGATTGCCAATAAAGAAATGCAGTTTGACCCCTTCATCACTTAGTTGTGCTAATTTACCTAGGAGTCTAATGTAGCCTTTTGGTACCACTTCTTTGTATTCAAACCAAAAATCAAACACATCACCTAAAAAATAAATTTCTTTAGCATCCTTCGAAATATAATTTAACCAAGACACAATTTTTTTTTCTCTTTCAATACTTTTCTCCCAACTTGGTGCACCAAGATGAAAGTCAGAAGCAAAGTAAATGTTGTTTTTTGTTTCCAGCGGATTAAGGATTAATGACGATAAATTCTTTGTAATTCACTTTCTAAGGCTTCGCCTCTTAGATTTGTTTTAATAATTTTTCCTTGCTGATCTATTAATACAGTGAAAGGGACGCTTGTTACTTCATATAATCCAGCAACCCGATTGTTCCACCCTCGCAAATCACTCACATGATTAGGCCAAGTGAGGTTATCCTGTTTGATTGCCGCCAACCATTTTTCTTTGTCTGTGTCTAGAGAAACACTCATTACTGTAAACCCATCATCTTTATATTTCGCATAGGTTTTTACCACATTAGGATTTTCTTTTCTACAGGGTCCACACCAAGATGCCCAAAAATCAATTAAGACAACTTTCCCTCTTAAATCTGATAGTTTGATATTCGTTTTCTGATCCGTTCCTAATTGTTCAAAGTCAGGAGCTACTTTACCAATTCCTAGCTTCAAGCCCTCATCTCTTTTCTGCTTAAAGGCATCAAAATATTTTTTGTATTCCATTACCGTCGGACTTTGACCAAAACTCCCTATGACTTGATTCAAGATCCCTTCATAATCTGCAAACTCTGTTTCAATATTCATTGTTTTGAGCACCAAAATTAATTGAGGAGAATTTTGATTCATTGCCATAAATTCTTGCCGCTCGCTCTGGTATTTGCTATATTCAGCTGACATGTAAGTATTAATTGCTTGCGTACGAGAAGTGTCTAGTTTTAGTGCTGCGGTTGCTGAATCAATTTTTGCGGACCAAAGATCTAATTTGTAGGAAAATTTGTTCATTTGCTGCGACTCATCTGAATTGATAATATTGCAGAATTCTCTTATTTTTTTTCCATCACCAAATACTTTTATGTTGCTACTATCACGAAGGATTAATTGTAAATTTTCATTTCCTAAGCGCAGCATATAATAATCCGCATAAGGCAAAGTGCCTTTCATGGTAAAATTCCCATTTTTATCAGGTTTCGTAGTGATAAAATCTTTGTAAAACTTACCGTAAAATTGTGAAATTTTAATGGAGTCAAAACTTCCGTTGAAAATTGTTCCGCTGATCTGAACATTTATTTTGGGCAAGTTTGGACCTTGACTTAAAAGTGTAAATCCGATTAAAAAATTCATCCAAATAAGAAGTAGTTTTCTCATAGTAAATTAATTAAAAAAGTGTTTTTATTTTATTTATTAGTAGTTCTCCTCTCAAACCTTTTCCAACAATCATTCCATTTTGGTTCACAAGTACTGTATGTGGAATCGATTCAAATCCATATAAGGAAGTTAAAGGGGTTTCCCACCCTTTCAAATCACTTCCATGTGTTGTCCAGATAAGTCCATCTTTCTCAATTGCATTTAACCAAGCATCTTTCTTGTCATCTAATGAAACAGATAGAATTACGAAATCCTTTCCTTTATAAGTTTGATATAACCTAACGAGATTTGGACTTTCCTTTCTGCAAGGTCCACACCAAGATGCCCAAAAATCAATAAGTACAACTTTCCCTTTAAAATCTGCTAAACTTATTGATTTACCATCAGGAGTGGTAAGCGTAAAATTAGGGGCCGTTATGGTACCATTTTGGATATTCTGATATTGTTGATATCCTGCTTCAATTTGAGCATATTGCGAAATGAATGAATTGCAGGTTGGAGTATCACCATATTTTTCTTGAAAAGCACTTGCTACCTTTTGAAAAACAACCAAGTTTTCCGGGTTCCAATAATCAAATCCAGTCGAAGGAACCAAGGACATAGATAAAATAATATTGTAGGGACTTGTTGGATATTGCAACATTTTTTTGCGAGCGAATTGATCAATAACCTCTTTAGCAGTATTAAATTCACTTGTCAATTCAGCTTCAGACAAGGTGTTTTGTTTTGCAGCAATTGCTTGTTGTTTCAGGTTGAATTCATCCATTAGCTTCATATAACTATTCATTGTCTTCGCCCATGAAGTGCCTGAAGCCTGTGGTTTTCTGGTAAAGTCATTGAAATTAGTATTGAATTTCATATGATCATTGGGCGCTAAGGTCAGAGGAATTGAGTTTTCTTGATTTTCGCCAATTCTCATTTGATAAAATCCTAAGCCTGGAAGATTGCCTTCTAGTTCAAAAGAACCATCATTTTCTTCAATCAAGGTCTGCGCTACAGGAATTACTCCACGCTCACTTGGCGCTTCAATATAAACAGTAAGACCCTTAGCATCCTTTATTTGTCCTGAAATTGAAAAGTTAATTTCTTGTTCCGGATCTTCATTACAGGAAGCAACTATGAAAATTAAAAAGAAGTAGAAAAATATTTTTTTCATTATAAGTTATCCAAGGTGTTACGTAAAATACTATTTGCTTTCTTTGGGTCTGCTTTTCCTCCTGAAACTTTCATTAATTGTCCCATAAAAAATCCAATTAATTGTTTGTCTCCTGCTTTATAGCGCTCAATTTCTGATGGATTCCCTTCGATTACTTTTAAAACATAGGCATCAAGCACGTCTTCTCCAGAATCTTGGAATAAATTTAATGCTTCAGCAATTTCATGAGGTGTTTTTTGAGTTTCAATTAATTGAGGAAATATTCTTTGTCCAGCAATGGTGGAAGACACTTTACCTTCATCAATTAATTGAATCAAATTGGCAATTCTTTCCGGAGCAATTGGAAATTCAGAAATAGAAACTCCGTTTTCATTCAAATAAGATTTAATTTCTCCCATCAACCAATTTGCTGCTGATTTAGCATTTTTGGTATGATTCAATAAGCTTTCGTAATACAAAGCAATCCCCTTTGAATCGGTAATATTCATGGCATCATAATCACTAAGGCCAAATTCTTGTGTATATTTTAGATATAAATCTCTTGGTAAAGGCGGCATTTCCTTTGCAATAGCATCAATTTGTTCTTGAAGAATCACTAAAGGTTGTAGATCAGGCTCAGGGAAATAGCGATAATCGTTGGCTGCTTCTTTTGATCTCATAGAAATGGTAAAACCTTTTAAAGCATCAAAAGAACGGGTCTCTTGCGCAATAATCCCTCCGTTTTCTAAAAGTTCAATTTGTCGTTTGACTTCAAAATCAATTGCTCGCTGAACATTTCTAATGGAATTCATGTTTTTGACCTCTACTTTTGTTCCGAATTCTTTAGCTCCTTTCAAATTTACCGATACATTGGCATCACAGCGCAATGATCCTTCTTCCATATTTCCATCGCAAATATCAAGATAACGTACCAATTTTCTAACTTCAGTTAGATAGTAATATGCTTCATGAGAAGAACGCATATCGGGCTCAGAAACAATTTCTAATAAGGGAACACCAGCACGGTTAAGATCTACGAGGGTGTCAAAAACATCGACATCGTGAATGCTTTTCCCAGCATCTTCTTCCATATGAATTCGTGTAATTCCAATAGACTTTTCTTTACCTTGTTCGTCTTTTATAGTAACATAACCACCAACGCAGATTGGGGTTTTATCTTGTGTGATTTGATAGCCTTTCGGAAGATCTGGGTAGAAATAGTTCTTTCGAGCAAAATATTGATTTCTTGCAATTTCACTGTTACACGATAGACCTAATCTAATGGCATACTCCACCGTTTTTTTGTTCATCACAGGCAATGTGCCCGGGTGACCCAAAGAAACAACACTAACATTTGAATTGGGTTGCGCACCAAATTCATTGCAATCAGAAGAATATGCTTTAGATTTCGTGAGCATTTGAGCATGCACTTCCAATCCTATGACAATCTCGTAACGGTCCTGTAGCTTATTTTCCATTCTTTAAATACGAGCAATAAGTTCTTTCATGATTTCTGTCATTTTTGGTTCTTGACGACTGGCTACATCAATTACATCTTGGACACTTACTTTCTTTATTTTACCTGGCACACCTAAGTCAGTGATAATTGAAATCGCAAAACATGGAATGTCCATATGTCTTGCAACGATAACCTCAGGAACAGTTGACATACCAACAGCATCAGCACCGATGGCACGAACATATTTGTATTCGGAAGGAGTTTCTAATGTGGGGCCAGTCAAACCAGCATAACATCCTACAGCAACTCTAATGTTTTTTTCTTTAGCAATATTGAGTGCAAGAGCAATCATTTTTTCATCGTAAGCATCTGACATATCAGGAAAACGAGGTCCAAGAGTATCAAAGTTTTTACCGATTAATGGATTACCTGGAAATAAATTAATGTGATCATCCATGATCATGATTTCACCTACTTCAAAATCAGGATTAACTCCTCCAGAGGCATTGCTTACAAAAAGACGTTCAACGCCTAGTAATTTCATTACCCTTACCGGGAAAGTAACTTGTTGTAAGGAATATCCTTCATAATAATGGAAGCGTCCTTGCATGGCAACAACAAATTTCCCTCCTAATTCACCAAAAATTAATTTTCCTGAGTGACTTTCAACGGTTGAAACTGGAAAATTAGGAATGTCTTCATAGGGAATTTCGTCTATTATTTTGATTTCCTTTACCAATCCTCCTAATCCTGTACCTAGAATAATTCCGATACTTGGTTCAATTGAAGTTTTAGATTTAATGTAGGCCGCTGATTCTTCAAATTGCTTTAGCATAGTCTTTAATTATTTTGATGAATTCAATTTCGTTTTCAATGTGAAGTTCTATGTTTTGAATACTCCAAGGATATTTTAATAATTCTTCTTTGGTAAGTAATGTTTTTAAACGCATGTAATCTTTAGATGTAGTAACAATTACGCCATCTTCAGCTGCAAAGGTATCAAATTTTTTGTGAATTAAATCAATGTCTTTTCTGGTAAATAAGTGGTGATCAGAAAAAGATAAATGAATGGTTTCATAAGTATTTGAAATGTGATTCTTTAAGTCTATTCCCTGAGCAATACCCGTTACCACAAGTGCTTTCTTTGCTGAATCAATGTTTTGACCAAGAGTCTGCAGAGGTAAGTACTTTATCCAACTAAAAAAGACTGGTAAATTATACTTTTCTAAAGGAACTTTGAAGTTTTTCATACCCTCTTCCTTCAGCCGGGGAGGACATTTTGTAATGAGAATTAAATCAGCCCTTTTAACTCCGGATCTTCTTTCTCTTAGCATTCCCATTGGGAATAGAAAATCTTTATGAAAAGGATGATCGAAAGTGCTTAATAGAATGGAAAAGCCAGTTTTAATCCGTCTGTGCTGAAAGGCATCATCCAGTAATACAAATCCATTTTCTGGAAATGGACTGAATTGAGAGATCCCGTGCACTCTATCTTCATCTACCGCAACAGTGATATCTGAACCGTGTTCTATTTTATAAGCAAGTGGCTCATCTCCAACCTCCGCACTATTTAAATTGGTTTCGACTGTTTTAAATCCTTTTGTTTTCCTACCATATCCACGCGATAACACATAAATGGAAAACTCACTTTTTAGTAAATGAATTAGATAGTTGGTAAGGGGTGATTTCCCTGTTCCACCTAAACTTAAATTTCCGATACTAATTGATGGAATTGGAATTTTATGACTTTTAATCCATTGCTTATTGAAGCAGAGATTCCTAAAGGAACTTACAAGATAATAAACAAATGAAAAAGGCGAAAGTAGCCATCTAAATAAAAGCATGTTCAAAATTAAAGTAAAGACCTTAATGAATCAACTTTTACGAAAGAAATAAGTTGAAGTCTCAACTCACATGGTAATCGGATAAGGCTTGATCGTCTGCGTAATAATAAATACGAACTTGTGCTGTATCATTTAGAAAATCAATTTTACCAATTTCAAATCTATTGATCGCAAGCCCTGTTCTTGTTATTAAGTCTGCTTTCATCAACTCATAATTTTCTGGCGTAATCAAATCAATTCTCTCGTAGTTAATTGTTTTTCTGGTTTCATGTTTTACCAACCATAAATACTCCAAAACAAAAGTGACAATTACAACAATTGAATTAATTAGTCCAATTTCTATTAGATTAATCTGATATACATTTTTATCTATTTGCGTTGCTAATAGTGCATTTACAACACTTACACCGATAATAAGAAATAAATAAGTCATTTCTTTTATTTCGATGGCATCTGTTCTGTAGCGAATGATTCCAAAAATAGCAAAAAGCCCAAGCCCCATTCCTGTGTCAATATCTAATTTTTTCAATCCGAAACAAAGGAAAAAAGTAATTAACCCAATTAGGTAATAGGTAAATAAATAATCCTTTCTTTTAGTTTTTGGGTAATATAAAAAGCGAATTATTATCGTTAAAAAAGCAAGATTTATCCCCAAACGAATTAATAAAACATAAATATCTTCGCTAAACCAAGTAAATAAACCTGGATTATTTGCAATAGGTGTTGGTATCATTAAATTAATAAAATTAGGCAGCATAATTCTCTATTTTTTTAAGGTAAAGGTATTTTCTTTTAAATCGATTGTATTTTAAATTTTGATCTCCATATAATTCCATTGTTCCAATGCAGTATTTACTTAAGCGGTAGGGACGAATCATTCTTTTTTTCATTATGATGAAAAATGGAGAGCTTCTATCTAAGGATTCTTGTTTTAATTCGGCAATGATTAAGTGCTTGAAATCTACTGATTTGGTCTCATTATAAAATTTCAAATTAAAGTCTAAGGTCAAACGCTCATTTTTAGTTTTATGCACCAATGTTATGCGCTGAAAAGCATTCTTTAAGGTGCTTTGAAGCTCAATTTCTTTGTTTAAGATACCATCTAAAAATTCTTTTTGATTGGCATCTAAATCTTCTGTAAAACCAAGGGAATTGATTCTTTTTTTATTCGTTCTTCCTTTGAATTTATGTTTGATCTCAAGAAAATGAGTATTTGTTTCAACATATTTCCTTATCCTAACTTTAAATCTATTGGTCTTCCCAACATGATGATCTTTAAAAAAAGTAAGTTTGTCATCATCAAAATACATGCTTTCATAATGAGAAGCGCGTACTCCTTCAATATCTAATGCATCGTAATGCTGACTTAATTCGGGTAGTATTTCGATTAGCGTATCAATGTCAAAAGCAAACTTGGTGTCAATGCGATTCATCAACTTTACCCGATCCATATCTACTAATGCAATGGGATTGAATTTTTCAAGAAGGTTAACAATTTGCGAACTCATCATTAATTCAAAGTTAATATTATAAATTAATTATTTTCTTTGGTTGTTAAATTTAATCAAATCTTGCAGAATTGGGATTTTTTTATCTTTGTACTATGAGAAATAGAATAATGTTACTTGGTTCCGGTGAATTGGGAAAGGAGTTTGTAATTGCTTGTCAAAGACTGGGACAGTATGTGCTTGCAGTGGACAGCTATAAGGATGCACCGGCAATGCAGGTTGCACATGAATTTGCTGTAATTGATATGCTGGACGGAAAGGCATTAGATGGATTAGTAGCCTCTTTTCAACCTGATATTATTGTTCCTGAAATCGAAGCCATAAGAACGGAACATTTATATGCTTATGAAGCAGCAGGAATTCAAGTGGTTCCCAGCGCAAAAGCAGCGAATTTTACTATGAACAGAAAGGCAATAAGAGATTTGGCTGCAAAAGATTTGGGTATTCGTACTGCAAAATATCGCTATGCAGTTACTCTTGATGAATTAAAAGAAGGTGTTGCTGCCTGTGGAATGCCATGTGTAGTCAAACCACTTATGTCAAGTTCAGGAAAAGGACAAAGTGTGATACGTTCTCAAGAAGACATAGAAAACGCTTGGAATTATGCAATGGAGGGTTCACGAGGCGATTTAAAAGAAGTGATTGTTGAGGCATTTATTGATTTTGAATATGAAATAACACTTCTGACACTCACTCAAAAGGAGGGAGCTACTTTGTTTTGTCCACCTATTGGACACAGACAAGAACGGGGAGATTATCAAGAAAGTTGGCAACCAGCAACTATGTTGGACCATCATTTAAAAGAGGCGCAGCAAATGGCAGCGAAAGTCACTGCAGCATTAGGAGGTCAAGGAATTTGGGGTGTTGAGTTTTTTATTACAAAAGAGGGAGCTTATTTCTCAGAATTGTCTCCAAGACCTCATGATACCGGTATGGTGACCCTAGCAAAAACCCAAAACTTCACTGAATTTGAATTGCATGCCAGAGCAGTTTTAGGAATTCCGGTTTCGGAAATTACCTTAAATCATAATGGAGCAAGCGCAGTGGTTTTAGCAAAAGATATCAATCAAACCCAGCCCATAATATCTGGACTTTCAGATGCAGCAAGTATTTCAAGTACTGATTTTTTCATCTTCGGTAAACCTTCAACCAGACCTTATAGAAGAATGGCTGTTGCAGTTGCTTTTGGTACGGAATCTGTAAGCGATTTGGTTATCAAAGCAAAATTAGTTGCGTCAAAAATAAAAATCAACTCATGAGATATTTTACCCTTGTTTTATTGATACTTTGTTCTTCACTTGTTCATGCAATGGAAATCCGATATCAATTGCATATGCCAAAACCTCAAAATCATTATTTTGAAGTGGAGATGTTGATTTCTAAAAACAATCAAAAAACGATTGATTTAAAATTGCCTGTATGGGCTCCGGGTTCTTATTTGGTGCGCGAGTTCTCAAAGAATATCAATTTAGTAAAGGCCTTTGACGAAAAAGGAAATTCAATTGAAGTTCATAAAATCACTAAAAATCATTGGCAGATCAACAGTCAAGGAAAAGAACTCGTACATATTAAATATGAAGTGTATGCATTTGAATTGTCGGTGAGGACCTCTTTTTTAGATCTTTCACATGGCTATGTTAGTGGAGCTGGAGTATTTATGTATGTCGATGGTCAAAAATCTCTTGGAGGGAAATTGGATGTATTTCCATACGATGACTTTAAGAAAATTAGTACAGCACTTCCTTTGGGTGAATTTGAGGAACAAAAGAGAGCTTCTACTACTTTTACTTTTAAAGATTATGATCAGTTGGTAGATTGTCCTATTGAAATTGGAAACCAAGAAGTTTTTGAATTCATGGCTGCAGGGGTAAAACACACAGTGGCTATGTATGGAGATGGTAATTATAATATCTCAGATCTTAAAAGAGATATGGCCAAAGTAATTGAAGCTGAAACTGCTGTTTTTGGAGTGAATCCGAATAAAAATTATTTGTTTATTATTCATAATGTAGTAGATGGTCAAGGTGGATTAGAACATTGTAATTCTACTACTTTAAGTGTTAATCGATGGACCTACGCAGGAAGTGAATACTTGGGTTTTATCAATCTTGTCGCACATGAATATTTTCATCTTTGGAATGTAAAACGGATCAGACCTATTGAATTGGGACCTTTTGATTACGATCATGAGGTATATACTTCCTTGCTATGGGTGATGGAAGGAGTTACTTCTTATTACGATGAATTAATCTTGCGCAGAGCAGGGTTTTATTCCCAAGAGACTTTCTTAAATAAATTAATGAGTTCTATTAATTATGTGGAAGGTAGCGTTGGCTCTAGAGTACAACCTGTTGCTCATGCTAGTTTTGATGCATGGATTAAAGCGTACCGTCCTACTGAAAACAGCGCGAATACTTCCATGACCTATTATTCCCGTGGTTCTGTTTTGGGGGCTGTTTTGGATGCGAAAATTATTTCGAATACAAAAGGCAAAAAATGCTTAGATGATTTTATGAAACAGCTGTATTCAGTTTATTATGTGAAATTAAATAGAGGATTTACAGAAGCTGAATTTAAAAAAGAATTAAGTGATTTTATGGGGCAGGATATGAGTGATTTTTTCGCTCGTTATGTCGATGGGACTGAAGTTATACCGTATGCATCTATTTTTGGCGAATTGGGCGTGAAAGTAAAAGAAACGACAAGTACGGCTCCATCTTTTGGCGCTGGTGTTCGCGACGAAGGAGGAACTGTTATAGTTAAATCAATTCGTGCGGGTTCGGCAGCAGAAGAGGCTGGACTTTCAGTTAACGACGAAATCATAGGATGTAATGGCTACAGAATGAGCCAAGGAATGTTGGATGGTATCATGAATGGTTTGTCCGTCAACGATGAGGTTGAATTATTAATTTCAAGAGACGAAATTCTCCAATCTGTGAAGGTTAAAATTTCTTCTTACACACGACCAAGTTTTTCTCTTAAAGCAGAGGCGACACCTTCGGCATTGTATAATTTCTGGCTGAGGTAGAAATTAATCTTCCAAAACCTTCAAATTCGCAAAGCGCAGTAATACCACTTTACTTCCGTGATGCGGAAAGAAAATAGCGGCTTTCTGATCGGCACCACTTCCTTCTAATTTAGTGACTTTTCCTTTTCCAAAGCGATCGTGTTCTACATTCGAACCTACCATTATTCCAGCATGGGAAGGCGCTGATTTTGAAGTAGTATTTGCCGTTAAATCTTTCATTGATCTTAGCGCAGTAGGTGGGGTATTTAGTGATTTATTTAAACCACCACTTGCAGGCCTTTCAAATCCTCCTCCCATCAAAGATCTGCCTTGACCTCTAGCCGGTGTTTCAAATTGAAGGTAAATTGGATCAATTTCATCAATAAATCTGCTCGGCTCACACATTACTGATTGTCCCCAAGTGAAACGTGATCCTGCATACGAAAGGGTACAGGTAACCATAGCGCGTGTGACTGCGACATAAAACAAACGGCGTTCTTCTTCTAATTCACTTCTGGTATTGAGCGCCATTTGTGAAGGAAATAGATTTTCTTCAAGTCCTACAATATAGACATGTGGAAATTCTAATCCTTTACTCGAATGTATGGTCATCATGGAAACATGATTTCTATCTTCTGGACTTTCTTGATCTGCATCGGTTAACAAGGCAACTTCAATCATGAAGTCAGGCAGCGTTCGCAGTTCATCTTCTTCACCACTTTTTACAAATTCTTGAATACCCGCAAGTAATTCCTCGACATTCTGCACACGTTCCACTTCCTCAGGACCTTTATTTTTATCGTCCATTAATTCTTTATAAATACCGGATGATTTTGATATTAATTCGGCCAAATCAAAGGCGTTTACTTTATTGACTTGGGCTTGAAAACTCTGAATCATGGTAACAAATTCATAAATTCTTCCTTTTGTCGGATTGTTTATGTCAACTGGGTAGGCATCAAAATCAGTAATGACATCCCACATGCTAACATCATATTTTGTTGCAGCGATGATGATGTTTTCGACACTTGTTTTACCTATGGCTCTCTTGGGGTAATTGATGACACGCTTAAGTGCTTCTTCATCTCTTGGATTGGCTGTAAGTCTAAAATAAGCTAAAATATCCTTGATTTCTTTTCTTTGGTAAAAGGAAAGTCCACCATAAATCTTATATGGAATATTCAGTTTTCTCAGAGCCTCCTCAAAAGATCTGGATTGCTTGTTGGTTCGATATAAAATCGCAAAGTCATTGAAGCTTTTTGCTGAGGATTGTTTGGCATCAAATATTTTATTTGAAATTACACGACCTTCTTCATTGTCCGTTAAAGTTCGCAGCACCGCTATTTTATTTCCAATGTTGTTGTCTGTCCAAACATGCTTGTTAATTTGATCCTTGTTTTTTTTGATGACACTATTCGCTGCTTCAACAATATTCTTAGTGCTTCGGTAATTTTGCTCTAATTTATAAAGTTTGAAATCTGGATAATCTTGTCTAAAATTCAAAATGTTTTTAATATTCGCTCCTCTGAAGGAATAAATACTTTGAGCATCATCGCCAACTACACAAATATTTTCGTAGGCAGCGGCCATCTTTTTCACTATTAAATATTGTGCATAGTTGGTATCTTGGTACTCATCAACAAGGATGTATTTAAATTTTTGCTGGTAGTAATGTAGTACATCAGGAAAATCACGTAAAAGGACATTGGTGAAATAAAGTAAATCATCAAAATCCATTGCTCCAGCTCTTTGACAACGATTCGCATAAATAGCATAAATGCGCTTCATCTCTGGTCTTCTCGATTGCTTATCTTCTAATTGAATGTCTTCATTTACAGCGTATGCTTCTGGTGAAATAAGATTATTTTTTGCGGAAGAGATTCTTCCGTAAACCATATTTGCTTTATAGGTTTTATCATCTAAATTGTTTTCCTTGATGATGTCTTTTATTAAACTTTTAGCATCCTGAGTGTCATAAATGGTGAAGTTACTTGGGAATCCAATTCTGTCGGCATTGTATCTTAATATTTTTGCAAAAACAGAGTGAAAAGTACCCATGGTAATATTCTTAGCATCGGTCCCGCCTAAAATTTTCCCAATGCGTTCTGACATTTCTCGCGCCGCTTTATTGGTAAAAGTGAGGGATAAAATATTAAAAGGATCCACACCATTTTCGATCATGTGAGCAATGCGATAGGTGAGTACCCTTGTTTTTCCAGAGCCTGCACCTGCAATTACCATGGTTGGACCGTGAATATTTTCAACTGCTACGCGTTGACTTTCATTTAATTCTTCGAGATAGGACATGCTGTAATTAAGTGATTCAAAAATACAAACTTATCTCGCGCCAATTTCACCTAAAATTCCTTAGTTTTAAACAATGATTTTTGAATGATAATCTCAAGTAATGGGCAGTACAAAATTATGGTTTAGTTTATTCAATATTTCAGGTCAATATAAAGGACCAGAATCGGGATTTGTATCCGTGGATGAATTCGAATGGGCCCAAGTTTTTCAGGAGAACAGTCAAGGATTAAAAGATGAAATAGCTGCTTTTTTGTCTCAGAAGAAGGCGCCAAATCCTTATTTTAAAAAGGAGATGGTTACGCAAAATCTCGGATACAGGACGCTTTCCTTGCGTTGGTGGGATCTAAACTTCAGAAAAAACAAAAATCATTTTCCATTGGCATATAAATTAATGGAGCAATTTCCGCAAATAAGCACCTTGTCCTACAACTTCTTGGCTTCAGGGGCATCCATAAAACCACATTTTGGAGATACAAATGCTATTTATCGCTGTCATTTTGGCCTTCAAATCCCGGCGGAATTTCCAGAATGTGGCATAAAAGTAAATGGTGAAAATAATTCTTGGAAGGAGGGGATATTTATTGGATTCCTTGATGCCTTTGAACACGAAACTTTTAATCATTCAAAAAATGAAAGAATTATCATTCTAATGGATGTGATTCGGCCAGAATTTATTCGAAAAAGAGCTTGGATAACAAGTGTGGTGATGACTTCTTTGTTTTTGCAGAAGCGAGCGGTGAAGTGGCCTTTCATTTATCGCGCACCGCAATGGATAATCACTTCAAGTGCGCTCATGCTCTTACCCTTTGCCTATCTTTCTGTTAAATTTCTGAATATTATTCGCTATTATTAAACTCATAGTGATTTGCAAGTGCTAACTTTGCGCTAAAATTGAATTACATGATCGTTTATCATAACAATAGATGCACCAAGAGCCGTGAGGTGGTTAACTTACTTAAAGAGAAAGCTGTAAAATTCGAAATTCGAAATTATATGGAATTCAGATTGTCTAAAAATGAATTAGTAGCATTGCTAAAACAACTAGACATCGAGGTGTCTGGTATTTTAAGGACTACAGAGGATGCTTATAAACTTCATATCAAGGACAAGAATTTAACTGACGAAGAAATTATTGCAATAATCTTGAAAAATCCGAAACTAATACAACGACCAATCGTAGTATGGGACGGAGGTGCATTAATTGCGCGCCCAATTGAAAAATTGCTTGAAAAATTAAAATTGAAAAACTAACGAAGTACTTGCTTCTAATTTGTAGTGATGAGGACAAAATACATTGATTTAATAGACCAAACTTTTGATTTCCCCCAAAATGAATTTAATTTAAGGGAAGATCGTTTGTTTTTTCATGGAATTGATTTGATGCGTTTGATTAATGAATATGGTACACCGTTAAAATTTAATTATCTACCACAGATTTCCAATAATATTCAACGCGCAAAGGGTTGGTTTAGGGAAGCGATTAATAACCTCGGTTATACCGGTAAATACCATTATTCTTATTGTACAAAAAGTAATCATTTCGCATTTGTTCTAGATGAGGTGATGAAAAATGATGTGCACATTGAAACATCCTCTGCCTTTGATATTGATATTGTTCAGCAATTAATTGATAATGGGAAATTAGAGAAAGGTAAATTTGTTATTTGTAACGGTTACAAGCCTAAATTGTATCTTGATAATATTGTCAAGCTTATTGAACAAGAGTATGTTCAGGTAATTCCTGTAGTTGACAATACGGATGAGTTAAATCAATTGCTTTCTCGAACTGAAAAAGATATACATATTGGAATTCGTATTGCTTCTGAAGAAGAACCAAAATTTGAATTCTATACCTCGCGATTGGGTATTCGTTATCGTGAGATTGTTCCGTTTTATAAAGCGATTCTTCAAGAAAATCCCAGAGTTAAAGTGAAAATGCTTCATTTTTTCATCAATACAGGAATTAATGATACTGCATATTATTGGAATGAATTGACAAAATGTCTACGTATTTATAGTGATCTAAAAAAACTCTGTCCAGAATTAGATACTTTGAATATTGGTGGTGGCTTTCCTATTAAAAAATCATTGGCTTTTGATTTCGATTATGCCTACATGGTAAGAGAAATTTTAACGCAAGTGAAACGTGTTTGTACAGACAATGACATTCCAGAACCTAATATTGTAACTGAATTTGGTTCTTTTACTGTTGGCGAGAGTGGAGGAGCTATCTTTAGTGTTTTGCATCAAAAGCAACAGAATGATAGAGAGAAATGGAATATGATTGACTCTTCCTTTATGACCAATCTTCCGGATACTTGGGCGATCAATCAACGCTTTATTATGCTTCCAATTAACCGTTGGAATGATGATTATGAGCGCGTTTTATTGGGTGGCTTAACTTGCGATAGTGACGATTACTATAACTCAGAACAACATTCAAATGCCATCTATTTACCGAAATTTGATAAGCAGAAAGAGTTGTTTATTGGTTTCTTTAATACGGGTGCTTATCAAGAAACCATTGGTGGATTTGGTGGACTAAAACATTGTTTGATTCCAGAGCCAAAACACATTTTGATTAAGCGTGATGAGGATGGGAAAATTGAAACCTCCTTGTTTAGTGAGGAGCAAACAGCAGCAGATTATCTCAATATTCTAGGCTATAACGCTCAGAAATAAATTTCTTTTTTAAATATATTATTAGTGTAAGGGTGTTATGTTAGTGGATAAAATTATTTTAAGAACAGGGTCAAAATTTACATCTTATATTGCCGAGTGGGCAAAATCAAATTGTGATGAGTTATTAATGTTGAGTGATCGTCATTTGGATTTAGTTTCGATGGAAAGTCTGCTCATCTTCAATCAAAATCAACATTTGACAAGAGATATTATTGAATATAAATCTGTATTTGATAAACTTCAGAAGCCAATACATAATATTGACATCAATGGAACGCTCTCTGTCGGAAAGAATAACTTAGAATTGTGGATCTCTGTAAATAAGTGTAAAACTATTCTTATTGTAGGGGCTGATGATTTAACGAATAATGTCAATCTCAATCGTTTCTTAGAAAGTATACAAAGTACTTAAATTAAGCAATTTTTTGAGTCTATCTTAAGCTCACCCCTAATTGTTTTTCAAATTGCTTGCGAATGTTTTCCATCAATGGATCCACTATTTGATCCGTTAATGTATTCTCTTGATCTTGAAAATGGAAAGATAAAGCATAAGATTTTTTATCTGAGTCAATTTTTTCTCCAACATACACATCAAATAAACGCACTTCTTTAAGGTATTTGTCGCATGATTTTAAAGCGATATCTTTTAATTGCTTGTAAGTAATGTTGTGTTCCATCAATAAAGAGAAATCTCGTCTTACTTCAAATGTTTTTGGTAATTCACTAAAAACGTTCGCTTGTTTCTTTGCAAGGCTGTGCAATAAATCCCAATTAAAAATAGCAATATACACTTCGTTCTTTACATCAAAATATTTTTGAATTGACTTACTGACGATGCCAATTGTCACCAGGTTTTGACCGTCATGACTAAGGCTTAGACCATCTGAAAAATAACTTGCTGCACTTAGATTATCCTCAACGGTTTTATGAATCCCATAGCGATTGAGAAGCGAAATAACAGCACCTTTAAGTGTGAAGAAGTTACTTGATTCATTTGAATTGTTCCAAGATTCCATTTCTTTTCGTCCTGAAATAGCCAAGGCTAAATGATTTTCTTGTTTATATTGGTCCTCAATTTTTGCATAGGAGCTTCCGAATTCAAAGATTTTCATGTCTGCCTGTTGTCTATTTTGATTGTAAGCAATGGTTTCAAGCAAACCAAAAGTCATATTTTGGCGCATCGTATTCAAATCACTACTCAAAGGATTCAAAATTCGAACAGCTTGAGTTGCAGTTTCTGGATTTAACTCAGCATAAGCTCCTTTACTCAGGGAGTTCATCATGATTTCAGAAAAACCTTTAGCAACAAAGAACTCACTTACATTACTTTGAAATTGATGTTTACTAAGTCCATTATATGGCGCGGCAGAAAAACTCCATTTTTGTGGAATTGGAATCGCATCAAAGCCAACAATTCTTATAACTTCTTCTATAACATCTGCTTCACGCGTTACATCAGTGCGATAGCTTGGCGCTATGATTTCCCAATTATCTTGATCCTTGTTAATGATTTTAAAGTCTAAAGCTAGGAGTATGGTTTCAATATCAATTGGTTTCAATTCTAGTCCAATCAGCTTATTGATATGAGTTAGATCGATGTTGATCTTAGCGGCTTGAATTGGATTAATGATTTTATCTCTTGTCCCACCGGTTAAAGTTCCTCCAGTAATTGAAACTATTAAATCTATCGCTCTATTCAATGCAAAGTAGGTCAATTCAGGATCGACACCTCTTTCAAATCTAAAGCTAGCATCGGTATTTAATCCATGTCTTTTGGCCATTTTTCTAATGCTGACAGCGTCAAAATTCGCTGATTCTAAGAAAATAGATTCTGTCTCTTTCGAAACGCCAGACGCTTTTCCTCCCATAAGTCCGGCCAAACAAAGTGCTTCTTTTTGATTCGCAATAAGCAAATCCTCTGCATGAAGTTTTCTTTCTACGCCATCTAAAGTAATCAACTGTTCTGATGAATGGGCTTTACGAACAATCACTTCTGATCCAATAGCATTCAAGTCAAAAGCATGAAGAGGTGTCCCTAATTCACGCATAACATAATTGGTAATGTCCACTACATTATTTATCGGTTCTAGACCAATTGAATTCAATGCAGTTTGAAGCCATTCAGGAGATGGAGCAATTTTGACATTAGAAATTACAGCCCCACAATAGCGATTACAAGCATCAGAGGCTGAAATATTAATTTGAACAGGAGCCTGATCTTTAGTGTTTAAAGTACTTAATTCGGGCCATTTAATTTCTAGTTTGGAATTGCGATGGTAATTGAGATAAGCTTTTAAATCACGCGCTACTCCAATATGTCCCATAGCATCTGATCGATTTGGCGTTAAACCAATTTCAATTTGAAAATCAGGTGTCAATTTTATCACTTCTGAAAGTGGCGTTCCATTCTGCAATGTATTATCGAGAATTAGTATTCCATCGTGTGAATTTCCGATTCCCAATTCATCTTCTGCGCACAGCATTCCAAAGGAAGCTTCACCTCTTATTTTTGCTTCTTTAATTACAATTGATTCTTTTGGATTTGGGTGAAGTGTTGTCCCAACCAAAGCAACTGCTACTTTTTGTCCTTGCGCTACATTTGAAGCCCCGCAAACGATTTGCAGTTTTTCATTTCCAACTGAAACTTGTGTGATTTTTAATCTATCAGCGTTTGGATGTTGGATGCAACTCAGCACCTCTCCAACTACAATTCCTTCTAAATTTCCTTCAACGCTTCCAATGGGCAATACAGATTCTACTTCTAGACCTGTTTTCGTCAAGATATCATCAACTTCTTGAATTGAAAGAGAGAAATCTAAGTATTTTTTTAACCAATTATAGGAAACCTTCATTTTTAATTCAAATAAGCTACGAATTTACTAATTCTAATTGAAAATTGTAATGCATAACCCAACCAAATGTTTTATTTTACAATCATTTAAACTATTTAACATTCATTTAAACTAATTGAATAAAAATTTGTTTTTAGAGTTGTAACTTTGCGTTGAAAATTACTTTATGAGAATCTCTTTACTTTTACTATTATTCCTATCTTTTTCCCTTCTTGGTTGGAGTCAAAAATCAACGTTAAGCGGTTATATTACAGACGCCTCGAACGGAGAAGCAGTAATGGGGGCGAAAATTGTGATCCCTTCCTTAAATACTGGAGCATTGACCAATACCTATGGTTTTTACTCTTTAACGATTCCTTCAGGAAAATACATTGTTGAATTTTCTAGTACTTTATTTCCAAAGGAATATAGAGAAATAGATTTGAGCGGAGACATCAGTTTTAATTTTGAATTGGGCGTTAAAAGCCAAGATTTTCAGGAAATTACCATTAGTGCCAAACAAGGTGAAAATGTCAATTCAACTAAAATGGGTCAAATTGAATTAGATATTGAAAAAATAAAAACGCTACCTGCTTTTATGGGAGAAGTTGATGTAATCAAAGCAATTCAATTACTTCCTGGTGTTTCTTCTGTCTCTGAGGGTGGACAAGGATTTTATGTCAGAGGTGGAGGTCCAGATCAAAATTTGGTACTATTGGATGAAGGAGTTGTTTACAATGCAGCACATTTATTTGGATTTTTCTCTGTGTTTAATTCTGACGCAGTTAAAAGTGTTAATCTAATCAAAGGTGGCATGCCAGCGAATTTTGGAGGTAGAATGTCTTCTGTTTTGGAAGTACACATGAATGAAGGAAATAATAAGAAATTCCATGTAAAAGGAGGTATAGGAGTTATTTCGTCTCGTTTGACAATTGAAGGACCATTGGTAAAAAATAAAGGTTCTTTTATTATTTCTGCCCGCAGAACCTATATAGATCTCATTATGAAAGCCGCGATTCCTGATTCGTCTCCTTTTGCCGGATCCAGTTACTTTTTCTATGATGTTAATGCTAAATTCAATTATAAATTAGGGGATAAAGACCGCATATTTTTAAGTGGTTATTACGGAAAAGATGTTTTTTCATTTAAAGATAATAAGGGTGGCTTTGGTGTTAATATGCCTTGGGGTAATGGAATTGCTGCATTGCGATGGAATCATCTTTTTACGAATAAACTTTTCATGAATGTTACAGGAACTTTTTCTGATTACATGTTTAAGTTTGGTTCTCAACAAGATCAGTTTAGGTTTGAGTTGGCCTCGGGAATTAGAGATGTCGGCGGAAAAGTAGACTTTTCTTATTTCCCCAATAGCAAGCATAGGATGAAATGGGGTGCAGATTACATTTATCATACTTTCACTCCCTCTAGTGTTTCTGCTCAATCAGATAGTGTTGTATTTGATACAGGGTCACCACAAAAACTATATTCTCATGAGTCTGCTATTTATGCCTTGGATGATTTTGATTTGAATGAAAAACTTCGATTGAATATTGGTTTTCGCTACAGTATGTACCAGCACGTTGGACCATTTACCCGATACATTAAAGGAGATATAAGCAAACCTGACACTGCCATTAATTATTCTAAGGGTGATGTCTTGAAGTTTTATCATGGTTTAGAACCAAGACTTTCATTTAGATGGCTATTAGATGAAAAAAGTTCCATTAAAGCAGGTTATTCCTACAATTATCAATATGTGCATTTGACTTCATTAAGTGCAGTTTCACTTCCAACTGACATTTGGTTTCCTTCTACAGACAAAGTGAAGCCGCAACAAGGTTGGCAGGGTAGTGTTGGGTACTTCAGAAACTTCAAGGACAATAAGTATGAGTTTTCTGTCGAAGCCTATTATAAAGGAATGAACAATTTAATTGAATATAAAGAAGGTGCTTTACCAGGAGATAATGTGAATGATAATACAGATAATTTATTGGTTTTTGGTAAAGGTTGGGCTTATGGAATTGAGTTTTTCTTGAAAAAATCAGTAGGTAAATTTACCGGATGGATTGGATATACATGGGCTAAAACAGAAAGAAAATTTCCTGATTTAAACAATGGGGATGTATACGCAGCTAAATATGATAGACGTCATGATTTGAGTATTGTGGGAACCTACAAATTAAATGAACGATGGACTTTCAGTTCAGCATTTATTTACGCCACAGGAAACACCCTTACTTTACCAACCTCTTGGTACATTCAAGACCAAAATTTACTTTACAATTATGGAGCACGCAATTCAACTAGAATGGCTCCTTATCATCGCTTAGACATTTCTGCAACACTTTATGACAAACCAACCAAAATGGTAACCGATAAAGCTACTGGAAAGGAAGTGGAAGTAAAAAAGAATTTTAGAAGCGATTGGTCCTTTTCTGTTTACAATGTTTATAATAGATCCAATCCATTTTTCTTGTATGTAGACAGCAATGGTAATTTCTCCAGTGGTGATTTTAAAATTACGGTAAAACAAGTTTCTTTATTTCCAATTATCCCAAGTGTAACTTGGAATTTCCAATTTTAATATGAAAAAGTACTTTTTATTTCTCCCTTTAATTTTACTTGGATTTCTTACTTCTTGTTCGAAGGAAGTAAAAATTGATATTCCAGGATATGTAGAACAATTAGTAGTTGACGGGAGTATTCAAACCGATCAGCCGCCCATAATATTATTGTCTAATTCGCAAGATATTTATGCGCCAACCAATTTTGAAGCTTATTTAAATAGTTTTGTAAGTGGAGCAATAGTCACTATTTCAGATGGAACGAATACGGTAGTTTTAGATGAAATCTGCACAGACAATCTTCCTCCGGGAACTGAATCCTTTGCAGCTGCTGTTTTTGGTATTCCAGTCGATCAGTTGGTAACGCTGCACTTATGTGCTTATACAACCTTCAATACCGCTATGTGGGGTCAAGTGGGTAAAACATATACGCTCACCATAACTAATGAAGGAAAAACATATACTTCAACAACAACGATTCCTCAACCAACGGCATTAAACTCAATGTTTTGGCATCCAGCCGGAGGTTTCTTGGATCATGGGTATTTAACGGGTCAACTTTCAGATCCAGTGAATCAAGTAGATTCTTATAAATGGGAAATAAAAAGAATTAATGATCCCATGTATTCGAAACCATTTAATCCATTTTTTAACGATCAATTTTTTAATGGTTTGACCTTTGATTTTGAGACACAGAATCCAATAGAGGATCCAACTATCCCTTCTCAATACAGAGGTTATTTTCATTTGGGGGATACCTTAATTTTAAAAATGTCGAAATTGGGCCGTAAGGAATATTCTTTCTTTGATAAAAAATTCAATCAAATTTATTCTGCAGGAAGTCCTTTTGCAACACCATTGAATGTTCCTACGAATATTACAGGAGGAGCGATGGGGGTTTGGGTTGGGTATTCTCCTTGGTACGATACCATTATCTGCCAGTAATCTACTCTATTGGTCCACGGGGAAGATTACTAGGACCACCTCTTTTTGAAGGTAAAAAGTATTTTAAATCAAGGGTGATATATGATCCATTTACATCGCCTGCAACGGCTGTGCGGTATCCTTGATTTTTGTATACGGCAACATATTGGAAAAGTGGACTAGTAGGAATTCGAACGGAGCCACCGAGATTAAAGAACCCACTTTTTTTGGTTCTATATTCAATTCCAAAGTTTCCATTGATATCAATCGATGTTTTATTCTTGACAAATCCTGAGCTGTAGAAAGTATGCGGTCCACCAGGTAAGTTGATCACACCCACATCGGTAGGTTTAAATCCAATAGCGGCGCCTAATGAGGCATTGAGGTACCATTTTTTAGTCATTTGAATATAGATCAAGCCATTCAATGGAATATCGTACTGAATGAATCCTATAGTGTTTTTTGCGCTTAGATTTGAATCAACAATAGAAATATTAATATTAAAATTTCTTTGAGTGAAATTAATCCCCGTTTCAAAGGCAATAAGTTTGGTGATTCCAGCTCGAACTGAAGCACCAAATGAATATCCTAATTCCTGTGTTAAGGTATTTGACATACCATCTTTTGAAACCGTTAAAATTGAACTTCCAGTCAGGCTTCCAGGAATTACTGCTTTTCCATAAACACCAAAATAGGAGGGGACCCTTCGTGAGTTGCCCAGTTGACTCCAAAGCAATATGGGAGCAAACAGTAAAACGGTTAATATAATTTTTTTTAGCAACATATACTGATCGATCTAAACAAATGTACTTTAAATTACGAAGTAATCCATTCTGTATTGTACTCGAGTGGTTTGCGATGCGCTTGTGGCCAATCAATGGCACTGTAGCCGATATAAAATAAACCTAGACATTTATCTTTCTCTTCTAAATTTAAAAATTCATTAGCGAGCGGAGAATAAATAAGTTTGGGAGTAGACCAAAATCCACCTAGGCCATAGGCTGTGCAACTCAAATGAAGATTTTGGATGGCGCAAGCTACGGCTTCAATTTCTTCAATTTCTGGAATCTTTTCTTCTTTTTGACGCGACATACACACTGCAATAATTACAGAAGCTTTCAGTGGTCGTGTAATTAATTTTGCCAGTTTGCTATCATTTTGCAAATCTTCAGGAGTTGTTTTCAAATAAGCTGCACCTAAAAAATCAGCAAGATTTTGCCTTCCATCTTCCATAAAAACCTTGAATCTCCAAGGTTGGGTATTGCCATGAGTGGGTGCCCATTGCGCATTATTGAGCATCATTTCTACTTGTTCCTTATGGACTTTTCTATCAGAGAATTGCTCAGGATAAATTGTTCTACGAGAGCGGATCAGCTCATTTATTTCCGAAAGATTAAATTTCATCAGTTCCTTTTTTACAAAAGTACTATTTATCATCAAGGAATAAACTTCAAATAAATTCTTTGACAATTTGAATTTATCCCTATCTTTGCGCTGTGATTTAGCTTGCTAAGTCACAAACGGCCTTGTGGCGCAACTGAATAGCGCACCTGATTACGGCTCAGGAGGTTTCAGGTTTGAATCCTGACAAGGTCACTCTAGCGGAGATTTGGTCAATATTGATCGAATCTCCGTTTTTTATTTCTGATAAAACCGTTGATATTGAACGGATTAACTCAAAAAACACATTCGTTCGAAAAGTTTGAACTCGACCATTTTGCTTGTCATAAGCAAAGCCATCTGGGAATAGAAAATGTTGCAATTTGTGTTTATCGAACAAATTCCCAGAATCCCATATTTTACTGAGGTTCTTTGATAATTCAAAGCCGTTTTTTAGGCATTTTTGAAGGTTTGAACTCGTTAGGTTGGGGTTCGTCAGTTTTTCCTCTAATTCTGAAATTTCATTTCTAAATTTTTCACTGAATTTTTTATATAGTGAAGTTTCAATTTTGCCTGTTGCAAACCTTTCTTCTGTGGCATCTAATTCTTTTCTTACTTGCGATAATTTAGATTTAGCCGCTACAATCTCATTGGCATCAGATTTCGACATTTCTATTAATTTGTCGTGCATTATTTCCGGAACAAGGACGTCCAATTTTTTTACATCAAATTGATATTCGTTTAACAATTGTTTGAATGAATAATGCAATTTAATTGCGCTGTAAATTACCCCTTTGCATTTCTTTTGACATTTGTAATAATAGAGTCCTTTCGCTTTTACAAGAAAACCTGTCATCAAATTACCACACAATGAACAGTAGAGGGATTTTTTTAAAGGCAAATCATCTGACATTGTTTCGTATGTTTTGGATATTATCTTGCTTTCTGGGGTGTTTATTTTTATAAAATCTTCTTGAGATACTATTACCTGATGTTGTCCAAGCGTAATCTCGCCAGGAAGCATTTTAGTAATTAAAATTCCGCAATAGAAAGGATTTTTAAAAATTTCATGAAGCCTACGTTCGTTTATTTTCATCCCAAGAAGATTCAATTTACGCACAATTTCTGCTGAACTGTAAGTGTTTTTTAAGCGCCATTGAAATGCTTTACGCAGCAACTCCCCTTCATCGTTAATAATAATTTCCCAATCTACCGCACGGTGATGTTTTTTTGTATTAATGTACCCTCTCGGTGGTGTCCATAACCAGTAACCTTTGCGCAGGAGTTCCATCATCCCAGTTTTTGTTTTGTCTCTGCGCATTTCATTATCAAAGCGACTCAACAAGAAAAAGAAATCCTGCTGCATTATTCCTCCAGCATTGGAAGTATCTACTTTTTGAGTTACAGCAACAAGTGTAATTCCTTGCTTCTTTAATTCATCTGCTATGTAGGATGCATTTGTCCCTGATCTAGAAAATCTATCATACGAGTAGATTAGAATATAGCCTATGGTTGAATTTTGTTTAGCATATTGAATCATTCGCTTGAACTCTTTGCGCTCATCTGTTTTCGCAGACTCGTAAGTACCGCCAAAGTATTCAGCAACCTCAAAACCACTCTTCACAGCATATTCTTCACAAAATTTCTTTTGAGTTGTCAAACTTGTGTTATTGTCCGCTTGTTCTTTTGTGGATACACGTGTGTAAATAATCGCTTTATTGCGGTTATTCCTCTTTTCTTTAATCCCGAATAATTTTTCAAAGTCTTTTTTATGGTCATTCATTTGGATTGTTCAAAGTGTAATTAATAATTAGTTCGCAATAGGTTTCCAGTGTTGCAAGAAGTTCTTTGGCTTGCTCCAAGGAGATGTTTTTAATTCTACTTATTCTTTCAATATTCAATTTTCTTTTTTCGTTATTTGTTTCTTCCATCCTATAATGAAGATGTGCGAAAATTCCATGATGAGGTAATTTTTACTTGTTTTCATTTGATCCGGGTTATTCGGTATCGAGTTTATATTTGGTAGTGTTTTCGCAATGCACTATTTGTCCATTTTGGGTTTTTATTTTTATATCTTGATATCCTCTAGAAATAATTAATTCATTGAGTCTTACTTTTTCTTGTATTAAATTTCTTGATGTAACTTCAATGATTTCTGGCTCTGAAGTGTTTTTGAATCGAATTTCAATTTTTGAAATATTTTCACTTCTAAGTAATTTGACAATAATTGCTTCATTCTTGCTTAAGATAGGAATTTTTTCAGAGCATGTTAGGTCACCCAAAGTATCTACAAGATCTCCTAATATTTCATTCATTGAAATTCTTATGTGTGATTTGGAGGTAAATTCGTAGTATTCCTTCAAGTAAACATCATTGGTTTCCATTAAAAGGCTACTTTCTTCGATTAGTAATACTTTCCCTTGCATGTCTAAAACAATAAAAAATGGTTTCCGTTCTATTAAGATCGACTGTATAGCCATTTCGAAATCATTCATTTTTACCTTAAAAACAGTATTCCAAACATCCTCATCTTTAATATGTTTCAACATTTCTTCGGTCAACAATTCAGATTCTGTTATTTTTTTAATAAAAAAACTTTTGTCCTCTGGTTTAACTAATGCTCGAGGATCAGTGAAAAGGTATTCTTTTATTTTTTTAATGATATCTAATGGAACATTGAATTCTCTTAATTTAACTATGATTTTTACCCAGAAGGCTTCGGTTAAGTTAAAAATTAGCCATGCACCCATTTCTTGTTTCATCGGAAACAATCCTTTTTCAGACCAGTGATTCGCGACTCTTGGGTCAAGTTTTAATTCACTCCTTTTGAATTTTGTATTTTGAATGAATTCTAATGAGTTCATTTTCATTTCTAGGAATGCATCAAAGACCTTTTTATATTTATTTTTCTTCTCCATGTTGTAAAAGTACTAAATATAATGTAACTTTACATTAATGTTATAAATAAAAACAATGATTTACAAAAAAGGAAAATATTTAAATGTTTGCGGATTCTATTTATGTGGAAGAGATTTCTATGGACGTGCTAATAAATTATACTGTTCACAGGAATGCAAACAAGCACATAACAATCGTAAGGCAAGTAACGTTAGCAAGGCTGCAAAAGGAGAGGATTTAAAAATTAGAAAGGCTATCAGCATACTATTGGACCTATTTAATGCTGACAAGGAGGGTAAATTCATAATCAGCACGGTGGATTTGGTTTCTAAGGCATTCCCTTTTGATTTGCCGACAGGTAAGGTTAAGGATGATCGACACAATGAAGTGATGAATAGCTTCGGATCTTTTTGTTTTTATCAGCAAGATGGAAATTTTATTTTTTACAAAATCTAATATATATGGCACACATTCATTTTAATCACTTGAATGCTTCGGCGTTCAATAGTTTCGTTCCAGAGGCAGCGACACGTGCAAGTAACAAGGTCATTAATAATATTTTATTATTTGGAGGTATTGCTCTAGTTGTTTGGGGAGTTTATAAATTTTCCGAATTAAACAAAGGCAATGAAAAGTAGTGGAAGATTAAAGCTTTAGAAAATTAATATAGGGTGATTTTACAAAGGGAAGATGAAAATTATAAGGAACTTGCTTCCTTAATAATTTCGTCAACAATCTTGCAAATACATATAAACACCCATAGAAATCAGTATAAACACCTATGTCTTGAAATAATTTCTGTAAGTAGTTTTGGATGCTTTCTATTTTTGGCTGTAAATAGTGTGGGTGTTTACACCTAATACACTACGGATAAACACCTAATTTTACATGCTAAGAAGTTGCTATTCAAAAGGTTAATTTTTGCTTGATTTTTCTGAATGCGTCTTGTATGAGATGCCTAACTAAATTTGGGAAACAAACATTTTATTAACTTTAAAAAAACAAAATTATGGCAGGTTCAATTATTACTTTATCAGATGGTTCAAAAATGACCTCTGACTTTCGAAAAAAGTTTCCGAATGAAACAAAAGCAGCATTTTATTCTTCAAATGTTTTCAAAGATTTAATGGATCAAGAAGGGTGTGTAGGTATTCGAATTTACAATGCTGTTGATAATGAGGGCTCCTTGACTAATGTTTTAGTGGGTGTAGATGAGGATGGAGATGATTTGGTGAACGGTAAAATTTACAACAAAGCTGGATTATGTCCTAAATATTGTTCAAAAGGTAATCCCTTAAATAGCTAGTGCAAATTCATATCTCAATGATGACTTTTCAATTATTGGCAGGTTCCCTGCCAATAATTTTATATTCAAGAAATTTCACTCTGAAATATTTAGAAGTTTTTATTCTTCTCGTTTCATCTTTTATTTCAACAACCATAGTATTTTACACATATCTGAATAATTTTAATAATCACCTGATATTTAATATCTATGTAATTATTGAATTTATATGTTTAAGTATTTTTTACAAGAAGATATCAAATCCAAAATATTATTTTATTTATTTCCTAAGTTTGGTAGTGTTTTGTTCAATTTCTTTTGTGGACTATTCTAAAGGCAGTGTTTTAGAACAAACGGCAAAGTTTTCCTGTTTGACATTTATTCTATACTCGTTATTCTATTTCATCCAATCAATTTTCATCCAATCCGATGAAAAGGATAATGAATTTAGACATACATTGTGTGCAGCAATTCTTTTTTACAATTGTTCAGCATTTTTTTTAATCTATTATCTTATGGAGTTTACTAAATTAAACCTTTGGTACGTCCATAACTTCATTGAAGGTTCATCAAAATTACTAATTGCTTACGCACTGTGGAAACTACCGAAAACAGCTCATTCATAGGATTAATTTTTGCCTTTTCAGGATTCTTCGCTTTCATCTCGATTGCGTTTTATTTGCTATTCCTCGCATTCAAAAAACGAATTGAACGTGAACAGGAAGCAATGCGGACGGCAGAAATCAATTTTGAACGTCAGATTAGTGAAGCAACTATTCAAGCAGAACAGCAAGAACGGGTTCAAATAGCCATGGATTTACATGATGAAATAGGTGCGCTCGTAACAGTATTGAAAATAAACATACTCAACGCTCAGAATCGATTGGATCAACCTGAACGCTTGTTTGGACTTCTTAATGAAACATCTGAATTAATTGAAAAAACAGCCGATACGATTCGTCGTATTTCCAATCGTATTTCGCCACCGACTTTAGTCAAAATGGGGTTAGACACCACACTGAATGAATTGGTTAAAACTATTCAATCAACGGGAAAAATGACGATCAATTACCAAAGCAATTTGAATGGTATCCGTTATCGATTAGATGCAGAATTGAACATGTACCGCATTATTATCGAAATGATTAATAATGTCTTGAAGCATAGCCATACAGATTGTTTAGACCTTGAAATCATGCGTTCTAATGATCAGCTAAACATAAGATTTAACTATGTTGGACTGGGACTAAATAACGCGCAAGTGCAACTCCTCTTGCGACAAGAAAAAGGAAGTGGATTGAAAAGTATTCAATCAAGAATCAATAACTTTCGAGGAAGTATAAGCTATCGAGTTGATGAAAAAGGAATGGCTGAAATTTTGATTAATATACCTACAGATGAAATCAGAAATTAATGTAATCATAGTCGATGATCAAAAGCTCATGCGACAAGGAATTATTAAAATGGTTGAAGATCACTCGCACATTAACGTGGTACACGAAGCTTCAGACGGAATAGAAATAATCAATTGGTTGAAAGAAAACAAGAATAAAATTCGTGTGGATGTCATCCTTATGGATATGCAAATGCCAAATATGGACGGATGGGAAGCCACTGAATTGATTACACGCAAATACAAAAGTTTAAAAATCATTGGACTCAGTTCCTATGATAATGAAGCATTTGTGGATCGACTCATGAAAAGCGGGGGGAGAGGCTACCTATTAAAGGTTCAAGAAATCAATGAAATAGTTGCGGCGATTGAACAAGTTATGGAAGTTGGTTACTATCTCAGCGAAAGAGTACCACTTTCAAAAATTCAAGAATTCCTTAATAAAAGTGTTATTTTTCCTTCCTTTAATACGTCTATTCTTTCAGATCAGGAAGTAAGAGTTGTTCAACTTATATGTCAAGAGAAAACTAGCCAAGAAATAGCTGATGCATTATTCATATCTCGAAAAACAGTCGAAACGCACCGTGAACGTATTATGGCAAAAATTGAAGCGAAAAACATGGTTGGAATTGCAATGTATGCAGTGAAACATCAATTGGTTAAATTTCAATAGCCATCATTTTTCTAAATGATTATAATCAAAAAATGCTTTTTAATCGACAATTCAGTATCTTCAAAACGAATATTTTAATCTTAAATCTGTGAAATCAGACCATTAAACATGGGGTAAAAAACACCATTTCTATAGGTGTAAACACTTAAATGTGCATAGCTGTGTATTGCGTAAACATCAGTAAAACAAACGGATAAAACTATTTGTTTATAATTTAACACTTTTAGTTACAAAAAAATTACCACCCCAATTTCCTAACTTTCAATTGTATTTTTTCAACCATTTTTTGAAGAGTTCAATAGGTATTTTGTTTGATCAAAATTGAAGCGAAAACCCAGTTGCTCACTTTCATTAAGGGTCAATAAATGTTTCAACTTGAATCGATTTTTTATCATGCTAATAATTGTTTTTTTATTTACTGAGAATTCAATCGGTCAATTGATGCATTTGCCCGTATCGCGAGACTCGGTTCAAATTACTGATACATTCTTGGTTTCACTTGATCTGAAGAAATATATGAGTGATTTTCAGGTTCCAAATGTTAGTCTTCCGTTTGATTTAAAATCAAAGCACCCTGAAAATTTACCTTCAAAGGATAGTTTATTACAGTGGCAACAATTCATAACGGCTATCGACGGAAAAGTAAACATGGGATATGATATTGGTCAATTACCGAATTATGTTGCTCCCAATGTTGTACGTCCAATGCAAGTATTTCATACGGAAGCATCTTTGAATTCCACTATATTGTTTTTACCAGTTAAACTATCCTGGAGATATGCAACTATTAAAAGTCCAATTGGGGTCAACAATTATTTTAGACTTTCCATGGATGTGGATCGATTCAAGGAATTATCGAAATTGAATCAGGTAGAAGTTAAAGGTCAAATAGATCAACAATTGGATGTTTTATCTAAAAAGCAGGGAGAGTTAAATGGAAAACTTGGGTATTCAGAACTGTTACGAGACCAAATGCACTTACAACTTCAAAAAGCACTTCAAGCGCAAGAGGCAAAACTGAAGGAAATAGCAGAGGAAAAAGCAAAGTTTGAGTATCTAAAAATGGATTCACTACTAAGAGATTCCATAAACAAGGTGGAACCTTCAAAACGTGATAGTTTAATGAATGCTTGCAACGAAAAACATAATCAAGCACTTGCGGCACAGCAGAAATTGGATTCCTTGGAAGCTCAATTTGAATTACGTGAAAAGCAAATTGAACAAATTCGACAAAAAGCTGATACGATTCAATTTTATGTGTCAAAACTTTCTTCCATGAAAAATCAATTGGATTCCATTGAAACGAATGCTCTGGATCAAAAAGAAAAATGGATGACCATCGCAAAAAGTGTTTCGGCTAAGCAACTGCAAAGTTTGGGGTTGGTTAAGAAATTAGATATCGGACTGACTTACCCAAAAACGAGTGCACTTTCGAAAAATGCCATTCCCGTGAAAGGCATCGACATGGAAATACAAAAAGGTCATTGGCTATATGCATTGACTGCTGGAGTAACTATGAATAATTTGATGGTCACCAATAACACCTTGCAAAATACCTTGCAAAACACTTCGAATTTATTTAATCAATTTGATTTTCAATCCATAAAAGATAAGCGGATTATCGTGATGGCTAAAACGGGATATGGAGATAAGGATCAAACCCACGCATATGTTGGTATTCGTTATACAAACAAAGCTATTTCCACAGGCTTTTATCAAGCGGATAGTTCTTCAAAAGTTAACTCAGCCGTTGGAATTGAAATGGATTTGCGTTGGGTGCCTAGTTTCACAAAAGGTACTGCTGTTGATTTGGTATATGGAAAAACATCCTTGGCACAGCAATCAACTGACACCATTAGTATTTACCCCATGAAAAGTTTGTTCTCAGCAGATCGAACCCACACTGGATTATTTAGGATAAATCAACAGGTTAATCGCTTTCATTCTACGTTTACGGCAAGTTTTCGTTTCCTGGATGCAAAGGCTGATATGGCAAGTATGGGAGTGTTGCAACCAAATAACTTACGTGTAGAATTGCAATCAAAACATAAAATCACATCTGGAACACAGATTGGATTTACTTATCGTACAGATCAAAATAATGTCAATCGAATGCTCGATACAACGAAACAAGTGGACATGTATGGATTCAATTCAAATACAGTACTATTTGACAAAATACAATTGAGTAGTCAAATAAGTTATTTGAATCAACGATACAGACTGCCTCTAGTACTCAATCAAGCTATGAATTACATGGCCGTAATTTCAGCAAACTGAAATTATGCTGTTTTAGGTTTGAAGCAAAATACAGGTATTCAAGCAGATTTCTATAAAATCACCTCTAAATTGGGATTAAACATCTTAACACATGTGGCTATTGACCAACAAACCAAGTTCTACTCTGGTAAAAACACGTTTACATTAGCATATTTTGAGAGTAAGGTGCCTGGTGTTTTAGAAAATTCTCAAACATGGTTGGTTCAGGATGCCGCTCAAATCAAATTCAATCGAATGGACTTTTCAACCGGGATGAAAGTAGCAAAAAGTACGATATATGGGAGGCAAATTGGAGGATTTGTTGGAATTCTTTTTCAATGGACAAAACAATTAAGCTTAATGACCAGAATGGAAAAATTAATCCTAGGTGATTTTTATAATTCCTATGATCCAATTCGGTTTGCTCAGTTCCCCTTCTACATTCAAACAAGTATCAATTATCAATTCAAATAAGATGAAGTATCTTTTGTTTTTTATATCATGTTTTATTATTAACCATGGGTTTTCGCAGGAAAGTATCTTACTAAATATTCCTGCTGATGTTGACACAATCTATACCCATCATCCTTTGTTAACATGGTCGATATGGGGAAGTCTACCTATAAACAACGAACGTGAGTTTTATCAAATAACAATTGTCGAATTACAGAATAACCAAGACGCGGCTTCAGGTGTGATGGTAAATACGCCCTTACTCCATCTTGATCATCTGTCCCAGAATCAGTTGTTTTATCCCTATGATGCACCTGAATTACAAGATGGTAAGCGATATGGCTGGCAACTTCAAAAAATCATGAATAATACAGTTGTCTGTTCTTCTGAGGCATGGGAATTTATTTTAGGTATTCCTCCAGTGATAACCCCGATATATTACCGAATGAAATTGGTGCAAGATGGAGTGCAATGCCTCGCTCAAGGAGGTAAATTTTACTTTGAATTTGTGGAGGTATATAATTCTGAGGACTTGAAATATACTTTGTTAGATGCGGAGAATAAGGTTGTGAATGCACAAGTAAAGTTCAATCAAGAAACGGGAGCGCTTGCGCAACAAATGAATGTAAAGCGAACAGGATACAATCAATACGAATTGAATTTTGGAACGGGTATTCCAATAGGCGCCTATAAACTTATCGTTTGGGACACAAAGAAAAGAAAATTTGAATTAAGTTTTTTAGTTAACTAAGATGATTGTACACATGTTTTATTTTCTTTTTTCAACAGTATTTTTAAGTAGTACTTGGAAAGTAGACTTTGTAGAATATAAACATATTTACAATGAGCATTTACAACACTTTATTCGGCAAGAAAAAAGTGGAAAGTTATGGATGAATGTGAATATATTTCCTCGGACCAATAAAATTGTCGATTTGGCCTTGCAAGGTGAACTCGAAGATGCATATACATTACAAAATCTGAAAGAAAAGGAACTTTATTTCAAGTTAGAATTATCTTGTCCAAGAACCGGATTGACTGAGTTTTTGAATTTGGAAAGTGAACAGACAACTTTCAGTGAACGGGTTGAATATTATCATTTTTATTTTAGCTCGGATATTAAAATTGAATTAGATGGTAAAGTAATTCCATTGTCAGAATTTGAATTTGAAAGGCTTTTCAATTTAAGTCCAAAAGGAAATTTCTACGGAATAATCCCATTGAAAAAGAATTCAAAAAAATTACAAATCACCATTTCCGACAAACTATACGATCATGATATGTCTGTGTTTGTGTTTGACCTGACGGATATCAAAAAGTTACCAAAATTGAAAAAAATTCATAATCCAGGAAAAAATTAATATGATTACTAAAATAAAAGAATTCAGAACTATTCAATTCGGCCCATTAATAATGGCGCTTTTGATGTTTTTTGAATCAACGGCGGGTAATTTACATTTAATCGCTAAAAAACCGATTTTTTATGCTTTTCATTCTAATAAGGTTTCTTATGATGAACAAGTGATGTTTTCTGATCCAGATCTTTTAAATATTGTTTCTGAACCAAATCTTACAAACCCACAAACAGGAGGTCCAGACCAACCAGAGGTACAAAGTTTCACGCCAATAGGAATCACTGATATGGTTGACCCTTTTACTGGTGATTTTTCCTATAATATTCCAATTATGGATGTAGATGGATATCCAATTAACTTGGCATATAATGGTGGGACAAATATGGATCAAGAAGCTACTTGGGTTGGTTTGGGTTGGAATTTGAATCCAGGGGTAATGAACCGCTCACTAAGAGGTTTGCCAGATGATTTCAATGGTACGGACTCTATGAAAACGGAAATGAATCAAAAAAAGAATTGGAATGTGGGCGTTGGATTTGGTATGGATTACGAGTTATTGGGTTTTAATACTACAGGAAGTTCACAAACAGTTATTGACACTACACATCTAGGAACATTATCCGCCAATTTCAGTATCGATTACGACAATTTTGCAGGTTATAGTTCCTCGTTAAGTGCGAATCGTAATTTTCTATTTGCGAACGCCGCCAAGAAAATATCTATCAATGCAAATTTAGGATTTTCGGGAAGTAGTTCGTCAGGTGCATCCTTGTCACCCTCTATTGGTTTTTCAACAGGAAATAGCCCGAATTCTTCAGGTGCTACTAGAAAAATGAATATAGGATCTACTTTGAATTCGCGGCAAGGTTTATCAGTAAAGGCTGGATACACAAAAAATCAAATTAATAAGAAAAATCAAAGTCAAAAAGAAGGAGATGCATTGAAAGAAGCATCGAAGATTAATGCTACTTACATCAATGCGTCTTCATATAACATTGGTAATGTTTCCTTTTCCCCAAAGATTGGAATGCCGATCAATATGTTTTCAAGTTCATTCAGCTTTAAATGGGGAGGCGATATTGCTACTTTTGACCCATCATTTGATATTCACGCAAATTACTCCGCAAGTTGGTTAAAATACAAAACAATAAGTTCTCCTGCCTTCGGATATAATCATTTAGGAAAAGGACAACATAACGATAAAGCGGTTTTAGATTTTACTAGAGAAAATGATGGCGCTATTACAAAAAATACACCTGCTTTAGCGATTCCAAGTTTGACTTATGATGTGTTTTCTGCTTCAGGACATGGTATCGGAGGAAGTTATCGTCCAAAAAGATCTGAAATCGGTTATGTTTTTGACCCCAAACAACATACAGTGTCGAATTCCACGGATGTTGATTTTGAAACGAACGTGGGATTAATCTATAAGTTGGGCACTGATATTAATGTCAATTGCATGTATAACAAATCTGGTATTTGGAAGGATTTTCAAAATCAGGTGATTGATTCATTAGGCTTTTCTCAAAATAGAATCGTTTACCAAGAAGCAAATGAATTATCTGTAGAGGATGAAGAAAATCATTTTTCTGATATCGGAGCCGAAAAAGCAATCTTATTTAAATACTCTTCATACCAAGGAATTAGAAAAAAATTACTAACCGAGGATAATGATTTGCTTGATCTTAAAGATTTTAAAACACAAATTCAAATAAAGCGAAATCAGCTTTCAAATACACTTTCGAATGAAGAATTAAAACAAGGAGTGGGGATTGAAGAAATGCAGGTGAACAATTATGCCTATTCAAGGCCAGAATTAGCGCATCATGTCGGACAATTTTCCGTTTTGAATACGGAGGGTTCACGATATGTTTATGGCATTGCTGCTTATAACCATTTTCAGAGTAATGTCTCATTTTCTGTAGGCAACTTTGATACGAATAATCAAACTTATGTTGATGATACAAAAGGAATGGTTAAGTATGAAGTTGGAATTGACGATTCTTTCAATAATATCAAAGGAACAGAAAATTATTACAATAAGGAAACAACACCAGCATACGCACATTCCTATTTATTAACGACCATTTTGAATGCAGATTATGTTGATGCCGATATGATCCAAGGACCAAGCTCTGGTGATTTAGGGGGTTATTTGAAATTTGACTATAATAAAGAAGATAACTATCAATGGAGAACACCTATTTCAGGTTCAGGATTTGCAGATTATGATGAAGGATTCCAAACAGATGATAAAGATGATAAAGGACATTATACATATGGAGAGAAAGAATTATGGTACTTAAAATCGATTCGTTCAAAGAATCATATTGCCATTTTTCACACCTCGGAAAGAGCAGATGGAAACGGCGTAAATTCAGATGGATCCATTGAAACTTCAGGAGCAAAGATGATGAAATTAGATAGTATTTCACTCTATTCTTTGCCCGATTATTTGGCAAATAATTCAAATGCCACACCAATTAAAGTGGCGCACTTTGATTATGACTACAGTTTATGTAAAAATTTCCCATTAAACTCAAATACTTCAACAACAAACAACGGTAAACTGACACTCAAAAAGGTGTTTTTCACGTATGAAAAGTCTCATAAAGGACGCTTTATCCCATATCGTTTCAACTATGATTATAATCCTAGTTATCATTCCAAAAGTGTCGATCGATGGGGTGTATATAAACCTTATCCAAATTATACCGGAGTTGTACAGGATGATCCATTGAGACCAAGTGATTTTCCCTATGTTGATTTTAATAAATCAGCTGTTGATTTATATGCATCGGCATGGAACCTAACGGATATTTCACTTCCATCTGGGGGAAAAATTGAAGTTCAATACGAATCGGACGATTATGCTCATGTTCAGCATAAAAGAGCAAATCAAATGTTTAAAATAATTGGAGTAGAAAATGAAAATGGAGTTACGTCATCAGGTGACGAAGATTTAAGTGAGTTAATATCACCTAATCTTCCAAATGCAAAAATATATTTTGAATTACTTCCAAATGAAAATGGTGGCTATTATTCAAATATTTCCGATTACATGCCGGAAGATTCACTCATTTACTTTAGGGCGTTATTGAAATTTCATGAAGGAAGATATGATTTTGTTCCTGGTTATGCCGAAATTAAAGAAATGTCGATTTCAACTTTAAATGGAAATCCCGTGGGTGTATTAGAGTTTAAACCTGCAAAATTGAAGGATAATGGTTTTGAAATTTATAATCCGATTGCTGTTGCAGGAATTCAGTTCGGTCGAATGCATTTGACGAAATTCATTCCGCCCTCTAATACTTTTGGTGATGCGAACGAATTAAATGGTTTGGGAGATATGGCAAATTCCATTTTAGGTTCAGTAACATCACTTACAGAATATTTTACAGGTCCAAATGGTATATTGTGGGCGGAAGAAATTGGGACAAATTTGAGAATTGAAAAATCTTGGATACGACTGCAGAACCCAAATCAAAAAAAGCTTGGAGGTGGATATAGAGTGAAACAAGTTAAAATTTTTGATTCTTGGGATACTCTTACAAACAACCAGATGGATGCATTTAGTTATGGGCAGGAGTATTCATACACCGATAGTGAGGGGAATTCAAGTGGGGTGGCTGCTTATGAACCTCAAGCAGGTGGAGATGAAAATCCATTTCAACAACCTGTATATTTCTCTAAACGGCATGTGTTAGCCCCGGATGAAAGGAATTATCAAATTAAACCTTACGGTGAACAATTTTTTCCAACTGCTCAGGTTGGGTATGCTTCTGTTGCGATTCGCAACCTACAGCACTCAAATGTTTCTCGAACAGCAACAGGCAAAGTGGTGCACGAATTCTACACTGCAAGAGTGTTTCCAACAATTGTAAGGAAAACTGAATTAAATCCAAATCCAAATAGAATTAATATCCCCTTATATTTCTTCAATTACTGTGTAGATCAAATAGTTGCATCGCAAGGATTTGTGGTTGAAACAAATGACATGCACGGTAAGCCGAAAGGGGAATATATCTACGGAGAAAATCAGACCACACCTCAATCATCCGTAGAATATAAATACAAATCAGAATCAATCACTTATGATGGGAAATTAGTCAAACATTTAGTGAATAAAGTGACTGCCGTATCAAAAAACGGAGAAGTCAAAAACAATAGTAGAATAGGTCTGCAATATGACGCTGTTGCAGATTTTCGTAAAAGTTTATCACAAACCATAAATGGTGGTATACAATTCAATACAAATTTTGCTGCACCCGGAATTATTTTACCTAATGGTTTTTTACAATTTAAATATGAGAGAACGGCAATGCGCAGTGCTACTTTTACCAAGGTTATTGAGCGATTTGGACTTCTAGACACTACGATTGCAACAGACGATAAATCAATTGTTCGAACGGAGAATTTAGCTTATGATTCGGAAACGGGGGCAGTGATATTAACCAAAACTCAGACCGATTTCAATGATGCAGTTTACAATCTTACTATTCCTGCTCATTGGTATTACGATCGAATGGGTGAAGCATATAAGAATGTAGATCAGGAAATTAAAGCTGCCTTTTTCATCAACTCAGGATCCTTAGCAATGAACAATCCATCATTTATTAATGGAGATGAGCTGATACTAACAGATTTGTCAGGTAACCAAAGCGTAGTTTGGGTCACAGATTCTAATATAAATGGAATTAAACTACAGAATAAGGATGGTTCCTTTGTTAATGGTAACTATGCTGAAATAAGAGTTATTCGTTCTGGAAGACGAAATGTGCAAATGACCCCAATTGGAAACATTACACTTCGGTCAAATCCATTAGCTTCTTTTTCTTTGAATTTGTATGACAAAGTTCTTCAGGCTTCCGCTGTTGAGTTTAGTGAAGATTGGCGAACATTCTGTGATTGTTTTTCTGGAAATGACTCGACCCATTTAACATCTAATCCATATGTCAGAGGTACAAAAGGAACTTGGAGACCATTAACTTCTTATGTTCATTTATCGGATAGGACACAAACCTTTATGAATCAAAATTCTAATATTCGTGATGATGGTTTTATGTCATCGTTTAAGCCATTCTATCAAATGGAAAACCAAGAATGGAACATCAATAAGCAAAATTGGACCTTTACATCCAAAGTCAGCGAGTTTAGTCCTTTTGGTCAAGCACTTGAAACGGTTGACCCTTTGAATCGATATTCTTCTTCTTTGTTTGGTTACAACCAGACCTTAGCAACTGCTATTGCAGTGAATGCTCGCTACAGACAAATTGGATTTGATGGTTTTGAAGATTATGCCTTCCAAAATTGTTCAGATAATCATTTTAGAATGGCTGAAACTCATATGAATAAATTGTCTAATCAAGCCCATACCGGAAAATATTCTATAAAAGTTTCGGCATCTGATAACGTTGTATTGACTAAAATCATCGAAACAGGTTGTGAGGTGAGTAGTTGTAATCTTTTAAAACAAGACAGTTTTGTCACTAATTCAAATGGAACGACCACACAAACGATTCGCTTTTCAAATGGTCAAGCACCATATCAAATGGATATTCAAGTTTTAAATGGTCTACCCAACTATTTGCTAAACCAGGATGGAAATGGAATCATTATCGAAAATGCCACATCTCCATACACAATTAGTATTAAAGTAATCGACCAGTTTGGATGTACACAAACTTTCCTAGTAATTCGTTAAACCTATGAAACAACTTTTTATCTTTCTCAATATGATTTTTGCGTTTTCGGCCTATTCATTTATGGATACGACGTTAGTTCAAATTACGAACCAGCAAAATAACTCTTGCGAATCTGCATTCAGACTTTGTCAAAACGTCTATCAACCTTTTAATTTTCAAAATTCTAAAGACAATGAGCTGTCTTGTCAGACGCCAACATTGTTTTATCGATTTCAAATGAATAATGCATCCATGGTCAAAATAAAATTGCTCCAAACGAGCGGCACCTATGTTTTATATGGACCATTTAACAATGATTTATTAATGAATTGTGAAGCTATTTATCAATATTCTGCCAATTCAGTAAATGGTTTGCTCAATACTGGAATCAACACTTCGGTAAATGTGTACAGTGGATTTTATGTGTTACAAATAAAAAGTGCTTTATGTTCTGGTAAAGTTGAAATTAGAATGAATCAGGAGTATCTAACCTGTTCTGAAGAAATTGCATGTTCAGATTGTGTCAGTTCATTTTCTCCTATGCCAGGAAAATATGTTGTTTCAGCTTGGGTCAAGGAAAATAATGCATCACAGTCGACGATTCAGTATACGAAGCCATACTTGAGAATTTCTTTTTCCGGTGCTTCTAATACATTTAGCCTAATTCCATCTGGAAAAATAATAGATGGTTGGCAAAAAATTGATTCCATTATCTCCATTCCATCAAGTGCCACAAGTATAAGTATTGCTTTAAAGGTGACTTCAGGAGATGCTTATTTTGATGACATACGCTTTTTCCCACTGGATGGTTCCATGATGAGTTATGTCTATGACCCAATAAATCTTAGATTGATGGCCGAATTAGATGAGCGAAATTTCGCCACTCTATATGAGTATGACGAGGAAGGCAAATTAATCCGAATCAAAAAGGAAACAGAAAAAGGTGTGATGACAATACAGGAAAATAGAGATAATATTTTAAAGCATTAATATGAAAATAGTTAATTTCATTATCTGTGTTTTTGTTCCCTTTTACATGTTGTCTCAATGGTCCAACATGTCAAGAGAAGAATACGGAAATCTTATTCATGAAATGGACCAAAAAATGGCCCACTCAGAGAGTATTAGTTACCTGGCAAAGCAATCATTTTTTAAAAGTGCGGATAGTAAGGATACCTTGAATACCATGACCTTTAGTTTCCACTATCAGAGTGAACTTGACATTTTAAACATGTATCAATTTAACACTCTTTTAGTACAGGATTCAGTAGTCAGTGTACGTATTGATTCAACAGATCATATGGTGATCATTCAAGAGCCAAATCTCGAATTAATGAAGATGAATCCAAGTCGAAATTTTTCAGAATTCTATAAAAGTGGTGCTCAAGTGCAAAAATTAAAAACGGGTAATGAAACATTATACAAAATCCAATTTGATACCCTAGCCATGTATAGTACAATGAAAATGTGGGTGAATTTCAAGGGTGAGATCACGAAATATTCATTAGTTGCTGGCAGGCCAATGCCCGATGGCGACTCAGAAGAAGATCAATTTATTTATCCCAGAATGGATGTTTCCTTATCTCGTTTCAAAATAGGGAAAGAGGTTAGTTCGATTGGCCTGATAAAACCCAGTTTTTTCTTTACAGATAATACTTATTCAACTTTAAAGGAGGGATTTGGAGATTTTGAATTATGGGACACTAGAACATTAAATAAAGATTGAAATAAAGGATTCAATCAGCCTTATTTGATCATTCAAAAGAAGGGAATTGAAATCGTTGAAAAATAAAAAAATGAACATGAGTAATAGAAAAAATACATCCATAAAAACTATTTTGTTCTTCATAATGGCGTTTCAAAATGTCTTCAGCTTTGCCGGAGTAATTCCAACAACAGCAACTATTGCGACAAATTACTTAGGTACACCTGTTGTAATAGGCACGAGTAATGCTCAAGTTACCGTTGCTGCAACAAGTCCTGCGAGTAATCAATGGGATCAGTTTGTTCAGAATAGAATTTCTCTGGGTATTGACATGAATTATAAGAAATTCGCAGGAAATAATACAGATATAAAAGTCAGATTTAACGTAAAACGATGGAACGTAAATATGATGCCTTTGGCCGATTCAACGATATATCTTTCTGTAAAATACCGTCCAACACTTGATACAAATTATCAGCAATTGCAGCGCATACAGTTTATCAATGCATACAAATTGCAAATTCAAATAGATAGCATTTATGTGAATGGTACAGCGACAACAACGCTTCCCGAATACCTTTTTGTTAAAGGTGAAATTTGGGTAGATCGTTACACCAATTTCACGTCACTCAATAACGGTATTGCAATGATTTCGCCCATTTATGCAGATAAAGATTGCAATGGGAAAAATGATGAGGTTACGTTGCAATGGGCCCCTATTCATGGTGCAGTCGAATATCAATTGGAGTGGTTACATATAAACGATTATGGTTTTGATTCAAATCATCCAAATGACCCAAATTTTATTATCATTGATTCCAATAATGTAGTATATAATTTCAAATACAATTCCACCCGAATTTCAACTACAAATACTTCCTACACCTTGAATTTATTATTTAATAAAGGTTGGATTCTTTATAGAATAAGAGGAGTGGGGTACACATCAGGAGACCTAAATAATGAAGTTTATAATGTTTGGAATCTTGCAGAATCTGGAGTAGTAGGTTCTGTCAATGCCAATTATAAAATTCACATCAACCAACAAACGGCGCATGAAAACTCCATGAATTGGCAGTATTCGGCAACCTATGCCGAAGAAGGTAAGCGCAAAGAAGTTGTAAGTTATTTTGATGGCACTTTGCGCAACCGTCAAATGGTTACAAAGATTAACTCCAACAATAATACCATTGTTGGCGAAACGATATATGATTTTCAGGGTAGGCCAGCCATTCAAGTATTGCCCATTCCTGTTCCAGATGCAACTTGTGCTGTCGGTGCACAAAACACCATTCATTTTTATCCAAATTTCAATAAAAATGAAAATGATGTGGCATATTCACGAAATGATTTCGATAAGGATGTTGCTACTTGCCAAATTGAAGCTTCACCGATGTCAAATTCTACTGGCGCTTCCAATTATTATTCTTCGGCAAATGCTAACCAACAACAGGAACAAGGATATGTTCCGAATGCAAGCGGATACCCTTTTACTCAAGTGGAATTCACTGCTGATAATTCTGGAAGAGTAAGAAGACAAAGTGGAGTAGGAACGGATTTTAAAATTGGCAGTGGACACGAAACAAATTATTTATATGGTAAACCAGGTCAAGTTGAATTGGATCGTTTGTTTGGATCGGAAGTAGGATATGCTGAACATTATAAAAAAAATAGCGTCATTGATCCAAACGGACAAGTAAGTATTAGTTATTTAGACCAAGAGGGAAGGGTTATTGCAACTGCTTTGGCGGGTAATGCACCTTCAAATACGTTGGAATTAGCTTCGGCGTCGGAAGCATCCGTGACAATTACAGAAAATGCTTTTGGAAATAATCAAATAGAGAATCGTTTGAATATGAATGGCGATGGTTACATTTTTTCTCAAGTACTAAATGTAGTAACGGAATCAAACTACACCTTAGATTATAACTTTTCCATTTCGCCACTTCAGGACGAGTGTTTACCAAATTACTGCATCGATTGTGTCTATGATTTAAGTTTGGAATTAATTGACGAATGTGGGGTAAATCTTGCACCTTCTGAATACCAGAATAAAATCACAGGGAAATTCACTCAGACGAATATTGGTTATTCTTTTCACGGGATTTGTTCTAATCCTCAAAATGGAAGTTCGAATACTCAACCTTTTACCATCGCCAATTTACCCGTGGGAATGTATTATTTGAATAAAGTTTTGACGATAAATCATGATGCAAGAGAGGCTTACATTCAACTATATTTGGACACTACAAAAAATACATGCATCAAAACCTTGTATGATTTTCAGCAGGAGGCTATAGCTGAAATTGATTCATCCTTATGTAATATCGATTGTGAAACATGTTTTCAGCAACTCGGATCCTTAGATGAATTTGTTTCTGAAGGCAAAGGATCTTCAGGCGATTATTTTGAACGAAAGGAACAATGTGAAAATGCGTGTAAGGATGATTATGTTTCTCCTTGCGAAGGAATATACCAAATGATGTTGATTGATATGAATCCTGGAGGACAGTATGGCGAATATCTAAACAGCGCAACCAATCTAATGGATTTTTCTGCCTTTCCGTTATCCATTTATAACGCAACGAATGTTTTGCCGAATACCAATGCCAATTGGAGAAATCCGATTTTTGAAAACCTTACTTATTACATGGATGATAATGGCGATAGTAGTAAAATTTATTTAAACCAGAATGCTTCTGGAAATTGGATTCCTCAACCGTTAAACAATTCATACATCAAACATGACCTCTCCAATAACACGTATTACATTTATCCAAATGAGTTAAATAATGTGGCTGATTTCATTGAAGATTTTGAACTTTCTTGGGCGAAATCTTTAGTATTTTATCATCCAGAGTATTGTTATTACAAGACCTGTATTGGTTTTTCAAAACCAAATAATGTTACAGATGCCTTTACTTCTGAGGAATTTGATAAACTATTAATGACTACTAATACATTTGAAAAAGCCATTGAAAACGGTTTTATTTCCTCGACGTATCAATTTATTTTCGATTCCAATCTTTCTGCTAACCCAAGTTACAATCCGCTCGAAAATTGGTTTATTCCAACTTCCAATAATCCACAGGATAGCTCTCATGCTTGGGATCCATTTGTTTATTTTGCGAATTCAAATTCGGCTCCTTGTAACGTAATTGGACAAGATTTAGCAACAAAATTCAATGCTTTTCAAACCATTAATGGTCAATCGTATTCCATGAAACAAATAGCGGCCATGATAAGCCGTTGCGGCAGCAATACATCGGGTGTATATGCTCCTGCTTGTTTTAATTTTGGAGGCACTTATAATGGCACCTATGATATCGCTTTATTAAACAAGGAATGGCAAACATTAAAATTACTTTATTTAGGAGAAAAAAAGGAACAACAACTAAAATATGAAGATTGCATTGCAAGTTCTGTTTGCAATCAATATTGTGGTTGCATCGGTGATGAAGAATTTAACGCCTTTGCGAACGGATTATTTTCTGTAACGAACTACTTAGCAAGTAGACAACCATGTGGACAAAATTTACTCAATCAATACCAAGGTAAACAACGTCGATTCGTGACTTCGTTGACCTTGCCACAAATGTCTCCGCCTAATCAAGCGATCTATAATTTATACCTTCAAACTGGCCAATGTCCAGTTGCATTCTCCCTTGAGCAATTATTGTCCTCTTTAGCAGCGAGTAATCAATTGGCCAATGGTGGACTGGTAACTTTGAATGATTTCATTGAACTGACCAATCTTTACTTGGCTATGAATGATTTTAATATTCCGTTGGCTATTCCATCCATCTATCAGGTTTCCAATATGACTTCAATGGATACCCTAGAAATAGAATGGTTCGATCAGGCTTCTTCCGCTATCTATCACACCTTCAAGTTAGGAAAAAATAGCACCTATAATTGGAATGATATTCAGCAAATAACAGGATTACAGGTGTTAACTGATTCGACATTTTCCATGATTGGTAAAGTTTTGAATGGAAGTGGATTGTACGATGAGGTTGTAATCGATGGCAAAGCAAGTGGATTCAATCTTTTAAGCTGTAGTTTTACCAATGAATGTAAACCGAACCAATTAGCAAATGATGTTGAATTTTTACTGAATGTGTTGAATGATTATGGACAACTTTCTACGACAACGCCTGTTGCTATTCATCCATATAATATTGGTACGCAAAACATAGATTTACAAACATTGTGGATCAGCAATGCTGCTGCAGTAGGCGGCCATTTATCTTTTGTAAAAATTTCTAACGGCAACTACAAAATTTTTAACCCGGCAGGAAATCCAAATGATGGATTCTTTATTCAATTGAATAGCATTACGCCATCTGGATTATCAAGTCCAATTGATTATTTTTCAGCCATCAATTCGCTTGGTCAAAACTCATTCGAAATTACGATCCATTATATTAATGGTCAAACCGCTCTTGCGCATGGTTCGTTTATCCGAAAAATGACGGGTTCACCTAACCTTTCGATATCAGCGGGTACCTGTGGTTTACCAATTCCTCTTCAATGTCAGACACCTGAAAACAACAATTTAAGTGACTTGTTTATTGTGTTAAAGGATGTCTTTGAAAATCAAAATCCATCAACTTCTTTCAATTTTAATCTATTTCAAAGTGTCTATCTTACACCAAATTTAATTAATCAATTAGCATTAGGGACGACGAGTACATCCTCTGTTTATGATAGTCTACTTAATAAAATCACATTGGATTTGGGTGCTTGTAATATGGAATTGACACTTGTTGATACAAATCTAATTTCAAATATCATCGAATTAATTGACATCGAGACGTATGGTGAGCCCGATCCGTATTTCAATTTTTATCAATTTATGATGAATGTTAAATTAAATGTAGGAGGAATCATTGTTTACGACAAAATTCTTGGTACATCGTGTTTTCCTTTGAGAGATTGTATCAAGTGCAAAAAAGAAGAAGAATCAATGTCAAATAATTCAACAATTCCCTCCAGTCCATGTAAAGATAGTTACCAAGAATATGTAAACTGCTTTAATTCTTTTAATCTGTGGGCGGGAATGAATAATTTTCCATTTTCTGATTGGGTTGGGAAAGAAATCGAGTTCGATGTGTTTTTACGTTTGAATGTATGCGAATGCATAACGGAGTATTGTAGTCGTCTTCAAGCAATCAGGGATGGTGTTATTCAATTTAATACGCCAGATGAATTCAAATTGTACTTAAGTCCTTCTCAAGTTTGTGATCATCCATGTTTGCCAAGTACTCAAGCACCAACTTCACTACCAGTTCTTGATTCCTTAGAATTTTCTTTAGGGGACAATTGCCTGGAAATGTTGGTGAATGAAGCGATGTTGAATGGCCAAATACGTTATGAGAATTACCTTGACAGCTTGAAAGGTGAATTGAACAAACGCTACATGGATAAATGCTTGAGTGTAAATGAACATTTTACCTATACCTACACTGACAAACTTTATCATTTTACTCTGTATTATTATGATCAAGCAGGTAATTTAATCAAAACAATACCTCCAGAAGGGGTTGAAGTATTGAATATTACCGCATACAATGATAATTTGGCCATTGATGTAGAAAATGATCGTGAAAATCATACACATACCGTATTTACCAAACATCGAATGGCAACGACCTATGAATATAATTCCTTGAATCAATTAGTGGCTCAATGCGCGCCAGATGCGGATCCAATGAATGAGTTTGAAATAACATTGACCAGTGGTTTACCTGCGGATTTGATTACTAATAAAATTCAAATGCTCAATGAAAACAAGGGTTATTTGGCAGGGCAAATAGGCACTCGTGGTTATTTATTCAGGACCGATGACGGAGGAAGCACTTGGAACCGAGTGAATGGATTAATAGGCGCCGATTTCAAAAAAGTGAAGATGATAAATAGTGCTGTTGGATTCGCCGTTGGAAATAAAGGCATCGTGATGAAAACACTTAATGCAGGACAAAGTTGGGATTTAATTGACATGTATGCTGCTTTCGGAACTCAGTCACCATCAGATTTAAATGACCTTGATTTTTATTCAGTAGGAGGGACTTCATATGTGGTTACCATTATTGGTGATGCTGGTTTTGTTGCGAAAAGTACCGACTTGACAACCTTCACCCAAATCAATATGGGTATAAATGCTACCGATAATCTCATCAGCATCGATAATGATGGCTCGAAAGAAATCATCGTTGGTCAGTCGTTGACTAATAATACCATCTATTCAAAGTTAACGTCTGCAAACTCTTGGTCTATTTATTCATCGAATGCGGGGTTGGAGATACTTACACTAGATTCTTTGTCCGCTAAAAAAATTATTGCTGGAGCCATGGATGGGCGCATTTATGTCAATGATTGGTCCAATGGTTCGAATGCATGGTTTCCTATTTTAAATAATCTTACTCAGGATGTTACTGAGCTTCAATTTTTCAATGAATTGCAAGGATTTGCCATTTCAGGTGGGAAATTATATAAAACGGAAAATGGTGGTTCAAACTGGAACTTGTTCTCCAATGAAACTTACCTTGATTTGGCTAAGTCCAAGGACAGAAGTATTTTAGGTGCAGTGGGACAAAATGGAATCATACGTATTCTTTTCCCAAATACGACAAACCTAACGACGGCACATATTGTTCCATTTTCTAGTGCCTCGAATATCAAAACAATTTGGGTGAACAGAAATGGCAGTAATTCAAATTCAACATGGTCTATTGTTGTTTCAAATAGTACAACTATTTATTATTGTTGGAATGCGATGAGTACATTTCCTATATTTACTTCGTTCGCTACCGGACAAACAGCCATTATTTCCGAATGCCAATTTAATCAAGTTTCAAACACGTCGTTAGACGGAGTCACTTTGATGACAAATGGAAAGCTTTATCGTACAAAAATAAGTAATTCGGGTTCACCAGTATTTGATTTAATTACCTTAAGCAATATAAACACGTTTAGCAAGATCGTGAAGATTACCAATTCTAATTTATTTGTTGGAACAGCAGGAACAAAATTATATCGCTTTGCTTTAAATGTGGCAAATAATCAAGTTTCGGAAACCTTGCTCTATACAGGATTAACTGGAATATCGAAAGGATTGTTGGCTAAAATGGATACAATTAAAATTACAGGCACAAGTATTTTCCATGTTCAAAAAAATGCGGGAGGATCATTTGGATTAACAGATCAGACCTACAAACATTTGTACAATGGCCTTCGAAATATTCGTTATGTAAGCCTAAATCCACAGTGGTTGAGCTGTGGTGAAGATGGAACGATCGTTCGTTTAGAAAATGGGAACTGGGTTCAAAAATCCCATCCTGTAAATGCAAATATGAACTCATTGAAATCAACAACCAATGGTCTATACGTTGTTGGAGATGCTGGATATTTCTCACAATTAAATTACAATTCAAACACCTACTCCGATGTGAAGATGCAATTATTTTTAGGCGCATTTGTGGAAGGTTCTGTTTCTCAAAACTTGTATGACCTTGAAATGAATGGGACAAAAATGTACGTGGTGGGACAAAATGGAAAAGTCCTATATTCCCCGAACTTTATCGTTGATAAATTTGCTCAATTGCAGCAAGGAACGCAAAACTTATATGGAATTACAGCGATTCCTGGATCCTTGAACTTAGTCAGTGTAGGGAATAATTCAACTTTCCTAAACCAATTAAATTCAAGTTATTTCATCAATAAAGAACTATTCACTGCAGAGTTAGTTGATTTAAATTTTTATTCCTTATTAGAAGGTGGAGTTTGTGGTGGTCATTTTACCGTTCGTCAGACCAATGATGGTGGATTAACTTGGAAAATAGTAGTGCCTCAGAATTCCTCTCAAGTAACATCCTTTAACGTAACGAAAGGTTGGATGACCTCTCCGAACCAACTTGTTCTTTTAGGAAGTGGTGCAGTTCCTATGCGTGCAACCAACTCCAATGCGATTCGATATTCTTTTGTGGGCTTGCCAACAAATGTAACAGCAGTGGATCGTTATGGTAACTATTTATTGCTCAATAATCAAAATGGAACACAAGCACAAATAAAAGCGTTGAGTGTAGCTACGGACTCGGTTCAAACATTGATTTCCTTGAATAATGCAACCGTCAATGTGTTAAAAGTTGACAACAATCGAAATATTTCCATTGCAGGAAACTCGGGACTATTTAGTTATTACAAATGGACTGGTGTCCCAAGTTCAGGTACAACAAGCTTCGTTTTCACGAGTGCTGCAAGTTCCTTGGGTAACAAGAATATTCGAGACATCGCAGCGATAAGTACGTCGGAATTTATTCTTGTGGGTGATAATGGGGCTTATTACCATTCCCAAAATCCAACCATCAATGCAAGTAATGAACTTACAGCGATTGGTTGGTTCGCTCAGGCAGGTGTGTATAGTGCATCCATTGATCCGTATGATGTAAGCGCCTCAGGAAACATTCAATTAAAAACCATTGCTATGCGCAGTTCTACTCGTGGAGTTTATGGTGGAAATTACACAAGTTCCTTCTCGCATTTTAGTAGTCCAAACTATTGTTTTGTTCGAGGATTATATGATGCTCCAAATCGTTATAGTGCTCGTTTTTATTATGATAAACTTGGAAGGCTTGTTGTTAGTCAAAATTCCCGTCAATACAACAACAGCACTGGCGAAGGACGCAAATACTCCTACACGCTATACGATGCCATCGGTAGAGTATATGAAGTTGGAGAAAAAACTGAAAATTCGAATCTACCAAACGTCTTTGCGAAGGTGTTTGGTACCGAAGTGTCTTCCTATTACAATCCAAAAGCCATGGATGATACAAAATTATTGTCTTGGATCTTAGGCAACGGTGCAAGAAAAGAAGTGACTCGAAGTTATTATGACAGCACTTATTTTACAGGGATAGCTGGACTTACACCTACACGTTCTACCCAACGCAAACGGATTATTCATGTTACCTACGAAGAAGTCTTTGATGGTAATGATTTGACCTACGATCACGGGACACATTACGATTACGACATTCATGGAAATGTACGCACCCTCGTTCAAGACAATAAAAAAATGGCTACCAATTTTGCGTCTTTGGCATCTCAACGATATAAACGCATGGATTACCGCTATGATTTAGTCTCAGGAAATGTTCACCGCATGAGCGTTCAAAGTGGCAGTGCTGACCAGTGGCATCATGCCTATTTGTACGATGCAGATAACCGCATTACGGCGGCATATACCAATACACAATCGCCTATCTTGCCAATAACTCGATTGTCATCTGCCCTGCAAAACGAACTCGTATACAATGCCGATTGGGAAGAGGATGCCGCTTATTATTACTACGATCATGGACCTTTGGCAAGAACAGAAATAGGGGAGGATCAATTGCAAGGATTTGATTACCTTTATAACTTACAAGGATGGATGAAAGGAGTAAATGCCATATCAGCAGAGAATGACCCAGGTATAGATGGAATTCAACCATCGTCTGGAACCAATCCAAATCAATATTTCGGAAAAGATTTATCGGCATTCAGTTTGAGTTATTTCAATAACGATTATACACCGATTAATGGGCAAGCGCCAATTGCCTCTGTAGATGCATCTAGCCATCCAGCAAGTAATAGTGCAGACTTATTCAATGGCAACATTCGTTATATGCAAACAAGGTTAACGAATCCAACCACAGGAGTTGATATGCCAATGTTGAATGCCTATCACTATGATCAATTGAACAGGCTCAAAGCATCTCGAAGTTATGAAAGTGATTTAAATGCGAATGCTTGGAATCCAACAGCGTATAATGATTCCTACTTCAATGCCTTCTCTTATGATGCTTTAGGGAATATTTTAACCCAAGATCGACACAAACGAGATGGTACAAAAATTGAAGAAATGAGTTATCAATATCAATATGCCAATGGTAAGTTGCAGCGCAATAGACTGTATCATATTAACGATGCGGTTGCTTCTGCTACCGATTTGACAGATATTGATGACATGGGTGCCTTTAATTCGACAGTGAGCACAATTAACACGATTAACAATTATGCTTACGATGAAGAAGGCCGTTTAATAAAGGACACACAAGAAGAGATTTCCAAAATTGTTTGGAGGGTTGATGGCAAGGTAAAAGAGATTCAACGAGGAATAGATACTTCCAAAAGATACATTCGTTTTGACTACGATGCCATGGGGCATCGCATTGCCAAACACGTTTACGACAATACGGGAGTAGCCTTGAAAAAATCAACTTATTATATTCTGGATGCTCAGGGTAATCAGGTTTCTATGTACGAACATTTGGCAATTGCGCAAACCGTACAATATCTTTTGGTGGAGCGTAACATGTTTGGTTCATCGCGTTTGGGAACCAAAGACGACCATACAAACATGCTAACAACAACAGTGACACCAAACAGCTATTCCCGAATATTAGGTTCAAAAAAATACGAGTTCAATAACCATTTAGGAAATGTCCTTGCGATTTTCTGTGATGTAAAAGTTCCAATTGACGACAACTCAGACGGTGTAGTTGATTCGTATCGGGTCTGCTTACAAAACACATATGACTATTCTCCTTTCGGGGTAAGCCTTGATGGGAGGACAGT